>JAILXS010000012.1:0-48475 GCA_050789425.1 Neptuniibacter sp.
GTGTCCCCATGTGAGAGTAGGTCATCGCCAAGCATTTAACTACGAAGAACCCCAACTGCATATGCGGTTGGGGTTTTTTCGTTCTGGAGGAAATTTTTTCTTTTATTAGTATTTGTAAATTTCTCTGGTGCCCATTACATTTGTGATATTCGTATATCTGTAAAAAGTGCTAGTTATGAAGTTTAAGCGCCTTATTTTCTCATTCATTGCATTGTTGTTTGTTTGCTCGGGTCCATTGGCTTTCGCTGATTATCACTGCGATAAACTGACCGCGACGGGCAACTCTGAATATCCTCCTTATTTGTGGCGAAAGGGTAATGGTTCCAAAGAACTGTTGGGAGCGAATCGAATAATATTCGATGAAATTTCAAAGCGTTTAGGTATTGAAATTGAGTTACAGGATGTAGGTTCTTGGGCAAGAGCGCAGGATATGCTTAAAACAGGTCGAATTGATCTTATGGCGGGGGCTTTTTTTACCATTCCTCGTGTGCAATATATGGATTATGTCCATCCGGCCTTTCTTGAAACCGAAAGTGTGATCTGGTTTAAGCAAAATAGCGGTCTTAAGATAGGAAAAAAAGAAGATCTTAAACCCTATCTGGGTGTCACGGTGATCAACAACAGTTTTGGTCAGGCATTTGATGAATACTCGAAAACTGAGTTGAACATTATGTATGTTTCTTCTCTAGCTCAGACATTTAAAATGTTGGATAGAGGGCGTGCAGATTATGCTCTGTACGAGAAAAATCCTGGCAAGGCCTACGCAAATGTAATGGGTTTTGGAGATCTTAGTGTAGTGGCGTCACCTCTCAGTACTGAGGGGCTTTTTCTGACAATTTCACATCTGTCTGAATGTAATACTCCGCAGCTCAGAGGTCAGTTGGCTCTGATTGTTCATGAGCTGTTAGAAGAAGGCTATATGCAGAAGGCGTTGCAGAAAGGATTGGAGTCTTGGCAGGAATTCAATAAATAAAAAACCGGCTTAAGGCCGGTTTTTTATTTGCGATATTTAGCTTAGCTAAGTTTAGCTATCAGATTGGTTAGTTTTTCACTGGCATGCGATAGTTGTTCTGCCTGCAATTTATTGGTTTCTGCAGCACTTCGGGTGTTCTGAGATAGGTTGTTGGTTGACTCGATCGTATTTGCAATCTCTGAGGTTACGGAGGTTTGTTCCTCAGTGGAGGAGGCAATCAAAAGGCTCATATCATTGATCTCAGAGATTGAGTTTCGAATCACTGTAATTGCATTCTGAGCTTCTTTCGCCAGATCTACAGTCTCTTGTGCGGCTTTTTGCTGAATGCTCATCTTAGAGACAGTCTGTTCTGTGGTCTTTGTCAGTCTGGTGATTATAGCTTGAATCTCATCTGCGGATTTAGCTGTGTTGGCTGCCAGGTTACGAACTTCATCGGCTACTACGGCAAAGCCGCGCCCTGTTTCTCCAGCTCGCGCTGCTTCAATTGCGGCATTAAGTGCAAGAAGGTTAGTCTGTTCAGCAAAGCCTTGAATAATTCCAAGAACATTCTGGATGGCCAGTGAGTCTTCTTGCAGTGCGCTTAATGAAACAGAGGTCGCAGATATTTCTGTATTCAACCTATCTATATATTCGCCGGTTTCTTTAATTTTTTCATAGCCGGTATTTGCAAGTTTTGATGCTTCCTGAGTAGCTGTGCTTGTGTCACTTGCCCGACTCGCTACTTCGGTGAAGGAGCTGTTCAGTTGTGTAATCTGAACAACTGCGCTTTCTGTTGCAGATTGCTGCTGATAAACCGTTCCTTCGAGCTTATCCGCTTCCTGACTGGAGCTTGCCTGAAGGTTTTTAAGGTTATTGGTTTCTGATCGAATATCAGATAGCAGCTGGTTGAAGAAGGTTTGTAGTCTCTCTATCGATTGTTTAAGTGTCTGGACCTCTTTTAGCCGCGAGTTAACGGAGATGTTGCTGCTGAATTTGCCATGGGATAATTCATCAATATAGGCGGTTTTCGCAATCAGAATATCCCCTAGCTTTTTAAGTAGATAATTCATTGAGACACCCGTGGCTATTATCAGAACAACACAGATCGCCATCAGATAGTAAACAGTCACATGAATCTGGTCGTACTGTTTTCTGATAATTGTTTCGATTTCAGAAATTTGTTCATTAAGCGCATTAACGTCTGTTTGTGCTTTAGATGAGGCTTCTTTTTTTAACGTGCTGAATTTTTTTGCGTTATCCAGTTCCTTTGGGTAGCGGTTGATCAGAGAGTTGATTGTACTGATCGGTTCTTCGCCTATTTCTTCCTGCTCAGTTTCTTCATCAGACTCTAAGCCTAATAGTGCGCTTAGGTCATCTTCCTCCGTGCTCTCTTTATAGATGCCTAAACGGGGTAGTTTAGAAAGTTCAGAAGACAGCAGCTTGAGAGCCTCAATATGAAAGTTTATTTGCTCATAGTTGTTTTGGCTGCCTTTCTGGAAATAGCTCTGACGATTGTGAGCCAGAGACACCATGTTGTTTTGGATATCAATCAGGAGGTTTATGTATTGTTGCTGGAGAAAGCTTTGATTGGCATCAGCCTTCTTTGCGTAGCTTTGTACAGAAGATACAGCGTCATTTAATTCGCGTTCATTTTGAATCAGAAGTACTTCAGGTTGTGCCAGTTTGCCTGCTGACCTTAGCTCTGGTAACGCCTGAGTTTTCAGTTGTTCTAGTTTGTTAGTAACCTCTGTTTGAATTTCGGATGGTAGTTTGGTCAGGCTGGATTCTTTGAGAAATTCAATATTCTTTTCAATCAGAGTTAGTATGGTTGCATCGCCTGTCATTAAATAACGCGTGACTGGTTTTTCAAGTGTCGAGTACAGCTCTTTTTCATAACTGTGGTATTTGTCCTTTATCTCGAAGGCACCATCCAGTCGTTCCAATGACCAGAAAATTGCAGCAGCCAGCATAAATACAATAAAAACCAATAGTAGGCTTGCTAAGCGAGTGATGGATGAAATTTTCATGTTGTACCTTAGTCTGGAGGTTCTAAAAGGTGGTGAATTAATACCCTTGTGGATTTTTACTACAGATATGTGACAGGAAGGTTAACGTAATGGTGTATATAATTTATTTTTGCGTTTGCATAATGGACAGAAAGCCTCTGTTGGCATAAAATACCGCCGGTTTATCTGGAGCAAATCCAGAGACAGGTTTCATAAACAAAAAAGCGAGGTTAACTTCTGGTTTGACCTCGCTTTTTTGCACGTATCGTATCTATATTCTGTAGTCGCGCTTATATCGCGGGGAGGTTCAATTGGCGAGACCAGCCATTCTTGCTCTTGAAGACGGTAGTATTTTCAAGGGCTTAGCCATTGGCGCTGACGGTCTGTCTAGCGGCGAGGTTGTGTTTAATACCTCAATGACGGGTTATCAGGAGATTCTTACTGATCCGTCTTACTGCCAGCAGGTTGTTACTCTGACTTATCCACACATTGGTAATACAGGGACCAATACGGAAGATGAGGAATCTTCTCGTACTTGGGTTGCTGGTCTGGTTATTCGTGATCTGCCTTTGGTTGCGAGCAACTTCCGTAATGAAAAGAACCTTGATGATTATCTTAAGGATAACAACATCGTAGGTATTGCGGATATTGATACGCGCCGTCTGACACGTATCCTTCGTGAAAAGGGCTCTCTCAATGGCTGCATCATGGCCGGCGAAATTGATGAAGAGAAAGCATTGGCGGAAGCTAAAGCATTCCCTGGTTTGAAGGGTATGGATCTGGCGCAGGTCGTAACAACAGAAGAAACCTACGAGTGGAATTCTACAACCTGGGAGTTGGGAGTTGGTCATAAAGATCTGACACCGGCTGACCAGGAATTCCATGTTGTGGCATACGATTATGGCGTGAAGAGAAATATTCTGCGGATGCTGGTTGAGCGTGGATGTCGCCTGACGGTTGTTCCTGCTAAAACGCCTGCGGCAGAAGTTCTGGCAATGAATCCAGATGGTATCTTCTTGTCAAATGGTCCTGGAGATCCGGAACCATGTGATTATGCTATTGCAGCGATTGAAGAGATCTGCAAAACAGACCTGCCTGTGTTTGGTATCTGTCTGGGTCATCAATTGCTGGCTCTGGCATCCGGTGCGCAAACCGTGAAGATGAAATTTGGTCATCATGGTGCGAACCACCCGGTTCAGGATCTGGAAGGCAAGCAGGTAATGATTACCTCTCAGAACCATGGTTTTGCGGTTGATGAAGATGCGCTGCCTGAGAATGTGCGTGCAACTCATAAATCACTGTTCGATGGCTCTTTGCAGGGTATTGAACGTACTGATCGAGCTGCATTTAGCTTCCAGGGACATCCTGAAGCAAGCCCGGGACCGCATGATGTGGCACCACTGTTTGACCGCTTCATAGCGGACATGAAAGCAGCTAAGGCTTGATCTCTGCCCGATTGGGCAGGAAACGATACAACGACAGATGTGAATTCCCCATCTGTCGCAGTTACTAACTGATACGACTGGTTTATTACTGATGCCAAAACGTACGGACATACAAAGTATTTTGATCCTGGGTGCTGGCCCGATTGTTATCGGGCAGGCATGTGAATTTGATTATTCTGGTGCTCAGGCATGTAAAGCTCTGCGCGAAGAGGGTTACCGTGTAATTCTGGTGAACTCCAACCCGGCAACCATCATGACAGATCCAGCAATGGCGGATTCGACTTACATCGAGCCGATCAACTGGAAAACTGTTGAAAAAATTATTGATAAAGAGCGCCCGGATGCACTGCTGCCTACAATGGGTGGTCAGACGGCTCTGAACTGTGCTCTGGATCTGGAACGTGAAGGTGTTCTGGATAAATTCGGCGTTGAAATGATTGGTGCCAACGCTGACACAATCGACAAAGCGGAAGATCGTGATCGTTTTGATAAAGCGATGAAATCGATCGGCCTTGAGTGCCCTCGTGCTTCTATTGCTCACAGTATGGAAGAAGCACTGCAGGTTCAGGCTCAGTTAGGCTTCCCATGCATTATCCGACCATCCTTCACTATGGGTGGTACCGGTGGTGGTATTGCTTACAACAAAGAAGAGTTCATGGAAATCTGTGAACGTGGTCTGGACTTGTCGCCTACCAATGAGTTGTTGATTGACGAATCTCTGATTGGTTGGAAAGAATATGAGATGGAAGTTGTTCGTGATAAAAACGACAACTGCATCATTGTTTGTGCCATCGAGAACTTCGATGCGATGGGTGTGCATACAGGTGATTCCATCACCGTAGCTCCTGCACAGACGTTGACCGATAAAGAATACCAGATCATGCGTAACGCCTCGCTGGCAGTTCTGCGTGAAATTGGTGTTGAAACAGGTGGCTCCAACGTACAGTTTGGTGTGAATCCAGAAGATGGCCGTATGGTCGTTATCGAGATGAACCCACGTGTATCCCGTTCTTCTGCGCTGGCTTCTAAAGCGACTGGTTTCCCAATTGCAAAAGTTGCAGCAAAGCTGGCAATTGGCTACACGCTGGATGAATTGCAGAACGATATTACGGGTGGTGCAACTCCTGCGTCGTTTGAACCTTCGATCGACTACGTTGTTACTAAGATTCCTCGCTTCACTTTCGAGAAATTCCCGCAGGCAAATGATCGCCTGACCACTCAGATGAAGTCTGTAGGTGAGGTTATGGCGATTGGCCGTACTCAGCAGGAGTCTCTTCAGAAAGCTCTTCGTGGACTGGAAGTCGGTGCGACAGGTTTTGATTCAGTTGTCGATATTGAAAGCGAAGAAGCGCGTTCAACGATCATTCGTGAAATGAAAGAGCCGGGTGCCGAGCGTATCTGGTACCTAGGCGATGCATTCCGCATGGGTATGAGCGTTGAAGAGCTATATGAGATCAGTGGTATTGATCCATGGTTCCTGGTTCAGGTTGAAGACATCATTAAAGATGAGCAGCGTGTGTCTGAAATGGCCATGTCTGATCTCGATAAAGATGCGGTGTTCCGCCTGAAACGTAAAGGTTTCTCTGATGAGCGCCTGGCTATGTTGCTGGGAGTTTCTGAAAAGCAGTTCCGCAAACATCGCCATAATCTGGATGTTCGTCCTGTCTACAAACGTGTAGATACCTGCGCTGCTGAGTTCGCATCTGATACAGCTTACATGTACTCATCTTATGAGGAAGAGTGTGAAGCTAACCCATCTGACCGTGACAAAATCATGGTAATCGGTGGGGGCCCTAACCGTATTGGTCAGGGTATCGAATTCGATTATTGCTGTGTACATGCGGCGTTGGCTGCGCGCGATGATGGTTTTGAAACCATCATGGTGAACTGTAACCCAGAAACGGTATCTACCGACTACGACACTTCTGATCGTCTGTTCTTCGAACCGATTACACTGGAAGATGTACTGGAAATCGTTAACGTCGAAAAACCTAAAGGCGTTATTGTTCAGTATGGTGGTCAGACTCCGCTGAAACTGGCGGTTGCTCTTGAGCAGGCGGGTGTTCCAATTATTGGTACATCACCAGAAGCGATCGATCGTGCGGAAGATCGTGAACTGTTCCAGAAGATGCTGAAGCGTCTCGGCTTGAAACAGCCAGAAAACGCAACAGTACGTTCTCTGGAGCAGGCTGTTATTGAGGCTGATAAGCTGGGTTATCCGCTGGTTGTGCGTCCTTCCTATGTATTGGGCGGTCGTGCAATGGAAATAGTTTACAAAGAAGACGAGCTACGTCGATACATGAACACTGCGGTGCAGGTTTCTAACGACGCGCCAGTGCTTCTGGATCACTTCCTGAATGCTGCGATCGAAGTTGATATCGATGCGGTATGTGATGGTGAAACTGTTGTGATCGGTGCGATCATGCAGCATATAGAGCAAGCGGGTGTGCACTCCGGCGACTCTGCATGTTCACTGCCACCGTACAATCTTTCTGACGATGTTCAGAACGAGATGCGTGAGATGGTACGCAAGATGGCGCTTGAACTGGGTGTTGTTGGCTTGATGAATACTCAGCTGGCTTACCAGGATGGTGAAATCTACGTTATCGAAGTAAACCCGCGTGCATCACGTACTGTACCGTTTGTATCTAAATGTATCGGTGTGTCTCTGGCTAAAATTGGCGCGCAGGTCATGACAGGTAAGAAACTGTCAGAGCTGGGTTTCACAGAAGAGATTGTACCTAAGCTGTTCAACGTTAAAGAAGCAGTCTTCCCGTTCAATAAGTTCCAGGGCGTTGACCCAATCCTGTCACCAGAGATGAAGTCTACAGGTGAAGTAATGGGTGTAGGTGCAACCTTTGGTGAGGCGTTTATGAAGGCGCATATCGGTGCTGGCGAAAAACTGCCTGCATCTGGTAAGGCGTTTGTTTCTGTTCGTGAAGCTGACAAATCTGCGGTTCTTAAGGTTACTAACGATCTGATTGAACAAGGCTTCAAGATTGTTGCGACCAAAGGTACAGCTAAACTCCTGCAAGAGGGTGGAGTTGATGTTGAGGTGGTTAACAAGGTGATGGAAGGTCGTCCGAATATCATTGATATGATTAAGAACGATGAGATCGCTTATATTGTTAACACGACTGAAGGCCGTAAAGCGATAGAGGACTCTGCTGACATTCGCCGCAGTGCTTTGCAGCATAAAGTTCCTTACACAACTACGCTTGCGGGTGCTGAGGCAATTGCCATGGCTCTGCAATTCGGTGAAGAGAAAGAAGTTCGCCGTGTACAGGATTTAGGAGCTTAATTGTGAATCGAGTACCTATGACTGCAGTTGGTGAAAAAGCTCTTCGAGAAGAGCTGGACCAACTGAAGACTGTTGACCGTCCTCGCGTTATTGCGGATATAGCAGAAGCGCGTGAGCACGGAGACCTGAAGGAAAATGCTGAATACCATGCTGCGCGTGAGCAGCAGGGTTTTATTGAAGGTCGTATTCAAGAGCTTGAGGGTAAGCTTTCGAACTGTCAGGTTATCGATATAGCTACGATCCCGCATTCTGGGAAAGTTATCTTCGGTACTACAGTTACAATCATCAATCTGGAGACTGATGAGTCTAAGACTTATCAAATTGTCGGTGATGATGAGGCAGACATTAAAGTGAATAAAATCTCTGTGAACTCTCCAATTGCTCGTGGTTTAGTGGGTAAGGAAGAGGGTGATATTGTCAATATTCAGACCCCTGGTGGCGCGACTGAATATGAAATTGATGAAGTAGCTCATATCTGATCGATTTAAAGAGAATAAAAAGGGTGCTTTAGGCACCCTTTTTTGTTTTTTCAGTATGAGCTGTTGTGCAGTCGCCTAGAGCGATTCTACGCAGCGAGGGTATAGGGATTGGAAGCCCTCTGCATGCAGGCAGCTTTTACCACCTGCTTGCCCGCCTGAATTCCGGCGGAAATGGTTGGCTCTGTTTTCGGCAAGGTTTTCATAGAATTTCCAAAGGTGTTCCTGGCCTTGCATACTTTTGATAGCTTTTTTCTTTTCTTCCCATACCTCAGAAATATCTAAGAAAAGGTCTGGTTTCCATTCCATCTGTTCACTTTGATGAGGTTCAAAAAGGTAAAGTTGTGGTGCACCTAGGATTTTTTCTTCTGGTTTGTGCCCCCATGCCTGAGCAATCATTCTGCATTGAATGGCTATCTCAGTGGCGTACATGTGGTCTGTATTGTATGGGTCCCACTTAGAGTGGCTCATCATGAAATCGGGCTGTACAACCCTAATCAGATCTACAATTTGATATTTACCGTCGGTATCTATCTCTAAAGGGTAATCACCAAAATCAAAAAACTGAATGTCATGGGCATTTAAGGCAGTTGCAGCGGCTTCGGCTTCTTTGCGACGCTCGGTTTTTACTTTCTCGAGTGTCATATTTGGCTGCTTCCATAATTTGGCAGACTCGCCTCTTTCTCCATATGACAGGCAGGCAATCGTAACTTCGTAACCTTGTTTTTGATGCAGAGCAATGGCTCCGCCGCAGCGCCATACAAAGTCAGCAGAATGTGCGCTGATAATGAGAGCGGTCTTTTTGTTGCTCATAATGAAATCCAGTAGATAGAAAGTTAAATTATATGAAATGTTATAATGTAACTATTAATCAACTGTCTTAATTTATCTATTTGTTTTTTATGAAGGAGATATAAGTTTTTTAGATAGGCTGTTGTTATAAAGTGCAGCAGCCCTGGTAAGAATAGGGTGGTTAATCAGAGTTGCGGGAATAATAAAAAGGGGGGCTGGTGTGCTCCCCTGCAGCTATCAGTCGGATATCTTAACGCAGCAGATTGGACAGCTTTGGATTCGGTTCCAGTGATTTACGATAAATCAAAGCAATGTGGCCGATCTCCTGGACCAGTTGCGCTTCAACAATTTCGCATAACTCGCGGATCAGGGCTTTTTTGACTTCTCGATCACCTACGGCAAACTTAACCTTAATGAGTTCATGATCTTCCAGAGCGCGGTCAACTTCCAGCTGGATGGCTTCAGTCAGGCCTTTTCCTGCTACAGTTACAATAGGATTAAGTTTGTGGCCAAGTGTGCGGTAGTGCTTCTTTTGCTCAGAGTTCAAGCTCATATTAAAATACGTCGCCTCAAAGGTTCAGCAGGGCCAAACAGTAAAGAGCCCCGGGTGGTTGATCAATTTCGCATTTTACCTGAGTTGAGACTGTCTTAGTAGCTTAGGTTTTTATCAGGAGAATATTTTCAGCGTGGCAAAATCAGCAAGCAGTGAACGATGGTTGAAAGAGCATTTTGACGACCACTATGTAAAAAAATCCAAAGAATTGGGCTATCGCTCCCGTGCGAGCTTTAAGCTGATTGCGCTGGACGATAAAGATAAGCTTTTCCGGCCAGGAATGACGGTGGTTGATCTTGGTGCTGCTCCTGGTGGCTGGTCGCAGATAGCGGCAGAGCGGGTAGGAGATCACGGAAGAGTTGTTGCTTCTGATATTCTGCCTATGGATTCTATGGCGGGAGTTGAGTTTGTTCAGGGGGATTTTACAGAAGAGGAGGTACTGCAGAAAATCCTCAATGCATTAGGGGATGAGCCAGCAGACCTTGTAATTTCAGATATGGCCCCCAATATGAGTGGTATGTCTGCAGTAGATCAACCTGCGGCGATGTATCTGGTCGAATTAGCACTGGATATGGCCCGTGAAGTTTTGAAGCCCGGTGGCAATTTTGTTGCGAAGGTTTTTCAGGGCGAAGGTTTTGATCAATATATAAAAGATATGCGTACAAGCTTTAACAAAGTGGTGACGCGAAAGCCTGAATCTTCACGTGCACGTTCGAGAGAAGTGTATCTGTTGGGTAAGGGCTTTAAAGGCTAGTTTTAGTAGTCATTATTGACTCCATAGTATAGTGTGTAGCGTTCTTCTAAAAGTCGCTAAGACAATCAGCAAATTGAGGGTATTCCATTGAATGATATGGCGAAAAATCTGGTGCTTTGGCTAGTGATCGCAGCGGTATTGCTGACAGTATTCAATAATTTCAATAGTAACTCGACTACGAACCAGTTGAGTTATTCCGATTTCGTCGCTGAAGTTCAGGCGGACCGAGTCAGTAAAGTTGTAATCGATGGATACACAATTGTTGGGCAGAGAACAAACGGTGAAATGTTTGAGACTGTTCGTCCGGCACTGCAAGACCCTAAGCTGGTTGACGATCTGTTAAGTCATGATGTCGTGATTGAAGGTAAACAGCCTGAGCAGCAGAGTATCTGGACTCAGTTGCTGGTAGCTTCTTTCCCGATTTTGGTGATTATTGCTGTCTTTATGTTCTTTATGCGCCAGATGCAGGGTGGTGGTGGAAAAGGCGGCCCAATGTCCTTTGGTAAATCCAAAGCGCGCATGATGGGTGAAGATCAGATAAAAACTACCTTTGATGACGTTGCAGGTGTGGAAGAGGCTAAAGAAGATGTCCGTGAATTAGTCGACTTTCTACGTGATCCAGGCAAATTTCAGCGTTTAGGCGGTCACATACCGCGCGGTGTCCTGATGGCAGGTAGCCCGGGTACGGGTAAAACACTGCTGGCAAAAGCCATTGCCGGTGAAGCTAAGGTGCCTTTCTTTACAATTTCAGGTTCTGACTTTGTCGAGATGTTCGTGGGTGTGGGTGCTTCCCGTGTCCGTGATATGTTTGAACAGGCTAAGAAAAATGCGCCATGTATTATCTTCATTGATGAGATTGATGCAGTAGGTCGTCACCGTGGTGTTGGTATGGGTGGCGGTAACGATGAGCGTGAGCAGACATTGAACCAGTTGCTGGTAGAGATGGATGGTTTTGAAGGTAACGAAGGTATTATCGTTATTGCTGCAACTAACCGTCCTGATGTATTGGACCCTGCATTGCTGCGTCCTGGTCGTTTCGACCGTCAGGTTCATGTTGGTCTGCCAGATATTCGTGGTCGTGAGAAAATTCTTAAAGTTCACATGCGTAAGGTTCCATTGGGTGATGATGTTAAACCTGAACTGATTGCGCGTGGCACACCGGGGTTCTCTGGTGCTGATCTGGCTAACCTTGTTAATGAGGCAGCATTGTTCGCTGCTCGAGCGAACAAGCGCACCGTTAGTATGGATGAGTTTGAAAAGGCTAAAGACAAAATCATGATGGGCGCTGAGCGTAAGTCTATGGTGATGTCTGAGAAAGAACGTCTGAATACTGCTTATCATGAAGCCGGGCATGCCATTGTTGGCCGTTTAATGCCTGAGCATGATCCTGTTTATAAAGTTTCTATTATTCCTCGTGGCCGGGCTCTGGGTGTAACTATGTTTCTGCCTGAAGAGGATCGTTACAGCCATAGCCGTCAGTCTATTTTGTCTAATATCTGCTCCCTATATGGTGGCCGTATTGCGGAAGAGATGACTTTGGGCAAAGAGGGTGTAACCACTGGGGCATCCAATGATATTCAGCGCGCTACTTCGTTTGCCCGTAATATGGTGTCGAAGTGGGGTTTAAGTGATGAGCTGGGCCCGCTGTTATATGATGAAGAAGAGTCTGATCCATTCAATCGTGGGTATGGTCAGGGTGCTAAACCTCTGGCGGAAGAAACTCAGCGTCGCATTGATGCTGAAACCCGCAGGATTATTGATCAATGCTACGGTCAGGCTGCCAAAATTCTGGACGAGAATCGTGATATTCTTGAGTCTATGTGCCAGGCGCTGATGAAGTACGAAACAATTGATAGTCAGCAGATTGATCAGCTTATGAAGCGTGAACCAGTTTCAGCACCCGAAGGCTGGGTTGATGATGAAGATAAAAATGATGATCAGGGAGTTGCTGCAGAGGCGGATGCTGCTGATCAGAAAGAAAAGTCTTCATTGGATACTGGAGCAGATAATAATGGTGATGAAGGGGTTGATCCTGATGTCCCTCACTCACCGGACAATAATGTCCACTAGGTAAATTTGATAAAGGCTGGCATTCTTGCCAGCCTTTTTTAGTTAAGCAAGATTAGATTCCCTATATGTACAACCTTCAATGTGGTCATAAGCAACTAGACCTCTCGTTCACCCAAGTGATGGGTATTCTTAATGTTACTCCAGACTCATTTTCCGATGGTGGGAACTTATATTCAGCAGAGTCTCTGCTGCTAGATAAGGTTGTTAAGCGCGCAAGCCAGATGGTGTCTGATGGGGCTTCTATTCTGGATGTGGGCGGTGAGTCTACCCGACCGGGTGCTGCTTCGGTCAGTGTTCAGCAGGAGATGGATCGGGTTCTTCCTGTTGTTGAAAAACTGAATGCTGAGCTTGACGTTGTATTGTCTGTAGATACGAGCACGCCTGAAGTTATGCGTGAATCAGCTCGCCTGGGGGCAGGAATAATTAATGATGTCAGGGCGCTAGGGCGTGAAGGTGCATTAGAGGCTGCTGCCGAAACGAATTTGCCTGTATGTCTTATGCATATGCAGGGAAGCCCGGCGACAATGCAAGACCAGCCAGAATATAAAGATGTGTTGGAAGAGGTAACCGATTTCTTGTTACAGCGAGTCGCTGCTTGTGAAGGTTCAGGGATTGATCGCAATAAGATTATTCTTGATCCGGGTATAGGGTTTGGCAAAACGGTTGAGCATAATTTACGCATCATGAACAATATTGCTCATTTTCGCGCTAAGGGGATGCCGGTGTTAATAGGTACTTCCCGTAAATCTATGCTTGGTGCGGTACTTAAGCGTGAGGTGGATCAACGCCTGGCGGGAAGTTTGGCTACAGTAGCATTTGCTGTAGTGCAGGGAGCTGAGATAATAAGGGTTCACGATGTGGCTGAAACGGTCGATGTAGTAAAAATGACGCGGGCGATGATGGCTGAGTCAGCAGGGGTTTAAAGAGCGATGGCAAAAAGATATTTTGGTACAGATGGTATTCGTGGGCGTGTTGGTCAGTTTCCTGTAACGCCGGATTTTGTTTTAAAGCTTGGGTGGGCGGCAGGAAAAGTCTTCGCTCGTGAAGGTCACAGTAAAATTCTGATCGGAAAAGACACGCGCATCTCAGGTTACATGTTTGAATCTGCATTAGAGGCAGGTTTGTCAGCTGCCGGAGTTGATGTCCTTCTTACTGGTCCTATGCCGACACCAGCGATTGCCTACTTAACACGGACATTCAGAGCGGATGCAGGGATTGTGATCAGTGCGTCACACAATCCATACTTTGATAATGGCATCAAATTTTTCTCCGCTAATGGCACTAAGCTTCCCGATGAGATTGAGCAGGCAATTGAAGCACAGATGGATATTGCGATGACAACTGTGGATTCGGCTGAGCTGGGTAAAGCCCGGCGCTTAGTTGATGCGCCTGGGCGTTATATAGAGTTTTGTAAAGCGACTGCGGGCGGAATTAGCCTGAAAGGCATAAAGCTGGTCCTGGATTGCGCCAATGGTGCTACTTATCATGTGGCTCCGTCCGTATTTGAGGAGTTAGGCGCTGAAATTATTGAAAGTGCGTCTTCCCCGGATGGCTTAAATATCAACGAAGATTGTGGAGCTACTGCAACGCAAAAGCTTCAAACTCTAGTGACAGCTGAAAAGGCGGAACTTGGAATTGCTCTTGATGGTGATGGTGACCGGGTCATCATGGTTGATCACGAGGGTGAAGAGGTTGATGGTGACGAGTTGCTATTCATTATTGCCTCTCAGATGCAGCGTGAAGGTAATTTCCAAGGTGGAGTTGTCGGTACGCTGATGTCTAATTTTGGTTTGGAACAGGCCTTTAATCGCGCAGACATCCCATTTATTAGAGCTAATGTCGGGGATCGTTATGTTATGGAACAGCTGTATAAGAATAATTGGCTGTTGGGCGGAGAGAGTTCTGGGCATATCGTTTGTCGTCATCTGACCACAACGGGAGATGGCACAGTCGCAGCTATACAGGTCCTTAAAGCCATGGTCGAATCAGGGAAGAGTCTGAAGGAGCTGCGTGCTGGTATGAAAAAGCTACCGCAGACAATGATCAATGTCCGGTTGGAGAAAAAAGTAGATATCTCCGGAGTGGAAGAGATCGAAAATGCAGTAGCTACTACCGAAGATAAGTTAGGTAGCAGGGGCCGGGTTTTGCTGCGTCCATCAGGTACTGAGCCAGTCGTGCGTGTAATGATTGAAGGCGAAGATGAAAGTGAAGTTGATTCGCTGTGTAAAGAGCTTGCTGTAGATGTTGAAAAAGCACTGAACTCGCTTGAAACTTCAGTACAAGCCAGTTAATATTTGCGCCTCTTTTAATGGGGGTGCCAATGCGGACTGCTTTAGTTGCCGGAAACTGGAAGATGAACGGAGATTCGGCTTTTATCAGTGAACTGATAAAAGGCCTGAAAGACTCTACTAAATCATCTGATGCTGAAGTTCTTGTATGTCCTCCATTTGTTTATCTCTCTCAGGTTAAGCAGGCACTTGCAGGTTCAGTGATTAAGCTGGGCGCGCAGAATGTAAGTCAGAATGATAATGGCGCATTCACTGGTGAAATATCCCTGCTTATGCTGGATGATCTGGACTGTGAATATGTGATTCTTGGTCACTCAGAACGTCGCAGTCTATACGCTGAGACAGATGAACTGGTTGCTGAAAAGTTTATTGCAACCGAAAAGGCAGGTTTAAAGCCTATCCTCTGCGTAGGTGAAACACTGGAAGAGCGTGAGTCCGACCAGACTCTGGAAGTTGTTGGTCGCCAGCTCAAGACAGTGATTAAAGCGGCAGGAATAGAAAAATTTGCAAATGCTGTAGTTGCCTATGAGCCGGTTTGGGCAATAGGTACAGGTAAAACTGCAACGCCCGAACAGGCGCAGGACGTACATGCTGCGATCCGTGCCATGGTGGCTGAATTTAATGCAGATACTGCAGCTAAGCTACGTATTTTATACGGTGGCAGCGTTAATGCTGGGAATGCAGCAGAGCTGTTTGCTAACGAAGATGTTGACGGTGGCCTCGTAGGTGGGGCATCGCTGAAAGCTAATGATTTTACTGCGATCTGCCAGGCGGCAGGTGCATAATAGACGGTTCTGAAATGGAAACAGTAATTCTAATTGTACATGTACTTCTGGCGGCAGCTATTATCGGGCTGATTTTGTTGCAGCAGGGTAAAGGTGCTGAGGCTGGTGCTTCTTTTGGTGCGGGTGCTTCTCAGACAGTTTTTGGTAGTACAGGTAGCGGAAACTTCCTTTCTCGTATGACCGCTGTTGTAGCTGCTGGTATCTTTGCAACCAGCTTTGTTTTGGCAATCTATGCTAAGAATAAAGCTGAGAGTGTTGGCGATGCTGGCATTCCTTCTGCTGCGCTGATTGAGAGCAAGGCTGAAGAAGTTAAAGTTGTTGAAGAGGCGCAATTGCCTGCGCTGGAAGAAGAGAAGTCGGCAGCACCTGCTGAGTCAGATATCCCTCAAGCTAACTGATCTTCTTAAAAGTTGTTGCCCAAGTGGTGGAATTGGTAGACACGCTATCTTGAGGGGGTAGTGGCCGTCAGGCCGTGCCGGTTCAAGTCCGGCCTTGGGCACCATTATTCTTGCTAAAATAGGCTGTTGCATATACAATTTGCACCAGTTTTTACACTGGTTGAATTGCCCTGTTATCAGGTAATTCAAACTGTATGAGCCGAAGGAGTATCTTGACCTTCGAAAGCCTGTAAAGGTAGCTCAGAGAGATTGATGCGGGATGGACGAGCCTTATAGTTAGACGGGCTCCCAAACTGAAAGAGCCGAAGGGAGTGTCTCGACCTTCGAAAGCCTGTAGAGGCAGCTCAGAGAGATTGATGCGGGGTGGAGCAGCCTGGTAGCTCGTCGGGCTCATAACCCGAAGGTCGTCAGTTCAAATCTGGCCCCCGCTACCAACCTTATATACGTAAGGCCCCTATTAAGGGGCTTTTTCGTAGATGAAGTGCAGCAAGTAAAAATGCTGTATTGCTGGAATGGGTCATAGGACCCATTTTTTGTTTTTAAAATTTGTGATTTAAGACCGTTACTAAATAGAAAGTGGTTTTATATCAATGTGTTAGTACAGGTGAACTATTCGTGTCAGCGAAAATGAAACTTTTGCAGGAGTTAATTCAACCTTCAGTCGATGCATTGGGGTTTGAGCTCTGGGGAATTGAGTTTCTCTCACAGGGAAAACACAGCACGTTACGAGTGTACATTGATTCTGAGAATGGTATTTCAGTAGATGACTGCGCAGCTGTAAGTCATCAGGTCAGTGGCATTATGGATGTAGAAGATCCAATAGCTGGCAACTACACACTGGAAGTTTCTTCCCCGGGTATGGAACGTCCTTTATTTACCTTAGAGCAGTTTGAAGCTTATGCCGGTTCCCAAATTCAGGTGCGATTGCGTGTTGCATTTGAGGGCCGTCGTAAATTCAAAGGTGTTCTTAATGGTGTTGAAGGCGATGAAGTATTAGTAGTTGTTGATAACGAAGAATATATGCTGCCGATTGATTATATCGATCGGGCGAACATTATCCCGCAGTTCTAAACGTGGATTTGAGGTCTAGGTGAGGCAAGCATGAATAAAGAAATTCTTTTGGTTGCGGAAGCAGTTTCCAATGAGAAAGATGTTCCGAAAGAAGTCATTTTCGAGGCGATTGAAGTTGCACTGGCGACCGCAACGAAGAAACGTTATGACGAAGAAGCGGATATCAGGGTAGTAATTGATCGTACATCGGGCGACTACGAAACATATCGTCGTTGGTTGGTTGTTAGCAATGAAGAAGTGCCTGCACTGGGTACTGAGCTGACAATGGAAGAAGCAGAAGAGATCGATACTGCTCTTCAGCCAGGTGATATTCACGAAGAAGAAGTTGAATCGGTTAAGTTTGGTCGTATTGCAGCGCAAACGGCTAAACAGGTAATCGTACAGAAAGTTCGTGAAGCTGAGCGTGCGAAAGTTGTTGAACAGTACCGTGATCGTCAAGGTGAATTGATTTCGGGCAGTGTCAAAAAAGTTACACGCGATAATATTATTGTAGATCTGGGTAACAATGCTGAAGCATTGCTGCCACGTGACCAGTTGATCCAGCGCGAAGCATTCCGCATGGGTGACCGTGTACGTGCAGTACTGCTGGAAGTTCGCTCAGAAGGTCGTGGTCCACAGTTGGTCATGAGTCGTTCTTGTAACGAAATGCTGATCGAATTATTCCGTATCGAAGTGCCGGAAATCTCCGAAGAGGTGATTGATATCCGTGCGGCGTCTCGTGATTGTGGTTCACGTGCAAAAATTGCAGTGAAAACGAATGACGGTCGTATCGATCCAGTCGGTGCTTGTGTCGGTATGCGTGGTGCACGTGTTCAAGCTGTTTCCAATGAGCTTAGCGGTGAACGTGTAGATATCGTTCTTTGGGATGATAACCCTGCGCAGTTGGTAATCAATGCGATGGCTCCTGCGGAAGTAGCTTCGATTGTTCTGGATGAAGAAACTCATTCCATGGACGTTGCTGTTGCTGAAGATAACCTGGCAATGGCGATTGGTCGAAACGGTCAAAATGTGCGTTTGGCATCCGAGCTTACAGGTTGGGAACTGAACGTAATGACTGAAGACGATGCAAAAGAAAAGCATCAGTCAGAAGTAGGTTCAGTTATTGATGTCTTCATCAATCATCTGGACGTAGACGAAGATGTTGCTGAAGTATTGGTAGATGAAGGTTTCACAACTCTGGAAGAAGTCGCCTATGTACCTGTTGATGAGATGCTGGAAATTGACGGTTTCGACGAAGATATCGTTGAAGAGCTGCGTAAGCGTGCGAAAGATGCATTGTTGAACCTTGCAATCGCAAGTGAAGAAAAGCTCGATAACGCAGAACCAGCAGATGATCTGTTGAATATGGATGGCATGGATAAACACCTGGCATTCCAGATGGCAGCACATGGCATTATCACAATGGAAGATCTGGCCGAGCAATCTGTCGATGATCTCCTGGATATCGAAGACATGAATGAAGAAAAAGCCGCAGAACTTATCATGACTGCACGTGCACCATGGTTTGCTGAAGAGTAAAGGTTAACGGAAGAGGAGCCTCCTAATGGCAGAAGTAACAGTTAAGCAGCTTGCCGAAATGGTTGGTGTTTCCGTTCAGCGTTTGCAAGAGCAGATGAAGGAAGCAGGCATTTCGGGTAAGAATGAGACCGCAGAGGTTTCAGAAACTGAGCGACAAACATTATTAAACCACCTGAAGCGCAGCCACGGTGAAGATGCGTCAGAGAGTGAACCTAAAAAGATCACTCTTAAGCGTAAAACTACTTCTACTTTGAAAGTAGCGGGCGCATCCGGCAAGAAAAAAACCGTAAACGTAGAGGTACGTAAGAAGCGTACTTACGTGAAGCGTTCAGAGATGGATGATTCCGAACAGGCTGAAGCAACAGCTCTGGAAGCGCAGAAATCTGAAGAAGCTCGTTTAGAAGAAGAGCGTCTGAAGCGTGAAGCTGAGGAGCTGGCAGCGAAAGAAGCGGAACAAGCGAAAGCTAAAGAAGCTGAAGAAGCCGCTAGTCGTGAACAAGAAGCCGCAGCAGCGGTTAATCGCGAAAAAGAAGCTGAAGAAGCTGCGCGGATTAAGCGTGAAGAGGAAGAAGAAGCTCGCCGTCTGAAGAAAGAAAAAGAGGCTGAAGCGCGCTTTAAAGCTCAGGAGCAGGCGAAGAAGAAAGAGCCTGCAGGCAATGCCGATAACCGTCGTGGCGGTAAGGGCAAGAATAAAAGTGGCAATCGCGGTCAGGACCGTCGTGGCGGTAAGATCAGCCGTAACCGTGGTAAAAACGGTAGACCTGTCTCCAATAAACCTAATGAGCATGGCTTTAAAGAGCCAACCACTCTGCAGGTACTGGAAGTAAACATTCCAGAAAGTATCACTGTAGCTGAGCTGGCGAAGAAGATGAACGTCAAAGCTGCGGAAGTGATCAAGGTTATGTTTGGTATGGGCGCTATGGCGACCATTAACCAAGTGATCGATCAGGATACAGCAACTCTGGTTGTTGAAGAGATGGGTCACACACCTAAGCAAATGCAGGAAAACGCGGTAGAAGAAGCGTTGCTGGAAAGCATCCAGTCGCAGCAGGGTGAGCAGGAAAGCCGTGCTCCGGTTGTTACCGTAATGGGTCACGTTGACCACGGTAAAACATCTTTGCTGGACTACATTCGTTCTTCACGCGTAGCGTCTGGCGAATCAGGTGGTATCACCCAGCATATTGGTGCTTATCACGTAGATACTGATAACGGCATGGTTACCTTCCTGGATACACCGGGACACGCAGCCTTTACAGCGATGCGTGCACGTGGTGCTTCCGTAACGGATATCGTAATTCTGGTTGTTGCAGCAGATGATGGTGTAATGCCTCAGACAGAGGAAGCGGTTAAGCATGCGAAAGCAGCGGGCGTACCTCTGGTTGTTGCAGTCAACAAGATCGATAAAGAACAGGCTGATCCGGATCGTGTTAAAAACGAACTGGCAGCATTGGAAGTTATCCCGGAAGAATGGGGTGGCGAAAACCAGTTTGTAAGCGTTTCAGCTAAAACAGGTCAGGGCATTGATGAACTTCTGGATGCGGTTCTGCTGCAGTCAGAAATCCTTGAGCTGGAAGCGGTACCAAACGCACCAGCACAGGGTGTGGTAGTTGAATCCCGTCTGGATAAAGGTCGTGGTCCGGTTGCGACAGTACTGGTACAGAACGGTACTCTGCGTAAAGGCGATATCGTACTGGCTGGTCTGCACTACGGACGTGTACGTGCAATGCTGGATGAAAACGGTAAACCAATTGAAGCAGCGGGTCCTGCAATCCCAGTAGAGATTCAGGGTCTGGATGGTACGCCGAATGCCGGTGATGAATTCACCATGGTATCCAACGAGAAGAAAGCGCGTGAAGTAGCGCTCTTCCGTCAGGGCAAATACCGTGATGTTAAACTGGCGCGTCAGCAGAAATCTAAACTGGAAAATCTGTTTGCTAACATGCAGGCAGGTGACGTTAAACAGTTCAACATCGTACTGAAAACCGACGTACGTGGTTCTTTGGAAGCACTGACTCACGCGCTGGAAGATCTGTCTACCGATGAAGTTAAGGTTAATATCGTATCCGGCGGTGTCGGTGGTATCGCAGAAACAGATGCTAACCTTGCGGTAACAGCAGACGCACTGATGGTCGGCTTTAACGTTCGTGCGGACGCTCAAGCGCGTCAGGTACTGGAACGTGAAGGTATCGAACTGCGTTACTACAGCGTTATCTACGACATCATTGACGATGTGAAACAGGCGATGGGCGGTCTGCTGTCTCCTGAATATCGTGAAGAGATTGTGGGTGTTGCAGAAGTACGTGATGTCTTCAAGGCGCCTAAGATCGGTGCAGTTGCCGGTTGTATGGTTATTGAAGGTACTGTATTCCGTAACAAGCGTATCCGTGTACTGCGTGAAAACGTTGTTATTTATGAAGGTGAGCTGGAATCTCTGCGTCGCTTCAAAGACAACGTCAACGAAGTTCGTCAGGGTATGGAATGTGGTATCGGCGTTAAGAACTACAACGATGTTAAAGTCGGAGACCAGATTGAGGTTTACGATACTGTTGAAGTTCAGCGTACACTTTAAGGCTGCGAATACAAGGTAATAGATAACCTATATGGCACGCGATTATAGTCGTACACAACGGATTGCTGACCAGCTCCAAAAGGAGCTGGCTCAGGTGATCCAGTTTGAGATAAAAGATCCTCGCCTTGGCATGGTGACAGTCAGCTATGCCAAAGTGAGTAAGGATCTTGGTTTTGCAGATGTTTACATCACAGTTTTACCGTTGAACGGTAAAGATGAAGACGAAGCAATCGTTGATTCACTTAAAGTGCTAAACAACGCCGCAGGCTTCCTGCGCGGTGAACTGGCACGGAAAATAAAGCTGCGCGTGATGCCTCAGCTGCGTTTCCACTTTGATGACACCATCGAACGTGGTCGTAACCTGCATCATCTGATCGAGGCGACCATTCGCCAGGAAAATCAGAATAAAAACGACGCAAGCGATACTTCAAACGACACCAACGAGGACTAATTCGTGGGGCGTCGTAGAAAAACCCGAGGCCGGGCGGTCGATGGTGTATTCCTGTTGAATAAACCGACCGGCATCTCTTCCAACTCCGCACTTCAAAAAGTCAGACGCATCTATGATGCCCGGAAAGCCGGTCACACCGGGGCTCTTGACCCGCTGGCAACAGGGCTTTTACCTATCTGTCTTGGGGAAGCCACCAAGTTTTCTCAGCACTTGCTTGATTCCGATAAGCGCTACATCACTACTGCAAAGTTAGGTGTTCGTACGGATTCCAGTGACGCAGATGGTGAAGTTGTCGAAGAAAAACCTGTTCCTGAAACCATCACGGCAGAACAAATTAATGCCCTGCTGGTGGAGCACTTCAGTGGTGAAATTGAACAGGTTCCTTCCATGTTTTCGGCGCTTAAACACAATGGCCAGCCATTGTATAAGTTGGCGCGAAAAGGCATTCAGGTTGAGGTCAAACCACGCAAAGTAACGATTCACGAAATCAAGCTGTTGGATTTCCGTGGTGATGAGATTGATCTCGAAGTTTTTTGCTCTAAAGGCACCTATATTCGCTCGATTGTTGAAGATCTGGGGCATTTTTTAGGCTGTGGTGCGCACGTCAAAATGTTACACCGTCTGGACGTTGGAGCGTTCACTTCTGAACAGATGATGACTCTGGAAGAACTGGAGCAAAAAATCCCGGAAAATGCCGAAGAATCCCAGCAAAAAAGCATACAAATTGAGTTGGATAAGCTATTATTGCCCGCCTGGGCAGCCGTGGAAGATATGCCAGCTATCCAGCTTGATCAGAAGCAGAGTGATCTGATTCTGCATGGTCAGTCAGTAGTGCAGGAATCGCAACCAGAACAATATGCCGAAGGCGCTTTTGTTCGCTTGTTTGCAGATGCTTCTTCGGAAGAAGAGCAGGTACGTTTCCTCGGGGTAGCTGAAGTGGTCGAAAACCGCTTAAAACCGAAACGTCTTATCTGTACAGAGGCTGACCAGTAAAAGAATTTTTTGAGTCTCAACAGAGGTTCAAATATGTGGCGTTGTACTGAAAACATGCTCGGTACATCGTGTCTTTATAATCCGGCAACTTTTAAGTTGTGTGCATGTTTTTTAGGAGATATGAAAATGGCATTAACTGCTGAGAAAAAAGCGGCACTTGTTGCAGAATACGCTCGCGTTGAAGGCGATACTGGTTCCCCAGAAGTTCAGGTAGCTTTGCTGTCTGCTAACATCGAAGGACTGCAGGAACACTTCAAAGTGAACAAACACGACCACCACTCACGTCGTGGTCTGATCCGTATGGTAAACCAGCGTCGTAAACTGCTGGACTATCTGAAAGGCAAAGATGCAGATCGTTACCTTGATCTGATCAAGCGTCTGGGTCTACGTCGCTAAAAGTTAGTGTAAAAACATCAGGGCCATACATTGTATGGCCCTGGTTATATCTGGGGTAGGCAACTGGATAACGCATTCATCCCGCCTGTACTCAAATGTGCTCTTAACTGTTTTACCCAAGAGCCCATCTGAGTACTGGCAAGACGTTAGGTTTGATCCGTTACCCGTCACCGCCCCGTAATTTTTAAAGGAAATTTATTGTGTTCCAAGTAACTACAAAAACATTCCAGTTTGGTGGCACTGAAGTCACTATCGAAACTGGCCGTGTTGCGCGTCAGGCAACCGGTTCTGTTCTGGTTAAAATGGGCGGTAACGAAGTACTTTGTACAGTTGTAGGCGCTAAAGAAGAAAAGCCTGGTCAGGGTTTCTTCCCACTGTCTGTGCATTACCAGGAAAAATACTACTCTGTAGGCCGTATCCCAGGTGGTTTCTTCAAGCGTGAAGCGCGTCCATCTGAGAAAGAAACACTGACTTCTCGTCTGATCGACCGTCCAATTCGTCCACTGTTCCCGAAAGGTTACATGAACGAAGTACAGGTTGTTTGTACAGTAATGTCTGCAGACAAGAAAAACGATCCGGATATCGCAGCGATGCTGGGTACTTCTGCAGCACTGGCGGTTTCTGGTATCCCATTCCAGGGTCCAATCGGTGCAGCACGTGTTGGCTTCACTGAAGACGCAGGTTACCTGCTTAACCCATCATACGAGCAGCTGGCTACGTCTGAACTGGACATGGTTGTTGCAGGTACGTCTGACGCGGTTCTGATGGTTGAATCAGAAGCTCAGGAACTGTCTGAAGACGAAATGCTGGGCGCTGTACTGTTCGCTCATCAGGAAATGCAGGTTGCTATCAATGCAATCAATGAGCTGAAAGCAGAAGCTGGCAAAGAAGACTGGGTTTGGAATGCTCCAGAAAAAGATCAGGATCTGATCGCTAAAGTACGTGCTGAAGTAGGCGAAGGCATCACTGCTGCTTACCAGGTTGCAGACAAAATGCAGCGTCAGAACACACTGGGTGAGCTGCGTGCTCAAGCAGTTGAAGCACTGGCGGGCGAAGAAGAAGGTCAGCCTTCTGCAGGCGACGTTTCTGGCATCGTAAGCTCACTGGAAAAAGAAATTGTTCGTGGTCGTATCGTAGCGGGCGAGCCTCGTATCGATGGTCGTGACAACAAAACTGTTCGTGGCATTGACGTACAGATCGACGTACTTAAAGGTACGCACGGTTCTTCACTGTTCACACGTGGCGAAACTCAGTCTGTAGTGACATGTACTCTGGGTACAGCACGTGATCAGCAGATCATCGATGCAATCGAAGGCGAACGTAAAGACCCGTTCATGCTGCACTACAACTTCCCTCCATACTCTGTAGGTGAATGTGGTCGTATGATGGGCGCTGGTCGTCGTGAAATCGGTCACGGTCGTCTGGCTCGCCGTGGTGTTGCAGCGGTTCTGCCAACACAGGAAGAGTTCCCATACACAATCCGTATCGTATCTGAGATCACTGAATCTAACGGTTCCAGCTCAATGGCTTCTGTATGTGGTGCGTCTTTGTCCATGATGGACGCAGGTGTACCTCTTAAAGCGCCGGTTGCTGGTATCGCAATGGGTCTGGTTAAAGAAGAAAACGGCTTTGCAGTCCTGACTGATATCCTGGGTGACGAAGACCACCTGGGTGACATGGACTTTAAAGTAGCGGGTACAGAGACTGGTATCACTGCACTGCAGATGGATATCAAGATCACAGGTATCACTGAAGAGATCATGGATATCGCTCTGGAGCAGGCATACGAAGCACGTGTTCATATCCTGAAAGAGATGGCTAAAGTAATTGGTTACGCTCGTCCAGAACTGCCAGACAACGCACCGGCTCTGACTCAGCTGAAGATCAACCCTGAGAAGATCCGTGACGTTATCGGTAAAGGTGGTGCAACTATCCGTGCACTGACCGAAGAAACTGGCGCTTCTATCGACATCGAAGACGACGGTACAGTTCGCGTATACGCTGAAGATAAAGCAGCAGCGAAAGCAGCAACTGACAAGATCATCGAAATCACTGCAGAAGCAGAGATTGGCCAGATCTACGAAGGTAAAGTTGTACGTATCGAAGACTTCGGCGCGTTCGTAAACATCCTGCCGGGTAAAGATGGTCTGGTACACATCTCTCAGATCGCTAACAAGCGTGTTGAGAAAGTAACTGACTACATCCAGATGGAACAGATGGTTAAGGTTAAAGTTCTGGACGTAGACCAGCGCGGCCGTATCAAACTGTCTATGAAAGATCTGGAAGCAGATGATGCAGTTAGCTAAGCCGAAGGCTTAGCTTAGCGGCGAGTGGCGAGAACGCCTTCGGCTGCTAGTGGCTAGGAAAAGCGAAAAACCGTCGATTTATCGGCGGTTTTTTTATGCCTGCTATCTGTAGGGGGATGTTAATTACTGGACACTGTAGGATGGATGGGACATAGCCCGTAGGCCGCGTGGCTCGTAAGGTTTGACGGAAGTGTCTCTAAAACCAGTAATACATTTAGTTTTGGACACTTTGCGGTAATTTCCGTTATTAATTAATGATTAATTACCTGAAAAGCTGGTATGGAAAATATAGTTTAAGCGGTGAAATTAATCTAGTGCGGCGTTAGGAAATGGCTTTGCAGTGCTTATGCAACAAGTTTGCAAGCGGAATGCCTGACGTTTGCCAGGCATTTTATATGATCAGATTTTGGTGTTGCGCCAGCCCACCTCAAATGGAGTGGCAACGCCATTATCAGTCACATTTGCAAAAACGCCAGAACCATCAGGTTCAATCGTTCGACTGCCTGCGTCGTGATAAACGACATAATTGCCGATGACCGTGCAGTTACAGCTAATAACTTCTGGAAACTCACTTGAAACCTGTTCGGTCTGTGCGTCTACCGCAGCCTTGGCTGCAATTGCTTCCACTTCACCCAAGGCTTGAGGGGTTACCTCTACCTGGTAAAAAACTGCCGGTGTAACTGATTCAATATCAGCGACAGACGGTAGCGAAAAACAAGCCATCGAAACGGCTGCTGCAATGAGTAAACCAAATCGGTTCTTCATGCCTCTCTCCTTTATTTGTTAATAATTTGAAATGGAGTGCTCCACTTTCACTGACTAAGCCCCAATAAAGGGGCTTTTTTGTTTGTTTCGATCTATAATTAGATCGTTGGCTGAAGGCAGGAAATGGCTTCTGTCGTCGCACCGCTTAGCGGCCCGATGTATGTGGGATATGCCGACCCACTCAGCCAACTCATTTCAATTCCCCTTCCAGTAATTCATAGTCTTTCTGACGCAGGTTTTTGATATCAACGATGCCCAGGGAGCGAACGCTGTTCATAAACTGGCCTTTCTTTTTAAAGTTAATTTCTATTACAGCCCGGCCTTTTTTGCCGCCTGCATCACCTGGTAAAACGAACACTACGTTGCCAGTTTGTTTATGAATCAAAACAGCTTGATAGTTTCTGAGGTGGACTGGCAGCTGCTGCAGCCAGGCTTCAGGAATGGATCTGCTTTTGCCTTTGTGTTCACCCCGCAAATGCGGCAATTGACTGTCATAAATAATGACCGCTGCACTCTTTGGCAGGATCTCTTTAGCCGAGAGCGATTCAATGACCTGATTGGGAAGATAGCCAACGGTGTGAGCGTGGCCTTTTGCATGAGGTGCAGCGTCGACCTGTTTTAACCAGGATTGCCAGCTTTTGGTGATGGCTTCAGTATTAATGTCCTCCAGGGCGGGCTTTTTCAACGCAGGCGGTAATTGCTGAAGTTTCTGGCCAAAAGAGATATCAGGACCAAGCCAGGCTTTACCCACGTTGTAATCCCAGCCGGTATCAATTCCGATCGGAACTTCGCCGTAGATCTCACCTGTGGTTGTGTTCACTCGTTCAGATTTTTCTATTCCTGGGTTTTCAGCAATCTCAGCACCCAGTTTATTGACCTGCTTTTCAGTTGCTTGGATCACATAGCAACGACAGCCCCAGCCATTCGGTGGGTAGTGTGTAGACCAAAATGGATCATCAACTTTTAAGGCCAATTTATGCCAAGTGGAATGCTCCCAACGAACCCGTTCATCACCCACCGTCATATAGATGAGATAAGGCCGTTTTACTTTATTACGTTCGAACTGTTTCCAGCGTCCGGCCATGTGAGCTGTTCGCATATTGGTGTCGTAGATGGTGCGAGTACGCCAGCCATAATCACCATTAAAGCTCCAGCCGTGTTTCTTTACGGTTTCATCAAAACGCGATCGGAATTGACCAATGCTTTCACCGTTTTCGATCGCATTTGTAATATCAGAATGGAGATCCTTCAGCAGATCCGTTTTTACAGCTCCCGCCACAGTGAATGCTTTTGAATGAGCCTCACCCATAAGCTGGTCCCAGCGTTCCGTGGGCACCTTAACTTTTTGCCGAATATGTTCGATTGCTTCCTGGAAGGGAACACCATTAAAGCTGATATCAGACACTGGCAATACCTTCAGCCAGAGCGAATTGGAGTACTTCACTGTTCAGCTTCTGCAGCTGGGAATCATCCATATTGCTGTAAAGCTGTGGAAGATCGTCCAGGAACTGCTGCAGGGTTTTGCCCTGTTGTTCGTAATCTTTCAGCATCTGCCGGATCGGTTCGATCAGATCCTCTTCGATCGCTGTTTCAGCTGATGCGATAACGTTAGCCTGGTGAGTACCTGGCTGATTAAAATGCATAGCCTGTGCATTGCTATTGAAATCACTTTGCACAGGTGTTGCTTTAAGAACATCGTCGTCTTTTTCAGCCATCGGAATGTTCATCTCTTTATGGAATGCTTCCAGCGATGGCTTACCAATCCGGGCTGCAATTTCCCATACATCAGCACGTTCTTTCTCAACCTCTTCGGCCTTATACAATTCAAACTCAGGCGGGATAACATCTTCACCCACATTGAATTTTGTAATCAAAGCAAACAACTCATTCATTGTGGCTTCGATGATGGAACGGTCGGATTCCTGTACCTTCTCCTGGCGCTCGTTGTGGGTTTTGCTCGCAGCGTTTGAACCTACATCTTTCATCTCCGTGGCCAGCGTTTGGCTGGTCAATGCCTTGGACATTTCACGGTTCGCCAGGTGGATTAATGACTCCTGTGCCAGATCACCAGTAGCAGAGACAGAATGCAGTTCGATCGAGTCATCATTCGGGATCGCACCCACGCCGTTTTGGATCATATCGATCAACGCGTCGAGCAGCTCCTGCTGTTCATTATGTGGAGTCCCTGTTGGATATTTGCCTACAGGAAATGGAACCCCAAACCGTTCACAAAATTGATAGAAAAACTTCCAGCCGCCATGCTTAAAAGTGTATGGCCAAAAGCAAGAAGACATCACCGCCTGGCCGTATGGATTCTCTACTGACGGCATGTGCCTGGTCAGCAAATATTTATAAGGTTCAGTTTCTTCGCCGTCGATCGGTTCAGCTTTAGTGAGCAAGCGTAAATCGTTTTCCAGGCCAAACCTAAAGCGGCGGTTTGGGCGGTCTAAAATGCGATCGGGAAGCAACAAACCGTCGTTCACTTCCCACACGATTTCATGCACCCGGTAACCACGGAATACCGCTGTAGCCATGTTCCAGAAAACATCCCCCCAGAGCATATCCGGTGCCGGTTTTTTACTTAAAACTGATTGGCAAATTTCGACCGCTCGCTTTTGCTTAGGATCATTTTCACTAGCGTTCTTGGCATAGACGACTCGTGGCTCATAACTTAAAAAACCAGAGCGAATAGAACGCACCTCACCGATAACATGCGCATCAGACATGATCGCTTCATAGGCTTCTTCAGCTCTGCCCATTGACCGCAAAATAGGATCAGGGTTTGGCAGCGTTTTTAACGCACTGTAAAAAGCCGGGTCAGTGGCTCGGCCAGCAGTTTCACCTGTCACTACAGTTCGTGACAGCTTACGAAAATCTTTACTATCCACGATCGTAACCTCTTAATCGTTCTCTTCCGCGTTGCTTAGCGGTTAACACCTGCGGAACACCTGCACTACCCGTGACAGCTAAAACCCACAGCATATGGAGAGCATCCGGCCCATCATCATGGTCAGCCTCTGGCCAGAATTGCAGTTGTTCGATCAAAACAGATTGATTGTGATGTAACCGGATGAGTCCATTTGCAACATGGGGTTGAAGGGATTCAATCCTTAGATCCTTGTCAGTACCTGGAGTAACAGCACCGGCAGGAACAGGGACACGTTCCTGAGCGGAACGTTTCACTAATTCAGTACGCATGAACTCTTGAAATTGTACTGATTCACAGGACCATTTTTGACATGAGTATTCTTTTTGATATCTGATGACATCACTGATTATTTTGTCAGGAACACGCCTGCAGATATCAGCTTCTACAACATCCAGAATGCCGTGTTCGCGATCGAAACCACCCACCAGAATGGCAGACGGATCTCGGCTTTTATTGTTCTTACCCAGGGAAGGATCAACCGCACCATAAAACACCCAATCTCTACATGGATGTACCCAATAAGTAATATCTTTAAAGGGTGCGTTGTCATCGTTTGTAGGGTCGTTTTGAAGCTCACAGTTGAATTCATGATGACCATCTGCGCGGATCTTCATCAGCAGTAGCAGAGGTCGCACACCCGGCCAACTCAGCACACAACCCCGGTCCATTTCGTCACGGCGTTCGTGGTAATACTGATCCGCTGCGTCTTCGCCCTGGTTGAAGAAAATCTCTTCCCATTTCTGCCATAGATCCATGCGATCAGGCCATTCAATGATGGCCTTGAACCGGCGACTATGCCATGTAGGAGATTTAAGCGTTCGGTTTAATACAGAGTCATAATGGAGAATGGTACCAAGATAAAAAATGTCGCAAGTGCCATCTGGGGGCCCTAACTTCATAACCGCTTTTTTAAGCCATTTTTGCAGCTTATCGCGTTGTTCTTTTTTAAGAACGTTTTCATCATTCTCAATATCATCAAGAATGATCAGATCCGGGCGGTGTGGACCAAAGCGCCAACCCCTGAGTTTTTTGCCCGCACCAGCCGCTTTTATTTTGTGATTACTTGCTGTGACAATTTCATCGACTTTCCAAACACGTCCCGCCCCGCAAGCCTTTGGATAATCCATTGCCAGGCGCGGATTGCTTTCCAGCTCCACCTTAATGGCAGACAGCATCTGCTCAGCCTGGTCGATACTGTCCATGATGATACCCATGAAAAACTTTCTACCAGTGACGTCACACCACAGGGTTAAAAGCTGAGTAACAATGGTTGATTTTGCCTCACCACGGGGTGCGGCTAATGCTTCGTGATAGCCTTTCTTTTTATCATCAATGCACTGGGGAAATCGCTCAAAAGCGTAGTCATGAAAGACGCTTGGATCACTTTTTACATAGTGCGGAAAATAGATTCTACAAAAGTATTTAAAATCGTTATCCGCTCTGGATTTTCGCTCGGCAGACTCGATGGGATTTACACTGAAGGCTTCACATTCAGCTTCAATCAACTGACGCTGTGCATCCTCAAGTGCAGCAAGTTCTTTGAGAAACTGGGCACGCGTTAACTTAGCTGAACTCACGACTGAGCACCTCACCGAAAGGAGCGAGAATTTCCAAGAACAACTCCTTACGATCCGGGTAGTTTTGCTGAATAAATTCTGCTTGACGCTTTAACACATCCATCGCAACAGAAAGCTTGCTCAGCTCAGGGTTGCTGGCTCCAGCTGCTTTCACTGTTTTGGTGTAGGCATCGGATAAACGAGAGATTGATTCAGCCTTCTGCAGAGGGCTGATTTTTTCAGCCTTTTTAATCTCTTCAATGGTGGACTGAAACAGTAGACAAAAGTCTTCGATAATTTCGGCGGTCAGCGCTTTAACTCCGCTTTCAGACATACGCGCAGCAGCTCGGGCCGTATCCCAATCATCCCCATCGGCTGCGGCTTTACGTTTCCAGCTTCGGGCCGTTTCATAAGGGACTTCACAAGCGCTGGATGCAGCCTTAAGGGACATACCCTTATGCACAAAATGGCCACGCAACTCGCGTTTTGTTTCGTCACTGTATGCCATTAGTTCAGTGCCTTAATAGCTTCAACAATGCCGGTTGCAAAAGCCGCCACACCACCACTGGTGACAATAGTCATACGTTTACTGCCTTTCTGTTCATTTTCGATCGCTACGATGCGCGAGTTCGCATCATTAAAACGCTGATCGACATCCTGTTGATGATCGTCAATCCGACGATTCACAGAAGCTGTCTGCTGTTTAACAGACTCAGAAAGATCATCAATTCGGCGGTTAGTCGCTGCATTGGATTCAACGATTTGAGCGCGAATACCGCCCAACTCCCCTTTGATCTCACCTAACAACATTAATAGTTGTGGATCTGTTCCCTGGGTATCTTCAGGCATGACTGCATCCTTACTTCTGAGTTTTAATCGGCAAATACTTCACAGACACAGAAGTTCTCCGGCTTAAGCAGCCATCAACCACTTCATCCGTCTCAGCCATATTCAGCAGAGTGTATGTCACTTTCAAAGTTTCTTTACGCTCAACCACCTGGTTAAACTTGCGTGTACCTAAGTGCTGCTTAAGAGCATCTTCATCACCGATTGAAGTGGAAACAGACAACGCGATCGGGGAACGCAGCTCCTCTGGCAACACAATCGAAACACCAGGGCCAAGATCCTTGCTCAGCTCATCATTTATTTTTTTCAGCTCCGTCTTCTGATCTTTAATCAACCGGGTTAGCTCGGCACCACGGCGAACTTTTGCCAGGTGTTTGTCGCTGAGTTTTTTGGTTTTGCCATCTCCCAGTTCAATATGGGGAAGCTCTGTATTAGCCATTGGTCAGTCCTTTATCAGGTCAGAAATTCGGTGAATGCCCTGCACGTAAACAGTTTTTGGTCTGCGTCCAGGAATGCGGGATTTACGTTTATAAGCGGTGAGAAGTTGCAGGCGTGGTGGGTGGGGTTGAGCGATCATGCCCAGGTGAACCCACTGCCCGAACTCATGAATACATTGATCAACAGGAAGGCGTTTATTAACTAACTGCATGCGGCGGCTGTTATAGCGGCGGCTTTCCAGATTATCGGCCACCCAAACAGACACGCGGTAAGGAGAAACACCCGCAACGCGGATATCAGCAGCTAAGCCCTGCATATGTGCAGAACGTCTGCTGCCCCCCACCAAACGGTTCACTTTAGGTGGGCGATAACCAGAGAGGATGGTTACCGACACGCCAAAATGATCACGGATAGGTTGCAGAACCTTCTTGCACAAACGCTCTAAATTTTTGAAGACCTCCGACCCAGGCTCAACGGAAATCGTAATGCCATGACGGGCCGCAGTTTCTGAAACCAGAAACTCATCGAGGTAAAAATTGGTTGATAATTGTATTCTGTCCATGCCGTCAGATTAACGGCAGCGTTATATTTGATTCAGACCGACCTAATTCGGGGCGCGAGAGAAAAGGAGAGGGTTAATATTGTTGCTGGTTTTTTAGGCAAATGTAAAGAGGGGGGGATTACCTTGCAAGGTTTGAACCTTGCAAGGGGTATAAATCTGGGATTTATAATCAGTTCGGTTTATCAATCCACCATTCTACTTCTTCACCTATTTCAAAGGCTTCAGGGCGCTGCCAATAGCCTCCACTTTCTCCATGCATGAAGGTCAACAGGTATACGTTCCCATGGTTAGTTACCGTCACAACTTCATCAGTCCATTTATCATGTGTGCCTTTAGGCGGCTCACTGGCCTTGCGCCATGTGTTACCACCCAGAGCCATATTCGATCTGGCAGATACTATGTTCTGGATTTGTAGATCTAATACTTCGGGATTGTAGTAACTAATGTCTTCACCACCTTCCCCAAGAATTTTCTGTAAGCCTTCAATACAGTTTTTTATTTCCTGCTCAGCTTTCTTGAAGTGTTCATTCATATCTGCCTCCTTTTGATAAAAAACTCATTCTACGCGACCCAGCTGTTTAGAGTAATCGGCGTATTGATTGACCTTAGCTTTCTTGGCCTCTATTCTCTCGCGGTTAGGTTCATAATCAAGTCCGCATTCTTCATTCAGCATTTCGATTGATGCCCAAAAATCATCTAATTCCAAACACATTCGCTCAGCGTTGTCTTTATCCCAACCTGGTGAAGTTTCTTTGATCCCAAACTGCTGTGCCTTCAGAGCACGTTTGGCAAAATTGTTGGCTGCGATGATCGCCTCCTGTACAATTTCACCTGCTTCTTCTGCCGCTTTCGCTAGTAGTAGCTGCTCTCTATCCATTCTGTACTTCCTCGCGCAATAACAAGCGCATTAATTCTGACTTCGTTTCACTCGCAATTTATGCGAAGGGGTTATTTCTTTCCGCACCACAAGACACATTGAACTCCACCATCTTCGATCTCCATTCGGTTTGGAACTTTAAGTTCACATCCATTCGAAAAACCACTGATTGGTGCACCTTCTTCGGTTCTGTGCTTGCAAGTCCAACATTCCCTGTTAGCAGGATTAAAGCTACAATCTGTTTCATGCTTTTCAACATCAACGTGAGTACCAGTGTGGTGACAAAAATCACATTTCCAAACTTGTTTCATAACTCACCTTCATGCCTCTGGAAATATCGCATCATTAATTACATTAGCCAAAGAGTCGTAGTCTGTTTGGCCTGATTCAGTCATCTGTGCCAGCGACTCTAAAGCTTTTTTGTAATGATCCCGTTCAAGCTCCATGCTAACGAGAAAACCATAAGTTTCTTCAAGCTCTTCTCTGACCTCCTCAAACAAATGATCGACGTCTCTCTCAAGCAGCCACTGGCCAGAATCATTACGTACACGGAGAACTCCTCCGTTCTTATTAACACCGCCTCTGGCAAAAGAATAGCGCTGCAGATGATCAAGCCTGTCCCAGTACTGGCGGTCTTCTCGACTCTTACCCTCAACCCTTCGCTGAATCATGCCCCAAACTTTTTCGTACTCTGGCCAGTCACTTTCGACTACTACAGCTACCAATAATCCTCGCTCTTCCTGCATCCGTTTGAAGTAAATATCTGATGCTATTGCACAGAGCTGCTGCTTTTTCTCTTCCGTAAGTTTCTCGACATCATTCAGTTTTAAAATCATGTATCTGTTTTCACGTTCCATATTGCACCTATTTCAATCTGTTGTTTGTTCAATCAACGCGCAGTAAACGGCGTTACTATTTGGGTGACTTTAGGCAGTCTGACCGTGGCGATATCGCCTTCTGCAGGTGCGATCGGGTAATCTGCTTCGGATACAGTTACCCAGGGAGCATCGTTCCCTGGGCCCAGGCGAATATTCCACCCGCCTGCTATCTCAGCTACCCCGCAAACAACATAGTCCTGGGTTTCATTCGACATGTGTTCAATCCTCCTTATTGCCTTTCATTAGCCACGCTAAGGCGATAATGCAGCAGCAGATAACGAGTGCTGCAGGTAACGACAATTCATTGAGTTGCGAAATGCCACACATAGTCACATACACTCCAAGCGCTGCCGTTCATCCCCCTGCATACCGTGATGCAGCTGGGCTTTTCTACCCGCAACACGTCCAGCCAGACCAGAGGCATAATCCCTGCGGTTGGCTTTATGTTCCCGGCCTTTGGAGTCGGTTAATTTGTTAAACTCCTGTTCCTGGTAAATGGCGATCAGTGCAGCGGTTCGTTCTGTCTGTGCCAGCTTCTGGATCTTCTTGTACACAGCCAGCACCCAGTTCTGCGCGAACAGATCCCCACGGCGGGTTTTAGTGGAAGACTTAATCCGTTTGTTTTGCTCTTTAATGTGTTGAGTCCGGGCCGTTTTCAGCTGGCGATAAAGCACCTCATAAGCGTAAGCGGCTATTTTGGGTTGTGGATCTACACCGATAAAGGCGACATCACAGCCTTTGGGCTTTTCCACAAGGACAGGCGCACAGGCGAAGGCTTCACCAATGGTCGACGTTAAATAAATCACCCAGTAGGCAGGCTTCCTGGCATCGCAAGCATGGGTATCTCCCCGGATGATATCGCCCAGCTCCAGATCCAAATCGCTAACCTGATACTCCTGCATCAACGCCTGGGCGCGTTTCAGTGCGATCGCCGCTTCATGCTCGTTATCCGACCCTGACAGAGCCAACAGTTTTTGAATGCGATCAATAATTTTTTTATTCAGCTTTGGCATTATGTGCAACCTCTGGTTTCTCGGTGTTTTCTTCCTGGAACATATCGCTGGTATTGCTGCAGCGTTCCGTCTCGGGTGGCCAATGTTCTGGTCGTTGGGTTTCCTGGGGAATCTGCATCATTAACTCCGCCTGTTGTGGTAGGTAGGACGTGGCCAGTGGATCAATTGCCCATTAAAAGGCAGGCCGTATTTGTCTTTGATGTACAACAGCAAGGCATCGTAATTTTTAAACCCTTCAGCCCTGGAAATTTGGCTTGTGTCTTCTGGATCGATACTGATGCCATCGATATAAAACTCACCAAAAGGAGTGATCATCACCGGCTGTACACGGCTGCAGGAAGTGATGAGAAACGCACGTCGTTCTCCGTCTACTTCTTCGGTTAAACGCAGTACATCACCGCGCGAAATGTCCTTATCACGCTTTCTCAGGGTGTGGGGCTTGAGTCCTCGTTCAATCAGGGGAACGAAGAGTCCGTCAAAATTCAGGTTTATCATGTTTACCTCTCGAAAAGGTCGATCTGGTCTTCGTCTCTAAGCGACTGATTCAGGCGTTCAACATGTCGCTGTGAGTAGTTGAGTTCCAGGGCGATATCGCGGTTGGATTTACCCTGGCTTCTAAGGCTTTTATGCATATGGCGTTTAATCTGACGAGTGGCCGCGTCGACTTTCGCCAGGGTGATGGTGTCACCCCCGTAGTACTCCACCAGGTGTTGATAGTTGGCAAAGCCAATAATCCCGGCGATTCTGTGATCTGGTTTAGCCACTGAAGGTACATACAAAGGCACACTGGGAAACGTTGCTGCCAGTTTCAGAGTCGCATCAAGGCCAATCACCTCGCTAAGCTCCTGCAGAGAACTTGGCAGCAGTTCCACATCGATCAGATCTGCCTGTATATCCCGAGCGTTCATCAGTCGATTTCCACTCCTGCATTTGTGGCCATTCGCTTCATCATCTCTACCGCTTTATTGAGTTGATCAGTCTTAGCCCATTGTAATTTTGTGAGTCCAGGTACTTGGTTTTCGCACCATTTGCGCATGGCTTCTTCACTGCGGTTTTCCACCGCACCGGCATCAGCCATTGCGATCCACATGGCATTCAGTTTTTTGATGCGCGGTGCTCGCCAGTCTCTCTTGCCATCACCCGTTTTTTTGCGCGTAGGTTTAAAGCCCAGATCCTTCATCTCACGATGCGCCAGTTCCAGCTGCTGCAGGTCCATAGTGGTGGCAGAGTACTTACCGTTTTTCTGCTGTGCGCCATGTCTGGCCAACAGATCCCGGTAGCACTCCTCATCCCAGCCAATACGGTTCTCCGTTAGCCAGGCGTTGCCCACCTGCAGAACGGTGTATAGGCGCTTGCGTTCAGACACGGGGAGAATCCTCACCTTTTTTAGGGAACAGCTGCTCTTTTGCTGCTTGCAACTGAGCCTGTAGGCGTTCCATCATCAGGTTCTTATCCGAGCTGCCTTTAGAGCTGCCGAAGAAATAACCCAATACCATGCTGAAACCAGACACCAAACCGCCATACAACATAAAGGCCGCTTGGCTGTTGCTCTCTGGAATATCAATAAAGGAGATCACGCAGGTGAGTACCACATAACCAACTACAACCAGCCAGGCCAGGGCATAAAGATTGATATCCTTTTTGCCGGTTGCGGTAACAACGGCCACCTCTCGTTCGCGAGCGGACTGACGGTCCTGCAGGAAAGCCTGAGTTTCCTGCAGGGCTATATTCTCCAGAGTCTCGCGGTGTCGATACTCAAGTTGCTTTAACTCGACAATCATCTCTGGTTGTGCCTGCTGAATCTGATCAAGCAGAATCTCTGGTTCTGCAGAATCACTGCCGATGGAGCTGGCAATCAACCCACCCAGGGAAGCTCCAGCCGGACCTAACACCGCACCGCCTAAGAGGGGCAAACCCTTATCGATCAGCTGCTGACCAAGGCGTTTCCAAATAGAATCACTCATACCAATTCACCTCGTTTTAAGGTTTCGAAATACTGCTGAAAGGCACCACAAACCATCCAGGGTTCGATCGGTTCCAACCAGTGCAGCTGCTTTGCAACGTCATCAATTTGGGCAGAGATCTTGTCGCCTTCTGCGCAGCCTGGTGGCAGTAAAGATTCAAGCTCTATCATTTGAACTTGAGTGAATGCCTGGTCGAGTAAACGGCAGTGTTCCAGTTTCAAAACTGGAAGATCTAAGCCCATGTAAATGGCTTTTTTAATCAGCAGGTTTGTGTCTGAGAATAAGCGGCCCGTTGGCATCACACTGGTGCCGGTATAAGCCTGGGCAGACCAATGCATCAAGCCGTGCAATGCCATTTCAGAGTCACCCGTTAGGCGATATAAATAGCGAGCCACCCAGCAAGATCGGATCGCTACGCTGTAGATGTAATCGCCTTTTGTGTGGCCGTTATAAAGCGGCAAACGACTCAATGCATGGGCGATATCTTCCAGTGCAACCTGTGCCGGGTTCGGATGAAACAGATCAATCTGGCGACCTGTATTTGTCGTCACCATCTGGAAAGATTGAGACAGCTTTTCACCTTCCGGTGGAGCGTCACAAACAGGGAGTTCAATAAGTGCAGCAGACGTGGTCATTTTGGCTTCCTCAAAGTTTCAGGTTCAGAACCTGGTTGGCAATGGAGTCGATCAGGTCGACACTCAGTTCATGATCTTTCTTCAATCCGTAGTCGCGAACAGCGGGGATCAGGTCTTCAACCAGCATTCGCATAGAGCCTCCGCTATAGCGCCAGAACTGCTCGATAATCTCTTGCTCTATATCCCCTTCATCCTCAAAAGCGATGGCGATAATCGCTTCTGCATCTTCGTGCTTAATGCCGTTAACCGTGTTGGGCCAGAAGTTCACGCGGCTACGGATCTGGTCAAATTCACCATGCTCACGTTTGATCAAACCGTTCAGGTTTTCAGTGCCGGACAAAACAATGCCGATCCCGGCTTTGTCGCGGATGCGGCGAAGGTAATGCAGAGCTTTAGGGGTAATGGTTTCAGCTTCATCAACAATGATCAGGGTGTCGGTTCCCTTCAGTTCCTCAATGATCGCTGTGAATTTGCTGTGCTGGTTGGCGCTGCTTTTAACAAAACTGCAGCCGATCTTTTTAACCAGGTCATCCAGCAGAGCGGCCACAGACATGCCTGGGTCAGCTTCGATAAGAACCGTGTTTTCGTGGGCGCTTTTGTACTCCACCAGGCTGCGGGTTTTGCCGGTACCGACAAACCCGGCAAGGACTGCAAAGCTGGCGTAACGTCGTGCACGATGGCAGGCAGTCCAGGCAATCTCTGAAACCGATGTTTTTACAAAAGGTATATGGTTAATTCCGCGTCGTGCATTTTGCGTATCAATTGCATCCAGAGCGGTTTTTAAGAACCGGGTCGGGTCTGTTTTATATTCACCTTTGACCGATCGATAAAACGTGCTCTGGCTCAAGCGGGCCAGTTTTGCCAGCCAGCTCAATGAATGCTCGCGCTCGTTAAGCCATTCTAAAATCTGGCTGCAATGCTCTTTATTCTGCTCGGAATAATGTTCCGGGAACGTTTCCGGCAGCTCGTGTGGTTTGAAGGGGTTCATCCCCCGGTTATTTTGGCGTGGCATGGCTATAGATCCTCATCTATCAGATCAATTTCAATTCTGGATTCTTCAGGTTCAGCGGCATCGCTTAGGTCCACCTCAAACGTGGTTTGGTTGCTCTGTTCCTGTTCAATTACGTGGCTGTGTTGCACCTCAACTTCACCCGCCTGATCCAGCTGTTCCAGGGTGTCGGAATGATCAAGCAGCAAACCTGCTCGGGCTTTCTTCTCTTCGACTTTTTTCTCCAGTCGAGCCACGGCTGCTTTGGTCGCTTTTTGCTTGGCTTCTTCTATGCGGCTTGAAGGTAGGTAATCTTTCTTTTTCACCAGAGTTGCATCACAAATCAGCTCGCCTTTTTTACTGCGGACCGTGACCCGTTCGTCACTCTGCAGGTCGTACTCAACGATGACCGTTTGCTTGTTAAACTGGGTGAGAACCTCATGGCGGTACCAGCGGTTATCCAGGCGTACAGATCCGCGTTGAACCTTGCACTCTTTGTGTGGGCGCAGCAGTTCAAGTACATCCATATTCACCGGGTTAGGTTCCAGCTGCTGCCAAAGTTCTGCAGGTGTAGTAGTTTTGAATTCTGGGTGGGCGCGGTTGTGGTATTTATCCAGCCAGTCTTCAAACTTGCTGCACCACTCCTCAAGGCTTGGCGGTTGTTTTTTACCCCGCTTGCAGTCGTTCACAAACTTGGTAGAAATCTCGTCTGCCATACCCTCACCGCAGAAAGCATCGCCAAACCAAACGTTCAGGTCGCGCTCCATTGTGCGGAACCAGCGTTCCACCTGGCCTTTGGCTTTAGCGTTACCCGGCAATGCAAAGATGCACTCAATATCTAAACGCTGATAGAAGCCGGTAACCTCATCCGCCATCATGCGGCTGGCATAACCACAACCGTTATCCACATATAAAAGCGGTGGCACATGGTTATGTTTCATCAATGCCTGGGCGATGCATCGAATCGTATCGATAGAGGATTCCGCATTGCTGATATACCAGGCGGCAATGTAGCGGCTGCGGATATCCATCCAAACCGTCAGCTCTGCTCGCCAGATATCACCCGTCACTGGGTGGGCCAGATAAACATCCAGCGTATGGCCATCGCCCTGGTACAGAGCACCTACTGGAATGTTCTCCGTGGTGCGGGCGATAAAGTGACGCTGCGAGTTGTTGTAAAGTTTGCGGCCCATGCGTTGTGGGCTGTTCTCTCCCATATCTGCAGGCAGGCTTTTCAGGTAGCGACGCACGGCTGCTTCGCTGGCATCTTCAAAGCCGTGGTCTTCTTTAAGCTTGCGAGCCACTGCTGCATAACTGGGTTTGCTGGGGATGTTGTAAAGGCGGCAGGCGATCGCTTCCCATCCTTTCGCCTGCCGCACCCTGCCGGTGTACTGATCCAGTAAACCGGCCTTACCTTGGTTGCGGTAGGCTTTAATCCATCCCGCAATTGTGGATCTCCCAGGTAACTTGCTCTTACGTCCCAGCGCCTTAGCGGTATCAATATACTGCTTGCCATAATGACCAACCTCGATGTGAGTCAGTACATTGGTAATGGCATTGCGCTGCGAGACTCCTTTGTTTATCAGAGTCATAAATGGGGCCAGAAACTGTTCACGCTTTAACGCCAGTTCACGGTTTTCCGGTGTCGCTTCGCGCCAGGGGTCAACCTTAACTAACTGATGTTTTTCGTTATGGGCTTCTGACATCTGATTAATGGCAACAACTGAAGACATAAATGGTCTCCTTAAGCTTCCTTAGATCGTGGTCTGCCGCGACCACGGGGTTTATTCGCTTCGCGTTCATTGGCGCGGATCTGTTTTTCCTGCTCATGCTCGCGAATCAGCATTTCTCGTTCGGAGACTGAGTGGCTGATCTCCTCCTCGCTGTAGAGCATGGTCGCGTTAACTTGTTGGCTGGTCAGTTGCGGCGGCAGGTTATGCATTGCGTTGTGTAAAATCTGGCTGAGCTTGGCTTGCATGCCGTTCAGGTGGATCAACATTGTTGTGGATGACATATTCAGATAGTTCTCAAACTCGCCCGATAGATGCTCGTCGTTCTGCAGCTTGATCAGGTCATCCATTAGGCGGCTCATATCATCCATGCAGAGCAAGGCTTTCTGGCTCAGGGCATCGGACTCATGGCGGGTGACGACAACAAAGTCAGGGTATTCACCTGACCTTTTCTTATTAATAACGTCCTTTAGCTGGTCGTTTTCTAGGTCTTTAGTTTCTAATTTAGTTTCCAGATTGCGAATTTTTTCGGCTAGTTTTTTGACCGGTAGACACAATAGTTCATCAAGTTCACCTGTTTCAGATATCTCTGCGATATTTTCAGCAGGTAGTTTTGCGAGAGTAATTAATTGCGACTTTTTGGCATCAAGCAGCTTTTTCTTGTCTTTATCAGATAAACTGAGCAGCAGATTGGCTACGCTAATCAACTCGTAAACGCGCTGTTCAGAGAGATTATTTTCAGCCAACCAGGATTTGAATTTCCCTTTTTCAATCTGACTTTTTAGTGCTAGATACCCAAAACCCAGTTTGGCAGCTTCACGCGCTGCTTTGTTTTCACGATCTATAATCCACGTTTGCAATTCATTCGTAGTTTCAGGTAGTTCAATATCTAAACTCTCACCGGCACTAACAATTCGTTCGATGATTTCCCTTTTGACTCCGGATTCCGGAGTCAAAGGTGTTCCACTATCGCCAATCGTCGGAACATCAGACATTTCTACTGGCTTATTCATTGATTATTTCCTTGAGTTGTTTCTTGGCTGTGAAGAGTGCAAATTCAGCTGAGTCTATGGCGCTCTGTAGCTGTTCGATCTGCGCATTAAAGCGTTCCTCAGTTTCTGAGTAGGTTGGCACATAGAGAGTGCGAGGCTTTTTCTCTTTTCCGGTCAATAACCAGTCGGCACTCACTTGTAAATAAGTTGCAATATTTCTTAGTGTTGAAGACTGAGGATCAACTTTTCCAAGCTCATAACGACTTAAGGCGTTCTTCCCGATACCTAGATGCGAAGCAAGTTGATGTTGAGTAATGCCTGCATTTTTGCGAGCTTGCTTAATCCTTTGCCCAAACTCTTCAATATCAAGCTTATCCATTTGCAGCCTCCTTTAATTCCGGTAGTCGGCCAGAGGTATGGTGCTTTCGAGCCTCCTTGTAAGCCGATTTAGTCAGGTATTTCCCTGGCCACATTTTATCTGTTGGTATATCAGTGGCTGCTGCTATTGCGTAAGCGATGCGATGAGATTTAATTTTTCCTTTAATCACATTGGACACGGCAGAAACTTCAACATCTTCAGACAGAGCAATGGCTGTAAGAGTTACGCCTTTTCTTTGTAAGGCGGCAATAATATCGGCCCAGTGCATATCTATTCCTTGTGCTATTATGTCTTTATTAATGATAAATATCTTTACTTTTGTAAGAGACTAATACATATGTTTATTTTCGTCAAACAATTGAAATGGAATTCTTACAGTGAGTGATCAGAAATTAGGATTTGGTGAGCGCTTAAAGGAAGAAAGAGAGCGTCTAAACATGAGTCAATCAGAGTTTGCTAAAGCAGCAGGAGTGAGCACCGTAAGCCAGGGCTACTATGAACAAGGAAGAAGAAAGCCAAGCTCTGATTATTTAGCAGAGCTGTTGCGGTTAACTGTTGATGCTGTCTATGTTTTGACTGGGAATCGAATGGGAAGCAATGGTAATGGGGTAGTTCATAAAGAGCCTTTGGATGCTCTTCCTATAGTAGTGAATTTACAGGAAGAATATGGAGCTTTTAATGGTGAGCAGCTTAAAACTATTGTTAATTATGCTTTCACTCACCAGGTGGATGAACAAGGAATACGGGATTTTTTAGACACTATGTTTGTAATAGCTGAAAAGGAAAAGCCTAACAATAGTAACAATTAAAGATTTACCCGTTGCAAACCCATTGCAAAGCGATTTCTTAAATGAATTTGAATGATGATAGCTTAAGATAGGAAAAGCGCTGAGAGAGGCTTACAGGCGGTTATAGAAATACAGTATTCAGGGAGAGAATGATGAAGTCACAAGACATATTAGATGCCATAGGGTTTGATGCTTCTGTTAAAGAGAAGCTGATGTCTGCATATCAGCAGCATTCAAATAACCCCAGAATGATGGATCGGACATTTGAGGCAATTCTCGCAGACGTAGATTGGCACTGGCCTGAACTGGAAAGATATCCGGATACACTTTCTGTAATGGATATGACACCTGCAATATTGCTCGGTTTTGAGATGTTAAGAAACGATGCTTTAGACCGAAGAAAGGAACAATGGTTAAGGGTAACTAGGACCAGACCTTACGCAATTGTCAAAACTGTTGGCGATAAACCAGATTTTCCAGAATGTAAGGCCATGCATAATATGGTTGTTACAGTGGACGATATAAGCACGCCTGTTTTTCCTCCCCATCGTTTAGGTTGTCGCTGTCATTTTCTTTGCGGTACCGAAAAGCAGTTAGATAAGTTAGTTGGTAAATAAGTTTTAGAGATGTGAATCATGGAAACGAAACGTATTGATGCAGAACAGGCCTTTGAACTTATGTACGAGTTATTCAAGGCTAAGCCGTGGCTTAATTCGGGTGGCGTTATGAATGAAGAAGATCACCCGCATGAAGGCAATGCACTGCTCTTTTTAATATCGCTTGATAAAGCTGATGATTGGGGAGGCTGCAGAGAAGCGACCAGAAGGGTTGCAAATACGCTGTTGGTGGACTTTATCGCCAGACTCAGAGGACCTCTGTATCATCAAGAGTGGTCTGTTCCTGCGGATCTTCCGAAACAGAAGCAAGCTGCATGGATAGTGCGGCACGAAATTCTTCGCAGTCATCCCCATTTAGCAGCGATGCATTAAGCACATGGTGTGCGGCTGCCAAGGTATTTTCTGGCAGTGTTTTAGCCACTGAAAAGCTTGTTTGATGCTGCATGTAAGCTACTCCTCTGTTGCTGAAGGCACTCTGGTCCTCTGGGGACTCGGGTGCACTTTAAGCACTGGCCTTATGACCAACACTGTGGTTACACTGTAAAAGCTCATGATTTAAAACATCCCCCCGACCTTTTTCGGTCTGATCAGAAATTACCCGCTGCCGCACACTGGCAGCATGACTAAGCCAAGCCATTTCCCAAAAAACAAGTTAGCCTCTACCATCGCCGGGACGATGGACTTTGCTGGGTTTGACGAATGGTTCGAGATTTTCAGAGCCGGTAAACAAACCGACAGTAAAGGCCGTGAGAAAGAGTTCACAGAAGCTGATCTCGACTCCATTGTGGCTAACCACAACGCCGATGACCCGGCCCCTCTGGTCGTGGGTCACCCTAAAACCAACGACCCTGCCTATGGCTGGACCGCCAAGCTTAAACGTGACGGCGATACCTTGTTTGCCAAAGCCAAGGACGTAGTCAGCGAATTTGAAGATGCTGTTCAGCAGCGCCATTACCGCAAACGTTCTGTTTCCATCACCCCAGATGGTAACGGCGGCTATTCCCTAAGACATATAGGTTTTCTCGGTGCTATGCCGCCAGCAGTGTCTGGCCTGGCAGATATGGCGTTCTCGGACAATGAGCAATCAGTCACTTACGAATTTTCTATTGAAGACGCTGTGCAGGAATCTGCATGGGGTTTGAGTTCTGTCACTCAGCTACTCCGCAAAATGCGTGAATGGATCATCAGCGAACACGATATTGAAACCGCTGACCAGGTGATGCCGGACTATCAGATCAACTCTTTACAACACAGCGTTACCGCTATGAATGAGCACCTGGGCGATGAGCAACGCTTCAGTGCAGATAATGATTCACAGGACAGTGATCAGGAGACCCAAGAAATGAGTAATTTCTCTCAAGAAGATTTGGACAAAGCTGCAAAGCAGGAGAAAGACCGCGCTGATGCCGCTGAAGCCAAATTGAAAAACATGCAGTTTCAACAGCGTCAGGATAGCGCTCAGAGCCTGGTCGATAGCCTGGTCACTGAAGGCAAGCTGTTACCTGCACAAACTGAAGGTCTGGCGAACTTTATGGCCACACTTGCAGAGCAGGAAGGCACATTCGAATTCAGCAGCGGTGACGATACGGTTCAGAAATCCCCTTACGACTTTGCTGAGCAGCTGCTTAAGTCCCTGGGTAAACAGATCCAGACCGGCGAAGACGATCGCGAAGAATCTGAAACTAACTCTCACAGCTACAGTGCGCCTCCGGGTTATACCGTAGATCCAGACCGCGCAGCGCTGCACCAAAAAGCGCTGGATTATCAAGCCAAACACGGTGGTGAATACACCGACGCTATCCTAAAAGTTGAGCAGGAGTCTTAAGTCATGAGCAAATTAAGTTATTCAGTTTTGGCGCTCACCCGCGCAATTTCCGGTGAAGTAGAAGCCCATCGTTTTGTGGGTACCGATAATGCTCGTGCCGGTGCTGGTGCCAATGTTCTCGGAGTAAACCAGCATTACGCAAATGATGAAGACAGTGCCGTGGATATGCTTGGTATCGTTCCCATTGAGTCCGGCGCAGCCGTAACTGCTGGGTCATTGATTGAATCTGACGCTGAAGGTCGCGCCATTGATCAAACCGCTGGTGCAATCGTTGGCCGTGCGTTGGAAAGCTCAACCGCTGCTGGCCAGTTTGTTCTCTGCCAGTTGATCCCGAACTAATTGACAGAACCCTAACCCAAAGGAAGGTAAAGAATTATGAATCGTTCCCAATCCCGTGTTGTTGACCCAGTTCTGTCAGCAGTTGCAAGCGGTTATAAAAATGCTACGTATGTTGGCACCACGCTGATGCCAATTATTTCATGCCCTAAATCCGGCATTCGTTTAATGAAATTTGGTAAAGAAGCCTTTATCAAATACAACATGCGTCGTGCACCCGGTGCCAAAACAGCCACTGTACAGTATGGCTACGCAGCTGACCCAGTAGCACTGGTGCAGGACGCACTCAACGGCAAGGTACCGCGTGAATGGTTACGTGACAGCGCCGATATCCCCGGTGTGGATTTAGGTAAAACAGCAATCAATACCGTAATGAACTCCATGCACCTGGGGTTGGAAATTGAAATTGCAGAACTCGCTGTGGATGCCAACAACTACGGCGCAAATAACAAGATTGTCTTGTCTGGAACTGACAAGTGGACCAGCCCGGATTCCAAGCTGAAGCAGCAGATGAACAGCTACCGGGAAGCTATCCGCGCCCAGATCGGGGTATATCCAAACAAGTGCATCATGACACCAACAGACTTCAATGCCTGTACTGAGCATCCTGAAGTTAAGGACAAGTTCAAATACACCTCATCTGAGTCTGTTACTCCGGCATTACTGGCGAAATTCTTTGAACTTGAAGAGCTTGAAGTCGGCAAATCTGTCTGGACACCCGACGAAAACACAGCAATGACAGACTGCTGGTCCAGTACTGTCCTGGCCTATGTGCCGTCAGTAGGTGAACGTTCAATGGGTGTGCCTTCCTACGGTTATACCTACGTACTGGATAGCCACCCAATGGTTGAAGAAGCGTACTTCGATAAAGACTCTAAGAGCTGGATCTATCCTGCGGAGTTTGAACGCCGCCCATACCAGACCGGTATGGAAGCGGGCTTCCTGATCCAGGGCGCATCTTAAGGGGGCTGTTATGTCTGAAGAAAATACAATTCAAGTGATGGTGCTCGACACCATCATGCTGGATGGCGAGCGAATTTTCCCTGGCGATGAAGGCGAAGTCGTACTGGTTGATATCACACCGAAAGACTTCGCCCACCTGAGCAAATATAAAGCGGTTGTCGAAGTGGGTGAAATCACAGAAGTGGATGATCCAGACCAAGACATCGAACCAAGCAAAAAACCCTCTGGCGATGGCAATGGAGATATCGGTACCAGTAACGGTACCGGGGGAACGGATGCCCCACCTCTTAATGAGGCTGAGGCCACCATCGATCAGATTGTTGAAGCGATCTACACACTCAAGCCAGAAGACTACACCAAAAGTGGTGTACCGGAAGTGAAAGCCCTGGAAGCTGCGCTGAAAACCTCCATCACTGCAGAGCAAAGGGACCAGGCTTGGACCAAGTATCAGGATTCTGAAGGTTCTGAATGAGCCTGCTGATACTCCTTATCTGGCTGCTGGGGCTAATGAGCCTCGCCCCAGTACAGCCAGGGGTAAACGGGCAACCTGAAACGCCCGAATATCGTAACCGGCAGGCAAGTGCCTGTGAGCAAACCGCGCCGCTGTGGGCAGCGTATGGAGGCTCTACAAGTTAACAGCAAGATGGCAGCACCCTCTGTTCCGGGGGTGCTCCTTACCTAACCACGGGAATTGCCATGTACGCCACAGTTCAAGAAATGACATTGCAGTACGGTTTAACCGAGATTGCACAGCTCCTGGATGATGAAGAGGGCAACATCAGCAATGAGCTACTGCAAGCCGCGATCGATGGCGACACCAGCAGCTTCAGCACTGAAGAACAAGCCGCAATCACACGTGCGCTCAGCCGTGCAGATGCGATTATTCAGCAGCAAATGGCCTTTATCGACTCCCGTATTAGCCGTTATCCGATACCGCTTAGCGAAAGCAATGCGAGATCAACCCCTGTGCATAGCTGTTGCATGGCCCTTGCAAGAGCAGGCTTTGCCGACGACAGCACCAACCTAAGTGAACAGGTAGCAAAAGACCGAGACTACTGGCGTGAATGGTTGCGTGACATTTCCAGCGGTAAAGCGGTGTTGCCCGGAATCTCTGCTGTAAGCAATAGCAGTGGTACCCAACAACAGCGTTTATCCGGTGCTTTGAAGTCCTCCGTAGACTGGGAGAGATACTAATGAACGGCATCACTATGCAATACCAGTTGAACACCCTGGGTGGTGCTCGGGTGTTCAAGCGTATGGAAAACGCAGACACCCTCCCATTGATGGATGAGATCGGCGCACATCTGCTGTTCTCCACCATGATGAATTTTGAGAACGAACAAACACCAGAGGGCGAACCCTGGAAGCAATCCATCCGTGCAGAACGTGACGGCGGGAAAACACTCCAGGACCGTGGCCATCTTCGCGACAGCCACACCTACATTCCCAGCAGCGACCAGGTAGAGATTGGAAGCAACTGGATCAGTGCCGCCATTCACCACAAAGGGGGCGAGATCCGCGCCAAAAACGGTGGCAAGCTCAAGTTCAAGATTGGTGACCGATGGGTGCAGACCGACTCTGTAGAAATCCCTGCCAGACCTGCGCTTGGTATCGGCCCGGATGATCCGGCAGAGATTGACGATATCGTCCAGGAGTTCTACCAGGGGGTGATCAATGGCCACTAAAGCGGTGATGGAAGCGATCCAGCAGCAGCTGAAAACGGCAAATCTGGTGAAGAACAATAAGTCTGTTTATCTACATGCAGGCAAGTTCACCTGGGCAGAACTAAAACGACGCGGTTTTAACGCACCTGCATTGTTTATCTCCTGCCTGGGTTGGAAGGATGCAGACGACTACGACACCGCCGCCCTGAGTGGATATGAATCGGTTGTTCAAGCTCGTTTTGCCGTTGGCATTGTAACCAGTGATAGCAAAAACGCCGAAGCCAGAAACCTTGAAGCCCGCATTCTGGCTGAGCAAGTCCGCCTGCAACTTACCGATCAAGATTGGAACCTGGACAACTGCCTGGTGGCGACCAAACGTCGCGCAGAAGGTTTATTTGTACCCGCTGCAGAAGCGGATAACAGCAGCCTTTGGCTAGTTACCTGGTACCAGAGTATTGGACTCAATTCAGAAGACCAGCAGAACAGTATTGACGACTGGCTCCGTTACCACGCAGAGCACTACGACTCTGAAGACGAAACCCACTTAATGGCGGCAGACACCGTCGAAATACCACAGGAGTGATCCATGAGCGACATGCTGAAAGT
>JAILXS010000013.1:0-47080 GCA_050789425.1 Neptuniibacter sp.
GCCGATGGTAGTGTGGGGTTTCCCGATGTGAGAGTAGGGCATCGCCAAGCATCTAATCTTAAAAGAAGGCGCATCCTAACGGATGGGCTTTTTTTTATGCGTGAGACTCAGCAGGAGTATCAGAACTATCCGCTGGGATATGGGGATAAAGTGTATACAAAGGGGTGGCAACGTTTCTTATCATTGTAGTTCATCTCAAAACGCTTACATATCGAAGCCTGCTTTTTATCAGGCGTCTCCATGCCTGCCTTCCTAGTAATCCCAATGTCTTGTGTTACGGATTAATTTATAGATAGGAATATTATTCATTGGGTATATAATTTATGCGTTATGTAGCAGGCAAACCTACTGAAGGTTCTTAGGAAAGTAGATGTATACAGAAGATGATATTCGCCGCTTAAGGTGGCAGAGCCGTCGTGGCATGTTGGAATTAGATGTGCTTTTTGTTCCATTTGTTGAAGAGGCATTTGCTGATTTGGATGAGGCGGATCAGGACAGGTTTGTTAAGCTGCTTGATGAAGAGGATCAGGACCTGTTTGTTTGGTTAATGGAGAGGGAAGTGCCTGCTGATCCAGATATACAAAGGATTGTGAGGATTATTCTGGAGCGTGTTCAGCCTAGTTGATTGTTCCTTAAAAGCATCACGCACTCTGATGGTTTTTTATATTGGGGTGCTTCTTAGTGCGCTATATGCGCTCTATATAACCCAAATTGATCTGTTCCCCAAAGTAATCGCTGCTTCACTTCTGCTTGCGGTTTTCATTTCTGCGATCTACACCCGTGGCTTACTGGCATCGCATCAGTCAATCACTGCTTTTACCTGGTCAGCTGAGGTCAATCAGTTTTACTTGTCGCTGAAGTGTGGTGATCGACTTGAGATAAACAAAATTCAGGGGTGCGTTGTAACCCCGGTGTTTGTTCTATTAACGCTGAATGCTGAGAAGCGATTCTTTCCGATTCCGCTATTGGTTTTTATTGATAGTTGTAGTGCCGACCAGTTTCGCAGACTTAAAGTTCTAGCATCATTCGCGAGCCGTGATTTGGAAGGTTAGTTCCAGGAGAAGTTCACAGGGGTCAGAATTGTGTCCAGGCATTCTGGTCCTTCTTCAGGATAATCCAGAGTGTAGTGCAGGCCTCGGCTTTCCTGTCTTAGCATGGCTGATCTTATGATCAAATCTGCAACTACAGCCAGGTTGCGAAGTTCTAGCAGGTCATTACTGATTTTGTAGTTACTGTAATATTCACTGATTTCTAAATGCAGTAAATCAATACGATGTTTGGCTCTTTGAAGGCGTTTTGTTGTCCTGACGATGCCAACATAGTCCCACATAAATCGACGTATTTCGTCCCAGTTGTGTGAAATGATGACATCTTCATCGGAATTGGTGACCTGGGATTCATCCCATGCTGGTATTTCAGATGCATCAAGAGGAGCGGTGAGCAACTGTTTCACCTCTTCAGATGCGGATTTTGCATAAACAAGACACTCCAGCAGTGAGTTGCTTGCTAAGCGATTAGCGCCGTGGAGCCCGGTGAAGGAAGTTTCGCCAATGGCGTAAAGGCCTTCTATATCTGTTCTGCCTTTTTCATCTGTAATGACGCCGCCACAGGTATAGTGAGCAGCGGGCACAACAGGAATAGGTTCACTGGTAATGTCTATTCCCAGTTTTAAGCAGCGTTTGTAAATGGTGGGGAAGTGGTTTTGGATAAATTCACTCGATTTGTGAGTGATATCCAGAAAAACACAATCGCAACCAAGGCGTTTGATCTCGTGGTCAATGGCGCGGGCAACAACATCTCGGGGAGCCAGTTCTTGGCGCTTATCGAATTTGTGCATAAACGGACTGCCATCAGGGAGGATTAACTTTCCTCCCTCACCGCGTACCGCTTCAGTGATAAGAAATGATTTAGCCTGTGGATGATATAAGCATGTAGGGTGGAATTGGTTAAATTCCATATTTCCAACTCGGCATCCAGCGCGCCAGGCCATGGCAATGCCGTCCCCAGTTGCTCCATCGGAATTGCTGGTATACAGGTAGGCTTTGGATGCACCACCTGTAGCCAGGACCACATGTGGGGCCTGGAATACTTCTACGTGACCGCTTTTTTCGTTAAGTATATATGCGCCCACACACCTGTTATGGGCGAGGCCCAGTTTGCGACGGGTAATCAGGTCAACTGCAATATGGTGCTCAAACAGGTCAATATTTGGTGAGGCTTTGGCTTTGTCTATTAGAGTGTTTTGAAGGGCTTTACCCGTTGCGTCAGCGGAATGAATAATCCGCCTGTGAGAATGACCGCCTTCTTTGGTTAAATGATAGTCATCACTTTCCTGGGTAAACGGAACCCCTTGTTGGATCAGCCATTCAATACTTTCTCGTCCGTGCGAAACCGTGAACTCTACAGCGCTTCGATGGCTGAGGTGGCCTCCTGCAGAAATGGTATCTTCAATGTGAGCCTGGGTACTGTCTTCAGTATCCAGTACTGCTGCAATTCCACCCTGAGCCAGCCAGGTTGAACCGCTGGTCAATTGCCCTTTGCTAAGCACAGCTACTTTGGCATGCTGGGCTAAATGTAGAGCCATGCTTAAACCGGCAGCACCACTGCCAATTATCAATGCATCGTAATGATGGTGAGTCGTCATAAGGTCAAGCTTTCCTGACTGAGATACCTTTAGTCGGAGGGGGTTAAATACAGTTGTTCGACTAAAGCATGTAATTTATCATTTTTTTTGTCGTTGTGGGAACTTCGCGATGGATTGCAACTCATAGGAAGTGTCCAGACACTCCAGATAAGGTTAGGATGATGAAAAAAGTTCAGTTGTTTCTAACTTTAAAGAAAATGAGTGCTACAACTCTATGGAAATTAATCTGACAAACAATCGTTAAGGAATTTTGAGTGTCGAATGAGAGTCAGTCAGCAGTAGATAAAAAACTGGTTGTTCGTGTTAAAGCGGGCGATAAGCGTGCGTTTGATCTGTTGGTTAAAAAATATCAACACAAAATCATAGCGTTGATAGGACGGTATGTTTACGACCAGCACGAAGCTCAGGATGTTGCTCAGGAAACGTTTATTAAGGCCTATAGGGCGTTACCTAATTTTCGTGGGGACAGTGCCTTTTACACCTGGTTATATCGAATAGCCATTAATACGGCCAAGAATCATCTTGTTGCAAGAGGTCGGAAGCCGATGGGTGTGGATGTGGATGATGCTCAATATTTTGAGGGAGAGAATGAGTTGAAAGATATCGAAACACCAGAAAACTCATTGTATCGCGAAGAGTTGGAGCAGGTAATAAATCGGACTTTGACGAAATTACCTGAAGATTTACGAGTGGCGCTCACGCTGCGTGAATTTGAGGGAATGAGCTATGAAGATATTGCTGATGTGATGGACTGCCCGGTTGGTACTGTACGGTCACGTATATTCAGAGCTCGCGAAGCAATTGATAGAGAAATATCTCCCCTGTTAGCGAGTTAAGATGCAGGAATGAAGTATTTTAGAGGTAATAGAACATGACAGAACGATCTATAGAGCCCGTTTCTGCTTTAATGGACGGCGAAGTTTCTGACTTCGAATTACGTCGGATTTTAGATCGCATTGAAAACGAGCCAGAACTTGCTGATGCTTGGCAGAGATATCATTTAATCAGTGCGGTTATGCATAATGAAGAGGTTGCCTCTCCTGATATTGATATCAGCAACTCTGTTATGGATGCTCTGGCAGGTGAGCCTGAACACCACGTAGCTGAGACAGATGAAGCTGTTCAGTCAGATAACAGAAGTTCTCTCTGGAAGCCGTTGACCAGTATGGCTGTTGCGGCATCAGTGACAGCTATGGTGATTTTTGGTACTCAAAGCTTTAATCAGGCGGAGCCCACTCAGATTGCTGATCATCGGCCAAATTACACGCTGCCAGCAAATACTATTTCGGATGAATTTGTCAGGGCTCAGTTCGGCAATTCAAACAGAGTGGTTGAACAAGGACAGGAACCGGAAATTATCCGTCTGTCTGAAGGTCTTGAACGTTACATTGAACAGCATCAACATATGCTCAATAGCAACCCTTCGGGTTGGACTGCATCCTGGTTACCTGAAGGGTATGAAGGGCTGAAAAAAGATGTAATGGCCCATGCCGAAGTGCAGGTGTTTAGTGATGGCCGTAATTCTTTCACGGTTTGTATTGAGGATTATGGTCGACAGTCTGTCCCTGAAGGGGTTGCCCAGAAAGATGGTATGGTGGCCGTTGGTAAGCGCATCGGTGACCAGTTCGTAACTGTTGTCGGTGATGTCCCTCTGATGATTGCAGAGAGAATTGCATCTTCTGTTGAGCCTAAGAAATGATTGAAGAAACCGGGACGGTTGTAGAAGTTAATAATGATGGTGTTTGGGTTGAGACCATCAAAAGCAGTGCCTGTGCCAGCTGTGCTGCACGAAATGGCTGTGGGCAAAAGCTTTTAGCTTCTGCGGGGGACGGCAAGAGCATGGTGGTTAATGTCAGCAACCCTCATGAATTTCAGGTCAAGGCTCAGGACTCAGTTCTAATTGGTGTTGAGGAAGGGGCCTTCCTTAAAGCCACTCTTTATGTCTATCTTGTTCCTCTTATTGCTCTTTTCCTAGGAGCTTTAGTTGGGGAACTCTTATCTTTGTCAGAGGGAGGCATTATTTTATGTTCACTTCTGGCGCTATCGGTAAGCCTTATCGGAGTGAAGTATTGCAGTAAGGCTCTGTTCAGATCATGTAAATACCAACCGGTACTGGTAAAAGTTAATTAAGTAGATTGGATTGAAAGGTGGGAAGCTAAATGAAGCATCTTATTCGTCTCATTATTTCTTTAAGTATTGTTTTTTTATCCTCTGTTTCTGCAGCGCAATTGCCAGATTTTAAGTCTCTGGTAAAAGAAGCCTCACCTGCTGTAGTTAATATCAGTACCGTTCAAAAATCTCAGTCTTCGAACCCTTTGCATCCATTTATTGGTCCGAATGGTGAAGAGATACCTGAGATGTTTCGTCATTTCTTCCGTATACCTGATTCCCGTCAGGATCAAAGACCCCGCAGGAAAACGCCTCAGTCACTAGGGTCAGGTTTTATTATTTCATCGGATGGATATCTGCTGACAAACCATCACGTCATTTCTGGGGCCGATAAAGTGATTGTCCGGTTAGCTGATCGACGTGAGCTTGAGGCAGAGGTTATAGGTTCAGATGAGCGTTCAGATGTGGCGTTGCTGAAAATAGAGGCTGATGATTTGCCCACTGTTGAATTGGGGGAGTCAAAGGCGTTAGAAGTCGGTGAGTGGGTCTTAGCTATCGGCTCTCCGTTTGGATTCGATCACAGCGTTACTGCGGGCATTGTCAGCGCTAAAGAGCGGGCTTTGGCAAACGAGACTTATGTTCCATTTATCCAGACAGATGTTGCCATCAATCCGGGTAATTCAGGTGGCCCTCTTTTTAATCTTAATGGTGAAGTCGTTGGTATCAACTCACAGATCTATACCCGTTCAGGTGGCTTTATGGGGCTGTCTTTTGCGATACCAATTGATGTGGCAATGGATGTTGCGGATCAATTAAAAGAAGACGGTTTTGTTACCAGGGGTTGGCTGGGTGTAATCATTCAGGAGGTTAACCGTGATCTCGCTGAATCGTTTGGTTTGGAAAAACCGGCCGGTGCTCTTATTGCTAAAGTTCTGCCGGGGAGTCCGGCTGAAGAGGCAGGCTTGCAGGAAGGTGATGTCATTCTGAAATTTGAAGGTAGTGAAGTTAATCTATCCTCGGATTTGCCACATTTTGTAGGTCGGGTGAAACCGGGTGAAACTGCACGAGTAGAAATAGTCCGTTCAGGTAAGAAGAAAATCATTGGCGTTAAAATAGGCCTTTTACCTCATCAGGATGAGATCGCGCGCGTGCAGCAACAACCCGTCCCAGGTAGTGATAATCCTCTTAATCTTGATGTTGCAGAGCTGGATCCTGAAAGAAAGAAACAATGGCAGGTTGCTTCAGGGGTCATTGTTAAAAGTGTTAAACAGGGGCCGGGAGCGGATGCAGGTTTAATGGCTGGAGATGTGATTACGATGCTGAATGGTGAGAATGTTACTTCAGTTCGTTCATTTAATATGATCTCGGTATCCCTACAAGCAGGCAAAGCTGTACCTATGCGGATTGTGAGACGAGGCAGCCCTATGTTTATTCCGGTTAAAATCCCAGAATAAACAATCAGGAACAGTCGATTTAAATAGGAGGCTAAAGCCTCCTTTTTCATAGCTCCTGTTCGGTAAATGCTGTAAAATTCCGCGTTTTCCGCGAGTTATATAGAACGGTGCCCTACACGTGAGCAATCTCGATCATATTCGAAACTTTTCCATCATCGCCCATATCGATCACGGCAAGTCTACTTTGGCTGATCGTTTCATCCAGATGTGTGGTGGCTTAAGTGATCGTGAGATGGAAGCCCAGGTTCTGGACTCTATGGATCTGGAGCGTGAGCGTGGTATTACGATTAAGGCGCAAAGCGTAACTCTCAATTACGAAGCTAAAGATGGTAAGACTTACCAGCTGAACTTTATCGATACTCCAGGCCACGTGGATTTCTCATACGAAGTCTCCCGATCTCTTGCTGCCTGTGAAGGTGCTCTTCTTATTGTTGATGCCGCTCAGGGTGTAGAGGCACAGTCGGTAGCTAACTGCTATACAGCGATTGAACAAGGTCTGGAAGTTGTTCCAATCCTTAATAAAATGGATCTGCCTCAGGCTGAGCCAGAACGTGTTCGCGTTGAAATTGAAGAAGTTATAGGTATCGACGCGGATGAAGCCGTTCCCTGTTCTGCAAAAAGCGGTCTGGGTGTTGAAGATGTTCTGGAACAGTTGGTGAAGGATGTGCCGCCCCCAACTGGTGATGTTGATGCCCCTTTGCAGGCGTTAATTATAGATTCCTGGTTTGATAACTACCTTGGAGTCGTATCCCTTGTTCGTGTAACCCAGGGCACTCTTCAGAAAAAAGATAAGATTCTGGTGAAGTCTACCGGGCAGAACTACCAAGCAGAATCAGTAGGTATCTTTACTCCGAAACAGAAACAGACAGGAGTGTTGCGTGCCGGTGAAGTAGGCTTTGTAGTCGCAGGTGTTAAGGATATCCACGGTGCGCCTGTAGGTGATACTTTAACTCATGTGAAAACCCCAGATGTAGAAAGTCTGCCTGGGTTCCAGAAAGTACAGCCGCAAGTATACTCCGGCTTATTCCCAACCAGCTCAGATGACTATCAGGATTTCCGTGAAGCGCTAGACAAATTAACGTTGAACGATGCTTCTCTGTTTTTTGAACCTGAAACATCTGATGCGCTTGGTTTCGGTTTCCGTTGTGGTTTCCTTGGCATGTTGCACATGGAAATTATTCAAGAGCGACTTGAGCGTGAATACGATCTTGATCTGATCACTACCGCCCCTACTGTAGTGTATGAGCTGGAAATGAATAATGGTGACATTACTTATATCGACAGCCCTTCCAAGCTACCGGACCCTACCTCTATCAATGAGATGCGCGAGCCGATAGTAGAGGCGAATATCCTGGTACCTCAGGATTACCTGGGACAAGTGATCGGACTGTGTGTTGAAAAACGCGGCATCCAGAAAAAAATGAATTACGTGGGTAATCAGGTGCAGGTGACCTATGAGTTGCCGATGGCCGAAGTCGTGTTGGATTTCTTTGATCGGCTGAAATCCGTTAGCCGTGGTTATGCCTCTCTCGAATATAATTTCATACGCTTTGAACCTGCGAAGCTGGTACGCATGGATATTCTGATCAATGGCGATAAGGTTGATGCTCTGGCTTTGATCCTGCATCGTGATAATGCCCAGTATCGGGGTCGTCAGCTGTGTGAAAAAATGAAAGAGGTTATTCCTCGCCAGATGTTCGATGTGGCTATTCAGGCTGCATTGGGTGGTAAGGTTATAGCCCGTACAACAGTGAAAGCATTACGTAAGAATGTTTTGGCCAAATGTTATGGTGGTGATGTAAGCCGTAAGAAGAAACTGTTGGCGAAACAGAAAGAAGGTAAGAAAAGGATGAAGCAGGTTGGCAGCGTGGAAATTCCACAGGATGCTTTCCTGGCTGTACTTAAAGTAGATAACTAATTTTGGAAAGGCTGTTTTTAGATGGATTTTGATTTTGCTCTAATCCTGGTTGTACTGACTTTTGTCTCTGGATTGATTTGGCTCTACGACAGGTTTTCACTTGCTCCGGTTCGTGAACGTCGCATTGATGAAGCTAAATCGAGCCTGGGTTCCGATGTGTTACCGGAAGCTGTGCTCGAGGAAATCCATAAAGAGTCTGGTTTGATTGATACTGGGAGATCATTGTTTCCGGTATTGCTGATTGTCCTGATACTGCGTTCATTTCTGGTCGAACCTTTTCAAATTCCTTCTGGGTCCATGCTCCCAACCTTGAAAGTTGGCGATTTTATTCTGGTGAATAAATTCCATTACGGCTTTCGTTTACCGGTACTTAATACTAAAGTAATTGCTATGAACTCCCCAGAAAGGGGAGATGTAATGGTATTTAAGTATCCTGAAAATCCGAGCATCAACTTTATTAAGAGGGTTGTTGGTGTACCAGGTGATGTTATTCGTTACCAGAATAAGAAGTTGTTCATCAATGGGGAGTTGCAGGAGCAAACGCAATTGCCAGAAATTCCACCGGGTAACCCTTACGGGCTTTCGTTTATTGAAAACCTTCAGGGGATGGAACATTTTATATATCAGGATACTCGCTGGCCATCGCAAAACCAGGAATGGGTTGTTCCAGAAGGAAAGTATTTTGTCTTAGGGGATAACCGGGATAATAGTAAAGACAGTCGTGCATGGGGCTTTGTAGCCGATGAGCAGGTTGTAGGAAAAGCGTTTGCAGTCTGGATGCACTGGAAATCATTTTTCAGCGTGCCGTCCTTCAGCAATGTACGTGTGATTGAATAAGGAGAATCTGATGACTAATGTTCGCCGTAAGCAGAAAGGTGCATCATTTCTTTCCATCCTAGTGGTGTTAATTGTAGCGGGTACATTTTTTTCGGTAGCATTTAAACTTTATCCGGCATATATGGACTATATGACGGTAGACTCTGTTTTGACTGGAGTAATTCAAAACGATGATGAGCTTGAGAAAGGTCCAAAGGGTATGCAGAGGGATCTTCGGAAAAAGTGGACGGTAAACCAAATTAAACTCCCAAATGAAGCTTTAATTATACGTAGAAAAGAGGGCGTTATAACTTTTTACCTTGACTACGAAGTACGTGTACCCATGTTCTTTAATGTGGATGCCATGGTTAAATTTGAAAAACAGTACGAAGCTATCGCACCTTGATAAAACCAGTCACAGATTTAGCCCGGAAAATCGGGCACGATTTTTCAGATATCCAGCTTTTTGAGTTAGCGTTGACTCATAGAAGTTGTGGTAAGAAAAATAACGAGCGCCTGGAGTTTCTGGGCGATTCCATCCTTAATTTTGTAATTGCAGATGACTTGTTTGTGCGTTTCCCTACTGCTAAAGAAGGGGAGCTGAGTCGCTTGCGTGCCCGCCTTGTTAAGGGGGTTACCTTATCTGAAGTTGCAAGAGAACTGGGGTTAGGCGATTACCTGCGTCTCGGTAGTGGTGAATTAAAAAGTGGTGGTTACCGCCGTGATTCAATCCTGGCGGATGCAGTTGAAGCGATCATTGGCGCAATTTATCTCGATAGCGACATGGAAACTGCCAGAGGGTTTATTCTCAGCTGGTTTGCTCAGCGTCTGGATTCAATCGACTTAAATGAATCTCTGAAAGATTCTAAAACCCGATTGCAGGAGTTTCTGCAGTCACGACGTTTGCCTTTGCCGCAGTATGAACTTACGAAAGTAGACGGTGAGGCGCATTCACAAATTTTTTATATTGAATGTCTGGTATCAGGCCTTGATTCTGCCGCGAAAGGTTCGGGTAGTAGTCGGCGTCAGGCAGAACAGGAAGCAGCTAAATGTGCTTTAGCTAATCTACTAGTGGAGAAAAAAGATGGCTGAAGACTTATCGCATTGGCTGGAGCCGAAAAATACCGATCAACGCTGTGGTTTTGTAGCGATAGTAGGTCGTCCTAACGTGGGCAAATCTACGTTAATGAATCACATTCTTGGTCAAAAACTGAGTATCACATCGCGTAAGCCACAAACCACCCGTCATCAGATTATGGGAATCAAGACAGAAGGCGAACTGCAAATTGTCTACGTTGATACCCCGGGTTTGCATAAAGATGAAGGCAAAAAAGCTCTAAACCGTTATATGAACAAAGCGGCTTCAGATGCTTTAAGAGATGTGGATCTGATTGTTTTTATCGTGGACAGAACTGCTTGGACTGAAGAAGACCAGATGGTGCTGGACAAGGTTAAACATGCCCGTTGTCCAGTGATTCTGGCAGTCAATAAAGTGGATGTGCTGAAAGATAAAGGTACGCTTTTGCCGCAGATGCAGAGTCATGCTGAGCGTATGGAATTTGCCGAGCTGGTCCCTATTTCAGCTAAGCAGGGGCATAATGTTGAAGAGCTGGAAGCCGCCATAGCCAAACATATTCCGCAAGGCATGCACCATTTTCCGGAAGATCAGCTCACCGATAAAAGCTCGCGTTTCATGGCCGCTGAAATGGTCCGTGAAAAACTGATGCGTAATCTCGGCGACGAAGTGCCCTATGGCACAACGGTAGAGATTGAAGAGTTCAAACATGACAAAAAAGGCGTTCTGCATATCTCAGCCCTGATCCTAGTGGAAAGAGATGGGCAGAAGCGAATAGTGATTGGCGATAAAGGCGAACGTATCAAAACTATTGGCAGAGATTCTCGTCTGGATATGGAACGCATGTTTGAAAGCAAAGTGATGCTAAACCTTTGGGTTAAAGTGCGCCGCGGTTGGGCGGATGACGAACGTGCCCTGCGCAGTTTAGGTTATAACGATAACTGATATTCATTGAATGGCCGCAGAGCAGAAAGCCGCTTACGTACTTCATAGTCGCCCCTACAGAGATACCAGCCTGCTGGTTGATTTTTTTACTCTGGAACACGGCCGTGTTTCTGCGGTTGCCAAAGGTGCCCGCAGGCCAAATTCTAAATTACGATCTTCGATTCAATCCTTTGTCCCTCTCCAGATTAGCTGGGGAGGGCGTTCGGAACTGAAATCTCTGTTAACAGCAGAGCCTGTTGCACCAACCCTTCTATTAAAAGGCAATGCTCTTCTCTGCGGGTTGTATGTTAACGAGCTGTTAGATCGTTTGATGCTGCCTTTTGATCCTCATCCACAACTTTATGTTTTCTATCAATATGTGCTTAATGAGCTGTTATCTGAAGAGGATATAGAGGGGGCATTACGGACCTTTGAACATAGATTATTGACTGAGTTAGGTTTGATGCCAGACCTGAATGAGAAAGTAGCTGATCAGGTTTATCTCTATGAAGCGGAAACAGGTTTCAGGCCAGTAAGCCAGGTTGCAGAACATCAGAAACCGAGCTGTTTTTACGGCAGCCACCTTATGGCCATCGCTGAAGATGACTATAATGAGATCCAGACAAAACGGGCAGCGAAACGACTGATGCGTCAGTTGATTGATCGGGCCTTAAATTTTAAGCCTTTGCGCAGTCGTGATCTGTTTCAGAAAATGTAAGGAGCACACAAGAGTGATAGAACCATCCCGCCTTTTACTGGGTGTCAATATTGACCATATTGCAACGATTCGCCAGGCCCGAGGAACCCGTTATCCCGATACTGTTCAAGCCGCAGCTCTGGCAGAAGAGGCAGGTGCTGATGGTATAACTATCCATCTTCGAGAAGATCGTCGTCATATTCTTGATCGTGATGTATATATTTTGAATGAAACGCTCCAGACACGAATGAATCTGGAGATGGCCGTCACTGAGGAAATGCTCTCGATTGCTGAAAAAGTGAAACCTGCTCACTGTTGCCTGGTACCTGAGAAAAGAGAAGAACTGACGACCGAAGGCGGTCTGGATATTCTTGGTCAGGAAGTACGTATCAAAGAAGCCTGTGAGCGTTTAGCCAATGCCGGGATTGAAGCCTCATTGTTTATTGACCCGGAGCCAGCACAGATAGATGCAACAATTCGTTGTGGTGCCCCGGTTATTGAACTGCACACAGGTGCATACGCCGATGCTGAAACTGCTCAGGAGCAAGCCGCTGAGTTACAAAGAATTCAGGCTGCGGCATCTTATGCTTATCAGAAGGGCGTGATTGTAAATGCTGGTCATGGCCTGCACTATCATAACGTTGAGCAGATCGCTGAAATTCCTGAGCTTAATGAGTTGAATATCGGGCATGGCATTGTAGCCAGAGCATTGTTTGTGGGACTTAAAGAAGCGGTTGCAGAAATGAAGCAGATTATGCTGCAGGCTCAATCCAGAATTCAGCATAAGCGGGATGCGCTGCAAAAATGATACTGGGTGTTGGCACCGATATTCTGCAGATCAGTCGTATTGAACAGGCTCTGGAGCGGACACCTAAATTAGCTGAGAGAATTCTGACATCTCGAGAGCAGGCGCTTTTTTCTGCGGAAAAACAGCCAGCGAGATTCCTTGCGAAACGCTTTGCTGCCAAAGAAGCGGTAACCAAAGCATTAGGGACAGGTATAGGCCGAGGTGTCAGTTGGCATCACATCGAGATTGATAAAGGTGAATTGGGCAGGCCTTTGGTTGCTCTAAACGGTGGTGCGGCAGATAGAGCTAGTGAACTTGGTATCGCCAATATTCAAATAAGCTACAGTGATGAGAAAGAGTACATTGTAGCCTTTGTGGTTGCAGAGGGATAACTAGGAAATGCATATGCAGAAAGTGTGTTTAGTAACCGGCGGTTCCGCAGGAATTGGTCTGGCTGTTGTGCAGCGTTTTCTGGCGGATGGGTTCCGGGTATTTAATCTTGATCTGCACACATCCGATCAAGGTGAATTTATCTCGTGCGATGTTTCTAAGTCCGATCAGGTAACAGCGGCAGTTGATGAGGTCATAGCTAAGGCTGGTCGTATTGATGTAGTAGTTTCAAATGCCGGAATCCACCTTTCTGCCAACATTGAAGAAACCTCAGAAGCGCAGTTTGAGCAATTGATGTCCATTAACGTTAATGGGACCTATTATCTGCTTAAAGCGGTTCTGCCTTTCATGCGCATACAGCAGGGTGGTTCTATCGTATTGATTGGATCGGACCAGTCACTTGTCGGTAAGCCTAATTCCTTTGCTTACAACCTGAGCAAGTCGGCCTTGGCCTCCATGGCTAAGACAACCGCACTGGATTACGCTCAGTATGGTATTCGTGCCAATGCAGTTTGCCCGGGAACCATTGAAACACCGCTTTATCACCAGGCTATTGATCGATATTGTGAGCGTTCAGGTGCGGATAAAAACGCCGTGCATAAAGACGAAGCCAGCTTGCAACCTTTGGGCAGAATAGGGCAGCCTGAAGAAGTTGCTTCTCTGGTGGCCTTTATAGCCAGTGATGAAGCAGCCTTTATAACCGGTAGCCTTCAGGTTATTGATGGTGGCTATACAGCACAATAATGACCCGGTAAGGGAGCAATAATGGAGATAATTGACCCCCACCTGCATCTGTTTGATCTCGAACAGGGCAACTACGACTGGTTGAAACCAGAATATCCTCCCGCCTGGCCGGATAAAGCCCAGATCCGTAAAAACTATTCAGAATCAGATCTCACTTTACCGGACAAAATGACTCTAGCAGGTTTTGTGCATATTGAGGCTGGCTTCGATAATCAGCAGCCCTGGCGAGAACTAAAGTGGCTGGTAGAGCATTGCACTCTTCCATACAGAACCGTCGCTTATGCTGATTTGACCTCAGAAGGGTTCAGTCAGCAGCTCCTGCATCTACTTGAATATGAATCACTTGTTGGCATTCGTTATATTCTCGACGAACAGGCCCGTGCCCTTTTTGATAACCAAACTTTCGTAGCTAATCTGCAATTACTGCAACAGCAGGGTTTGATCTTTGAATCTCAGTTTTCTCTGGAGGATCAAAATGCGGTCACAAAGTTTACTGGTGTACTCGAGCAAACACCGGATCTGAAGGTAGTGATCAATCATGCAGGCTTACCATCATCATTATCACAGGTATGGATGGATTCCATAACCGCTTTGGCTCACCATCCTCATTGTTATGTGAAATGTTCAGGCTGGGAGATGCAGGAGCGGGAGTGGACGGCTGAATCGGTAAAACCCTATATCAACTTCATCACCCGTCAGTTTGGTCTTACCCGGGTAATGTTAGCGAGTAATTTCCCTGTATCAGAATTATCCTGTTCTTATCCTGATCTCTGGCAGCGTTACTGTAAGGAGATGAAGTTCAAAGGCTTTGAAAAAGAGTTATTACTTCATGATACGGCGCTGCAACTCTATGGGTTATAAATTAAAAAGGCTCCATGTGGAGCCTTTTTAATTGATTCGTTAGCTTGCTAACTATTTTACTTCCATATGCGGCGAGCGTTTTACAACTTCGTCATTCAGCTCAATGCCGATGCCAGGAACATCCGGAGCCTGGAAGAAACCATCAACGGGTTGAGGGTCCTGAATACACAATTCACGATTCCACTTTTTAATCGCGTAAGTGTGATGCTCGTGGATCAGGAAGTTTGGAATGGCGGTCTCCAGGTGCAAAGATGCAGCGGTTGCAACCGGCCCACCACAAACATGTGCTTGAATACGAACGTCATAAACATCAGCATAATCACACACCTTTTTGGTTTCAGTGAAACCACCACAAAGGCCGATATCTGGTTGTAAGACATCCAGGCTCTGGTCTTCCAGGTAAGGTCGTACACCCCAGCGGTTATAAAGACGCTCACCCCCGGCAATCGGTACATTAACCTTATCTGCCACACGTTTGTGCAGTTCGGAATTCAGGTAATTAACCGGTTCTTCAAAGTACATGCAGCGAGCTTCTTCAACTAATTCTCCCAACTGAATCGCTGTTGAGGCACCTGGTAAACTATGGCATTCAAAGATGATATCAACATCTTCACCAACCGCTTCACGGATTGCCATCAGTCTGGCACGATATAAGCGCATCTCTTTTGGAGTGATCAGCTTGGTACGGTCAAAGTGGGTCTCACCCTTGTCGTCGTACATAATTGGATCAACTTTAACGGCATCATAACCTTCTGCCACGGCCTTCTCGGCTGCGCGAGCGTAATCTTCTGGTTGAACCAGTGCAGCGAAATTTTCATCCCAGTCAAATTGCAGCTGACTGGCATAGGTCCGTAGTTTATCGTTAACCTTACCACCCAGCAGTTGGTAAACGGGTAATTCAAGCGCTTTGCCTTTAATATCCCAAAGCGCTGTATCGATTGCGCTCATTGCTGAATAGATGATTGGGCCGCCGCCTAAACCCCAGAAACTGCCGCGCAGCATCAGGTTCCAGAGGTCTTCTGTCTGGAATGGATCGCGACCCAGCAGCATCTCTTCTGCGAACTCTTTGATCATGTTTGCTGCAGCACTGTGCCCCAGATCATAAGCAAGACCCGCTTCACCTACGCCACTGATTCCCTCATCTGTATGCACCCGTACAAAAACAGGATTCCACATCGGGCGATCCGGGCAGTGTATATCGAAAATTTCTACGCGATTAATCTTCATTCTTAAACCTTAATAAATGGGGCACGTTTTATTCTGCAAAGCCTGGGTTCAGACGGTAGGCTTTTCGCAACATAGCAGGCCAGGATTTCTGGCCGCCGGTAGAACCGGAATGCACGACCTTGGCTTGGCGGAATATCCCTTCCACAATATCCGGAGCTACAGGAATAGCTTCCTGACCTGTGGACTGGATCATTAACTGAATTTCACAGGCACGTTGCAGATCATACATGCGCATAAACGCATCACCTACTGTCGGGCCCACGGTTAACGCTCCGTGGTTAGGCAAGAGTAAATGGTTGTTGTCACTCATATCTTCCTGCAGACGAGCTTTCTCCTGCGGATCAACCGCCAGACCTTCATAACCGTGGATACCCAAAGATGAAAGTGAAAAACAGGAGTACTGACTCAAAGGTAGCAGGCCTTCTTTCAGTGTTGAAACTGCGATAGTGGCATTAGTGTGTAGGTGAATGACGCAATGAGCATCGTCACGAGCCTCATGAACGGCGCTATGGATGGTAAACCCGGCAGGGTTAATCTCAAAGGGCGTGTCATCCAGAATGTTGCCCTGCAGATCCACTTTTACCAAGTTGGATGCGGTTACCTCGTCAAAGGATAATCCAAAGGCGTTGACCAGATAGTGTTCTGTGCCCGGTACTTTCGCGGAAATGTGGGTGTAGATCAGATCTCCCCAACCCTGATCTTCTACCAGTCGGTAACATGCAGCCAGATCAACCCGTGTTTTCCACTCTTCACTGGAAACGTTGTTTTTCAGGTCAAGTTTCGGGAGTTCAAACATCATCATTCCTCAATTCCCGTTCAATAATAGTGATGCCTGAGTTTCAGGCGATAGCCAATTATAAGTAGATTGCTTTTGGCGTGAAACTCAAAGGGATTAAGAAATGAAAATAAAGTGATAAATCCTGCCTATCTCCCTGATAGGAATTAATCACTGGAGCCTCAAGAGGACTTCGCTAATACTCTTAGTGGCCTCAAAGGAGCGATTCAGGAGAAATGTCGTGAAATCAGAACGTCTGGAGTTTTCAGGTCATAACGGAGCAACCCTCGCGGCTCGTTTGGATCTGCCATCAGGAACACCGGTGGCTTATGCATTGTTTGCACATTGTTTTACCTGTTCCAAAGATATTCCCGCTGCTCGGAGAATCGCCCAGCGGCTTTCATCTCTGGGTATTGCGGTATTACGTTTTGACTTTACAGGGTTAGGTCATTCAGGCGGAGAGTTTGCCAACACAGGTTTCAGCTCTAATGTCAGTGATCTATTGCAAGCAGCGGATTATCTCCGAGAGAAGTATTCAGCCCCTCAACTTTTGATTGGGCATTCCCTTGGTGGCGCTGCGGTACTGGCAGCGGCTTCCTCAATGCCTGAATCTAAAGCGGTAGTCACTATTGGCGCTCCTGCTGAGCCTGAGCATGTGTTACATAACTTCAGCCATAAAGTCAGTGATATATGTGATAAAGGCGAGGATCAGGTGGAGCTGGCCGGACGGACCTTCACCATTAAAAAGTCTTTTATAGAAGATATTGCCGCTGTCTCACTTGAGCAGCATGTCAGTCAGTTGAAAAAAGCGTTGTTGGTTATGCATGCGCCACTGGATGAAACCGTTGCTATAGATAACGCAGCGCAGTTATTTCAGATGGCTAAACACCCTAAAAGCTTTGTCACCTTGGATGATGCCGATCATTTGCTGACCCGTGCAGAAGATGCCGAATATGCTGCTGAAATGATATCTGCCTGGGCTCAGCGTTACATAGCCGTCAATCTGTTGCCAAAAATGATGCAGGCACCAGAAGGGATTACGCGTGTTATAGAGGCTGATCCAAACAGTTTCACCCAGGACATCAGTGCTGGTGGACACCATATAGTGGCGGATGAGCCGGTCAGTTATGGCGGTAAGTACCTGGGAGCAACACCTTATCAACTTGTGGCTGCAGGTCTGGGGGCCTGTACATCCATGACAATCCGTATGTATGCAAGGCAGAAAAAGATCCCACTGGATAGCGTTCAGGTCGATGTCAGCCACAGTAAAGTCCATGCTCAGGACTGTGAAAACTGCCAGACGAATAACGGCAAAATTGACCAGTTTGAGCGCAATATTCTGTTATCAGGTTCCTTGACGGCGGAACAGCGTAAGCGAATATTGGAAATCGCTGACAGGTGTCCGGTACATAAAACCCTGGAAAGTGAAATTAAGATAGTTACATCACTACAGGAATGATGCCTCGTAGGTTTCTTGTTATTTGAAGGAACCATCGGTAAAATTTTCAATCTATCTATATGTAATAAAAAATTCCTTTTTTATTACTATTAATATCTAAAAGCGGTGATTTCCATGAGTTCCCAGTTTCCAACAATAGAGGACTATGTTGGTAAAACCCCATTAGTTCGCCTGCAACGCATTGGGCAGGACAATGGCAATGTCATACTTTGTAAGTTAGAAGGCAATAACCCTGCAGGTTCTGTGAAAGACCGCCCAGCATTAAGCATGATCCAACGTGCAGAAGCACGGGGGCAGATTAAACCCGGTGATACATTAATCGAAGCGACATCTGGAAATACCGGTATTGCTCTAGCGATGGCTGCTGCCATTAAAGGCTATAAAATGAAGCTGATCATGCCGGATAACGGCAGCGCCGAGCGTAAAGCTTCAATGACTGCATATGGCGCAGAACTGATCACCGTGACAAAAGAAGAGAGCATGGAAGGCGCTCGCGATCTTGCTTTAGCCATGCAGGAACAGGGTGAAGGCATTGTGTTGGATCAGTTCTCTAACATGGATAACCCAGAAGCACATTATCAGGGAACTGGCCCGGAAATCTGGGAACAGACACAGGGTAAAATTACTCATTTTGTCAGCTCCATGGGGACTACCGGCACCATTATGGGGACATCTCGCTTCTTAAAAGAGCAAGATTCAGCAGTCGAGATTGTTGGTTTACAGCCGGCTGAAGGTGCTCAGATCCCAGGAATTCGTCGCTGGCCTAAGGAATATTTACCGGAAATATTTAATGAGAAGCGCGTTGATAAAGTTATCGATATCTCGCAACAGGAAGCTGAGGAGACCATGCGTAAGCTGGCTCAGAAAGAGGGTATCTTCTGTGGCGTCTCGTCTGGCGGGGCTGTCGCGGGTGCTCTGAGATTATCGGAGTCGGTAAATAATGCAGTTATCGTCTGCATTATTTGTGACCGTGGAGATCGATACCTTTCAACCGGTGTCTTCAACTAAATACGCAGCTTAATACGTCATAAATAAGCCCCTGTTTGGGGCTTTTTTATTGCCTGCAAAGTTGGTCGGACTTTTGCTAATGTGCACCTGAGTTTGTCTGAGCAATAAGTTGATTAGCGATTTCCTTTAGGAAACCTTAAAATAGGGCGCCCTTGGAAATGGGCGGCCTTGAAAAAAGGGTTTTTAACCCTATCTATTTGGCAGACTAATAAGAAAAAAAGATTGCATGGATTTTAGCAGCAGATTTAGAGCGGTATTGTCATCATGGTAAAGGTTCGACAGGAACAGCCAATTCGTCAGGACGGGTCAGTAGATCTGGACTTGTGGCTAGAGCATCTGCAGGACCTGACAGAGATTGAAGATCTGGATGAAATTCGTCGTGCCTGCGAAGCCGCAAAAAGCGCACAACAAAGAGTTTCCAGTTCAGAAGATGTCTGGGCGGAGAATACCCATGACTGTTTCCGTACCGGACTGGAAATGGCACAGATCCTGGCTGAGCTGCATCAGGACCGGGACACCATCATCGCAGCGATTCTCTACCGTGCGGTAAGAGAACGTAAACTCCCCATTGATCGCGTTAAAAAGCAGTTTGGTAAACCAATATCCAAACTGATCAAAGGCGTCTTGCAGATGGCGGCGATTGGTAGCCGCAAAAACCCACGTTTTGATGACAATGTTCTGGGCAGCGAAACAACCCAGATGGACAACGTGCGTAAAATGCTGGTGGCAATGATTGATGATGTCCGGGTGGCGTTAATCAAAATTGCAGAGCGCACTTGTGCGATCCGAGGTGTTAAAGACGGTACCCGACGTAAACGTTATCTGGTTGCCCGCGAGGTTTTTGATATCTATGCCCCGCTTGCGCACCGACTGGGTATTGGTCATATCAAATGGGAGTTGGAAGATCTTTCCTTCCGCTACCTGAAACCGAATGACTACAAGCACATTGCCAAATTACTGGACGGTAAACGTCTGGACCGCCAGGATTACATCGACAACGTGGTCGAAAAGCTAGAATACGAAGTCGATCGTATGGGCATAGAAGCGGAAGTGAACGGTCGCGCCAAACACATCTACAGTATCTGGCGGAAGATGCAGCGCAAGAACATCGATTTCAGTCAGGTTTATGATGTCCGTGCCGTTCGTATCCTTGTCCCGCAAAGCCGCGATTGCTATGCGGTTCTTGGTATTGTTCACGGTTTATGGCGCAACATTCCTCACGAATTTGATGATTACATCGCATCCCCGAAACCGAATGGTTATCGCTCTTTACATACCGCGGTGTTTGGGCCGGACGGCAAAGTCCTGGAAATTCAGATCCGTACCTTTGAAATGCATGAAGAAGCTGAACTGGGTGTTTGTGCTCACCACCTTTATAAGGGTACGGATACTAAACCCAATAGTGACGCTTACGAAGATAAAATTGCCTGGTTACGTCAGGTTCTTGAGTGGCACGATGATCTGGGTGAAAGCGAAGCGTTTGGTGAAATGCTGCGTGGAGATGTGGCGCAGGATCGTCTGTACATCTTTACCCCGGATGGGCATGTTATTGATATGCCGCATGGTGCTACGCCTGTGGATTTTGCATACCGGGTGCACACAGAGATAGGACATCGCTGTCGTGGAGCGAAAATTAATGGCCGGATCGTGCCATTAAACCGTCGCCTGCATACTGGCGATCAGGTTGAAATAATGACCTCCAATGAAGAGCGCCCAAGACGTGACTGGCTTAACAGCAACCTGGGTTTTGTAAACACTGCCCGGGCTCGCGCTAAGGTGGCCCATTGGTTTAAGCTCCAGGCTAAAGAGCAGAATGCGGACGCGGGTCGACAGATTGTCACCAAAGAGTTCCGCCGTTTGGCACTGGATCAGGAAGAGCTGGACCTGCTTAACATCAGCAATGAGCTGAACTTTAAAACTGAAGAAGATATGTTTGCGGCGTTGGGTGCAGGTGATATTCGTCTATCGCAGATCATAAACTCTGCACAACGTCAGATTCTTGCAGATGAGCAGGAAGAGCAGCTGGATCTGGAACTGCCTGTCTCTAAAGAGCTGGAAGCTTCCTCAGAAGGTATTCGTATTCGTGGCGTGGGCAGCCTGCTCACGACTATGGCAACCTGTTGTAAGCCTATTATGGGCGATCCGATTTCTGGTTATATAACGCAGGGGCGCGGTGTCTCAGTGCACCGGGAAGACTGTGTAAACCTGATTCAACTGCAAGAGCGTGAACCGGAACGTATTATCGAAGTAGATTGGGGTGAAGAGGGTGAAACCACCTACCCAGTTGATATCTATATCGAAGCGTTTGACCGTTCCGGTCTGCTGCGTGATGTGATGTTGGTGCTGGCAACAGAAAGCGTCAATATTATTGCAGCAAACACTCTCTCGGATAAACATGACAACATGGCGCGCCTGACTCTGACCGTAGAGATCAGTAGTCTGGATCTGCTGGGTAAAATGATGGATAAGATTAATCAGGTGCCCAACGTTATGGAAGTTCACCGACAGCGCAGTGGCGTGAGTTTATAACCGAGTAACAATACAGGAGAGCTGGTTTTGGCGGATTACACAATCGATGACCTGATCTATTTGATGTCACGACTAAGAGATCCGGAAACCGGCTGCCCCTGGGATCTGAAACAAACCTTCGCAACCATCGTTCCCCATACACTGGAAGAAGCCTACGAAGTCGCAGATGCGATCGAGCAGGCTGACTGGGCTCACCTGAATGATGAGCTGGGCGATCTGCTGTTTCAGGTTATCTTTTATGCTCAGTTGGGCAAAGAAGAGCAGTCTTTCGATTTCTCCTCTATCGTCTCAAATCTGGTTGCCAAGTTAATCCGCAGGCACCCTCATGTGTTCCCGGACGGCACTCTGCACTCCCATAGTAATCAGGAACTCTCAGAACAGCAGATAAAAGCGAACTGGGAAGCGATCAAACAGCAGGAACGCGACGCCAAAGGTGAAACAGGCGACAGCAGAGTTCTCGATGATGTGCCAAGAGCATTACCGGCGATCTCCCGAGCCGCAAAGTTGCAAAAACGTGCAGCTCAAGTCGGCTTCGACTGGGACAACGCCGAAGATGTGCTGGACCAGATTGAAGAAGAGCTTCAGGAAGTGCGAGAAGCGATTAAGTCGGGCAATAAAGCCGCCGTACTTGATGAAATGGGCGATATGATCTTTGCGCAGGTGAATCTGGCACGTCATCTCGGGGTTAACCCTGAAGATGCAGTACGCAGCACCAACAGTAAATTTGAGCGACGTTTCGGATTTATAGAAGATAAAATTCGTGCCTCCGGGAAAGACTGGCAGGACTACTCCCTTCAGGAACTGGATGCTTTCTGGGATCAGGCCAAAAAAGAGGGCCTGTAAATGAGTAATCTTCACTGGTTTATTCTGGCTGCGGTGGTTATCGCGGTACTTGCCTATTGGAACTGGCAGCGGACGAATAACCAGATCAAACGCCTTGAAGCGGAAGGTTTTTATGTTTCGGCTGATCTCGGTGGTGTCCCTAAACTGCTGGTGGATCAACAGTCGGATTCAGTCGCGATTGTCACGGGCAGTGAGTATCGCCGTTATAGCTTCGGTCAAATCACCAGCCTTGAATATGCCTACGATTACGGTACGAAAGTGGAAGAAAACTTTCGCATCGAAATTAAGCTACAGGGAGCTACCCGGCCCCAGGAAAACATCGTGTATAACGACGAGCAGCGGGCAGAAGAGCAGCTAAAACGTCTACAAGCGCTCCTGGAAAATCGAACCCTTTCGCTTTAAACCACTCTAAAAGTTTCCCGCCCGTCTAGCATTTAATTTGCTGAATTAACTATATATTTTTCTCCCTAATGAGGTAGCATCGGAATTAAACGACTTTCAGATTGCTATTTTTAGCGCATATGAGGGGGCTACATGACCGATCTGCACGAAGCATTACGTGATGATGTCCGCATGCTCGGAACCAGTCTGGGTGAGACAATTGAATCCCATCTGGGCAGCGAGTTTCTGGAGAAGATAGAAAATGTTCGTAAACTGGCTAAGGAAGGGCGCAGTGAGGAACAGCCGGAACATGAAGAGCTGTTAAAAGCACTGCACGACCTGAAAGAGGATGATGTACTGCCATTAGCGCGTGCATTTACCCAATTCCTCAACCTGGCCAATATCGCCGAAGAACACCACCGGGTTAGACGTCATCTGGAAGTTAAAGATGTATGCACACCGGATTCTATGTGTACGCTGTTTGCACAACTGCGTCAGAAGGGCTTCGGCCCACAAAAGATAGCTCAAACGCTGGCAGAAACCCATATTGATCTGGTGCTCACTGCCCATCCTACAGAAGTAAACCGCCGTACCCTGATCCAGAAATACGATGATATTGCCGATTGTCTATGCCGTTTAGACCGTGGAGATACAGAGGCTCAGCATCGACTTGATGAACTGATTCGCCAGATCTGGCATACCGATGAGATCCGTCAGCAAAGGCCAACACCGGTTGATGAGGCTAAATGGGGCTTTGCAGTTATAGAAAACTCCCTGTGGAGCGCTGTGCCCAAGTTCTTGCGTCGTCTGGATGCTCAGTTAGAAGAAACACTGGGTGAAAAGCTGCCGTTGGACAGCTCCCCCATTCGTTTCGCTTCCTGGATGGGTGGAGACCGTGACGGTAATCCGAATGTAACCGCCAAGGTCACTGAAGAAGTGCTGTTGCTGTCACGCTGGATGGCAGCGAATCTGTACCTCAACGATATCGACGCATTGCGTGCCGAGCTCTCCATGTATGATGCCAGTAAAGAACTGCGTGAACGTGTTGGAGATGCAGCTGAGCCATACCGGGCACTGTTAAGCGAAGTACGTCAACGTCTGAAGGCGACTAAAAAATGGGTGGATGCGCAACTGAAGGGCGAGATACCTGCATGTGAGCCGGTCTATGTTCATGAACAAGATCTGCTTGAACCGCTGATGCTCTGCCATCGCTCTTTGCAAGAGTGTGGTATGTCGATTATTGCCGACAGTGCACTGGAAGATATTATCCGCCGCATTGCCTGCTTTGGCCTGACGCTGGTGAAACTGGATATCCGCCAAAGCTCAGACCGCCACGCTCAGGTGTTTGAAGAGCTGGCGCAATTCTATGGTCTGGGTTCCTATAACGGCTGGTCGGAAGAGGGCAGACAGAACTTTTTGCTTAAAGAGCTGCAAAGCCGCCGCCCACTGTTCCCGAAAGGCTGGACGCCTTCAGCAGAAGTGCAGGAAGTTATTGATACCTGCCGGGTGGTCGCTAATGCAGAACAAAGTGCTCTGGGTTCCTATGTGATCTCAATGGCAAGCCACCCATCCGATGTTCTGGCGGTGATTCTGCTGCTCAGAGAGATGGGCATTAATCACAATATGCGTGTGGTGCCACTGTTTGAAACTCTTAACGATCTGGATAATGCCCGTGATTGTATCGATGCTCTTCTGAGTGTGGACTGGTACAAAGCTTACACCGAAGGTGAGCAAGAGGTGATGATCGGTTATTCCGATTCCTCCAAAGATGCTGGTCAGCTGGCGGCCGCCTGGGGCCAGTTTAAAGCTCAGGAAGGACTGACCCAACTGTGTAAAGACCACGGTGTACATCTGACCTTGTTCCATGGTCGTGGTGGTACGGTAGGCCGTGGTGGTGGTCCAAGCCACACCGCAATTCTGGCGCAGCCTCCGGGATCTGTTGATCACAGTCTGCGTCTGACCGAGCAGGGCGAGATGATTCGCTTCAAATATGGCATGCCGGATCTGGCTGTGCGAAATCTGGAACTTTGTACCGGCGCGGTTCTTGAAGCAACTCTGGACCCGGCGCCGGGCCCGGAAGAATCATGGCGTGAACAGATGTCATCAATGACGGTTCGCAGTCTCGAAGGCTACAGAAGTATTGTCCGTGAAGACCCCATGTTTGTACCCTATTTCCGTGCGGCTACCCCGGAACAGGAACTGGCAAAACTGCCACTGGGCTCCCGTCCTGCAAAAAGGCGTCAGGATGGTGGGGTAGAAAGTCTGCGTGCAATCCCATGGATTTTTGCCTGGACGCAGATTCGTCTCATGTTACCCGCCTGGCTTGGCAGTGATCATGCGTTGGAAGATGCACTGGATGCCAAAAGTGCTACATTGGTGAAAGAGATGTATCAGCGCTGGCCGTTCTTTAAATCCACCATCGATATGCTCGAGATGGTACTGGCGAAGAGTGACCGTAAGCTCTCTGCTTACTACGATGAGCGTCTGGTTTCACAGGAGCTGGGCATTCTGGGCTCCAGCCTGCGTGAACGCCTCGGCAACATGGTTGGCTTGATCAACGAGATCAAAGAGCAGGAGGGTCTGTTAAAAGATCATCCGGTTATCCGGCAATCGATTGATGTCCGAAATCCCTATATAGACCCACTACATTTCCTGCAGGCGGAACTGCTACACAGGGATCGGAATCAGCCGGATCAACGTCTGGAGCAGGCGCTAATGGTGACAATGGCGGGGATTTCAGCCGGGATGAGAAACACCGGTTAAGCCGTATCTGCCTTGTATTAAGAGGCCGGTTTGCGTAGTCTCGACCCTTTACCATAAAGGGTCGAGCCGGACTTAAGTTGTGTATTGGTAGTGCTAACGTCGAATTGTTCGGCTTGGGTAGCGTGTTATTGTCCGGCATTAGCGTTTTTTTGTATCAGATTCAGCGTTGCTGATACCCACTGTCCGAACAGTAGGGTCAGCAAGGTAACAGTTTTTTCAATTTTAAACTTTTAATTAGGAGTCTCCTGTATGCGTATTATTCTTCTGGGCGCACCAGGCGCAGGTAAAGGTACTCAGGCACAGTACATCACAGAAAAATATAGCATTCCCCAGATCTCTACTGGTGACATGCTACGTGCTGCAGTTAAAGCGGGTACCCCACTGGGCGTGAAAGCTAAAGAAGTCATGGACGCAGGCCAGCTGGTTTCCGATGAGATCATCATCGGTCTGGTTAAAGAGCGTATTGCTGAAGCGGATTGCGAAAAAGGTTTCCTGTTTGATGGTTTCCCACGCACAATCCCACAGGCAGATGCATTGAAAGACGCTGGCGTTAAAATCGATGCAGTAGTTGAGATCGATGTAGCGGACGAAGAGATCGTTAAGCGTATGGCTGGTCGTCGTGTGCACCCGGGTTCTGGTCGTACTTACCACGTTGTATTCAATCCACCTAAGGTTGAAGGCAAAGACGACGTGACTGGTGAAGATCTGGTTCAGCGTGCCGACGATGCAGAAGAAACCGTACGTGACCGTCTGAATGTTTATCATGATCAGACAGCACCATTGATCACTTATTACAAAGGCTGGGGTGAAACAGACGCCGCTTCTGCACCTGCATACGTATATGTACCGGGTGTTGGTTCTGTAGATGATATCCGTGATGCAGTATTTGCAGGTCTGGAAAACGCATAAGTTTTTCTGATCTGAAGAGCTCTAAAAGCCGTACCTGACCGGGTGCGGTTTTTTTGTGCCTGAAATCCCTCATCGTATGGGCTTTTCATACAAGTTTCGGGATAATGCGTGTTCCAGTTTAAGGATTTAAAAGCTAATGACAGAATCGGGCAAAACAGCAGTCGTATTGGTCAATCTGGGCACACCGGATAAAGCAGAGCCAGGCGCTGTAAAACGTTACCTCAGAGAATTCCTTTCCGACCGTCGTGTCGTCGAAGGCAAAGGCCTGCGTCGCCTGTTATGGCTTTCGGTCCTGAATGGAATCATTCTGAATATCCGTCCCGGTAAAGTCGCCAAAGCTTATGCCAGCATCTGGGAAGATGATTCCCCAATGCGTAAGATCCTCGACAAACAGGTAGCCGGTCTACAACTGCAATTACAGCAGCAGTGTAATGAACACGCACCGGATGTTTACGCAGCGATGACCTACGGTAATCCGGGTCTTACGCCACTACTGGAAAAATTGTCCGCAAGTCACTACCAAAAAGTCCTGCTCATACCGATGTACCCACAGTATTCGGCAACTACCACCGCTCCGGTTTATGATCAGGTAGCCAAATTCCAGCTGAAACAGCGCAAAGTGCTGGATATCCGTATTGTGAACTCCTACTTTGACCATCCGAAGTATGTTGAAGTACTCGCCGAGCAGATCCAAGGCTTCCAGAGTGAACAGGGTAAAGCCGATAAACTGATTCTCTCCTACCATGGCATTCCCAAGGAATACTTTGAAAAGGGTGACCCATACCCGGCTCAGTGCCATAAAACCTCAGAACTGCTGGCAACCCAGATGGGTCTGGCAGAAACTGAGTGGATGACTACCTTCCAGTCGCGCTTTGGGCCAGCGGAGTGGATGCAGCCGTACACTGATAAAACTCTGGAATCGCTGCCGGAAAAAGGCATAAAATCCGTCCAGATCACCTGCCCGGCATTTTCAGCAGACTGTCTTGAAACGCTGGAAGAGATCGCAATAGAAAACCGCGATGTCTTTATTGAAGCAGGGGGTGAAGAGTACAAATATATCCCTGCCCTGAACGCCGAACCCGGTTTTATCGAGTTACTCACAACATTGGTTAAAGAACAGGCCGGTGACTGGGTAGGAGAGCGCTAAAATGAAATATGAACATCTGTTCGGTCATCACGCGGTTAGCACGGCTTTGAAAAAAGACGCCGACCGTGTTCAACGTATTCTTATACTCAAAGGCCGTCGCGATGAGCGTATGCAGCGCCTGGTCGATACCGCCACCCAACTGAAAATCCAGATCGAAGTGGCAACTAAACGTGATCTGGACGAGCTGGTGGAAGGTGCATCGCATCAGGGTGTGGTTGCTCTGTGTAAACCGATCCAGACCTACAACGAAAAGCACCTGAATCAACTGCTGGATAATCTTGAAGAGCAGCCGTTCCTGCTGGTACTGGATGGAGTAACGGACCCACACAACCTCGGTGCTTGTTTGCGTACAGCCGATGCCGCCGGTGTGCAGGCGGTTATCGCGCCAAAAGATAAATCCGCACCTCTTAATGCAACTGCCGCTAAAGTAGCCTGCGGAGCCGCAGAAGCGGTACCTTATATTCTTGTTACCAATCTGGCTCGGGCACTCAAAAACCTGCAGGAGCGCGGAATCTGGATTACCGGCACCGCAGGAGAAACCGATCAGGAGCTCTACCAGTCCAACCTCACCGGCCCAATGGCCCTGGTGATGGGAGCAGAAGGGCAGGGCATGCGCCGCTTAACCCGGGAAAACTGCGATCAACTGGTAAAAATCCCTATGGCGGGAGAGGTAAGTAGCCTCAATGTTTCTGTTGCCACGGGTGTTTGTTTGTTTGAGGCAGTTAGGCAGCGCTCCAGCTAGTTTCAGGTTGTTTCAAAGAAAAATTGTTTTCATGCTAAGCTGCTGATTTTAAATATTTTTAAATAATATTTTGATTCAATTTGTTTCATGTTGTTTCAATTTGTTCCACCTTCCAAATTTGCTTTTCTTGTTTGATAGTCACATATTTAATCACATGATTATTTTATGAGCAGTCACACAGGGATTGTTATGAAGGTAAAGATTACCCAGCAACTCATTTCAGGAATTACCTCTACAGGTAAGTCATACACCATTTCAGATGATGGCCGTGGTGCTATCCCAGGCTTTCATGCCAGAGTGTCAGCCAAAGGAAATGTAGTCTTTTATCAGTACTACAAAACTCATTCTGGAGAACGGCGTAATTACAAAATAGGCTCTGCTCAAGATTGGACAGTCTCAACAGCTAGAGATAAAGCTCAAGAAGTCAGAGTAATTGTGAAGAAGGGGGGAGACCCCCACGGAGAGAAACAAGCTATTAAACGTGAAGAGCTTGCTTCATCGGGGAGGAACTTTAGGAACTTCCTTTTCGGTTTGTACAAAGACATTGAGCTTGTGAAGCTCAAAACTGGTGATCAAATATTAAAAAGGGTTGAGGCCATCGCTCTTGATGCAGGCATTATGGAAAAAGATCTTTTACATATCCGTGCTATTGATCTGGAAAAATGGAGAGCAAGGAGATTACAGGCGGGTATAGCTGTTACCACTCTGAACCGGGATATTACGGCTATAAGATCCGTTATGAAAGCTGCTGTACGTCTTCTGGAGCTGGAAGAAAATCCGCTGAAAGATCTTAAACACTTAAAAACTGACCATGATGGTCGGGTAAGATATCTGACCTCTGAAGAAAGATATCGGCTAGATGCTGTCCTCAATGAAGATCGAACTTACATGAGAGCCTTAGTCTATCTGGTTCTTAATACAGGAATGAGAAGAGGGGAGGTTCTGTCTTTGCTCTGGTCCGATATCAATTTCAATAATGGTGTTATCACATTAAGAGCTGAAGAAACCAAGACGAGTAAATCACGACATATTCCACTTAATACGCAGTCTAGATCTGTATTGGCCGAATGGAAAAGCAATAGGCAGCTTAGTGGTTTGGTTTTCCCGTCCCCTCGTACTGGTCAGCAAATAGTGAGTCTTGCAAAAGCTTGGGAAAATCTAATGAAAAAATCACAAATTAATGATTTCAGGTTTCATGACATGAGGCATGACTTTGCGAGCCAGCTTGTTATGAAAGGTGCAGATATTCTTTCTGTTTCAAAGCTTTTAGGGCACGCAAGCATACAAATGACAATGCGTTATGCACATTTGGCACCTGATCATTTAAAAGGGGCTGTAGCGCTTCTTGATAACTAAGAAATGTGAAAGGTTTTTTAAATTATTTGCTTAGATTTTTCTAACTCATCCTCTATGTCAATAACCTTTGCGGCAGCAAGAAGCAACCTCCAAGCCGCATAAGGGATAGGTTTATGATTCCTATTATCTACTGAGGCTTCCCACTTACGAACTGTTGGTGAGCCTTTTTCTGGGTTAAAGGGAACACCTGTAAAGCGAGCGCAAGCGCTTTGGCTCAATCCTAAGTAATTTCTGATTGCTTTTACTTCCTGAGGGGTGGGAGCTTGATACTCAGGGCTATCCTTCGCTTGAGCGCACGGAAGGGAAGCAAACGCCTGTATATCCATGGAATTTGATGTGGAGTATTCAGGCGCTTGCTCTGTCATTTGCTTTTCATCCCGTACAAGTGAATGAGCTATAATAGCCCTCTTTCTGCTAATGATACACTGCCCTGATTGCCTACCACTAAATGGTCCAGCACTCGAATATCCATTAGAGAAAGAGCCTCGCAGAGCCTATTGGTTATGGTTATATCTGCCTGACTTGGTTCAGGGTCTCCAGATGGGTGATTATGAGCAAGGATCACAGCAGAAGCATTCTGTAAAAGAGCCTCTTTTACTACTTCACGAGGGTAGATTGATGCCCCGCTGATACTTCCTCGAAACATTTCACAAGCCGTTATCAGTTGGTGTTTGTGATTCAGAAACAGTACAAAAAACACCTCATGTTCATAGTGTAATAAGTTGTACTGACAGTATTGGCTTACATCCTTGGGACTACTGAAAACGGCGTTATATGTAATCTTAGATTCGATGATTTGAGCGGCTTTTTCCAAAGCGCTTCTTTCTTCAATGGTATACATGGTTATCTTCCCGTTTAGACGGTCATGGGTATCCAGACCTTTACTTAATTATAGTAATTTGGGAGGATTTTACTTAATGATAAATGGTTATAAGTATCTGAAAATTATAATAATTTGACAGTTTTTGTTTTGTTCGTATAGTTAAAGGTCCTCGAGGATTTATTTTCTAAATTTTCGCTTATGACAAAAAAGGAGAAGTATCTTACATCTATCTCAATGGATGTATTTTTTGATGCTTCATCACGAAAAGGTTTTTGAAATAAAACCAGTAAGAAAGTGTTCTATAACCTCTACACTCTGACCAAGGAGCAGATGAACTCTTTGATGAGAATGATCAAACAGTTTGCTGACGAGAACGGTGGTGCGATCATGGTATAGATATGAATGGGTTGAAAACAAAAAAGTGGCTTACAGGGCAAACCCTAGCCAACAAAGTTGTACGACCAGAGATCAACCCAAAATCACTTTATAACTAACAATCGTCGCTATGATTCGTTTATTTAAAAAAGTGAAAAACATCTTCTTCCTTCGAAAACTCTTCAAAAAAATCCCACTCAGGGATAGGCAAAGGCATATCTATATCACTTGAGAAACAGGGTGTGGTAAGAGTGAGTTTCTTAAGCAATTTGTTTATGCAGAGCTCAGAGCCAACAAAGCAAAAAATGCTCTTGTTCTTATTGATCCTCACGGAGATATGGCGCAAGAAATAGCTAGATTCAAAGAATTCCAAAAGCCCAAGAAAGCTCAGAGATTGGTCTATATCGATCCAGTTCTCAGTGAGACATATTTCCCATCTCTCAATCCTTTCTCTGTTTGAGATCGAACTGAAAGAGGGATCAGTATTATGGCTCAGGAACTCAAAAGGATTCTGGATATCCTCTTGAAATGAGCTGCTACAACCAATCAAATGGATGCGATTATTTACCCTTGCTTGAGTGTGCTACTCAGCAGAAAGGGAAGTTCTTTTATCGACCTGCAGAGGTTCATGGATGATGAGAATAATCAGGATCTTGTTGAGCTAGGAATGAAATCCCCAAACCCACAGCACAGACTTTTCTTTAACAATCAATTTACAAGAAAAACGCTCTGGCTGACCAAGAGGGGAATCTATATGAGACTGCAAGTTCTGCTCAATGATCCAATCTTTCAAAAACTTATTTCAGGGAACAATTCTCTGGATTTGGAAAGAATGATCGAAGAGAAAAAGATCATCATTTTTAAGCTTACGCTTTGAGAATTATGAAGTGGAAGTGTGGAAGCATTTGGACGTTTTGTCGTAGCAATGCTGAGAATCATCGCGCTCAAACGCAGCAAAATATCAGGCTATAAACGTACTCCTACTTATCTGATCATTGATGAATTCCAAAACTTCGTATCAGAGGATTTGGAAAAAGCTCTCACCCAGTTGCGTAAGTACAGACTGTATCTCGTGCTTGCCAGTCAGTATGTGTGACAGCGTATTGATAGCTATCTACAGAAGGCTTTGTTTTCAGTAGGGGTCATCATTGCGGGGAAGAACGAGAGAAAGAGCCGTAAAAGGATTGAAGAAGAGACAGGAATTCCTGCATGAGATATAGAACCCTTGAAACATGGGGAGTTTTGCATCAAACCTGGGAGTACGTCTTCCTTTCAAATTCGAGTACCGAAATTCTTGCTGAAAAACGCTCATTCAATGTCGTTGAAGCAATGGAGAAAGACAAAAAAGGAGCAGAGAGAGCGTTACTACATCAAACCAGAGAAACAATGGGACTGGCAGGGGATAACTCCAGCAGTCGATCTGAAATCATTATTTCCTAAGTATCCACTTCCATGAGTTTAAGAATGATGGAAATCTATATTCTGGAATCGTTGGCAATTTTCCAGTACCTATCAGCTCAGCAACTTCTTAGACTGTTACCACTCAATGGGGTTGCCTCGGTCAATAGATATATCCGTGCTCTTAAAGGGGCTGATCGTCCCTTGATACAGCCGCTGAATTTTGGCGCTTTACCCTGAAAGTGAGCTTTGGCATCTGTGTACTTTCTCACTCAGAGATGAGCTGAATTTCTCCGTAAGAAAATAGGGTATGAGCTACAGCAAATCAAACGTCCATTGTGACGAAGTAGTTTCTATGTGACCGATTATGCTCACCGTATGGCGACCATAGATTTCAAGATCAGGTTTTACAAATGGCTGGCAAGAAAAGGCTACAAACTCAATTTCTTTGACTGCTACTTTGAGCGCGATGGAGGAAACAACTCTCACAGTGGCACCGCATCAAAATCCAGAGCCGCACTTCAAGTTGGTGATATCCAGATCATTCCTGATGCTGTTGTGGGGTATACAACCCCTCAGGGCATCCAGCTGTTTGTTTTTGAACAGCATATGGGAAAAGACGTAAAACGCGCTCTCAGGCAAATACAGACCCATTGCTGGGCTTTATCTCAGTGAGCGGTGAATATGAAATATGGGAGTTGTGTAGGCTGTAGAGTGGTGTATGTGTTTGAGGATGAGGGGTGTAGAAGACGAGTATCAGAATTATTTCATTCATCGGAGCAGTTTAGTAACTTTCTTCACCAGTTTCACTTTATTGCTTTTTAATAAGTGCTTTACTTGAAATGCTAAAAAGGTAATCCCATGTTAAGAGGAACTACCAACCACATAGGAAGTGAAAATGTACGCTTTAGGTGATGTCCTATCTATTCAATATACCGGCTTTAAACACTATGGCATTTATTCTGGTAACGGTTTAGTTATCCATAACTCTAAAAAATCAAAAAGAGTCGAAGAGATTTCAATAGAAGAGTTTTCAGATAGTCGTTCAGTTCAGCTGAGTTCTATTCGGTCAGATAACCCAAATATTGCTGTTCAGACTGCAAAAAAGTACCTAGGTCTGCCATATAACCTATTCTCGGAAAACTGTGAGCACTTTGTTCGGACCACATGTGGTCTTGTGAAAGAGAGCACCCAAGTACAAAAGTATATGATTACTGCTTTAGGTACAGGGGCATTATTGAAATCAGACAATGCTATTGTTAAAGCGGCAGCTGGTGGAGCTGCTATAGGTGCTCTCTTAACGCCAAGCGAGGAAAGCCCAGTTAAAAATGCTGCTGTTTTGGCTTGTTTAGCAGCAGGGATTGCGTTCTTATCGTCAGACAACTAGTGTGTTTTTGAACGGTTCATATAGAAAGTAACTGCTATTCGGGTTGTTCCTTTTTAAAGACTCGAAAGGAATCTGTCCAAAGGTAGTTATCAATTTCTCTGAGCCTTTCGGCTACTTCCTTGCTAAACCCATGTCGATCATCGTAATCGAGAAGGTTAGCTAGCTGTGTTACTGTATGTGAGTAAGCATTGATACGAATTTGTTTCGCTAAATCAATGCTTATTCCGTAGGTATCAGCAAGAAAAGCTGTTTGTCGATCTTCAGTTTCTAGTAGCTGTTGGGCTAGCTTTAGTTGCTTTTCAGCTATTCCAAGAATCCCTTTCTCAATTAAATCAGATCGTTCCATTGTGATATTCCTTCCTCAATTTTGGAGAAGCTTCTCAACCCGCTCCACCAACTCTGCTGGTGGACATCCCAACACTGGAGCTAGTGCCAGAATCGTCTCAAGAGTAGGCTGATACTTACCCCGTTCCAACTTCGAGATATAAGTTCGGTCTATGTCAGATTGCAGGGCTAGTTGTTCCTGCGAAATGTTCTTTTCCTTACGCACTTCACGTAACACCTGACCAAACGCAACTTTTATATCCATGATCCTGCACTTGTTTGAGAAAGTGCTTCTAGGATCAATTTATGTGATGTATTCAGCCACGGAGTATACTGCACATTCGAGAGGTTTTTATATAAGATTATGTGATGTAAACATCACATTTAAGGAAAGGTCTATGAATCGCTTATATAAAAAAGGAATTCTCATGTTTGCTCTTCTTTCGTGTATGACTGGCTTGGTACAAGCTCAAGATCAGTCAGCAGTTGGTCTGGACTATCTGGAAATAACAGGGCATCCACTGCTAGCAGAAATCATGCTGGAACTGGAACCAGGGCTCTTAGAAATCTACAAAAAGAAAGGCCGTTCAGAGAAACGACAGATGTGGGGAGTCAGAGGAGTAGCAAGAGCTTTAGCGGATGATGAAATGTATAAACCAATGCTGAAAACTCTGGAATCAGTTTCTCGTCCAACATTGCTCAAATTTAAGCAGCTCCCAGAAGAATCCTATCCCACACTTCATCAAGTGGCTGAATTAGTACGCTTCAATATAGAGTACAAGCAGCAGTTTGGTGTTGAATATACACAGGAGGAATATGAGGCGACTATGAAACTCTATGAAGCCCTCCACGGTAAGAAAGCAACAGACTGAAATTTCATTTTGATATTTCCGTTTCGAAAATATAATGGAAGTATTAATTTGTAACCTATTGATATGCCATTAGAAAAAAAGGGGGATATCCCATCACCTGAGCAACTCGCTCAAAACACAGAAATTCGTGCGATAGAAGCAGAATTTTCAGCCGACTCTGAGCAACGCCTTCAGAATAAACAGCTGAAAAAACTCAATGAAAAGTACCTCTTGCAATCGGACCTTGCTTTGCATGAATGAAAAGACTCTCAGGCGGTTATTCGTGCGTATAACCAGAGGTTGGATGCTTTAGAAATGCTTCAAGAGTATTCAATGGAGGCAGTAGGATTTGAAAGCTTTTGAAAGCTAGTGTTTCATCAGAACCTTTGAGTTATTGATCATTTCTTAAGAGTGGTTGAAAAGGAAGAAAGTTTTGCTGATTACATCCAAGAAAACGGATTCCCAAATTCAGAACTCGAACTGGATATCATGAATAAAGCTTTTGGGTTGGAACTGAGGTTTGAGTCTCTCAACAGAGTCAAAACGATCAATACATATGAATCGAATATTCAAAGACTCACACAGATCTATTGAGAACTATCAAATATTCTGGAGAGCTCAAGCAAAACAGCCCTCCTACTGGAGAAAGTATCGCAGGGGAATAAGAGTGCTTATATTGAATTGAGGGATCTACTTCTAAATGATCCGAGAGAACTCAATGGACTATTACTCGCAGCTAAAAAGCAGGACCTGGAAACAGGTAGCTCTACATATGAACAACTCAAATATACTCTGGTAACCATAGAACCCAGCTTTGAATCTCAGATTCAGCGCTTTGAACAGAACTATAATCCTGCTCTTACGTTAGAAAAAGCATATATCACAGCCTTATCGGGATCGGATATTCACATTGAAGGAAGTTCAGTGATTTCCTATAGCGAAGATGGTGGAATAATCGCAATTGATACCAGCAAAAGACCACCTTTCAGGTCTATTGGTCTGACTGATAGTGAGTATCTTATAGATTCCAACTACCCAGTAGCAGAGCTCCATAAACCTCATACGGAATATCTGGAAATTAGAAACAGATTAGTTCCCCAAATTGAGTCAGCAAACATTCTCAAAACAGAGTCTGTACAAGGGCACATTGAAGACATGGTTGAGCATGGATTTTCTCTCGGTGAGGTCAAAGTCCAGTTAGCGAGATGCTACCGTGTCGATGTGAGCTACCTGCAAACACTCGATGATTTGAAGCCAGAAAGTTTGGAGCAATTTGCCGCCGAAATGATCAAGGCCCTTGATCGTGCTCTTGTTGAAACTCAACAAGAGCTACATAAAAAAACTCTTATCCAAAAAGAAAAAGTGCAAGAAGCTGATAAAGCTAAAAGGGAAATCCTTCGTTTTATCAACTCCATAGGCTTCGATCTAATTGATCAGCCTCACACTGATACACTCATTGATGAAATCCAGAGTAATAGCCTACACGTTGAAGGCCTGAATCTTGACCCAACTAGGCTTGATATTTGATCTGGACAATTTGGTGAGCCAGCGACAGAAGCTGGTGGTACAAAATGGAAGGAAAACCTTATCAAATTCTTTAATAAGATGATAAGTGGGAATCTGAACGAGCCTCTATCAGTGGAAGCACATATATCCACAGGCTGAAAATCTGAGGACAGGACTGAAATGATTCACAAGCTCAAGTCCTATGGGGTTCTAAGTAGTGGAGATACATTCAATATTGATACAGCCAGAGAGAACCTGAGAACCCCTGAAAGATAGGGGCAGGCTGTAACTATTAAAAAGGCATGGGATCAGCCCATGCCATCTATCACTTAACTAATAAAATATGACTCTGCAAATTGAGAAATTTAAAAGGCATATCAGGAGGAAAGTTAAGGTTTATATCAGTGAGGAATTTCTAAGGAGACTTCACTATTGGACAGCCCTTGTATGGGGTACCTATGCGGTAAATGAGCCGCATCTTACAACGTAATTTTTTACCATGAATAGAGCGGTTATCTATTATCGTAAATCAACAGACAGGGATGACAAACAAGCGAATTCGCTTGAGCATCAATTGAATAATTGCCGAAAAACAGCGGTAGATAGATCAATGAACATCATTGAAGAGATATCTGAATGCAGAAGTGCAAAGACAGAATTCACAAGACCGTGATTCAATCGACTTATTGAGGTATGTGCTCAAAGCGATGTTGATTACATCATCATTGATGAGCCGAAGAGGTTATCGAGGAATAACATTGATACATCAAGGATCATTGATCTGTTGGATAAACAGAAGATCAAAGGAATCATAGGGACTTCACGATTCTATATGTCTGACAATTCGAGAGATAAATTTCTTCTACAGTTGGATCTATCTTTGAGCAAAATGGATAACGAAGACAGGAGTAAGGACGTCAGAGAAAAAATGATCTCTTGCACCCAAAATACAGGAAGATTCCTTGCTAAAGCACCTTTCTGATACAGAAACGTGACGATTAAGAAGGGACATAAAGTTATTGAAGTTGATGACTTGAAAGCTAGGGTGGTGAGAGCCGTTTTTCAACTCAGGTCAGAGTGAAAAGCATTTTCTACCGTAGCCTGAGAAATCGTAAGAAAGTACTGAGCTAATGTCTGAATTAGCCTGACTCCCACAAGTATTCAGAGGATGGTTTCCAATAGGTTTTACTATGGGATGTTCTCATGGGGCTGAAAAGATGTAATTGGAAGCCATACGCCTCTTGTGACAAAAGAGCTTTATGACGAAGCTAATTCAATAGGAAAGGGAACGTATGAATTAGAAAAGCAGGGATCAGAGGCGCTGGAGCTAGAAGCTCCAGTTGCTCTTTCCTCAAAAAAGTTCTTTCTCAAATGATTGTTGAAAGACATTGCAGGTAAGAACCTGACGGCTTATCAAAAGAAAGGACATACTTACTATATGTGTCAGGCGAAGAGTCCTGAAAAGTTGAATATCAATGAGCAGCTAATCTTTGAGCTATTTGCTGAAAGGATGAAGGTATTAGATACCAAGTGTGCTCGTACAGCTGAATCTGATAAAGCATTTCTGGAAACAGTGGTTCGTTGAGTTCAGAGAAGTCAGCATCAGGAAATCGCTTTGCTGGAGAAAAGAGAGTGAGAACTGAAATCTCAACGAGATAGGCTGGTGGATATGAGATTGAGTGGTTCGATTTCAGAAGAGCTATTTACTGAAAAAAATAACAAAATTGAGAATGACCTGTTCGCAATTACTAGAGCCAACAAATGCTTTGATCTTGTCGAGGTAAGAAAAAAGGCCCAATGAGTGATCGAACTAGCTGGTTGCCTATACAAAGCCTATAAGATAGCTAGTGATGAATTGAAATCGATGATAATCAGAACGTGCGTGATCGAACTTTCTGTAACATGAAAAAAGAGCTTGCTGATCAGGGAAAGTCCTGAGCTGCAATGCTCTAAAATCGTCAATTTATCATATGGTACTCCTGAGCTTATAGACTATTGAACTTTGCATAAAATCCTAACGCAGATGGACTCTCATAAATTAGACGTGCTTATACAGGCTATAAAAAATCATAAATAGCCCTGCTTATCTTATTGATTTATCGTAATAATGAATATTATGTAACTTGGTATCACTCATAAAATATGGATATGAATTTTCACAACATTCGAACACATGAAGGCAGTAAGCATTCAGGCTTTGAAGAGCTTGTTTGTCAGCTTGCCCATCTAGAGAAGCCTCAAAATGGTAAACGCTTTGTTAAGAAAGAAGGAGCCGGTGGTGATGCTGGAGTCGAGTGTTACTGGGTTCTGAGCGATGGCGCTGAAATTTGTTGGCAGGCAAAATATTTTCCAGATGGGATGAATAGCTCTCGTTGGCAACAATTAGATGAGTCTTTTTCGACCGCTTTAGAAAAACATCCTCATTTGAAAGAATATGTTGTAAGTATGCCTTTAGATAAGGCAGATAGCCGTAAGGTTGGCAGGGGAGGAGCTAAAGTATCTTCTGTGGAAGATGAGTGGTTGGCGCATGTTGAAAAATGGAGAAATCAAGCAACAGCAGTCGGAAGAGATATTGAGTTTCGCTTTTGGGGTAAGCATGAAATTACAATACTTCTGTCCAACGATGATCCGAAATATTCAGGCAGAGCACTGTATTGGTTTAATGAGCCCGCTCTAAGCCTGAACAGCCTTAAGGGGATAGCTCAGAGATCTAAGGAAAGTCTAGGTGAACGTTATACACCAGAATTTCATGTGGAACTTCCAATTGCAAAAGAGTTTGATGGCTTATGTCTTAATTCTTCTTGGTGGGAGACGGCTCAGAAAACTATAACCTCTTTTAGGGAAGCTTGGAACGAAACATCTAGATTTCTAAGTACAGCTAAAACTAAGTCCGGAGAGCTTCTTTATAGCAGCGAAAAACTAAAAGATTTAGAAAGTGCCTATGATTCAATTCTCAATAAGCTTGAGGAGGGGTGTAAGCATAAGGATCTACATAAATGTAGACCACACCTTTCGCCTCAGCTAGAACGTTTGGTTGAGACATATCGACAGGCTTGTGAAGAGCTTTACGAAAGGCAAAGCTTATATGAAGGGGACGATTATCTTCAGGGGCGTTTGTATAAATTTGCTGATGCAATTCAAGGTTGCCTAGATAGTTTGTTTCAGGGAAGAAAATGCAAGGCGGCAAACTCAAAAGCAATGTTGTTATATGGAGAGGCAGGAATTGGTAAGTCCCATCTTTTATGCGATATAAGCGTGCAAAGGTTAGAGCAAAAACGCCCCACTCTATTTTTACTAGGAGCACAGTACAGAGGTGGGAATCCTATTGGTTTCCTCAAAGAATCCTTGGACCTCGGTAGTTACAGAAATTCACAGGTTCTTGGGGCGTTGGATGCAATTGGTGAAGCTACAGGGGAAAGAGCATTAATCGTTATTGATGCTATCAATGAGGGTAGCTGCAGAGATGATTGGCATGACTTTATTAACTCTTTTTTAGGAGAGTTGTCTGAGTTTGACAACCTAGGGGTATTATTAAGTTGCCGTACTACATATCTGAATTACCTATTGCCTGATAGTGTTAGTGATCAGCATCTGGTGAGAGTTCATCACTTTGGTTTTCAAGGCTTTGAGCATAGAGCGGCAGAACAGTTTCTTTCTAAACAGGGAATATCCAAACCAAGTGCTCCAATTATAGCTCCAGAGTTCACTAACCCCCTTTTCCTGAAAACTTGTTGCAAGGCACTGAAGCAAAACGGTCAAACTACTTTTCCGAAAGGATTAAATAGCATCACATCCTTGTTCAATTTTTACGTAAGTAGCATTGAGAGGGTGGTTGCGAAGAAGAAGAGGTATAACGAGAGAGAGCAAATTGTTCAGGCTGTATTGATAGATATTGCATCTAAATTACTGCCGGATTGCTTAGAGGGGCTGCCTAAACATCATGCTAGGCAGATGATCAATACCTATGATCCATGTCCGAATAGAGGGGATAGTCTTTTTGATATCCTGATAGATGAAGGAATACTTGCCGAGGATGTATCGTACAAGGCAGAAGATAAAGGACACCTTGTAATAAGGTTTACGTATGAGAGGTTTAGTGACTATTTCATTGCTCAAGAGTTGTTGAAAGGGGAGCAAGATGTCGAAACAGCATTTTCTGAAGAGGGAAAGGTTTATAGGCTCCTTGAGGACAACGGTTACTATGAGAAGGCAGGCATATTTGAAGCGTTAGCGCTTGTTATTGCTGAAAAATATAATCAAGAGTTGGTTGACCTTATTCCAGAGCAATTTGATATAGCAAAATGGCAATTAGATGAGTGTTTTCAGAATACGGTTATTTGGAGAAGCCCTGAATCCTTTACAAAAAGGACCTTGGAAATCCTAAATGATTTAGAAGGCTACAGAGATGAAGCGTTATTCATTCTACTTAAGCTTTCTACAGAACCCGATCATCCATGGAATGCTCAGCTTTTACATCGTAACCTCAGTAACAAAGAGGTGGCTGAACGCGATTATTCTTGGTCCATCCAGATCGCTTATGGCGATAGCTCTGAAGCGGAAGATGAGCATGAATCAATTATTCGAACGATCATCGAGTGGGCCTATTCTGGTGATATAAGCTCGGTTGAAAAAGAAAGAATTAGACTTTGCTCGATTATTTTATTCTGGTTTTTGACGACTCCAAATAGGAAAGTTCGAGACCGTGCGACTAAGTCTCTTGTCAGACTCCTAGCAACTTATCCAGACCTCCTTCCTGATCTACTTCGTGAATTTTCACAAGTGAATGATACATATCTTACAGAAAGGCTCTATGCAGTAGCTTATGGTGTGGTAAGTAACATTAGTGACTCAGATGTGATTTCTAAGATCGCAACAGTTACTTTCGAGTTAGTTTTTGAGAATGGGGCACCGGCACCACACCTATTACTCAGGGATTACGCCCGAGGGGTTTTAGAGCTAGCTTTAAGTTTGGAAAGCCTTCCTCAGGGAATTAGTGCATCGGACTTCAGACCCCCATATCAGAGTGATTCAATAATAGAAAATCCTTCTGAAGAGGATATTAAAGCCTTAGAGGGTGACGAGTTTTCATCAAGAATTAAAAGTTCGCTGATGGGGTTCCCAGGGGATTTTGGTAATTACACCATGGGATGCGTACATCGTTGGTCATCGACCCCTCTCTCAGCTGCTGCTATTGAGAGCGCAAGGGAAATAAAAAAGAGATTTGCGGAAGAGCACCTCAGCGGAGAAGTTTTAGAGGAGTTCCTTAGAAAAATTCAGCCAGTTACGCCGAAATCAGATTCAAGCTCCCTAGAAGAATTGATGAAGTCACTAAGTTCTGATTCTGATCCTTCAGAATATCGAAAGAGCTTTGATGAGCAGAGGGAAGAGCAAGAAAGCTTTGATGCCAGAGTTAAAACCCAAATTGAAGAGGATGAATACGAGTATTACCGTTGGATTATGGGAGCAGGTGATGATAGGCCCGCGGCTTTCAGTAGAAAATGGGCTCAAAGGTGGGTTTGTCAGCGAGCGCATGAGTATGGTTGGAAAGAAGAGTTATTTGGACAATTTGAACAACATTGCTCATATGGAAGAGGAGGGGGGCCAGGTGGTGGTGCAATGGAGCGTGTGGGTAAAAAGTACCAATGGATGGCACTTTTTGAATTCTTAGCTCTCTTGGCTGACAACTATTACTGGATAGGAAATGGATATAGTGATGTAGAAAGTGAAGAGTATGAAGGCCCATGGCAAATACATAAAAGGGATATTGACCCCACAATCTGGGCCAGAAATTCTGGTGAATATAAAACCTATCACAATCGCCAATGTACATGGTGGCAACCATATAGCTTCCCATTCCCTAAAGAGGGGGATCTCACAATCCAACAGGATTTCTTATGGGATGAAAAGATTATGCCTCCATTTCCTGATCTTTTGGAAAGAGTAAGGCCATCTGATAATACGCAATGGAGAGTTTTGCATGGCTTTTGGTCTGAGCATCAAAAGGATAGAGGGGATGTTATCGATGCCCCCTACCTTGATGCTTGGTTTAGGATAAATGCCATCTTTATTCGAAAAGGTGAGTTTGAAGCTTTAGCGAAAGGGATGGCGGACTCATCTTTATGTGATCCACATATAGTAAGCTGTGCTTCCAATAACCATGAAGGCTTTCTGGGTGAATATCCATGGCATCCAATTTATAGCGATGTTGATGGTTGGAGGAAAGCCGATTCGGCCTTTAGGGATCAGATTGTTGTCGATCATTTTGTCCCGTTTTGTGAATATGAATGGGAAGATGCTAGTAACGACTATTCTCTTGATAGCTCCTTGCATTTCTATATGCCATCGAAAGAATTGATAGAAGATTTAGGGTTGGTAAGAGCTCCGGGGAGATGGGGTAACTGGTATCAGGGGGAAGCAGAGGTTTTTATTGACCCTTGCCTTGAAGAGTATGGACCCGCGTACGCTCTTATGAGATCAGATGTAGTTAAACAGTGGCTTGATGAGCATGACATGGAAATGGCATGGCTTATTGGAGGAGAAAAGCAATTGTTCTCTTCAGATAGTCATCAGTTTTATGGGCGCTTAGTTTATAGTGGTTTGTATAAAAAAGAAGATGAAGGCGTTGACGGTGTTTTATGGTTTAAGAAAGAGATGCCCACTTAGGCTATCTCTCCCGCATTGAGAGAGCTAAGGTGGAAGAAACTAAAAACTCATATTATTAACTGGAAAAGATTTATGTATAGGGATGACTATAGCCAAGTTAAAGATATATCCATAAAAGATCAAGTGTTGCATGAAATATCAAGACGTGTAGATCTTGTCGTTTCAAATGTGTACGGAGCTTACCTCTCTTCTATCAAGGAGCGTCCAGTATCCTTCTATAGGTTTTTCAACGGACTTATGATGCTTCTTCAAAAACCAGTAACAATTGTTATTTTTAAGGAAGTTGATAACGAATACTGTGAGCATATAGGTGTTGATTTCATAGTAGATAATCAGCATAAGTATTTGTACGAAGAGTGTCTGAGGCCTCACTATATAAATAACTCAAAAAAGATTAAAAAAAAGTACCTATATGATCTGTATGGAACAGGGTATTTTTTTCTTGTTTTAGTGATTGACAGATCCTTGGGGAATGAAAAGCCGGTATTTAGGTTTTTGAATAAGAAGTCTTATAAAGACTTTTATATTCGTGAGTGTATAGGTAGATTTGTTAGTCAAGATTTGAGTAAGGAGTTTATTGAAGCTATAAAGAAATCGGTTCCAATTAGAAATGTTGAGCCTTCTAGTAATGATCTTTTTGTGGATTATGATGGAGAGGATTTTATTTTATCCAAGATTCATAAGAAAGCAGTTGATGATATTGAGGGTGAGGGAGGAGAGTTAAGTAAAATATATGAGTCATTTAGTGGTATATCAAATAAGATGATTAGAGATATAGCTAAAGATTCAATAAGCAGTGTTGATATAGGAAATTTATGCTTTTTTACTAGGTCTTATACTCGTGATAATTATAGATTTTTGACTGGCTCTAGTTCTGGGTACCCTTATGATATAAAAATGTTCTTAACTAAAGAGCAGCAAGAAGTACTAAAAGATTACTTTAAAGAAATGGATATTGAAAGGTATAAATCTGGACAAGGCCGCTTATATAGGGATATTAATTGTGATCCAAAGTATAAAAGTATATTAACTTCGATTGATGAAGAAGTGTGGCGATATATGAAACGTAATAGAGATAGGGCTATGACCATAATCACTTCTGCTTTCGGGGCTGAGTCCAAGGCCATGTCTGATTCCGTTTTCTCCAGTGGTGTAATACACTTTAGAAGGCCATTTATCAATGGTGGGCTGGAGAGGGTTTCGTTCCCTGTTGAAAAGTATAAAACGCTTAAAGGTATACCTATTAAAGTAAAGACTCAACTGCTAAGGCTTTGTCTAACTTATTATGCACTAGATGCTATGGCGATGAAATCTGGTGCGCGTAAAGACTATGTTTTGTCCTTATCTCTCTTCCCTATAGAAGTGTATGGTAGTATCTTTTCAACGGTGGGTTATGCTCATTACACAGACAGATATAGTGAAAATAAAGAAAGTGAATATGCAAATGGAGGAGGAAGAGAAGAGGCATTTCTTACGATTTTGGAAGGTAAGCCTGATTGGGATGCTAAGTTTTACTTTTCTACTTATATAGTTTCTAAAGTGGAGAGGAAATTAAGAAGAAAGCTGTTTGGTAAATATATTCGGACTATTTCAGGGTATTTGGATGAACTTCTTAAAATAACATTTGGTCGTTACGGTAGAGATTTAAGTGCTCAGAATCTTCAGGACTCTCTTGATCGGCTAAATAGCTATTCTGACTATTTGTCACGACTGGTTCCATATAATCCAGTTAAGTTAAAGGTCCAAAAAAAACAATCTGAGGTTAATTTCTTTAATCATAATATTGAAATACAAAAAGAAGAGAATAAGTTTTTTTTAGGCTTGGTGGATATTGAACAGGAAAAAGGTTTCGATGTTTTTGATGACGGAAAGTTAATAAAAGAGCTTGTTAACGTTATCGCGGATTGTGAAGATTATATAGTAAAGATGGAATACTATAGAGCTAATAATGTTTTAATGTGATTGATTGGGTGGAGTTGTTTATGGCAGTTCAAGAGAATAATAAAGAAGAAGATTCCGGGTTGGTTGGCAAGGATAGTATAGAAAATAATGAATTATCTGAAGATACTATACGTGAAGCTCTTAATGATAGGGTTGAACACTATAAAAAAACAAGTTCTATTGACAATTCTCTATTTTGGGATATGGTTGATGAGAATATTAATAACAATAGTGCAATGGAGGCTGATAAAGTTATAGATTATTTTATAGGAATTAAAAAAGATGTTTTGCTCGAAAAAACTGAAATCGAGAAAAAGCATGTGGCTGAAATTATTGAATCTAATACAGAGAAAAGTCATGAGCTTGTAGAGCTTTTATTTGCTATTAGAACTTCGGTTGACGCGTTGCTTGAAGGGGCTGAATTTAATGATTTAGGGCTTCCTTTACATCCACTAGAGGTAGAGGTTAAGAAAATGATTGATTCTGCCAACAATGGTATTCATATAGTGCCTGCATATGATGGGAAAAAATGGAAAAGCCCTTTAAAGTATCTTGAGAATCACTATGGTAAGTATTTAAAGTCGTTTGGAGCCGAAAGGGACTACCTGTACTTGGATGACCTGAAGCAAATAGACGGTTCATTTTATTCAACTCTTGTATCTCATAAGAATCGATACCCTGAAAGTTTCAACAATTGTGTTCTTGCGAAAGAAGCTAGGTTAGCTCTTGAGGATGAACTAGCAGCAAAAATAATTACCTCACTTGATGTGAGGAAAGCCAACAAAATAAAGCAACTGAAAGCAAAGAAGGTTATTTAGCCTTTTTTTCTTTTGCCTGCATTGAGATTGGTCCGGGCCGATTGCAATTCCTTTGTTCTTACTATATTGTGTAACTTGTCAACGTTGCTTAGTTGATGCGAGGAGCTATCACATAGCGCTTTACTCGCTTAGATATAAATCAAAGTTGAGGGAAGTAAAATGAGTATCGCAAAAACACTACTAGGAGTCCTCTGTGGCTGTGTCGTCTCTGTAAACGTATCTGCTGCGACTGGAGTTTTAGATGCAAATGTACGGAATATAGATGTGACAAATAATAAGACGGTCACTTGTGATCAGAAAGTAAGTGGCAGTGGGGTTGGTAATTGTACTGCTGGTGTTGCAGTTATAAAGCCGTTAGCGGGAAAGGCAAAACTGAATCTTCAGAATTTGAAAGTCACCAATAATGGTGATGTGACCTGTAAGACTCAGCTTTCCGGTCGTGGTATGGCTAATTGCACAGCGGGGGTCTTGGTAATCCAATGAACAGTCTATTTAGCCCCGTGAGGGGCTTTTTTCTAGCAGGGCTTTTAAGCTTGACTGGTTGTATTAATCAGAGCCTTTTGACTGAGCAAACAGCTCGATCAAAAGATGACTTAAGCGATACTGTAACTATACCTTTAAACTCTTCTGCTACCTGGCGTCTTGATTGTTTATCAGAAAGAATGCCTGAGAACGATTTGTTCCCGTTGAAGTTGGTGGTTGGGAATGTAAGCAATCGTATTGAAGCGGGTTTCCCGTTACCAAGTAGCGTGCAGGAGTATGTTAAAAATAGCTTCAATCGTTTTGGAAATGGATTTCAGGTTTTTAATATCCATGATGAAACAGGTTTAGTTCCATCTGATGCTACTCTACAAACTGTTTCAGCCAAGGTGAATGAACAACTTCCAATCAGTGCTGTTATCTCGCCTGATGTTGTTGTGTCAGGAGCTTTGACTTATGCGGAAAAGCCTAAAAATGTTGGTGTGGTCGGGGATCTGCTTGGGATTGAATCATCTTCTATAGCAGAAGTTATATCTCTATCAGGGTATTTAGAGTTACTAAATGCTCGTAATCGAGAGGTTTTAGCTCATCAACACCTGACAACAAGTGTTTATAAAATTAAGAAAGACAATGGTTTCTTTGTAATTATCGGTGATGATGCGGCACAGTTAAATGGCTTCCATGAGTATGGTCACCCCATTAGTTATGCCATTCAATTGTTGTTTGATAGCTTGGCTGCAGACGTTACATCTGAGTTGCTTACGCGGAGTTTTAACGTTCCGACAGATGCGTGTCAAAGTTCTTACCAAAATCGAAAACTCTACTCCTCTTCTGAAGGCTCATCACTGAGCACTAACCTTTCATTGAAAGGTTATATGAATGCTCGTAATCAAGTCTGCTTTAAATTTGATGGAGTAGAGTGTAGTGGTTAAATGATCTTGGACACCATTTAAGGT
>JAILXS010000014.1:0-44737 GCA_050789425.1 Neptuniibacter sp.
TCAAATTGTTAAAGAGCGTTGCTTGACTCATCCCACGCTGCGAAGCGTTTCGTCTCAAGCGAGGCGCGTATTATAAGCACCTCACCCTCAGAATCAACAGCTAAATTTAAAAAATATTAAAAAACTTTTTAGCCCGTAAAACCCACGCAAAAAGCCGTTCATTTTATAGACAGAAAAACACAATAAAGGCGCTTAACAGCGCCTTTATATAGTTACAGCAAAACTAACTCATCCATTCGTAAACAGATGATGTTTCTTTTTACCGAGTTTAACCAGGAAGTACTTACCGAACAATGCGTTCTCCGCAGCAAAAACACCCAAGGCATTCATATTGTCATCCATGCCGTGTGCCGTACCATTAACAATGACAGCATTACGCTGAAGAGCATCTTTAACCTGCTTTCCGCCTGGTGCCATTCCTGCTTCTGACAATATTGTTGTCAGAGGAGAATCCGCAACAGCCTCCAGATCCAAAACAGATGATGGCAAACCATCCTGAGCCAACTGAGCATAGTCCTGCTCGCTCAAGCTGGATGTATCACCGGAGAATAGTGCTTCTGTAATACGCTTAGCTGCAGCCAGACCTTCTTCTCCATGAATCAGGCGGGTCGCTTCTTCTGCCAGAATACGTTGCGCTTCTGGGCGCCCCTGACGTTCAGCGTCGCCTTTCTCGATCTGCTCAATCTCAGAGACAGAAAGGAAAGTGAAGTATTTCAGGAAACGGTAAACATCTGCATCCGCGGTCTGGAGCCAGAACTGGTAGAAGGTATAAGGTGATGTTTTAGCTGCATCCAACCAGATTGTTCCAGATTCGGTTTTACCAAACTTAGTTCCGTCAGATTTAGTGATCAACGGTAAGGTCAGGCCAAACACCTGATTACCATTCATGCGACGAGTCAGCTCTGTACCACCAGTAATGTTACCCCACTGGTCTGAACCACCAATCTGAAGGGTACAGCCATGGGATGCATTTAACTGCTGGAAGTCATACGACTGCAGAATCATGTATGTAAACTCAGTGTATGAAATGCCCGCACCTTCACGATCAATACGCTGCTTAACCGATTCTTTAGCGATCATTTGATTAACTGAGAAATGCTTACCAATATCACGCAGGAAAGTTAAAACATTAACGTTCTGAGTCCAGTCCAGATTGTTAACCACTTCTGCACTGTTGTCGCCGCAATCAAAGCTAATAAAAGCACTGACCTGCTTCTTCAGCTTTTCCACCCAACCAGCAACCGTTGAGTCGTCGTTAAGCTTACGTTCCTGAGCCTTAAAGCTCGGATCACCAATAAGACCTGTTGCACCACCCACAAGAGCAAGCGGCTTATGGCCATATTCCTGAAAGCGTTTCAGCGTAAGAAGAGGCACCAGACTACCGATATGAAGGCTGTCTGCAGTTGGATCAAAACCACAATACAGTGTCACACTTCCTTCAGAGAGATGTTTTTCCAGTTCTTCTTCACTGGTCATCTGCGCAACCAAGCCGCGCGCTTTAAGGTCCTGTAAAAGTGTTTCGCTCATTGTTGTTGATCAACCCTAGATGGTAGCTATTAAAAATAAGAGCGCTATTTTAGCGGCAGCAGGCGCAGCAAACAAATAAGATTGCAATTTCAAAGCAAATACACCACACAGCTACTCAAGTTTTATATTACAGGGCCGACTTTTCCCTATGAAAGTGGCATAATGGACCGTTATGGTTTGGCGGTTTACACAACAAAGCTACATTGAAGGGGTGCAAAGGTGCTTCATCGCATCGGTTTTTTACGGGGACAACTCCCCACTGTTCATTTGATAGCAGCAAGTGCCTGCTTATTCATTCTCAGTCTGACTCTGGTATTACTGCCTTCTGAGGAAGTTGCTGCTACCCGTGGAGATGCTCCACCAACAGAAGCAGTCTCAACCAGTGCTAGCATTCCACCTATCCCAGAAATTCAGGCTGTTACGACTCAACCTGAAGAAACATCTGTTACGACTCAACCTGAAGAAACATCTGTTACGCCAGAACCTTTAAACTGGATAGATTTCACGGTGGGTAGCGGTGACAACCTGACTACCCTTTTCAAAAAAGCCGGGTTAACTGCCAGTGATGTCTACCATGTAGCCAAGGCAAGCAAAGCCTCTAAGTCCTTTACCAGACTCTTTCCAGGGCAAACTCTCTCATTTGTTATCGAAAACGGCGAACTGCAAAAGCTGAAACATACTCAGTCCAAACTTGAGAGCACAGTCCTGAGCAAAACAGCCACCGGATTTGATATCCAACAGGTACAGCGCACCCCGGACATCAAGCAGCGCTTTACCTCTGCCACTATTACAGACTCTCTTTTTCTTGCCGGTGAAGAAGCCGGACTCTCCAGTAAAAAGATCATGGAACTAGCCAGCATCTTTGGCTGGGATGTGGATTTCGTTCTGGATATTCGTAAAGGTGATAACTTCAGCCTTATCTACGAAGAACTGTTTCTGGACGGTGAAAAAATAGGCGAAGGAAATATTATCGCTGCTCAGTTTATTAACCGAGACACCAAGTTCACTGCTCTGAGATATACCAACACTGAAGGAGATAGTAGCTATTACACTCCTGAAGGCTACAGTATGCGTAAGACATTCCTGCGCTCCCCCGTTGATTTTGCCAGAGTTAGCTCACGATTTAATTTAAGACGCAAGCATCCGGTGCTCAATACTATCCGGGCGCATAAGGGCGTAGATTACGCTGCCGCTACCGGAACTAAGATTAAAGCATCCGGGGAAGGCAAGATCATATTCCGTGGCAGAAAAGGCGGCTATGGCAATGTAGTCATCCTCCAACACGGAGGCAATATCACAACACTGTACGCACATATGAAAGCCTTCAAACGCGGCCAAAGAGTCGGTACCCGAGTAAAACAGGGGCAAGTTATTGGATTTGTAGGCAGCTCAGGCCTGGCAACCGGTCCCCACCTACATTACGAATTCCGTGTTAATGGCGTACATAAGAATCCATTGAAAGTAAAACTGCCTCAAGCTGCGCCTATCGCCAAGACTGAAGAGACCATCTTCAAATCAGAGGCAAGCCAACTACTGGCGCAACTGGAAACCTATACGGCGCAATCTCTTGCTTTAAATACACAGCAATGAGCACCGAACAAAGCATTTATATTGGACTGATGTCAGGCACCAGCCTCGACAGCATTGATGCTGTCGCGGTTAGGTTTCAGCCTGAGTTTCAACTTATCGCGTCGCATACCGAAGATATTCCAGAAAGCCTTAAAACCGCAATACGCCAGTTGATGTACCCCGGGAACAATGAGATAGACCAACTGGGTGTCATCGATATACAGCTGGGGCAGTTACTGGCAACGGCGGTCAACAACTTGATTAACACCTCGCAATTGGATCGGCTTCAGATCCGTGCAATCGGCAGTCATGGTCAAACCATCAGGCACCGCCCAGAATCCGGATTCACCCTTCAAATAGGGGATCCTAATGTCATTGCTGAGCAAACAAACATCACGACAATTGCTGATTTCAGACGCCGCGATATGGCTGCTGGCGGCCAGGGAGCACCACTGGTACCCGCCTTTCATGAAGCAATGTTCAGAGATACACGAACCGACAGAATACTGTTAAATATTGGCGGCATGGCCAACATTACTTTCCTGCCTAAAGACACCACTATCCCGGTATCCGGCTTTGATACCGGGCCTGGGAATATTTTACTGAATGCCTGGATCGAGAAACATACAGGTGCCAGCTTCGATAATAATGGCGAGTGGGCATCAAAAGGACGTATTAATCAAAAGCTTCTGGACGCACTGCTAAATCATGAATTCTTCCACACAGCCCCGCCTAAAAGCACCGGCAGAGAACAGTTTAATATGGAATGGCTAGATACGGTGCTGGCAGAATTTGCAGATATCACTGTTACAGACGTTCAGGCAACGCTGACTGAACTAACAGCTATCAGCATCAAAGAAAGTATTGAGCAATTTATTCCAAGCAATAACTACGAGTTATATGTGTGCGGTGGCGGAAGCCACAATAGCTACCTGCTACAACGACTTGATGAGTCCTTACCAGGAATAACAGTAAAACCCTCAAACAAAGCAGGGATAGATGCCGACTGGATGGAAGCCTGCGCTTTTGCCTGGCTCGCAAAGCAATGCCTTGAAGGCAGTAACGGGAATATAAGCAACGTAACCGGAGCAACTAACGACAGAGTCTTAGGTGCCATCTACCACGCTTAAGGGATACTGCTAAAAATAGAGATAACCATCTCGACGTAACATTCTTTCCTCTGCAGGGCCCAGAGGCACGGTATCAACAAACCCCGGAAGCTCAGATCTGTCCACGCCATTCTTTCTCATCCAGGTTTCGCAGATCCGAATATCAATAATATTTCTTTTCTCAAGCTTTTCAGCCAAATCGAGAAGGCGTTTATAACGCTCCATATTCTGATTTCTAAACGCGTGAGCCTCTTCACCATGAAGCACAAAAACAATCGGCTCATAGGAATTAAGGTTATCTACCTGATCCGCAAGCATACTTGCGCGATGGAACAACATCTCAACCTCTGAAGCTGTATTGTTTTTGATAAGAGCCAGATAACGAGGTGAATTAGAGGGAATATCCGCAGGCGACTGCTGCGGTTCCGCATACGCACCGAAGGAAAAACAGACCATCAATACCGTTAGCAGAAATTTCGTCATACCCTCATCCTATAAGCAAAAGACACTATTATTGTGCTGAAGGTATCTGAATAGGCTATGAATTGGCAAGTCATAACCTATTCAACAGAGAAGAATCAGATCGAGAAGGAGGAGCCGCAACCACAAGTTGTTGTTGCATTCGGGTTATTAATCACAAACTGACTGCCTTGCAAACCTTCTTTGTAATCAACCTCAGCGCCAGCCAGATACTGGAAGCTCATTGGATCAACCACCATAGTTACGCCATCACGCTCAACCACGGTATCATCATCGGCAGCAGACTCATCAAAACTAAAGCCATATGAAAAGCCAGCACAGCCCCCACCGGTAATAAATACACGCAGTTTGAGGTTGTCGTTTTGCTCTTCATCAATCAACGTCTGTACTTTAGCTGCAGCCGCCGCTGTAAATGCCATTAACGGCTCAGCATTTGGATCTAATGTCTCAATCATAGGTACTCACTCATAAATGCAGATGCAATTATCTACTTAACCAAGGAATTTAGTCAAGTATTAAGGCATCAGACCTACGACATTCAGTCCCGCAGTCTCTTCAAGATCAAACATAATATTCATATTCTGAATTGCCTGACCCGCTGCACCTTTCACCAGATTATCAATAACAGATAACACAACAACCGTGTCTTCATTCTGTGGGCGATGAACACTGATACGGCACATATTTGCGCCTTTAACACTGCGTGTCTGTGGATGAGAACCCGCAGGCATAACATCTACAAAGGGCTCATTCGCATAACGCTGCTCAAACAGTGTTTGTAAATCATGATCGACAGGGTCCTTCAATACACCATAACAAGTGGAATGAATGCCGCGGATCATAGGCGTTAAATGCGGCACAAATGTCAGGTGCACAGGTTTATCCGCAGCAATTGCCAATCCTTGCTTAATTTCTGGCAGGTGACGATGGCCCGGTACGCCATATGCCATCATGCTTTCACTGGCTTCACACAGCAGCATGCCAACTTTTGCACCACGGCCAGCTCCACTTACCCCTGATTTACAATCCGCAATCAGGCGGCGGTGATCGATCAGTTTATTTTCCAGCAAAGGTAGGAATGCCAACTGAGTAGCCGTTGGGTAACAACCTGGGCAGGCAATCAGCTGAGCATCTTTAATTTGCTCACGGTTCACTTCCGGCAAACCATATACGGCCAGCTCAGCCATCTCAGGCTGGGTATGCTCCATGCTGTACCACTTCGACCACAATTCCAGGTCCTTGATACGGAAATCCGCTCCCAGATCAATGACCTTAACGCCTTTTTTCACCAACTCAGCCGCCATGTTCATCGCAACGCCATGCGGAGTAGCAAAGAAAACTACGTCACATCCACTCAGGGTTGCAACATCCGGTACTGTGAATTTCAGGTCATGATGGCCTCGCAGGTTTGGATACATATCAGCAACACTGACACCTTCCTCAGAGCGGGAAGTAATCACCTCAACTTTTGCATTTGGGTGATTAGCTAACAAACGAAGTAACTCAACACCGGTATACCCGGTACCGCCAACAATACCTACCTTAATCACAAGGGACCTCTCAAAGGAATGAAAAACTGGTAACGTATAAAAGAAATTAGATTTACTGCTCTCTTACTTGCTTTCTTATCAGTTAAAGAAAACACTAACGAGCCAGTTTCAGTATTCATCCAAAACAAGCTACCAATGGTTTCTAAGCGAGCAGACTGCTTATAATACAAAGCTCCAGCTTTAAAGACCATTAATAAATAAGCCAATACCATGCTCAGATACGCGTTTTCCATGCAACATTTCCGGCACCGGCTTGCACACACTGAAGCCCTACCCCAGATGGTCGTTCTGGGCGTTATCTGTGGTTTAATCTGCGGCGTTGTTCTTGGTCTTTTTCGCCTGCTTCTGGAAATGCCTCTTGCACACCTTTTACCAGGAAATAACAGCGAAAACTTTGAAGGCTTACCGACCTGGCTACGCTTTACACTCCCTATCCTGGGCAGCCTGTTGCTGATAGCCATTCTAGCCAGGCTAACCCCTGCAGATCGCAAAGTGGGTGTCATCCACCTACTTGAACGCATGGCTTACCACCAAAGCAAACTCCCCTTTAAAAATGCCGTGTTGCAATTTTTTGCAGCCAGTATTGCATTGCTATTTGGTCACTCTACGGGCAAAGAGGGGCCAGCCATTCATCTTGGCGCGGCCTGCGGCAGCCAACTTGGCCAACGCCTTAAGCTGCCCAATAACACATTAAGAATTCTTGCGGGCTGCGGATGCGCTGCGGGAATTGCCGCCACCTTCAACACCCCGCTTGCTGGGGTTGTTTTCGCCATGGAAGTGATTCTGCTTGAATACACAGTGATTGGTTTTATGCCGGTCATGGTAGCCGCAGCAACCGGCGCTTTAGTCGTGCAGTTCATGTTTGGCCGGGAATTAGTTCTCACCGTCCCGGTAATGAATATTCAAACACTCCAGGAAATCCCTTACGTTATTTTCCTTGGCGGGATCATAGGCTTACTGGCCGTTATCTTCATCAAGCTAATGACCACCACACTAAAATGGTCAGAAAAAACCAAAATCAGCTTTTCAACAAAGTTGTTAGGAGCCGGATTACTGACTGGAATCGGCGCAGTGTTTTATCCTCAGATTATGGGCATTGGTTACGACACTGTAACCAGTGTTCTTCAGGGTGAGATGGGTATTATTTTGTTGTTTGGAATTTTAATTGCCAAATGCCTTATAACCCCTGTCATTTTAGGGCTAGGGGTACCGGCAGGACTTATTGGCCCAACCTTTTTCATTGGCGCCATCGCCGGGGGGATTTTAGGCACCCTGGGTGCGGGCGCAGTGGATCAGGAAGTAGCTCAGCCAGGATTTTATGCGATGCTCGGAATGGGCAGCATGATGGGAGCCGTGACCAACGCACCTATGGCCGCCTTAGTAGCGATTCTCGAACTGACCGGCAATCCAAACATTATTTTCCCGGCAATGATCTCAATTGTGATCTCAAACCTAATTGCCCGCTATGTATTCAAACAACCTTCTATATTTGTTTCCAGCATGCAGATTCAAGGGATGGACTACAGGTTTAAACCACTGAGCCAACTTCTTAGCCGCTCAGCTGTAAGCAGCCTGATGACCACCAGCTTTATGTCTTCTGATTCAGAAATCAGCTGGAAGAGTGCACAGAAAGTATTGCAACATGACAGTGACTGGATACTGATCAATGACGATCAATCACGCATGCTGCTTTCACCCGGGGATTTACACACAACCCTCAGAGAAAATCTACAACGCCATGAACTTGTCAATCTGCTTGAGATTCCAGCGTATCGTTTAGATACATCCAGCATTGAGGAAAACGCCACCTTGCAAGAAGCTATGGACAAGATGACAAAAGACGAAGTGGATGCTCTGTGCATTCTTGATACACAAAGCAATGTTTGTGGCATACTGACCCGCAACCAGATCGAAGAATACTATCGCCACAGCTAATTCACTATGCCATACCACCTATCCGGCCTTTACGGGATAACTGACCAACAGTTAATGCCAGACTCAGACTGCATGCTCAAGAGCATTGAGCGCAGCTTAGAGGGCGGCACAACTGTTATCCAATACCGGGACAAATCAACAGATCAGGCCAAACGCATGAAGCAGGCCTGCTCACTGAAGCAACTCTGCGACCGTTACAACGCTGCCCTACTGATTAATGACGACATTCAGCTAGCGAAGCAATGCGATGCTGCCGGTGTACACCTGGGGCAATCGGATGGTTCGGTGACAGAAGCAAGAAAGATACTGGGTACTGAAGCCATTATTGGGGTCACATGTCACGATTCTCTTGAACTCGCTGTGCAGGCCCATTCTGAAGGTGCAGACTATGTTGCCTTTGGCGCCTTTTTCCCTTCGAAAACAAAACCCGACGCCAAGCCAGCTCCCATTGACCTTATCGCCCGGGTAAAATCAAAAGTTAATCTCCCAATAGTGGCGATTGGGGGCATTACCATAGATAATGCGCAACAGATTATTACAGCAGGGGCGGATATGGTTGCCGTCATCCATGCGCTATATGCGCAAGACGATATCCGGAAAACTGCGCAGAACTTCCACCAGCTATTTAACACAGATTCAGAGAGATAATTACGATGTCACGCTCCGAAGAACTCTTTCAGGCCGCTCAATTACATATCCCGGGCGGTGTTAACTCACCAGTACGAGCTTTTAAAGGTGTAGGTGGCACTCCTGTATTTTTCAAACGTGGTGAAGGCGCATACCTGTTCGATGAAGATGAGCAGAAATACATCGACTACGTAGGTTCCTGGGGCCCTATGATTCTGGGCCATTGTAATCAGGATGTGATCGGCGCTGTTCGCGACTCACTGGACAATGGTTTAGGTTTTGGTGCACCCACTGCAATTGAGATAGAGATGGCAGATAAAGTCTGCGAAATCATGCCATCTATGGAACTGGTTCGAATGGTAAGCTCTGGTACTGAAGCAACCATGAGCGCAATTCGCCTGGCCCGTGGTTATACCAAACGCGATAAAATCGTAAAGTTTGAAGGCTGCTATCACGGCCATTCAGACTCTTTGCTGGTAAAAGCGGGCTCCGGCATGCTCACTCTGGGTGAACCAAGTTCACCAGGCGTACCGGCATCATTAGCAGAACACACCATTACCCTGACGCATAACGATATCGACAGTGTACGCAAAGCATTTGCTGACGTGGGCGACCAGATCGCCTGCATCATTGTTGAACCTGTTGCAGGCAATATGAACTGCATTCCACCTGAACCGGGCTTTCTCGAAGGTCTGCGTGAAGTGTGTGATGAATATGGCACGGTTCTGATCTTTGACGAAGTAATGACAGGATTCCGTGTTGCCCTGGGCGGCGCGCAATCGGTCTACAACGTAAAACCTGATCTGACAACTTTAGGTAAAGTAATCGGTGGCGGATTGCCTGTTGGCGCGTTTGGCGGCAAACGCGAAATCATGGAACATATTGCACCACTAGGCGCGGTTTATCAGGCGGGAACACTATCAGGAAACCCACTGGCGATGGCTGCGGGCCTTGCGATGCTGAACGCAGTATCCAAGCCTGGGTTTTATGAGCAATTAAGTGCCAAAGTTGAGTTACTGACTGAAGGTCTTCAGGCGGTTGCAATGGCCAACGGTGTTCCATTCACCACCAGTCGTGTTGGAGGCATGTTCGGCTTATTCTTCACCGACCAGGAGAAAGTCACTTCTTTCTCTGAAACCATGGCCTGCGACACAGACAAATTCTCTAAATTCTTCCATGGCATGCTTGAACAGGGGGTTTATCTGGCTCCTTCCGCTTTTGAAGCAGGTTTTGTATCGGCAGCTCACTCTCAGGAAGATATTGAAATGACACTGGCAGCAGCTGATCAGGTTATGTCTAACCTGTAATGCCCACCTTAGTCGTTTTTAGTCACAGTCTGATTCTGATATGCGCCCTGTTTTTGGCAGGGCGCAGTTACCGCCTATCTGAAAAGCACAACAATACAGCACTGATGGTTATCAGCCTGGCTGCTGTCTTTGTTTCCTGTGCAGCCGCAGGTGATCTGTTACTTTCAGGAAATGATCAGGACTCTTTGACGCTAAAAAGACTGCTCGACAATCTGGCACTGTTTGCCGCAGTACCACTCATTGCCAGCGCGTTACTGGACCTGTCATTCAAATACAACTGGAGTAAAGCCGCCTGGGGACGATGGTTACTCGCCCTGTTTGCCTTATTCGAGTTGTGCCGACGTTCGGGAATAGGCACAGAGTACACCCAGATTATGTCTGCGCTATGCGCCGTCGTAATCATTTTCAGCTCCCTAAGGCTATACCCGATCAACGTGCGACTCTCAGGCACAGCATCAGGGATTTTACTTTTTCTATCTTTATTAGTTTTCGGCTCTGCGACTCTCATACCCGAACAACAAAACACTCTGTTCTATAGCATCACTTTGGCTGCCTCCTTGGGCCTCATCTCACAAATTCTCCCTACAATCATCAAAAAAAACCCAGAAACTTCGCAATAACCGGCGCCAGCCGCCTTTATTTATCAATTTTTAAACTATCTTTTACTTCAGGCTCGCAAAAAATAAGAGGGGAACCCCATGCCTGATTTAGCCAGCATTAGTGCACGAGACATTATGTCCAGCCACCTATTAACTGTATGTGAAAGCTGGTCCATTCAAACCCTGATCGATTTTTTCAACGAAAAGAAGATTTCCGGAGCCCCGGTTCTCTCCAAAAACGGAGATATTATTGGTGTTGTCAGCCTCAGCGATATCATCAATTTTGATGTAAACCCCTCTCACTCCCTGAATGAGAATCCAATGTCTCAATATTATTTGAATACACTGGAAGGCTTCAGCCCTGATGAGCTTGGCTTATCAAATGGCAATCAACATAAGAATCATCTGGTCAGTGAGATCATGACGCCGAAAGTAATTGCGTTGGATATAGACAAATCAGCCGCAGCTATTGCAAACGAGATGTCTAACAACAGTATACACCGCGTTTTTATAAGCAATAGACGTGAGATTTGCGGTGTAGTGTCCAGCCTGGATATTCTGAAACTGTTTGATTACGCAGCTTAATACTGCATAGCGTTTTGACGAGCTTTGCGGGCAGACACATGGTTGCCGGATTGTTCACGTATATCTGCGATCAACAACCAGATTCGACGTAACATGACGGCATCCCCAATCGCCATATTGGTGCCCTTCAATGCTAATTGCTCAGCCTGAACCCATTGGCCTTCCAGCCTGCGTATATCGGCCAGCTGGTAGTAGATATCCGGGTCTCTTGGCGCTATGCGTTGCGCTCTTTCCAGACTGCTTTCAGCTGCATTCATTTGCCCACTGCTTTTCTGTTTATTGGCAGTCTGCAAAAGCGCAATAACAGCCGGATTTTTTGTCCGGGTAGTCATCGGTGTCGCAACAGGAACTGACACTGTATTTTCCGAACGGGATTCCACAACAATTCCCGGACTCACATCTACAGGCCTTGTCGCAGGTTCTGCAGGCTGCACCACCTGCGGTTGATCACTGCGCTCAACTACTGGTGGACGGTATGTTCCAGTATTACTCACGCACCCCACTAACACTAAAGCTGCGAAAACAGGGGCTAGGGCATTTCTGAATTGTGTTGTCATCTGAACCATTGTTTGAACCAGTTTAAAGGTTGATTATGCAGTTTTTCTGAGCACTCAGCATAACTTTCCGGGGCTGTACCTTTTATGAACGGTATCTGCCGAACGCCCTCGCAATGCTCCGCAGAGAGCATACCAGTACTCTCCTCGACCCAATGATATTCTATTCCTTCAGGTTGCACCGCCATAAAAGAATCCGGCTTTTCCCTAACCATCAGGTCAGTCCAGACCCTGAGTGCACCACCCGAACCAGTAAAAGGCAGTTTGCCGTTTTCATCCAGTCCCAACCAGACCACCGACATTCGGTCCGCAGCAAATCCTGCAAACCAACTATCACGCTGGTCATTACTGGTACCGGTTTTACCCGCAACATTCAATGCCGCCGGTAAACGGCTGTATATGTACCTGGCGGTTCCTTCCCGGGTTACTGACTGCAGAGCGTATTGTATCAGGTGCATGTTTTCTGCAGAAACCACCTGCTTCACCTCAAACGGATAGCGAGACAGCTCATTACCTTCAACATCGGTCACCAATCGGATCGCTCTCATTGGGGTTTTAAAGCCATTCGCAGCAATGGTCTGGTAGACCGATGCAATCTCAAACGGACTCATAGACTCAGCCCCCAGCAGTAGAGACGGATAAGGCCGCGGCGTTTTTTCAATCCCCAACCTTTCCAGCATATCCACCACAGTATCCACACCAATAGCCATCCCTACCTGGGCAGTACTCTGGTTATATGACTTGGATAACGCCAGATAAAGTGGCACCTTACCATGACTGACCCGATCAAAGTTTTGTGGCACCCAACTTGATCCATCTGAAAGGGGCACACTTATCGGCTCATCATCCACCAGAGTGGATAAGGTATAACCTTTTTCTATTGCTGCCAGATAGACCGCAGGCTTAACCAGAGAACCTATAGGTCGCCGCGCATCCAGCGCACGATTGAACCCCTGATAACGGGCGTTTTTACCGCCAATCAAAGCCAACACTTCACCGGTTTGCGGATCTGTGACCACCATACCACCCTGAAGTTTCTCAACAGGTTTGCCGTGGCGTTTTTGCAAGGCAGCTATAGTGTTAGTCAGCGCAGCTTCACTATTCGCCTGCACTATAGGGTCCAGGCTGGTAAAGACTCTCAGTCCCTCAGAACTGAGGACCTCTTCCGGGTACTCTTCTCGCAGCTGACGTTTAACCAGATCCAGATATGCTGGGTAAGCCCCTTTATGCAAGCTACGCTGTTTTACAACACCCAACGAGCGTTTCTCTGCCGCCACACGCTGCTGCAAAGTGATCACACCCTGTTCGTGCAAAACCTTCAATACCAGATCTCTGCGCTGTTTCGCACGCTCTGGATAGCGACGCGGGTCGTAATAAGACGGCCCCTTCACCATACCCGCCAGCAACGCGACCTGATGCAATTTCAATTCATGTATAGGCTGCGCAAAGAAATACTGACTAGCCAGACCAAAACCATGTACTGCTCGCGAACCAGACTGTCCCAGATAAACCTCATTCAGATAGGCTTCGAGGATTTCATCTTTGCTGTAATGCAGATCAAGAAGAACCGCCATGGGTATTTCCAACAGCTTACGAGCCAACGTCCGGTCCGAAGTCAGGTAAAAATTCTTGATCAACTGTTGAGTGAGAGTACTCCCCCCCTGAACATACCGCCCTGATTGAACATTCACCCACATGGCCCGGGCGATGCCTCGCAAAGAGATACCAAAGTGCCCGTAGTAGTCCCGGTCTTCTATCTGGATCAAAGCTTCTTTCAAATATTCCGGTGCCTGATCCAGCCTGATCAAATCCCTGTCTTCATTATCTTTAGGGTAGATTCCACCAATGAGGATCGGCTCCAATCGGCTCAATGGTACTGATCTTCCGGCACTGTCGGTAATAGAAGAGACCTGATTACCACTAAAACTAATTAGCAGCTTCTTGGCTGGCTCATCACTATCGGGAAAGGTAAAACCCCGGGTATGAATTCGTGCCCGTGAAGAAGCCCATTCCACCATTCCCGGCTGGCTGGCACGATTAACAAAACGATACCCCAACCCCTTTAATTCATTCTTAAGCGCAGCGCGCTCAAGCGCCTGCCCTGGATAAAGCTCCAGAGGGCGCGCATAAACTTTTGCGGGTAATGCCCAGCGCTTGCCTTCAAACTTATGCTGTACCTGTACGTCCAGGTAAATCAGGCCAATACCGCCCAACACAAGGCCTAACAGTGATATTTTTAACAGCAGAATCAGGAACTTATGCAGCAATCCTTTGGACTTTTTTGCCTTGCGACCGCGATTGGATGTTTTTGATGGTCTCTTTTTTTTCATTGGCTAAGTATAATGCCCTTCCCTAGCGGTCATTTAGAACGAGTATGTCACTCATAGAGTCTTTGAAAAATCCTGAGTTTTACCCTCATTCGGTTACATCAATCGAGGTGATAGAAACTCATATTTCCTGGCTGATCTTAACCGGCGAATATGCCTATAAGATTAAAAAGCCGGTGGATTTCGGTTTTCTGGATTTTACCACGCTTGAGAAGCGCAAACACTGCTGCGAAGAGAAACTTCGTCTTAATCAGAGGCTGGCACCCGATTTATACCTGTCTGTTGAAGCGATTGGAGGCACTGAGGAGCAACCTATTCTCGGCGCAGATAACGATGTATTTGAATATGCCGTCAAGATGCAGCAGTTTGATTCAGGCAACCGCCTGGATCTGTTACTCCAGAAGCACAAGTTTGAACCGCAATGGATTGATATGCTGGCAGAGCAGATTGCCGAATTCCATCATCGTATTCCCATAGTTTCTCAGGACAGCCCATGGGGCGAGCCGGATACCATCTGGGAAGTTGTATCGGATAACTTCCTGCATATCACGGACACTATCGAGGAGCTGGATGACTGGAGCAAGGTACAACATCTGGCTCAATATACCGCTCAACAGTACCGTGACCTCACGGAGCTGATTAACAGACGAAAAGCAGAGGGGCACGTCCGCGAATGCCACGGCGACCTGCACCTGGCTAACATTACACTGCATAAACAAGAACTGCGCCTCTTTGATTGTATTGAATTCAATCTTCAGTTCCGCTGGATAGACACCATCAATGATATCGCCTTCCTGTTGATGGACCTGGAAGCCAACGGTGAATTCCGCTGGGCTAACCGTTGCCTTAACCGCTACCTGGAAATTTGCGGTGATTATCACGCTCTGCCTTTGCTGAATTTCTACAAAGCATACCGCTCAATGGTCAGAGCCAAAGTTTCAGTGCTTGGGGATATGCATGACATTAAAACCCTGCGCCGTTATCTCCGGCTCACTGATTACTATGCCCGTGAGCGTAAGCCCGTTTTATTTCTGATGCACGGCGTTTCAGGAAGCGGAAAAAGCTACCTCAGCCAACAGCTCGTTGACCAGACAGATACCATCCGCATCCGTTCCGATGTGGAAAGAAAAAGGCTATACCGGGAACTGAGCCTGAAAGGGGAAAAGGTTGAGCTTTATGGTCCGCAAATGAACGCCCTGACGTTTAATCTGCTTCTGGATACCAGTGAAGACCTACTCAGGAACGGTTATTCCGTTATTGTGGATGCCACGGCTATTCGGCAAAGAACCCGCCAGAGTTTCATTGAACTAGCAGAAAAGCTAAATATCCCGATCCGCATCATCGCCTGCGATTGTGAAGTGAAACTGATTGAAGCCCGCCTTAACAAACGCTCATCTGAAGGGTCAGACGCATCCGATGCCGACATCGCAGTATTGCGGGATCAGATAGCACACCTGCAACCCCTGACTGAAGAGGAAGAGGCTCTGGCTATCCGAATCAATACCGATGATGACGATGCTATCAGCCGTCTGCTGGAACAACTTAGGCTTGAGGAAGTAATATTCTGATGCATGAGCTATGTGATGTTTCTGACTTCCAGGAACTGCAAACCAAAGGCTTTGATATTGCAGGTAAACGTTTGCTGCTGATCAAACACAGAGAACAGTTTTACCTCTATGAAAACAACTGCCCTCATCGCAGCATCCCTCTGGAGTGGCAACCAGATCAGTTTCTTGACTACGAAAAAACCTTTATCCAGTGCGCTACTCACGGAGCCCTGTTCAAAATAGAAACCGGTGAATGCATATCCGGCCCCTGCGTGGCCGACAGCCTGACACCGGTAGCGTTCGAACAAAATGGCTCAACCATTCTGATAGATATTTAGAGGACCACCGGTAGCTCTTTATCTATGACAATGGATCGCTCATCAATACTCGCAGCATAAGCCATAACCTCAACTCCCGCGGCCTTAGCTTCTCTTAACAGACGCCCATACTCTGGATCAATCTGATCCGCAGGCCGCACTTTCTGAATGCCGGTATGAGGCACACAAAACACCATTGCAGCCCGATCACCCTGCTCAACCCTATGCATCAGTTCCTTCAGGTGCTTCGCTCCACGGGTTGTTACAGCATCAGGAAAGCTGCCCCAGCCATCATCCTCGAGTAAGGTGACATTTTTGATTTCAACCCAGACTTTCGGTTTGCCATCTTCTTTTAGCAACAGATCAATCCGGCTGTTTTCTCCATATTTAACCTCCGACCGGATCTCCGAATAGCCCTGCAATTGTGAGATAACACCATTTTCGATGGCTTCTTTAATCAACGCATTAGCCCGGCCCGTATTAATGGAGGCCAGATAACGACCTTCCACTTCAACTAACTCCCACCCCAAAGGATATTTACGCTTTGGGTTGCCGCTGTCTTTTAGCCAGACAAGGCTTCCCGGCTCCGCACAATTCCTCATGGAACCCGTATTTGGGCAATGCGCTGTCACTTCCTGGCCATCTTCAAGTTGTACATCGGCCAAAAAGCGCTTGTAGCGTTTAATCAACTGACCCGTTATTAATTCCCCAAACTCCATCAGCCGCGAATCCTTTTCTGTAAACGATCAAGAGCGATCTGGATCCGCTCAATACCGGTTGTATAAGAGAAACGAATAAACTCGTTACTGCGATACTGACCAAAGTCCTTACCGGGTGTAGTGGCGATATAGTCTTCTTCCAACAGTTTCCAGCAGAAATCATAAGTATCGTCTGTCAGGTGTTGGGCACCCGCATAAACATAAAAAGCACCCTCCGGGGTAATCGGCAGTTCAAAATCCAGTGATCTTAGGCCATCAACCAACAGATCCCGACGCAAGCGAAACTGCTCTTTTCGTCGTTCCAGAATCTCCAGAGTCTCGGGCCTGAATGCAGCCAAAGCTGCGTATTGGGACACCGTATGGGGAGAGATCATCAGATTCTGTGCGAGTTTTTCCAGCTCAGGCACAGCCTCTTCAGGGGCCACCAGCCAGCCCAAACGCCAGCCGGTCATGCCAAAGAATTTTGAAAAGCTGTTTACGACAAACGCACTGCTATCTATTTGCAGAATAGAAGGTACATCCTGCTCATAGGTTAAACCATGGTAAAGCTCATCCACTATCAGTGACCCACCAGAAAGTTTTACCTGCTCTGAAATTGCACGCAATTGCTGTTCCGGAACTACTGTACCCGTTGGATTCGCTGGCGAAGCCAACAACACTCCTGCTGTATTTTCCTGCCAATTGTCCCCCACTAGCTCAGAGGTCAATTGAAAATTATCTTCAGACGTTACCGGGATTAACTGAGCCCTGGCTTCCAGAAAACGTAGAAACTGGCGGTTACAGGGATAACCCGGGTCCGCCATCATAAATGTCTGCCCGGCATCGGTGAGCAGCGCAAAAATCATTAATAATGCACTGGAAGCTCCGGTCGTGACGATGATCCTTTCAGGGGCGACATCCAAACCATATCTACTTTGGTACCACTGACTTATCGCTTCCCTTAATTCCGGAATGCCTGCGGCAGGAGTATATTGAATCGCTGCCGTATCAATCGCTTGCTTTGCCGCTTCAGCGATGGGTCGGGCCGTTGCAAAATCCGGCTCCCCTGCTTCCATATGAACCACATCAAAACCTGCCGCATCCAGCTCTTTAGCTCGTTTCAGCAGGTCCATCACTTTAAAAGATTCAATTTCTGCAACTCTGTTAGAAGGTACAAATCCCATAAATGTCACCGACTTAAAGAAGATCCCGAAGTATACATCAGAGGCCTCTGAAATAGCCTTCACCGAAAACATTTACAACAAAAAGAGTCTGGACTAAACATAATAAGTTAGTCTTTTCAGCTTATTGGATTAATTTAGGGCTGGCGAAACATCAATTCATCTGGTAATTTGCCTGCCTTTATAGGAAAACCTGTTGGCGATATGGAAAGTTCAGAACAGCTTTCTTTTTAAACAATCCCTTCAGGTCTTCAGATTTATTTTTGCGTTAATTAAAGACTAGTCAGTGAAACCAACTACGGTATTCACTTATAGGAAGTGAGGCAGCATATATGCCAAACAATAACGAAGCTTTCACTCATTTTGAGCCTTACCCGATTGTTGAGGGCGAGGAATACATGAATGAGAAACAGAAAGACCATTTCCGCAATATTCTTGAAGCTTGGAAACAGGAACTGATGGAAGAGGTGGATAGTACAATCCACCACCTGCGTGAAGAACCTTCCAATTTTGCAGATCCGAGTGATCGCGCCAGCCAGGAAGAAGAGTTCAGCCTGGAATTGCGTACCCGTGATCGCGAACGTAAGCTGATCAAGAAGATTTCAGAATCGGTCGAGATGATTGATGAAGATGACTATGGCTACTGTGATGCCTGTGGCATTGAAATAGGCATTCGTCGTCTGGAAGCACGTCCTACTGCATCTCTTTGTATCGATTGCAAAACACTTGCTGAAATCAAAGAAAAACAGCTTGGCGGCTAATCTGCTTTAAAGCCAGCCTCTGGCTGGCTTTATACAGGTTCACATAGCGTGTCCTATATCGGCCGTTTCGCTCCCTCACCAACAGGGCCTCTGCATTTTGGCTCACTGCTTGCTGCACTCGCCAGTTTTCTGGATGCCAGGGCAAACGATGGCCAATGGCTGCTCCGTATAGAAGATTTAGACCCTCCCAGAGAACAAGCAGGGCAAAAAGAACAATTCCCGGATATTCTGGAAAGTTTCGGACTTTACTGGGACGGTGAACTTGAACTGCAAAGTGAGCGCCTGGATGGCTACAAAGAGGTCTTAAAACAACTTCTGGCTGAGCGATCAGCATATTATTGCAGCTGCTCAAGAAAAGATGTGCAGGGTCGAACTGATAGCCCTGTGTATGACGCTCACTGTTTCCTGCATCCTCCCGAAAGCACAGATAACTGTGCAGTCAGAGTCTGCTGTAAAGACAGCCTGATCAGCTTCAGGGATATTATTCAGGGACCGCATGCGTATAACCTACCGATGAGCAGTGGTGATTTCATCATATTCAGACGTGATGGTTTTTTTGCCTATCAACTAGCAGTAGTGGTAGATGACTACCTTCAGGGCGTTACTCACGTGGTCAGAGGTTGTGACCTATTGGATGAAACGCCTCGCCAAATTCACTTGCAGCAATTGCTGGGTTATCCAACCCCGGCGTACGCCCACATCCCGGTAGCGAATAATCAGGAAGGGCAAAAACTAAGTAAACAAACCTTTGCCCCTGCCGTTGATATTAACAATTCGGTTGAACTGACATTTCAGGCATTGGATTTTTTAGGCCAGTCGCCTGAACCCGGCCTGGTCAATGCTTCACAAACAGAACTGATTGAATGGGCCATAGCAAACTGGGATATTCATAAAATTCCGACGGTACCCGGAAAACAATTCGTTCAGGGTCTTTGAATGGAATTTCATCGCATACTGCTGCTCCTGATCCCTTCGCTTTATATCCTGGTTCCACTATTAATCAATAGCTGGCAACAGATGAACCCACCCTGGTTTACACCTTATGCGGTATGGTTAACCATTATCTTTTTTGCATTTCTGATCGAGAAGAGGAACCGGGATGTTTAGCCTTCCTGCTTTGATTCTGATTGGAATTGCATATCTGTTTTTTCTGTTTGGTGCCGCCTATCTGACAGAGCGGAACATCCTGCCAAAAAAACTGGTTCATCACCCTTACACTCATATTTTATCTATTGGTGTTTACGCCAGCGTATGGACGTTTTACGGAGCGTTCAGCCTTGCTCAGGAATCAGGTTACAGTTTTCTGGGTTCTTATTTTGGGGCCGTCATCACCTTCATTCTGGGCCCTGCTCTACTCATACCTATACTGCGTATTACCCGTAGCTATCAGCTCAGTTCACTCCCAGACCTGTTTGCCTTTCGATTCCGGAGCGGTTTTGTAGGGGCATTCACCGCCATACTGACACTGCTAGCAACACTGCCCATGTTATCGATACAGATACAGGCAGTGACCAACACTTTGCATATCCTGAATGACCAGTTCAGCGTTGATCAGATTGGCCTGGGGTTCTGCTTCGTTATTGCACTTTTTTCCATCTTGTTCGGTGCCCGCCAACCCAGTTTACGCAGCAGCCATCAGGGGCTGATGGTTGCCATGGCTGTGGAATCACTGATCAAACTTCTCGCATTGATCATCATCGCTCTCTATGCGATTTTTGCCATTATGGGAGGTTTCGGCGGTGTCGAACAGTTCCTTACGGAACACCCGGAATCACTGAAGAAACTCACCGCCCCTGTTGATGGTGATGCCTGGAGAACTCTGCTGCTCTCATTCTTTGCCGCAGCCATCGTGATGCCGCATATGTTTCATATGCTGTTCACAGAAAACTCATCAGATGAAACCATTTACAAAGCAACCTGGGCGATGCCCCTTTTCCTGTTCCTGCTGGCCATCACCGTGCCACCGATTATCTGGGCGGGAGATTTCCTCAATGCCGGAGGGGAAGATCAGTTTATTGTACTGAGCCTTGGCCTTATTCGTGATTCAACCTGGCTCACCGTGATTGCTTTTATCGGAGGTTTATCTGCGGCCAGTGGCATCATGATTGTGGCAACGGTTTCACTCGCCTCAATCCTCCAGAACCACGTTATCCTGCCTCTTATTCCAAAACCCAAAACCCCTCGATTTTATGCCTGGCTACTATGGCTGAGACGCATCCTCATCATGGCAATGCTGTTGGCCAGCTACCTGTTTTATCGTCAGGTTGGTACGGGCTATGAACTGCATCAGATGGGGGTCATTGCAGTCGTTGCATTTCTGCAGTTTTTACCCGGGCTGCTGGCAACTCTGTTCTGGCAAAAAGCTTCACGCTGGGGATTTATTGCAGGCCTGACCGTCGGCATGGGGATCTGGTTATTCACCATGCTTCTGCCACTGCTCGGATCACAACCGATCTACACACCTGCATTTAACATTGATAACGGTAATTGGGACCAGATAGCCATACTGGCGCTCTTTCTTAACGCAGCAATACTAACAGTTGTATCTTTGCTTGTTCCCCAAAGCGCCGAGGAAACCAGTGCGGCTCAGGCTTGCCTGATCAATGCTTTGCAAAAACCAAATTCAACTTTCCTTCGCGCCTCTCAGGTGAGTGACTTCGTGGAGATACTGGCCTCCAGACTGGGACGTAAAACAGCAGACAGGGAAGTGCAAAAAGTTCTGGAAGAGATGGGTTTAAAAAGCGAATCCTTGCGACCGGTTGATCTTCTCAGGCTCAGGACCCGACTGGAACAGAACCTGTCAGGCCTGGTTGGCCCGATTGAAGCCGCCGCCCTACTGGAACCACTGGACAGGCCATCTGACCCACTGGATATCCGCGCACGTAATGTCCACCTTATGGAAAACCAGCTGGAGAATTATCAGATTCAGTTGACAGGTCTGGCGGCCGAACTTGATGAAATTCGCCGTTACCACAGAATGACCCTGCAGAAGCTGCCTGTTGGCGTATGCACGCTGGACACTACCGGGCAGGTAACATTCTGGAATATTGAGATGGAAAACCTGACGGCACTGAGTGCGGCAGAGATCATCGGCTCTGATCTGGACGTACAAAACAATCTCTGGTGTAAAAAACTCAATGAGTTCGCCGGGCTTGATATCGACCACCAGCAAAGGCAAAAACTGGTCGTAAATGGCAAAACACACTGGTTTAGCCTGCACAAAACCATACTGCGGGAGCAGAGCGATTTTGGCATGGTTATTCTGCTGGAAGATGAGACTGAAACAAAAATGATTCAGGACAAAATGGCTCACAATGAGCGCTTGTCCTCAATTGGTCGGTTTGCTGCTGGCGTTGCCCACGAGATAGGCAACCCGGTGACGGGCATTGCCTGCCTGGCACAAAATCTTAAGCTGGAAACCCAGAATGATTACATTCTGGAAACCGGTGACCAAATAGTGGATCAGACCAAACGCATCAGCAGAATTGTGCAATCACTGGTGCGCTTTGCTCACTCCGGACAACCCCATGCCAACCGTGAGCAATTGCCGGTATCTATACATCAGTGTGCAGAGGAAGCCATCCACCTGCTCTCACTGGACAGCCACGGCAAACAGCTTAAATATATCAATCAGATCCCAACCAACATTCGCATCCTCGGTGATCCGCAACAGATCCAGCAGGTATTTGTGAACCTGCTGCAGAATGCAAGTGATGCCTCTGATGATGGTAGCCGTATCTGGTTGACCACTGTCGAAAGTTCCGAGCAGGTCATAATCCGCGTTACCGATGAAGGTACCGGAATAACAGCCGAATCACAGGAGCGTCTGTTCGAACCATTCTTCACCACCAAAGAAGCCGGCCAGGGCACCGGACTCGGCCTGTCACTGGTCTATAACATTATTGAAGAACATTATGGTAGTATTGAGATAATCAGCCCAGCCGACAACAAACAGAACAAAGGCACTCAAGTGGCATTAACGCTCCCTCGTCTTAAAGAGCCAAAAGAGTTCAATCACGTGGGATAGTGGATAATAGGGTAGAGCCTAGATGAGCCGTATTCTGATTGTAGAAGATGAAACTATCATCCGTTCTGCATTACGCAGACTTCTCGAAAATAATCATTTCGATGTGGATGATGCTGCTTCCGTTGATGAAGCAACCAGCCGTTTTAATCTAAAAGATTTCAACCTGATCATAAGCGATCTGCGCCTGCCGGGAGCACCCGGTACAGACCTTATAGGCCTGGCCCGGTCCGTACCGGTTCTGATCATGACCAGTTATGCCAGTCTACGCTCCGCTGTGGACGCGATGAAACTGGGTGCTGTGGACTACATCGCCAAACCTTTTGATCACGAAGAGATGATCAGTTCGGTTAATAAGATCCTTGTAAATGCATCACCATCAACGCAGCCTGAAGGCGTAACCGATACTGGGCAGATGCAACCCAATTCAAAAATGTTTGGCTCCTGCCCTGCAATGCAGGATCTGCAGAAGAAGATTCACAAAGTTGCACGCACAAGCGCCACCGTTTTGATCAATGGTGAGTCGGGAACCGGTAAAGAACTTGCCGCCAGAGCGATTCACGAGCAAAGCACCCGTTCCCAGACACCAATGATCTCGGTTAACTGTGCAGCCATTCCTGAAAGCCTGATTGAATCTGAACTCTTTGGTCATGAGAAAGGAGCTTTTACAGGTGCAGCTGCAGCGCGTAGCGGCCTTATTGAAGCGGCCGATGGCGGCACTCTGTTTCTGGATGAGATAGGAGAGTTACCTCTTGAGGCTCAGGCACGATTACTGCGTTTCATGCAGGAAGGTGAAATCCGCCGGGTAGGCTCTGTGCAGTCGAAAAAAGTCGACGTCAGACTGATCGCCGCCACCCATCGTAATTTGAAGGAGCTGACCAAAACCAATCAGTTCCGTGAAGACCTGTATTACCGCCTGTATGTAATGGAGTTGATTGTACCGCCATTAAGAGATCGCGGAACCGATATTCTGGAGATCGCAGACAAGCTTCTGACCAATGCCTGCCAGCGCATGGAGATCGGTAAACTAGCGTTTACAGCAGAAGCCAGAAGCACCATGCTTGGATATAAATGGCCGGGAAATGTTCGTGAACTTGAACACGCCATCGAGCGCGCCGCCATACTGGCTGAAAATGGTGAGATCAATACAGAACTGCTGGGATTGGATCTCTCCGGGCAGCCCCGCTCTGAATCAATAGAAAGCCAGCTGGGTAATTACAACCTGCAAGATAATATCCAAACAGATAAAGAAGAACAGGCAGACCTTTCTCTGGACGATTATTTCCATAGGTTTGTACTTGAAAACCAGGACGACATGAGTGAAACAGAGCTGGCTCGAAAGCTAGGGGTCAGCCGAAAATGCCTTTGGGAACGCCGCCAGAAACTCGGAATTCCAAGACGGGCGAAGAAGTAACACCTACGGGTAACAGACAGGTAACACACAAACTTTGTAGGTGTTACCTTACTACCCAATACACAACACTAAAGCTGTAACGCTTGGTAACAAAACCAGCACGAAAGTAGTACAAAAAACAACCTATTTATTGTATCCAGCTGTTTTATAAGGGTTTTATATAACTGGCATATACAATGCTAAACTTAAAGCGCAAAACAAAAAGAAGCATGCTTAGAAACCTGATCCATCAATAAAAATAAAAACTGGTATTGAGTAGAAAAGCACCCGTCTCGAATAAAAATAATAATGAGGCTTAGAAAGCTGATCGTAGCGATGCATTAACGATCCTAATTGCTCTTGGAACAAAAACAACAAACTAAGAACCAGACGTTGTTGCCAAAGGTGCGATCAGCTCCCCATCTCCCTCTAGCTTAAACAATACTTAGCCCTCCCCCTCTGCCCTATATAGGTGGTATCATTGCGCACCCAATATTGGTCGGTTATTCATTTAAGTTCATAGGCTCTACTTTGTTTAAAACCATTGGTCTAGCGCTCAAAAATATCTTTGGCGGTAATTCTCAAATCGATAAAGAAGATGCACAACCTGCTGAAGAAGCAGTAACTTCAGTATCCAAACGCCTTATTCATGAAGATGAGCATCAGATACCACGTCGCTTTCTGGATGAGAATGCGCTAAAGGTTGGCTATCGTTTGACAGATTCAGGCCATGAAGGCTATCTGGTTGGCGGTTGTATCCGCGACCTCCTCCTACAGAAAAAACCAAAAGATTTTGATGTCGCCACCAGCGCCCATCCTGAAGAAGCAGCTGAGCTGTTCCGCCGGGCTCGCTTAATCGGCCGACGTTTCAAACTTGTTCATGTTCGCTATGGTCGTGAAATCATTGAAGTAGCAACATTCCGGGCCGGCCACGACACACAGACCAATGACGAGTCGAATGAACAAGGCAAGCAGTGCGATAGCGGCATGATCCTGCGGGACAACGTCTACGGCACTATTGAAGATGATGCTTTACGTCGTGACTTTACCATTAACGCACTCTATTACTGCCCTAACGACCACTGCGTTTATGACTTCACTAATGGCTATGAAGACCTGAAAAAAGGTATTCTGCGCATGATTGGTGATCCCGAGGCACGCTACAAAGAAGACCCGGTAAGAATGCTCAGAGCAGCTCGCTTTGCAGCCAAGCTGGACTTTAAAATCGAACGGGCAACGGAACAACCGATCCGCGAACTTGCACCAATGCTGAAACGTATAGCGCCGGCGCGATTGTTTGATGAAACATTAAAGCTATTCCAGTCTGGACATGCGGTCAGTTCATTTGAACAACTAAGACGGCTGGAACTTTTTGAACCTCTCTTTCCACAGGTTCAACAAATGCTGGATTCCAATCCACCAGCACCGCTGGAAAGGATCATTCAAAACGCACTAAAAAACACTGATCGCCGCTTGGCACAACGTAAAAGTGTCACTCCCGCATTTCTGTTTGCTGCAATTCTCTGGTACCCAGCCCAACTTCGCATGCAGGAACTGATGCGTGATAAGAAGATGCCACCCCTGCCTGCTCTGCATGAAGCAGCAAACCAGATCATTGGGGAACAGGTAAAATCCACAGCGATTCCTCGTCGTTTTTCCACTCCTATCCGTGAAATCTGGGAGATGCAGTTACGCCTACCGCGCAGAACAGGCAATAAAGCAATGCGTTTGATGGAGCAACCCCGCTTTAGAGCTTCATACGATCTATTGTTGCTACGTGAACAGAGCGGTGAAGATCTCGGAGGCCTGAGCCAATGGTGGACGGACTTCCAGAACGCGAACAATGATACGCGTGAGAAAATGGCTAAGAGTCAGGGTGCTGCTCCAAGAAAAAGGCGCAACAACCGCAAGAAAGCAGCCCCGCCCAGCGAGTAAGCACTATGGAACCGGTTCGTTGCTATATTGGTCTTGGCAGTAATCTTGAAGACCCGGTTTGGCAAGTTCAAACCGCCCTGCAAGAGCTTTCGAAACTCAATCAATGCTCTCTTTTCAGAGCATCCTCATTGTACAGTTCTGCTCCGGTTGGACCTCAGGATCAACCGGATTTTATCAACACAGTTGTAGCACTGGATACCACCCTCGAAGCACACACCCTGCTTGATCAGCTACAAGCGCTTGAGCAAAGTCACCGCCGCGTACGTGAACGACACTGGGGTCCGAGAACTCTGGACCTGGATCTTTTACTCTATGGCACTGAACAGATCAGCACCGAGAGACTGACTGTACCCCACGCATATATGCACGAACGCAGCTTTGTTTTATACCCGTTGCATGAAATCTCACCGGATCTTATATTCCCCGATGGCACACTTTTATCTCAGCTATTAGTTGCATGCCCTATGGGAACTCTGGCAAAGATATAGGTATAATCGCGCCAACGTGAAATCACAGGAAGATATTTCCATGAGCAATGTTACTCTGCACACCCTGTCTGCAATGAAAAAAAATGGCGAAAAGTTTGCGGTACTGACTGCATACGACGCTTGTTTCTCCCATCTGGTCAGCACCGCGGGTGTTGAGGTTATTCTGGTTGGTGATTCATTGGGCATGGTTCTTCAGGGCAATGACAGCACCCTTCCAGTCACCGTTGAAGAGATGGCTTATCACACCCAGGCCGTCGCACGTGGTAATCAGGGCAGCCTGATCATGAGCGATCTGCCATTTATGAGCTACGCAACACCTGAGCAAGCGATGGATAGTTCAGCTGCACTTATGCAAGCTGGCGCTAACATGGTCAAACTTGAAGGTGGGGCCTGGTTGGCAGATACCATTTCAATGCTGGCTGAACGCGGTATTCCGGTGTGTGCACATCTGGGATTAACACCACAGACTGTTAACAAACTGGGCGGCTATCGCGTCCAGGGCCGGGATAAAGAAAGCGCCCAGCAAATGATCAATGATGCCGTTCTGCTGCAAGATGCCGGCGCCAGCATCATTCTTCTGGAATGCGTACCAAGCCTGCTGGCCCTGGAGATCACAATGGCTGTTGATATTCCGGTCATTGGTATTGGCGCAGGTGCTGGAACCGACGCACAAGTACTGGTAATGCATGACATGCTTGGAGTTACACCGGGCCGCAGTCCAAAGTTTGTTAAAAACTTTATGGCGGAAGCGTCCTCAATTGAAGAAGCCATATCCAACTATGTAAAAGCGGTTAAAGACAGCAGCTTCCCGGCAGAAGAACACGGATTCGAATAATATGCGCACTATCCATACGATTGCTGAACTCCGTTCAGCGCTGAACGCTGAGCGCCTTAACGGTAAGCGTATTGGGTTTGTCCCAACCATGGGAAATCTTCACGAAGGGCACCTGCAACTGATTGATCAGGCGAAGGCTAACAGCGACGTTGTTGTCTCCTCTATTTTCGTCAATCCATTGCAGTTTGGACAGGGTGAAGATCTTGATAATTACCCCCGTACACTGCAACAGGATCAGGACAAACTGGCCTCCAGAGGTTGCGATTATCTATTTGCTCCATCAGATGCCGAAGTTTACCCTCACGGACGTGAAGCACAGACACAAGTAGAAGTACCGGTTATATCAGATATGTACTGCGGCGAAAGTCGTCCGGGACATTTCCGAGGTGTAGCAACAGTAGTGACCAAACTGTTTGGAATGGTCCAGCCTGATGTTGCAATCTTTGGTGAAAAAGATTTCCAGCAACTGATGGTCATCCGCCGCATGACAGAAGACCTCAGCCTTCCTGTTGAGATTCAGGGTGCCGCGATTGCACGTAATAAAAAAGGACTCGCGCTCAGTTCCCGTAATGGCTACCTAAGCGCAGAAGAACTCGAAACAGCAACCAACCTCTATGCCACTCTTCAGGCAACCGCGAATCAGATCAAATCCGGCGATAAGGATTTCTCTGAACTGGAAGAACAGGCCCAACAAAGGCTGGAGAGTACAGGTTTTGCCAGAGACTATTACAAAATATGCCGTCGTTATGACCTGCAACCGGCCAGTGCAGGTGATAAAGAATTGGTGATTGTAGCAGCCGCCAAACTAGGCCCAGCCAGATTGATCGATAATATCCAGATTAATCTCTGAATTACTCCAACTCTTTCCGACTTCCTCCAACTTCCGGCATAGACCCGTTCACTATCCGGAAGTACAGGAATACCCTTACCATTTATCGCTAAAAACACTACTCAAGTTGTCTTTTTTAGCCACTCCAAGCTGATAGCATTTTCACTGTAGATTAAAAAACAAACTATCTGCCAAATAAGTTTACTAACCCACTGAATACGTGGGTTGACAAAGGGCGACCATGTCGAGCAGACTGCAAGGGTCGGGGGTTTCCCTTACTTATAAGAATTATAATTATTGCGACATTGCTGTCCGGATTTGGGGCTTTCAATCAAGTCAAAAATACTGTTTTCACGGTTACGAAACGCACCATATTTTGGCATGCAATAGTTGGGTCATAAAGCTGATCTAACATTGTCGAAACTTTTAAATTGTACATAGCTAAGTTAAGAGGCATTTCGAATGCGTGACGTTGTTATTGTTGCTGCCGGTCGCACCGCAGTAGGTACTTTCGGTGGTTCATTGTCTAAAATTCCAGCATCAGATCTGGGCGCGACTGTAATCAAAGGTCTGCTGGAAAAAATCGATCTAGATCCCTCCAAAGTAGATGAAGTAATTCTTGGTCAGGTTTTAGCAGCGGGTTGCGGTCAAAACCCAGCTCGTCAGGCTACCCTGAACGGTGGTCTGCCAATTGAAGTTCCTGCAATCACAATCAACAAAGTATGTGGTTCCGGCCTTAAAGCAGTTCAGATGGCAACTCAGGCCATCCGCTGTGGCGATGCTGACATCATCATCGCTGGCGGTCAGGAAAACATGAGTGCATCACCTCACGTTGTACCTAACTCCCGTAACGGTGCCCGCATGGGTGACTGGAAGATGGTTGATACCATGATTAAAGACGGCCTGTGGGATGCATTCAATGATTATCACATGGGTATCACGACTGAGAACATCGTAGAGAAATACGGTTTCACACGTGAAGAACAGGATGCCTTCGCTGCAGCTTCTCAGAACAAAGCTGAAGCGGCTGTAACCTCGGGTCGTTTTAAAGACGAAATCATTCCGGTAACTATTCCTCAGCGCAAAGGCGACCCAATCGTTTTTGATACTGATGAGCAGCCTCGCTTCGGTTGTACTGCTGAAGCTCTTGGCAAACTGCGTCCGGCATTCAAAAAAGACGGCTCAGTAACTGCAGGTAACTCCTCTACCATCAATGATGGTGCTGCTGCTGTAATCGTATGCTCTGCAGAAAAAGCTGCAGAACTGGGTCTGCCTGTACTGGCTAAAGTAACTGCATTTGGTAACGCGGGTATTGACCCATCCATCATGGGTACTGGCCCAATCTGCGCTACTCAGAAAGCACTGGAGAAAGCCGGCTGGTCAATTGATGATCTGGAACTTGTTGAAGCTAACGAAGCATTTGCTGCTCAAGCCATGTCAGTAAATAAAGACCTGGGCTGGAACACAGACATCGTTAACGTTAACGGTGGCGCTATTGCACTGGGTCACCCAATCGGTGCATCTGGCTGTCGTGTATTCGTAAGTCTGATCCACGAAATGAATAAACGTGATGCGAAGAAAGGCCTGGCTACACTGTGTATCGGTGGTGGTATGGGTACTGCACTTGCAATTGAGCGCGACTAATCTAGACTGATTGTTATCAAGACATTTTAGTTTGCGCCGTCCTAGAATTAACCGCTGTGTTCGCACAGCGGTTTTTTTATGCTAAGACAAAATAAACCTCAGCTTTTATTACCTTTGTCTTCTGATAATAACTGCAGCCAAGGGCTCCATAACTGCTGGAATTGCTTCTGCCATTGCTCAAGCAACACCCCGAACAGAGCCTCACCCCAAACAGGGGTTAAAAAAAAACAGGTTTTTTGAGGGACTGAACAGTATCGGAGCTCTTCGGAGCTTCCTCAGTTTTAACAGTCTTACGAGGGGCACACCATGGTGTGGAGCTCATTCCCATACGGGGGAAAACTCCTGCATTCGCCTGACTAGCAACACGGTTACACTGGTCCGCAACCTGATTACGCTTGACGACGCGCTTGCGCTTTTTGTCTTGAGAATCAGCCATATTAAATTCACCTCCACTTGTTGCAATGCAACATATTCGGTTTTTAACATAGCGTAATTCAGGAGAAACTTATATACAGACTGGCTAACTTTTAACCAAAACAGTACTAAATGCTTACGATTGCACCCTTTCCGACACCTTCAAAAGCCCTAACCATAACCTGATTGTCAGGGTAGTTTTTCTTAATCTGGGTCGCCAGGTGTTGAGCAATTAACTCCACCGTACTGTCCGTATCAATTAAGTAGCAAACGGCAGTTGGAAGACTGATTGCAAAGTCGCCCTGTGGAGCAGTATAAGCATAATGATGCCTGGATTCGCATTGCTCAACGAGATGAGATTCTGAACCTATGTAAATATCCTTAAAGCGCTCAGCCCACTCGGCTTCAAGTTCTGGTGCACGCTGGTCATCAAGATAGATCTCTATCTTGGAACGATGCCCGTGAGCAATACGCTGACAGTTACCATCGTGCTTCTGCAATCCATGGCTGTAATGATAAAACACTCCATCAATACGCTCAGGGACAAAAGAAATTTTCAGCCCCTTCACTTCTTCAGGAAACAGTTCTAAGAGTTTGTCACGGCACCAGTCAGCCAGAGTATGTTCAGTTATCTCCGGGACTCCAACCAGACAGATAGCAGCTTCAGGAGAACGACAATAAAACGATTCTCCATCCGGGTATAACCATTCCACCTCGGTATAACCTTCATGGCTGGAGTGACTTAGTCTTGGCATCCCTGTAGGGACCACCAGAGCATGATCCACCCAACGGTCAAACCAGTTTTTAACCTCTTTCTTCACGATCCCGAAATCACAGATCATCCCCTGCTCATTCAAGCTACCATCCAGTTCCAGCTGGACCAGCCAGGATTCGCCCATCAGACCACGCTGAGGGTGAAGAAAGGAAAAATCGACATTAGTGAGGTTATCAACAAACAGTTTCACGGGCAGGCTCCGGTAATGAGGCGCGTATATTATCCTAATTCCATTACACAAAAAACGTTACAGCACACATGGCTATCCGCTTCAGATATAATAGCCGCTTTTCCGCAGTTACAATTGTTCATTATCATGCGTTTAGATAAATACCTTGCCCAGTCCACCGGTTTCTCCCGCAAAGAAGTTCGTCGGTTTATGAAATCTGGCGAGGTTACGGTGAATGATGCCGAGGTCATGGACCCGGCATTACACATTACTGAAGAAGACGAGGTTTACCTCAGTGGTTATCCTGTTGAAGCACCGGGAGATAAATACCTGATGCTGAATAAACCGTTGGGTTGTGTCTGCTCCAATGAAGACGGCTCCCACCCCACAGTGTTAAGTTTTATTGATCTGCCAAGAGCGAATGAACTGACCATCTGCGGACGCCTTGATGTCGATACAACAGGTCTGGTTCTCATCACATCAAATGGTAAATGGGCGCACCGGGTAACATCCCCGAAGCATAAAACCGGAAAGCTTTATCAGGTGACAACTGCTGATCCAATCCCCGAAGATGCCGTAGAAAAATTTAATAAAGGCCTGATGCTCATCAATGATAAAGAGCGGACAAAACCGGCACAGTTAACCATCACCAGCAGCCATGGGGCTGAAGTAATCCTTACCGAAGGACGTTATCATCAGGTAAAACGTATGTTTGCTGCGATCGGTAACAAAGTTGTGGAGCTGCACCGGCAACGCATCGGTAATATTGAACTGGATGAAGAACTGGAACCGGGTGAATACCGTTTCCTCACTGATGAAGAGATAAATAGCATCAAATGAGTGATTCCGCTTTTAACCTCTTGGTCCCTTATTTAAGAGATCAAAAGGTCCGCAGCCTTTGGTTAGCAGATGAAAATCTGCTCTCTGCCAGTCTGACCGCTAATGACGCTGTTACCGTCATCACCAACCGTATAGACCTTGAACAACAACTTTTTTCACAGGGTTGGAAGGTTTTCTTCTCGGATTATGACTTTTCCATCATTGAAAATGGCTCTTTGGATCGGGTGGTCTATCGAATATCCAAAGAAAAGCCCGTGGTTAACCACATCATCAATGAAGCCTATCGCTGCCTCAAACCTGAGGGCGAACTCATCCTCGCTGGAGATAAAAACGAAGGCATCAAAAGTTACTTCAGTAATGCCAAAAAGCTTTTTGGTTCTGGAGAGAGCAATAAAGCAGATAAAGATACCTGGCTGGCCATTTTAAAGAAGACCAACCTGGCATCCACTAAACAGCAAGATGATAAAAACTACCCAGAACTAAGGGTGACCTGCTCAGATTCAAACTTTGAGTACTACAGTAAACCGGGTGTATTCGGTTGGGATAAAATTGATAAAGGCAGCGCCTACCTGATCGAAAACCTCGACAGTTTTCTAATGACCCTGATCGAACCGCCTAAAAATGTGCTGGATCTGGGTTGCGGTTATGGTTACCTCTCCCTCAATCTGAGCCATCTGGATATACCTGTCACTGCGACCGACAACAACGCGGCAGCCATTCGCGCCTGCGAACGTAACTTTGACCGCTACCCGATAAACGGTAAAGTTGTTGCGGGAAGCTGTGCAGAAGGCATTAAAGATAAATTTGACCTGATTATCTGCAACCCTCCCTTCCATGCCGGATTTTCAGTAGACGGCGACCTCACCGATCGTTTCCTCAAGGCCACCCACGACCGTTTACACCACAGGGGCATTGCCTGCTTTGTAACCAATATCCATATACCGATTGAGCGTAAAGCGATGAAGTACTTCCACCAGGCTGAATGCATCATGTCGAATGGCAATTTTAAACTGGTCAGGATCAGCCACAGCACAGACTAATGCCAGAGCATTTAGGTGTTAACAGACTTTTTCTTAACAGTAAGGTACACACCCGCTACCGCGATACCAATGCCTACCATGGCGATGGCACTTAAGGTTTCATCAAAAAGCACCCAGGCCTCAATCGCGGTCAAAGGAGGCACCAGATAAAAATAGCTCGCGACTTTACTCGCCTCACCTTCCCTTATCATCACCAACAACAGCAAAATAGCCACTACAGATAAGGCTAAAACCATCCACGCCAAGGCACCGATCAACTGCAGATTCCACACCACAACACCGCTATCAAACTGCCATGCCAGCAAAGCCATCACTACCGCGGTCGCCAGATATTGATAAAAAGCGCCTACCATCAGATCAACCCCTTTACCAAAACGTTTCTGATACAAGGTACCTATAGATATCGCTACTAAAGCCAAGAGCGCTGCGGTCCAGGCATCCCAGCCTGCAGCAGAACTGCCCTGAACATTCTGACTGACCACCAGCACCACACCCAGCAGCCCTAACATCAGACCCAACCACTGTCGTGAATGTAAGCGCTCACTTAGCCATAACAGACCCAGTAATGCGGTAAGCAGAGGTTGAAGACCCATAATCAAAGAGGTAATTCCAGCGGGCAGCATCCAATCTATGGCAACAAATACACCACCCAGATAGCAGGCATGCACCAGAAAGCCCACCACCATCTGATGACCCGCCTGTGGCAAAGAACACCACTGAGGTTTGCGCCACCAAAGCAATCCGGCAAAAACCGCCAGTGTTAACAGCATCCGCGCCAGAAGCACACTGAAGGGTTCCATATAGGGCACAGCATACTTTGCACCAATAAATCCGGTACTCCATATACCTACAAATGCCCAGGGCACCAACGCGAGCTTCTGTTCTCTGCTAAACATCCTTACCTCCTTGATTAAAGAAGCTATCTTAAGGAGCCCGGCTCAAAGTAAACAGAGACACATAGCAGTTTAATAAAGAGTACAGATAAGCTTCCCTTAGGATAAACGGAGATTTTCACCTGAAAAACCTTTCGTACTGGTAGAAAGATAATCAATTTTGGCAACGCCTTATTAGCTGTGCTACAGAGACGTTCTTACTCACCATATCCACTGAGTTATCCACAGCATTACTGGATAATTACAACGGCAATTAACTTATTGAATTTACTTAGCAATCAGCTCACAAATCACAATCTTATTTGTTAATAAATTTGACCTTTGTATAAAATTTGTGCTATTCCATTAGATAAAAATATAGAGATAGTGTTTATGGGTTGCGTCAATCTTAGGGAAAGTGACGACCATAGAACCGTAGAAGCGGTTCTGGAGCAAAACGAAGAAGTTGAAAATATAGATGTAGAGTTCATACAAAAGCTGCTGGAAGAGTCTGACTTTAGCCGCTGCAAACATGAAGACAGCGGTATACATCAGCTTGTCAGTGCGGCAGAAGCACTGCTTGCTGAAAAAGAGCAGAATGAGATTAATCTTCCTATTTCATTTATTGTTGCAAAACGCATCGACGCCCAGCTATCCCTTCAACTCAGTCCAGATAAACTCACTGCAACGGCGGTCATAAGATCTGCCTACGGTGGCCGCTCCATAGGACCAAACCAGTTAAAACAAGCATTAGAAGAAGCCAATATCCGCAAGGGTCTGAAAAGCAAAGAGATTAAAGCCCTGCTTACTGAAGCCCACCATGCAACTCCCGGCACCACCACTCAAAAAGAGATTGCCTGCGGCAAAAACCCGGAACATGGTCAGGATGGCCAGTGGATATCCGATGTAAAAACCCTGAGACAACAATTAAGCAAACCCAAACAGAGAGAAGATGGCACAGTCGACATGCTCGATTTCGGTGAAATCATCACCGTAAAAGAGGGTGAACTACTGATGCACCTTGAGCCCCCCACTCCCGGAAGAAGCGGCTTTACGGTTACCGGCGAAGCAATACCGCCAAAACCAGGTAAAGAGGTGCCATTTTCACCTGCTGAAGGTGTCACCCTGAGTGAAAGCAAAGACCAGATACTCGCCACCCGGCAGGGCATACCAGTTGAACAGCCCAGGGGGATGCGAGTTGACCAGATTTATACGGCCTCAAAAGTTGATCTTAGCACCGGGCATGTCAGCTTTGATGGCAGTGTGATTATTCAGGGCGATGTCAGCGATTCTATGAAAATAACCGCCACTGGCGATATCACCATCGGCGGTTCTGTGTACTATGCCACCATCGAAGCGGGCGGTGATATTGTAGTAAAAAATGGCGTTATTGGTCGCCAACCTGAGAACAACAAACAGTTCAACGTTGATGAACTGAACTGCCAACTTACCGCCACCGGGCACATTCAAGTTGGTTTTGCTCAATACACCAGGCTTCAGGCGGCAAAAGATGTCAACGTAGAGAAACAATTACTGCACTGCTATACCCAGGCCAAAGGCCTGCTCGACATCGGCCGCGGCGCTAAAGACCGCAACAGCAAACTGATCGGAGGAATAACAAGGGCCTGTAAAGGTGTCCAATGCGCCAATTACGGAACCGAAGCATTTATTCCTACCGAGATAAGGATGTGTTGTAACTATCAGGAGCTTATCGATCTGGAGCAGCAAATAAGCAAAAAGCTTCCTGAAAACGAACAACTACTTCAGGAGATGTTACTCCTTCTGCCCACATACAAAGAGCTACCCAAAACGCCAGACAGTATACAAAAAACCAAGCAACTCACCCAGGCGATTCAACAAACGAAAAAGCTGGTCGCTACATTACAAAACAAATTACGAAAATTACGGCTTGTGCGGGATAAACAGTTAAGCAGCGCGAAAGTGCTGATTCGAGGCAAGATATTCCCCAACGTCAAAGTCCATATCGCTGACTACCCATTAAAAATCACCGAGGAACATAGTGGCGGTGGAGTTTGTTTCCGCAAAGGCGAAGTGGTTTACGATACAGAATTAAAGTAATGCCATAGCCCTATCTTTGTTACAAAAACGACATTTTAACCATTTTTCCTGACACAAACGCAATATGTCAGTTCACCGGCTGCCCGAAGCTTACGTAAGCTCTACGTTCCAACTATCTCTGTGTTTTGGCACATATATTGATTAATACTCCTTCCAAAGGCTCTTTGTAGTAGTTCCCGAAACCTACTGCAGCGTGTCGATCATCATGCAGGAGTTGAGACTATGGGATTTTTTTTAAGTACAGCGTTAGCAAGTCAGGAACATCAGGAAAGCCCCATTAATAATGCAATCATCCGAGCTGCTATGGCAGCCGCTACTGCAGCAGGGCCTGAAAACCTGCCATCTCAACCCGTTTTGGATATCAGTTTTCTCCTTCCAGGAAAGCATGAGAAGCCCGCATTTGATGGTATGCAGATGGGAGGTTATACCGATGAAGAAAAAACTCTTTATTTTCATTGCTCTGTACCAGAGGCAATGATCCATTCCAACCAGGCAGCTCCCTACGTAATTGCAGTGATGGAAGATGTGATCAGCAATGCGGTTGAATATTTCAAAGAGATTGGTGTGGAATTTGATCGTTCATCCTGGCTGGACTTTACAAAACTGCTAAAACAGAACTTCGGATGAGGGTACACCGATGTTATTGAAGCTGGAACGTAGTATCGCCCAACCCCTGTTTGAGAATTACCCGGATCTGCGCTGCTGGGAAAGCCAGCTTAACCTATCCTCCCGGGTTGAGATCCCATTTTCCGAATTTAATGCTGAGCAATTACAAACTCTGACCGACCTATACAGTGTTATCAGCCCAGGTAAGACTGCCATGTTGCAGGCACTCCGTGAAGGTAATACAACCCCTATCCAAAGCTGTACAGACCTTGAGCTATTACTACCGGAACTGATACGTTACCTTCTCAATAAAAGCAAACGAGGTTGGCTGTTTCGTCTGGATGGAGGCGGATCTCTCTTGCCATATGCAATTACCCGAATTGATTTCAGTGCCGCTGGTCAGGAAGAGCAGGCACGGATACTGATCGAACTTAAAGCAAACTCCCGTGGTAAGCTCAGTACTACGCAACTCATATTCACAGAACGGGATTTGAGCAACCGCGGCCTTCCAGCGCTATTGGCGGCAAAGTCTTATATTAAAGAAACACCTGAACTGCTGGCTGAGTTTGACCGCAGCAATGATAAGTTCCTGCTCTGGAGAGAACAGAGTGGAGAACAGTTCTCAGGAGTTGGCACCGGGTTGTATTGCGAAGACCCTGGTGCCAGCCATCGCAATACTGATTGGTCACGCAAAACCCGGGTTGTGCTTTCTAGCAGCGGGTCGGCCTCACGGCTAGTCAATGATGAATCCATTCTTGATAACCGCGAATTAACTCTGAGCCATTCGGGACAGATGCTGAAACCTATACTAAAAAAGATAGACCGTAACTCCCCTTTTGAATATTCCACCGAACAAGCAATTAGCCAGTTAGCTGAAGACTTCCCCGAAGGTAATTTTCGAGAGGTCCCTGTACATGGTTATATCCTTATGTTTCATCTGGAGCTGCATCACCATCTATGGGTTCATATCGACAATCTTAAGCCTTATCAGTACACCCCGGAGCTAAAAGGTAAACTTGTTTTGCCTAAACAGCATGTTGAACTGATCGATATCCTTACTGCTGACATTGAAGTCTTTATGGAAGATATCGTCGAAGGCAAATCAGGGGGTACCACCGTACTCTGTAGCGGCCCACCCGGTGTAGGTAAAACCCTGACCGCTGAGGTCTACGCCGAGATCATTGGTCGACCACTATATAGAGTACACTCAGGGCAACTTGGGCTAAACGTAGCCGAAATGGAGAAAAACCTTAAAGAAGTGCTGATTCGTGCCCAACGCTGGGGGGCTGTAATGTTAATCGACGAAGCAGATGTTTACATCAAACGCCGGGATGACAACCTCACCATGAACGCCGTGGTTGGCGTATTTCTTCGAGTCCTGGAGTACTTTAATGGCCTTTTGTTCATGACCACCAACCGCATTGAAGATATCGATGAAGCAATTATCTCACGCTGCATCGCCATGATTAAATATCACAGCCCTACTGAAGATGAACGCTATCAAATCTGGTCCGTGATGGCTGAACAGTTTGGATTGACTATTGAAGAGGCGATGCTAAAAAAACTAGCAGTGAGGTTTAACACAGCATCGGGCCGGGACATCAAAGGCCTCGCAAAACTGGTATCACGTTTTGCTGAGCATCGTGCAATTAACCCAAATATGGAAGTATTCGAACACTGCGCCAGTTTTAGAGGGCTGGAATAATCCTAGCCGGTCTTTGATTTTTTATCGGTTTCGATCAAGACAATATTGTGAATATGCTCCTGTAAGGCCTGCTTACAGGCAACACACAGAGGTCTTTCAATTCCGATCTCCGACCAATTAATCCGATCGGATTGCTCTTGAGAACTGACAATGTTCGCTAAGCACGGACCACATGAGACTGGTTCGTCATTCCCCATTGCTACGCTCAACTCTGCTTAGTTTTAACAATAATACATACAGTATCATGTAGTTTTGGTGAAAATAACAACTTTTAACTACAAATAATCACGGTTTTAGAAGGTTATTTTGTAAATAGCCCATAGGATGATAAGGTTTTACATAACTCATCCTTGATCACAAAACACACAGATCACCGGTAAAAACGTTAAAGCCCATAACAATACAAACGCTTTAGCGCATAAAAAAGGGATAACCAGAGTAGAGCTGATAGTTGAATCAATCTCCATTTCTAGAGTCGGGAGGACTTATGATTGGAATTATTTGTACTTTAGCTGCGGTATTGCTCTTAGCCCGCATTCACGAATACGTTCTTTTAGAACTGGTATTCACTCTTGCCATACTTGGCCTGTCCACTAACGTTTATATTCAGGAATTTATGCAGGAACATGAAGCCGATGGGGCCTCAATTCCCAGACGTTATATGGTGAGTAAATCCCTGATTGGTTTTTCCATATTCCTAATGCTTATTTATGCGGTTTATCTGAATAGCTCGGGATAATTATCCCTCGAGCGGATAGGACGGCTACGCCTGCTAGAACGCCTTCGGCTGCTAGTAGGCGCAGCCGTCCTGTCCCTTTAGGGACGGTGCTCGCCACTGAGCTAAGCCTACGCCTTAGCTCGTTTCGACAATACCCAATCCGGCCGCGGAAAGTGACATGTATATCCCCCCGGAAAGCGTTCAAGATAATCCTGATGTTCTGGCTCCGCTACCCAAAAGTCGCTGGCAGGTTCAACTTCGGTAACGACTTTACCCGGCCACAGGCCACTGGCTTCAACATCCGCAATCGTATCAAGCGCGGTTTGTTTTTGTATTTCATCAACAAAATAGATCGCTGAGCGATAGGACATACCTTGATCATTGCCCTGCCTGTTAGACGTAGTAGGATCATGAATCTGGAAGAAAAACTCTAATAGAGTTCGGTATGAAATCAGATCGGAATTAAACAGAATTTCAATGCCCTCAGCATGAGTGCCATGGTTACGGTAGGTGGCATTCGGAACATCACCACCGGTATAACCCACACGTGTTGCAAGTACTCCCGGCAATTTTCGAATTAAATCCTGCATACCCCAGAAGCATCCACCCGCAAGCACGGCTCGTTGTTCTGTCATTCAGATATCCTCCACCTTTATCAAGGCTAACAATTCGTTACTGTATACATTTGTTACGGCACCACTAAGAAAGTTCCCATAGCCTTCGCCCCTTGGTCAACAAAGAACTGATAACTAATACGGACGTACACAAATTTGAGATTGATAGTGTAGCGCGCCGCATAATATTGGACGCTGAGACACTTACTACCGGACACGAATAAACTTGGAAATAACACTTAGTACTGGATGCCGCTATTAGCTGATGCTTTTAGCGGCATTTTTCATTGGGGTTGCAACGGGGTTGCATTGGCTATGCACAGCCGGTGCAAGTGCGTTGCACTGTTAAAACAATCCTACCTGGCCTCTGGGTTTGGGTTGGTGCTCCCAGTTGCCGTAGATGAGTTCTACGCAGTCGCTGGGGTTGGATGCGCCTCCTACGGTGTATTGATAGTCTACCTCTACCACATGCAGATCTTTGAACACCTGGCGTATGTCTGGGTGGTCGTTGATGCTGATGATTATGTGGCCCTGAATTGTGTTGGCCAGGTGTGCCATTTGTTCGTACTCTTCGAAGCCGAACGGGACTCCGTAACCTTCTGTCTCCCAGTATGGTGGGTCGCAGTAGAACAAGGTGTCGGGGCGGTCGTATTTCTCTATTACTTTTTTCCAGTCCAGGTGCTCTATGGTGGCATTAGCCAGGCGGTAGTGTGCGTCTGCCAGATCTTGTTCCAGGGTGAATATGTTAAACCGGGGGCGACTGGTGGCGCTGGTGCCGAAACACTGGCCTTCTACCTTGCCACCAAATGCCAGCTTCTGCAGGTATAGGAAGCGTGCGGCTCTTTGGATGTCTGTCAGGGTTTCGGGTGGTGTGGATTGCATCCATTCCCAGTTTTGCCTGCTGCTGAGCACCCATTTAAATTGCTTATAGAGTTCTTCAAGGTGGTGTTTTACCACGCGGTAGAGGTTGACCAGGTCTTCGTTTACGTCGTTGAGTACTTCAACCTGTGAGGGTTCTTTTAGAAAGAAAAGAGCTGCTGCCCCACTGAACGGTTCTGCATAGCAGGTGTGCTCAGGGAACAGCGGTAGGATGTGATCAGCGAGTTTCCTTTTGCCGCCGATCCAGGGTACGAGAGGCTTTGCCATGACATGCTTCCTTGTCCTGGGGACTCGCGGTCCTCTCGTTCATATGACCGCACCGCGGACACTTGATTTCTATTTGTTGATATAACGCTTTGGCCAGCAGTTTCCTGCACTGCGTACAACGAATTTCTTGCATGTGAACCTACCTGATTTCTGGTAGGCTTTCCGGGCCATGTCGACATGGTGGGAAAGCCCTGGGCTGGTTCACGTAGTTTGCTTACGTGTTCTGGCGGCTCGGTAACTCTTGCCCAGCTACCGAGTCGCTTTCTCCTTCTTTGTTACGGTTTTGGCAGTATTGGGCTGCCGCCTTCACCCTCCCATTGATCCGGGTTTGTTTCGGTGTTTAGTGTGAATAGCTGAGTATCTGCCGGGCCTATGTTTACAGCGGTTAAATATGCTGCATAAACAGGCGCTGGTTCTGTATCCGTTGTAAAGCTGTCATCACTCGACTGCGCTGATTCGTTGCCTGCTGCATCGTATGCTGAAACGGTGACGACATAGCCGGTGTTAGGCAACAACCCGGTAAAGCCGTAAGTCAGCTCGGTGGTTGTATCGACCTCAACACCATTCAAATACACCCGGTAACCAGTCACTGCGACATTATCAATGGAAGCAGACCAGTTTGCTGTACCACTGTCTGTTCCTGTACTGGCTGCAAGCAGATTTGCGGGTACTGTTGGGTCTTGGGTGTCAGGCACTGCATCGGTTGTGAAATCGACCCCGGCAGATTGTGCCGATTCATTCCCTGCAGCGTCATACGCTGAGACTGTGACAGTGTAGGTCGTGCTGGCCGCCAGCCCTGTGACTGTATAGTTCGGTGTTGCGCTGGTGCCATCTTCTACGCCGTCAACATAAAACCTGTAGCCGGTGACAGCGGTATCATCTGTTGATGCATCGCATGTAACGGTTCCTGCAGTCTGTCCCGCACTTACCGCTTGAACATTTGTCGGTACCGTCGGTGCCTGAGTATCGCCCGTTGCTGGAACTGTATCGCCCCATGTGTCCGGGCTTGTCATGTTAAGAGCCGCCCAGCCGCCAGGAGGTTGATACTGGTGTGCGATGTACTGACGTACAGAGTCTCGATCTCTGTTACCTGAATAGGCCGGGATAACGACCTGATCAGTGTCGTAAACCAGCCCAGTCATGTTCGGGAACATAGTATCGTAGGAAGTTGGCCCACCCAGAGGCACACGAAAATCTGCGATCATCAGATTATTTGGTGTAACTCCCCAGCCCGCCTGGTCGTGAATATCAGAGCACAAAATGCCATCAAGTACCGGCGTAGCACTGGCACCGTCGACAGCATCTTGCTGGAACCATAATTCGTGACCTTCAAGATTGTCCGGCCAGTCGCCGCCGGTTGGTAATCGCCCACCGCAAGGAGGCATCGCAAGCAGAACACCTTGAATGTCTGAACGTTTATCTGAAAGCGCTAGTGATTTTTGAGACGTTGTAAGAATAACGTCGTCATATGCCTTCACGATACAACCTGAAGCCGCACCAGTGTCTAAAGACGCAAACAGCCCCTGCGTCTGTGAGCCTGCAATCGTGCTGCCGATAAAGATGTTCTCATGGGCTTCAATAATGTACTGATCCCCAACTTCATCAGAAGCGGTACCAGATTGTAGAAAATCCGGGTGAAGGTAGAGATATGCAGGGTCGTCGACTGTATCAAGTACTATATTAGCCGTAGCATGTACATACGTTTCTTTAGTGCCGCCGCGCACTGTTGATGCTAAGAAATCGTCGACACACTCTGTAACAAAATTGTCTGTAAAGTGATATTTACCGTCGCGGACAGAGAAAACTTCACGAACACGGCGATAGTCTCCCTTCGTTACCTTAAGTTGAGTTCCGCCCTGGAAATTACCAAAGCACGTTGCATATACGGCTGGATTCGACAGCCCAGCTTCTAAATGGCCACCTTTGCAATTATGGAATACGTGTTTTATGCCCACACCATTGCGCAGTGATTCAACGCCTTGTTTAGTAGCCCCAACAACTTGGAATACCATATTAATCCATTTGCAGTTCGTTGGACCGTTCAATCTCAACTCACCATCCCAGATCAATGTTGTATCCGGTTGGATCAGTATGTAGGTGTCATCAGACGGTATTGCTAGTGAGTTATAGAACGCGGTATCAGCAGCCACATTTGTAAACGTACACACGATGCGGTGATGACCAGCACCTGCTGTCATTGCGTTTTTAATTGCAGTGTTCAGCGCAGAGGTTGATGCAACAAGTACGTCGCTGTCCCATGAAACAACCGCTTCATGGTCAAAGTCCCATAATATCTGCGAGGGTGATTTATCTGGCATTTTACGCTCCCGGTTGTGAAACTTGGTTAGGCAACTGAGTGCTGCTGAGGCTGGTATTCAGTGGGTTTCTGAACACGGGTGAGCCTTCAAACCACAGTTCAAGATTCGCGATGTAACCGTGGAAGTAACTTGAACCGACTCTGCCGATGTCCTGGATCGGGCCGACGATCGCAAAGTCGACGGTTACATATTCGCCATTATTGAGTGCAGGTGCGCCTGCAGGTAGTCCGGTGTTTCCACCGGAAACTGGGCATACGTCCATGATTATGCGATCAGCTTCGATCGCATTCTGGAGTTCGTAGTAACCGTTCACACCATTTAACAGGCCGAAGATGGCTGTTTTAATGAGTATGACGTGGCCCTTCAGCGGGAAGTCTGGACCACCGACTCTATGCCCCTGTCTCATCATGACCGCGTTACCACGACTACGGCTGTTTTACCTAAAACCTCGCTGAGCCGGTTAACGCGTACTTCACCGTCAAAGCCTGAGTGCTGGCTGATTTCACCTGGTTTATAGACAATGCCCTGATCATCTCCAGCAGCCTGGCGGGTGGTTTCATCACGGTCGTCAACGACAATTTCAACGGCTTCCGTGCCTCGTACTTGCACAGTCACTGTGTTGTGTGTAGCACTATCACCCACCACAACTGGTGTTTGACCGATATCTTTAAATACCACTGTTTTAGTCATGATTTTTCTCCTAAGAGTTGGTCTACATCACCACGATAGGATTGCGGGCCGAATGCTCGCACCAGTGCTGTGTAAAGGGGGCGTGGTGTGAATTTTGCGTCGCGAAGCATGTCGTCAAAGATCTGCAGGACTTGCTCTTTTTTGATGGGGATTGAACGCCGGTATTGGGAAAACACGTCATGCACTAGGCTTGCGTAGTAGGTAGCGGGTACACCCTGGCGAATACGGCCATCCGGCACCCCAACGGTGAACAGCTCCAGAATGGAATATTTAGGGCTGCAGCCATCGTGCGCATAACCTGCTTCTATAGTGATGCAACCGTTTTTGATGGTGCACCAATGGTTAGCAAATTGGATGCCTTCCAGTGCTGGGTGCTGGTATTTAAAATCAGCTGGCAGCTTGTAGATATCCTTCACTCGACGAATCATTGCATCAGCTCCAGGTAATGGCCTGTAGAGCGGCCAGATCGTTGGCTTCTGCAGCGGCTTTGGCCTGGCCTTTCAGCAGCGCGGCTTTAGTTAGCTGAGTGAGTTTGTGTGCAACCAGATCTTCACCAACCTGGCGCATTTGAGCCGTTGTATGAATCACATAATCAGCATCGCCATTGGCATCAATGCGCTTGTGATAAACGTCAGATCCCATTTGAACGTTGCCGCTGATGTTTACCTGATCTTCCAGTTCAGAGTCGTAGCTGTAATCTTGCCCCAAAGCATTAGAGACAAAACCACCCTCTATGGCTGCTTTGCATGCTGTATTAATTTCTGAAATAACAACTGGCAGTACAGCTGCGATTTCAAGCTGAATGTTGTATACCCAGTTTGAACCATCAAATTCGTCAAAACGCTCAACAGTCACCGGCAATCCGGCTGAATCAGCCTTAATAAGTCGGCCTGTTGAGCGTTCCGCCATAATCTGCCGCCACTGCTCTTC
>JAILXS010000015.1:0-41983 GCA_050789425.1 Neptuniibacter sp.
GTTTCCCCATGTGAGAGTAGGTCATCGCCAAGCATCTAATCTTAAAAGAAGGCTCATCCTAACGCATGGGCCTTTTTTTATGCTTGAAACTCAGCAATCCTAATCGAGCATGGGGACCATGTGACAGCGCTCTGTTCCAAAGGAACGAGTATTGGAGGCTGTTGTTCACAACAGCACCCGAAGGGTCGCAAGCCTGCTTGCGATCATTGTAGGTCACCCCTCATACCCAAGAGGCCGCTTAGAACATCTGATTACGAAGAAGGCTCACCCTAACGGATGTGCCTTTTTTATGTCTGTGTGTATCAGGGAGATCCAGTCGAATAAGGCACTCCAGGCTTAAATTAATTACCTTGAGCGGCTAGGTAGTCTCATCCGGAGTGCTGATTGGTAAGCTTGCTAACAATATCTTCCTTCAGGTCATTGTATTCATAATCGCTGATGCCTAAGAAGCCCAGGACAGGTTTTAAGTCCAGAAGGTTTTCCTGATTATCAGGGATGCGCCAGAAGTGGCGATATTCATCGCTGATATCCCTGGCGAGCAATAATAAGCAAAGGTAAAGTCGCTTGTTTTCGCTATCATCAATGGGTTCGTTAAATGTTTTTTGGTAATTAGGCTGGAGTTGGACAGCATCGGCGATGTTGTCGCTGATTTTCCATTTACGTATAAGTTCTGAGCCTAGTTGGTAATGACTGATACCGTAATGCTCCATTTCCCTATCGTAGGTTTCTGTCAGACTGTAGCCATTCAACTCACGTAAGAAATCTTTGAACTCGGGTTTAGCTAAAGTGAGCAAGGGTATGCCTATGTCGTGAAGCATGCCGAGAGTGTAGGCTTCATTGCTGTCGAAATTAGTGAATTTCAATGCCAGCTCTGAACTTATGCTTGCGACCTCAGTAGCGGTATCCCAAAACCGTTCCATAGGCCCCAAAGAGGGCAGGCTGTTTTTTAAGGCAGCCAGTCGAGTGATATTAAATACCTGTTTTAAACCCAGAATGGTAACTGCGTGTTTAATTGATGTGATTTCGGTACTGAAACCATAATAAGCAGAATTTACGGTAGCAATCACGGATGAATACAGTGCTACATCTTGTTTAATCAGACCGCTTATTTTATCAACGTTGGGTGAAGATTTTCTTAGCTCTTTAGTGAGATCTATTAATACCTGTGGTCTGGAAGGAATAACATAGCTTGTAGGTGTAGCTGAAAACTTCGACATAAATCTCTTCCGGCACAATCGTAAAGGTAACTTACTTGATTCCAGTGGTTGTGGCAATTTGTCCTGATGTGCGTATTAGTTGAATAGACGAATTGCTAACTGAATCTAGTATACTGTTGCCTGTGCTTTGCTACAGGCTGATGAAGATCAATAATGCTTAATATAGCTGCTTTCACCTTTAAATATGACCAGTTAGAAGATCGACTCCTTTTGGTTGGTAATTTTAATAACCAGCAGCCGAGAGTAGATTTCTGGTTAACCCGCAAGCTCGTCATGCGATTACTCAATGGTGCGCAGGAATTAGTGGATAAGACTGAAGATGCTGTTCAGCAAGCCCCGTCAGCGCATAAGTCTGAACTAACTCAATTTCATCATGATCATGCTAAACAGATTATGAATGCTGAACGTGAAAATCAAACGGTTACACCTGACGATGCCTGTCTACTCACCCGACTTGATATCAGTTATAGGAATGATCAGTACAGGTTGTTGTTTTACTCGGAGGGTGCAGAGCCTGTCGCCATGAGTGTGCTTACTTATGAAGAGCTGCATCAGATTCTATTTCTTATGCACAAAGGCGCATTGAGCCTGGATTGGGGCGTTTCTCCTAATCTGTTTAATTCTGAACTTTCATCTCAAACATTGCAGTAATAAATGACCAGGCCTTTTCTTGCTCGCGGTTCTAATATTGTAAGGTGCCAATCTTGTTTGTTAGCTAAGCATGTCTGTATATGTCGCTACAAATTAGATTATCAGGCTAAAGCGCGTTTTATTCTGCTTATGCATCATAATGAGGGCTTTAAGCCGACCAATACCGGCAGGTTGATAGAGGACTGTATCTCCAGTACAGAGCGTTTTGAATGGTCTCGGACAGAGCCAGAAGCAGAGTTTGTCGCTAGGTTGCATCAGCCTAATATTGATCCATATATCGTGTTTCCTTCAGGTGAAGGGTACGAAGACAGAATGGTTGAGTTTGAAAGAAAGCCGGGCAAGGAGCCTGTGTTTATCATACTTGATGGTACCTGGCGCCAGGCCAGGAGAATGTTCCGGCTCAGTCATTATCTTGATCATATTCCCGTTATAGAGCCAAGGGTGCATAACCCTTCAAAATATAAATTACGTAAAGCACCGGTTGAGGGGCAGTTATGTACTGCTGAAGTGGCTGCAGAGATGTTAAGAACGGTTGAAGATGAGCAGGGTTATGATCTGTTATCTGCCTACTTCCATGTTTTTAATGAGCACTACAGGGCTTCTAGAATTAAGAAGCCTCTGAATGATGAGTGTGATGCTAAGAGCCTGATTACGGCTTATCAGGATATTTGTGAGCGTTAGACTTCCAGCCAGAAGGTCACAGGGCCGTCATTAATAAGACTTACCTGCATGTCAGCGCCAAAGATTCCGGTTTCAGTGGATTTGTGTAGTATCTTGGCTTGAGCGACAAAGTAGTCGTATAGCTGCTCGCCCTTTTCGGGGGTAGCTCCTGAGGAAAAGCCTGGTCTTAAGCCTTTGCTGGTTTCTGCTACCAGTGTGAATTGTGAGACGATAAGAAGCCCACCATCGACCTGCTGCAGGTTTTTATTCATCTTTCCATCTTCATCAGCGAAGATTCGATAGCCTAAGATTTTTTTAAGAAGTTTATCGGCTTTGGCTTCAGTATCATCTTTTTCTACACCCAGAAGGAGCAGGGTGCCATGACTAATCTCACCGTTCCTTTTACCGTCTATATCAACGGAGGCGGATTTTACTCTTTGTATTAGTGCTTTCATGATTCAGAGGTTTAGGTGTTTGTTATGCAAGTGACATTGCGAAGTTATCTGTAGCTCGGATCAGGTTGTCTGCAATGCCTTTCTCAAAGGCGGAATGGCCTGCATCGCGAACAATGTGTAGTTCAGATTGAGGGAGGGAATTATATAAGGCATATGCTTGATCCGCTGGGCAAACAACATCGTAGCGGCCGTGTACGATAATGGTTTTGATGTGACTGATTTTGTGGCAGTTCTCGATAATCTGGTTGGGTTCAATAAATGCCTTGTTGATAAAGTAATGCGCTTCGATTCTTGCCATCGCAAGTGCAATATGAGGGTCGGAGAAGTGCTCAACAATATCATTGTTCGGATCGAGGGTTGAGCATCTGCCTTCCCAGATTGACCAGGCTTTTGCTGCCGACATGCGTGCAATTTCATTGTCGGAAGTAAGACGTTTATAGTACGCCGTGAGGAGGTCGCCTTGTTCTGAAACAGGGATTACCTGTAAGTATTCTTGCCAGTAATCCGGGAAGATCGCACTTGCCCCGTGTTGATAGAACCAGTGAATGTCCTTATCCCGGCATAAAAAGATACCGCGAAGAATCATGCCTGAAACTCGTTCGGGGTGAGCTTGTGCATAGAGCAGGCTCAGAGTTGAACCCCATGAGCCCCCAAAGAGTAACCATTGATCAATTTTCAGGTAGTTTCTGATTTTTTCGATATCTTCGATCAGGTCCTGAGTCGTATTATTTGTAAGTTCTGAATGAGGCGAAGAGCGTCCGCAGCCTCTTTGGTCGAAGAGAATGATGCGGTACTTTTCTGGATCAAAAAAGCTTCGATGTGCTGGTGATGTGCCACCACCAGGTCCGCCATGGATGAATAAAACAGGGATTCCCTGTGAGTTACCACTTTCTTCAATGTATAAGGTATGGAGCTTTGAAACCTCAAGCCGATGTTCAGTGTAGGGGTGAATGTCGGGATAAGGTATACGCATAGAGAGAACAGCTCCGTAGTTCATTGAATAACAGAGTTAGTATAGAGAGGGAGTGGGCTTTGGGCTATGCCTGGGGGAAATAAAAAAGGCAGCTTAAAGCTGCCTTTTTGAAGAGATGTTATTTGTTCTTGGCGCGCTTACGCTCGTTCTCTTTTAGAAGCTTCTTACGTAGACGGATGAAGTTAGGTGTTACTTCTACCAATTCGTCATCTTCGATGAAGTCCAAAGCTTGTTCCAGAGTAAATTTCACTGGTGGTGTCAGTTGGATGTTTTCATCTGTACCAGACGCACGTACGTTAGTTAGCTGCTTACCTTTAATTGGGTTAACCGCCAGGTCATTACTACGGCTGTGAATACCTAGTAGCATGCCTTCATATACGTCGATATTTGGCTCGATACATAGACGACCACGGCTTTGTAAGTTCCACAGAGAGTAGCCTAGCGCTTTACCAGTAACCATGGATACAAGTACGCCATTGTTACGGCTTTCTACTTCGCCTTCTTTTACAGGACCGTAGTGGTCAAATACCGATGTCATGATTCCTGTGCCTGAAGTCATTGTCAGGAACAATGAACGGAAGCCGATAAGTCCGCGGGAAGGGATGATGAAGCTAAGGCGTGAACGACCTTTGCCATCGACTTCCATATTGGTCATGTCGCCTTTACGTTTGCCTAGCTCTTCGATGATTGCACCCTGGTGCTCATCTTCAACGTCGATCATTACATCTTCGTAAGGCTCGTGGATCTCACCGTCAACTTCTTTCTGGACTACTTCTGGACGGGAAACACCCAGTTCAAAACCTTCACGGCGCATCGTTTCAATCAATACGGATAAATGTAATTCACCACGACCTGAAACTTTGAATTTCTCTGGTGTTTCGCCTTCTTCAACACGCAAGGCAACGTTGTGAATCAGTTCGCGATCCAGACGCTCTTTGATATTACGGCTTGTTACAAACTTACCGTCTTGACCTGCAAAAGGAGAATCATTTACCTGGAAAGTCATCGAAACGGTTGGTTCATCAACGCTCAATGCTGGCAAAGCTTCAACATTATCTGGATCACAAAGCGTGTCAGAAATATTGAGTTCGTCGATGCCGGTTACGCAGATAATATCGCCTGCAGTTGCACTGTCGACGTCGATACGTTCCAGACCGTGATAACCCATGATTTTCAGTACACGACCGTTACGAATTTTGCCTTCGCGATCGATCACTTTAACCTGGGTGTTAATTTTGACTGTGCCGCGAGTAACTCGACCAACACCAATAACGCCTAGGTAGCTGTTGTAGTCCAGAGCAGATACCTGCATCTGTAATGAACCTTCAACATCAACTTGCGGTGGTTCAACGTGTTCAACAATGGCTTCAAACAGCGGAGTCATGTCATCAGACATCTCTTCCGGGTCCAGACCCGCGATACCGTTCAGTGCTGATGCATAAACGATTGGGAAGTCCAGCTGCTCGTCAGTGGCTCCCAAGCTATCGAATAGATCAAATACTTGATCGATCACCCAATCCGGGCGAGCGCCAGGGCGGTCAATTTTGTTGATAACAACAATAGGACGAAGTCCCTGATCGAAAGCTTTTTGTGTCACAAAACGTGTTTGAGGCATCGGGCCGTCAACTGCATCAACCAGAAGGCATACACAGTCAACCATGGACAGTACTCGTTCTACTTCACCACCGAAGTCGGCGTGACCTGGAGTATCAACAATGTTGATGCGGTAGTCGTTCCATGTAATGGCGGTGTTTTTGGCCAGAATGGTAATGCCGCGCTCTTTCTCCTGATCATTGGAGTCCATGATGCGCTCAGTACCTTCATCACGGCGACCCAGTGTGCCTGATTGGGCAAGTAGTTTGTCAACCAGGGTTGTTTTACCGTGGTCAACGTGCGCGATGATGGCGATATTTCTTAGCTTTTCGATCACGTTGTGTACCTGTTAGGTGTATTTTTTGCGAATGCGGCATTATACGTCTTTGTGGGAAAAATACTGCATATTTATTGGACAAAAAACAAAATGAAAGGGAATTGTTTTGTGATCAGTTTGGTCGCGTGAAAAGGAGTTGTGATCCGTAGCAATAAAACCTTTTTCTTAGTAGCTGTTTTGCGGATTATTAGAGTATGATATTAGCCGCTTGGGTGATTTATAAACTCAATGCACCTTTTTGGGTATTCTTGATATTTAGTGCTTTATTTTGGTGCATTGTGGTTGTGGCCTGTTGTCAATAGGCATTGATATCTAAGGGATTTCTGTTGAGTTGTCGTTTGGCATACAAATTGCTCCCTGAAAATTCACCGAATAAATTCTGATTTCTCAAGGCTGCTACATTGAGTTCGGCCTGATAATTACAAAACTGGAGAATGTCTCATGTCAGAGAAGACTCTGAATCTGATCAAAGAAAGCGAAGCAAGATGGGTTGACCTGCGCTTCACTGATTCACATGGTAAAGAGCAGCACGTAACTATCCCTGTTTCAGACATGGGTGATGACTTCTTTGAAGAAGGTAAAATGTTCGATGGTTCTTCCATCGCTGGTTGGAAAGGTATCAATGAATCTGACATGATCCTGATGCCTGATGATGCAGCTTCTCTGCTGGATCCGTTCTCAGAAGCTCCAACAGTAATCGTACGTTGCGACATCGTTGAGCCAGCTACTGGCCAGGGTTACGAGCGTGATCCACGTTCTGTTGCTAAGCGTGCTGAAGAATACCTGAAGTCTACTGGTATCGCTGATACAGCTATGTTTGGTCCTGAGCCAGAGTTCTTCGTATTTGACGAAGTTCAGTGGCACGCAGACATCAGTGGTTGCGGTTACACTATCGCTTCTGAAGAAGCTTCTTGGGCTTCCAGCCACAAAATTGAAGGCGGTAACACTGGTCACCGTCCACGCGTTAAAGGCGGTTACTTCCCAGTACCACCAATTGATTCTCTGCATGATCTGCGTGGCGCTATGTGTGACGCGATGGAAGCAATGGATCTGGAGATTGAAGTACATCACCACGAAGTTGCTACTGCTGGTCAGTGTGAGATCGGTGTTGGCGCGAACACTCTGACAAGCAAAGCGGACGAAGTACAGGTTCTGAAATACTGCGTACATAACGTTGCACATGCTTACGGCAAAACAGCTACTTTCATGCCTAAGCCACTGGTAGGTGATAACGGTTCTGGTATGCACGTTCACCAGTCTCTGTCTAAAGACGGCGTTAACCTGTTTGCTGGTGATGCTTATGCGGGCATGTCAGAAATGGCACTGCACTACATTGGCGGTATCATCAAGCACGCTAAAGCACTGAACGCTCTGACTAACTCTTCTACAAACGCATACAAGCGTCTGGTTCCAGGCTTTGAAGCTCCAGTAATGCTGGCTTACTCTGCTCGTAACCGTTCTGCTTCTATCCGTATTCCATACGTTACGACTCCTAAAGCTCGTCGTATCGAGACTCGTTTCCCTGATCCATCAGCAAACCCATACCTGTGTTTCGCTGCTCTGATGATGGCGGGCCTGGACGGTATCCAGAACAAGATCCATCCTGGCGATGCTGCAGATAAAGATCTGTATGACCTGCCACCAGAAGAAGAAGCTGAAATCCCACAGGTTGCAGGTTCTTTGGAAGAAGCTCTGGATGCTCTGGAAGCTGACCGCGAGTTCTTGACTAAAGGTGGTGTATTCACTGACGATATGCTGGATGCTTTCATCGAGCTGAAGCGTGAAGAAGTTGAGAAAGTAAATACTACTACTCACCCAGTAGAATTTGACCTGTACTACTCTGTATAAGTTAGATTTTATGTGAAAAAAGCCTCCTTATTTGGAGGCTTTTTTTTTGCTCAATTTTCACGGCTATTTATCCTACTTTTTATATATGCACTGATTTTGTGCATTATCTTCAATCCCTATTTACACTTAAATTATGGGGCTCACCCAATTAGTGCGTATCCGGGCTAATCTGAGGCATTGCCCCAAACTTGGTTTAGTTCTTGCAGAATAAAACACAAGGATAATGAGAGTAGATAATGTCGCAACCAGAAATACATAAACAAATACTGGATAACCTCTCTAGGGCTGTAGTGATGGTTAACCATCAGCTTGAGATGGAGTATGCAAACCCTTCGGCGGAAATGTTGCTGGAAGCGAGTATGCGGAGGTTATCCAAGCTCCCGATTGAAGAGTGGTTTTTGCTCGACAGTGATGAGGGAGGTGATATTAGGAGCTGCTTGGTATCGGGTCATCCATATACCCGAAGGGAAGCGAAGTTACTTACGCTTGGTGGGAATACAGTCACTGTTGATTACACAATTAATCCGGTGATGTTACCCAACGGGGGTAGTCACTTCCTGATTGAGGTAGAAGCAAGAGATCGTCTGATGCGTATTGAGCGAGAGGAAGATCTGCTTTCTCAGCATGATACGGCACGTTCCCTTGTGCGAGGCATGGCTCACGAAATTAAGAATCCTCTCGGTGGAATCAGAGGTGCCGCGCAATTGCTTGAAAGGGAGTTGGACGACCCCGGGTTGCATGATTATACCAGGGTCATTATTGAAGAAGCTGATCGGTTAAGAAATTTGGTTGATCGCCTGCTAGGACCGCGAAAATTACCCAAGATGGAAGATGTGAATATTCATGCCATTTTGGAGCGAGTTTGTAGTTTGATCAGTGCAGAGTCTAATGAGGGGGTAACTCTTGTTAGGGATTATGATCCGAGTATTCCTGAATTTACGGGTGATGCTGAACAATTGATTCAAGCGATTCTGAATATTGTGCGTAATAGTATGCAGGCTTTATTTGGTAGTGATGTAGAAAAGCCGCTTATTGAAATTCGTACCCGTGCCTTACGACAGATAACTTTAGGTACTGAATGCCATCGTTTGGTTTGCTGTGTTGAGATTGTCGATAACGGGCCGGGCATACCAGCAGGAATTTTGAGTAAGATTTTTTACCCAATGGTCAGCGGACGAGCTGAAGGCACAGGTCTGGGGCTTTCCATTGCCCAAGCAATTATTAATCAACACCAGGGTTTGATCGAGTGTGAAACCAAACCAGGTGAAACCAAATTTAAACTATTTATTCCGTTGGAGCTGAGCCATGAGTCTGCTAGGTAATATTTGGATAGTGGATGATGATCGATCAATCCGCTGGGTTCTGGAAAAAGCCTTATCCGCAGAAGGTCTGGATACGGAATCTTTTGAAAGTGCAGATATGATGCTGTCCAGTTTAGAGCGTGGAGTACCTGATGCAATTATCAGTGATATCCGCATGCCTGGAACAGATGGGTTACAGTTGTTGAAACATATTCAGGATTCTCATCCTGAAGTGCCTATCATCATTATGACGGCACATTCCGACCTGGATTCCGCGGTTGCATCATATAAAGGTGGGGCATTTGAATACTTGCCAAAGCCTTTTGATGTCGACGAGGCAGTTGCTCTTGTTAAGCGTGCGCTGGCGCATGCCATGGAACAGAGGGAGCAGGTAGTAGAGCAGGTCATGGAAGACAGCACTGAAATCATCGGTGAAGCACCTGCGATGCAGGAGGTTTTTCGTGCCATCGGTCGTTTGTCCCAGTCCAATATCACGGTTTTGATTAATGGTGAATCCGGAACTGGTAAGGAGCTGGTTGCGCATGCACTACATAAGCACAGCCCCCGTAAGGAAAAACCTTTTATTCCTTTGAATATGGCGGCAATTCCACATGATCTGATCGAATCAGAATTGTTTGGTCATGAGAAAGGAGCCTTTACTGGTGCTGCTGCCGCAAGGCGAGGGCGTTTTGAGCAGGCTGATGGCGGAACACTCTTTCTGGATGAAATAGGTGATATGCCAGCTGATGCTCAGACTCGTTTATTGCGAGTTCTGGCTGACAGTGAATTCTATCGAGTGGGCGGTCATACGCCAGTTAAGGTAGATGTTCGTATCATCGCTGCTACGCACCAGAACCTTGAGAAGCTTGTGGAAGAAGGTCGTTTCCGTGAGGATTTATTCCATCGTTTGAATGTAATTCGCGTGCACTTACCAAAATTGTCTGAGCGTAGAGAAGATATTCCACGCTTGGCTAGACATTTTCTTAATATTGCATCAGAAGACCTTAACGTTGAACCCAAAGTTTTAGCTCCTGATACAGAAGCTTACATGTGTAACCTTTCCTGGGCAGGTAATGTGCGACAGTTGGAGAATACCTGTCGTTGGTTGACTGTTATGGCAACCGGTAGAGAGGTACTGATAGATGATCTGCCGCCTGAGCTGATGGAGCAATCAGGTGAGCCGGTGGCGTCTGGTAGTAATTGGGAGCAGTCATTAAGAAACTGGGCTGACCAGCAGCTGAGTCTTGGTCAGAGAGGGCTTTTGGATACCGCAGTGCCTGCCTTTGAAAGAATTATGATTGAAACCGCGCTCAAACATACTGCGGGTAGAAGGCGAGATGCTTCAGAACTGCTTGGTTGGGGTAGAAATACCCTGACTCGTAAGATTAAAGAGCTGGGCATGGAAAGCGATAAATCAGATGAGCAGGATGATGTAGCGTAACCGTAAGTCGCTTAATCCTATATAATCCCCGCAGCAGAAATGGTGCGGGGATTTTTTTATGTTGCATGTAGTGTTGTACGAACCAGAAATACCACCAAATACCGGAAATATCATCCGCCTTTGCGCCAATACGGGATTTAAGCTTCATCTGGTTGAGCCATTGGGCTTTGAGCTGGATGACAAACGTTTGCGCAGGGCCGGGCTGGATTATCATGAATTTTCATCGGTAAAGGTTCATCCTGATCTGAATAGTTGTCTTGAAGAGATTCAGCCAAGAAAAGTCTGGGCTCTGACAACTAAGGGATCACGTGGTTATGTTGATGCGGATTTTACGTCGGGAGATGTTTTGCTATTAGGCCCGGAAACCCGGGGTTTACCTATGGATGTGAGGGTGTCTCTGCCTCAGGACCAATGGTTACGGTTACCTATGTGTCCGGACAGCCGGAGCCTTAACCTTTCAAATGCCTGTGCTATTGTTGTTTATGAAGCCTGGCGACAGTTAGGTTTTGATGGTGCAATAAACTAAATGTCTGCAGGTGATGGAAGAGGTGTAGATGCAGTATGCAATGATTGTGACCGACGTGACATCGTTCACCTCTGACAATGGAGGCCAGACTTTGCGATTAACTGTGTCGGATTATAAAGGGAGAAGTATTGCCCTACTTGGAACGCCGAATCAGCAGATTAATATCTTGACGCTCAAAAGTCAGGTTATGCCGATTCTTGCTCTGTCTGATCATGTGGATACAGTGGCTGCTGGGCAATATTTAATACCGGAAAAATCCCTGGTCAGCGTGGTGCCTCTGGAGTCATCCGCAATTCAAGTGATGTTGGATGCAGGGAAGGCGGATCAGGTACTGAGCAACTTTGCAGTGCTTCCTTGATTAATCAGGACAATTGCCTGGAACTGAAAACAAAAAAACGGAGCATATGCTCCGTTTTTTATATCTTAAGCTTCTTAGTGCTGCTGTTCTTCAGCCTGAGCCTGTTTCTGAGCCATCTGCTGTGCAAACAATGCATCGAAGTTAACCGGTGCCAGCATAAGTGCTGGGAAGCTTGCTTTAACAACCATTGAGTCGATAGCTTCACGAGCGTATGGGAACAGGATGCTTGGGCAGAAAGCGCCTAAGGTGTGGTTCAGCTCTGGGCCTTCGATACCAGAAATCGCAAAAATACCTGCCTGGTGCATTTCTACCAGGAAAGCATTCTTATCATCATTTTTAACAGTTACAGTGATCGTTAGAACAACTTCATAAGCTGTGTCGCTCAGCTTTTGAGTAGAAGAGTTCAGTTCAACGCCCACTTCCGGCTGCCATGGTGAAGTAAAGATTGCTGGTGAGTTTGGAGACTCAAAAGAAGCATCTTTTATGTAAACGCGCTGCACGGAGAACTGTGGACCTTGAGCTTCCTGATTCGCAGTATTCTGTTCGTTCTCAGACATGATAAATCCTTAGAATTAAATGAATTAATTGGAGCTCAGAAGCTCATCTAATTTGCCCTGGCGTTCGAGTGCGAACATGTCGTCACAGCCGCCAATAGGTTTTTCATCGATAAAAATCTGTGGAACAGTATGTCCACCGCTGAGGCGAGTCATCTCTTGACGTGTTTCAAGATCGCCATCAACTTTTATCTCATTAAACTCAACCCCTTTGTGTTCCAGAAGCATCTTTGCCCGGATGCAAAAGGGGCACCACTGAGTTGTGTAAATTGTTACATTGCTCATGATTTCTTGACGATTGGCAGGCTCTGGCCTTTCCATTCAGTCATGCCGCCAGAAAGTCGAACGGCATTTTCAAAGCCTTCAGCTTTTAGTTTACGGGTTGCAGTACCCGCTGCCTGGCCAAGATTACAAACAACAATCACTGGGCGTTGTTTATATTTAGATAGTTCATCTAAGCGTTTTTCAAGATCTGCCAGTGGAATATGCTTAGCATTAGTAATATGCCCTGTAGACCATTCCTTTTTGGGGCGGATATCCAGAACAACAGCATTTTCCTTGTTGATCAGCTGAGTCGCTTGGGCTGGAGTGACAGCTTTACCGGCTTTGCTTCTTTCAAAGAAGATAAACATTGCCAGTGTGAGAACCCAGGCTGCAACCATAAAAGGGTGGTTGCCAATAAATTCGATATATTGGTCCATTGCTAATCCAAAATAGGCTTTAAAAAGCTACTAAAAAGTTTTGTCTAACTATTGAGGCGCAATAGTATACCTTGCGTTTTTTGACTGTATAAGGGTTAAAGGAAGTTAATTGTGTGATTTAGTCTAATCATGCCCCTGAAGTTAGCCTTAAGACCCGATTCAAAGTAAAATCCCGCTCAATCTAAACCTTTTAAGAAATATTTCGCCGACTATGACAGATATGCGCACTACAAAAGCTCTGATTATCCTGGATGGATATGGTGTTGAGAGTTCTGAATCATCAGCTATTCAGGCTGCCAATACCCCGGTTTGGGATAAATTGTTATCCGATAACCCTAATGCTCGTATTCAGACTTCCGGAATGGCAGTGGGTTTGCCCGATGGACAGATGGGTAACTCTGAAGTCGGTCATATGAATATTGGTGCTGGACGTACTGTTTATCAGAACTTTACGCGTATTTCCAAAGCGATAGCTGATGGTGATTTTTTTGAAAATGCAGTGCTTACAGCGGCAATGGATAAAGCTATTGCTGCAGAAAAAGCAGTGCATGTGGTGGGTTTGCTATCACCAGGTGGTGTGCATAGCCACGAAGAGCATATCTTTGCTTTGTTGGAAATGGCAGTAAAGCGTGGCGCTAAGAAGCTTTACGTACATGCAATTTTGGATGGCCGTGACATGCCACCTCGTTCCGCTGAACCTTCGATAACAAATACAGAAGCGAAGCTTTCTGAATTGGGTATTGGTGCAATCGCGACGGTAGCGGGTCGTTATTTCAGCATGGATCGTGATAACCGCTGGGATCGTGTGCAACAAGGTTACGATGCAATGGCGCTTGGTAAAGCTGCTTGTACTTCAACGTCTGCGTTACAAGCCCTTGAAGATGCCTATGCACGTGATGAAAATGATGAATTTGTGCAGGCTACTGTGATTACAGAAGCGGATGGTACAGCGAAAGGAACGGTTGAAGATGGCGACACTGTTATCTGTGCGAATTTTCGTCCTGACCGTGCACGCGAACTCACTCGAGCATTTACTGAAGGGAATGACTTCTCCGGATTTGAGCGTGAGAAAGTACCTGCCTTGTCCAGCTATGTAATGATGACGCAGTATGCCTCAGATATCGCAGCGGACTGCGCTTACCCACCGAATGCTATTCGAAACGATCTGGGTGAATACCTGTCTGAAATGGGTAAAACGCAACTGCGTATTGCTGAAACTGAAAAATATGCCCATGTGACCTTCTTCTTTAATGGTGGTCAGGAAGAGGTGTATGAGGGAGAAGACAGAATCCTGATCCCATCACCGGATGTAGCTACTTATGACCTTCAGCCTGAAATGAGTGCACCTGAAGTCACTGAGAAACTTGTGGAAGCGATTAAGAGCCGTAAGTACGACTTAATTGTTTGTAACTACGCTAACGGCGATATGGTTGGTCATACAGGTAAGTTTGATGCAGCTGTGAAAGCCTGCGAAGTGGTTGATAACAGCGTAGAACAGGTATTAGCTGCTTTACGAGAGGTGGATGGGGAAGCCTTGATCACAGCGGATCACGGCAACGTTGAACTGATGGTAAACCCTGAAACAGGGCAGCCACATACTTCCCATACAAACTGGCCAGTGGCATTGATTTACGATGGGCCTCGCAAAGAGACTTTAAGTCTGAATGACGGTGCTCTTTGTGACCTTGCACCTACTCTTCTGGCTCTGATGCAGGTTGACCAACCTGATGAGATGACCGGTAAGTCTTTGGCATCTTTCTAAATAATGTTAAAAAGGGATAAATTATTTATCCCTTTTTTCTTTCCGACTCAATAATGCTGCGAACCTTATGTGTTTTTCTCTGTCTGTTATTGGTATATCCGTCTCTGGTCGAGGCTGATCAGAAGCAGGCGTTAACTGAAAAACAGTTAAAAAAGTTAGCCAGTAATATCGCCTCCCTGAAAAAAACGATGCAAAAGCAGGAAGGTGACTCGCGTCAACTTAGCGCCTCCCTGCGTAAAAGTGAAGTTGCAATCGGGCGTCTTGCAAAACAAATTCAGGCATTGGATAGCCAGCTTAAAGGTTTGGATAGTCGTGCTGAAACGCTGGAAGATAAGCGTGATCAATTACGTAAAGAGTTATCTTCCAGAGCTAAGATCATTGAAAAACAGATTGGTCAGCAATACCAGATGGGGCAGCAGGCTCGTCTTCAGCTTCTGCTGACTCAACGTGATCCGGAAACGCTTGATAGGACCATCCGCTATTACGACTTTGTAAACGATGCCTTGAAAAAGGATATGTTGGCTTTTAAAGCGAAGCTTGCAGACCTTTCAGGTACCGAAGAGCAGTTGAGTGATACTGAAAAGGCTATTATCAGTAAACGCAATGAGCTACGGGCTGAAGTGAAGGCACTTAAAGCGTCCAGAACTCAGCGTAAAGCTACGCTGGCCAAACTGAACAAGGCGCTTTCAAACGATTCCAAGAAACTAAAACAACTGAAACTTGACCAGGCCAGATTACAAGCTGTTTTAAAAGAGATTGAAAAAAGCCTTAACTTCACAACTCTGGTTGCAGAGGATAAAAGTTTCAAAGAACTTAAAGGCAAGCTGCCCTGGCCGTTAAAAGGAAGAGTGAGTCAGAATTTTGGGACAGTGCAGAATAATATCCGCTATGATGGAATCTGGATCAAAGCTGCAGAATCTACAGCGGTAAAGGCGATTCATCACGGTCGGGTGGTTTTCTCCGATTGGCTACGAGGCTACGGGCTTGTCTTAATTGTTGACCATGGTTCTGGATATATGAGCTTGTATGGTTACAACCAGAGTTTGCTGATGGATACCGGGGATTGGGTCTCAGCAGGTGAGACTATCGCGACTGTGGGTAACAGTGGTGGTCGGAATGATGACGGTTTGTATTTTGCCGTCCGCTATAAAGGTAAAGCCAGTAATCCAAAGCGTTGGCTGAAATGAGAATAAGATAGGGTAGGGAATGAGTATGAAAGATGCTGTAAACCGGAAATCGCTCCTTAGAGCACTCTTCTTGGGGTTTGTATTGCCGGCGTTGATCTCTCCACCTACTCTGGCAGAAGAAAAAGAGGAACCGGTTCAGGATGTTGAGCAGGTTAAATCACTCCCCCTTGATGAACTCCGGCTTTTTACCGAGGTGTTCCAACGTATCAAAAACGCCTATGTTGAACCGGTAGATGATGCAACATTACTGGAAGATGCACTTCGGGGAATGATTCTTGGTTTGGATCCCCACTCTGCGTATCTGGAACCTAAAGAGTTTGAAACACTGCAGCAGCATACCAGCGGTGAGTTTGGCGGTCTGGGTATAGAAGTCGGAATGGAAGACGGTTTTGTTCGTGTGATCACACCAATCGATGATACGCCAGCGCAACGGGCAGGCGTAAAAGCCGGAGACCTGATTACCAAACTGGATGAACAGGCCGTTCAGGGTTTGAGCCTGAATGAGGCTGTGGATCTGATGCGTGGCAAACCAGGAAGTAAAGTGGTTTTGACAATCGTCCGAGAGGGCGAAGAGAAGCCTCTTGAAATCGAAGTAATCAGGGATGTTATTCAGGTAGCCAGCGTAAAAAGTCGTCTGATCGATGAAAACTATGCTTATGTCCGGGTCTCACAATTTCAGGTCAACTCGGGTAAAGAGGTTTACAAACATCTGCAGCGGCTAATGGAGCAAGAGATTAAAGGCGTTGTTCTGGATCTTAGAAATAACCCTGGTGGCGTATTGCAGGCCGCCGTGGATATTGGTGATATCTTCCTTGATGAAGGGTTGATTGTTTATACGCAGGGGCGTTTAGCTGAGTCTGATCAGCGCTTCAGTGCGACCAGTAAAACTCTGGTGCCGGATCTGCCGATGGTGGTTCTGATCAATGGTGGTTCTGCTTCAGCATCAGAAATTGTTGCGGGTGCTCTTCAGGATCAGGAGAGAGCCATTATCATGGGGCAGCCAAGTTTTGGTAAAGGGTCTGTCCAGACAATTCTGCCTTTAACGCAAGACCGGGCTTTGAAACTGACTACGGCACGTTACTACACTCCTGAGGGGCGATCTATCCAGGCGCAGGGTATCAAGCCGGATATCTTGGTTGAAGATGCGGAAATTAAATTACGCAATAATGGCCCTCAATTCCTTAAAGAGAGTGATCTGAGTGGGCATTTAGATAACGGTAATGGCGAGAATTCGGAGAATCCGGGGAATTCTGATGAGCATCTCGCAGAGCGTGATTACCAGTTATATGAAGCTGTAAATCTGCTGAAAGCACTTGTTATAGTCCAAAAATGAGAAACCTTAAGGGAAGGTATTTCCGTTTGATAACCTTCGGCCTGTGTTGGCTGTTGGCAAGCGGAGCCTTTTCTGCCTCTGAAACGGGTGACCAGCCTGTCATAGTCATAGTAATTGATGATCTGGGTGATAACCGTAAAAAGGGCATAGCTGCAATCGACCTCGATGGGGCTATTACCTACGCTTTTTTACCCCATACACCACATTCAAAAGAGTTGGCTAGAATCGCTCATGAGAAGGGCAAAGAGGTTATTCTGCATGCGCCAATGGAAAATAAGTCCGGCCTAAGGCTGGGGTCAGGTGCTTTAGAGGAGCATCATGATCATCAACAGCTAAAAAGTATCCTTAATACCGGTCTGGATTCTATTCCTTATGTAACAGGGATGAATAACCATATGGGAAGCCTTTTAACAGAAGATCGGGAAAAAATGGCTGAAATAATGCAGGTTATGCGTCGACGCAATCTGTTTTTTTTGGATAGTGTAACGACCTCAAACACAGTTGCATGGAAGGTTGCTCGTGAAGTGGGTGTTCCCTATATGCTGCGGGACACCTTTTTGGATAATGAGCGCAATGAAGAATATATTCACCAGCAATTTAAACAGGCGCTAAAGGTGGCTATGAGCAGAGGTTACTCTGTGGCAATTGGTCACCCTTATCCTGAAACAGTTGAGTACCTGAAAAAAGCGTTGCCGATTGTCGAAGAGCTGGGTGTTAAACTGATCCCGGCGTCTGAGCTTATCCGGCGTCGTGATGGTAAACCTTTACTGCTGGTGGAAAAGAAACTTGACCCCTGCGATCAGTTTGAAGGCCATTGCCAGCCTGAGTTAACCCGCCGCCATTAAAATGATTAAGCCATCATAAATGAGCTTGATACCCACAAGAATAGTCAGTGACTCAAAAGCCCGTTTAACCAGTTTATTGCCTTTAGTGATGGCGATGTGCGCTCCCAAATAAGACCCTAACGTCGCCCCGACGAGTAGTACCGGTAGCCAATCCCAGCGGGGTTCCTGCTGTAATGCAATGGTAAAAGCCCCAGTAGAATTCCAGAACAAACCTACGAGAATCAGTACATAGGTCACGGCAGTTTTATAATCCAGTCCAAACCAACGTACTAACCAGAGTGTTACAAATAAGCCGGTCCCTGAAGTTAGAGAGCCGTTAAGCGCGCCAATAATAAACAACACCAAACCGCCAATAATCAGACCTTTTTTGTCGCGATTTAACGTTTCTGAAGCCATTCCAAGGGATTTTTTTACGATAGAGTACAGCCCTAAACCTGAAGTCAGAATGCCCAGTGAAAAAATGGTCCAGCCTTCAGGGATTTTAAGAATGATATCTGCCCCAAGAACCACTCCGGGCAAACCGCAAAGCAAAATATACCCACAAAAGCGATAATCCAGTTTTCCTTCACGCCAATGGCGGATTGTCGCCCCTATACCTAAGGCGACGCTGGCAATTTTATGGGTTGCTAATGCGGTGCTGAAACCTAATCCGAGAAAGAGAAGGACTGGGAGTTGTAACAAACCTGCGCCACCACCGGCCATTGCCGATAAGCCGTTGGCAAACAGTGACAGAATAAGAAGGGCTGCTTGCTCGAGTATAATATCCATTGGGGAGATAACGTTAAAGGAGCCGTGGCTCCCTTAAACTCAGTGTCTGAAAATTCCAGCGGCCATAGATGACCACTGATCTTGCCACTGTTCTGTGGGCTTTCTGCGGAACTCGGTACGGACAAATTGTCTGATACGGCCCTCTGCTGTAGCCAGCATCAGGTTAGCGCTTGCTCCTGCAGGATTAACTGTTCTTAAGCCGTTCTGAACTTCCGCTTCACGCAATATCTGTTTGATCTGCGTTTCTAAACGCTCGAAAAACTGATTAATTCTTTGCCTTAAACGGTCGGTTTCTCCAGCCAGAGCATCTCCAGTCAGGATGCGGGCCATGCCCGGATTTTTTTCCACAAAGGCCAGTAGCAGAGTGAGGATCTGTTCGCACTGCTTTATGCCATCCGATTCTGCATTGGTAATCGCGGTGACGCGGCTGAAGACTGTTTCCTCGATAAAGCCAATCAAACCTTCAAACATACGGGCTTTACTTGGGAAATGGCGATACAGAGCGGCTTCTGATACCCCAACTTCTTTAGCAAGCGCAGCCGTTGTAATGCGTTGCCCCGGATTGACCTCCAGCATTTGCGCCAGGGATTGCAGAATCTGCTCACGCCGAGAGACTTTTTCTTTTTCGCTCATGCTGGATCCTTAATTACGGTTTGTGATCAGGGTACCAACACCTTCATCGGTGAAGATTTCAAGCAGACATGAGTGTTCAACCCGGCCATCAATAATATGGGCACTGGTCACTCCACCTTTCACTGCGCTTAGAGCACAATCAATTTTTGGCAGCATGCCGCCATAAATGGTGCCATCAGCAATCAGTTCATCCACTTGTTGGGTGGTTAAACCTGTCAGGATATTGCCATCTTTATCCATCAGGCCTTCAATATTGGTTAACAGAATCAGTTTTTCTGCCTGCATAACTTCAGCAACTTTGCCGGCTACCAGGTCAGCATTGATGTTGTAAGACGCGCCATCTGAACCTACACCTATAGGCGCTATAACCGGAATAATGTCGGAATTAACCAGCATATCCAGAACTTTAACGTTCACACTGCAAACTTCACCCACATGTCCGATATCGATAATTTCTGGAGCTTCCATATCTGGGGTTTTATGCTCAACTCGAAGCTTTTTTGCTCTAAGGAGTTGGCCGTCTTTGCCTGTCAGTCCGATCGCCTGGCCGCCATTGTTGTTAATCAAACCAACAATCTGCTTGTTTACTGCGCCACCCAGAACCATCTCAACCACATCCATGGTTTTAGAATCGGTTACACGCATGCCATTAATGAAGTGGGATTCGATTTTCAGATCATTCAGAAGCTGACCAATCTGAGGCCCGCCACCGTGCACCACGATTGGGTTGATACCAATCAGTTTCATCATCACGATATCGCGAGCGAAGCTGTTTTGCAGTTTCTCGTCGATCATGGCATTGCCGCCATATTTGATAATGATTGTTTTACCCACAAAACGCTGAATGTAAGGCATTGCTTCACTCAGAACGTGTGCAGTAGTGATGGCATCTTGGCGTGTTAATGGCATAGTGTTTCCTTAATTCTTTACAAGAACCAGCACCCGTTCAGGTGCTGGCTTAGATCGTATTATTCGTGTGGGATAACCAGGCTGCTATCAACTTCATGCAGCTTTTGTTCAAAGTCACCCCGGATTCGATTCAGAGCTGTTTCTGATTCAGCTTCGAATCGAAGCACCAATACCGGAGTGGTATTTGAAGCTCTTACGAGGCCCCAGCCATCTGGGTAATCGACCCGGACTCCATCAATGTGGTTGGCTTCGCCGCCTTCAAATGTCTTCTGTTGCAAAGCGGATACGATTTCGAACTTTGATTCATCCGTTACCGTAATGTTTAGTTCAGGAGTGCTGACATCCTCAGGGTATTTCTCGAACAACGCATCTGCGGTTTTACCGGTTTTAGCCATAATCTCCAGGAATCGAGCTGCACTATAAAGGGCATCATCAAACCCAAACCAGCGCTCTTTGAAGAAAATGTGACCACTCATCTCGCCGCCTAACAATGCACCGCTTTCTTTGATTTTTTGTTTTATCAGAGAGTGACCGGTACGCCACATAGTCGGTTTGCCACCGGCTTCGCGGATTACATTAGCAAGCAGACGAGAGCACTTCACATCAAAAATGATTTCGGCACCCGGGTTGCGCGAGATAATATCTTCAGCAAATAGCATCATTATGCGATCAGGGTAAACAATATGACCCGTATTTGTGATGATGCCTACGCGGTCACCATCACCGTCAAAAGCAAGGCCTAGATCTGCTCCGGTTTCTTTAACTTTAGCGATGGCGTCAACCAGATTTTTCGGTTTGCCTGGGTCCGGGTGGTGGTTCGGGAATGTCCCATCGACTTCACAGTAAAGAGGAATGATTTCACAGCCTAATTGCTCGATCAGCTTTGGTGCGAGTTCACCAGGGATACCATTGCCGCAATCCACAACAATCTTGAGTTTTTTATCCAGCTTGATGTCACTGAGAATTCGGGAAAGGTAGGTTTCGCGAATATCTTGTTCCTGCAGGCTGCCGTTACCTTCAGAATAATCCTGAGCTATGATGCGCTGCTTCAGGTCCTGAATATCATCACCGGACAACGTGTGCCCCGCGATCATCATTTTGAAACCATTGTAATCCGCAGGGTTATGGCTGCCTGTGATCATTACGCCTGTGCATTGCTCATTCTGGTGCGCTGAGAAATACAGAGTAGGGGTAGGGACATAGCCAATATCATTAACAGTACAGCCACCATCCATAAGTCCTTCACTGAATATTTGCTTGAGCTTAGGGCTGGATAAGCGGCCATCGGCAGCAACATTAACCAGATTGACTCCTTGAGATGCTGCTTCAGCAGCAAATGCGCGGCCAAGGTGGTAAACAGTGTCATCAGTCAGAGCTGTATCAACTATGCCGCGAACGTCATAAGCGCGGAAAATAGTCTGGTCGAGGTCATTCAGTGAATAGCGCATGTTGATCCTTATAAATTGTCAGAATGTATTATCCTAAAGCTATTACTTGGTAGCCTTGTATTGTGCTGCGATCAGTTCAATCAAGCTTCCCGCCAACTGGCGTTTAGAGGCTTGTGGTAATTCGAGAGTATCCTGTTGCGATATTACGGTAACGGCGTTTTCATCACTGTTAAACCCAATATCACTCCGGGAAACATCGTTGGCAATAATCAGGTCCAGTCCTTTGCGTTCCAGTTTGCCGCGTGCATAGTTAAGAACATCTTTGGTTTCTGCAGCAAAGCCGACTGTAAACGGTTTAGGTGAACTTCCTGCAACAGTGGCGACAATGTCCGGGTTTTTCACCAGATGCAGTTCCATAATCTCTTCCGTGCCTTTTTTGATTTTATGCTCGGCAATAGCGGTTGGGCGGTAATCAGCAACAGCGGCAGCGGCAATAAAGATGTCGCAGCTTTCAAGGCCTTCCAGTGATGCCGACAGCATCTCCTCAGCACTCTCAACTTTTATAAGCTGAGTGCGTTCAGGTGCGTTGATATTCACAGGGCCGGAAATGAGTTTGACTGAAGCTCCGGCTTCGGCGGCGGCTTCGGCAATGGCATACCCCATTTTTCCTGAACTGTGATTTGAAATGTATCGAACCGGATCCATTGCTTCGCGGGTCGGACCCGCAGTGATAAAGAGTGTTTTTCCGGTCAGGCTTCCAGTTTCAAACTGGTTGGCGGTTTCCTGAACAATCTCTTCAGGTTCGAGCATTCGGCCGGGCCCTGTATCGCCACAAGCCTGTTCGCCAACACCTGGCCCAAACAGTTTTACGCCTCGTGAAATCAGCTTTTCGGCATTTTCCTGAGTGCCTGAATCTTTCCACATAGCTTGATTCATGGCAGGGGCCAGACAAATAGGAGCTTCTGTTGCCAAACAGATGGTCGTTAAAAGATCATCTCCTTGGCCTGCGGTGAGACGTGCCATCAGGTTGGCACTGGCTGGAGCAATAAGAATAAGGTCTGCCCATTTTGCCAGTTCGATATGGCCCATAGCGGCTTCTGCTTCGGTATCCAGAAGGTGTTGGTGTACAGGATTACCGGATAGAGCTTGTAGGGTTAAGGGGGTGATAAATTCTGTTGCTGCTGGTGTCATTACCACTCTGACATCTGCGCCTGCACCTTTGAGAAGTCGAGTTAGTTCTGCGCTTTTGTACGCGGCGATACCGCCACTGATGCCTAAAACAATCTGTTTGTTAGTAAGTCTCTGCATACTTGCCAACTATTGATATACCTGGGGTGGAGTCAGAAGCCAGATGGCACTGATAATAAAAAACGGACGCTTACCATACCATTTTTAGAGATTATTGCGTAGATTGTCAGTAAGGATTTCATCAAGGAATGATGCATTTTCAAAAGGAGTTTGTATGTCTATAGCAAATTGGCCCGAATCTGAGCGGCCACGTGAAAAACTGATCAATCAAGGTGCGTTTTCTCTGTCTGATGCTGAGCTGTTAGCGATCTTTTTACGCACAGGCGTAAAGGGTAAAAGTGCAGTCGATTTATCCAGAGAACTGTTGCAGGATTTTGGTGGCCTGAGGGCTCTGCTGGAAAGCCCGCAGAAGCAGTTTTGTTCGGCTTATGGTCTTGGACTCGCAAAGTATGTGCAGCTGCAGGCTGTGCTTGAAATGAGTCGGCGTTATCTGCAATCCGGTTTAGAAAAAGGCAATGCTCTGGAGAATCCTCATCAGGTGCGTGATTTTCTGTCCAGCCGTATGAGACATCAGAGCAGAGAAGTCTTTGCTTGTCTGTTTTTGGATAATAAACATCGGGTCATCTGCTTTGAAGAGTTGTTTTGGGGAACAATTAACGCTTCGGCTGTTTACCCGCGAGAAGTGATTTCAAAGGCGCTGCAACATAATGCTGCTGCAGTTATTCTTGCTCACAATCATCCATCGGGTGTGGCTGAACCGAGTATGGCGGATCGCCAGATTACATCGAAACTTCAACAGCTTCTGGAAGGCGTGGAAGTCCGGGTTTTGGATCATATGGTTGTGGGTGACAGAGAGGTCATTTCCTTTGCAGAGCAGGGTTTACTTCTTGGTCAGAAATAAGCTGGTTAAATCAAAAACACTTGTGTATAATGCGCGACCTTCTGTCCACACTCCGGTACGGTATCTTCTTGTCTAGTTACGGGACGCTCCGCCTGAGGAATGGTTGGGATTCTGATGAGTGCAGATAATTCCTGATAACCATTCCAATAAATAATGAAAGGGCAGATTCGTAACCATTAATTTTAGAAGGCAATTATTATGTCTAAAGTTTGTATGGTAACTGGTAAGCGTCCAGTTACAGGGAACAATGTTTCCCACTCACAGCGTAAAACACGCCGTCGTTTTCTGCCTAACCTGCACTGGCACCGTTTCTGGGTAGAAAGCGAAAACAAGTTCGTTCGCCTGCGTGTATCCTCTAAAGGCATGCGCATCATCGATAAAAAAGGTATCGACACAGTTCTTGCTGAAGTTCGTGCCAACGGCATCAAAGTATAAGGAGCTGAATCATGGCTAAAGGCGCACGCGAAAAGATCAAACTGGTTTCTTCAGCTGGTACTGGTCACTTTTACACAACTGATAAGAACAAACGTAACACTCCAGATAAAATGGTGTTCAAAAAGTACGATCCAGTTGTTCGTAAACACGTAGAATACAAAGAATCTAAGATTAAGTAATTTACTCTCTTAGATTTTAAAAAAAACCCGGCGAATGCCGGGTTTTTTATTTATGCGGTTTCGGCTTCTTTGACTTCACGTACTTCGTGGGTATATCCAATCAGTTCGAGACTCTCTTCAGCAAAACCAAAGCCAGCTTCTGTATAGAAGTTGAAGACTTTATCAATACCGCCCTCAACCAATTGATCGTGTTCGTCCGGGAATCGGGCAATGGCAGCTATTTCGCCTTGGTAATTGGCAAATTTTAACTGTTCAGCAATGTTCAATATGTCTTCTATCGATGGCAGGGCCAGTAATACCAGTTTGATCTTGTGGGTTTCCATGCGAGTCCACAGATCAGCATCTTCACCATCACCATAGAAAACATGCATACCTTTAGACTGATATTTTTCAATTCGGTTTCTATCGGCATCCATTCCCCACACTTGGTCGCCGACCATACTGTGTAATGCTTTAAATGCGCCTTTACCCACACGACCTAAACCAATGACAAGTATTTCTGAATCTTTAGGCTGGTGAACAATGTCGCTGGATAGAGGTGTGTCTGTTTCAAACCGTTTAATGCGGTCTCCATAACGTACGTAGATTGAGTGTGCCGAACGGTAGATCAGGCTGGTGAGGATAAATGAAAGCGATACAGCAAGTGCGAGTATCACGAGCCACTCATTTGATAACCAGCCGTTATCCACGCAAAGGTAGGCAACAATTAATCCAAATTCACTGAAGTTACTCAGTGCTAGTGCGGTCAGATAAGAGGTTCGACCGCGCAGATGCAAACGGCTGAAAATGCCGAAGAACATGATGTATTTGAGAGGAATTAAAATCGCCAGAATAGAGGCTATACCAAACATTGACCAGCTTGGTAGTGCAGTGAAGCCGATGGAGAGGAAGAATCCAATCAAGAAGATATCTTTGAAGCTCAGCAGTGACTTTGTCAGCTCGCTGGCTTTAGGGTGTGAGCTTAACAACATACCGAAAATCAGAGCACCCAGATCCCCTTTTATCCCGACTAGGTTGAAAAGTTCATAGCCGCCAAAGGCCAGGAAAAAACCTGCTAAAGGTAACAGTTCGCCATGACCTGCACGCATTAACATATGATTGAGTACAGGGCGTAAAAATACTAAACCGACCAGTGCTAACGCCCAGATAGAGGGCACTTTACCTGTCGCTGAGGCAAGAAATAGCACGGCGACAATATCCTGCATAACTAAAACACCGATTGCTAGTTGACCGTGGCGGGTCTTCATTTCACCGCTTTCTTCCAGCAATTTGACTATGCAGACGGTGCTACTGAAACTTAGAGCAAAGCTGATCAGCGCAGCAGATTTAAGGTCAAGGTCGGTGAAATATGGAACAGACAGAGTTGTCAGGGTAAGGAAAAAACCGATACCTAATAAACACCATAGCGTCATATGTGACAGTGTTCCGGCCCAAACCTCTGTTTTGAATAGGTCTTTGACATCCAGTTTTAAGCCAATGGTAAACAGCATCAAGGTTATGCCAAGGTCAGCAAGTGTGTTCAGGCTGGCTGCGGGTTCCACTCCCAGGAAGTTGAGAATAAAGCCAGCAAACAGATAGCCAATCAGCGGTGGCATATCTATTAAACGGAAGGCGTAACCACAGGTAAAAGCAAAAACTATCCAGATGAAATCCATATTCTGATGACTGACCGTTATAAAATATCAGGTGAATGTAGCATAGCTCGTGCCATCTTTGAGGAGCTTAAACGAAATATTTGACGATTTATGTTACTCTAACTGCTGTCTTAGCTTTTATTATTTTCCGTTTCTATGCCTGAGCTTCCTGAAGTGGAGACAACCTGTCGCGGTATTGAGCCGCATGTTACCAATCAGGTTGTTACTTCATTGATCATTCGCAATTGTAATCTTAGATGGCCGATTCCTGATTTTCTCAACGAGGAAGTGGAAGGTAAGCATGTCAGATCAGTTTCCAGGCGTGGGAAATATATTTTACTGAACGTGGATGGCGGGTCAGTGATGATCCACTTAGGGATGTCTGGAAGTTTAAGAGTTGTTACGAGCGATAAAGAGCCTGAAAAACATGATCATGTGGATTTTGAATTTTCCAATGGCAAGTTATTGCGCTTAACAGACCCACGTCGGTTTGGTTCGGTCTTATGGCAGCCAAAAGGCGAGCATCATGAGTTGTTATATAAGTTAGGACCGGAGCCGTTAAGTGAGGCATTTTCGGCGGAATATTTAAAGAAGTGTTGTCAGGGGCGAAAAGCGGCTATCAAACAGGTAATTATGGATAGTCATATCGTTGTCGGAGTGGGCAACATATATGCGACTGAAGCTTTGTTCTCTGCTGGAATTGATCCACGGAGGGCTGCGGGTAATATTTCTGAAAAACGGTTAACGTTGCTGGTAGATGAAATAAAGAAAGTTCTTGCTTTCGCAATTGAGCAGGGCGGTACAACCTTAAAGGATTTTGTGGGTGGGGATGGAAAACCAGGTTACTTCAAACAAAAATTAAATGCGTACGGACGCAAAGGGGAGCCATGTGTGCAATGCTTGGCCCCTCTAAGTGAAGTTCGCCTAGGGCAGCGTTCTACAGTCTTCTGTAAGCATTGCCAGCGCTAATTGAGAATTATATGTCTGTACAAATTAGGCCGCCGGTTTTATCCCAGGAAAACTGTAGTTTTCGTCACACTCTGAGAGACAAACTCAATATTGAAGACTACCTCAAAGATCGAACCGCTTTTGCTGTGGGTGAAAGTGGTATTCACTGTGAGTTGTACGAGTTTTCTCCAGATGCTCCAACCATTTTATTTCTGCCGGGTATTGGGACTTATTCTGAGCTCTATGCAGAAATGTTGTATAAATTATCCCAAAAGGGCTACAACGTAATTGGAATAGACCCACTAGGTCATGGGTATTCTGGGGGAAGCCGGGGCAAGTACACAGTTGCGCAAATGTGTCAGGCCGTTTCTTCGGTAGTTGATGTTTTGCAACAACGCTATGAAGGTCCCTTTGGGATTTATGGCTACTCTATTGGCGCATTGCTGGCCATTGCTGCTGCCTCTTCAGATTCGCGTTTATCTGCTGTTTTGTGTGGTACGTTGTTGGTGCCAGATCTCGCCCCGGATGTTAATTACCGGATGGGTTGGAACTGGACATGGGCTTCATCCTTGTTTATGCCGGGTTATAAAGTCCCATTAAAAACATTTGTTGATTATGACCTGTTATTAAAAGGTCACCCAGCAGGAAGCGAGATCAACCGTGATCCGTTAATGGTTTTTGATTACCCGCTCAGTACGTTATCAAGCCTTTTCACTCACCGATGTAAGATTGTCGATAAGCAACATGGTTTTGATGCTTGTATCTTGCATGGGGAGCATGATGAAGTTCTGCCAATCGACTATTCAAAAAGAATCATGCAGTACTGTAAACAACCAATGGATCTTATGGTGATGGAAGAGCAAGGTCATATGGCTCCTTTTCTTAAGCCGGATCTGGTCGCATTGCTTGCTGCTCAATGGTTTGATGAAAAGTTTGTAAAAGAAATGGCTTCGGCAGCTCTTTGATAAGCTTTCCTATGTCATAAAACTGTCAATCCGCATTCACTGGAATGTCACCTTTGATGCTCATCATTTGGTTTATGAAAGAGTATCTGGAGGCTTTCCATGAGTGCCATCAAATTACTAACGACATTTGACCTTTTTGCTTTTAATTGGTGCCTTGGTTCATCGCGTGCACCGGAAATGGCAAAAATCAGCCGTCAGGTATCACGTTTAGGCGATGGCGGTTTGTACTTGGTGCTGGGTATATCCCTGGCGCTGTTTGAACCAGCGTTTGGTTTGATTTTCTTTATCACCGGGTTAATTGCTTACGGGTTTGAATTGCCTCTTTATCTTGTTTTGAAGAACACGATTAAGAGAGACCGCCCCTGTGATGCATTGCCTTTCGAAGCTTATATCGTCCCTTCAGACAAGTTTAGTTTTCCCTCCGGGCATTCTGCGGCTGCATTTGTATTTGCAACCGTGATTGCTGAGTATTATCCCGCATTTGCTGCAATAGCTTACTCTGTTGCTGTGCTGGTGGGCATTTCAAGGGTGCTTCTTGGCGTGCATTATCCTTCAGATATTGCTGCCGGCGCGATCTTAGGTGTATCCAGTGCGACCCTTGCTATTCATTTTCTGCCAATCATTTGGTAATCGGCACACTTAATTATGAAAATCTTATATGGTGTTCAGGCCACAGGTAATGGTCATATAACTCGGGCGCGTGTCATGGCGCCTGCGCTGGAAAAAGAGGGCGTTGAAGTCGATTATCTTTTCAGCGGCCGTTCTCCGGATAAGTTATTTAATATGGAGCCGTTTGGTGATTTTCAGTGCCGACGCGGGCTCACATTTTACATGGATGGTAGTAAGGTTAATTACCCAAAAACACTGACCCGGAATAACCCTTTGGAACTGATCAGGGACATTCGAAAGTTAGATCTCAAGGGTTATGATCTTGTGGTTAGTGATTTTGAGCCAGTATCTGCCTGGGCTGCAAAGTTTAAAGGTGTCCCCAGTGTTGGAATCGCGCACCAGTATGCCTTTATGCATAAACTGCCGGATTCTAAGTCAGGTTTTTTACTTAAAAGTCAGATTAAAAGCTTTGCTCCTGTAGAAAAAGCGGTAGGTTTGCACTGGCACCATTTTGATAAATCTATTTTCCCTCCTTTGATTCAGGCGCCTCTGTTTGCGTCGACTAAAACAGAGCGTAAAGTAGTCGTCTACTTGCCTCACGATGACCCGGCTCAAACCCAGGCTGCTTTGGCACCCTATGTGGATTATGAGTTTTATATCTATGCTGCCGTTGATGTGCCTTATGATCAGGGCAATATGCATATCAGGCCTTTTTCCCGGGATGGCTTTCACAAAGATCTGGCCAGTTGCGCTGGGGTGATTTGTAATTCTGGTTTTGGGTTGTTAAGTGAGGCGGTGCAATACGGCAAGAAGATTCTTACTTTGCCTCAGAAAGGTCAGGTAGAACAGGAGTCTAACGCCGAAATTCTAGAACACTTAGGATTGGGGCTGGCGATTTCTTCATTAAAGGATGGGGCAGTTGAACATTGGTTAGAGCTGCCGGTACCTGAACCTTATATGTATCCTGATCTGGCAACCAGTTTAGCCGGTTGGATTGCTTCTGGGTGTCAGGCTTCTTTGGAAGATCTGGCTCGTTCAGTCTGGCAGGGGATTGATCAATCTGAGCTAAAAAGAGCTGTTTAGCTTTGAGTGATTAAAGCTCATTCTTGTCCATCAGGCAATTTCTTGCCTGCTTAAGCCTTAATCTATTCTGTCGCTTGTTTTGGGACGAATCCCAGAAAGGCGAAGGGATGGTTCCATTCCCTGAAACCATCCCAACAATTGGCATCCATATTCCTTGCGGTTAACGTCCTAGGGCATCTTGCCATCCTTTCCGCTTATCGAGGCCGTCCTTAATATTCATTCCCTGAACAGGAGATCCACGCTTTCAATTATGGAGAATTGCCGAACAATTGGTATAAGAAAAATTCCTAATTTAGGAGCTTTAGGGTTTGAATTTTTGTCCGGCGGCGAACTTGAAAGCACTAGAGTGGAAGATGTGACAGCTGTAGATAGCAAGAGGGCGCTTCATTCCATGAAGCGCCCTCTTGGTTGGCATCCGTAATCCTTGCGAATTTTCGTTGAATTGTCCTTTTCAAAGCATCCTGCTGTCCGTATCGCTGTCAAGGCCGTCCTAAAATTCTTCCATGAACAGGAGATCCATAAGGACAATCTAAGATATAAGGGCTAAGAAAAATATAAGAAAAATTCCTAATTTTGGGATTTATTAAAAATTTCCCAAACAAAATTGCTCTTTGGCGCCAGATATTTTCTGGACAGCACATGTGAACACCACTTACACTAGCCATTCGTCTTGGTCGGGGTGCCTTTAGGGGCTGAGAGTAAACCCGTTGAACCTGATCCGGTTTGTTCCGGCGTAGGAAATCGAGATTACTTATCAATGAGAATCCGTAATTTATTTATCAATCCGTTTCCTCAGCAGCATATGATGTGTGAGGTTATTTATGATTGATAACTCTTCTATAAAAAATGCACTGACGATCGCTGGTTCAGATTCTGGCGGTGGGGCAGGCATTCAGGCTGACTTAAAAGCATTTTCCGCGCTAGGCGTTTATGGTTCCTCTGTCATAACGGCATTGACCGCTCAGAATACCTGTGAATGCCGCGGTATAGTTCCAGTGGATCCTGATTTTATTATTCAGCAACTTGAAACCGTTTTTGATGATATTGAAATCAATGGCATAAAGACCGGGATGTTGGGTGATTCAGCAGCGGTGAAAGCTGTTGCTGGGTCTCTTGCAGGGAAAAAGATTCCATTAGTTGTTGACCCGGTAATGATTGCCAAAAGTGGCGATGCTCTATTGAAGGTAGAGGCAGTATCCACATTGGTTAGAGAGCTATTCCCACTGGCAACATTGATTACACCCAATTTGCCAGAGGCAGCCGCTATTCTAGGTCAATCAGAGCCAGAAACTATAGAAGAGATGGAGGCCGCAGCCGTGTCTTTACATAAGTTAGGAGCTAAAGCGGTGCTTCTAAAAGGTGGACACCTTGAAGGTGAACTGTGTCAGGACCTGCTGTATGACGGAGACAACTTTTTTTCATTCAGTTCTGTGAGAATACCTACAACAAATACTCATGGAACCGGGTGCACTTTAGCATCTGCTATTACTGCTTCATTGGCGAAGGGTGAATCGCTGAAGGATGCAGTAACGATTGCTAAAAACTACATAACCGAAGCAATTAAGCAGGCGGATAAACTCAATGTGGGGGGCGGACATGGTCCGGTTAACCACTTTCATTCGTTCTGGTAGTGATAAGAGCGACTATAAATAAAACAGGTTGAATGATGGTAGATACAAAACAACAAAATCAGGCACTAAGCCAGACTGCGACGGTTGATCAAGATTCAGTACAGCCGTTCCCAAAATCAAGAAAAGTCTATGTTGAGGGTTCTCGTGCGGATATCCGAGTACCCATGCGAGAAATTTCTCTGGACGATACGCCTACTGATATGGGGGGAGAGCAGAATGATCCCCTCTATGTTTATGATACGTCTGGCCCGTATACAGACCCTGAAGCCAATATAGATGTACGCAAAGGGCTTCAGCCTCTTCGCGCTGCCTGGATTGCAGAGCGAGGAGATACAGAGCAACTGAATGAATTAAGCTCAGAATATGGTCGCTTTCGCGAGCAAGACCTGCGCTTGGATGATCTGCGCTTTGAATTAACACGAAAGCCTTTGAAAGCGAAAGAGGGTGCAAATGTCACCCAGCTTTATTACGCACGTAAAGGGATTATTACGCCAGAAATGGAATTTATCGCTATTCGCGAAAATATGAAGCTGGCTAAAGCTAAAGCCGAAGGCAATGTTGTGGCACAGCAGCACCCTGGGCATAGTTTTGGGGCTAAACTGCCAGATGAAATAACTCCCGAGTTTGTTCGTAAGGAAGTGGCTGAAGGCCGCGCGATTATTCCTGCGAATATTAACCACCCTGAAGTAGAACCGATGATTATTGGTCGTAACTTTTTGGTCAAGATCAACGGTAATATTGGTAACTCAGCTCTGACATCCTCTATCGAAGAAGAAGTGGAGAAGATGACGTGGGGTATCCGTTGGGGTTCTGACACGATCATGGATTTGTCGACGGGCAAAAATATCCATGAGACGCGTGAGTGGATCATGCGTAATTCCCCTGTACCTATCGGCACAGTACCCATCTATCAAGCGTTAGAGAAAGTAAAAGGGGTAGCTGAAGACCTTACCTGGGAAGTATTTCGCGATACATTAATCGAACAGGCTGAGCAGGGTGTGGATTACTTTACTATTCATGCGGGTGTATTGCTGCGTTATGTTCCGATGACCGCGAAACGAATGACAGGCATTGTGTCGCGTGGTGGTTCGATTATGGCTAAATGGTGCCTGGCTCATCACAAAGAGAATTTTTTATATACGCATTTCGAAGAGATTTGTGAAATTTGTAAAGCGTATGATGTGTCATTCTCATTAGGTGATGGCTTAAGGCCTGGTTCTGTTTATGACGCTAACGATGAGGCGCAATTCTCAGAGTTAGAAACTTTAGGTGAGTTGACTAAAATTGCATGGAAGCATGATGTTCAGGTAATGATTGAAGGCCCTGGTCATGTGCCGATGCACATGATCAAAGAAAATATGGATAAGCAGTTAGAGGAGTGTCATGAAGCTCCTTTTTATACGCTCGGTCCATTGACGACTGATATTGCACCGGGTTATGACCACATCACCTCCGGTATTGGTGCCGCTATGATCGGCTGGTATGGATGTGCGATGCTTTGTTACGTGACTCCGAAAGAGCATTTGGGTCTTCCTAATAAAGATGATGTTAAAACAGGTATCATCACTTATAAGATCGCCGCTCATGCTGCAGATTTGGCTAAAGGCCACCCTGGCGCTCAGATTCGTGATAATGCGATGTCTAAGGCGCGTTTTGAGTTCCGTTGGGAAGATCAGTTCAACATTGGTTTAGACCCGGATACTGCACGTGCTTATCACGATGAGACTCTGCCTAAAGAATCTGCAAAAGTTGCACACTTCTGCTCGATGTGTGGCCCTAAATTCTGTTCTATGAAAATTTCGCAGGAAGTTCGGGATCTGGATGAAACAGAAGTAGCTGCTATCAATGCTCAGGCTGAGCAGGGAATGCAGGAGAAATCAGCCGAGTTCAAAGAAACTGGTGCTGAGATCTACCATAAAGTATAAATGTTGAGGGCAGGCCGAAATGGCCTGTTATGTGAAATGGACGAAGAACTGATCAAGTATCTTGTTGTAGGGGCTTTCGTCCTTTTCGCTTTTATTCCGATAACATGGCAAGCCATAAAACGGCGCCGCGAAACACCTCCCCCAATGGCTGCGAATGATCGTAAATTATATCGTTTGTGGCGTTCCGACCCTGAAGCGTATCAGCGCCAGTATGGCGAAATGGATAAGCGCTATATCGAAGCCCGCAAACTACAGTAGTGGCTGGGTGTGTAAATTTATTACCAGTATTGCTTGATCTGGATCAATTGAGCTCAATTATCAGTTAATTGGCTCTATATAGTTGTAGTGCTCAGAACTACTATATGGAATCGCCCTAGTTTTTGTAAGACTATTGGGTTTTGTTTTTCTTAACTGGAAGTTGTTAGCTTTTACCGGCCGGGAAGTCGGTATCTTTGAGCTGAAGTAAGTACTTCCCGGGGGAATATGTGTCCAGTAGCCCATTTTTGATTCTTTTGAATAACGTTGCACTATTGCTGGCGATGGGTGCTTTGTATGATGCATTTTCCCTGTCAGGTTCTCAGCATTCGTTACGGAATAAAATTGTAACCGGTATTTGTGCTGGTCTTATTGGTATTGGTTTGATGTCCATACCTCTTGCATCGGTTACCGGGGTGATTATCGATGCCCGTTCAATTCTTCTGTCCGTTACAGGTTTATTTTTTGGCATTATTCCCACAGTAATTGCGGTTGTGATGACTGTAGTTTTTCGCATCACGGAAGGTGGTCAGGGAACAATTGCGGGCATCGCGATCATCTTAACCAGTGCGGTAGTAGGTTTGATTTATCGAGCCTGGACTACAGAGAAATATACCTCCCTTCCCTGGGTTAACATCTATCTGTTTGGTGTTGTTGTTCATGTTCTGATGTTGATGGGGCTCCTATTAGTCCCTAGTTCTGTAGTTTGGCAGGTGATGCGGGATATCTTTTTACCTGTATTGTTGATCTTTCCATTTGCAACGGTGTTACTGGGAATCCTTCTGTCGCACCAAATACAAAGACGAGCAGCAGAAAAAGCTTTAAGGCAAAGTCAAAATGAAAGTGAGCTTTCCAGACAGAGCCTTGAAGCTACTTTGGCAGCTATCCCTGACCCTCTGTTTGAGATGGATATCCACGGTCGCTATCTTGATTGTCATGTTTCCCATTCGGAAGAGTTAAAGTTACCTGTTGATCAAATTATTGGGAAATCTGTTTTTGAAGTCTTACCTTATAAAGCTGCTCAGCTTGTGGTAGAGGCTCTATCGGAGGCTAACCTCAAGGGAATTTCCCATGGTTATGTAATAAAGATACCTTCAGGCGAAGGTGATCGACAGTTTGAATTATCCGTTGCGCGAAAAGATATAAAAGATGAAGTATTGCCTCATTTTGTTGTCGTTGCCCGTGATATGACTGATCGAAAAAAGGCGGAACAAGAATTACACATCGCAGCGACTGCATTTAATTCCCAGGAAGGAATGCTGATTACCGATAAGGACTATCGGATTTTAAGAGTTAACAGTGCTTTTACTCGTGTAACAGGTTATGAGCCCGAAGAGGTGGTTGGTCAGACTCCTGCAATCTTGAGATCTGGAAAGCATGAATCTGATTTTTATAACCGCATGAAAACGGCATTGTATGAAGACAAGTATTGGCAAGGGGAGATCTGGAATAAGCGCAAGAACGGAGAATTGTATCCAGAGTTCCTTACCATCACCGCTGTTCAATCAGAGACAGGTGACATAACTAATTTTGTTGGCTCATTTACAGATATTACGCAACGTAAGCTGGATGAAGAGCATATTCATAAGCTGGCTTACTATGATCCATTGACCGCGCTTCCGAATCGACGTTCACTACAGGAGCGTTTAGAAAATGCTTTGAATTCCTGCAAGCGAACAGAGCAGCTTGGAGCAGTTGTATTTATCGATCTGGATAACTTTAAAAACTTAAACGATACCAAGGGACATAATACAGGTGATCAGCTATTAATCCTGGTTGCTGGGCGTCTTGTCCAGTGCGTGAGAAATGCTGACATGGTTGCCAGGCTCGGGGGCGATGAGTTTGTTGTAGTATTAGAAAACCTTGGTGCTGAAGAGGAGATGGCAGTAGATGCAGTCAGGCGGATAGTGGAGAAGATAAATATGTCTTTGTCTTTCCCGTTTGCGATTGGGAAGGAGAGCTATCTCACGTCCTGTAGTGCAGGGGTGACCATGTTTAATCCTTGCGATCTTGTTGATGATGTTATGAAGCGTTCGGATATGGCGATGTATCAGGCTAAATCATCTGGAAAAAATACCTATCAGATCTTTGATCCCGATTCTCACATGACTCTTTTCTCACGTGCTGCGCTTGAAGTTGAATTGCGTAAAGCGCTGCCTCTCAATCAATTCAAATTGTTTTACCAGATTCAATATCGCGGAGATAAAATTATAGGAGCAGAGGTTCTGCTGCGATGGATTCATCCTGAAAGGGGAGTGATATCTCCTGCTGAATTTATCCCATTGGCTGAAGATACGGGTTTAATTATTCCTATTGGCGAATGGGTTCTAAATGAAGCTTGTAAGCAACTGAAAAAATGGCAGTTGTCCCCTGAAACCGAGCAATTAACCCTGGCTGTGAATGTCAGTGCCAGGCAGTTTGCACAGGAACACTTCGTTGACGACGTGCTGGATTGCATTGACCGGAATGGTATTAAAGGTGGTCAGCTTAAAATCGAACTCACTGAAAGTATGGTGTTATTAGATATAGAAGACACCATTGCTAAAATGAGTCAGCTAAAACTCAAAGGTGTACGTTTTTCTTTAGACGATTTTGGCACGGGCTATTCTTCTCTTCTTCATCTCAAACGTTTGCCACTTAACCAATTGAAAATCGACCACTCATTTATTCGGGATATTATGATTGACTCGGATGATGCTGAAATTGTGCAGACTATTGTGTCGATGGGGCATACGCTAAGGTTAAATGTTATTGCGGAAGGTGTGGAAACTAAGGAGCAGCAACAATTCCTGGCTCATTGCGGTTGTGATTGTTATCAAGGCTATCTTTTTGGAAGGCCTATGCCACTTGATGAGTTTGAACAGCAATTTTTTCCTGAATTAGTGCAAGGTTCAGAAATAGCTTAGAAGCTGATTTGTTGGTCCCAGAATTTTTCCAGGTCACGCAGTTCCCCGCGAAGTCTGGTTAAATCTTCACCTTTGAGTAATTGTTCAGCTGTAATCATTTCCAAGTGCTGATCAAATAACTCTCCGATCAGAGAGTGGATGGCGAGGCCTTTCTGGCTGAGTTTAATTCTCACTGAGCGTAAATCATGCTCTGAACGTTCCTGGGTGATGTAGCCGTTACTGACCATTTTTTTTAGGTTATATGAAACGTTGGATCCAAGATAATAGCCCCGGGTTCTTAACTCGCCAGCGGTCATCTCACGATCACCAATGTTATGGAGCAGTAATGCCTGAACACTGTTGATGTCGTTATAGCCCAGAACTTCGAGCCTTATCTTCAACAGATCAAGAATGCGTCTATGGAGGCGTTCAATCAGGCGCAGGCATTCAAAGAAGTCTGATTTGGCTGCGTTGTCGTTTAACTCTGTTGAATCCATACTGTTTAAGAAACCTGGTTGATATAGTGTTTATATTAATCAAAAAAATATAGAAAAAGCAAAGTCTTAGCTTTTGGGGCTTAAATCTTCCTCTGCTAATTTTATACATAAACTTAGTAAATTTTTTTAATCCTGCTAACATTACCTAAGACTTAAGTGAAACCGAGCATGGAATGTGAGGTTTATTTAGGTCGTTCCAGCGAATAGATCCTCTCTCGAGAAAGGCAAACCTTGAGCAATCAGGGGGCGCAAAGCTCCAGGTCCTATGCGGACGGCTGAGCTGCCGAAGGAGAGCCTCTTTAATCCCCTACAGTTTTAAAGGATGTCCCTCTGGCAGTTGACGTTCAGCCCAGAGTGCCAGCTTGTGTCTCATATGAAGTTCATTTTCCTGGTCTTTGGCTAGAGGCTGAATCAGCCCGTCTTTTACAAATAATGAGTAAATAACCTGAACTTTATTGGATTGGCTATCTGTGGCTTCGAAACGTCCTGCACCGCGTTTTTCGAAATATACTGCACCAATTTTTAAAGCTTCTTTGACGAGTTCTGCTTCATTTTTTAGTTTTTTCATCGTACCTATTTCCTAGCGGCTATCCTTAAATTGGCAATCTGCCTTAATAGCACTAACTGTGGTCTTAAAATGCGAGGAAAACAAGTCATTGATCATAAGATGAAGTCAACTTTATATAAGGATGTTAAAAAACTGCAAAAGCGTCTGCAGCGGATGCCAGAGATGGATGGCGAATTGATTCATGACATCAGGGTGCTCTGTAAAAGAGTCAGGGCAGAATCTCTTTTACTTAAATCCAAAGCCAAGAAAGAGATACTCAAAGATATTAGTAAGCCACTGGCCAGTTCTTTATCCCAAATTCGTGATGCTGAAGTGATGTTGGAAACATTTGATAGCTTAGTGGTTCAGGTTGATCTAACGGAGCCGCTAATGGAGCTAAGGCATAAGCTAGAGGTTGATCTAAGCCAACAAACTGTTGATTCGGATAGGTTGCGCGTGATGATTCAGCACTTGAGGCAAGAAGTAGGGGGGTGTTCTTTTAACAAGCATCCAATTAAGTCGAATAAAGCTTCGCTTTTAATGGCAGAAAAGCGAAGCTTCAAGAAGTTTTTATGCCTGAATGTAAATGATCGCGAAACCTATCATGATTGGAGAAAAGCGGTTAAGGCTTACCTTTATCTGTTGAAATTGAAGGCAGCTATTAATGGTAAGAAGCTAGAAAAGGTAAAAGCGTTAGCGGAAGGGCTTGGCTTGTTACATGATTTGCATGTGTTCGAAGCAACTGTGCGCCAACTGCATAATGAGTACTTTGAGCAGCTACAAGGTATTTTAATGGTGCGTGAGAGGCTACTGGTGGCAGAGGTACACCGTCTGGGCAGTGAGCTTTACAGAAGGAAAGAGGAAGTATTCCAATCCGAAAAAACAGGATAAAATGCGGTTTCGATTCACAATTACTGGCATCAAGATGAAGTACCGAATTATTCCTGTTACCCCGTTTCAGCAAAATTGCACTTTGATATGGTGTGAATCCACTAATAAAGCCGCGGTTGTTGATCCAGGCGGAGATCTGGAAAAGATCCTCAAGGTCGTAGAGCAGGAAGGTGTGGAGCTTGAAAAAATTCTTTTAACCCATGCTCACATAGATCACGCTGGTGGTACTGCGGAGCTCGCGGGTTCCAATAGTTTGCCTATTGAAGGTCCGCACCTGGGTGATAAGTTCTGGATCGATGGCATGGCTCAGCAGTCGGCTATGTTTAATTTTCCTTTATGTGACGGTTTTGATCCTGATCGCTGGCTTGATGATGGTGATGAGGTGGCTGTCGGCGACTGCACTCTTCAGGTGCTGCATTGTCCTGGGCATACCCCGGGCCATGTGGTTTTTTATAATGCTGATGATCAGGTCGCATTGGTTGGAGATGTTATTTTTAATGGTTCCATCGGGCGTACTGACTTCCCGCAGGGAAATCATCAGGAGCTTATATCGTCAATCAAAAACAAACTTTTTTCTCTGGGAAAAGATGTAGAGTTCATTCCAGGGCATGGTCCCGGTTCGACTTTTGGGTTTGAAATGGAAAATAACCCATTTGTACGATGAGCTGCTCTTGATGGCGTTACATTGAGTGATCTTTGAATTACTTATGTAAGAGTAATGCTCTTTGGAAAAGGGCTTCATCCAACTGTTTGTTTTTTTCGATGACGTGCTTAAGAGGGGTATCTACAATTTGGCCGTTCTTTACCCCGATCATGACATCGTTATATCCGGCACATAAATAATCTACTGCTGAGGCTCCAAGGCATGAAGCCAGTACACGGTCGTGTCCTGTCGGAGAGCCGCCGCGTTGTATATGCCCAAGTATACAAACCTTAGCAGTCAGATCGTGTGCTTTGAGTTGGTTGGCCAGGTTATAAGTCAGCCCTGAAGACTGGCCTTCAGCTACCACAATAATTCCGCTTGAGCCTTTGCCTTGTTCGCGATTACTTACTAACTGAAAGCAGATAGATTCAACCTGAACTTCATATTCGGGCACTACGATCATCTCTGCACCACAAGCTATACCCACATGTGTGGCGATAAATCCGGAGTTCCTGCCCATAACTTCTACAAGAAAAAGACTTTCATGGGATAGTGCGGTGTCCCTGATCTTATCAATGGCATCCAGGGCTGTATTAACCGCGGTATCAAAGCCAATGGTGTCATCAGTACCATAAATATCATTATCAATGGTGCCTGGAAGTCCAATAACGCGGATGTTGTTTTCGGCAGCAAGAAGGTGGGCGCCGGTTAAGGAACCGTCACCCCCAATGACAACCAGGCAGTCAATGCCTTTTTCCTTAAGAATCTCGGCTGCTTGATGGCGTACCTCTGGATCTTTAAAGGCTAAGCAGCGGTCACTTTTTAAAATTGTCCCGCCTCGTTGAACAATATTAGTCACTGATGCTGAGTTCATCTCCGTGAGGTCACCAATAATCAAGCCGCTGTAACCTTTATGTACGCCATAAACTTTAATCCCGAGATGAAGTGCAGCACGCACAACCCCGCGAATGGCCGGATTCATACCAGGGGAATCTCCGCCGCTGGTTAGGATGGCAATAGCTTCAGGTTTATTGTCACATTCAAATGTTGGTATCTGGTACATAAGGACAGCTGCTAAGTTGAAGATGGTTCAAGACTGCAAAACTATTATTACAGTTTCATTATGATGTATTTATTGCAGCTGTGCATGACAGTATAAAAACGCTGAACCATAATTCATGCAACGTATGGTGGCAGGAGGAAGCATGAGACGCAAAAAGCATCAACAAATAGCAGCTCAGGTGATGGTTTTTTTTGCAGAATATAGACTCAGCTTTCAAGAGCTTACCTTATTTGCTCGGGAGTACTTTGAAGCAGCTGATTGGCGGGCTATTCAAAAACTGGCTTCAGAAAGAATTGATCTGTACTCGGATATGGTACGGGAAGCCTCTTTAGCAATAATAGGCTCATTAGAAGAAAAGGCTTATGAATCGGAGCTGTGGCATCAAGCTAAAGAGTATTATACCCGCCTGATTCTGCAAAGGACGGACCCTGAGCTGGCCGAGACTTTTTATAACTCCGTTTATTGTTCGGTTTTTAAACACCGTAATATAGATAATACACATATGTTCATCCGTTCCTCGCTCGGAGATCATAATGTCCATTCAGGAGCAGCGATCTACAGGAGCTATTCTTTGGATGAGGGAGGGGTGATTAGGATGCTCTCCCGAATGATGGATGACTACGCATTTAATATACCCTGGGAAAATAAACGCAGGGATATGCGGAATCTTCTGCAATATATGAAGAGCGCAATGCCAGATGCAGTTTTGGCGGATAAAGAAACGACTATCGAAGTTGTCAAAAGCGTATTCTTCCGTAACAAAGCGGCTTACATTGTAGGTAGGGTTCATTTTGAGAGTAGCAGTGAGCCATTTGTGGTCGCAGTGCAAAATAACGAGAAGGGCGCTGTATATATTGATACTGCTCTGAGCGAAGAAAATGATGTTTCCGTCGTCTTTAGCTTTACCCGTTCCTATTTTTTGGTAGACATTAATGTCCCTTCTGAATTTATTCGTTTTCTCCATACCTTAATTCCAGGGAAATCAATTCCTGAACTCTACAGTTCAATAGGATTTTATAAACAAGCCAAGGCAGAGTTTTATAGAGGCTTTGTTGATCATCTTGCCGTGTCAGAAGGCAAGTTTGTAATCGCGCCAGGTATTAAGGGGATGGTCATGACAGTGTTCACCCTGCCGTCCTATCCGGTTGTGTTTAAAATCATTAAAGATCGGTTCTCATCCTCTAAGAACATTACTCGTGAACTTGTAAAAGAGAAGTACCAGTTGGTTAAAAGGCATGACAGGGTGGGGCGAATGGCTGATACGCAGGAGTTTACAAACTTTTCTTTTCCCCGAGAGCGCTTTTCACCAGAGCTGCTTTCTGAGTTACAACAGGTTGCTGCATCCTCGATAGAGATGACCGAGGCAGAGGTACTAATTAAGCACCTCTGGACTGAACGCTATATGACGCCTCTGAATATGTTTATTGATACGGCATTGGAGCGGGACGATGAAGCTTCCTTGTTTCATGCCATTAATGAATTTGGAAAAGCTATAAAGCAACTCGCTGCAGCTAATGTTTTTGCGGGGGATATGTTATTTAAAAACTTCGGAGTGACACGGCATGGAAGAGTGGTGTTTTATGATTATGATGAAATCCTCTACCTGACGGATTGTCATTTCCGGGAAATACCGGAGCCAATGTACCCAGAGCAGGAATTGGCTAATGAACCCTGGTATTCGGTTGGTCCGAATGACATCTTCCCTGAAGAGTTTTCAATCCTAACTGCTTGTAATCGTAAAGTGAGAAAATTATTCAATGAGCTTCACGGAGATCTGCTAACAGTTGAATACTGGAAGAGTGTCCAGCAGCAGGTACTTGAAGGTGAAGTGGTTGACGTTTTTCCTTATCGAAAAGTACATAGGTTTCCGCGCTAAAATTACATTTTTGTAATTTTTTCACATAAACAGTTGACCCCTCGTTTTATCTCTGTAGAATTCGCCGTCCTTGCTTGAGACGCAGCACAGTTTAAGTGCAAAGCGGAAGAGTTTTAGGGCTTTTAAGAGATTGATCTACAAGGTTTTTTGTTTGTTTTGTGGTTGCTCTCTGGAAGTTAGATTTAAAGCCAGATTTGATGCGAAACGTTAAGAAAAAACATCAAATAATAGTTGACTTTAAATCGGCGCGAAGTAAAATACGCGCCTCGCTTGAGACGAAACGCTTCGCAGCGTGGGATGAGTCAAGCAACGCTCTTTAACAATTTGA
>JAILXS010000016.1:0-29316 GCA_050789425.1 Neptuniibacter sp.
AAAATTCACAAAAAAATGTGTCCGGCTGGGGTTGACCAGTACAAACAACTTCATTACATCCATCATAATCCCTAGTATCCGGAAGAATCGCTTGTAATGTTGTTATTAGGGTTTCAAGCCTATTTGGGTCGGAATTGATTTCTAAGACGATATTGATACTCATGCTTACTCCTTTTTGTTTTATTTTTCTAAGACTATTTATTCCTTTAAATCTAATTATTGTCTTGAATAAATAGGAGTAATTTTTGAACTGAGATGTGGTTGTTGAATTGAGTGTAGCTATCTAACTAAGAGGCAGCACTAAATTTATCTGACGGCGACGCTACCTTTTGAGGGTTTTTCTTCATTTGCTGTTGAGTCCAGAACCCAGGTTTTGGTCTTGGGATTGAGTACCTATCACATATTTTGAGCAATTCGTGCCTTGATATGTTTAGGTGGGAACTGACAATTATGGCTTAATGAAGCTTTTAAACTGTTCAATGAAATCAGTTTAGACAACTGATCTAGGTTGTATGCTTACATTGATTCAATGAACTCGGCAGGCGCTATCTAGACTAAATTTCTCTAAAAAAAACGGGCCTGAAGGCCCGTTTTTAATTGTGATTTGCGAACTACTCTGCGTAATCTTCAACCGGAATACATGAGCAGAACAGGTTACGGTCGCCGTAGACGTTGTCGATACGGTTCACTGTTGGCCATATTTTGCTGGTTTTCAGGTGGTCAGCCGGGAAGGCAGCTTTTTCCAGTGAGTATGGGCGGTCCCAGTTGGCATCGACCAGATCCGCCATGGTGTGCGGAGCATTTCTCAATGGATTGTTTTCGTCATCGATTTCACCGGCTTCCACCTGACGAATCTCATCACGGATCACTGACATCGCTTCGATAAAGCGATCCAGTTCGGCTTTGGATTCAGACTCGGTCGGTTCGATCATCAGTGTGCCCGCAACCGGGAAGGACATAGTTGGCGCATGGAAACCAAAGTCCATCAGGCGCTTAGCTACATCTTCCTCAGTGATACCGGAGGTCTCTTTCAGTGGGCGCATATCGATAATACATTCGTGCGCCACACGGTCGTTACGGCCAGTGTAGAGAACCGGGTAGTTTTCACCCAGTTTCTTAGACAGGTAGTTGGCATTCAAAATGGCATTTTCAGTGGCTGCACGCAGGCCTGTGCCGCCCATCAGAGCGATATAAACCCATGAAATCGTCAGGATAGAGGCACTGCCGTATGGCGCTGCAGATACCGCACCGTTTTCTGGATTCGGGCCTTCGATCTGTTGTACTGGGTGGTTAGCAACGAATGGCGCCAGGTGTGCTTTAACACCGATTGGGCCCATACCCGGGCCACCGCCACCGTGTGGAATACAGAAGGTTTTGTGCAGGTTCATGTGAGAGACGTCTGCCCCGATCTCTGCAGGCTGGCTGATCGCAACCTGAGCGTTGAGGTTTGCACCGTCCATATATACCTGACCGCCGTTATCGTGAACGATCTGGCAGATCTCGCGAATGCCTTCTTCGTATACACCGTGGGTAGAAGGATAGGTGATCATCAGGCAGGAGAGATCATCTTTATGCTGTTCAGCTTTGCTGCGCAGATCTTCGATATCCACGTTGCCCTTGTCATCACAGCCTACCAGTACAACTTTCATATCTGCCAGTGCAGCAGATGCAGGGTTAGTACCGTGTGCTGAAGTAGGGATCAGGCAGATATTACGGTGGCCGTCACCGTTCGCCTGGTGGTATTTACGAATAGCCAGAAGACCCGCGTATTCACCCTGGGCACCGGAGTTAGGCTGCATGCAGATTGCATCAAAACCGGTGATTGCTTTGAGCTGATCTTCCAATTCAGTGATCATCTGTTTGTAGCCAGCAGCCTGATCAACCGGAGCAAACGGGTGTAGCTGACCAAACTCAGGCCAGGTTACCGGGATCATCTCTGCCGTGGCGTTCAGCTTCATGGTGCAGGAACCCAGCGCGATCATGCTGTGCGCCAGAGAGATGTCTTTGTTTTCTAACTGCTTCAGGTAACGCAGCATCTCAGTTTCACTGTGATAGCTGTTGAATACCGGGTGCTGCAGGATTTCTTTATCACGTAGCAGTGAAGCAGGAATAGAGGAAGAACCCTTAGCCGTAATCTCAGCATCAATCGCTTCAAGATCCAGTCCGTGTCCTTCACTCAGAATAGCATTCCATAGTGCTTCAACCGTCTCGCGGCTAGTGCACTCGTCGCAGGTAAGGCCCAGCTGCTTGTCGCTGATCTTACGAAGGTTGATACCAGCATCCAGTGCGTTCTGGTAGGCCTGTTCTGCGTTTTCAAGATTCAGGGTGATGGTATCGAACCAGCTGCTGTTTGCCAGTTCAACGCCTTTGGATTGCAGACCCGTTGCCAAAATATCGGTCAGGCGATGGATGCGGTTTGCGATGGTCTTCAGACCTTCAGGGCCGTGGTAGATGGCATAGAATGCAGCCATGTTTGCCAGCAGCACCTGAGCGGTACAGATGTTAGAAGTCGCTTTTTCGCGGCGGATATGTTGCTCACGAGTCTGCATCGCCATACGCAGAGCTTTGTTGCCACGGGTATCAATAGAAACACCAATGATACGGCCGGGAACAGAACGTTTATAAGCATCGCGAGTTGCAAAGAAGGCCGCGTGTGGACCACCGTAACCCATCGGAACACCAAAACGCTGGGCAGAACCAAAAACAACATCAGCACCCAGTTCACCAGGTGATTTCAGGCTGACCAGTGCCATGATGTCTGCGGCAGCACAGAACAGCGCTTTTTTCGCGTGGGTTTTTTCAATCAGTTCAGCGTAATCATTCACATCACCAAAGGTGCTCGGGTACTGAACCAGTATACCAAATGGGTCGTGTTGATCGATCAGTTCTGCAACGTTACCAATGATGACTTCATAACCCAGTGGCTCGGCACGGGTTTCAATGACACTGATGTTCTGAGGGTGAACATTTTCATCCACCAGGAATACGTTGGCTTTTTTCGCCTTGGACATACGTTTACACAGCGTCATTGCTTCAGACGCGGCAGTCGCTTCATCCAACAGTGAGGCGTTTGCCAGATCCAGACCTGTGAGGTCCAGAACCATGGTCTGGAAGTTCAGGATAGCTTCCAGTCGGCCCTGTGAAACTTCCGGTTGGTAAGGAGTATAAGCGGTGTACCAACCGGGATTTTCCAATACGTTACGCAGGATCACATTCGGAACGATCGTATCGGTATAACCCATACCAATCATGGAGGTGTTGATCTGGTTTTTCTGAGCAACTGTTTTCAGATAGGACAACACTTCAGCTTCAGTGCGGCTGCCCGGAAGGTCTACCGGTTCTTTAACCTGAATGGATTCAGGAACGGTTTGCTGGATCAGCTGATCAAGATCCGCGGCGCCAAGTTCGGCCAGCATCGCCTGCTGTTCTTCTTGGGAAGGGCCAATATGACGTGCGATAAATGCGTCTTTTTGCTCCAGTACTGAAAGTGGAGCCTGATTCTGTTCCAGCATCTTAAGGGTACCTGTCAATCTGTGGTTGAGTTGGGGTGCTCAAAATTGCCGCAATGATACCTTTTTTTTGCCCGTTTTAAGATAGGAAATTAGCAAAAGTTTATTATAGGAAACTTATGGTTCCTATTTTGTTCATGAATACTCCCTCTGTATGTAATTTATTTGTGAATTTAAATCACAAGTGGTTTGAATTGATGGGTATTTATCAATGGTTATTAAAATCTAAAATGGATGTATGCCTTGTAACCGGAGTTACCCATGAATCGCCCCATCGATGTGACCCTTTATTTCAATTTCCGGAGTCCCTATTGCTACCTTGCGAGTAAAACTCTGTGGCCGGTTGTGGATGATTATGATGTCAATCTGATCTGGAAGCCTGTAGGTGGCTGGAATCTTCGATCCTCTCCCGATCGTGCAAAGAAAAAGGTACCTCTGGCTCGTCAGGATGTGGCACGTTTTGCCCGTCGTCTTCAGATCCCTCTTAATCCGCCACCTATGGAAACCGAAACCACACTGGCGGCAAAGCTGTCTTTGCTGGCGGAAGAGAAGGGCGTTTTGCGGGAGTACATCGTCTCAGTCATGGATAAAGAGTGGGCTGAAGGCCAAAACATTGGTGAACTGGAGATCCTTTTCAGTGCCGGCGAAAGAGCAGGACTGGTCAGGGAGGATATGCAGGCAGCTCTGGATAACCCTGAGTATATGGCGCGTTTGCAGGCGAATGTCGAGGAAGCGGATGAGAAAGGTGTGATTGGCGTACCCACTTTCCTGATCGGGGATCAGATCTTCTGGGGGCAGGATCGCATCGAGTTTGTGCTGGAGGAGTTAGATCGGCTCACCGCAGAGCAGAGTGGTGGATAAGATGATTCTGTTCGATAAACCGGAGTGCCCGTTCTGCTGGAAAGTCAGGTTGGCTATAGCGGAGCTGGGTCTGGATGTTGAGACGATCAATTATCTGGAACCGGGTCAGGAAGCGATATGGCGTCCTCTGACTCCGAACTCAACCGTTCCGGTTCTGGTGACCGAAGAAGGGGTTCTGTATGAATCCGATGTCATCATGGAGTATCTTGCCGATCTTTCCGGCACCCTTTTGCCAGAAAAACGAGAAGAGAGAAATACCGCACGCCTGTTACACAAATACAGTGATCAGAAAATTGGCGCGGGGCTGCGCGAGGTTATTTTTGAAAAGCGCGGCAACCCCGAAGAAAACTGGGATATGACACGCATCAATCAGGGGATGGAACGTTTTTACCAGGCGTTACCTTTTCTGGAACACGAATTGGGAGAACAGCCATTCTTTACCAGCTGTTACTCCTTCCCGGAAGCTGCGTTAACAGCCCGTTTTGCACTGGCAGAAGCCTATGGTGTGGAACTCCCGGCGGCTTTCCCACGGTTACGGAAATGGTTTCAGTCTATGAAATCCCGCCCCAGTTTTAACCAGACTAAACCCGGCTGAATTTACAGGTTCAGACGGTGTGGCAAAAAGTCGCGCGACACTGTGTCACATCCCGTAACAATCCCGTAATCCATACAATAGCGTCCATATTTTGAATTGCTAATGTAAGGACTCACCGTGAAGAAAACTTTCCTTGCCCTCGCTATTGCTGCGGCCCAATCTGAACTGGTATTTGCTGGACATGATGACCAGCACATGGTCATAGAAATCAATCAAGGTCTTCCTCAGTTGGAAACCGCCATCAGGGAAACCACAACCGGCGTTAAAGCCTCACCGGTTTCCGATGGCGGCGAGTTATTACAGAGCCTGACAGGTGTTTCTGCTATTCGCATGGGTGGCCGTGCACTGGACCCGGTTATCCGTGGACAGAAAGAAACTCAGCTGAACATCCTGCTGGATGGCGGTTACATTCATGGTGGTTGTCCTAACCGTATGGACCCACCTACGGCATATACTTCTGTGGATAGCTACGACCGTGTCACCGTAATCAAAGGCAATCGCACCGTTGTATACGGTGGTGGCGGTTCCGGTGGCACCGTCCTGTTTGAGCGTGACTGGCCAATGATCGATGAGAAAGGTTACAACGCTGATCTGGCAGGTAGTTACCGGGGCAACGGCGAGCAGTGGGAGCTGGGTCTGGATCTGGTTGCGGGCAACGATGATGGTTATATCCGCTTTATCGCCCATGAAGGTGAATCAGAAAACTATGACGACGGCGATGGCAACGAAGTCAGTTCCAAATACGACAGCCAGTCCAATGCGCTGCTGGCCGGTATTCGCTTAAGTGAATACACAACGCTGCAGGCCAGTTTCGAAAAAGCCGACGAGGAAGATGTTCTGTTCCCGGGTGCAAGCATGGACAGCCCTTATGCCGATGCTGAAAACAGCCGCATCAAGCTGGAACATCAGTTTACTGAGGGCGCGTTGCGACAGTTAAAAATTGAAGCTTATCAGTCGGACGTGATTCACCTGATGGAAAACGCCATGATGACTTCACCTTCAAGCTCAGATACAGATGGTATGCGCATTGTAGTGGACGCTCATGCCGGAGATATTGACTGGACCTTTGGTGCAGATCTGCAGAATAACAAACGCGATGCTGTCGCGAATATGATCGCCAACGGCATGGGCGCTTTCAGCCAGTGGCCTGGTGTAGATATTGATCAGCACGGCTTCTTTGTGGAGGGTGAAAAAGCACTGGGTAAAGACGATATGCTCAGCGCAGGTCTGCGCTATGATCGTGTTGAGGCCAGTGCTGCAAAAGCCGGTGATACATTTGGTATGGGCATGGGTGCGCATACTCCGTTATCCCAGTACACCACCTATTATGGTGTGACTGAAACAGATAGCACAGAAGATAATGTTGGTGGTTTTGTTTCATGGACCCATCGCCTGAATGAGCAGTATGCGATTAAAACAACTTTTTCTCGCAGCGTTCGTACAGCTGATGCAACAGAGCGTTACATCGCCAAGAACCCGATGATGGGTAAAGACTGGATCGGTAATCCACAGCTGGACCCGGAAAAACATCATCAGCTGGAAGCGGTACTGGCAAACAGTGATGAACAACTAAACTGGTCCCTGACCGGTTGGTACAACCGCGTTGATGACTACATCCTGCGTTACAACAGTGGCGCGGCGGACCTTTACAAAAATATTGATGCTGAACTTTATGGCATCGAAGCTGAATTCAGTTACCTGCTGAGCTCTAACCTGACTCTGGGCAGCTCGCTGGCCTGGATCAAGGGCAAAAACAAAGATGACGGAACTCATCTTTCCAGAATCTCACCATTAGAGCTGACCACATCACTGGATTATCAGAAACAACAGTGGAAACTTGGAGCTGAATGGAAACTGGTAGCAGAGCAGAATGATGTTTGCCTGAGTTCAGACCCCTGTGGTGGTCAGGATGTTCGTCAAACACCGGGCTACGGCATTGTGAATCTGCATGGAGAATATGCCGCTAAAGCCGGTTATGTCGTAGCGATGGGTGTAGATAACCTGTTTGATAAAGCATATACATTGCATGAAAGCCGCGATTATCTTTTAGACAGTGACCCGGTTCAGGTTGCAGAACCCGGCCAGAATATCTGGGTAAGATTAAGCGCTCGTTTTTAATATTCAGGGTAAGAATAAAGCATCAGTTCATTTGGGCTGGTGCTTTTTTATGCGTGAAATACAGCGGTTAGCTCAGACCGATGTTTATAAATATGGCGATTGTAATGGTCATCGTGATGAGTGCAATAACATTTGCAAACATGGCTTCACGCTGAGCGGTTAACGCTTTCTTTTCCGCTTTAAAGGCGCGATCTTCGGCAAGCTTGGCGATTACTATCACTTCTTCGACCATGCGCGTTTGTGTTTCAGTCGCTTCAATAACACGAACATTTGCCTGAGGGTTCTTATCTGCAACCAGTTCCTGTTTTGGGGGAGATTTTTCTTCTGGCTTGCTGACACCGTCAAAGGATGCCTGAGCTCTGGCGATTCGGTGCGCAGTTTCGCGAGCTGCGTTTTCACGCTGCTCGATCTGATTTCTCAACGCATTGACCTTGCTACGAAGTTCAATAGTCATACGACAACCAAATAATGGCATGTTTGCTTTTCTTTAATCAGAAAAGCGTGGGATCGGGCTAACGACTTGAAACCGATAGGAGTTCAGACTGCACCGTTAATTTCTTCCACTAAAAAAAACATGCGCGAGGTGATAAAAAGCGTGTCCATGTGTGAACACGTACAAATCCATATGTTTACAATATGTACCGCAATGTAGCTGAAAGCAACTATACGAAAGGCAAATGATCTGGAATTACATTTGCGTTTTCAGTTCAGTAGGTTACTGTAAAAAGCACATTCCCCGTTTTGTCATTTGTCTCAGATACCTGGCTTAGCGTATAGCTACAGGAGCCACAAATGACTGACCTACGTTTGAGTTACCAAACCATTGAGTTTGGTAAAATCGATATTCACCTTTGTACTTTACGCAATCGTCAGGAGTTTCATGATCCGGATGGCGAAGCGGAAAAGATGGGTATCTCCTCGGCAACCTGGCCTTTATTTGGTGTCGTCTGGCCCTCCAGCCTTGTGCTTGCCCACTACATGTTCGATTACGACACAGACTCCAAACGCATACTTGAGGTCGGTTGCGGCATGGCGCTGACCAGCTTGCTTCTGAATAAGCAGCATGCGGACATAACTTCTACTGATTACCACCCGGAAGTTCAGCCATTTCTGGAGCGAAACGTAGCGCTGAATGGTGACGATGATATCTCCTTTGAACAGGTGGATTGGGCCGCTAAAAAAGATGAGCTCGGCAAGTTTGATCTGATAGTCGGAAGTGATCTTTTATATGAAGATCAGCATATACAACTGCTGGCGCATTTTATTGAAAATCACGCGAACCAGGAATGTGAAGTGATTATTGTTGATCCGGGTCGCGGCAGAAAAAACAAGCTCAGCAAACAGATGGTTAAATTTGGTTTCACCTCTAGCGAGTTTAAACCAGAGCACACGGATTACCTGGATCAGGACTTTAAAGGCTATATTCTGAAATTCGTACGTTAATCTGACGTTTGGTAAAGGAGATAAAAGGCAATTAAGGCCTTCAGCTTTGCGGGGAAGGTATAGAGTAGGTTCCGGTAACATGGGCAACAGGCTCTTCAAGACCATCTGAATACAATGAGACTTCCCCAACGATCAGGCTTTTACCAACCTTAATCAAAGAGCAGCGAGCAATAATGTCCTGTTCAGATGAAGGTTTGCGTAAAAAATTAATATTCAGGTTTGTCGTAACGGCCAGCGGAACCAAGCCAATCTCACCCAGAATCGCAACATAAAGCGCTACATCGGCAACAGCCATTAACACCGGGCCAGAAACTGTGCCACCAGGGCGCAGCTCTTCAAAACCAATCGGGTGTCTGACCACAGCACTGCGATTGCCAACCTCTTCGACACTGCATTTTGTTTGCGGGAATTCGGTTTTCAGAAAATCTGTGAGTTGCTCTTTAGTCACCACATGCGGGCCTTTAAAATCATATTGTCAGTTTGGTTTTTTGAACAGATCAAGTTTAGACCAGACTTAAGCTGAGGTTCTGGCAGAGGTTTTGTTCGTTAGCGGGTATGATCTTCTATTTCCTCAAAAGCCTCGGCAGATATTCGCTCGCCTAATGCGCGCATTGCATGCATTTGCTCCGGATTTTGATTCCCCCAGAACGCTTTCCAGGATGCATAAGAGTCCCATTTTGCGATGGTGGTGACCTCGGTTTTATCCTCAAAAGACCTCAGCATGAAACTGCCCAGCGCTCCTTCAACCGAGTCATGGATCTCATTTGTTGTCGCTCGCCACAGTGCTTTGAACTCTTCAAAATTCTCTTCAGCAACACGCCACTGATACACCACTCTGATCATAGAAAACTCCGGATAAATGGACTGTTCAAGTTAAAGTTAAGGGGAAAATTAAGTCCGCTTGCAAACATGTTGTACATGCAGATAACGAAAGGATAGCGTCTGGCCTAATTTCAGGCTTTCATACTGGGTAGAACAGGCATTTGAAAAATCAGATACCCGGCCTGTGAGATTACCGTTTTCACTAAGTTCTATATTACGAATATGAACCTCGATGCCTTTATACAAAAGCGCCACCTCTTCAGCGGTATCAGCAATGCGTTTTTCAGGGTTGTTACTGCTTTCTGGGGTTGTTTGGTTGCTGGTGGTTGCAGACTCAACCACATCAAAGCCCAGTTTATCTGCGTCTGTGTTCATAAAAAATTGATCTCTTGTTAGTGACTAAAGACTGTAAGAGTAACTCAAGCTCAGTGAACCAAAGGAGTGGCCTTTGTCTTGTCCTTTGAACTCCCGGCTGCGGTGCACGCGGGCGAAGGAAACTTTCCAGCCGTGGTAGAGGGCGGCAACTCCGAACGCGGTTTCACCAACCAGGCTTTCTTTATCTATTGAGTGACTGTCACGGAATGTGTTGCCGTCCAGGAAGATGTCTTGTAATACCCAGCGGCCGTCCATAGAGATAAAGGCGTGCACACCCAGATTCTGGTTGCGGCTGCCGCGTTGGTATCGACCATCACCTAATCCGGGGGCGCTGTTATCACCACCACTGCGCAGTGCGGATGTGCCAAAGTCTTGTGGCAGGTTCCAGCCGAAACGGAACTCAGCCCCGCCGTTTGCATAGGTGGCAACATTACCCAGACTGATGCCGCCATGCAGTATGGTGTCGTATTCCAGAAGGGGGGTGATATATCCCTTGCTGATTCGGTTTTTATGTTCGTAAACCAGTTGGAAGCCGGGTTCGTTTTTAAGTTGATTATCCCAACCATTAAATTTTTTAAAACCTCTGAGCCCGTGGATTGAATCCTGTGCCTGTTCCCCCAATGCCCAGGGGCCAACAATGCCGAGGCTGAGTTCTGCGGTATTCATCTTATTCCGGGTGCGGCTGTGATAGGCAATGTTGCCGTATAACCAGCCCGCGTAGGGACGGTCGTTTGGGTCTACGGTGCTGCGATCAACATCGGTTGGGGTGTATATCTGCTGGCCGAGACTGATAACAAGGTTACGCTGTACGTTTTTGTCCGTGGAATCGGCTGGATCAAACAGCGGTAGATACTGGTTTATGTCACGGGTCCATTCGGGCAGCCGTTCGTCTTTGAGATAGTTATCGACGTTAGGGGAAACCCAGGATGCGCGGACACCATTGGTGTAGTTCTGATCCGTTTCTGAAAACAGGTCATTTTCAAAATACAGGTTAAGCGTCCAGGGGGCGTCTTCCGCTACCGCTATTTGTGCTGTGGAGAGACAGAGGCATGTCGCAATAACGATTTTTTTCACAGGAACATTCCGGGTGGACGAGGGCGGCAACTAAGGATTTTCCAACACAGCAGGAACAGTAGCAGGAAACAAAGCAGAGCTTGTATAGGAAAACTAATGGGAACCGGGCCAAGTTTCTCCGCTATACAGTTACCTGAAAGGTTAAATAACAGGTAGAGCTTTTCGCTTAGCACTGGTTGTTGCGACATTAACTTTTCAAAAGGCTGTTCACACAGGGTTACCATCTCCTGGCTGATCAGTTCCGGTTTGTTCTGTATCCACATGTGTCGGACTAAGGCAACGAGCCCACTCAGGCTTAATGTCAGATTGAAAAAACTATAAAAACGTTGTCCGGTCGTCGCAGGGTTATGCAGTAAGGGTAGAAAAAACAGCAGGGTACTTGAGAGTAGAGTAATGCGGACCAGAGATGACAACGGAGTTGCGTAGCCGGATGCGGGAGTTTGCAGGCAGACTATAAGGTAGGCAAGAAAGCTCAGGCAGCAGAGAAAACCAAGAGCATTAAGGCGTCGATAGTGGGCGTCTTTTTTAGCCATAGTACTCTTGCTCTCTTACTGCCTGTTCAGATTAGAAGGTCACTTTTTCTTCCACTTGCCGTTCGGGAGTTTTATAAACTGACCTGCGGGTGTTTTGTCCTGCAGTCGTTGCCCCATTCTGGCTTCAAATACTTTACGTTCCACGCCTGCTTTTTTCGCGCTTTTGACATACGCAGCTTTACGTTTGTCATTGATGGTTTTAACCAGTGTTTTCAGGTCTGCTTTTGGAGAAGAGGTAACAATGCCAAGATAACCATTGGCTTGTTCACCGATTAAACCTTTTGCTTTGGCTTCGTCTTTGGAGATAGCCCATGCTGGCGCAGCAATCAGAGCTAAAGTAATTGTCAGCAGGGTAAATAGTTTGCGTAGTTGTAATTTCATTATGTCAGCCTCCCTTTAAAATAAATCGCTGTTTTCAGATAGGAGATCATCAATCTCGCGGTCAACTTTGACCAGAATCTCATGTTCGATTTTCACATTGAGGTTGATGGTTATAGGCTCACTGGGAACGGCGACCTCAACACGCGGTGAACAACCGCTAATTCCCGCCAGGGCCAGGAGCAGCACGCTGGTTTGCAGAAGGTAGTTCGGTTTCATGGTTGTTCCTCTGTTTTCTTTTCCGGTGACCGTTTGCTAACGGTAACGCTTCTCAATTGTTTTAGTCAATTTTTCAGTAAACTGAAGTGCTTGCAATAACTTAGGGATGTTCTCCTCTATGTTTATTGTGAAATCAACCGGGTGACCGTTGTTCCAGTCCGGGTTGTTGCCTTTCAGTCTTGTGTTCAAATTGGCGGTGCCATCTTTGCTGTAATTTAAGGTGATATCCAGCAAATCAAAGTGGAAGTTCTCAAGTGCTTCCAGTGCCATTTTTAAACCCACATTGGTGGCTGCGTAGGCCATTACCGCCGGGTTGGGTGCAAACAGTATTTTGCCTCCCGGATCTAAACTGAATAAACCACCATCTTCTATGGTCAGTCCGTCCTTTTGAAAATCGACCGGGAAGGTGCCTGAGAGCTTACCTTCTCCGGATAAACCTTCCTGTTGTTCCAGGCTAAGCACTTCACCCAGGTCGATCTGATCGACATTTACGTTGGTTTTAAACTCCGGTTTTGCTGGATTAAAACTCACGGCCTCCACTGAAATATCGCCTTGCAGTAGTTTGGCGGTGAGTTGTTTCAGGTCCAGCCTCTGCCACTTACCGCTCTGTCGAAACACATAAGCGGATTCGATTTCTGTGATATCAACACCTGTTTTAGCGCGTTGCAGCTTAACAGAGCCTTTATCTATGATTATCCCGCCAGCTTTAAGTCTGGTTCTTGAATCCCAGTCTATGTTCTCAAATCTGTATTCTTCCCAACTGGCGGCCGCTGCGCGGACGCTGTTATAGAGCCGGGCTGTAAAAATACCGTTTTCTATAGATGCAGAGCCATTATGGTAGAACCTTCCTGCTGAAATACTGAGTTCTGCCGGAACAGCAAGGTAGGGGGTGAGTGTGCGGTCAATATTATGAAGTCTTATGGGTGTCAGGACCCAGCTAAGATTACTCTTACTGGTTGCAAGTTCGCTTGTGTATTTGCCCTTTAAATTGATGGGTAACTCATCAGTGGTCAGGGCAAACTCTCCGTTGAGTAGATTGTCCTTGAAGTTGAAGCTTGTATTAAACGCAGCGTTTAGCAATGTTTGCTCAGGAAGCTGAACCTCTATGCTGTTGTTGCTTAAGCGGCCTGAAATGGTTTTGTTGTTCAGATCTATCTTGTTCACTTGCAGCTGAGTGATTGTTGGTTCCAGAATCCCTTGTTCCAGAGCGATTCTTGGGGTGGAAAGTTCCAGCTCAGTCAATGTGAGAGATGGGATGAGTTCCTGGCCCTGAAGCGCCGTAGAAAGATCTGCTGTTATGGTTAAACCCTGAGGTAGGTTTACTTCCGTTTCAAGGATAGGTTGTGTGGCAAAATCGGGCGTAAGTTCATGTGCCACCGCAGAGGTTTGGTTATCGAGATTGATATTCAGGATGTTTTCAGAAAATTCCAGCTTGCCCGAAACTACTGCTGAAACACTAGATACGACATTGGCCGGTTTTAAAACCTCAAACTGTGCGTTGAGTGTTTGTTGTGTCTCGATACTGGCAAGCAGAGTGTCCGGGGTAAATTGAGTTTTAAGTGGAAACGTTGTGGTGCCTCTGCTGGAGAGGGAGCCGCTGATTTCTGGATGTTCGAACTCCGTTTGCAGCACTTTTTTCTGCCATTTCAGAAAACCGTTCAGATCAATAAGCTGGCTGGATTGCAGTCCCAGAACGTTGTCGTGATTAAGCTGGCCGTTTATCACCAGAATCGGTTGATCGTTCAGCAGGAGCCGAAGATTAAACAGATCGTGCTCACGGACTTCTAGATCGGCCCAGCCTAAATCCTGATCGTCGCGTTGAAAATGCACCCGGCTGGTTAATTTTTTCTGAGTGAAGTTGAAAGCGCCATTGAACTTCCAGTCGGAAGTGCCTTCCGGGTAATCCATATCCAGCTTCAGTGCGGCGATTGTTAACCTGTCTACCGGAACCTGATGAAACCACTGGCTGGGTAAAGCTTGTTGCAGGTCGATAATTTCGCCTGAATCTGAACTTTTGGGCAGGGATTTGTATTTGATCCGGACTTCGGCTTCCTGAATCAGCAGCTCATTCACACGGTGCAGGCTGAACATTTCGACCGGATTAAAGCGCAGAGTCAGGTGGTTGATCTTGTACAGAATCTCTTGGTCAGCGTTTTGCTTAAGCAACGATAGCTGCTCAATGCGCAGTTCGTTCCAGCCGGGGGGCTGCATGTGCAGTTGAATATCTGAGAAGTTTTGTTGTGCTAACCAGCGTTGTAGCGCGAGTTCTGCGATTTTGGGGGAGAAATAATACAGGCCAGCGGTAGAGGCTAACAGGATAAGAGGGAGCAATAGCCAGCAGAGCAGCTTAGTCCTGTATTGCATTACGCCTCCCTATGTACTGTTATCTTTATAGTTATCCAGCTATTCGAGCTCTATATCGTAAATTCGTTCAACGGCATCTTTCAGATGGAAGATCAGATCAGTATAACGATCGCTGTCATTTTCGATATCCAGGTCACCCAATCGATCTGCGGTTTCTTCCAGTGTTTCGCCACGATGCTCAATGTTGTTATCGGCTAGCAGCCAGTAGATCAGACCGTAGATCTCTTTAACAGAGTCTACCTGATCAAGATCCTGCAGAAACTCATCACGCAATTTCTGCAACAGTGGCATCACGACAGAGCTTTCTTCAGTGTCCAGATACAGTTCAAGCAGGGTTGAAGCCTGATCAATGACAACACCTTCTTCTTTACTGGGAGCAGTTTCGCCCGCTATTTGTTCAAGAGAAGGTGCATCGGAATTCAGATCTTTCAGCAGAAACATCATCTGATCTTCCTTACCACATTCATACCATCGCGAACGGTGAGGAAAATGTTTTCCACATTCGGGTCTTCTGCGATCTCTTTATTCAGCTCGACCAGAATATCGTCGATTTCCGATTCTGGTTGCACAACCTTACCAGACCAGAGCATGTTATCGAGCACGATTAAACCACCCGGGCGGGTCATTTCCAGTGCCTTGTGATAATAGTTGAGGTAGTTACGCTTATCGGCATCGATAAAGGTGAAGTCCAGTTCCATATCCAGCGTTTCGATGGTCTCTATAGCTTTACCGAAAATAACTTCAATTTTGTGACCGTGAGGGCTGCGCTCAAAAAAGGTTTTGGCAAAATCGATTGCCCGAGGATTGGTTTCGCAGCAGATGATACGTCCATCGTCCGGCATACCTTCTGCGATGGACAACGCGGAGTAGCCGGTAAACATACCAATTTCCAAAACGTTCTTAGGCTGGTGGAGCTGAGCCAGAAGCTTCAGAGTGCGACCTACTAAACGTCCGGACAGCTTTTGCGGCCAGCCCATGTTTTTGTTGGTTTCATCAATCAGCTCCTGAAGAAGTTCAGGTTCAGGGGTTGTGTTTTGGAAGGCGTAATCTTCGATTGCTTCGTTTACCAGGAATTCCACTTAGTCTTTCTCTACTTTTCAGGACGTAATATGACTTTACTGGCCCAGGCATCAAACGCTGGGCTGCCATCTTCAGGGGTTATCTGAAATTGGCAGACAATAATATCACCTTCCGGGCATTGCTTGATAATGGCTTTTGCATTGGCGGGCGCTGGGAAACATCCGGTTTCTGGTGGTGTGCCCACGCCATACAGAGACCATTTCAATAGTTGTTGATAACGGGGCAGGGTGTCGCAGAGTGTGTAGCTGCTGTCGATAATCCGATAAACAGGCTCTGCGGCCTGGCTGTTCAAAGAGCAGAGAATCAGTAATGTGTAACCGAGTATACGCATAAAAAGTACCATTAACCTGCTGTTGTGATGGCAGACCAATCCAGATCTTTTAGGCGGTTTTCCGCAATGTAATAAATGGTACAACCCGGTTGAATGCGTTTCTCAAGAGAAGGGTTTACCTCAGGTCTACCATCATTATCCAGATCGACTGCAATTAATGTTGCACCGTAGTTTTCTTTCATTGGAACATAAAGGTCGCGCACAGTGATCTCGGGTAGGTTGTCTGGCATCAGGATTGAGTACTGGGTCATGCCTGTTGTCGCATTCAGCAACTCATGGTGCAGAATGCTGGAGCCCGGGTCCATAGCCGTTTTAACCATCAGCTCAGTAGATACTGACGGGGTGCACTCTACCGTTGGGCAGTGTTGTTTTAATAGCTTACTGAGGCTTTCATCCCGGAAGTAAGCGATCATGTGGGCTTTGGTGTTCAGGTTGTATATGTGCAGAGCTGCACTGAGCGTCTGATCATCCCGGGCACAATCAATAATAATGGTGTCCGCTTCTGATATTGATGCCCGGTTTAACTCGGCTTCATCATTGAGTGTTAAGGCGCGAACAAATTCGATGGTTCCCGGCATGGGGTTTTCCATCTCTTCTGATACACAAAGACAAATATCCCGATTAAGGTTTTGCAGAGTTTCGGTCTTCAGAAGTTTCAGTAATGGCAGGGTCCGCTGCTCATTCCAACCCACCACAACAATGTGGTTATGTAGTTCCAGATTTTTAAGGCCCATAACACCTTTTCTCCACTGAAATGCACTGAATGTGGCAAATTTACCTACAGTCAGAGCAAACATGCCTAAACCGAAGGGGATGATATAAAACGCAGTGATTGACTTGCCCAGAGTGGTTTCCGGAGATAAGTCTCCGTATCCAACCGTAGACGCTGTTACCAATAACCAGTAGAGGTAATCTTTACCGGTCAGATTATGTTCGCCTGCATAACTAAGAAGTAGCCAGCTGCTGAGCCCGTAAACAAACAGCAGTGCCAGAACCGCCTGCCACCGCATGTTTTTAAAGTGGCGATAGAGTAGCTTGCGCAACCCTTTGAAAATAAGCATGAAAAACCTTGAGTTTCACAATGTGAGGCAGGATTTTACAACGGCCCGGTAAGGCTGGCAAAAACAGCAAAAAAAAGCACTGACCTATAGGGTGCAGTGCTTAACGGATTATAAAATCCAGGCTCCGGTGTGGGTGATCAACACCAGTGCTTTTCGGAGGAGCTGTAATTGGTGATTACTGAATCGATATTACTATGATAATTATGCATATTTCAATAAGTAATAAGCATATAGCTGAATGTTTGATTTGTTTGTGGCTTTACTTTGGTGAAAATCTACAAAACCCTTACAATGCTGTCTCAAAATTACTGAATACCGGAGAGTGATGTGCCTTCAATAGATCCAATTATTATCTTTGTAATTACAGGTATGGTTTCTATGTCTGGTGCTTTGTGCGCAGGAGCAATCAATAAGCTGTCTGATGAAGACAAGCCGGAGTTTGCCTCAACCCGGGAAGGCATGACCAAGATAGTGCTGGCCGGTAACCTTGCAGCGGTAGCCTTCATATTTGCAGCGGCTTATGGCTTCAGCCACCTGGATTGGTGGATTCCTCTGATCTGCATGTTCATTACCTTCCCTGTATTCCATTTCATCGTAGTCCAGCAGATGCTGGGAAATATTAAAGGCTTGGTGATTATGTCGGTTCTTTCCCTGGCATCACTGCCTGTGCTTTATCTTTATTGGTAATCGATGATGACTGAATTCCTGTCGGGCCTGGACCAGCACAGCCTATTGATTGGTATGGCATGCGGGTTTGCCATTTGTGCGCTGTTTGCCCTGTTCTGGTTGCGCAGCAATGCGCAAAAATGGCAGCAACAGGAATCCACACTCAATAGTCAGCTGGAACTCAAGCAGACGGAACAAACCCTGCTGGCTGAGCAGAATGAAAAGCTGCAGCAGCAGGTTAATGCTCTACAGCAGGAACAGCATCATCTGGACCTGCAAAAGACCCGGCTTGATGAGCGCTTAAACAATCTGGAACCTCTGCTTACACAAGCGGCCAGTGACAGAACAAGCCTTGAGAAAAAGCTCGAACAAACCGCCTTCCAACTGGCTGACCGGAATGAAGTTGTTGCTGAACTGGAAGCCCGTCTGGAAACTGAGCGTACCTCCCATAATGAAAAACTGAAGACTCTGGAACAGGCCCGTGAGCAGTTAAAGCAGGAATTTCAGAATCTGGCGAATCGGATTTTCGATGAAAAATCCAAACGTTTCAGCGAGAACAACAAAGAAAATCTGGGGCATCTGCTCAACCCTTTGCGCGATCAGCTTGGTGATTTCAAACGCCGGGTGGAAGATGTCTATGACAAAGAAGCCAAAGACCGACGCGCCTTGCATGAACAGATCGGCCATCTGAAGCAGCTTAATCAGCAGATGAGCGAAGATGCCATCAACCTGACAAGTGCCCTGAAAGGTGAAAACAAAACCCAGGGTAACTGGGGTGAGGTTGTGCTTGAACGTGCTCTGGAAGAATCCGGTCTTCGCAAAGGGCATGAGTTTGAGCTTCAGGTTTCCGTCTCTCAGGAAGGTAAGCGTTATCAACCAGATGCCATCATCCGTTTACCGGATGGCAAAGATATTATTGTTGATTCCAAGGTATCCCTGACGGCCTATGAGCAATACTGCTCTACTGACGATGAAGCAGCAAAAGAACGCTTCCTGCGTGAGCACATCTTATCTGTCCGTGGACATATTAAAGGCCTGAGTGATAAAGCCTACGAAACACTGGAAGGCATACGCTCACTCGATTTCGTACTTCTGTTTATTCCCGTTGAAGGGGCTTTTCTGCTGGCTCTTGAGCGTGAAGCGACGTTGTTTAAAGAGGCGTTTGACCGCAATATCATGCTGGTCAGCCCCGCGACCCTGATGGTGACGTTACGTACCATACATAACATCTGGCGTTACGAGCACCAAAACCAAAATGCCAAAGAGATCGCCAAGCGCGGTGGTGAACTGCATGATAAGTTTGTTGGTTTTGTGGAATCAGTAGACGAGATTGGGCGTCACCTGAATAAAACCCAACAGTCCTTTGAAACCGCCCATAAACGTCTGGTCAGCGGTCGTGGTAATCTGGTGAATCAGGTCGCTATGCTGCAAAAGCTGGGTGCCGATGGTAAGAAAAAGATTGCTCAGGATCTGCTGGAGAAAGCGGCAGAAACGGATCAGTAATGATCTCCATCGTGGGTTATGGTTCGCTGCTCTCTGAGCAGTCAGCCCGTGAAACCGTCCCTGAATTAGAAAACTTCCGAATTGTGACTGTTCCTGGCTTTCGCAGGGTCTTCAATAAAGTGGGTGTAGTGTTCCTGAGTCGACATGGAGCAGACCCTATGTCGCTTGAAATTGCGTCCTGCTCAACTTTGCCCGATCCTGAGACCGAGATTCTCTGTTCCCAGTTTGAATGCTCTGTGGATGATTATGAGCGGCTTTATGAGCGTGAACATCGTTTTCAGTGGCTAGAAGTCGATACTGTTGAGGCTGACGGTGCAGTCTCTTCAGGTCATATTTGCACTACCTCTTCGGATGCCTACTATCGCACTCATAAGTGTGAAAGCCCTCAGGAATATCATGAACGGGTAGGGCAGTACTACTCCGGTGCGCTCTGGCGGGACGATATACTGCCGTTCCCAAGGTATCTTGCTTTCTGTCTGCAAGCTGCGCAGGGCCAGGGGGGGAGTGTCCTGAATAACTTTATGGACTCAAGTTACCTGGCTGATGGGATCACCTGCATACGTGATTACATAGCTTCTCACCCTGAGCTCCAGCAATGGCAAGATATTGATTGCGGATATAGCTATCGCAAAGGCTAAGCTGAGCAAAATTCATACAGTAAATTCTTCTTTTTTGTTGTTTTTAATCTCAATATTTTCCTTCTCTGATTTATTTAAAATTAAGAAATGAAATTTATTGAAAAATCAAAATCTAATATTGATATTTATTTAAATAATCAAAATAGGGTTTTGATTATTTTGCTATAAATCAAAACTTAAATTTGATTTATGGTGGATTTATCAAAATTAAGTTTTGATTTTTGGTGTTTTTTTAACCTATTGAAATAGTGAAAATAAAAATAATTAAGAGAGGTTAATGGCTTTTTTGTCGAAGGTAGATCCTTGAAATTTATTGGATTTTTTTTCTAAATTATCCCAAACCCTGCCGATAACTTAGTTAATGAAGGACTATTCATTGGATTTTTATGCTCATAAAAACTTTTGAGTATTAAAAAAAATTCATGGAAAAGTAGTTGGTTTATTTAAGGCATCTAGTAAAATTATTATTGCCAATAACCGGTAATTAATACGAAGGAAACATGGTAGCTAATTCAAATATGATCGTGGCATTGGATATTGGAACCTCAAAGGTGGTCTGCCTGGTAGGTGAAGTCGGTGTCGATGGGCATATTGATATTGTAGGAATAGGTTCTCACCCGTCCCGTGGTCTCAAAAAGGGCGTGGTTGTGAATATTGAATCTACCGTGAGCTCTATTCAGCGAGCTGTTGAAGAAGCCGAACTGATGGCGGGCTGCAAGATCCACTCTGTTACGGTGGGGATTGCGGGTAACCACATCAGTAGCCTTAATTCCCATGGCATTGTTGCTGTTCGCGACCGTGAAATCAGTGACTATGACCTTGAGCGCGTTATCGATGCTGCTCGTGCTGTTGCCATCCCTGCGGATCAGAAAATTCTGCACATCCTCCCGCAGGAATATGAAATTGATCATTCTGAAGGTATTCGTGAACCACTAGGTATGTCAGGTGTTCGCCTCGAAGCGAAAGTGCATCTGGTTACCGGTTCTGTGAATGCTGCTCAGAATATCGAAAAGTGTGTTCGCCGCTGTGGACTTGAGGTTGATCACCTCGTGCTGGAACAGTTGGCATCCAGTTATTCAGTACTCACGGAAGACGAAAAAGAACTGGGTGTTTGCATGGTAGATGTTGGAGGGGGGACTTCTGATATCTCTATCTTTACCGGAGGATCTATTCGACACACAGCGGTGATCCCAATTGCAGGTGATCAGGTCACCAGTGATATCGCTATGGCATTGCGCACTCCAATGCAGCATGCCGAGGATATCAAGATCAAATACGCATGCGCCTTGGCACAACTGGCTGGACCCGATGAAACCATCAAAGTGCCTGGTGTTGGAGATCGCCCATCCCGTGGTCTGTCTCGTCAGGCTCTGGCTGAAGTTGTTGAACCACGTTACGAAGAGCTGTTTAACCTGATTCAGGCAGAACTGCGCCGTAGTGGTTTTGAAGACTTGGTTGCAGCGGGCATCGTCTTAACCGGCGGCACCTCAAAAATGGAAGGTGCGATTGATCTGGCAGAAGAAATATTCCACATGCCTGTAAGACTGGCATCACCGCACGGTATCCGTGGAATGGAAGATATTTTAACTAACCCGATTTTTGCGACATCAATCGGGTTATTGCAGTACGCACATGAAGATCTGGACAATGAAGCGGTTGTCACTAACGAGGTTGTTCAACCTCAGATGGTTGAGCGAATGTCAGATCGAATCAATGTGTTCAATAGAATGAAAACCTGGTTTCAGGGGAATTTCTGAAACCGGTATTTATCAGGTTCGTAAGTTATTAAGCGCTACTAAAAAATAAATAAAGCGCAAACGTAAAAACTGGAAGGAGATCGGTATGTTTGAGTTAGCAGATAGCATCCCTCAAAGCGCCGTAATAAAAGTTGTAGGTGTTGGTGGTGGCGGTGGTAATGCCGTACAACACATGGTGAACAGTGAAGTGGATGGTGTTGAATTTATCTGTGCGAATACAGACGCGCAGGCATTAGACCATATGGCTTCAAGAACAGTTATACAGATCGGTGGTGAACTGACCAAAGGTCTGGGTGCGGGTGCAAACCCGGAAGTCGGTCGTCAGGCCGCAATTGAAGACCGTGAGCGTATTGCAGAGATGCTTGAAGGTGCAGACATGGTCTTTATCACTGCCGGAATGGGTGGTGGTACAGGTACAGGTGCTGCTCCTATCGTTGCTGAAGTTGCTAAAGACCTGGGAATTCTGACGGTTGCAGTGGTTACCAAACCATTCACGTTTGAAGGCCGTAAGCGTCTTAAAATTGCAGACGAAGGCATCAAAGAACTGAAAGAGAATGTAGATTCTCTGATTATTATTCCAAATGAAAAACTGCTGCCAGTGCTGGGTAAAAATACCAGTCTGATCAATGCATTCAACACAGCAAATGACGTGTTGAAAGGCGCTGTTCAGGGCATAGCAGATCTGATTATCCGTCCGGGAATGATCAACGTTGACTTCGCGGATGTAAGAACCGTCATGTCCGAAATGGGTATGGCGATGATGGGTAGTGGTAGTGGCCGTGGCGAAGATCGTGCAACAGAAGCAACAGAAGCTGCGATAAATAGTCCATTGCTTGAAGATGTAGACCTGAAGGGGGCGAGTGGCATTCTTGTGAATATCACCGCTGGTCTTGATCTCAGCTTGGGCGAGTTCTCTGAAGTGGGCAACATTGTTGAGGAGTACGCTTCAGAGAACGCCACTATCGTTGTTGGTACGGTTATAGATCCAGAACTGACAGATGATCTGACCGTAACTGTAGTAGCGACAGGTCTGGGTCGTGCTGAAGAACAGCATGTAGACGTGGTAAACACGGGTACCGGTGGTCGTACAACTGCAGCGGCAGCACCGGCTATGACCTCTTCTGATTTTGACCAACTGGAACTGCCAGCAGTGATGCGCAGCGCCCGTACTGAGTCAGAAAGAAAGCCAAGAACGCCGCCTACAGAAATTCATAAAGAAGTTGAGGCTGAAGCACAGCCGCAAACTCTGCAGAAAACAGGCACTGACGATATGGAGTTTCTGGATATTCCGGCATTCCTTCGCCGTCAGGCTGACTAATAACTTATTACCTTCCAGGTAAAGTTTTAGCCCGGTGTTTCACCGGGCTTTTTTTGTGCTTTAGGTTTTGTGCTGGGCTTTCTTTTTTCGCTGTTTATCAACGTACATACGTTCGTCTGCAGTCGAAATCAGATCAAACGCATTTTCCTGGTCGGCGTCACCTGGGAATTCAGCAATACCAGTGCTGAACTGAGTAAACAGAACATGGCCTTTGTAGTGATAGGGCTCAGAGTCAGTGATCTTTTCAATACGTTCAAATAGTGATTGTGCTCGATCACAGGGGCAATCCGGCAGCAACACAATAAACTCATCACCACCGTAGCGGATCACTTTGTCCGTTGCTCTGAGGTTGTTTAGTAGCACGCGGGTAAAGTGGACCAGAATTTCATCACCGGCTTGGTGGCCGTGAACATCATTGATCTGTTTAAAGCCATTAAGATCGATCATGGCAACGGTCATAGGTGTCTTATTTCTGATGGCACGCAGAGTTTCTTCGGTAAACAGCCTATCCAGCTGATGACGGTTAAAACTTTTTGTTAGCTGGTCATAGATCGAAACCTGCTCTACCTGGTGGAAAGCATCATGCAAAAGTTCCTGCTGAGCATTAAACGAGTGCTCAATGCTTAAAATCTCTTTGAGATCAGAATCCAGCTCAAGTCTTTCATTAAGGTCGTGATGACCCTCAGTTTCTTTCAGCTTTCGCTCAAGCTTCTGCAATGGGTTAATCATGTGTTCTAACAAATCAGAAGACAGGGCCCAATAGGAAGAAATAATAGTAATAGAGAAAACTAAAAACAGACCCATCAAAACTTCAGTTACCGGAATGCGAATCCTGTCGGCAGGGAAAGAAATATCAATAACACCGGCAGTTTCACCCACAGACACATTTTGGTGACACTGCAGGCACATTTCCGAAAATTTAATGGCTTGGTAATAGTGAATCTTATCGATAGATTCAACATGAGTTGCGTCAGGCCCGTCACCAATACGTTGAAGAAGCTCTTCTGTCAGACCACGCCCTTCACCAAACTGTTTCTGGACAGCATCACCGCGGAGGATGTTGTAACTGATATCCGGGGCCGTCGCGTTTAACTCACTCAGTAACTGGTTAACTTCTTCATAACTGGCTCCTCTGTCCATCGCTTGGCGAATCTCATTAAAGACTAACTGACCAAGGTATTTCCCTTCCTCACGCATATCTTTTTCAACAGATAAAAATATGAGAACACAAACAATCAGACCGGCAAAAGCAGTACTGATCAGGGAGGATCGATAGAGAGAGTTAAATAGGGAGTTCTTAAGACTGTTTATTGGGCGCATTATATAATAGTTATTTTCGAGACATCTTTAAAAGCAGCGGTGCAGAGTTTACTTCTTGTACAGAATCACGCAAGCAGAAAAAAAGACCAAGCGGTCGGGCTTGATGTTGATTCAACCTAACCCTTTGTTTTTGGCTAAACCCCTTGCGGAGACAGACCGCTGTGATACAATGCGCGCCTCGTTGTTAAGGAGCTTTATGCGGCCTTAAAATGAAGAGCTGGTCAGGTGTCCGAGAGGTTGATTCGGAGGCTTGCCGGAGAAAACGTCGGAGTTTACGACGACGGTAACGAGCACGTTCAGGCGTGTGGGTTTGAAGCTGAAATATTGCATCGTAAATGTAGAGCTGGTCAGGTGTCCGAGTGGCCGAAGGAGCACGCCTGGAAAGTGTGTATACCGCAAGGTATCGAGGGTTCGAATCCCTCCCTGACCGCCATTAATTTATACATTGAAGCCTCGCTAAGCTGCGGGGCTTTTTTGGGCGCGAAAATTAAAAGGGATGAGAACCCGAGAAGAGGGTTTGAGCCGAGCGTAGCGAGACAACGTGGGAGCTTGCGACCACGGCCCCGAAGGGGTGAAATAATCCCTCCCTGACCGCCATTAATTTTATACATTGAAGCCTCGCTTAGCAGCGGGGCTTTTTTGTGCGCGAAAATCAAAAGGGATGAGAACCCGAGAAGAGGGTTTGAGCCGAGCGCAGCGAGACAACGTGGGAGTTTACGACCACGGCCCCGAAGGGGTGAAATCATCCCTCCCTGACCGTCATTAATATATACATTGAAGCCTCGCTAAACAGCGGGGCTTTTTTGTGCGCGAAAATTAAAAGGGATGAGAACCCGAGAAGAGGGTTTGAGCCGAGCGCAGCGAGACAACGTGGGAGCTTGCGACCGCGGCCCCGAAAGGGGTGAAATAATCCCTCCCTGACCGCCATTAATATATACATTGAAGCCTCGCTAAACAGCTGTAGCGCGGCGATCTTTTTGGCATCGATTAACGATCTTTTTGGCATCGTGAATCCTTTTACTTTCCCCTAATATTTAATTCTAAATCAAATTCATTAAATATTAGTTTTCAGTTTTTCTTTTATCGAGAATTGCACCAGCTAGGAGTGCTCTAGTTAGGTTGGCTTCGGATAGGTTGGCTTCGGATAGGTTGGCTTCGGGTAGATTTGCATCGGATAGGTTGGCTTTGAGCAGATTTGCTTTTTTAAGGTTAGCTTCGGGTAGGTTGGCTTCGGATAGGTTGGCTTCGGATAGGTTGGCTTCGGATAGGTTGGCACTGGCTAGCTTAGCTCCTTCTAGGTTGGCTTCGGATAGGTTGGCTTCGGGGAGGTTGGATCCAGAAAGGTTGGCTCCGGGGAGGTTGGATCCAGAAAGGTTGGCTCCGGGGAGGTTGGCTCCTTGTAGGTTGGATCCTTGTAGGTTGGATCCTTGTAGGCTGCACCCGGATAAATCGGCTTCGGATAGATTGGCTCGAAAAAGGTTGGATCCGGATAAGTAGACTCTGGGCAGGCTGCACCCGGATAAATCAACACCTTTTAAGTCCAAATTTGTTGTGTTATCAAGTTTATGTAACTTTGATAAAACATTAATAATTGCAGTGATAACTTCCTTATGCTGAGCCCTTAGCTTTTTTCTTCCCTCCGGAGCACTTCCACTCTCTTCAAGAGGACTCCTCTGAGAGTTCAATCGAACATAGGCGCATAGGACTTCGGCTATTTGATGGCGGTATTCTTGGTCACTTTTGGCTATTCGTTCGAGTGCATATACACCACCCAACCTGATTTCAAGAAGCGGCCTTTCTCCGTCTTGAGCACCCAGTTGTTCGATAGCTTTTGTATATACCTCTGCTAAATGGCTGTTGTCGGATATTTTGGTTTGTCTGTCTGCTATCTTCGTTCGCCAAATGAGCATGGGAAAACCGACAAGGGCGGCAGTGACTAGCCCTAGGTTCCGAATGAGTTCGTGGTGGTCGGTAATCAGTGGCCAAAAAGTAAAGCTCAAAAAAGCAATTATGCTCAGTGGTAGGATAATTTTGAAATCAATCGAGGCGCTTGGAATAAACGAAAAAATATCATGTGAACATATAGCTTTAAGCCAGATTTTGACACGTTGAATCATAGTATCCCATCCATAGATTAGTTCGTTTGCTCATAGCATACCTTGGTTTTTAAAGGATTTAGCTATTTTCTGGCGGCTCGGTAACTCTTGCCCAGCTACCGAGTCGCTTTCTCCTTCTTTATTACGGTTTTGGCAGTATTGGGCTGCCGCCTTCGCCCTCCCATTGATCTGGGTCTGTTTCGGTGTTTAGTGTGAAAAGCTGAGTATCTGCCGGGCCTATGTTTACAGCGGTTAAATATGCTGCATAAACAGGCGCTTCGCCCGAAGCTGGAACTGTATCGCCCCAGGTATCTGGGCTTGTCATGTTAAGAGCTGCCCAACCGCCGAGCGGCATGTACTGGTCTGCGATGTACTGACGTACAGAATCTCGATCTCTGTTACCTGAATAAACCGGGATGACTACTTGATCGGTGTCATACACTAAGCCGGTCATATTCGGGAACATTGTGTCATACGATGTTGGCCCACCGAGCGGCACACGAAAATCTGCGGTCATCAGATTATTTGGTGTAACTCCCCAGCCCGCCTGGTCGTGAATATCAGAGCACAAAATGCCATCCAGCACCGGCGTAGCACTGGCACCATCAACCGCATCTTGCTGGAACCATAATTCGTGACCTTCAAGATTGTCAGGCCAGTCTCCACCAGTGGGCAACCTGCCGCCACAGGGGGGCATTGCAAGCAGTACACCCTGGATATCTGAGCGCTTATCTGAAAGTGCTAGTGATTTCTGAGATGTAGTCAGTATGACGTTGTCGTATGCCTTCACTATATTGCCGGAAGCACCTCCAGTATCTAACGATGCAAACAAGCCCTGCGTTTGTGAGCCTGCAATCGTGCTGCCGATAAAGATGTTCTCATGGGCTTCAATAATGTACTGATCCCCAACTTCATCAGAAGCGGTACCAGATTGTAGAAAATCCGGGTGAAGGTAGAGATATGCGGCATCATCGACTGTATCAAGTACTGTATTAGCCGTAGCATGTACATACGTTTCTTTAGTGCCGCCGCGCACTGTTGATGCTAAGAAATCGTCGACACACTCGGTAACAAAATTGTCTGTAAAGTGATATTTACCGTCGCGCACAGAGAAGACTTCACGAACACGGCGATAGTCGCCTTTTGTTACTTTAAGCTGAGTCCCAAGCTGAAAGTTACCAAAGCAGGTTGCGTAGTTGGCCGGATCTGACAAGCCCGCATCCAAATGACCGCCTTTGCAGTTGTGGAATACGTGCTTTATACCTACGCCATTTCGTAGAGATTCAACGCCTTGTTTAGTAGCCCCAACAACCTGAAATACCATATCAATCCATTTACAGTTCGTTGGACCGTTCAAGCGAAGCTCACCATCCCAGATCAATGTAGTATCCGGTTGGATCAGTATGTAGGTGTCATCAGACGGTATTGCTAGTGAGTTATAGAACGCGGTATCAGCAGCCACATTTGTAAACGTACACACGATGCGGTGATGACCAGCACCTGCTGTCATTGCGTTTTTAATTGCAGTGTTCAGCGCAGAGGTTGATGCAACAAGTACGTCGCTGTCCCATGTTGCTACAGCTTCATGGTCAAAATCCCAGAGGATTTGAGAGGGTGATTTATCTGGCATTTTACGCTCCCGGTTGTGAAACTTGGTTAGGCAACTGAGTGCTGCTGAGGCTGGTATTCAGTGGGTTTCTGAACACGGGTGACCCCTCGAACATGAGTGTTAGATTCGCGATGTAACCGTGGAAGTAACTTGAACCGACTCTGCCGATGTCCTGGATCGGGCCGACGATCGCAAAGTCGACGGTTACATATTCGCCGTTGTTGAGTGCAGGTGCGCCTGCAGGTAGGCCGGTGTTGCCACCGGAAACTGGGCATACGTCCATGATTATGCGATCAGCTTCGATCGCATTCTGGAGTTCGTAATAGCCGTTTACCCCGTTCAGCAGGCCAAAGATTGCTGTTTTGATTTGTATGACATGGCCCTTAATGGGGAAATCCGGGCCATTCACCATATGCCCCTGGGTCATCATGAGCGGATCACCACCACGGTTGCAGTGTTCTTGCTGATATTGCTTAAGCGGTTAACGCGTATCTCGCCATCAAATCCAGAGAACTGGGTTTTTTCACCTTCTGCGTAACTTACCCCTTTGTTATCGCCAGCGGCTTGCCGAGTTGTTTCGTCGCGGTCATCAACCACAATTTCAACAGCCTCTACGCCACGCACCTGAACTGTTACCGTGCTGAATAGGGCTCCGTCGGCCACCACTACAGGGTCATTGCCAACATCATCAAATACGACTGTTTTAGTCATGATTTTCTCCAAAAATATGTTTCTGATTTAAGTCGCCCAGGTACTGCTTAGGGCCAAATTTACGAACGAATGCGACATAGAGCGGTCGCGGTGTGAAATCCACTTTGCTCAACATGTCGTCAAAGATTTGGATTGCCTCGGTTTTTGTGACTGGGATCTCTTCGCGGAATTGTGAGAGTACGTCGTGCACCAGGGTGGCGTGATAGGTGACGGGCTTATTCAGGTAAATACGGCCATCTGGCACGCCGATTGTGAACAGACCCAGCACGGCAAATTTAGGGCTGCAACCGTCGTGGGCGTAGCCCTGTTTTACTGTGATATGACCATCGCGAATATCGCACCAGCGGTTGCTGAAGGTGATGCCCTCAAGCGCTGGATGGTAGAAGGTGTAATCCTCATCCAGCTTGTAAATATCCTTCACTCGACGAATCATGGCATCAGCTCCAGGTAATGGCCTGTAGAGCGGCCAGATCGTTGGCTTCTGCAGCGGCTTTGGCCTGACTTTTCAGCAGCGCGGCTTTAGTTAGCTGAGTGAGTTTGTGGGCCACCAGATCTTCACCAACCTGGCGCATTTGAGCCGTTGTATGAATCACATAATCAGCATCGCCATTGGCATCAATGCGCTTGTGATAAACGTCAGATCCCATTTGAACGTTGCCGCTGATGTTCACTTGGTCTTCCAGTTCGGAGTCGTAGGTGTAATCCTGACCCAAAGCGTTAGAGACAAAACCGCCTTCGATGGCTGCTTTGCATGCTGTATTAATTTCTGAAATAACAACTGGCAGTACAGCTGCGATTTCAAGCTGAATGTTGTATACCCAGTTTGAACCATCAAATTCATCAAAACGCTCAACTGTTACAGGCAATCCGGCTGAATCCGTCTTGATAAGTCGGCCTGTTGAGCGTTCCGCCATAATCTGCCGCCACTGCTCTTC
>JAILXS010000017.1:0-24550 GCA_050789425.1 Neptuniibacter sp.
AAGAGTTGAGTAGTTATGCGGATAAATTCGAAAGTTCATGGCTCTACGATGAACTGTTCCGTGGTCGTAATTTTGGTCCGGCGTTACATAAGTTCGGCCCGATTATGGGTGGAGCCTTTAACTTTATCGATCAGAACCTGTTCGGTGGCAAGATCCCGGTCACGCTGCATGATGATAAAGAAGACTTTGCCCAGATGCTGCCTGCCAGTGATTGCAAAGAGATCGAGTATCCAAAACCGGATGGTGAACTGAGCTTTGATAAACTGAGTTCGGTGTTTTTATCCAACACCAACCATGAAGAAGATCAGCTGTGTCACCTGCAACTTGCAGACAGCGCCTTACCGATCTTAAGCAATCTACCGACCTATGCAGAGCCTGCACAGCGTTACTGCCCGGCAGGCGTGTATGAAGTGATTGAAGAGAGCGGAGAACAGCGTTTTCATATCAATTCCCAGAACTGCTTACATTGCAAAACCTGTGATATTAAAGATCCAGCTCAGAATATCCGTTGGGTAACTCCGGAAGGTGCTGGAGGACCAAATTATCCTAATATGTAGGTTAATTTAAGGACGTCCGTATTACTGTGAGAGTTTTGCCGAATATCAAGCTAGCTTCGCTGCGAAAAAGACCCCAAGATGCGAGTAAAACTATTGGCTTAGAGTGTAAAGATGAGTTTAACAATAATTACAAATGTAAGGCCTCAGGTATGTATAAGATGAATATGTCTTTAAGGAATATCTCAATCGGAACTCGAGTTAGCATTGGGTTTGTTGTAATGGTTGTTTTATTGGTAGCGTGTGGTACCTCAGGCATTTATGGGGTCGATAAAGTCTCTACATCTCTACTTTTTATATCAGGTGATGCTCGAACGACTTCAAATGCTGGGATGGAAACAGTTATGAATTTGCAGGGAGAAATGCTTTTAACTGAACGAATTCTTTCTAATAACATATCAATATCTGATGCAAGTAAACAGATGTCAGAATATGAGAAGGCTTCAACAATTAGGTTGAAAGAGATCGAAGGGGCAAAACTGATTAATGAAGAATCATTAAAGGAAGTTGATTCATCCATCAGGCGTTTCCGAGATGCCAAGCAATCAATACTTAATAGCTATGGGGAGCTTCAAGAACAGCGAGCCAATCTTAATCAACAGTTTCAAAGATTTTTTGACATTCTTAATGGAGCTCAGGCTGGGATACAAAATCAACTCTTAGATCGATATGATGACGATAGTTATGTGGCGCAGATGGAACAGGCCGCTTCTGATTTGGATGTAGTGCGCATAAATGCAACCTTCGTTGCTTTCTCTGTGCGAGATCTATTTGAAGCTTCTGATTTAAGTACAGTGTTAGATAAGATAAAGACCAGTCGAGCCATTTCGATCAATACTGTTGCTCGCACCGAGTTGTCTATGGCTACCCCAGAATTGGTAGGAATTTATAAACCAATACCTATCAGTTGGGACAAGTTGGATCAGGAAACGAGCCAAATCATCGTTGATTATATAGCATTTATTAATGATAGGGAGCAGCTAAATATTATCGTCACTCAACTACTTAAGGATTTAAACCGCATGGAAGCCCAAACGCAGGCTCTAGTGGATAGGGAAGTATCCAATGTAGATGAACTGGTTACTAAGTCATTTAGTTTGATTCTTGGCGCAGCGTCAACTGGAATTATTTTCGCTTGTTTGGCTCTTGGTGTCATTATTTTCACCGTTGTTTATCCTATTCGTCATGTTGCGGAAAGTATGAGACTGATAGGAGTGGGAGAAGGGGATTTAAATGTGTCACTCAAAGAATCTGGCGCAAGTGAATTAGCTACTTTGGCTGGAGGCTTTAATGCTTTTGTTCGGCAAATTCGGAATACAGTGGCTGGAGTATCTGAGTCAATAACTGAACTAAGCGATGCGACAAATACATTGCGTAGTGTTAGTTATGATGAGGGCCAATCGATTCAACAGCAAACACTTGAAACAGAACAAGCATCGGCAGCGATCAACCAGATGGCATCGACAGCAAATACTGTTGCAAACCATGCCGCTGAAGCGGCTAAAGCTGCCGCCAATGCTGATAAGTCTGCAAGTAAAGGGAGTAAGGTTGTCTCATTGACTATTAAAGCAATTAATAGCCAGATCGAAGATTTGAATGTTGCATCTAAGGTTGTTGATCAGTTGGCAAAAGATAGCGATAGTATCGGTTCAGTTTTGAATGTTATTAATGGTATTGCAGAGCAAACCAACCTGCTGGCGTTAAATGCAGCGATTGAAGCTGCAAGGGCTGGCGATGCCGGACGCGGTTTTGCTGTAGTTGCTGATGAAGTTCGTCAACTTGCTAGTAGAACTCAAACGGCAACTACTGAGATTCAGCATGTAATAGCTAAGCTGCATGTTGCAGCGGATGATGCGGTTTCTGCGATGAAACATTGTGGTGATGCGGCGATGCAAAGTGCTGAGCAAGCGCAGCAGTCTGGAGAGTCGTTATCTGAGATCACTGCACAGTCAAACATTATCACTGATATGAATCTTCAAATTGCGAGTGCGGCTGATCAGCAAGCGCAGGTAGCCGAGACTGTTAATCAAAATGTAGTATCTATATCTGAACGCGCAAAAGAAACACAGGCTGCTTCAGAGACTATGCAGTCAGCTACGGATCAACTTTCGGATCTTTCAGCTAGACTCCAGGATTTGGTTTCAGGATTTAAATACTACTCAGAGTCGCATAGGGTTGGCTAAATTCTTAATCTTGGGAAATTCAGCGCTGAAAAACTCTTTGGGTGGTGAGAAAATGAGTTGTACTAGCTCAGACCAGATCTGATAGTTACTCGTGCTTTTCAGCGCTATTATCAGATTAGATTTGGGCTAAAATTTTTCACCCCAAAGCAGTTTTCCATCGAGTAATGTTTCAATAGGTATTCTGCTACAGCACATTTTCCCCTGATGGATTCGTTCATTGTTGTAATAATCCAGCCATCGTCTAGGTTTTTTGAATCTCTTTCAATGAAACATAAAGCTATTGCGACATGGCTGATAAAACTCGTTCAAAATCATTTATGGATTAGCCCACAGATACTATTTGTCTGCGGGCATCTTGCTTCGGTTTTGTGTGATCGATATCATTGATGGTGAGGTTTAGTTGGCAATCGTGCTGTTCAACCTTACGACAGTATTCAGCGCCTCGATCAGTCTATAGGTAACTTCGGAGCCTCTAAGAATGGTGGTGCACGATAATTCATACCATCAGCTGAAGTAATCGTTTTCTTCGTGTCGATTACCATTGCTCGTATGCAACATGTGAGTTACCTTCGTTTTGATTTAAGATTTCTGCACTTTTATCAAAACGGGTAACTCTCTTACTCAATAATAAGTGCCAGATCAGGTCGAGAGTAATTCATATTAATTAATCTATCCCCATCTTTTTAGCTTTATAAGAAAACTGGGCTCTAGTGATTCCCAGTCTTTCAGCAGCTTTTGAATAGTTTCCTTTGCAGTTGTTGTAGGCGGCAATGAAGAGTGCATTTTCTACTTCATTCAGAGTTATATTCTGTCTTTCTACTACGCCTTCTGACCAGATTTTTAGGGATTCATTCTCTATGATATTTTCTTCACTTCTTTCCTTGAGGTCATAGTTGGATTGTTGGTCTTTGAGCACGCCCATTTCATTTAAGGACATTAGAGAATCTTCCCTGATTGAACCATCAATAGTAAATAAGTGCCGCTTGGAAAGAGGTTTATGATCATCGGCCAGTATTATTCCTCGTTCAATCACATTCTCTAGTTCACGGATGTTACCTGGCCATGAATGGTTTAGAATGATTTGTAATGCTTGTGAACTTATTCCTGATATTTCTTTGTCATGGTAATGGGAGTATTTCTTCATTAAATGTTCTAGAAGAACTGGGATATCATCTCGGCGTTTTCGTAATGGCGGGATGACAATAGGAAATACATTGAGCCTGTAGAACAAATCTTCTCGGAATTCTCCATTTTTTACCAGACCCATTAAGTCTTCATTAGTAGCGGCAATGATGCGAACATTTACCTTGAGTGTTTCATTTGATCCTAGAGGCTCAAACTCACCTGTCTGGATTGCGCGAAGCAATTTACCTTGAGCAGTCATAGATAAGGTTCCTATCTCGTCGAGAAAAAGAATTCCGCCATCAGCGCTTTGGAATCTTCCTTTTCGGCTCGCGGATGCTCCGGTATAAGCACCTTTTTCAACCCCAAATAATTCCGACTCAATGAGTTGCTCAGGAATAGCGGCACAGTTCACTTCTAAAAAAGGAGCTTCTTGTCTGCTGCTCTGTCTGTAAATCTCGCGCGCGAGAGCACTTTTACCTACTCCGCTTTCCCCAAGAAGAAGAACGGTTGCATTGGTGGGAGCAACTCTCTTTATTTTATGCATGAGGATGTTAAAAGGGACTGAAGCTCCAATGATATTTTTGGACCAGTGAGCATCTTTTTGAAATGGAGGGGAGGGCGATGCTTCTGGGTCGCTATGATCATCAGATACATTTTGGTGTTGTTGTTGGAGGAGTGGAGCAATCGGATTAAAGTACTTTAGTTCTTCACCGGCATCTTCCCACTCTTCAACGGGCTTGGCTAAACAGCGGCATACATCATAACCTTGAGCTCTGCATTCTACCTCTTTTACGAGAATTCTTTTGCCCATACAGGTGCTTAGGAATCCAGATGCATACCCGGTGTCTACCCAGCAGGCTGCATCACCACCTATGCCATAAGCTTGTGTATGTAGGTGGTCTTCAAAACTATTAATCCAATTGAACGCGATATTGCAAATACCCTCTTCAGCATTAATTTCAACATTAATTATCTCAACTGCAACCATCCCACGTAAGGCATGAAATACTATGCCAGAGGTCAACAAATCTAATGTCGAGTGTTCTTTGTACATCTTTAGAGCAAGCTCTGCATCGTTACATCCGGCCGTATATCCGAAACGTGTCATTAGGCTTCGCGCTGCATCAAGACCGTAACTTTCAATTAATTCTTGGCGAAGTGCTCCGATTGCATCTGTATTCATCATCACCATGCGTCTGTCTTCATGCCAGATGATTCCTTCAGACATATTAAAGTGAAGCAGGTTGGGTATATCGTCCAGCTTCTCGAGAAACTCTTCTTCGAATTCTAGAGAAGCATTGTTGTTTAGGAGCAATTCAGAAGCTTTGAAAGGGGGCGGCATGTTATTTCCAAATAATTACGACGCAGTTTATGGGTAATAAAATTTAACATTATTGCTTGTTTGTGCAAATTTAAAATTAATAAAAATATGCATTTTTTCTTTGTTTTTTATCAGGGCTTTAGGTTTTTATTTATGGGTTATTTTTTAACATATTGATAATAAAGGTGTATTTTTTTTGTTGAGTGTTTTTTTTGATGTTGGCACGCGGATTGTATTTGTAGTTTGTAAGCATTCGTAGATGTTTCCCAGCTCATTGTATTTGAGCCGAAGTGAAGCGGGGTGTGTTGAATTAAGTTGCCCTTGAGTTGGGAACTGAAGCGTGTATTGGCTCTCTGCTATTAATTTCAAGGTGAAATTTAGCTTAGGGAGCAAAGTGGACCCCGGTCTAGATGAAAAAGAACAAATAAGGTTTCGAGAGCGATTATGAATGATCTTGTGATTCAGTCTAATAAAAAGGCGTCTGTGGTTGAAAGAATAAGTGCTGATCTGTTTAAGCAGGGTATGAGAAGACTCGCTGGTGCAGTGAATATAATTTCGGTTGAAAAAGATGGGGACTTGGCTGGCTTGACTGCTACGGCAGTAATGTCAGTGTCTGCCGAACCGCCACGTGTGATGGTGTGTATAAACAAAGATGTCTTTGCTCATTCTCTTCTAAGGGAGGGGGGGAGAATCTGTATTAATACACTCAGTTCTAGTCAGGTAAGCCAGGCCAAAATCTTTGCTGGTATGGATAAGAATTTTACTGGGGTCGAACGATTTAATACTGGTTCTTGGCTTATGGAAGCAGGAAAGGCTCCTCAACTTGAAGGTGCGCTGCTGAATTTGCAGTGTGAAATTGTAGAAATGATATCTGCTTCTTCACACTCGATGGTGCTTTGCGAAGTAATAGGTCTGTCAGCTAATCAAGATTCCGATTTAGCGGCTTTAGTTTACTTTGATTGTGGTTTTTCGGTAGCTCAAAGGTCATCCATCTGAGATTGGTTTTTTCTATTGATATTGCAATACGACGGATTAAGTAACCAAGTAATTCGAAAATAAAAAAGGCAAAAATATGACTAGTGTATTCACAGTAAAACAGATACCAACTGCGGAAGAGCTGATCTCAAGAGCAGAAGATATGGTTCCTGCGTTAAGAGCAATTGCGCAAGAAACGGAGGATGCAAATACTGCATCACCTGAAGTAATTCAGAAATTTAAAGATGCAGGTTTTTTTAAAATTCTCCAGCCTCGTAAATGGGGTGGGTATGGTATGACTCCTGAAGTTTTCTATCGTGTTCTGATGGAGTTGGGGCGCGGATGCCCATCCAGTGCGTGGTGTCTTATGATTCTCGGAGTTCATCAGTGGGAGTTTGGGAAAATGGATCCGCGTGCAGGTGATGAAATTTGGGCTGATAGTAATGAGATTTTAGTTGCTTCTTCTTATGCACCGGTTGGTAAGGCAAAAAAAGTGGATGGTGGCTGGTTGTTGTCTGGTACGTGGCCTACTTCAAGTGGTTCGGATCATGCGGAAGGAGGAGCTTTTTTAGGGGCTCGTACTTTCAATCAGGAAGGGAGTCCGGTTGATTTAAGGGTGTTTCTTGTTCGTCGAGAAGACTATGTCTTGCTGGATGATTGGAATGTTGTTGGTTTAAAAGGTACAGGAAGTAAAACTCTTAAACTAAAGGATGATACTTTTATTCCTGATCACCGCTCTCATAGCGCTATCGATTATAAGCATATTGATGGTGCTGATGTTACTTACAATTTGCCATTTCTAGAAACTTTTCAGGGGGCTGTTTCAGCACTGATAGTTGGCTTTGCTCAAGGTATGGTTGATTTATACATTGAACATATGACACCTCGCCAAAATGTCTTTGTCGGTAGTCCTGTCGCTGCGCAAAATCCATTTGTTCAGCAGAAACTTGGTAATGCAATTCTCTTAATACGTTCTGCTCGTGCGAGGCTTTTACAGCTTATGCATGAATCTATTAAGTCGGTAGAGATGAACGGTTTGGTGGCATTGGAAGATCGAGTTTATAACTCTTTAGATATCCAAAGTGTTTCTAAAGATTGTTTCAGTGCATCGCATATGCTTTTTAAAAAGACAAGTGCTCGAGGGATCTTTCTGTCTAGTCCATTACAGAGGCAGCTGCGTTCGATACTTGTTGCTTCTAACCATGTTACTCAGAACGAAGATGATTCATCCGCGATTTTGGGGGCTTACCTATTAGGTCAGGGGCTTCCTCCAGGTTTGTTTGAAGTGCCTCCAATGCAGTGATTTTTTAGGTGGCTACTTAACTTAAGCCTCCTGAAGGGTTGGGTGGCTACCTTTTCCTAAGATTCATAAAAAAATAAGAGAATCGTTATGAAAAAAGAAAACCTTTCTTTCTCTGTCAGAAAGTTGGCTGAGGAGTGTTCCGTTTTAACAAAGCTGTTCTTTGTTGCAGGTTGTTTGTCCTTATTTGGTTCACCAGTACTTGCGATGACTATCGATACTGAAAACCAATATCTTAAAGTCCGTTGGGACAATAACGTGAAATACAGTGCCATGACGCGCCTAAAAGGCCAGGATGCTGAGCTGGTAGGTGAAGTCAATCATGATGATGGTAACCGTAATTTTGATAAGGGCCTTGTGTCTAATAGGTTGGACCTACTTACAGAGTTGGATGTCGTATACAAAAATACTGGGTTTAGGGTCAGTGGTGCTGCATGGTATGACGATCAGTATCACGGGGTTACCGATAACGATAGTCCCTTTACATATAATGCACAGAGCACTGGAAATGACAATTTCCCTTCTGCAGCAAAGGACCTACACGGGAGTGATGCTGAATTATTAGATGCTTTTGTGTTTGGGCGTTTCGATTTTAATGGCATGCCTACTACGCTTCGCCTTGGTCAGCATACTCTTGTTTTCGGAGAGACGTTGTTTTTTGGTTCGAATGGTATTGCGGCTGCTCAAGGGCCTGTTGATGTAGTAAAGCTTTTATCCGTACCAAATACGCAGTTCAAAGAATTATTACGTCCAGTCAACCAGTTTTCATTTCAAAGCCAACTGAATTCGGGTTGGAGCTTAACTGGCTACTATCAATTCGAGTGGGAAAAGACTCGTTTACCTGATGTAGGTAGTTATTTTTCAACCATGGATTTCTTGGGTGATAGTGCAGAGCAATTATGGTTAGCGCCAGGTTTTGCTGCTACTCGTAATTCCGACCTCGATGCAGACGATAGTGGTCAGGGTGGGGTTCAATTACGTTATACGCCTAAATCAATAGATGCTGAATTCGGCATGTATGCGGTCCGCTATCATGATAAAACTCCCCAACCATACTTATCTGATCTAGTTATGACACCTGGAGGGCTCGCACCTACCAAATTCCGTTGGGTTTTCCCTGAAGCGATTGAAGCCTATGGTGCTAGTTTCAGTACCTTATTAGGTGATGCGAATGTTGCTGGTGAATTATCTATCCGCAATAACATGCCACTTGTTTCTACAGCTCAGGTCGATGTTTTTGGAACAGCTGATAATGATAAGAATGTTCTGTATGCAGTTGGCCGAACGGCTCATATTAACCTGTCAGCAATCTATGCACTTCCATCCAGTTCGTTATACGACAATGCCATCTTTACAGGTGAGATCGGTTGGAATCGTTTGTTAAGTGTTACAAAAAATGAAACGGCGCTTACGCCTAATGCAACTCGGGATGCGATAGGTTTACGTTTCATTTTTGAGCCTAGCTACTATCAGGTTGTTCCGGGTTTGGATCTGTCTGTACCAATTGGTGTCGGTTACAACCCTAAAGGGTCATCCTCAGTGGTGGCAGCATTTAATGGAGGGGTTGATGATGGCGGTGATATCAGTATAGGGCTAAAGGGCGAATATAAGAGGGATCTACGCTTCTCTGTGAACTATACCCACTTCTTCGGAGATGAGGCCACAACTCTGGAGCCTGCTGCTAGTGGTTATATCCATACATTTGGTCAGTCCCTAAAGGATAGAGATTATCTCTCTCTATCAGTTCAATACACCTTCTAAACATTCAGAGTGGAGACAGAATTATGAAAAAAATACAGGAAATGTTTGTACTCACTGGCGCTCTTACTTTTATGGTGTGCGGCAACATCTGGGCAGGTGTTTCACCAGAAGAAATTGGTAAATTGGGTAGCGAATTAACACCCTTGGGCGCTGAGATGGAAGGTAATGCTGATGGATCTATCCCTAAATGGAATGGTTGCCCGTCATTTGAAAACACCCCATTAAAGAAGTTGCAAGCGGGTGACAGGCGATGGGATCCCTATGCGGATGAAAAGCCTGAATATACAGTCACAGCAGGAAATCTCGCGCAGTACGAATCTTTACTCAGTGATGGGGTTAAGTTTCTGATCAAGAAATACCCTGAAACCATGCGCTTGGAGGTATATCCGACACACCGTAATCATTGTGCACCTGAATGGGTTTATGAGGCGACAAAAGAAAATGCTACTAGAGCTTCGTTAGTGACAGAAGGAAATAATGACGGTGTTGTTGGAGCTATAAATGGTATTCCATTCCCCGTACCGAAGAGTGCTGCTGAAGTAAGGTGGAATGGTAATTTGCGTTGGCGAGGGGCTTCATTTGAGTCCAAGGTACGTCACTACTCAATGACTACATCAGGAGACAGAGTTCTGGGTAGCCAGGCAATGCAGATGGATCAGTTCGAATTTTACCGTCAAGGGATAAGTCCAGAAGATTATGCAGCGAAGGGATACCCAGAATGGTTTTTCTTACAGTTAACTAATGCGCCTTCATTCCGTGCAGGTGAAGGCACTGTTAGTGCATCGTCCATCAAACGCAGTGGCGGAAGGACGAAAAGCTTGGCAATACCTTGTTGGCCAGAGGAGGGTTAGACGGTCTCCAAATGTTGGGTGGGATACCCCTGATTTTGTGAATTCTGGTGCTAATTTCTTTGATGAAGTATTTGGTAACCCTCACAGCGATGAAGAACGATACGACTATCGAATTCTCGGCAAGCAAGAGATGTTAATACCTTATAACAACAACAGAGTTTTTTCATTGGATGAAGATGGCTTGTATTTAGCTCATCACCATAACCCAGATGCCATTCGTTGGGAAAAGCATAGGGTTTGGGTGCTAGAAGCAACTCTGAAAGATGGGGCTCGTCATGCAGTTAAAAAGCGCAAGTTATATGTTGATGAGGATACCTGGGGAACGTCGCTTTACGATGGTTGGGATCATGCTGGTAACCTCTGGAGAGTGAGCATTAATCTTTCGTATTACATGCCTGATCTGCCTGGTCAGATGAGCAGCTACTCCGACATTCTTTACGTAAAGAATTCAGGGTGGTCATCACGTAATACAGTGTTCTTTGAGCCAGGTTATCAGTTGAAAGCGGTTGAAATTAAACCTGAAACTGACTTCACTGCCGCGGCCTTATCGGGGCATGGCATTCGCTGATCTGATGTTCAAATAGAGTGCTCACAATGATGGGAGCGCTCTTCCTTCTTCTAACAGGCAAGAACATGTTTAAACAAATGATAAGTGTCGCGCTATTAATGTTGTTGGTGTGTAAAGCCAATGCGACTGAAATGCTTAAGGTGGTTGCTGATCCATTGATGGAACCTGCGATTTACACCTCTCTCGCAGTTTCTAGTGTTTTATTAGATGTGGCGATGGCGGGTCAAAGAATGATCGCTGTAGGTGAGCGAGGTCACATTTTATATAGCGATAGTCAAGGCGAATCTTGGCAGCAGGCCGAGGTCCCTGTATCAGTTACGTTAACCGCGGTTGATTTTGCTACCCCTAAAAAGGGATGGGCAGTAGGCCACGGTCAGGTGATCCTTACAACGGAAGATGGAGGATTGACGTGGAAGAAGCAAATGGATGGTATTTCTCTATCAAAAATGTGGCAATCCCATTTAGTAGAGAAAGAAGGTACAAACGATGAAATTCTTCTGAAGAAATACAGAAGGTTTGCTGAAGAGGGAGCTGATAAACCATTTCTAGATGTTGAGTTTATTGACAGACGAATTGGGTATGTTAGTGGAGCATACGGAGTATTGCTAAAGACTGAGGATGGAGGTTTGAGTTGGCGCTCTGTGGTAGATCTTCTTGAGCATCAGGAAGACCGTCATATTTATGATATCGAAATTTTAGGAGATGAGATCTTTCTCGCCGGAGAAATGGGTCTCGTTTATCACTCTGAAAATCAAGGTGCGCGCTTTTCTTCATTAGCATCCCCTACAACAGCAAGTTTATTTACAGTGAAGGCAACAGAGACGCAAGTTGTGTTGATGGGATTGCGAGGAACTCTATTCGTTGCTTCAAAGGGTTCGGATCATGGTTTTCAGTGGTATCAAGTTGCCATTCCAACAGAGTACTCATTGGTTAGTGCGATACAAAATGGTTCTCGCCGCAGCTTAATTCTTGGCGATGCTGGAGGAGGTTTATGGTCACTAAAGTTGGGGATTAAACCAACCGTGTCCGGATTAACAAAAAATATTCCTTATCCACTTGCATCCCTTCTAGAAGGAAGTGATAAGCAGAGTTTGTTTGCAGTTGGATTAGCTGGTGTAAGTAAAGTTCAAGGAGGTAACAGTGAAGACTAAAGTTACCGTTAATTCTACATCTAATTCATCAGATGCTTATGAGGCGATTGAGAATATAGAAGGGTTTGATAAGTATTCTGGAAATTGGGCCGAGCGACTGTTGTTTAATTATCGCGCTTGGGTTCTAGCTGTGTGCTTAATCATTACAGCTGTGCTGACTGCGTCAGCATTAAAAAGTGAAGTTAATGCCAGTTTCTTGAAAACAGTTCCAAATAATCACCCTTTCATTACTAACTTTCTGGATTTCCAAAATGATATTAAGGGGTTGGGTAACGCCTTACGTATAGTTGTTGAGACGGCTGGTGAGGAAGGAATCTTTTCACCTAAATATATTGATTATTTAAAGAAGATTAACGATGAAGTTTATCTACTTCCTCATGTTGATCGTCCCTTTATGAAGTCTGTTTGGATGCCTGCTGTACGTTGGACTGGGGTGACTGAATATGGTTATGAAGGTGGCCCAGTGATGCCGTTAAGTTATAACGGGAGTGATTTATCGGTAGCTCAGTTTAGGGAAAATGTCTTACGCTCTGGAGAGATCGGTAAACTGGTAGCTCCAGACTTCAAATCCACAATTATATATATTCCATTGAAGGAAACAGCTGAGCAACCTATTGATTACGCTGATCTTTCAAATCGGTTGGAGGAATTGCGCAGTAGATATGAATCACAGGGGCTGACAGTACGGATTACAGGCTTTGCCAAAGTAATGGGGGATTTGATTGATGGGTTATACGTAATCCTTACTTTTTTTGGCTTTGCGCTTTTAGTTACTACTGCAATCTTATTTTATTTTACTCGTTGTGCGCGTAGCACGGCGCTTGTACTTACAACCACATCAATATGCGTTGTTTGGCTTTTGGGCTTACTTCCAATTCTAGGGCTAGAACTTAACCCATATTCTATTCTTGTTCCATTCCTTATTTTCGCAATTGGTGTCAGCCATGGCACCCAGAAAATGAACGGGATCATGCAGGAAATAGGGCGTGGCACTCATCGCCTTATTGCTGCTCGCTATACCTTCCGTCGTCTCTTTATCGCAGGTGTCACGGCATTGCTGTCAGATGTCGTGGGCTTTGCGATCCTAGTATTGATTGATGTGCCTGTAATAAAAGAGTTTGCTCTTATTGCAAGTTTGGGTGTCGGATTATTGGTGCTAACAAACTTAGCGCTACTTCCGATTCTACTTTCTTATGTGGGAGTTTCTAAAAAGGCTGCGCAAAGAAGCACGAAATACTCCACTGTTTCAGTGGAAGATAAAAACAAAATTTGGCAGATGCTTGATTTGTTTACTCAACGTAAGCCTGCAGCTCTAGTACTTCTAGTCGCAGCTGCAATTGGCACTGTTGGATACATTGTTGGTGAGCGGGTACAAGTTGGTGATTTAAATGAAGGCGCTGCTGAGCTAAGAGCCGATTCCCGTTACAACCTAGATAGCGCTTATATGGTATCCCATTATCAGGCGGGTTCTGATGTATTTGTAGTATTTGGTGTTACTGAATCGGGTGATTGTGCCAACTACGACCATTTGCGTTTGGCAGACAAGCTCGAGTGGGAACTTCGACAGCTTCCTATCGTCGATGGGGCTAATTCATTCCCTTCTCTAGTTCGGCAGGCCACTGTTGGAATGAATGAAGGAAACCTAAAGTGGTTTGACCTTGTCGGGAACCAATCTCTTATTAATGGCAGTGCTGCGCGTGCTCCTAGAGAGTTATTTAATGCTACATGTGACTTGTTACCGATTTATATCTACTTGAAAGATCATAAGGCGGACAGTCTAAGACAAGTGGTTGCAGCAGTAGAGCGTTTCCAAAATGACAACCCATCTGAAGGAATTCGTTTTGAGATGGCTGGCGGTAACGCTGGTATTGAAGCGGCAACAAATCAGGTCGTTGAACAGGCTCATGGTCAGATCTTATACGGTGTGTATGGTGTGGTTATTGTGCTTTGTGCGGTTGCATTCCGTTCTTGGCGAGCCGTTGTATGTGCCGTAATACCATTGGTTTTGACCTCAATCATGGTTGAGGCGTTGATGGTATGGCTTGAGATTGGCATCAAGGTTTCGACCTTGCCAGTAATTGCACTGGGCGTTGGTATCGGCATTGATTATGCCTTATATGTCCTCAGCGTAGTACAGACGTGGTTACGTGCAGGAGTAAGTCTTTCAGAAGCGTATTATCGCTCACTTGTTTTTACCGGTCGTGTTGTGATCTTTACTGGTTGCACTCTTGCTATTGGAGTAGGAGTTTGGGTGCTTTCTCCTATCAAGTTTCAGGCAGATATGGGCATTCTGCTTACCTTTATGTTTATTTGGAACATGCTCGGTGCGCTGATTCTATTACCTGCCTTAGCTCATTTTATTCTCGCTCCTAAATCCAAGTCACGTCCGGTAAAAAATAAGTGCGTCGGTGCCGTAGAAGGGGAATCAAATGTATAAACAAATTCTTGTGCCAATTGATGAAAGTCATTTTTCGATGCAGATGATCGAACACAGTATCCAGTTTGCTTCGATCCATTCTGCGAAGATAAGTTTTCTCTATTTGTCTCCTGATGAAAACAATATTGTCACTGGTGATGCTGGGCTATTACATGCAATGGCTCCAGACTTGTTCGCTGGTAAATACCTTTGGCAGGACGGATATATTAAAGCTAAGGCTCTTGGATGGGCTCGTACCGTAAACCAGGAAGCTGTTTTCATAAGCGACATGGTATCTGGGGCAGTACACAATGCCATTTTAAAGAAGGCTAAGGAACAAGATGCTGATCTAATAATTATGGGCTCCCATTGGCGATCTTCTCTTATAGAGAAGTTATTTGGATCAGTTACCACAAAGGTTGTATTGCATTCTGATATTCCCGTTTTGGTAACACCAGCAGGTCCTCAAGAGTCTTCAGATAAAACCCGTGTTATTGCCATGTTTCGTGAAATTCATGCGGTATGGATTGCATTGTTTGACTTGTTAATAGACGAACTCTCTAAAGAACCCACAACGTCGAAAGTAGTTGAGAAATCCTTTGATCTTTTGGAAGGGATAGCTAAAGACTTGAAAGATGTATTTGGATTGTCCGAATTTAAGAAGTTATCAGATTTATATTCTCCTTGTGGTGCTACCCCAACAATTTTCTTTGATAAGGCTTATGAAAAACTTCATGGAGCATTAATGAAATGGAAAAGTATAGAGCAGGAACAAAGCCAAACTCTGATTTCGGAAATAGTGGATTTACGTTCTTTTGTTATTGCACGAGTCGTTGGTGAAAACCAGTTCTTGTTAGAAATAGCCGAAGAAAATGCGGAAATGAATCTCTGGTCACAAATTGCTGAAACTATGGAGCAGGATTTTTGGTCAACGCGTAGAAAAGCTAGACAAGATGAAATCAGAAACTTATTTGGCGAGTTGAATCGTTTTTTACAGAACGATAAATAATTATGTTTGAAGGTTTTGAAAATGATTAAAGAAGAAATCAACTTTTTGGGTGATGAATTATATCGTGCTTTACGAAATCAGAGACCTTTACCTCCACTGACTGAACGTGTTCCTAACATCACTTTAAAAGACGCTTATCAAGTATCACTGCGTATGGTAAATCGGCGTGTTGAGGAGGATGGCGAAGTTATTATTGGAAAGAAAATCGGTATTACGAGTGAAGTAGTTCAACGTATGTTTAATGTCGATCAGCCGGACTTTGGTTTTTTAACAGACAAAATGTCATATCCAAATGGCGCGCATATCCCTGTAGAAGGTCACCTGATTGCTCCTAAAGCAGAGGGTGAAATTGGATTTCGATTGAAGAAAGACTTAGTTGGTCCTGGTGTAACGGAAGCTGATGTTCTTGATGCTACTGAGTCAATTATGCCGTGTTTTGAGGTTGTTGATTCTAGGATTCAGGACTGGAAGATCAAAATCGAAGACACCGTTGCAGACAATGCATCTTGCGGAGTTTTTGTATTGGGACAGAACGAAGTGGATCCCCGGGAAATTGATTTACCCGACCTCAGGATGAGGGTTTATAAAAATGGTGAGTTAATCAGTGAAGGTAAAGGCAGTGCCGTTCAGGGTAACCCTTTAAGTGCAGTGGCTTGGTTGGCCAATACCTTGGGAGAATTTGGGATTCCGTTTAATGCCGGTGACGTAATTTTGTCAGGGTCTTTGGTTCCTTTGGAGCCTGTCTCGGCGGGAGATGAGATACACCTGGAGCTTGACGGTATCGGTACTGCAAGCTGCTCGTTCGTATAACTGATTGAACATTGCGAGGTGTTTCTCGAAAACCTCTGCACTTTTTAGGGAATATTCAACTAACCAATAAAAGTTGCGTTCATGTTCAGCATCTTTTCCCTAACCCTCACTGAGTTTTGCGAGGGGTTTTTTAGAGGCACCTCAAGAGAATAAACGAATTTCTAACTAACAGGAGTCATCAACGGTGGCAAATAAGATTAAAGCGGCAATTATTGGGCCGGGTAATATCGGTACCGATTTGCTGATGAAAGCTAAACGTAGTGATTGGATCGATCCTGTATGGATGGTAGGCGTAGATCCTGAATCACCAGGCCTTTCAAGGGCTAAAGGCATGGGGCTCAAAATAACCTCTGCCGGGGTAGATGGCATGTTGCCATTCATGCGAGAGGATGGGGTTCAGATCGTATTTGATGCGACTTCAGCATATGTGCATGCGGATAACTCTCGCAAGGTGAATGAGAAAGGGGCGTTGATGATTGATTTGACCCCTGCAGCGATAGGCCCCTTTTGTGTCCCTCCTGTAAACCTTAGTGAACAGATTGGTCAAAAGAAGATGAATGTGAATATGGTCACTTGCGGAGGGCAGGCCACTATTCCAATGATCGCGGCAATTAGTCGTGTACAAAGGGTTACCTATGGCGAGATCGTAGCAACTATATCTTCGAAGTCAGCTGGTCCTGGAACGCGAAAAAACATCGATGAATTTACCCGAACAACGTCAAGAGCAATTGAGCAGGTTGGAGGAGCAGAAGAGGGTAAGGCGATTATTATTATTAACCCCGCAGAACCTCCTTTAATAATGCGCGATACAGTTCATTGTTTAACAGATGAGGAGCCAGATAAAGCGGCAATAACACGTTCAGTCAATGAAATGCTTGCTGAAGTACAAGAGTATGTACCGGGATATACCATCAAAAACGGTCCTGTTTTTGATGGTAACCGCGTATCTATTTTTCTTGAAGTTAAAGGCCTAGGAGATTTTCTTCCAGAGTACTCTGGCAACCTAGATATCATGACTGCGGCAGGCCTACGGACTGCAGAAATGTTTGCTCGAGAAGTTGTTGAAGGCCGGTTGAGGTTTGATTCAACAATAGATGCAAATCAAACAATTTCTACTTCTAATTAAAGGAGATCATTGTGAATTTAAGTAGAAAGAAAGTCATTCTACACGATATGTGCTTACGAGATGGCATGCACGCTAAACGTCACCAGATTTCTTTAGAAGAGATGCGAGCCGTTGCGAAAGGTTTAGATGAAGCAGGCATCCCTATGATTGAAGTAACTCATGGGGATGGTTTAGGCGGTCGTTCTGTGAATTATGGTTTCCCTTCTCACACTGATGAAGAGTACATCACAACGGTAGTTCGAGAGGTTAAAAATGCCAAAGTTTCGGCTCTGTTACTACCAGGCATTGGTACTGTCGACCACTTGAAAATGGCGCGAGACTGTGGAATCGACACGATTCGTGTTGCGACTCATTGCACTGAGGCTGATGTATCCGAGCAACACATTGGTATGGGTAAAGATATGGGCTTGGATACAGTTGGTTTCCTCATGATGGCCCATATGTGTCAACCGGAACAACTTGTAGAACAAGCTTTGTTGATGGAGTCCTACGGCGCTAATTGTATTTATGGGACTGACTCTGCGGGTTACATGCTACCAGCTGATGTCGAAGCGCGGATTAGTCTCCTTCGTCGAGAGCTTAAGCCAGAAACAGAAGTGGGTTTTCATGGACATCACAATTTGGGTATGGGTATTGCGAATTCACTTGCAGCAATTGATGCGGGTGCTTGCCGTATTGATGGATCTGTTGCTGGTTTGGGAGCTGGCGCAGGAAATACTCCTTTAGAGGTCTTAACCGCTGTACTTGAACGTATGGGTGCTGACCATAGTGTAGACCTATACAAAGTAATGGATGTTGCGGAAGACATTGTGACTCCGATGATGGATCAGCCGATTCGTCTAGATCGCGATGCGCTTACACTGGGATACGCAGGAGTGTATTCATCGTTCCTATTGTTCGCGCAGCGAGCGGGTAAGAAATACGACGTATCGCCAAGGGATATTTTGGTTGAACTAGGGAGACGCGGAACGGTTGGTGGGCAAGAAGACATGATAGAAGACCTTGCACTAGATCTAGCGAAATAATAATCAAAATTAGTACTTTCCTGCAAAAAGTATTAGAGAGGAACATAGTGATGGGAATGAAGTTAGGCTATTTAGGCATAGAGACAGAGAAGTTTTCGGAATGGAAACAGCTAATAGAGCTGTTGGGTTTTAGCTTTCATCAGGAAAAGGAAATTGCTTATTTACGTATGGACAGTAAAGAACGTCGTGTGATTTTCTTGAAAGGTGATGCCGAGGACTATGTTTTTTGTGGGTTAGAGGTTGACTCAGAACAGGAGTTTGAGCAAGCCATTGCACAGTTAAAAGAGACGGGTATTGAAGTGTCTGCTGGAACTGAGCAGGGGGCTTCTATAAGAGCAGTAGAAAAATATGCAAGCTTTGTTGATCCGGCCGGTCATGTAGTAGATATTGCCTATGGCTGTAAAGAAGCCGCAACTCCATTTGTATCTTGTTTAGCAGAAAGTGATTTTATTACTGGTGACCAAGGTATGGGCCACATTGCTTTTTTTACGAACTCTCGGGCTCAGTGCGAGAAGTTCTACATTGATGTTTTAGGTGCTCGCCTTTCTGATCATATATTTCAGCCGATTGCGGGGGGAGAGCTCCAATCTTCTTTCTTGCACTTTAACCCACGACATCACACTTTTGCATTCGCAAACGTTGTTGATGTACCTGAGGAGCTAGAACAAAAGCTTTCCAGCAAGAAAATAAATCACTTCATGTGTCAATTCTCGGATCTAAAGGATGTTGTAAGAGCGCAAAATCGTTTAGAGCAAGCAGGGTTGCCTCTGTTTATGACTCTGGGTGAGCACCCAAATGATCATGATGTTTCATTTTATTGTTTGACTCCAAGTGGTTTTGGTTGGGAAATTGGCGCGGGAGCAATTGAGGTTGATGATGAATCTTGGGAGCCTCAAACCTATTCCGAACTTTCCACTTGGGGACATCAAATGCAGTTCCTAGCAAACTGATAGAAGTTGTTTGGAGTATAAAATGAAATCGAATAACCAAGAAAGTTCAATCCCTGAAGGTAATTTTGTAGAAGTTAACGGAGTTAACGTTCATTATCTCGATGTTGGTAAAGGGCCCGTTTTGTTTTTGCTACACGGTTCAGGTCCTGGAGCATTTGGGTGGTCAAATTTTAGTCGTAATATTGAAACTCTAGCTCAAAGTTTTCGCGTAATAACCCCCGATCTCCCTGGCTGGGGGAAATCAGATATGAAACCTGCAGGCACCCCTATTCCTGGCTGGTGGTCAGATACCATCGTGGCCATGATGGATGAGTTGGAAATTGATAAAGCTCACTTTATAGGGAACTCCTTAGGCGGAATGATCACGCTTAAAATTGCTTTAGAATATCCCGAACGTCTTGATCGTATGGTGCTCATGGGGCCTGGTGGAGGTGTGCCAGTGTGTACCCCATATCCGACTGAAGGTCTTAAAATCCTGATTAATTACTATGAAGGTGAAGGTCCTTCAATTGAAAAACTGAGGCGATTTATCAGTCAATTTATCTTTGACCCTTCACTAATCACGGATGAATTGGTTCAACAGCGTTATCAAGCTTCGATAGACCCTAGGGTTATTGAAAATCCCCCAATGCGTAATGCTGTTGCTTACCTTGAGCACATATGGAGGGACCCGCGTTTAAGTCAATTACCGCATGAAACTCTTATTACGTGGGGGAGAGAAGATCGAGTACTTCCATTGGATACTGGGTTTGTTTTTATGCAGCAAATTCCCAAAGCGAGGATGTTTATCATGCCTCAGTGCGGTCATTGGATTCAATGGGAACATGCTGATGAATTCAATAGCACTGTGACGAACTTCCTTTTGGATTAAAAACCTCATCGATTAAGCCTGGTTGGATCTTGAAATATATCCATGATATTACCCCCCCATTTTTCCAAAAATAATTGGGAGGCTCAAAGGGGCCGATGGGGGTGCAGATCGCAACAACCGGTAAAATATACTGAGTTAGGGTAGTTAAAATGAATACAAGAATAATTAAGCCTTCTGCTAATGCGTACGAATCTCCTTTACTGATTAAGCAATTATTACTTTCTGCGAAGAGGTATGGAGCTGGTCGCGAAATAGTGTGTGGAGCATCGCGTTACAGCTATGAGGAATTTAACGAACGTATCTGCCGTTTGGCAAACGTTCTGTCTAATGCAGGGATAACAGCAGGTGATACTGTAGCTGTTTTAGATTGGGATTCAAATCGTTACCTCGAAGCCTATTTCGCAGTACCAATGATCGGTGCTGTACTTCACCACGTCAACGTGCGCCTAAGTCCTGATCAGATTAAATATACAATGAATCATGCTGAGGATAAATTGGTTCTTGTTAATGACGACTTTTTGGCGGTAATGGAATCATTAGCCGAAAGCTTGCCTACAGTTTCCGCTTATATCCAGTTAACAGATACTGAACACCTTTCCTCTACAACGCTCAACACATTAGGAGAGTATGAGAACCTTCTATCAGGAGCGCCTTCTACATACACTTTTCCTGATTTCGATGAAAATTCTGTGGCGACTACTTTTTACACTACTGGCACTACAGGAAATCCCAAAGGTGTTTTCTTTAGTCACCGTCAACTTGTATTACACACTTTAAATGCTGCATCTGCATTATCTGCTTATGATGGAACTCCACTTTTGCGCTCTGAAGATGTGTATATGCCTATGACTCCAATGTTTCATGTTCACGCTTGGGGTATTCCTTATGTAGCAACTTTATTAGGGGTCAAGCAAGTCTATCCTGGACGTTATGAGCCTAATCGACTCGTGAAGCTCTATCAGAAGGAAGGTGTCACTTTTTCACATGGTGTGCCTACAGTTCTGCAAATGATTATAAACTGTGATGAAGCTAAAAATACCAATTTTAACGGCTGGAAATTAATGACAGGTGGCGCAGCACCAAATGAATCATTAGTTAGAGAGATTATGGAGAGAGGTATAAGTTTATATACTGCCTATGGCATGTCGGAAACCTGTCCGTTACTTACAATAACTCACTTGAATGTAGACCAAACAAAAGAATCTTTGGACAAGCAGATAGCTTTACGTATGAGAACAGGGATGCCACTTCCCTTGGTTGATTTACGTATTATCAATGAATCCGGTATTGATGTGCCTATGGATGATGAGACATCAGGGGAAGTAGTGGTTAGGGCTCCTTGGCTTACACAAGGGTATTTCCGTGAACCGGAAAAGGGAGAAGAACTTTGGGAAGGAGGTTGGTTACATACCGGTGATGTTGCAACCATTAATTCTGATGGCGTTATGCAGATCCGTGATCGAATGAAAGATGTTATCAAAACTGGTGGGGAGTGGATATCTTCTTTAACACTTGAGAGTCTACTTAGTAAGCATGAATCTGTTGAAGGAGTTGCCGTTGTTGGTATTCCTGATGAGCGTTGGGATGAACGTCCTCTTGCTTTAATTGTTACGACTGAAGGCTATGAAATTAATGAGGCAGTTCTCCGCTCACATTTAATGAAATTCGTAGAGGTCGGTGAGATTAGCAAATGGGCAATTCCTGAGAAATTTAAAGAAGTTGAAACCATACCGGTTACTAGTGTAGGAAAAATTGATAAAAAACGGATAAGAATAGAACTAACTTAATATTTTGATTTATAAGCTTATAGGTTATTGTAACTCTCACGGGGGAGTGAGGGTTACCCTAAACGATATTATTGGTATGTTTAAATTAGTCTTATTAATGATTTTATTCTATTTATATAGATTGTCTTTAGTTCAGTATCTGTAAAATTAAATAATGAATTTGAAGGGCTTAGGTAAAGTGATACGATGCCATAGCTTATGCTCCATATGGTGAAACATATTTCATTAGTAGTCTTTTTAATGTTATTGATATTGTTTTTTGATTCAAGGACTTTTGTTATTTGGTTGGATAGTGTATCAATAATGAGGGCGTCAGTTTTATTTGTTAATTCCTTTTTTGATGTTTCATCATCTATATTCAAAAAAGGTTTTTTTGAATATAGTATTATTTTTGCGTTAAGGTTGTTGTTTAGCATGTAATCTATATAGTTTTCAGCTATGTTTATAATATTTTCCTCTGGCGATAACTTTTCTTTTATTGACGCTTTTAGTTTTTTTAGAAGTTCCCGTAAAGCCGAATTCGCCATATACATTAATATTTCTTCTTTGTTATTGAATATATTATATATACTGCCCTTAGATATAGACACTTGTTCAGAAATCTGATCTATGGTTAGTTGATTGAAATCCTCATAGCTTAGAATGTTTCTGGTTGCGATAATTATTTCTTTTATTCTCTTCTGTATTTCTTTGCTATCAGGCGTTGGCTTTGGCATGTCGAATAGCTCTTTTTTACAATATCTATAAGGTTAACATTGGTAGAGATTAATCGGAATCTGGATTTTTAGACTATTTAAGAGGACTATCTTTTAAATTTTATACTATAACTCGAAAATTATAAAAGCGATGTATATTATAAAACTTTCGTGTGAAAGGCTTTCTACATTAGGTGGGAGTAATCTTAAATAGAGATCGCTTATGGATATAAGTGCCCTGTTGCGGGAAAATTATTAGCCATCCAAAATAAAACAGTATTTTTCAATAGGTAATCAATTTTGAGAGCTCCGGTTATGTTTATAGGGCATGGATCCCCTATGTTTGCTATACAGCCAGGTAAAGCAGGGCAGTTATTGAATGAATTTGGTAAATACTTTTCAGAAGTGAAGGCCGTTTTGGTCATTTCACCCCATTGGATAACAGAAGGATTAGAGGTCACAGCTTTAGAATCTTTAGAAACTATCCATGATTTTTATGGATTTCCTGATCTACTTTATCAGCTCGGTTACGATGCCCCGGGAAGTCGTGGTATTGCAATCGAAATAAAAGAACACCTAGCGGCTCAAAGATACATTGTCGGGTTGAACGGCTCGCGAGGCCGTGACCATGGAGCTTGGGTGCCAATGATGCATTTATTACCTGAAATGATGCAACCCGTTTTACAACTATCGCTTGATAAAACCATGTCCCCTACTGATTTGATTAAGTTAGGGGAATCTCTAATAGAAATCAGAGACCAAGGGATAGCAATAATCGCTTCTGGAAGCATTACACATAATCTTTACGACCTTAAAGCCTATCGGGCTCCCGTTTTGCCTTATGCTGAAAGATTTCAAAATTGGGTAAGGGCTAGAGTCGTTGATCGTAATATTGAACATTTAAGTTTCCCAGATAAATTTACAAGTGATTTCAAGCGGGCCCATCCAACCAATGAGCATTATGTAACTCTACTCTTGGCTATGGGGGCAAGTGATGAGAAAGATACATTGACGATAATTGAAGGTGGAATTCTCTACGGGGCTGGATCAATGGAATCTTATGGTTGGTTTAATCACTTAGGGTGATCAAAGTTGGTATAAATGCGATAAAAATTCCGATATCAAGAGAAGACATAAACAGTGGTTTTGTGATTGCGCAAATTGATTCGCATGTGAACCTCATTAGTCATGAAGATAGAGGTATTCATATGTCCAGAATTTACATTGATATATATGCAAGTTTTTGAAAGAAATTCTTAAATATCAATATATTGAAGAATATTTCAAATAAAATACTCATTAGTCAAAATGGGATTTCTAGTCGATCACAAATTAAAATGGGTTTTGACTTAGGAAGTTGCGAATAAGCCCCTCCTGTTGAGACAGTCTGCGGAACAATCTTCTCCGAGATAAGTCATGGATCATCAGCTTACTTTTGTCGACAGCGAGTTCAGTCAGAAATGCAGAAAAACCCGTAAAGAGATATTTCTCGGACGCATGGATAATCTCATACCCTGAAAGCGTCTTGATAAGATTATCACACCGAATTATCCCAATTCGGACAAGGCTCGTCAGCCATACCCACTCTCTACTATGCTACGAATTCTCTGCATGCAGAACTGTTACAGCCTGAGTGATCCAGCAATGGAAGACGCGTTATATGAAATTGCTTCCATGCCCATGATGCAGTTGCTTTTGCTACAAAAGGGCTAGGAAGCAGGCATAGTTCTTTAAGAGTTATATAGCTTCATCGGATTTTTTTAGTTGAAGCTGAGACCTATCAGGTGTGAATTCGTTAAAAAGAAGAGATGTTATAGAACTTTATGAGTGGTGGTTGAGAAAGCATTTCACCTAGGGCATCTAGATCTCCTCTTTCTTGTCTCCAACTGAGATATTTTTCGTATTTTTCACGGTTTTCCCAGTTTTCTAACAAGATAAAGTTGTATGGATCATCCTGATTAGCTAAAACAACTGTAATGGTGTAATGGCACCGGGCACGTTAATAAGAGACTATAAACGTCAAACATTGAGGTGTAGGAATGGGACAGAGACGTAGTTATAAGCATTACCCG
>JAILXS010000019.1:0-11355 GCA_050789425.1 Neptuniibacter sp.
TAGTTCACAACTTTATTACCTGCTTACAATCTTTGATTGTTTAGGGGAAGATATTTTATTAGTTCTGTTGCAGCCCATGGGGGGACATGAATTACCAACGACCTCCAGTGCCATTAATCAGCGAGTTACGGAATTGGGTTTTCAAAGTACCTTCCTGAGAGAGATGAGAGCCATCAGTTATACCCGTCAGCAGGCTAAAGATAAGTTTTTCAGTGCCAGTACCATGGAGCGCCGTTTCAAATCCTTAAGGTTCCACCTCATCGAATCAGGGGAAGTATTATCTTCACTTGAACAGGCCAGTAAATACGATACACGTCAGGCCTTTCTTCAAGAGCTTAAAGAAAGGGGACGATTGGAAGCTGACCATTGGGTTGGATCAAACTTTGGTGCGATTGGTCGAAAGCCAAGTTGTGACATTGAAGCGATGTTTTTATAGTAGGCGCAGTTTACGTTTGCGAGAGAAGAAACATGCCGAAATCACGAGACCAGTTAAAGCTTTTGTTGTTGCAGATACGTGACGGGGCACAGGTACGTCAGGAAGAGTTGGAAAGTTTCGCTGAATATTGTGGTCTCCGACTCGACCAGATTGATGTGCTCAATGTTTTTGATGCGCCAGAGTTTGAAAACAACATCATAGATACGTATGACGCCTTACTGGTAGGTGGCGCCAGCGAAGCTAATGTTCTTTTACCAGATCAGTATCCTTTTGTTGATGATTGCCAGCGTTTAATTTTGCATTGTGCCGAATGCTCCATTCCTGTTTTTGCATCCTGTTTTGGTTTTCAGCTGGCGGTATTGGCTTTAGGCGGAACAATCCTGCACAAAGAGGAAGATTTTGAGATGGGGACCATACCCATCTCTCTGGCTAATGCTGTTTGGGATGATGCATTGTTCAGAGATACCCCAGATCAGTTTTATGCGGTTTCTGTGCACAAACAATATGCAGACAGCCTGCCGCGTAACTGTATTACCCTGGCTTATACTGAACAGTGCATTCATGCTTTCCGTCTGAAAGACAAGCCTATCTGGGCGTTTCAATTCCATCCTGAAGTCGATAAAAGAGTGCTGGTGGAGCGCCTGACTTTTTATAAAGAAAAATACACGGATGGTGACGGTCATTTAGATCAAGTGTTGTCATCTGCTCAAGAAACACCTGAATCCAATGCGCTTATGGGTAAATTTGTGCAAAGAATTCTTATTGAAGAGGAACACCTGCAGGACTGAACATAGTATCCTCTGCATTAGATGAGTAAAATGCTGACTTTCAGCGCTAGCGGATAACAAAACGATCATGACTGAGCAGCCTAATCAGGAAGAAAATCAAGAACCTGTTAAACCCAGAAGCAGAGGTATTTATCTGCTGCCCAATTTATTTACAACGGGGGCGTTGTTTTCAGGTTTCTATGCTGTGGTCGCAAGTATGCACAGTAATTTCGAAAATGCGGCTATCGCTATTTTTGTAGCAATGGTGCTGGATGGTCTGGATGGTCGTGTCGCGCGCCTGACCAACACATCCAGTGCATTTGGCGCAGAATATGATTCACTGGCTGATATGGTGTCCTTTGGTGTAGCACCTTCCTTGGTTGTATTTAACTGGGTCCTTGATGATATAGGTAAACTGGGTTGGTTTGCTGCGTTTATATATGTAGCTGGGGCTGCGCTACGACTGGCGCGGTTCAATACTCAGATTGGTTCAATGGATAAACGTTACTTTATGGGGTTGCCCAGCCCTGCTGCTGCCGCAACTGTCGCGGGGTTAGTCTGGGCCGCCACGGAATATAATATTGATGGGGCGCCTTTTGCTTATCTTATCGCCCTGTATGTTGCTATCGTGGGTGTGCTGATGGTGAGCAATATTCTTTACTACAGTTTCAAAGATGTGAGCCTTAAAGAGAAAGTGCCATTTTTGATTCTTGCAGGCATCGTTCTGGCAGTGGGTGTTATTTCCATCAGCCCTGAAACTTTCCTTTGGTTACTTTTCCTTACCTACGCGGCGTCTGGCCCGTTACTCTGGGTAATAAGAAAAACTAAAAAAACCAACGCATAATTCGTAAATGGCTTCCTCAGAGAAGCCATTTTGCTTTCCAGGCCAGCAAACGCTATACCTATTAAAAGCGTAAGGTTGAAATGGGAGGTTTTATGAAACTGTGTTCGTGTCGTAATCGACTGATCCAGACTGGCTTTTACACCCTACTGTTTTTCCTCTGTATTATTCTGATGATCAGCTCAGTATTTATTCTCGTGGACTAAGCATATCCATGCGGGTTTCTAAGTTAAGTGCGGAACGGCCTCGCTGGTGGCGTGTGTTGTTTAGCGTCTTTGCTGCATTCTTTGGCGTGCAAAGCAGCCGAAATCATGAGCATGATTTTTCCTCAGGTAGATTTTGGCCTTATCTGTTAATGGCTATCATTTTAGGGTTGGTGTTTATAGCCGGAGTGTATTTATTGGTTCAATTGGCTTTATCTCTTTCTGAAACGTGATTTTCTTGCATATTTTTTTTCACTGCTATACTTGCTGATAACAACCAAGTGGATTGGTCGGAAATGATAGGACGGAGTCCAGGCGCTAAGAGAGCCTGCCCGAACCCTGTCGCTACCGACGTTGCAGAGTAGTACAACGCCCTTAGTGAGAGGATTCTGACAGGCTCTTTTTATGTATAAATAAAAGGGAGCCTGCAATGATAAGAACAATATTAGGATTTCCCCTTGTGTTGCTTTTTGCTAGTAGCGCTCAGGCAGCATGGGATGTGAACCTTCCTCGTGGAGTGACTGAAATCAGTCGCGAGGTATACGATCTGCACATGATCATATTCTGGATCTGTGTTGCGATCGGTGTTGTCGTCTTTGGAGTTATGCTCTGGTCTGTTATCTATCATCGCAAGTCCCGTGGCGCAAAAGCGCAGAATTTCCATGAGAATGTGGTCGTGGAGATAATCTGGACCATTATTCCCTTTTTTATTCTTATCGCTATGGCGGTTCCAGCAACCGCAACTCTGATCAAAATGTATGACAATTCTGCATCTGAATTAGATATTCAGATTACGGGATATCAGTGGAAGTGGCGCTACCAGTATCTGGGAGAAGATATTGATTTCTTTTCCAGCCTTTCGACACCTCGCGAACAAATCAACAATGCTGAAGAAAAAGGCCAGCACTACCTGTTGGAAGTGGATAACCCTCTAGTGATTCCAGCAGGCAAAAAAGTCCGTTTTCTTTTAACTGCCAACGATGTCATTCATTCCTGGTGGGTCCCGGATCTGGCCGTTAAAAAAGACGCAATTCCTGGGTTTATCAACGAAGCATGGACCATTGTTGAGGAACCTGGCGTTTATCGTGGTCAATGTGCAGAACTTTGCGGTAAAGATCATGGCTTCATGCCTGTTGTTGTTGAAGTGAAACCACAAGCGGAATTTGATGCCTGGCTGGCCGAGGTTAAACAGGCAGATAAAGCAAAATCTGAGGCGGTACTGAAAACCTGGAACCTGGCCGACCTTATGGAAACAGGAGAACAGGTGTATGCCAAAGCTTGCCTGGCTTGTCATCAGGCTAATGGTGAAGGTGTTCCCGGCGCATTCCCTGCTCTCAAAAACAGTCCCATCGCTCTCGGCGAGCCCGGGCCGCATATAGATATTGTCTTGAACGGAAAAGCGGGCACCGCGATGCAGGCATATCGAGATCAGCTAAGCGCCGTTGAGTTGGCTGCCGTCATTACGTATGAACGAAATGCCTGGGGCAATAAGGTGGGAGACATTGTCACCCCGGCCCAGATCGCAGAGCTTAAAAAGTAGGAGTGGGATATGAATACTACAGTTGCCGCAACTCATCACCACGGCCCTGCTTCTGGAATAGGACGTTGGTTATTTACTACCAACCATAAAGATATAGGTACGCTCTACCTTTGGTTCAGCTTCATCATGTTTCTAACCGGTGGCTGTATGGCATTGTTGATTCGGGCAGAGCTGTTTCAACCCGGTTTACAGCTGATCCAGCCCGACTTTTTCAATCAAATGACCACAATGCATGGATTGATCATGGTCTTTGGTGCCGTGATGCCAGCATTTGTCGGTTTGGCAAACTGGATGGTTCCGATGATGGTGGGTGCGCCGGATATGGCGTTGCCAAGGATGAATAACTGGAGTTTCTGGATACTGCCTTTTGCCTTCTCCATGATGTTATTCACTCTGTTTATGGAGGGCGGGGCACCAAACTTTGGCTGGACATTCTATGCTCCGCTTTCAACCACCTACGCCCCACCCAGTGTCACCTTCTTTATCTTTGCTGTGCATATGATGGGTATTAGTTCGATTATGGGGGCGATAAATATTATCGCCACTATCCTGAACCTTCGTGCACCTGGCATGACCATGATGAAACTTCCTTTATTTGTCTGGACCTGGTTTATCACCGCTTTTCTTTTGATTGCGGTGATGCCGGTGCTGGCGGGTGTTGTCACCATGATGTTAATGGATATTCACTTTGGCACGAGCTTTTTTAATGCTGCAGGTGGTGGTGATCCGGTTTTATTTCAGCATGTATTCTGGTTCTTCGGTCACCCTGAAGTGTACATAATGATACTGCCTGCCTTCGGTATTGTCAGCGAGATCATTCCTACGTTCGCTCGGAAAAGGCTGTTCGGGTACGCCTCAATGGTTTACGCCACCGCTTCAATCGCTGTTCTATCGTTTGTGGTCTGGGCGCATCATATGTTTACGGTGGGCCTCCCTCTGGCCGGGGAGCTGTTCTTTATGTTTGCCACCATGCTCATTGCGGTGCCGACCGGGGTTAAAGTCTTCAACTGGATAGCAACCATGTTTAGAGGGTCGATGACTTTTGAAACCCCCATGCTGTTTGCTCTAGCCTTTGTTGTTCTGTTCACCATTGGAGGCTTTTCCGGCTTAATGCTGGCCATCGCTCCTGTGGATTTTCAATACCATGATACCTACTTTGTTGTAGCGCATTTCCATTATGTTCTGGTGCCGGGAGCGGTGTTTGCCATCATGGCTGGAGCCTATTACTGGCTACCTAAATGGTGTGGTAATTACTACAACGAGACGATGGGTAAAGTGCATTTCTGGTGTAGCTTTATCGGCGTTAATATTACGTTCTTCCCGATGCATTTCATTGGCTTGGCAGGCATGCCGAGAAGGATTCCTGACTATGCCCTGCAGTTTGCCGACTTTAATGCGGTGGCAACGGTAGGGGCCTTTATCTTTGGCTTCTCGCAGCTGATTTTCCTCTACAACGTCATCAGTTGTATCCGAAAAGGTAAGCAAGCTTCTGCAGAAGTTTGGGAAGGCTCCCATGGTCTGGAATGGACGCTGCCATCTCCTGTTCCGTATCACAGTTTCAGTGAACCACCTCAAGTGAAGTAGGGGATCACGATGAACTCGCCAAATAACCATAAGCGCACAGTTACGACTCTGGTTTTGGGGTGTGTGCTTATGTTTGGTTTTGGTTTTGCGCTGGTACCGCTCTATGACGTCTTCTGTCGCGTCACCGGTTTAAATGGAAAGGTAGAGCTGGTGCCCGCGCATCCTGACAAGCTGGGGCAAGTAGATAAAACACGACAGGTAAAACTTCAACTGGTGGCCGTGAACAATGAAACAATGCCCTGGCGCTTTAAGCCAGAGAAAAGCATCGTTGAACTTTCACCTGGCGAGATGTACCAGACCGCTTACATCGCCCGGAATTTAACCTCGGGGTTTATGATAGCTCAGGCGGTTCCTTCGGTATCACCCTCTGAGGCGGCGCCTTTTCTGAACAAAATCAATTGCTTCTGTTTCGAACGCCAGCCGCTATTGGCTATGGAAGAAAAGGCAATGCCTCTGGTTTTGTCAGTGGATCCGGAGCTGCCGGAGCATATTCACACAATCACCCTTTCTTACACTCTTTTTGATATCACCCCCGAGAATGAGCAGGTCGCTGCATTGGGGGGAGGGAGTCTACGATGAGTACTCATTCTGATTATCAGTCCTACTATGTTCCCGATCAAAGCAGGTGGCCTATTCTGGCGTCCATAGCTTTGTTTTTAATGGCGTTTGGAGCGGGCAATTTGATCAATAATCTGACCCCGGAATCAGGCGGAGGGTTTGGTTTGGTCTTGTTGCTGGTCGGGGCCTTGGCAATGGGGCTGATATTGGTGGGTTGGTTTGGCAATGTGATTAATGAGAGTCATCAGGGTTTATATAGCCCGCAAATGGACCGCTCATTTCGCTGGGGTATGGGCTGGTTCATATTCTCTGAAATTATGTTCTTTGCAGCGTTTTTTGGCACTTTGTTTTATGTGCGGACTTTGGCCGTTCCATGGTTGGGCGGCGAAGGTGAAAAGGGTGTTTCTAATATGCTCTGGCAGGGGTTTAGTTCTGAATGGCCGCTTATGACCACACCGGATCAATCAGCTTTCCCTGGACCTAAAGAGATTATTGATCCCTGGCACATCCCCTTGTTGAACACGATATTGCTGATCTCTTCGAGCTTTACCGTGACCCTGGCGCATAAAGCCCTGAAGATGAATTTACGTTCCCGGGTGGTGTTCTGGTTAGGTTCGACCATTCTGCTGGGTGCTGTGTTTCTGTATTTTCAGGCCTATGAATATGCGCTCGCCTATAACGATCTTGGGTTGACGCTGAATGCCGGGATATATGGCGCTACATTTTTTATTCTCACAGGCTTTCATGGCATGCATGTGACTCTGGGAACCATCATGTTGATCATCATCTTTCTGAGGGTTTTGAAAGGGCATTTCAGCGCGGATAAACATTTTGGTTTCGAGGCCGTAGCCTGGTATTGGCACTTTGTGGATGTGGTTTGGGTAGGTTTGTTCCTGTTTGTATACATTCTTTAGGTTGTTCACGGGAAGTGTGGTCTTAGCTCCCCGGTGTAAAAACCATAGATAAGTACCAGGATGATCAGAACGCTAAAGGCGACACGAAAAAACAAAGAGTTAACGGTGCGGTGGGATTTACCCTGATCGCGGATCAGGAAAAACAAACCACAGAATAAGCTGATAACGACAGCTGCGAAGAGGATAAGAAGTAATAACTTAAGCGACATAGACAATAGAGAGTATACAGGTGATGTAGATGAGTAAAGCCCAGCGAACCCCTGCCTTCAAGTGGATGTTGATCGTATCAGCAGCTCTGCTTGTGCCAGCATTGATTGGTCTGGGGTTTTGGCAGGTAGACCGGGCTGAGCAAAAACAACAACTGATACACAGTTGGTCACAACAACAAGTCCAGGCTCGGATACCTGAACTCTCTGAGTTTTCATCAGGCCAGTATATGAACCTGAATCTACAGGGTTATTTTGATCGACAGCATTATTTTCTGCTGGAAAACCGCTTTCGGGACGGCAAGTTAGGTTTTGAGGTTCTGGTGCCTTTCTCTACTGAACTTGGTGAGCGTGTTTTGGTTAATCTTGGCTGGATTAAGGCAGGCAACAATAGAGTTGAAAAGCCAGTGGTTACAATTCCTCAGAGTTTGAATTCCATTCAAGGTGGAGCAAGGTTGATTCGCCCTGGGTTCAGCCTGGGGGCGTTGAGTGTTGATCAGACATGGCCGATTCGTATTCAACAGTTGGATGCGACTTATATTGGCCAGCTTCTGAGCACTGACATCCTTCCCATTGAGATCAGAGTAAAAACATCGGTCATTCCTGTATTACGTCTTGATTGGCCTGTATCGGTAATGAAGCCGGAGAAACACCTTGCTTATGCATTGCAGTGGTTTGCAATGGCTCTCGCTTTACTGGTGCTGATCATCTGGAGCTGGAAGCATACAAAAAGGGAGGTGAAGTATGAATAAAGTCAGCTTCTGGCTTATTTGGTCCGTGGGTTTAGTTCCGTTACTGGTTGCCATGATGATGTACTTTTTTGGGGTTCTGCTACCACAGGATAAAAAGCATGGAGGGGAGCTGCTTACGGGTCAGCATATTGAACAGTGGCAGTTACAAAGGCAGCATCAATCATCTCAAAAAGGCTGGCAGCTCTTACTCACAGCACCTGATCATTGCCGTAAAAACTGCGATCAACTCTGGGGCGTTCTAGGTAATCTGCATACCGCATTAGGGAAAGATCGTGATCGGGTGCAGTTATACAGAATAAGTAAACAGCCAGAAGACCTGAACTCTTCAAAATTACCAGAACTGGGAGCTGCTGTTTGGATAGTCGACCCGTTAGGTAATGTGGTTATTCGATATTCCTTAGATGAACCTCCTAAACAGATGTTGCGGGATCTCCGCAAACTGTTAAAGGTTTCAAGGATAGGCTGAAGGTGATGTGAATATGGATGTGAAGCATGCTCTTAAAGTCGCTAATGTTGCCATTATCCTGGCGCTTTGTGTTGTGCTTCTAGGAGCCTGGACTCGTATCAATGATGCGGGTTTGAGTTGCCCTGACTGGCCCGGCTGTTATGGGCATATGGTGTTACCCAGTGATCAGGAAGCCCTCAAACAAGCTCAAAATGCTTATCCTCAAATACCGTTGGAAAAACACAAAACGGATCTGGAAATGTGGCATCGCTATCTTGCCGGTGGTCTGGGGATGTTAGTTGCGGTCATGGCTTTTATCGCCTTGAGGTTACGTAGCATCAGGGGTTATCCGGTTAAGTTGAGCTTTGGACTGCTTGTGTTAGTCATAATTCAAGCTTTGTTTGGGATGTGGACAGTAACTCTGAAACTTTATCCTCCGGTGGTGACATTACATCTTTTAGGTGGAGTGGTAACACTCACCCTGCTGATCTTTGTGCGAATCCGGCTTAGGCAGGTGTTTGCTGGTTTAGCAACGGAAGAGCGAATCTCCCATATGAACCTGGTCAGACTCGCTATCATGGTTTTATTGCTGCAGATTATTTTAGGGGGTTGGACCAGTTCCAACTACGCGGGACCGGCCTGTGCCCATTGGTTTAGTTGCAATCCGGAATCAGAGATTCGACCAGACTTTAAGAAGGGTTTTAACCCTATGGCCGTTGTGGGTCCAAACTATCAGGGAGGGCTGTTGCCGGTTGAAGCGAGGTCAGCAATACAAATTGGTCATCGAATCGGAGCTGTTACGGTTGTTTTGATGGCGATAGTTCTGGTTTTTAAACTTTCCCATCTACCAGGTTTAGTTAAACCACTGATGTTCTTTTCTTTATTGGTAATGATGCAATTAGTACTGGGTGCTTTAAACGTTATTTTTGCGGTGCCCTCGTCACTTGCGATGCTGCATCATGCTGTCGCGATTGCATTACTACTCTCATTACTTTGGATATACGCTGAAATAAAGACGATAGAAGGAGTACGTTATGAATAATCGTCAACTGGCTGCGGTTTCTGTCGACCAGGTTTCCTGGCGGGACTATTTAGTACTCTGCAAACCTAAGGTCGTTCTGGTGATGCTGATCACTGCGGTCGTAGGAATGTTTCTGGCGGTTCCAGGCATACCGGATCTATCCAAAGTTTTATTTGGTTTATTAGGTATAGGTTTATCTGCGGGTTCTGCTGCAGCGGTCAATCATGTCATGGACCGTAAAATTGATGAGAAGATGGCGCGTACAAAAGGGCGGCCATTACCGCAGGGGCGGCTTTCTCCACAACAGGCCCTGTTATTTGCAGCAGTGATAGGGGTGTTAGGTATCTCTATCCTGGTGGTGATGGTTAATGCTTTAACTGCGTGGTTAACACTGTTTGCACTAATGGGTTATGCGTTGGTTTATACCGTTTGGCTTAAAAGGGCGACACCACAAAATATAGTAATCGGAGGTGTTGCTGGTGCTGCGCCGCCTCTATTGGGCTGGACAGCGATCACCGGAGCAGTGGAGCCAAATAGTTTATTGCTGGTACTGATTATATTTGCCTGGACGCCACCGCATTTTTGGTCCCTGTGTATCGCCAGGTTAAATGATTATGAGAAAGCCGGTGTTCCAATGCTGCCAGTGACTCATGGTGAGGAGTACACCAAACTTCAAATACTGCTCTACAGCTTATTGATGATAGTAACAACACTTCTGCCGTTTATGACGGGCATGAGTGGTTATGCATATTTAATAACTGTGAGCCTTATAAATGCGAGATTTATATATTGGGTTTATCGCTTGTGGCATAAGCCTCAAGGAGTACCCATGGCGTTATTCAGATACAGCATCAATTACATCATGATGTTGTTTGTAATTTTGTTGGTAGATCACTACCTATAAAGGCGCTTATAAAAGTGGCCGCACGCCAGGCGTGCAAAGTAAATGTGCGATCAATCTGTGGAAATGGAGAAAAGCAGGAATGGAAATAAGTTTGTAATTGATGCTGCGCTAACGGAGTGGTGTTGCATCTAATATAAAGAGAGGATGCATCATGTTTATTCAACATATGATGGGAATACTGTATCACCCAAAAGAGGAATGGGGACAGATTAGGAAAGAGCATTTTAGTTCTGCGCATATCTTTCTCCAGCAAATCAGTGTTCTGGCTGCGATACCTGCAATATCAATGTTTATTGGTACTACGCAGGTGGGCTGGAGTATTGCGGGTTCAGAATATGTGAAACTAGAGGCGATGAGCGCTTTACCTGCAGCTGTCGCGTTTTACTTTGCTATGTGGGTTGCTGTGGCTTTTATAACGTACACAATCCGCTGGATGGAAAAAAACTACGGAGGCAATGTAAGTTTTGAAGATTGCCTGTCATTGGCTACCTATACAGCCACGCCCTTGTTTCTTTCAGGGTTAGCGGCACTGTATCCGTTGCTATGGTTTAATGTGGCTGTCGGATTAGTGGCCATCTCTTATACGGTATATCTTCTGTATACCGGTGTACCCGTCATTATGAGAATTCCTGAGGAAAGGGCGTTTATGTTCTCAACTTCCATACTGACGGTTGGGCTCTGTACTCTTGTCGGCATTATTGTCACCTCGGTAATACTGTGGAGCACAGTGATACCTCTAAACTATATATCTGTTTAGACATAAGCTGTTTAAAGGGGCGCTGTATTGCGCCCTTTTTGATTGCATGATCAATATATGTCCATTTTTTAAGCCGGTTTGGTTATTGTTTCAGCAATATGTAAGTTTTTTGAAACTTTTTTACATAAACAGTTGACCCCTCGTTTTATCTCTGTAGAATTCGCCGTCCTTGCTTGAGACGCAGCACAGTTTAAGTGCAAAGCGGATGAGTTTTAGGGCTTTTAAGAGATTGATCTACAAGGTTTTTTGTTTATTTTGTGGTTGCCCTCTGGAAGTTAGATTTAAAGCCAGATTTGATGCGAAACGTTAAGAAAAAACATCAAATAATAGTTGACTTTAAATCGGCGCGAAGTAAAATACGCGCCTCGCTTGAGACGAAACGCTTCGCAGCGTGGGGTGAGTCAAGCAACGCTCTTTAACAATTTGA
>JAILXS010000002.1:0-387962 GCA_050789425.1 Neptuniibacter sp.
CTAAATTAATGTCCGGGATTAGTTGACCACTACATTGTCGCCTTTGATAAAGGCTATGTGGACTATGGTTGGTACGGTTCTTTGACAAAACAAGGGGTTAGCTTTGTTACTCGAATACGGCCTAAGGCCGTTTATAGCGTCTTAAAAAGGAACCCGGTAAAGCCAAACAGTCAGGTTATGTACGACCAAATCATTCAATTAGATAGCGATCATGCTATCAGGCAAGGAGCCCCCAAGCTGCGTTTAGTTGGTTACGATTGCCCTGAGACTAACAAGCATTACCGCTTTTTAACCAACAATTTTACATTAGCAGCCAACACAATTGCCGCAATCTATAAACGCCGTTGGGATGTCGAGATATTTTTCAAAACGATTAAGCAGAATCTGAAGATAAAAGCATTTTTAGGCACATCGAGAAACGCTATTTTAACCCAGATTTGGATCGCTATGATTAGTTACTTATTGCTGGCTTACGTCCAGCATTGTGCAAGAAAGGGGTGGTCAGTTCAGAGAATTTTACGCGTAGTACAGGTTAACCTGTTCGATAAAAAATCGTTATTTGAGTTGTTAAACCCCTCGCCACCAAATCAACAAAAAAGCGACCCTCAAATGAGGATCGCTTTATGATTAAAAACTATGGGACAGCAGTGGCCTGAGGGCAGCTTTTGGATCCTTTTGATTAGACAGGTACGTATGTGCGAAACGCTTTGACTACGTTCACATAATCCTACATCAACACCTTCGAGCCATAAAGGCATACTCTATGCATTCAGCTGATATTTCATTTATAGTTAGGAGCTGTCTATCAAAATGGTGGCGATTCACACAGCCTCGATATGGCCCTCTATAATAAGATATAAGCAGTTTAATCATCAGCAATATATGCAACTTTTTCAGCCAACTCCAATGAATATTTTCTAGAAAGAATCCAGAAATAATTTCTATACGCTCTTCATCAGAGCACTTTATCTTTCTGAAATACTCCAATAGCTGATAATTATATTTCCCATTCTGATCACATTGGCGCGAAGGCAGAAAGCCCCACCATGATGAATGATCTCATCATGCTTTATTCCAACAATACCAGATATTATTAATTCTAAATTACATTACCTTTACTGGAAGGAAAACCATGTCTGCAAGTTAGTCACGAATATCATTAAGAGTTAGAGTCATCGCCCACTATTTTATCGATTTCATGAAGTATGTTATTTAATGAAACTTAATAAACTTATCAATTAAAATAAAAATTATTAAATTAGTATAAATCAATTATCTACACCTACCTTGTAAAACAAAAAAATAAAACACCCATAAAACTAATAGATATTCACACCAAAAACTAAAGGAAAGATGGCACACATCCTGCTGTAAGCTAGATAAAATGGAGTTAGCAGAATGATGAGCCTAAGGTACCACGTCAATATTAGAATACTATGCATTTTCATAGTAATACTCGTTACAGGTGGATTCATTGCAATTAGGGAAGCAAAGAAGTCTGTAATTGAGGAAGTTTCTTCTTCCTTTAACTTAGTTAAGACAATATTAGATTCCAGCATAAGCAAGGAAACATTGCCATATCAGGACAAGGTTCACTGGCCTAGCCTCATATCAAAGCTAAATGAGAGCAGGCATATAGAGATAGAATTGCTCAATAGCAAAAGAATCCAAAATGAAGAGGCTAATTTAATATTTAATGGTAATACATCCCCTCCGATTTGGTTTGTAAATACCATAACTACTGATTTCCCCACATTGAAGCACAACATAAAAACTCATGGTGACACAATAAATTATATAGAGATTTCAGCAGACCCTGTTGATGAAATTGAAGAGACCTGGAAAGAATTTCAGACTTTAGTTTGGTCAATCCTTGTTATACTAACTACTGTTTTTATAGTAATAAATGCTGTATTCAACTACACCTTTAAAGCTGTCAAGAGCATCATATTCAGTTTAAACAACATAACTACTGGTGAATATGAACAACAATTACCTCGATATAAGATAAGCGAGCTTGATGCTATCGCGATGAGCATAAATACTCTTATAGAAGCACTTAAAGAAGCACACAAACAAAACAATGAACTCAGATATCATAGCCTGCAAGTTCAAGAAAATGAAAGAAAATCTATATCACAAGAGCTACATGATGAAATGGGACAATCTATTGCTGCAATAAGAGCTGTAGCTTATGCAACAAAAAAATCGCATTCTGGTACATATGTCGCGTCAAATACTATTATTGATACTTGTGACCATCTATCTAATATTGTCAGTTCACGTATGCAAAGCCTTCATCCGCTCAGCCTAAATGATTTAGGGCTAGGTGAAACCATAAAAACCCTGATCAATGATTGGCGGAAAAATAACCCAGAAATCAAAGTAATTTTTTCATATGAAAAATCTATAGATAAATTAAAAAAAGAAAAGCTGATTCACTTTTATAGAATAATCCAGGAAGCCTTAAACAACATATCCAAGCACTCTTCTGCTTCAGAAACGACCATATCATTAGCTTTTTTTAAGGATTCAGAAGTACTAATTGAAATAGAAGATAATGGTATAGGTTTACCAAATGAAAATTATAATACTAGTTTTGGATTACGAGGAATGAAGGAAAGATCCAAAAGCCAAGGTGGAAAATTTAGCATTACCTCAAAACATAATAAAGGCGTAAATATAAAAGCAATAATACCCGCATTTTAAAAATGAAAATAAATATTTTATTGGTAGATGATCATGCAGTTGTCAGAGCAGGCTTTAAAATGCTCATATCATGTTTTGATTTTGTAGCGAAAATATCTGAAGCATCTACCGGAGAGGAAGCTTTACGAATTTATAATCAACAAGCATATGATGTTGTGGTTATTGATATTTCTATGCCCGGTATAGGCGGCCTCGAAACAATCCGTCGTCTACATAAAAAATATCCAAACGTAGTTATCCTTGTATACAGCATTCATGATTCTCCAGCCTATATTGAACATTCCATGTTGGCAGGCGCAATTGGTTATATAAATAAAAATAGCGAAGCCGACATCATGGCCAAAGCTATCGTTGAGGTTTATAACGGAAATTATTACATAGACACCAACTACCCATTTGACATGAAATATTTTATTGAAGCTAAGAAAGAGATCGACTCTGATATCAGGCCTATAGATAAATTATCTCCTCGAGAATTTGACGTCTTCTGCTTATTGGCAAAAGGCTTAAACACTCATGAAATTTCAGATAATTTATGCTTAAGTTACAAAACTATTGCCAATTACAACACACAAATTAAAAATAAATTGAACATAAAAACATCTTCTGAATTGATCCATATTGCTATGGTATCTGGAGTTTTAAAAGTTTAAGGCCTATTTGCGAATAGTAAAAATTACAGGCACCTCAACCCAGCTAGAAAACCTTAAACCATTCACTAAACTCGGTTCAAAGTGCCACAGCCGTACTGCTTTTAAGGCTGCTTCATCCAGACTTTCAAAACCACTGCTTTTATGCAGAACAATCTCAGTATTCACACCATCAGCACTGACCAAAATGCGAATCCAGGCCGTACCCTCTTGACGTTTTCTTAGCGCCTTTCTCGGATACTTTGGAGCAACAGGTTTCGCTTTATATTTTGGCGATGTCACCAGTTTATTCAGCACTCCGTTTGTAACACCTTTCGGCAGTTCCTGAACCTGTGGCGAAGTTACAGTTGGAGCCACGGTTGGCTTCGGCTCTGACTTCGGCTCTGACTTCGGCTCTGACTTCGGCTCTGACTTCGGCTCTGACTTCGGCTCTGACTTCGGCTCTGACTTCGGCTCTGACTTCGGTTCTGACTTCGGTTCTGGCTTCGGTTCTGGCTTTGGTTCTGGCTTTGGTTCTGGCTTTGGTTCTGGCTTTGGTTCTGGCTTTGGTTCTGGCTTTGGTTCTGGCTTTGGTTCTGGCTTTGGTTCTGGCTTCGGCTCTGGCTTTGGTTCCGGTTGAGGAAGCGCTGCTACCTGGATATGTACCGTTTGCGAAACCGTTTTTGCCTGAGGAGAGCCATAAGCAAGGAGTTGTTCCAAAGGTACTGGATTAACCAAAAACCAGATAATCAGAACGAAATGCGCCAGCAATGAAAATATCATTGCTGGCGTAAAGGAGCTAAGCGATGTAAATGAGCGAGGCATTACAGCCCCGCCCATATACTTTTAGGGTGGTTCAGGGGCCGACCACCACAATCGCTAACAAACGAGTTAGAACTTAGCACGGATACCGATCACACCTGAACGCGGTTTACCCGGTCCGACAAAACGGTGATCTTCAATCCCCATATCTTCAAGAACTTCTTCAGACTCACCGTATACACCAAACGTTTCATAATCTTTATCGAAGACGTTATCGATACGGCCAAACAGTTCAACACCGTTGCCCAGCTTGTAGACACCGCGCAGGTTCAGCAAAGCAAAGCCATCAACTTTTTCGTTTTCATTTGCTTCGTCACCACGATAGTACTGGCTGCTTTGATAAGTAACTTCTGCACCTAAATCAAATTTAGATGTGACAGCCCAGTCCGCAACAATCTTCAGGTTGTGCTCAGGCAGACCTGGAATAGAGTCACCCTTTTCAACCGGACGAGTATCGCCTTGTGGATTATTGTTACTTACAGAATCAAACCCAGTCTGGAAAGTCGCATCCATGAATGTGTAAGAAAGACCCAGAGTCAGATTTTCATAACGCTTAGCTGCAGCCAGCTCTACACCCATGCGGCGTGTTTCACCTACGTTAGCAAAGTAGCCTTCTGATGCAGCTGTCCCTGCATTCTGGAATAAAATGTCATCATGGTTTGTAGTATGGAATACACCTGCAGACCAACGGTAACCCTGTTGCTGACCACGAACTCCCGCTTCAAAAGATTTCGCCACAACCTGATCCAGTGGTGGATCAGATACGAAACCGTTTGGCAGACGACACGGGTCATCCGGATCCGCACAACTCAGCTCCGCGGGTGTTGGAGCACGGGAAGATTCAGAGTAACTACCGTAAACATTAGCTTCTTCAGACAGCTGGTAAGTAAGGCCTACAGCCGGGTTGAAGCGTTTAAAAGTGTGTTTACCAGTCAGGTCCAAGTTCTCTTCACCAATACCCAGCATATCGATACGAGTGTAGTTGTATCGGCCAGACAGAGTCAGGTCCAGAACGTCAGACAGTGCAACAGTGTCAGTGAAGTATAAACCGATGTTAGTCACATCCGTTTCCAGGCGAACATCTGCTTCATAATCGTAGATGCCCAGACCGGATACACCACGGTCTTCGCCTTCTTCATTACGCAACTCTGCAAACTGTGTAGCTGATTCGAAATCAATCTCAGAATAATCAACACTACCGCCAATGGTCAGTTGATTTTCTTTGCCATTCCAGTCACCCAGGAAAGTCATCTGAGATGCCAGACCAAAAGATTCCATCTCAGTTTTAGAGGTATTCAATGTGCCATCGATCAGCTCATCTTCACCAGCCAGTTCAGCCGCAAGAGCTGGATCCACAGCCGTCAAAGAGTCATCATCATCGAAACCGCGGAACTCAACCGCTTCATAGTCATCAGCGTCAAATGGATCGTCTTCATCACCTTCAAATTCACACAAAGACAGGAACTGACCACCTGGGATCGCATCGCCTTCTTCGAATGAGTTTTGAACTGCATTGTTAGCATCAACCAAACACGCTGCATAGTCGCTGTCATCACCATTCAAAGTTTCAACTTTGTTGCGGCGATAAAAAAGGTTACCAGCAAGCTGAGTATCGTCATCAATCCAGGTGTCACCGCTTAAGGTTAACAGGGCAAGATTAGTTTCAGTCTGGTCAGGCTGAGTGTAGATAGATTCACGGCCTTCCACTTCAAGAAGCTCGATCGGTGCAGCACCGTTACCAATCATAGTGTTGTTATTGGCAGCAGCGGTAAGTTCGATATTACCTTCCTGTCCGCGCCAGGTCAGAGTTGCCAATGCCTGCTGAACTTCTGTTGGAGAGGCATCGCGCCAGCCATCTTCTTCAAAGTAGTTACCAATAACGTAGTAACCAAACTCACCATCGTTTCCACCGGTCTGAACTTCAACGTTATAGCGATCATCAGAACCTATTGAAGCTTCTACCTGACTACCCGGGTTATCAAAACCATTTTTGGTCTGGATCGAAAGTGCACCACCCAAAGTGTTCTGACCGAACACAGGGTTAGAACCAGCAAACAGGTTAATAGAATCAATGGAACCTTCAGGTAAAAGGTCCCAGTTCACAGTGTCACCAAACGGCTCGTTAAAACGAATACCATTTACATATACAGACAGACCTTGTGGCAAACCTAAAAGAGGAGAAGCCGTGAAACCACGGTACTGCACATCCGGCTGGTATGGGTTATTTACCGCTTCGTTGATAGTCACACTACTGAAGTTATAACGTAGGTGTTCCGCTATATTCAGAGACTGGGATTTCTCAATATCTTCACTGTTAGCTGTCTGGACAGCTGCAGCGATTCGGTTCTTATCCATACCCACTCCATGAATAGGAGTGGTTCCAATTACCTCAACCCCCTCAAGTTGAGTAACCTCAGCTACTGCTACTGTAACGGTACTGCATCCTAATGTGCCGACTAATACCTTTGACCATATCTGTTTTTGTAATTTCATTTTATTATTGCCTATATATCTTGGACCATAAACTATTGATAATTATTTCGCTTCCAATCACCAAAACGGTCTCAACATTATTTTCCATGTCAATAGTTAGCCGTTATAGGAAATATTCCTTTTTTTGCTGTTAATACAAAACAAATATTATTAGGGTACAAATGTAGCGTTTTAAAAAAGCAACAGGCTCAAAAGGCTACACTTTTACCAAATAAAAAAAGGCCCTGCAGAACAGGGCCAAACCCGCCGTGACATGGCGGTAAATCGCTGCAGTTTAGCGATTGGAGAGAGGTGAATCAAAGAAGCACGCTTTCAATAAAAACCAATAGCTCCATCACATTTACAGTGCTGGGAATAACAAAAATGTTACAATGACATATAACTGCAATCAGAGTGCCAAAAAGTTAGATTTAAAATATTTTTACAATTCATACTCATTTCTATCGACGAGTTATCAATCCCTTCTGGGGGTCATAACCCCAAACAGCGAGTAAAAAGAAAACAAGAAACGCGACACTAACCACGACCAAAGCCTGCATATTCAGTTGCCCGTATAAGGCAAAACGAACCAATTCAACTGCGTAGGTAAAAGGGTTGTACTTGGCGATTAGAAACACCACCCCGGCTCCCGCTTCTTCCAGTTTCCACAACGGATACAAAGCCGGTGAGATAAAAAACATTGGGAAAATCACAAAGTTCATCATGCCGGCAAAGTTTTCCAACTGTTTAACTGTAATGGACAACAACAAGCCCAGAGATCCGAGCATAAGAGCAGCGAGCAGGAATGCAGGCAACGCCGTTAACGGCCCCCACAGAGGAAGGTCGACTTCAAAGAACCAACAGATCACCAGGAAACTGTAGACCTGTAGCAGCGATAACAAAGTGCCTGCAAGCAGTTTGCAGAACAGGATGTACCAACGAGGAAGCGGCGCAGTCAGAAGTAAACGCATCAACCCCATTTCCCGGTCATAAACCATAGTCAGAGACGACTGCATACCATTGAAGAGCATAACCATGCACAACAGGCCGGGCGTCAAATAAACCTCATATTCAATATAAGATTCATAAGGGGGGATCACCGCCACACCAAAGACATTCTGAAAACCAGCCGCAAAGACCAGTAACCACAGCGCAGGCCTGACTAATGCTGAAAACAACCGGCCTTTTTGGCGCAGAAACTTTCCCGTTTCCCGAGACGACAGCGCCACAAATGCATTAAACCCATGTGCTGCTCTCATATCAACGCCCCTGACCTATGCGGCATTGGGTGTCTTTAACATCATCACCCAATACATCCAGATTGTTCACCGGATGCAAGAAACCTTCGATTGGAGCCCGGTTAATCACCCGGTTGAGTGAGGTTAGGAAAATTGGCTGGCGCAACTGATTGTTCCAGGATCGGAAATTAAGCGGATAACCCTTAGCCCCATCAATTTTAAATGACTCAGATAGAAGATCCTTTCTAAGAGAATCCGGTTCGAACTGATCCTGACGCAATGCTGCTTCAGCCAGAACCTTCACCGCTAACCAGGCCGACCAGTCGTAGCCGGTCATTTGGCGCTTACCTTTCTTGCGGTATCGTTTGTTCACCTGCGGTGCGCCATTACGCTCCCAGGCCCAATGCCACCAATCTGCCACTAACCCAGCTGACCCAACGACTGGTCGTGGCTGTACGACTGAATAAGGCACATCAACCGCAAACTCACCTTTGGAATCAACTACATAGATCACGTCATACTCACCCTTAGCCGTGAGTAAAGCGATATTGTTTTGATAACGCTGACGCGGATCATTTCCTAATTTGTAAAGTCTCTTATCAACCAGCTTAAGGCCAAACTTTTTCGCGGAGACTTGTAATGCTTCCAGATAGTTCTGATCCGCCGCAGAATCTCCATGCAATACCAATACTTTGCGCCACTTTTTAGAGACCAGATACTGACCCAGCGCATCAGTCAACATACGTCGACTCGGTGCCATATGAATCAGGTTTGCTTCACAGCTTTGATTACGCAGCGAATCATCCAGTGCACTCAGATTAAATAAAGTAGTCTGGCTATTGCTGGACTGAACTGCAGCCTCAATGCCGGCATCTGGCAGATCAAGTAGGAAAAACTGAACTCCTTTAGCCTCTAATGCCTTAACCAGCCCCGGGACCTGATCCAGTGAACTCACCTCATGAGTATCCAGCTCAAACTTGAAACCTTTAGCTTTGGCGGTGAACTTAGACTCTTTGATCGCCAATTTGGCAGCCGCGTCTAACCGTCCCCAGGGCTGAGCCTGATAGCGGGCGTCTATAATGGCATCTTTGTAACGGGGATCGTCTTCATACTCGATCAGCGCCAACTTAAGCGGCACCAGATCCGCAGCATGAACTGCAGTGGTAGCCAGAATACTGGCTACGCACAACAGTCTGACCATCCAAAGAATGGATTTAGTCATTAGTGATCCACCACCACATCATGAGGTACACGGCCTGCTGGTACAGACTTAATCACCTTCATTTTCTTTGTATCAATAACCGCCAGATCATCACTCTTACCATTGGTCACATAGAGGCGGCTTTCATCACTGTTCAGGCTGATACCCCAGGCACGTTTGCCCACCAGAATGTAGTCCAGAACTTTGTGAGTAGCGGTTTCCACAAGAGCTACATGGTTTGCACCACCCAGAGTGATATAGGCATATTTGCCATCTTTGGTCATTGCCATACCTACAGGGGAGATACTTTCTGGTCGCATACCTTTTGGAGCAAACTTAAGTTCAGCCTTAGGTTGATAAGTTGCTGTATCCAGAATAGTAATGGTGCCACCAACCTCATTACTTACCCATAGTTCAGACAAATCAGGCGTCAGTTCCATACGGCGTGGACGGTTACCCACCACAATGTCCTTAACGATCTCCTGTGTTTCCACATCAATCACATGCACCATGTTGGCAACTTCTGAAGTCACATAAACCAGCTTATTGTCCGGGCTTACCAGAACGCCTTCAGGCTCTTCACCCACCTCAATCTCTGCTACTTTTTCATCGGCTTCCAGAGAGTAAATTGTTACCAGACCATCATCCTCATTTGAGGCATACAGGAATTTTTCATCCGGTGAAATATCAAAACGATCTGGATCTTCACCGATATCGATGGTCTGTTTCACTTTCATCGTAGCCAGATCAATGACATCAATCGCATCATCATCACCACAAGCCACATACAAGAGAGAGCCATCCTGACTCAATTTCATGGCACGTGGACGCTCACTGGTTTTAATCTCTGTAACTTTGTCCATGCCATCGGCATTAAACACAGTTACAACATGATCTTTCTCACTGCTGACATAAACATAATCTGTTTTAGCCTGGACATTAGCAGCCATGCTTAAACTCACAGCCAATATGCCTGCTGATAACCCCTTAACAAACTTATTCATAAACGACTCCTGTATTTTTATTAGTACCAATGAGTTGTAAAAATGCATCCGCCAGAGATAAAGCAGGTTTACTGCTCTCCTCTACCAGCTGTGTAGGTGTGGAATCAGCCAGGATCTGGCCTTTGTGCAATACGATTACACGATCTGCGGACTGGACCTCTTCAACAATATGGGTACTCCAGAGAACAGCCATATTGCGTTCGCGACACAAGGAACGAACATGTTCAACCAATGAGTGTCTGGACTCCGGGTCAAGCCCAACCGTCGCTTCATCCATTAACAAAACTTTGGGGCGATGCAATAAAGCCCGGATCAGCTCAACCTTGCGACGGTTACCGCCACTGAGGCTGCGTACGGCTTTATTTTTAATTTCTTCAAGGCCAAACCGCTGCAACTCATCATCAATCCTGCTTTCCGCTTCTTTTCTGCTGAGGCCATGCAGAAGGCAGTGAAACTTTAGATTTCCGTGAACGGTAAGATCCAGGTCCAGAGTTGCCTGCTGAAAAACAACGCCTATGGATGACAGGGCGGGAATAGGTTTGCGTCGAATATCATTACCACAGACTCTGATTTCACCTTCATCTGAATTAAACAGACCAGTGAGCAATTGAAACAAGGTGGTTTTACCTGCACCGTTCTGCCCTAGCAACGCTACAAATTCAGTCTTTTCAATATTGATGTTCACGGTTTTCAGGGCTTTGACCTGACCATAGTTTTTACTGACAGCATTCAGCAAAAGTGCAGAGTGATTATTCACGCGCAATCCTCCGATACATTCGATACATTCATTAGAGAGGGTTCACGTTTCTGCAACTGCCCTTCGAGCAAGCCTGGAAAGTTTTCCAGAAGCTGTTTTTTCCAGAAAAGAAACGAACGAGTAGATTCAGCACGGGGCCTTGGAAGCTCAACTTGTTGATCCCTGATCAAAGAGCCCGGTGCTTTAGAAAGAAAAAGAACACGATCCGCGAGCCGGATCGCCTCATCCAGATCGTGCGTGACAAAAACTACAGTTGGTTTACGCTCTTTCCAGAGCTCTTCCAAAATACATTTAAGGTTTTCCGCGGTAGGCAGGTCTAAGGAAACAAAGGGTTCGTCAAGAAGCAGAAGGTCAGGTTCACTTAGAAACGCACGAGCGATACTAACCCGCTTCTGCATGCCTCCAGACAAATGCCGGGGGTAACAACTGGACTTACCTTCCAACCCGACCCTTTGCAGCATCTGCTCGATCTCATCAGAGTCACAGTCCGGAGCTGTTAGCTTAAGGTTCTCTGCCACTGTTAACCAAGGCATCAGTCTCGGCTGCTGGAAGATATAACTGATATTACAATCGGGCTGTTCCTGAACAGGTTTCAGATCCAAGGTGACAGAACCCAACTGACTTTTTTCCAGACCTGCAATCATATTCAGCAATGTCGTTTTGCCAGTTCCGGATGGCCCTACTAAGGCAACAAACTGACCGCTGGGAATGCGTATTTTGATATCACCCAGAACCTGCTCAGATGTATCTGCATAGAATTTTTTATCGATAGCAAGATTAAGACTGACCATAACCACCTCGGGCGATATAACGATCAAGTGGACGCATGATGAAACCTTCGATCAACAGGATCACAACCGCAAATGCCAGGGTATATGCAAGGATGCTGGCGATATCAAAAAAGTGAAAAAATGTACCCAATTGGAAACCAACACCGTCACTGCGCCCTAACAACTCAACAACGAGTACTATTTTCCATATCAGCGATAAGCCAGAACGGGCTGCCGCCATAATGAATGGATACAACTGCGGGAGGTAAACACGAAAAAAATAGGCGTATGGAGTGACACGATAGACCTGGGCAACCTGTAAAAGGTCACGATCGACAACCCTTGCACCCTCACGCACCATGACAACAACCGTTGGGATTTTATTGATCGCTACGGCTGCAATAGCAGCGGCCTCGATCAAACCAAACCAGATATAACAGAGTAAGATAGTGACCAATGCCGGGACATTCAGGGCAATAACAAGCAATGAATCCCCCCCCTGATTCAACTTAGGGAACGCACCCATAATAATGCCAAGCAACACCCCCAATAACATCGCAATGGCAAAACTGATCCCAACACGCATTAATGTTAGCGAGAGGTGATTCAGCATTTCACCTTCCCGGAGGTGTTCATAAAGGCTGGTAATAACTGCAATGACTCCGGGTAAGTTACTGCTGTTAATAAGCTGTGCAGCTATTTCCCAACAGGCACAGACAACCAGTAAAGGGGCAATACTTAGGACAAGGCGATTAAATCTATTCAAAACCACCTCCCATGGATACTCTGGTAACGCCAGATTTCGAAGGCATCCAGAACAGATCTGGATCTAAACGATCAGCCCCTCCTGTGAGCCCCTTACCTCCCTCCTGTACAAAAATAGAGTAAAGCTGCTCAAGGGCCTTAAGATGTTCGGCGGTGAACTGTTTTAAAACACCCTTTCGATATTCCTCTCTTAGGGCAATAAAAATGGCGTCATTTTCGCTCTTTGTAAGAGGTTTTATCCGCTGCCACTCCTGATCAGAAGTCAACAGAATCTCCCGCGCTTCAGCTGAAGCCAGAAGGAACTTATTCAGGAGTTCCTTATTTGACCCAAGCCACTTTTCAGAGAAGACCCATCCCACAAGAGGCACTTGAACCTTAATACCAAGTCCTTCAAGCATCTCATGCACGGTGATTACCGGAGTAAAGCCTTTAGCTTTTAAACGGGCGCTGTAATGCCAGAAATTCAACGAAGCGGGAATTTTCTGGTCATACATCAGCTTATTCAGAAGAGGCGGTGCAGCAAAAACAGGTTCTATCTGTGCCTGCAGATTAATTCCCTGTGTGTTCCGGCTATAGGCCTGTAGTAATAACCAGCTTTTATCTACAGGGCCTCCCGCTACGCCCAGTCTCATGCCATTAAGATCCTTAAGACCCTCGGCTTTAAATTCTGGATTCACGTAGACACCACCGGCTGAAGATGTAACAGGAGAGAAACCATAATTTTTTTGATTATGGCGTTGACGATTAACCCATACCCAATCACTGTAAATTACGTCGGCAGCGTCGCTTTGCAGAGCGACAGTGGTGGCATTTTTACTCCCTACCGGAGTGACTTCGAGGTGGAACTGGTATTTTTTATCCAGACCATGATGGCGAATAACATCCATCTCCCAGCTCAATGTACCAAACTGTAATACAGCAACACGCATTTTAGGGTATTCACTAGCATAAGAGTGAAGAGTGAGTATGCAGAGCAATACAATTTTTACTATTAATGCCATAAGAAGCTCTTATTAATCTTACTGTCGGTATAACTGGCTTATTTTTATAAGGAAATCTCGATTAACCCTTGCGAGAATAAAAAGCAATTCACAGGCCAAAACCACAAACAACCCAAATACATAGCCTCCAGGGGAGGTTAAATATGAAAAAGGTTACAAATGTGCCAACAGAATTAGAACAACTGTTGCTTTTAACAAAGGGGGAAATATAAAGAAGTTGGAGGTGATTCAATCTATGAATGCTAAAAAGAATCAAGAAGTATAATATGGCTCCGAAGGGGCAAATCAAATAGATTAATACTAGATAAATTTTTAATTGATTTTTGCTCTTTAATAGCACATTCATCAATAATTATTTTTTTATATTCTGATGATAAGATGAGATCCTTTTTAGCAATTAATATGATACAAGATGACTTCATTCCTTGTTTAAGAAGCTCATAATCTTCGCCAAAAAACATATTCCCATTATCCACATTGCCCCTGTAAGACCTTGATAAATAAATACCCTCAGAATTCGAGTCAAAATTTCCCAAATACTCGTGCATACTCCAATCTAATGATTGAAATGATGCATCACTAAAACCCACGCCATAGGCCAAGCCAAAAGTTTTCTGATAGAGCTGAATCCATTTTGGTACCTGAAAAATTGACTCGAGTTCTGAATAACCTATTCGGGAGAATCTGAGCTTCCTTTCAAAATTAGCCAGCATACTGCCCTCAATGATCTGAAATTACATGCCCTTTAGAATTACTCTGACTTCTTCAAGATAAATTGTTTCAGGCACGAGTCCCTGATCATGCATTTCTTTTAACTTTTCCAACTTAGCTTTTACTGATTCTGCATATGGTTCAGCTTTCAGCTCAGAGGAAGAAGCATGATCATTTGGTGATTTGAAGAGTTTTTCCCGCTCATAAGAACGAGTCAAGTCGATACTAATCCAGTCATTGCGCTGGTTTACATGCTTAGCTCCAGGAAAGAGATTCAACATCCATTTTTCTTCAAATGAATGCTCATCGTTACCTACTGGAAGTTTAAAACCCATTAATTCTCGATCATCCGGATAACGGCCGTGTGCCATAGAACCACTGGAACGTATGTACTTTCTTTTTTTATCAACAAGAATATGACCGAAAATAATATTCAACCGATCATTTTCAATTGATATCGTCCCAGTACTCGTTAAATAGCTAGAGCCAATTAAGGAACGTTTAAGCCCAGACAGACTAAAATTAATCTTTTTACCTTGCTGCAGCAATTCTGAACACAAAGCAACCTTATTTCCAAGAAGATTAGATTCTGATTCTGAAAAAACAGGATTATTTTCATGCTCAGAACTTTTTACAAAATAGCTATTCTTATCTTTATCTGCAGAAACAGTCAGCATGCTAAAAATAGATGTAAGCCTATGATCCGCTCCAGGTTCGGTTACCCCTTTAGAGGAGGAATTAGATTCACAACTTTTTGAACCATCAGCAAACTCGATATATCCCGATTTACCATTCCATATCTGATTACTATGGGATTGAGCAGATACAGAGAACAAAAATATAACAACAAACTTATTTAGTTTCTTCATTACAATTTACCTAGCTCTTAATCAGAATAAATAACTCATCAACACATCTCTTCTGAGCACATATGGACGCGTAGGTGCTACATAGGAAATACCATTTCGTTGTGAAATTTTCTCGATATCACCACTTTTCAACATTTTATGAATTTGAAGATTAACCTGCCTTAATAGCTCAGATTTCTCTTCTAATGCAACAAAGCCCAGATTAAAACTTAAAGGGTGTCGGTACTTAGTGCGCTTAATACCCTCTGCAACATTTAGTTGTTGGTAGTGTTCAAATTTATGGAGCTCAGTGAGAATTGCGTCAAAATTACCTTCATCTAAACGCCCATAGATGTCATCTACCCAACGTAAGTTATTGAGATCATTTGCCAAGTACCCTTTGTTACTACTCATCATGATTAGGTGAGGTAAAGTGCCATGAAGGCCAGCCAGCTTATAACCTTTCAGCTCTCTTAGATCTGATATATCTTCATTAATTCCAGAATTCTGATTAGTAAGAATAGTAAATGGAGCGTTTAGATATGGAGTACTTGCTGTCAGGACTCCTAGCGTAATCCATTTTTTAGACCGAGGTTCTCCCTCAATATCAGGCAAACGAGATTTTTCAACAGGAGGACGGCCAAGGGAGCCTTCAAAAAGCGCATAACCGCTCACCAAATCGCATTTCCCTTTTGAAAGCAATGCATTAGCATCAAGAGCATCACTACTCTCTCTTTCTACTTCACCTTCAAACCAGACCAGCTTTAAAGTTCGATCCATCTTTTTAGCTATTTCACTAACCAAATCAACATCAAAGCCTTTCTTCTCAGTTTTAATTTTATATGAGTAAGGAGCGCTATCTTCTTGAAGGCAAACACGTAGTTCATCTTTAGAAAATGCTGGAATACTAAAAGTGATCGCTATACCCACTGCAGCAATTTTTTTATAATTATTTAATGTAAACATTAGATTTCCCCTTTGGTTAACACATAGTCCCAAATAGAGTTGATTTCTTCTTTGGTTAAGATATGCCCCCAAGGTGGCATCTGCCTTTTCCCGTTTGTTACGGAATTGAGGAAACGGTCTTTTTCATCATGGGGGAATTTACGAAGGTCATACGTGATAGTGCCTGGGTTAACCATGTTCGGGCCGTGACAACGAACGCAGAAAGTGTTGTAAACGTCCTTACCCTCTTTCGCTATTGCAAGGTCATATTCCGTTGCACTCTCCGTTTTCGCTTCCGCAACATGAGCCCCTGTAGCCTGAGCCTCTACACGTTGAGTTTGTTCATTATTGGATACTCCAGATGCATTTGCCGCTAAAGCCACAGCAAAAGCACCTACTACCAGAATCGAATTAAGATTTATTTTTTTTAGTTTCATTTTCGTACCTAAAAAAGGGGCTAGTATGAGCGACAAGCCCCTTTCCATTACTACAGTTGTGCTTAACGGTTTGCGTAAGATTTATCGAACAGAGCGTAAGTAGTAACAGAACCACCCGCAGGTACATTCGTCATACGCTCATCACCTGAGTACAGTGGGTATACACCACCAACACCAGAAACGATGGTTACGTACTGAATGCCGTCAACATCGTAAGTGATTGGCATACTTACGATGCCTGAGCCTGTTTTGTGCTCCCACACTTTCTTACCGTTCTTCTTGTTAAACGCCATGAACTCACCTGTCAGGGCACCGGTGAATAGCAGGTCACCAGCAGTGTTCATAGTTCCGGCAAAGTTTGGAATTTCGAAAGGAGTTGACCACTTAGCTTTACCTGTCAGAGGATCAATCGCACGCAGGATGCCGCGTTCGTTGTTCTCAGGCCAGCTAAAGCCTGCCCATTCCATACCGATGTAGAAAGTACCGGCACGGTATTTAGGCTGGATTGGACGGTATGGGAAACCGAAGTTCAGAGTGTTTGCGTAAACCAACTTAGACTCTGGGTCATAAGACATTGGCGACCAGTTTTTACCACCCCAAGCAGATGGCCAAATATCAACTGGTTTATCCATCTCTACAGATTTACGAACTGTTTTAGTAATTTCCGTATCGATTGGACGACCTGTTTTCAGATCAATGCCTTTAGCCCAGGTAATCTTGTCTACGAATGGATTCGCTTTTAGCAGCTCACCGGACTGACGATCCAATACATACATAAAGCCGTTACGGTTAGCCTGCATGATTACATCACGCTTTTTACCATCAACTTTCAGTGTTGCATGAACCATTTCGCTGGTGCCATCGTAATCGTACGGATCGCCTGGTGAGAACTGGTAAGTCCATACTACGTCACCGGTCTTAGGACGGAACGCCAGAACAGATGCGATATGCTTACTATCACCGCCACGGAACGCTGCGTTCCAAGGGCCACCGTTACCTGTACCCCAATAAACTAGATCCAGCTCTGGGTCATAAGAACCTGTCAGCCAAGTAGATGCACCACCACGCTCATAACGACCCGGCAACCAAGTATCACCACCCTCTTCGTCTGGAGCGGCTGTAGTATGCTTACGCCACAGGTGCTTACCAGATTTTGCATCCCAACCATCTAGGAAACCACGCGTACCGTATTCCGCACCAGAGATACCCGTAATAACAACACCTTTAGCAATTAGAGGCGCTACAGTCATGGAGTAACCATCTTTGTAGTCAGCCGCTTTAGAACGCCAGATCTCTTCACCTGTTTTCAGGTCCAGAGCGATAACGTGTGCATCCAGAGTTGTACGGTACAGACGGCCGTTGTAGATAGCAGGGCCACGGTTATGGTTACCACAGCAAACAATACCTGGTACCGCTGGATCGTAATCGAAAGTCTGCTTCCAGATCTGGTGACCTGTCACCGCATCAACCGCTACAGTGCTGTTATGATTAGTGATATACATCACACCATCTTTAACAAGTGGCTGTGTAGACTGGGCGCGTTTGTCAGCCAAACTGTAGCTCCAAACTGGAACTAGATTTTTAACATTGCTCAAATTAATCTGCTTCAGGGGACTATAACGCTGTTGACCCCACCCCATACCATATGTCAGTACTTCTTGAGTGTTTGTTGGATCAGCTTTGAGATCATTCAAACTAGGGCCTTCTGCTCCCGCAGGAGGAACCGGCGCTGCGGCCAGTACAGGAAAAGCAGTTACCGCTGCTGCGGCTAATATTATTTTTTTCATTTTACACTTCTCATCAGTCAAGAAAGTTTAAAATCTTTACTGTAAAGCTGGATCACTCCACAGCGCTTTTATTATCTTGAACCAGAATAAATACTGGCAAAGCCCATTCCGCAAATCCTGTGCCACATATTTACAAGACCAAAAATTTCAACAAATATCCTTTATTTTCAAAATGTTAATTAAATTCAATATTTCGACAAACACTGTTGCTTTTTGTTTCACACAAATAATTGAACACGCAACAATTGCAACAGACGTTGCGACTCTCTAAGTACTAAATCATGATCGCTCAAAATATAATTTTAAAAGCTGCCTTCCTAACTACCTGAAATCACATCATCCCAAGAGCTATTTATTATTTAATGGGTTTCACAATCAAGCTCTAACCCAAGCGGCATAACTTTTGCTGAATAGACAATGTTAATTAAGCAACCTAATCTAGGAAAAATAATGAGATATATTTCAGTAGGTCTAGCAGCGTTACTAATATCTTGCTCTTCTTGCTACGCAACTAAGTTAGATCAAAACTGGCAAATAAACGGAGGGCTAAAGCAACCAGAATCCATAGTACAAACTGAGGACGGGAGCGGCTTCTATGTTTCCAATATCAATGGCCAGCCCAGTGCTTTTGACGGAAACGGTTTCATTTCCATTATCAGTATGAGTGGAAAAATTAAAGAGCTTAAGTGGATAGATGGCTTAAACGCCCCGAAAGGCATGATTAGCCATTTAGGGAAACTATACGTTGCAGACATAAACGAGCTTTTAGAAATTGACATCAATACAAAAACAATTACTAAGCGCTTTAAAGTACCAAAAGAAGCTTTTTTAAATGATGTTGCCGTAGACAAGCAAGGGAGTATTTATGTATCCGATACAGCTAACAACCGGATTTACCTTTTAAGTGATGGTGATTGGCATTTATGGCTGGAAGACCCACTTCTTGAAAACCCAAACGGACTTTATATTGAGGATAATAGGCTTTTAGTCACCAGTTGGGGAAAAACCCGGGATTCTAGTTGGATTACTGAAATTCCCGGTCATATCCAATCGATCTCATTACAGGATAAAAAAATATCCGACCTTATAAACAACAATCCCATCGGTAATCTTGATGGCCTCGTCAAAATTGATAATGAGACTTATATGGTCAGCGACTGGATGAATGGCAAGATTCTCAAGATCGATAAAAATGGCTCCATAAATACCGTCCTTGAACTAGACCAAGGTAGTGCGGATATGCTTTATATACCTGGTTCAAACCATCTACTTATTCCTCAGATGATTAAAAATAGCCTAATCAGCTATACAGTCCGCTAAAACTTATTTTTTAAGAACTAATGACTGAACCAGATCTGGTAAAAATCAGACCTGGTTCAGAAAGCATTAACATCCACCTACAAAAAATTCAGCTCTGTCGAGCGAAAACTTTCGAATTGCGCTCATTTCGATACTGGAACTCATCCGGATTGTTCACCACAGACTCCGACTGCTGGCGTGCTTCTATTATTTTATTGTGTGCTGGCGACTTGCTGCACACAGGATCAGCATTGTGCATATCGCCAGTTAGCATGTACGCCTGACAGTGACAGCCACCCAGATCATCGTCCTGCTCATCACAGCTGCGGCAGGGCTCTTTCATCCAGCCTTTGCCACGGAAGTAGTTAAAGCCCGGACTGTCATTCCAGATCTCTTTTAAACTCATTTCCGTAACGCTCGGGAAGTCGATCGGCAACATGCGCGCACTGTGGCAAGGTAGCGCCTTACCATCCGGCGTAACCGTCAGGAAGACTTCACCCCAACCATTCATGCAGCGCTTAGGGCGCTCCTCATAGTAATCCGGAGTCACAAAAATCAGCTTGATTGGATTACCTTCCGCCGCGAGTTTTTCACGATACTCATTAGTAATCCGTTCAGCTCTTTCCAGTTGCGCCTGAGTTGGCAGAAGCTGTTCAACATTCTCATGCGCCCAACCGTAATACTGACAGGTCGCTAGTTCGACATAGTCCGCTTCCAACTCAACACAGAGTTCAATGATGCGATCAATACGGTCAATGTTGTGACGATGGGTAACAAAGTTCAGCACCATAGGATAACCCTGTGCTTTAACTTCACGCGCCATCTTCAGTTTCTGATCAAAGGCTTTTTTCGAACCCGCCAACATGTTGTTGACCGATTCATCACTGGCCTGGAAGCTCACCTGAATATGCTCAAGACCGGCTTTGTGGAACTCAGCCATCTTGCGTTCATTCAATCCTACGCCCGAGGTAATCAGATTAGTGTAGTAACCCATCTCATTGGCACCACCGATCAACTCGATCAGATCCTGCCGAACTAAGGGCTCGCCACCTGAAAAACCCAGCTGTACCGCACCCAGTTCCCGGCCCTGCTGAAAGACATCCAGCCATTGCTGGGTACTCAGCTCACCACCAAAATCGGCAAAGTCGAGCGGGTTTGAGCAGTATGGGCACTGCAAAGGGCATTTGTAGGTCAGTTCGGCCAGCAACCAAAGTGGCTGACCGTGGCTTTTATCATCGCTCTGAGGAGCGGCACCGCTGTTTAACTGCGGTTGAGCATTACAGGGTGATCCAGTGTTGCTCATAAGCGCCTCCGAGGAACTCCAGAATATCGGCACTGATATCGCCAGCGTCAGGAAACTTAGCCTGCAAAGCATCAGTGATCGCCTGGACGCTGCGCTCACCATCTACCAGAGCCAGAATCTCACCTGCCGGGCCATTCAGTTGGATCATACCTTCAGGATAGAGCAAAACATAACAGTCCTGGGCTTTCTCCCACTGGAACCGAAACATCTTGTTCAGAGCCGGAATCATATCCGGCTCAACCTGTGTATTAACTGAGGTTGTCTGCTCACTCATTAAACAGACCCCGGTGATACACCTTATCACTGGTAACCGTGTGATACGGTGGACGATCCAACTCATAAGCCATAGTCATGGCATCCAGCATGGTCCAGAGTACATCCAGTTTAAATTGCAGGATTTCCAGCATGCGGTCCTGCTGCTGACGGGTCGTGTAATGGTCAAGCGTAATATCCAGACCGTGTTTAACGTCGCGACGCGCTTCCGTCAGGCGGTTACGGAAATACTGATAACCTTCTTCTTTGATCCACGGATAATGCTGCGGCCAGGTATCCAGACGGTTCTGATGGATAGTAGGCGCAAAAAGCTCTGTTAACGATGAACTTGCTGCTTCCTGCCAAGTGGCACGACGCGCAAAATTGATATAGGCATCCACCGCAAAGCGTACACCCGGCAAAACATGCTCGCCAGAAAGGATCTCTTCACGAGTAAGGCCCACAGCCTCACCCAGGCGTAGCCACGCCTCAATACCACCTTCTGCACCATCATAACCATCATGATCCAGAACACGCTGAACCCAGTGTCGGCGCACATCCCTGTCCGGGCAGTTCGCCATGATAGCGGCATCCTTAACAGGGATACTAATCTGATAATAAAAACGGTTTGCTACCCAGCCACGGATCTGCTCCGGCGTGCTTTTGCCGTCATACATAGCAATATGATAAGGATGCTGTGTGTGATAAAGATCACCTTTAGCTCTTAGTGCCGCTTCAAATTCATCCCGGCTCATCGGTAACTGTTCGTTTGCTTGACTACTCATAATACACTTAGCCTTTTTTATTCTATTCCACGAACCCTCAGAGGGATTAAAGCTCGATCGACATGCCGTCGTAAGACACTTCAATATCGTGCGACTCTACTTCCGCACGCTCTGCTGAATCTTCATCCAGAATCGGGTTGGTGTTGTTGATATGGATAAGTATCTTGCGCGGTTTTTCCAGCGTATCCAGATACTCAATCATGCCACCCTCGCCTGATTGCGGCAGATGCCCCATCGCTACGCCCAACTTATCGCCGACACCGGAAGTGATCAGTTCATCTTCCGTCCAGATGGTGCCATCCACCATCAGTACATCAGCGCTTTCCATATAAGAACGCAGGTGAGGTTCAATCTGGCCTAAACCAGGTGCATAGAACAAAGTTTTGCCCGTCCGGGTATCTTCGATATGGATACCGATATTATCGCCCGGGTGTGGGTCGTCACGGTGTGGTGAATAAGGCGGCGCACTGCTCAGCAGTGGAACTGCGGTCAGTTTCAGTTCCGGTACTTGCGGAATCACAAAACTGTTTTCACCTTCACCAATTGGAATACGGTTAATGTTATTACCGCCATTCCAGTGTTTCAGCATGTTAAAAATTGGGAAGCCCGTACTCAGATCCTGCTCAACCATCTCGGTACACCAGATGTTATGCGGACAACCTTCACGCAACATCAGCAAACCTGTTGTATGGTCAATCTGACTGTCCATATAGACGATCGCAGCAATCCCTGTGTCACGAATCGCACGATTCGGCTGCATAGGGCCAAAATTGGCCAGCTGCTCACGAATATCGGGCGAGGTGTTAAACAGAATCCAGTTCTCACCATCAACACTGACAGTAATAGAAGATTGGGTGCGAGATTTTGCGTTGAGCGTGCCAGCTCTGAATCCGGCACAGTTGCTGCAGTTACAGTTCCACTGAGGGAAACCACCACCGGCAGCGGAGCCTAATACTTGTACTTTCATTGTTATTATCTTTAACCGTCTGAAGTCCTGTTGCCTACAGGGGGAGGATGAGATGCATCATGCAGATTTTATATTTGGTTCCGTCCAAGATGAATTACCCCGACAGTTGCCGGGGTAATTCATAAAATCATTAATAGATCTCTCTATTAACGGTTTGCAAAGTACATAGTTACTTCGAAACCGATACGCAGATCTTTATAAGCTGGCTTAGTCCACATTGTGTGCGTCCTCTTTTTTGTTATTTAAAGGTTAATACAACAAGGATAATAGAAAGGCTACCGCTCCTCATATATGGTACTTTGGAACGAAAAATCTAATCTTTTTTGATTAAGTGTATTCTCAATCCATGTTTGAGGTTTTCCCAACGTTATCAGGAAGTTCCTCTATATCTTTAAGTATAGTTGAGTTTCGGGCATTCTGTGCAACCGCAAAACAATAACCTTTCTCTATTATAGAGCTGACAATTGCGATGAACACAATTTTAATCACCGGCTGTTCCAGCGGAATTGGATACTACTGCGCCAAAGAATTAGACAGGATCGGTTATAAGGTTTATGCAACCGCACGTACTGATACAGACGTAATCAGGCTGCAAAAGGAAGGCCTGAATGCGTACCGGCTTGATCTTAACGACAGTAACTCTATCGACGATGCTCTGCATTGGGTTTTAAATCAAACCGACGGTAGGCTAGATGCCCTGTTTAATAACGGCGCATACGGCCAGCCCGGTGCCGTAGAAGATCTGAGCAGAGAAGTATTGCGCCAACAGTTCGAAACGAATCTTTTCGGAACTCACGAGCTTACCTGCAAGACTATTCAGATCATGCGCAAGCAGGGACATGGCAGAATCATCCAGAACAGCTCTGTGCTTGGACTCATCACACTGAAATACAGAGGCGCTTACAATGCTTCGAAATTTGCTCTGGAAGGCCTCACTGACACCCTACGCCAGGAACTCCACGGCAGTAATATTTTTGTTAGCCTTATAGAACCTGGCCCAATAGAAAGCTTATTCCGGCAAAACGCTTATAAAGCATTCCAGAAAAATATCACCATTAATGGCAGTGCCCATCAACAGGTATATGAAGCCGTTGAACGCAGGCTTGCGAAACAGCAAACAGAAAGAAAAAAGGATCCATTTACACTCGGGCCTGAAGCAGTATTAAAGCCCCTTATTCATGCCCTTGAAAGCAAAAAACCCAAAGCGCGGTATTATGTAACCTTTCCAACCTGGCTATTCGCTATCCTCAGACGCATACTGCCGACCTCTGCATTGGACTGGATCCTGATGAAAGTCTCCGACGACGAGAACAAATAAAAAACCGCCATAAGGCGGTTGTTTTTGAACCCTTCAGCTCGGAAAAAATGCGGTCCGAAGACCGCTTGCACAGAGCTAAGGGTAATACCCTGTTTTGCAGATCACTTCGAAATAAGACCGTTGCGACCCATCACATCTTCCATCACAGAAAGACTGGTTGGATCATCAATGGTTGATGGTACGGAGTAATCCTGACCATCCGCAATCTGACGCATCAGTTTACGCAGAATTTTGCCAGAACGGGTCTTAGGTAAACGATCAACTACAACTGCTTTTTTGAAACAGGCAACCGCGCCAATCTCCTTACGAACCAGCGCAACCAATTCTGCCTCCAAATCATCGTCGGAGATCTCAATACCATCTTTAAGTAATACAAAACCAATTGGCTGCTGACCTTTCAGAGCATCATTAACACCAATTACGGCACACTCAGCAACCGCGTTATGGCCTGCAACAATCTCTTCCATCTCACCCGTAGAAAGACGGTGACCAGCAACGTTAATTACGTCATCGGTACGCCCCATGATGAACACGTAACCATCTTCATCTTTGTAACCGCCATCACCCGAGCAATAGTAACCTGGGAAATCAGTCAGATAGCCGGTACGGAAACGCTCAAAATCGCCCCATACGGTCGGCAAACAACTTGGTGGCATTGGCAGCTTAATTGCAATAGCACCCTGCTCGCCTGCCGGTAACTCATTACCTTCAGGGTCCAGAATCTGAACATTGAAGCCTGTTACCGGAACGGTCGCAGATCCCGCTTTAGGCTCTAATGTTTCGATACCTGTCATATTGCCGCAGATAGCCCAACCTGTTTCAGTCTGCCACCAGTGATCAATAACAGGTTTACCCGTTACTTCCATTGTCCAGTGATATGTCGGAGGATCAAGGCGCTCACCTGCCATGAAGATCGCATCCAGATTAGATAGATCGTAGTTTTCCAGCAACTTACCTTCCGGATCTTCTTTTTTGATCGCACGGAAAGCAGTTGGAGCAGAGAACAAGACTTTAGCTTTGTACTCTTCACATACGCGCCAGAAAGCACCTGCATCAGGTGTACGAACAGGCTTACCTTCATAAACAATTGTTGTGCAGCCAGCCAGAAGCGGTCCGTAAACAATGTAAGAGTGACCTACGACCCAACCTACGTCCGATGCAGCCCAGAAAACATCACCTGGTTTTACGTTGTAGATTGATTTCATAGAGTACTTCATCGCTACAGCGTGGCCGCCGTTATCACGCACAACACCTTTCGGCTTGCCTGTAGTACCAGAAGTGTAAAGAATATACAGCGGGTCTGTACCTTTAACTGGTACTGGCTCAGCTGGCTCAGCAGTAGCCATTGCTTCGGTCCAGTCAATATCACGACCATCAATCATTGAAGCTTCAGCTTGTGGACGCTGAAGAACAATACATGCATCCGGCTTGTGTGCTGACAGCTCAATCGCCTTATCCAGCATTGGTTTGTACTCAATCACTTTAGCGATTTCAATGCCGCATGATGCGGAAACAATCACTTTTGGCTCAGCATCATCGATTCGTACAGCAAGCTCACTGGGAGCAAAACCGCCAAATACAACAGAGTGAATCGCACCCAAACGCGCCACAGCAAGCATCGCCACTAAAGCTTCTGGCACCATTGGCATATAGATAACAACACGATCACCTTTTTCCACACCCTGTGCTTTTAGCACACCAGCAAACTTAGCTACATCATCACGCAGTTCACGGTAAGTGATCTTTCTTTTGGTATTGGTGACAGGCGAATCGTAGATAATGGCCGCATTATCAGCCAAACCATTTTCTACATGGTAATCCAGTGCCAGATAAGAAGTATTCATTTCGCCATCAGCAAACCAGCGATAAATACCATTATCATCCTGTGAAAGGATTGTTTCAGGTTGTTTAAACCATGCCAGGTCTTGTGCTTTCTCGCCCCAGAATAGCTCAGGGGTTTCGATAGATTTCGAATACTCTGCTTGATAGGACATGTATTGAGGCCCTTTATTATAAGTTAACGGTCAGTCGTTATGATGGAAGTTATATTATTATTGTAGACACTTCCGCGAATTTGTTGACACACTCTAACTGAGTTAAAAACAGATTTATCTAAGACAAAAGGTTTATAAGCAGCTGCAACAGGCGACAAATAGTTAACAATCACCCCTACACAGTACCCTATTAACATTGCAAAACCGCTAGATTGTCGACAATCTACGTTATAACCACATTAAACCAAAGATTAATATAGATACTACTTAGGGGAATAGACTGATTGAGTAAAGATAATTTTGAGAAGGCTTCCAGGCAGTAGAAACTGCCCGAAATAAGGCGGAGAAATGCATAGCTGGTTATGCAGGATAGATTCTTGGCTCAACCCTAAGCTCAACAGCGAACTTTTGCAGAACAGATTCTTTTATAGACTTAGCCAACATTAAGAGGGAATCGGAATCACCATCGCCCAGATTGATTAAAACAAGAGCCTGCTTATCGTACACCCCGACCTTGCCAGCCTTATGACCCTTCCAGCCAGCCTGGTCGATTAACCAGCCAGCCGCCAGTTTATAAAGACCTGACGAATCAGGGTAAGCAACCAGTTCAGGGAATTGCTGTTTAAGCTGTTGGTATTTTGATTTCGGTACAAGAGGGTTCTCAAAGAAGCTACCCACATTTCCAATCTGATCCGGTGTTGGTAGCTTCGCTTGCCTTATTTCACAAACAGCCTGATATACATCATGTGACTGTGGAGAAGTGATTCCCTGCTGCGCTATGTAATCCTTTAAACCCCGATAAGAAAGATTAGGCGAATAGACGGTACTGAGCTTAAATCTAACCTGCCATATGATATACCGTCCGGGCTCACCCGACTTAAACAAACTGTCCCGATAACCAAAGCGACAATCATCTTTACTTAACTGTACAAGCTCACCACTGTCACGATCATAGGCTGTAAGACTATGGAAACAGTCTGAAAGCTCAACCCCATAGGCACCTATATTCTGCACCGGAGCTGCACCTACATTGCCGGGTATCAAGGCTAGATTTTCCAAACCATGTAAACCCATCTGAAGTAAGCGACCAATGAACTGATGCCAGTTTTCACCCGCACCTACTTCAACAATGGCGTCTGACTCGTTATCTGCAAGAACATTAATGCCTCGCAGATTCACTCCAATAACCGCCCCGGGAATAAAACTTTTTAATACGAGGTTACTTCCACCACCCAGAATCAACAAAGGCCAGTGGTTCTGCTCAACATCTTTTAATGCCAGTTCAAGATGTTCCAGCGTTTCCACTGCAACAAAACGTTCCGCGGTTACTTTAAAACCCAGACTGTTTTTCGCGCTTAAATCAGCATTTTCAATCCAGGAAATCACAAACGCTCCCTCTTGATCTGTGCTAACAACCCTTCAGAAGCCGATTCAATCAGACTCAGAACATGCTCAAAACCTGTATCACCACCATAATATGGATCAGGCACTTCCCTTTCCGGTTCAGGTGCAAAATCCAGAAACAAGCCCAGATGACCGGAGTAGTTATGAGGTTTGAGACTATGTAGATTCATCAGATTGCTTTCATCCATCGCCAGAATAAAATCAAAATCACTGAAGTCAGACTCAACAGCCTGCCGGGCTCTCAAGGAAGACAGGTCATACCCGCGTTTACGAGCAGTCGCAGCAGACCTTGAATCCGGTGGATTGCCTACGTGATAGGCTGCAGTGCCAGCCGAATCAACCAAAATTCTGTCTGCCAGCCCCTGCTCTTCAACCATCGTTTGAAAAACACCATGCGCAGTTGGTGAGCGGCATATATTGCCCAGGCATACAAACAAGACTTTGATCACTATCAGGAAGCTCCGCTCAGCATTTTTTCTAAACGCGCCAGATCTTCAGGTGTATCCACACCCGTAGGTGGCTGCTCATCCGCTTCAGCAACATGAATACGTGCGCCATTCCACATAGCCCGAAGCTGCTCCAGGCATTCAGTTTCTTCCAAAGGTGCCGGAGGCCATTTAACAAAATCATTCAACAGCTTTACACGGTAGGCATAAATACCGATATGACGCTGCCAGTTAAATTCCGTTGGCATCTCTGCTTTTTCTGAATCCGCATGAAAGCTGTCACGTGGCCATGGAATCGGAGCACGACTGAAATACAGAGCCATCCCACGAATATCCTTAACCACCTTAACCACATTCGGATTTAATAGGGATGCAACATCCTCAATTGGCTCACTCAATGTCGCAATACTGGCCTCAGGTTCTGCCATCAGATTATGTGCAACCTGATTGATAATTCTAGGTGGGATCATGGGCTCATCACCCTGCACATTCACCACAATATCATCAGCGTAATAGCCCTGATCTTTAACAACTTGCTGTAAGCGGTCTGTACCTGAAGGATGATCTGGCGAAGTCATACATACCTCAGCACCAAACCCCGCCGCCACATCAGCAATACGCTGATCATCTGTAGCTACGAGAATACGATCAGCCTCACTTTGGCAGGCTCGCTCATAAACATGCTGAATCATTGGTTTACCCTGCAAACTAGCAAGCGGCTTGCCCGGAAAACGGCTAGATGCAAAACGTGCGGGAATAATGACGGAGAATCCCATGACAATTCCTTATTTAGCTTCGCGTTCTTCTAAGGTTAACTCTCTTGCTTCATTCTCCAGCAACACAGGAATATCATCACGTACTGGATAAGCAAGACCACTGGCTCTGGCAAATAGCTCATTTGTCTCTTTGTTATATTCCAGCGGTGTCTTAGTAACAGGGCAAACCAGAATATCTAATAGTTTCTTATCCATTCTTTAAAATACCTTTATGTTCTTTAACAGTTTCAAGCTTTTCTCGCAGCTTAGAAACGAAATTATCCGGCAGCACAGCCGAAACTTCCAGATACCAATGCTCATCACCTGCAATTTCTTTGATCTTAACTGCATCTTTTTCCGTCATGATGATCGGTAGATCATCATTGAATGAGATATTCTCAATGGAAAATTTGTGATGATCCGGCATTGCATGGGGAATAACATCCACACCCGCATGCTGTTTCAGCGCCTTAAAAAAACGATCTGGATTCCCGATACCAGCAACACCATGAACAGTTTGACCTTTAAAAGCTTCCAGAGACCTGGTCTCACTGACATCTGAACAATTTTGAAATTGTAGAGGCTCAAGAACCATCTCAAAGCGAGATGGGTTACTGGTTTCAAGAGGCTTAATAAGTGGACCGTTCGAAATAATGTAATCCACGCTTTCCAGCCTTTCGATCCCTTCACGAAGCGGACCCGCTGGCAAACAATGATGATTACCTAATCCCCTTTGTCCATCAACAACTACGATTTCAACATCACGACCCAGCTTATAATGCTGCAAGCCATCATCACTGATAATCAGATCACAGTCAGTTTCTTCCAGCATCAACCTGGCTGCAGAAGTCCGATCGGGATCAATGACAACTGGGCACTCACAGCGATGAAAAAGCAGATATGGTTCATCTCCTGCTTCAGTCACTGATGAGTCTTGATGAATCATATAAGGATATTCAGGAGCTGAACTTTTATAACCACGGCTGATGATTCCGGGTTTGTATCCCCATTGTTTGAATAGCGATATCAGAGTTATTGCCAATGGCGTTTTACCAGTACCACCGACATTGATATTTCCAACCACTATAACGGGTACATCTGCTTGCCAGCTGTCTTGCTTAGCCTTATCACTGATCCGCTTTGAGAGCCGGCGATATATACACTCGAAGGGCAGTAACCAACCAGGGGCTGATTTATCGCTATACCACCGCTTTTCGAGCCAATTCATTCAGCTCCGGGCTCGCGAGTGGTTATGCTTAATTTCTCAAACCCCAGACGACCGGAAACATCCATTGCTGTAACCACAGCCTGATGCGGCGTTTGAGCATCTGCGGTAATGATCAAAGGCATATCGCGCTTATCACCGGCAATTTTCTTTAATGCCAGATGCAGCGTTTCAGCCTGAGTATTGACCAGAGCCTTACCATTAACGCTGTAATTGCCTTCATCTGTTATCAGAATTTCAAGAACCTGTTCTTCTGTAACCGAGGCATCACCATTAGCTTCTGGAAGATCTACTTCAAGATGCGTTTCTTTGGTAAAGGTTGTTGAAACCATGAAGAAAATAAGTAATAAAAACACCACATCAATCAACGGAGTCAGATTGACATTGACCTCTTCCTGGCTTTGTCTTGGAAACTTCACGTGATTACTCCGCTACTCAATATCAATATCACGTTCGCCATGCATCACTTCGATCAGCTTGACAGTTTCCTGCTCCATGGTCACAACCAGAGAATCAATTCTACGTTGGAAGAAGCGGTGGAATATCAGTGCAGGGATCGCAACAGTCAAACCTGCTGCAGTTGTAATCAGCGCTTCAGATATACCGCCTGCCAGAACATTGGCATTACCTGTGCCCTGTATCATGATTTCAGTAAATACCTTAATCATGCCGATAACAGTACCCAGAAGGCCAAGTAGCGGAGTAATTGCAGCAATAGTTCCTAGAGGATTGAGAAAGCGCTCAAGCTCATGCACTACCTGCCCTGCGGACTCCTGAATACTCTCTTTCATGATCTCACGACCATGAGAGGCATTATTTAAGCCTGCCACCAGAATCTGGCCCAGGGGGCTGCCGCGTTTCAGCTCACGCAACTTGTCTGTTGTGATGCTGCGCTCTTTAATATGTATCCAAACCTCAGCCAATAATCCCGGGGGAGCTATTCGGGATGGCCTCAGTGTCCATAGACGTTCAAGACAGATTGCCAGTGCAATAACAGAACACGCGATGATTGGTATCATCAACCATCCGCCAGATTGCAAAAGTTCTAACACAGTAATTTCTCCTCTAACTTCGCGCTACTCTATCACAGAGCCTGAAACGATCTCCAGAAACGTTTTTTATCCTGCCGGATTACACTTGTTTCACATCCATTTTCAGTATTACTTTGCATTAGAACTGCACCATTCAAGGCTGTTGAAAACACTTTAGCCCCTGACTGGCGAGAACGTTCTACCACATCTGGATGAGGGTGATTAAATGCATTGCCATAACCTGCACTGAATACAACAATGTCAGGCTGAGTTTTATCTAAAAAGCCCTGACTTGTCGAAGTACGACTACCATGATGAGCTGCAATCAACCATGTCACCGGAGCTTTAATCAAAAGTCTATTCTCAATTTCGCTCCCTATATCACCAGGTAACAATAAGCTACAAGCGGGAGTCTCAACCAGTAACACACATGAACGGTTATTGTCCTTATTGCCAGCATTACCCGAGAGGAAGGTAAAATTAACTTTGCCTACCGACCAGCTATCTCCCGCTATACACCTCTGGTGTTTCGCAGACGTATCGAAAGAGGTAACCAGGTTGCTGATACTAAAATCCTTTTCTAACGCCGAATAACCACCCACATGGTCATTATCGTTATGGCTCAGAATTAAGTGATCTATATGATGAATACCCTTATCGCGTAAATAGGGACTGATCGCTCGTTCAAAAGCATTGCCACCATTTCGGTAGGAAGGCCCTGTATCATAAAGCAGCCTATAGTGATCAATTTCTATGAGAACGGCTAAGCCCTGCCCCACATCAAACACTCTGGCGTTGAACTCATGGGTGTTTTTTGATTCAGTACCAAATAGAAGTGGCAAGAGCAGAAACAAAGCAACATATTTTGGAATGATTCCTGATGGTAACAGCACCACAACTGCAGCCAGCATAAGTAAAAGTAATGATGGCAACTGCCAATCGGCAACCTCTAGATACGCCCAATCAAAGGAACGGCTCAGTTCCACCAGCCACCAAAAAGTAATGACCAAATATTCAACTACTGATGAGATAAAACCCGCGCCAAGAAGATCAATAAATTCTAATGGAACAACTAACGCTACCAAAGGTATCGCCACTAAATTTACCAGAGGAGCCACTAATGAAAACGCAGAAAAAAAGATCAGATACAAAGGCAACATACCTGCAAGCAACAGGAACTGCAGTTTAAGGCCATCCTGCCAACGCATTTGATATGCCTGACCACACCATAACAAACAGGCAACCGCCCCAAATGAAAGCCAAAAGCCGGTTTCCCATATTGCCAGAGGCGAGAAAAGCAATACTCCAACCATTGCTACCCACCAGCGATCCCAGTGGCTTACAGAGATGAGTTTCCAACCGGACAGCATAAGCAAGCTGACCATAATAAACGCACGTTGCGCAGGTAAGTCTGCTCCTGCAACCATCATATACAGTCCTGAAAGTAACATCGCCATGAGATATGGCAGCGTTCTCTGAGAGGCTCCACTACAAAAGAAACCGAACAACCGCCCTATCCACCAACCCACAAAAGCCATGAAGCCAATATGCAACCCACTGATGACAGCAAGGTGCACAGTGCCACTCTCTTTTAATGCGACCCAATCCTCATCCGCAATCAGGCTTTTATCCCCCGTGATTAAAGCAGTTAACATAGATCTAACCCGGTGAGGATCGTGCTGAGCATTAATCTGATCGTTTATGGCATTACGTAGCCGGGAAAATGAAAAGCCCTGCGTAGTTTCAATCGACCTGATTTCCCTTACATAGCCGGTGGCATCAATCCCCCTCACCATCAACCAGCGTTCATAATCAAAACCTTCAGGATTCAACAAGCTATGCGGTGGTTTTAACCGCACCACTCCGGTAAATTTCTCACCACCTTTCAATTCCACACTTGGGGAAAACCAGCTTAAGCGCATTTTCCTTAGTGACGGACTCGTAGTTTGCAGATCGTTTAGAGGGGTTATATTGGAAACTTTCAAACTGAAACGGGCTGTTCCATCCTGGCTTTGAGGAATACCCAATACTTCCCCGCTAACCAGCCAATCACTGCGGAGGAGTTCATGCGGCAGACGATGATCTAACTGCCAATGCCCCCACAGAGAGGTGTACAGAAAACCCATGATAAAACCGGCAATAACATTAAAATGCTTAATGCGAGTTAAGAAATACAGTCCAGGCAACACCAGTGCAATAGAAATGCAACCGAACAGGGGTATAAGTTCCTTTTGCCAGGTTGCTGAAGCAACACCAGCTACAAAGAAGATCATCCATGATCTCATCCTTTAGTTTCCTTGGCTTAGCTAATTGTAAGGGGCATAATACTTACGAACCGGAACACAAGTGCTTAAGGCCAGCTATCTTAGTGTATACGGTTCATTAATTATCCTTGTTTGCTGCCCCATAATAAGTAATCCAGAAGATGCCACGCAAACTAATAAAAAAATACATGCCAGATGAGAAGAAGCTCAAAGACAATAAGTATTTGGGCTGGTTAGGGAGCTACATTCACGACCCTAACTTATGGCACCTCACCAGAAAATCAGTCTCGCGCGCGTTTCTGATAGGTCTCTTCTGCGCCTTTATGCCCATCCCCTTACAGATGCTTCTTGTAGCGGTGCTGGCAATCGTTATACATAGCAACCTACCCATTTCAATCGGTCTGGTCTGGTTGACTAACCCTATCACCATGCCCCCAATATTTTATTTCACCTATCTGGTTGGAGATTTCTTCATTGGTAAGGGAGACGGGGTAGAATTTGAGATGTCTATGGAGTGGCTCAGTTCCAGCATCACGCTTATATGGTGGCCACTGTTGTTTGGCTCTGTCTTGTGCGGACTGGTGTTTGGTATTGCGGGATACTTTTTAATCCAGTGGTTTTGGGCATGGCATGTCAATCGCAGCTGGAAAAAACGCAGCCAGAAAAACAAACCTTCCTAGAACTAAGTTACAGAAACTCAGCCGCTTAATGAACTAGCAGTTGACCAACTTTCCGTCGACCAGCTCCACAACTCTTCCGGTTTTGTTCGCCAACTCCGGATCATGTGTCACGAGAACAAACGCGATTCCAAACTCACTGTTCAATTTATCAATCAACGCCTGCACGCCTTGTGCGGTATTTCTGTCCAGGTTTCCTGTAGGTTCATCCATTAAGACAACCGAAGGTTTACCCACTAGCGCTCTGGCAATCGCAACACGTTGACGTTCACCACCACTGAGCTGCGCCGGTTTGTGCGATATTCGCGATGACAAACCAACCGCGGTTAAAACTTCCTCAGCTTGAGCTTTAACCTCTTCAATAGGCATAGAACGCATCAAAAGCGGCATTGAGACATTTTCCAATGCACTAAACTCCGGCAACAGATGATGAAACTGATATACAAAACCTAAAGTATGGTTTCGAATCTCAGCTCTGCGCTGCTCATTGCCTGCGTGAAGGTTCTCACCGTTTATGGATACGGTTCCAGAAGTCGGTGTATCTAAACCACCCAGAATATTCAGTAGAGTACTCTTACCTGAACCAGATGCTCCGATGATGGCCATCTGTTCGCCACTTGCGAGCGAGAAATCCAGATCGGAAAGAACCTTTACCTCGGTTCCCGCATCTTTATAAGATTTTGATACGGCTTCCGCTTTTAAGACAAAATCATTCATATCGTAAAGCCTCAGCCGGATGCGTTTTAGATGCCCGCCAAGCAGGATAAATTGTTGCCAGGAAACTAATGATCAGAGCTGTACAGGTAATTACAAAAACATCGGGCCAATGCAGTTCGGATGGTAAGTAGCTAATAAAATAAACATCAGCATTAAGGAACTGGATATTTAAAACATTTTCAATCCAGGCAATTAAGTCCGATATGGTCAAAGCCAGTGTCACCCCGAGCAGAGTACCCAGAGCGGTGCCCATTACTCCAATAACCGTTCCCTGAACCATAAATATACGCATGATGCGGCCTGGAGTAGCTCCTAATGTCCTTAAAATGGCAACATCTGCTTTCTTATCCGTTACGACCATCACCAACGTAGAAACAATATTAAATGCGGCCACCAACACAATCAGGAACAGTAACAGGCCGATCATTTTCTTTTCTAACTGGATTGCCTGAAAAAGGTTACCGTGGGTACGCGTCCAGTCGGAAGCGCTGTAATAGCCATCCAGAGTATTAGCTATATCTCTGGATTTTTGAGGTGCAGAAAACAGGTCTTCAAATTTTAGGCGTATCCCTTCGACACCCTGTTTCATGCGTTTAATTTTGGCAGCATCGTTCAGGTTAATGTAGGCCAGGTTTGCATCTAGTTCGGCCCCTACTTCAAAAACCCCAACCACAGTGAAGCGTTTCAATCTGGGAACCACACCTGCAACACTGACAGAGGCCTCAGGCATAACCAGAGTAATTTTATCGCCGACACGGGCTCCGAGGTATCGAGCTAATAAATCCCCAAGAACAATACCGAATTTTTGTTCGTTGAGGGCATCCAGTGAACCCTGTGTAATATGCTGCCCAAGTATGGAGACATTTTTCTCCAGTTCAGGATCAATGCCGTTAATCAGGGCACCCCTGACAACGCCCCTGCTCGTCAGCATTCCTTGCGCCTGAATAAATGGTGCAGCAGCTATAACATCATCCCGGCTCTCGATCTGTTGGATCAGCTCAGGCCAGTTTTCAATAGGTTTACCGTAACCCAGTATTGAAGCGTGAGGAACCATGCCTAAAATCCGCTGCTTAAGTTCGCGGTCAAAACCATTCATAACCGAAAGCACAACAATGAGAGCAGCGACTCCAAGCATCAGCCCCAACATTGATGCCAGAGAGATAAAAGAGATGAAATGATTGCTCCGCTTCGCAGCCGTATAACGCAATCCGATAAAAATAGATAAGGGCTTAAACATGGCCGCGATTAAAGCACAGAAACCAGAATGAGTAAAAATAACAATTAATTACAGGCACTGTTAAGCAAACGAAGAACAACCTAAATATCCTAAACGTCTCAGCATTAAAGGTGCTCTGGAACATTACGAATCATGCAAGAATACCGCTTCTATATTTCCATATCTTGGTTATACTCAGCCTACGTAGTTAGTTATGTAGTTATACAGGTATAGTGAGGCAATGATGCAGGATCAGGATCGCCGGCAGTTTTTTCGGATCGACCAACATATCTCCCTGGAACTAAAAGTTATTTCACAGGAAGAGATCAGCGACCATCCGAAACCCAGTCAATTTGGCGTATCACCAAACTTCCTCTTACTAAGCGAACTCCAGCAGATGGATTCTGCCAGTGCTCAACTAATGAGAAAAGTAACCGAAAAAGATCCAAACCTGGCCTCTATCCTGAATATCCTGAACGACAAAATTGAAAGGATCGCACAGGCGATCGCTTCAGATGATATGACAGTCAGTAGTGCGGCTATTCAGGAAGTTAATATTTCAGAAGGTGGCTTACAATTTACATCTGATGACCAGTATGACACTGGGGCCTATTTTTCAATGAAACTGGTCTTTCCGGATTCATGCATCGGCCTAATCTTATACGCAACCTGTTTACGTAGCGCACCTCAGGATGACGGCCGCTTCCAGACCAGAGTTGAATTTGTGCAAATGCCGGAAAACTGCCGTATGATCCTCGCCCGGCAGATATTTGAAAGCCAGGCACGTCAACGTAAACAAGCAGTTGAAGATAGTATTTAACTTTTCAAAATATGACTGAATCAAATCACAACAAAGTTCACCACCATATTGCAGTGGGTGCCGGTTTTCTGGGGCTTATTGCCTGGTATTATTTTGGCCGTTATTCAGGCTTCCTGGACTGGATCATTCTTCAGGTACCTGAACGCTTTGCTGGTTCAGCATTAATGCTTGGCATTATGATCATGATGACACCGGGCTTTTTTATCTGGACACGTTACAACCGTTGGATTGAAAAACGGTTAAACGTCAAAGGCCGTTACTATGAAGATGAATACTACAAAAACCAGGAAGCCCTTAAATCCAAAGATCCCTCGGATAAATAACCTTTACTACAACCCCGCTCTTCTCTTCTGGATAAAGACACAATAATTCTTGAGATCCAGATCTACTTATTAACAACGCCTGAATATCTCAGTCGTTGTAATTGAAAAACCTTCATCTGCTTTTCTTGCAAAATATCATTCTGAGATCTGTACTTAGTGGACCCCTGATTTTTATCAATGGAGGGGGCTCTGGGAATGGATAAGTTCAAATATATACTCAACTACTGTGTTCTTGCCCTGGTTTCAGCCAGTGAACACGCTTTTGCGTCTGAACTACTTGCATTTGCACCTCCAGCGCAACTCTCTGAGCAACTCCAGAGAGATACAACACATACAGACCTTGAAAGTGTTCCTGAAATTCAACACCCTCTACAACTTCAGCTGGATCAACTTCATTCTGAAATGGGTAAGTTTGAAGAGCTTTCAATGAATGTAACCTGGCCTATTCTGAAAAAAACCAGGCTGTTAAGCTTTGGGGACTACCACCAGCAGATTCCCGCACTACGAGAGATGCTCATACATCTAGGGGATCTGAAAGAAACACTCAATGAAAAACGATCTCCTCTGTTTGATCTTGAACTCCATCATGCGTTAATCCGATTCCAGCAGAGACATGGTAATAAAGCAGATGGAATTTTAGGACCCGCAACACGTCGGCAACTTAACATCACACCCTCTGCCCGAGCAGAACAGATACTCCTGAACATCTATAGAATGAATAGTTTCCAACCTGAAAATGACCAGTTTATTCAGGTGAATGTTCCAGACTATAAACTTCACCTGATTGATCAAGGCATCGAAACGCTGACTATGAAAACCATAGTCGGTAAGAGAAAACGCAAAACCCCTATATTTACGACTGAAGTAAACCGTGTTGTGGTCAATCCATCTTGGTATGTACCTAAGAGCATTGCATACAAAGATATATTACCCGTTTATAAAGAAGACCCTGCCTATCTGGACAAAAAGAACCTGAAGGTAGTGACTGGCTGGGGCGCACAAAGGAAGCTAATCCCAGCAGAAAAAGTCGACCTGGAAAAAATGTATAAAGGAGAAAGCTATCAAAGGCTTTGGGAACCCCCAGGAGAAGCCAATACCTTAGGTAAGGTAAAATTCCTCACCAATGGCCCCTATTCTGTTTATCTCCATGACACATCTGCGAAAAGCTTATTCAGTGAAGATAAACGCGCCTTCAGTTCTGGCTGCATTAGAGTGGAACAACCCCGTAAATTGGCAGACGCATTATTGAAAATGAGTAATCAGCTGCCCTTAGCAGAGGTTGATGATATTTTCTCCAGAACCAAAACCACACGAGTTAAGCTACAAAAACCGATCAAACTCTACGTTACCTATTGGACCAGTTGGGTTGATAAAGCAGGCAATCTAAATTTCCGAGATGATCTCTATCGAAGGGATCGGTATGAACTGAGCCAATTAAAAAATGGATCTTCACAAGAAATCTTCATCACCTCATATTGATCAAAATATATACAAAAAGTATTAGATCCGGCATAATCACTTTCGTTATCAGCCAGAATTACAGTGTATATTAATGTCAGATCGAACGTGTAGTTCAAGACGTAAGTTCTTGAAAGTATTAGGAGGCTCAGCAGCCTTAACCGCTTTACCAAAAACCAGCTTCGCAAAAGTCCATTCCGAAACGGAACACAACCTCTCCCTGTTAAATCTCCATACAGGCGAATCCATAGCCAGTCCGTTTTATCATGCAGGCACTTTCGATCATGACGGCCTGAATGCATTAAACTACCTGCTACGTGACCATCGTAATGATCAGGTTATCGGTATGGATACGAAACTTTTAATGCTCTTACACGACCTGCAACAGCAGTTTAACAACAAACAGATACATGTTATTTCTGCTTACCGGTCACCAGCAACCAATGAAATGCTGCGTAGTAAAGGCCATAAAGTAGCTAAAAGAAGCTATCACTTGAAAGGCCAAGCAATTGATATTCGCATCCCTGGTGTAGACATCAAAGACCTGCATAAAGCCTCTATGTTTATGCGCACCGGTGGCGTGGGCCTGTATACCCGAAGCGACTTCGTGCATGTTGATGTGGGACCTTTTCGAAGCTGGGGCTCTTAAGAAACATCTCCTTCTTTCTCAATAGTGAGCTTCTACATTAGGAGAACGCTCACTATAATGTCTGCTGTTTTCCTACAGGCATTATAGAGATCCAATGTTAGACAACATCCGAGTCGTTTTAATCAACACCTTCCATCCGGGAAATATTGGCGCTGCAGCCAGGGCCATGAAGAATATGGGCTTAAACCAGCTATATCTGGTTGAACCCGAAATTTTCCCCAGCAAAGAAGCCGATTCTCGCGCTGCTGGAGCAAAAGACTTACTTGAAAACGCAATCGTAGTAAGTTCGCTTGAAGAGGCCATTGCAGACTGCCAATTGGTAATAGGCACCAGCGCCAGAACACAAAGAACCTTTGACCTCCCACTATTACCGGCCCGAGAAGGTGCTGAACAGATAGTCGGTGAAGCCAATTCCGGGCAAGTAGCATTGGTTTTCGGCAGAGAAACTATGGGATTACATAACCATGAACTGCAACAGTGTAATATCCATGTCTATATTCCAGCCAATCCAGAATACCCCGTCTTAAATGTCTCACAAGCGATTCAATTGCTGTGTTACGAAATCTTTATGGCCGCTGAAAATAAGAGTTATAAAAAGGTTGAGGAGGAGTACCCTCGTCAAAAGGAGATCTCTCTTTTTTACGAACATCTGGAGAAAGTACTGCGAATGACTAATTTCATAGTCCCCCAACATGAAGGCAAAGTATTGGAGAAACTTCGGAGATTTTTCAATCGCTCGAGACCGGAACGTACTGAGCTGAATATGTTACGCGGTATTCTCACATCTGTTGAAGAAACCGTTGATAAGAAGAATGACTAAGGGGAAATCCCCCACTAATGACGAGAAGAGATATGGAAGCTAATTTTGAGAGCCTGATTCAACAAGCCGATGATCTGAAAAAAAACCTGGAAGCGGTTAATAAGCAATCCAAAAAAGTCGGATATAACATGGTTGGTATTCGTGAGTGCGTCCAGACTCTCCAGCAATGCATCAATAAGGTAGGCAATAATCGCCTGGCAGCATTGGCAAATCGTGACAAGCGTAAAGTTTATGCCGAAATGGAAGATGCTATTGAACAGCTATTGGAGTTAATCGACTAGTGAATACTTTGCCATTAGGCGACATCAGTCTTGAAGTCTTTCTGCGCGATTACTGGCAGAAAAAACCTTTACTCATCAGAAACGCTTTTCCTGACTTTATACCACCAGTTTCCGCTGAGGAACTAGCAGGTCTTGCACTTGAAGAAGAGATTGAATCACGCCTGATCATCCAATCAGACGATGGAGCAGACTGGCAATTACAACACGGTCCTTTCGAAGAAGAGATATTCTCTACGCTACCAGAGAAAAACTGGACCCTTCTGGTCCAGTCAGTAGATCACTGGTTACCTGAAGCTGCCGAATTTGTATCCCAATTCAATTTCATCCCAAGCTGGCGTCTGGATGACCTGATGATCAGCTACGCAGCAGATGGCGGTGGTGTTGGCCCCCATTATGATAACTATGACGTTTTTCTGGTTCAGGCATCCGGCACCCGCCGCTGGGAAGTCGGTGGAATTTATGGAGAAGATTCACCACGACGCCCTGATACACCGGTTATGATCCTTCCTGAATGGCAACCGGAAGAGTCCTGGGACCTTAATCCTGGAGATATGCTCTACTTGCCGCCAAGAGTTGGCCACAACGGCTTTGGTGTAGGTGATGATTGCATGACCTACTCTATTGGTTTCCGTGCTCCCTCTCACCAGGAGATTTTTGAGGGTTTAGCCAACCACATTGCGACACTTTCAAAAGCTGAAGACCGATACTCAGACCCTGACCTTACTGCTCAGCCCAATCCGGGAGAAATTACTCCTGCGGCGGTACAACAAGTGTCTGAAATATTAAACAGTTACCTCAATCAACCCGGGGCACTCTCTAGGTGGTTTGGTCAGCTTATGACCGAACCGAAAAACCCGGAACAAAATGTCGACCAGAATATTGAGATGAGATCGGATGAGATCAAGGATCTTCTGACTGATCAGGTGCCACTGAGTCGTACTGAAGGTTCCAGGCTGGCTTTCCATCAAGAGGATGGAAATATGGTTTTATTCTATGATGGCGAAGTACATAACTGCTCCGAAGCGCAGCATGAATTAGCACAACAATTATGCGGTGAGTTATATCTGGAACAGGTTGAACCTACAGAAGAGAATATACAACTGCTGGGTATTTTACTGAATCAGGGGTCCATCTATTTTCTGGAAGAGTAATTCGTAAAGACGTAGCTAACGCAATAGAGAGAAGCTCTGCACACACCCCTTGCCTTTATGTTTAGCCGCGTACATTGCTTTATCCGCCGCTTTTAACAGGCTTTCGCGTGTGTGAAAATGTTCCGGAAACATACTCACGCCAATACTACAGCTGATATGTACTTCTTCATCTTCCAGATAATAAGTTCTTTTAATATTTTCAAGGATATTAACCGCCACACTTTCAGCATTATATTCGTTACCTATATCGTATAAGACCAGGGCGAATTCATCTCCCCCCAGACGTGTCACTGTATCTTCCTCTCTGACCTGGCCACTTAATCGCGAAGAAACCTGTTGTAACAATTGATCACCAGCCTGATGCCCCAAAGTATCATTAACAGCTTTGAATCCATCCAAATCCATCATAAGCACTGCTACCTGACGACCTTTTCGACGAGCATTCTGTATCGACAGATCAAGGCGGGCATTAAACAGAAGCCTGTTCGGTAAACCTGTTAGAGGGTCATGGTGCGCCAGGAACTCCATACGTTCATGACTGACCTTAAGTGGCGTGATATCTGAAAACGCGGCTACATAGTTAAGCACACGACCATCTTCTGCTTTTACAACAGATATAGTCTCCCATTGCGGATATATTTCTCCATGCTTATTTCTATTCCAGATCTCCCCTTGCCAAACCCCTTTTTGTTTAAGTGCCCCCCACATCTGTTGATAAAACTCACTTCCCTGCTTGCCTGATTTCAGTAACCGTGGGTTTTTGCCCATCACTTCTTCAATGGAATAACCGGTAATCAATGTAAATGCCCGGTTAACTGAAACAATCTTTGCATCCGCGTCGGTAACCAGAATGCCTTCATGTACATTGTTATACACCGATGCAGCCAGACGCTTGTTTTCTTCAGCCTGTTTACTCTGCGTAATATCAACAAACATAATGACCCCGCCACAACATCTGTTTCGTTCATACATGGGGTATATACGAGACTCGGTAAAAAAGGAGCTGCCATCTTTTTTCCAGTACACCTCATCACCGATCACTGCAGGTTGTTCTTCTTCCAGAGCTTTCATCAAAGTACAGTCAGCAATATCATAGAGACTGCCATCAACATGATGGTGATGAATCAACTCATGCATCTGTTTACCAAGAAATTCCTCAGGTTCCGTATACCCCAACATTCTCAAGCAGGCAGCATTTGCAAAAATACATTGTCCTTGCAGATCAACACCAAAAATACCTTCTTCCGCAGAGTTCAGGATAAGGCGAAGATCACTTTCACTTTTAGTAATACGCAAGATTAGTGGGTTCATAATCCGGTAAAAACCCAAAGCACCTACTGAGATAACTAATGCGCCTATTGCCAGACTGACTATAAAAGAGCGAATAAAGGGAGCGTAGATTTCATTAAGGTCAATTTTTGCAACTATGCCGTACTCCAGTTTGTTTACGGGCTCATAAGCGGCAAGTACTTCGACGCCGCGGTAATCTAAAGCAACAATAGTTCCCGATTTACCACTGAGAGCTAACTGCATAGGTACAGCTTTATTACTGCCCATATCTATTGTTAAACCACCTGAGTTGTCACCAATTACGGCATGACGGTGATTCAAGAGAAACAAAATATAATTGCCTTGGTTTTTGGCTAAGGTAAATTCACCGGTCTCACCTAAACCATCATAATTGTCCAAAGCTTGTTTAATTTGTGACAACGTAGCTTCTTCCGCATCCCCCTGATAAGCATAAACACTGTAGCGTTCATCAAATTCAGCCACGGCTTCCATTAGTCGAGCCTGACTTTTCGCTAATTGCTGGAGACGTGACTCTTGCTGAACAAAAGCAGTCTGGAAGAGAAGAAAGTTAGAAACACCCGTCACAATCAAAGTTGTTGCGATAAGAATCACAATCAATAGTTGTGTACTGACATTTAGCGTTACTTTCATACAACGAAGCCTGGACTCTCTTTATTTCTCAGGGTTACAAAGATCAATGAACGAGGCGGGTTACTACTCAGTTGAGTATAGGAAAGGGAGGCCGTTCTCGCTTAGAGAAAGCCTCAAAAATTGAGGGGGAACAATAAAATTGTGAAAGAAAGTTTATTTGTAACTGTCCTAACCGGTATTTTGAGCCACCTCTGTAATTATTCTACGTATCCATTGGTGAGCATGGTTATGCTGCAATAACGGACTCCATGCCATTTTGAACTCGAAATCAGGCACTTCAAACGGTGGTTTTTTAATTACCAATCTAGGGTTCATTGATTGCGCGGCGGCAGCTTTACTAGGAATAGTCGCTACCAGACCCTTTTGTTCTGCCAACATTGCAGCGGATTGATAGTGGCGGGTAAACACCGTGATATGACGTTTATGTCCGATTTTCTCAAGCGCTTCATCCACCCACCCTAAACGTTTGGTATCTTTTGGGGTAATCCCCATACCCGCCCCCATGCCGGTCTTACTTACCCAGACATGTTTGGCATTGAGGTACGTTTCCAGCCTGAAATCATGAGAGATCGCATTATCAACACTGAATAGGCAAGAGAAACTATCACGCCATAAGGTACGCTGATGGAAGGATTGCGGCATGGTATCAAAACGGTTGATAACCAGGTCCACTAACCCCTGCTCTACTTCCTGAAAACTCATATCACTGGGTGTCAGGATGTCCAGTACAATATCCGGTGCCTCTTTGCGTAAGCGCTTCAACAGCCTCGGCATCAGAGTCGCTTCGCCGTAGTCACTGGTCATAATGCGGAAAACACGATCACTGGAGCTGGCATCAAAATCCGTCGTGGGTTCGATTACCTGTTCTACGGAAGCCAGGATTTGGCGCAACATAGGTTGTAATGCTTGAGCCCGTTCAGTTGGGACCATGCCTTCACTCGTACGAACAAGCAGCGGATCTCCAAAGGTCTCACGCAAACGCCTTAAGCCATTACTCATCGCTGGCTGCGTAATGCCCAGCAAACTTGCTGAGCGTGTTACGTTCCGCTCTCTAAGTAAGACGTCAAGATATACCAGTAAGTTGAGATCGATCTTATCCAGATTCATGAAGCTACCGATTAAATTCAAAGATACTGAATATTAACACGCCCTTATTCACATAATAAATACCACAAATAACATTCATTTATTTCAATTATGTTTTAACGAGGCATAGAATGAACCTCGAAACTTTTTAAGCGTTAGCCGATTCACTGGCTGGCAAAAAAAACAGGAAGGAATGACCATGTCTACACTGAATCAAGACATCGAATCAATCGCAGCTCTGAAAACTGAAGCTGGTAGCCCTTGGGATGCAATCAACCCAGAATCTGCTGCTCGCATGCGTGCACAGAACAAATTCAAAACTGGTCTGGATATCGCTAAGTACACTGCTGGTATCATGCGCCGTGACATGGCTGAGTTCGACAAAGACAAAACTAAGTACACTCAGTCTCTGGGTTGCTGGCACGGTTTTGTTGGTCAGCAGAAACTGATCTCTATCAAAAAACACTTCGGTTCTACTGAACGTCGTTACCTGTATCTGTCTGGTTGGATGGTTGCTGCACTGCGTTCTGACTTCGGTCCTCTGCCAGACCAGTCTATGCACGAGAAAACTTCTGTAGCTTCTCTTGTTAACGAACTGTACACATTCCTGCGCCAGGCTGACGCTCGTGAACTGGGCGGCCTGTTCCGTGAACTGGACAAAGCTCGTGAAGCTGGCGATTCAGCTAAAGAAGCTGCTATCCAGGATCAGATCGATAACCACGAAACTCACGTAGTGCCAATCGTTGCTGATATCGATGCTGGTTTCGGTAACGCTGAAGCGACTTACCTGATGGCTAAGCAGATGATCGAAGCTGGCGCATGCTGCCTGCAGATCGAAAACCAGGTTGCTGACGAGAAGCAGTGTGGTCACCAGGACGGTAAAGTAACTGTTCCTCACTCTGACTTCCACGCTAAACTGCGCGCTCTGCGTTACGCTTTCCTTGAGCTGGGTGTTGATGACGGTGTTATCGTTGCACGTACTGACTCTGAAGGTGCTGGCCTGACTAAAGAAATCGCTGTTGTTAAAGAGCCAGGCGACCAGGGTGATGTATACAACTCTTACCTGGACGTTGAAGAAGTTGCTCCAGAAGACACTGCTGAAGGCGACGTACTGATCAGCCGTGACGGCAAACTGGTTCGTCCTAAGCGTCTGCCATCTGGTCTGTACCAGTTCCGTGCAGGTACTGGTCATGAGCGTTGCGTATTCGATTGTATCGAAGCTATCAATGCTGGTGCTGACCTGCTGTGGATCGAAACTGCAGTTCCAACAGTTCACGAAATCAAAGGCATGATGGACGACGTACGTAAAGTACACCCAGATGCGAAACTGGTTTACAACAACTCTCCATCTTTCAACTGGACGCTGAACTTCCGTCAGCAGACTTACGATGCATGGGCAGCTGAAGGTAAAGACGTTTCTGCTTACGATCGTGACAACCTGATGTCTGCTGACTACGACGGTTCTGAACTGTCTGACGCTGCTGACGCTCGTGTACGTACATTCCAGGCTGATACTGCTCGCGAAGCGAACGTATTCCACCACCTGATCACTCTGCCTACTTATCACACAACTGCACTGTCTGTTGATAACCTGGCTAAAGAGTACTTCGGTGACAAAGCGATGCTGGGTTACGTTGAAGGCGTACAGCGTAAAGAGATTCGTCAGACTATCGCATGTGTTAAGCACCAGAACATGTCTGGTTCTGACATCGGTGATGACCACAAAGAATACTTTGCTGGTGAGAACGCTCTGAAAGCTGGCGGTGCGAAGAACACTTCTAACCAGTTCAGCTAAGAACTCTTTTTAAGAGCAAAAGGCAGCTGAAAAGCTGCCTTTTTTTGTATCTGCTCGTAATACTAAGCGTATTTTGCGAAATGCGCTTAGTATTACTGCCTCGCGTTGGCATCCGCCAATGATGTTTTAAGGTACTATAATTTTGTAGCCTTGCACCTAACAACGAGAAAAACTGTAATTGCGAAAGCAGTGAAGGAATCAATTGTTTTTTTACGTTAGAATCCGCGCTGCTTTCCACTGCAATCTGATTAAGTGATTTTGACTATGACTACACCTACTTTTCTTAAAGACGCTAAAGATCTGTTAACCGAACAGGGTTTTGCCACCAGCAACACCTGGTATCACGGCACATCCTCAGCGCTGGTCGATTCAATCAAAGAGCAGGGCCTCAAGCGCTCGGGTGATAAAGCTTTAAACCAAGCTGCAAAACAGACAATGGCAACCATCGGTAACAACTACACCGAAACAATCGAACCCGTTTTTCTGACCCAAAGCAAAGAACTGGCTTACTACTGGGCGCAACAGACGGTTCGTGATCGTAGCGTACGTATTGAAGGTGAAGAGCAACCTGTTGTCTTTTCTGTAACGCTTCCAGCAGAACTCAACGACAAAGTAAAAACTGATGTGGGTGCAGCCAGCCTACTCATGGTTAAAGAAGGCGAAGCCTACCTTGCTTATCTGGCTGGTATCTATGATGAAAACGGCATTGAAGCGCCTGAGATTGATCTGATGAAAGCCGATCGTATGGATTACCTGAATAAACTGGGTATGGCTTATTACGATGCTGACATTGAAGCATCGGCGCTGGAGTTAATTGAAGGCTGATCACCTCTGGGAGTCACCTTCCTTAAGCCATAATCTGAGAAGGACGCTAAGGCGTCCTTTGTATTATCTCCAGTAATACTCAACCGCCCTTCTTCTTTCTTACTCCTTAGTTTTCAGATCAACACCACAATCACTCTGAAGTTTCTTTATATAGTTTTCTTGCTCTCCAAGATTCAGTTCATTGAGCATGAGCGTAAATGCTTGTTTAACATTTTGATCTGCCGCTGCATTGTACTGCTGTAGTAACCATATATTCCCACCTAAAGAGACCAGCAATAACACAACAAAACACACAATTGCATCTAAGTGGATGTTGTAACTTTTCACCTTCATATAGATCCCTGTCCAAGTAACAAATAATTCTGAATCATATCAGTAAGACAAGAGTTAAGCATAAGCTGCAATTGATCATTTTTTAACCATAAAATCAATTCCTTACCTCTGAATTCACACTTTTAAAACATGCCAATCCCTTACCGATTTAGCATTTTGCATTAGACTTTTGATTTAGAACAAACTTTGCCCTACTCCAAAGCCTCACCCTTTTAAAAAATTGTCACAGATCAATTCCTTACTTTTTTAATGGGAATCTAATAGCGCCATCTTATTGCAGCTGCAAAATTGAGGGAAAAGAAATGAATAAGAAAGTTCTTTCAGCATTAATCATGGGAACCGCTTTCGCCGCTTCTAATGTAATGGCTTATGAAGCAGGTGATGTTGTAGTACGTGTAGGTCTGGCCAATGTTGACCCACATGCAACTAATAACACAGTTGTACCTGGTGTTGATGTGGAAGATGAAACCCAGATCGGTATTACCGGTACATATATGCTGACTGATCATGTAGGTTTAGAACTACTCGCCTCTACTCCTTTCAAACACAACCTGACTATTAATGGCGCTAAAGTGGGCGACACTAAACACCTGCCGCCAACTCTGTCTATTCAGTACTTCCCAATGGACAGTGGCTCAGCTCTGCAACCTTATGTTGGTCTGGGTGTGAACTATACAACCTTCTTCTCTGAAGGCAGCGCTGGTGCCCTTGCAGGTAGTGATATCAAACTGGATGATTCCTGGGGCCTGGCAGCACAGGTAGGTGTTGATTACGCAGTAAATGAAAACTGGTTAGTCAATGCTGCTGTCTGGAAGATGGATATTGATACAGATCTTGAGCTAAATGGTACTAACCTGGGTGAAGTAGAAATCGATCCGATCGTGGTCATGCTATCGGTTGGTTACAAATTCTAAATTGCCCAACCCTGATATTTCTCAAAGGACGCTCATGCGTCCTTTTTATTTTGTAGACCCAGGCGGCAAAATCTTTCATTAACTAAGGCAAAACAGTGCCTCCTCCTACTTGGCATTCAAGCACATCCAAACCTCCTGCCTAATTTAAAACAATAAGTTAGCTAATTTGGCACTCAGATTGCTGTATAGAAAGTAATCAATATATTTTTGCCGTTTGGAGATCTAACTATGTCTATCTACAGTTTGGGAAGTGAGGAGTTCCCACCGCTAAAACATTTCCCTATTGCGGAGCCTATCGAAGACCTGTCTTCTGCACTGAAAACTGATGAAGCCTTTGTGCAGAGTCTGGATCATTTCTACCTGAATATGCTCTCGGAACTGGAGCCTGCTAAACGTAAAGCTAAGTACCTTCAGGATCTGGAACGAGAAATTGAAGCAGTCTTCCGCATTAATGGCTCAATCGCTGCACTGATGTTTAAAGATAAGACCCTGCACTGTACCAATGAAGAAGTCAGTTCAGCCATGCAGCATTTTCACGGTCCTCTCTCGGTTGGTCGCATCAGTTTACTGTTGAATTCCGTTTTTAACGATCAGGTCTGTGTAGAAAGCTTTGTACCTCACAAACCGACTTTTAAAGACTATAACGATGGCATTCTCTTTAATGAAAGCGATCTCGAAGCGGGCCTGGAACCTGATCTAACTTCTTTAGATTCACATATGTGTGAGTGGTTACAGTTATATCAGTTATGGTTACAGGATTACCTCTATTTCAATCTGGCTCAGATCAGTAAAGAGCCAAATGAAATTCTGAATAAGCGCATACAGAATCTGTCTCCTCTGCACAGTTATCTTCATGCGAACGCATAAGTTGTTAGGCCTTTCCATAGCCACGTATTTCGGATTAGACTGAGAACCTGACTTTCTGATCTGAATATTAAGGCTTTTATGGAACTTCTCTTACCGATCCTACTTGTTGTTGCTGTTTTTTTTATTTTCCGCACCCTGCAAAAAAACAAACAACATGCCACTTTAAATAAGGCCGCTGGGAAGGAGTTTCTTGAAAAGAACAGAAATAAAGAGGGTATCATCGAGACCTCTTCTGGCCTGCAATACGAAATACTTGCAAAAGGAGAGGAAGATACAACCCCCTCTGCTACCTCCAAGGTAAAAGTACACTATCACGGTACTCTGATAGATGGCCGCGTATTTGATAGCTCCGTAGAACGCGGAGAAGCTATTGAGTTTGGGCTTAATCAGGTAATCAAAGGCTGGACCGAAGGGTTACAGCTTATGTCCAAAGGCGATAAATTTCGTTTTTTCATCCCCTCTGAACTTGCCTATGGTGACGGTTCTGTCGCAATTATTCCTGCTGGCTCTACCCTGATTTTTGAAGTGGAACTGATCGACTTTGAATAAGCTCTTGCCCTTAAATATCCTCGACAAGAGCCATTAACAACCCTTTTTCCAGCCAGATTGTAACCTTCACTCCTTTAACCATAAGCGTTTGTGGCGACTCACCCTGTGAGATATCAGGGATATAGCCATATAAATCAGAATCGTAACCCACCTCATATAAGGTACTGTGGGAAATTTCGCTTTGCTGATAACGTAATTGCGCCGCAGTAACGCCTTTTATAGAGCAATAACGCACCCCCAAAAGGTCCGACTCTGCCAACGCAAACTGCGATAACAGATGCTCTGAGTTTGTTGGGGAGAAATCCAATTCCTTAAAGAAGCCCTTTACCTGATCCATCGACTGGACATGAAGCTCCATAGGACGCTGCTTAATATGATTACCAGCAACTTCAAACGCAATGCTCTGCAGTTGGGAGCGATCATTGTCCTGCCACAGAAAAGCAGTCAACATGACCATAACTAAAACTGACGCAACCATTGCCGCAAATCTATTAGCAAAGGGCTCATTAATAGGGGCTTGCTCTGTTTCCGGAGAAAGGATATCTGTTTGCATCTCCATGAGCCTGATCAGCACTGACTCATCCAGTTTTTCCTGTGTAGCTTTTATCCCAATCTGCTCCTTCAGTGGACGGGTTGTATCCATGTAATTTTCATTCATGCCTGTACCCCCGGTGCTGATAAAATCTCTTTCTCCTGACGAAAGCGTTTTCTAAGTCTGTGCATTCTGGATAAGAAAGTCCCCCTGGGAATTTCAAATAAAGCACAGATTTCGTCCGTGCTATACCCCAGCACAGCCCAGTGATAAAGAATATCCCTCTCCTGAATTGAAAGCTGGGACCATAGGGCTTCCAACTCTTTTCCACTGATGGTTATCTCTTCAAGGCTTACAGAGGAGATATCATAAACATTCATCTCTTCATAAGGCTCAATCTGCCATTTTTGAGCATGGCGATAGTGATCAATAAAGCGGTTGCGGATCATCGTATGTATGTAAGCAGGTGGATTTTCAATCACCTCTTTGCCACGTTGTATTCGAATCAGATATGACTCAACCGCTGACTGCAGCAAATCACAGGCATCTTCACGCTTATTACTGAGTACCATCGCATATTGAAACAACGATTCTAGTTGCTCCGGATCTAAAAACTTATCCATGTTTTAAATTCAATCGGCAACAGCCACTCCTAAAAGCACCTGAATATCTTCTCTCCAGACACTCAAGCGCCGTGTTCCTACGACATCTACTGAAGTTCGCAGATAGGGATGCAATTGGTTTAAGCGCAAAAAAAACTCTTCGGGCTGGCCCGCTATGGACTCAAACTCAACACTAAGCCTTTCACCACCATGGCCCAGATCTGAGTCAGCGTAATATTGCCGGGCAATCAGATATTCAAGTTGCGCTACCTCAGATATTAATTCCCAGTTGTATGCCTGTGCTCGAGGTCCGTGCTGTTGAGCACGAAGGAATTCCGGGAGCGATAACCCGTATAAGTTCAGGTCCCAATGCTCAGCAGGATAATGCTTAGCATAAACATTGGATAAGGCTGAAAAAGCCTGCTCACCTAATAACTCAACCGTAAGCAAAAACGTATTGGTTAATGCTGAGGCATGTACGCCTACAAAATTAGTTCTGTAAGGCTGAACCTGTAAATCGTCGTTAAGAATCAGAGCAGAAAATTGCTGAAGGCTGTCAGAATAATCTTGCGGCTTCATACAGCCTCCTCCATACCCTGATTTCGATCCAGAATAGTCTGAGCAATCTGTCTCTGTTCCATTAACACTGAAAATTCAGGTAGATTGTTATCCCACTCAATTAGAGTCGGTACTCCTGATTTAAGTTGATTAAAATCGATGAACGCCTGCCAGACATCCTCACAAACTGGGCTGCCATGCGTATCAATCAATTGCCCATCCTGCTCTGTAAAACCTGCCAGATGAATTTCACCGATGCGCTCCAACGGCAGTTCTGAAATAAAGCCTGACAAGGACTCACCCAGATTGCGCTGGTTGACGTAAGCGTTATTAAGATCAAGCAATAAACCACAATCAGCCTCTTCACAAACTGCAGCCATAAACTCCCCTTCGCTCATTTCACTTTCATCGTATCGGTAATAGCGAGAAAGGTTTTCAATCATGATCTGTCTGCCCAACAGGTCCTGAATGATTGATATACGACCCGCAAGATGTACTACCGCCTGTTGCGTAAAAGGCACAGGCATCAGGTCGTGAAAATGAACGCCATTAATTGCTGTAAAACAAGCATGTTCAGATACCATCGCTGGATTTAGGTAATCCACTGATTTCTTCAGGCGTTGTAAGTAATCCCGATCAAATGGCTCAATCCCTGCCAAATTAAGATTTACCCCATGGAAACTCAGCGGATAACGCTCATTAACTTCTTCCAGCAACGCTTTACTGAGACCACCACCCAAGTAATTACAAATATGAACCTCAAACCAGGGCACATCGGGTTGATCCCTGAGAACCTCTCTAAGGTGAGGCGTGCGCAGGCCTAAGCCTGCACCGTGACAACCGAAGTTAGTCATAACCAGACTTATTTAGCTGGCTTAACTTTAGCGACAACACCACCCGTAATTTTGGCGCACTGACCTTCAGGTACATATACCCACTCAGTGTCCTGGTTATCACCTTTAGCTTGTCCAGCACAGCCATGAGAGCCGTCCAGCGCGCCACAATCATTCATGCCAGCTTTAGCAATACCTGCGCATTTTTCCCAGTTTTTTGGTGCATCAGGTACGGCATTCGCCGCTGTTGCAACAGTCGTCAGGCCAATAAAAGTAGCTGTAATCAAAGTTTTGCTGTTCATCTTGATAAATCCCCGCAAATAGCGAATGTTGGTTTTTAGCTTACCTAAGGCAAGCAAGTTACAAGCTGAGCGGCCACTCATGTCTTAATGACGACTAGTTAGTCAATCTGATTGCAAAATAGTTGAATATAATTTCAAAAATTTTATTAGGAGAATTAAACCGCCTGAAAACGGCTTATTTTTGAAGGAGTTATAGGTAGGTGTACTGCTGCAGCAAATAATCCCAAGGCAGCGCTGAGGATTAATGCCCACTCATAAGAGCCCGATTGATCAAAAATAATGCCCGACCACCAGCTGCCACAAAAGGCACCGATCTGATGACTGAACATAACAATGCCAAACAATGAAGCCAGATTTTTTGTACCAAACATCTGAGCTACTGTGCCACTGGTTAGAGGTACTGTTGATAACCAAAGCACCCCCATTGCGACAGAAAACAGGTAGAACAACTGGGTATCAGGAGGGATGATCAGTAAACACATAATCAAACAGGCACGGAGCCAATAGATTAATGTTAATAACCAGGGTTTATGCCAACGGTCTCCTGCCCAACCAGCGACTATGACACCTGCGACATTTGCCAACCCAATCACCGCAAGAGAATTAGTCGCCACCTCCGGTGGTAGTCCACAATAATTCACAACCCCGGCCATATGTACAGTCAGTAAAGCAATATGAAATCCACAGACAAAAAAACCAAGATTCAACAACAGGTATTCCCGATATTGGAATGCCTTACGAATACCGGCCAGATCAAATAAAGGGGCTGCGCTTTGCTTAGGTTTTTCTTTCTCTTTCAAACACACGGCAAGCGCAAAAACGGTGATTAAGGTAAAAGAAAAAACCAGAAATACTTCAGACCAATCCAGAACAGGATCGATCCAGCCTAGCAATACAGCATAAATAAACTGCCCTAATGACCCGCCCGCACTGGTCACACCTAACGCAAAGGTCCGCTGGGATTCCGGAAATTTTCGACTTACCGCAGCAAGTACAATAGGAAATGTTGTAGCCCCTACTCCAACCCCCACCAGAATTGCATTGGCAACAAAAAACATCCAGCCGTTTTCAGCAAATGCTGCCATTAACATACCGGCCAGATAAATAATCCCACCAATTTGAAGCACTTTAACTGTGCCGTAACGCTCAGCAAGCATGCCAGCAAAGGGAGCGACTGCGCCCCAGAGAAGATTCTGCACACCAAAACCAAAGGCGAGGTCAGACACAGGTTCATTCAGGGACAAGCTGATCTCTGGCAGCATCAGGCCTGTTATCTGGCGAATGCCAACATTACTGGCAAGAATCAATACAGCAGCAGCAACAATAAACCAAGGGTTAGTAGCTAGGCGCAACGGCTATTCCTGTTATGTGGTAAGGGGTGATTGACTGGAAATTAGTAAATATAAACATCATTTTATCAAATAACTGGAATAAAAAGATCAGCAGAACCAGAGGGGAGATCATTTCTGTGGTAGAATAGATAAATCTCGTCCCTGTTGTGGGCGAAATAATGAGCTGACGAGAAGCAATGTCAGTAGGTTCTCCCTATTTTCTACACACTCACAACGTTCAGTGTGAGTCTCTTTGCTCCAACCTATATACAACGATAAACCTAAACAGCGTCTTAACCCCGTTTAAATAAAATAACGGGCTGGACGGTATTTCGCTGCGGTTTATCAAAAAGAGACTACATATGAATTTTACTGATTTGGGCTTATCCAGCCCTATTCTTGATGCTGTAATAAGCAAAGGCTACAACACGCCTTCACCTATACAAGCGCAGTCGATTCCAACCGTAATTGAAGGCCACGACCTGATGGCTGCGGCCCAAACAGGAACCGGAAAAACAGCTGGATTTACACTCCCTATTTTAGAACGTTTAAGTCAGGGCAAACCGGCAAAACGTGGGCATGTACGTGCATTGATTCTTGCACCTACGCGTGAGCTGGCAGCTCAGGTCGCAGAGAGTGTAAGAGAATACTCTGTAAACCTTCCATTACGCTCACAAGTTGTATTTGGTGGCGTTAAAATCAACCCGCAAATCACAAAACTTCGGGGCGGCGTGGATATTCTTGTCGCAACGCCAGGACGTTTGTTAGACCTGTATAAACAGGGTGTTGTTAAATTCAGCGACCTTGAAGTGTTAGTCCTGGATGAAGCAGACCGCATGCTCGACATGGGTTTTATCCATGACATAAAAAGAATTCTTGCCGTATTACCGAAGCAGCGTCAAAACCTACTGTTTTCTGCCACTTTTTCTACCCAGATAAGAAAACTCGCTCAAGGCATTGTAAACAACCCTGTTGAAATTTCAGTCACTCCGGTTAATTCCACTTCTGACAATATTAAACAGTGGATCAGCCCGGTTGATAAAAACCAAAAATCCGCACTGCTAATAAAGCTGATTAAAGATAATAACTGGGAACAAGTACTTGTGTTCTCACGTACCAAGCATGGTGCCAATAAGCTCACACGTCAGATCGAAAATTCAGGTGTTCGCGCTACCGCTATTCATGGCAATAAAAGTCAGGGGGCTCGTACAAAAGCACTTGCTGATTTTAAATCTGGTGCGGTTAAAGTTATGGTTGCTACAGATATCGCTGCGCGCGGGCTGGATATCGATCAGCTACCGCAGGTTGTTAATTTTGACCTGCCTAACGTCGCTGAAGATTACGTACATCGTATTGGGCGTACAGGGCGTGCTGGCGCCACAGGCCAGGCAGTATCACTAGTAAGTGCTGATGAAGTTGATCAATTAAAATCGATTGAAAGACTGATTGGCAAACTACTGGATCGGGAAATTATTGAAGGCTTTGCTCCGGTTCATGGATTGCCAGAGTCAAACCTGAAGTCCAAACCTGCACGTAAAAAATCCAATTCCAGCAACCGACGCAAAAATCCAAATAGCGGCAGCAGTGCTAAATCAGCTGCAAAAGGCCATCGCGATGGTCAGCGTTCCGGTGAAAATGCTCGCGGCCATAAGCCTCAGGGCAAAAACAAAACTCATAGAAGCGGCGATTCCAGAACTCAGGGCGAAAATACCCGGAAATCAGCTCAGGCCAAACCCGGTAATAAGCCACAACGAAGTCCATCTGGTCAAAACAATTCGGTTCAGAAATCAACTTCGTCAGCGCCGGCTAATAAATCCAGCGTCCGCCGAGTACGTAAACGTCCGACACAGAACACTGCTGCCGTTCGCTAATCAAAGCTGATCCACTAATTAACATGTGTAATAAAGAGAATCTTTTAATATGATTCTCTTTATTAAATCGCCTTTTTTCGAGTAGGAATTTCCCTTGAGCAAGTCATCATTTTCATCCCTTAAACTAAACCAGGCACTGGTTCAAAACCTCACGTCTCTGGGCTATGAACAGATGACCCCTATCCAGGCGGAGAGTTTGCCACAGGTCCTAAAAGGTCATGATGTTATTGCACAAGCCAAGACGGGTTCGGGTAAAACCGCTGCCTTCGGACTTGGCTTGCTGGACAAACTGGATGTAAAACGTTTCCGGATTCAAGGATTAATACTCTGCCCTACTCGTGAGCTGGCCGATCAGGTAACAAAAGAACTGCGCAAACTGGCCCGTTCAATCCACAATATAAAGATCCTTACCCTCTGCGGAGGCATGCCCTTTGGACCACAGATTGGTTCACTGGAACATGGTGCTCATATTGTTGTTGGCACGCCGGGCCGTATTGAAGAACATCTACGCAAGGAGCGTTTAAAGCTGGATGACCTCCACACCTTCGTTCTTGATGAAGCAGACCGTATGCTGGATATGGGTTTTCAGGCCTCACTGGATGCGATCATGAGCTATCTGCCGAAAAAACGTCAGAATCTGCTCTTCAGTGCCACTTATCCCGAACAGATCGAAGCCATCGCAGCAAAACTGATGTACAAACCTGTCACTGTAAAAGTGGCTGGTGATCATGATAACAGCAGTATTGAACAGCACTTCTATCAGGTTAAGGGCAATGATGATCGTCTACGCGCTCTTCAGCTGCTGCTATTACGCTACCGCCCGCAATCCGCTGTCGTTTTCTGCAATACGAAAAAAGAAACCCAGGCTGTAGCAGATTCACTGCGTAGTTGCGGTCTCAGCTCTTTGGCCCTTCACGGAGACCTTGAGCAGAGAGACCGAGACCAGATTCTGGTTCGCTTCAGTAATCAAAGCGCCTCTATTCTTGTGGCAACAGATGTAGCCGCACGAGGTCTGGATATTGAATCTGTAGAAGCGGTCGTGAACTATCACCTGGCCCATGATCCGGAAGTTCATGTTCATCGTATTGGCCGTACCGGTCGTGCCGGACGTAGTGGATTAGCGTTCACATTCTTCAGTGATCGTGAAACTCACAAGATGATCGCTCTGGAAGACTACCTGAAGAAAGAGATCACTGCCGAGCCCTTGCCTGATGAATCAGCCTTGCAATCTCCGGGCTATCAGCCGCCTATGACCACTCTGCAAATCGATGGTGGTCGCAAACAAAAAGTGCGTCCCGGTGACATTCTTGGCGCTCTAACCGGGCAGAATGGCATTGATGGAAAAGAAGTGGGTAAGATCAACATCTTCGACTTCAGTGCTTATGTCGCCGTTAAACGAGCATCATCCTCAGCTGCACTTAAAAAACTTGAACAAGGTAAGTTGAAAGGTCGTTCTTTTCGGGTGCGCAGAATCAGAGGTTAAACCTTAGGTTAATCTCTAACGTATAACCTCACTCATGAATCAAGCTCAGTTTCCCTCAGCAAAGCCCTTAACCACAGGTGAAACTGAGGGCTCGCTGGGACATGAGAGTGGGAACGATACAGTGCCGCTGCACGCCTTGTCAGATCAAGCGATCGGATTTTCTCAAGCACCATAGGAAATGACCTGGCCTGCTCCAGATCCGTTGCAAAGATTATATGCGATGGATTCACCCGCTTTAATTCTATAGCCCGATCAACGCGTTTACTGCATCGGCAGCTGTTTTCAGGGGCCACCAAACCGCAATAATCCGCAGTAAACCCGTTCACTTTCTCTCGCGCCCGGGATAACTGTTTGCGATATGCCGTAGGTGAGATATCCAGAACAGACGCAGCCTCAAGCTGGGCCAGCTCCATAATTTCTCCCAGAATATAGGCCAAACGGTGCTTACGATCCAAACACATCAGCATTGCCAGAGTGCACCCTACTTTTACTTCTTCAAGAAGCAGAGACAGTTCCGGACTTTTATCCGTGTAAGAAATACTCTCTGATAACCCATCAGAAAGGTCGTCGGCAAAATCTGTAAAAGAGACCGCATTCTTTTCCATCCGTTTTGCCGTGAGACTCAACAGCGTATTAGCTCCAATACGATAAACCCAGGTTGTAAAGCGACTCTCTGCCCGGAAAGATGAAAGATGGGTGATCACTTTAATCAATATTTCCTGTGTTGCATCTTCAGCATCCTGAGGATGCCACAGAAAACGCTGCGCCAAGGCATAAATTCCCGGCTGAACAGACTTAATCACCTTGGTTAGTGCACCTTTGTCACCCGCGATAGCGCGGGTGACATTCTCTTTGAGGAGTCCTTCATCGAGTTCCATTATTTACCCTATGGATTCCAGAATAGCTTTCAGCTTTATCAGCTCTTGAGTAAGAATCTCTCTTTGAGCATCGATAGCCCCTTCAAGTTCCTCAAGAGGTACCGGAGGTGGAGTTAGGGTGAAAGTGTAGATACAGCTACCTTTCTCATCCGGTATGATTCGTGAAAATGCTGTCGCTAAACTTCCATCAGGAAAAGTCATATACCAATCAACCGTACCTGCCTTTTCACAGCTTTCGATAGCCAGTGAGACTTCAACCTCCCCTGCCGGAGTCACCATAAGTGCAGAGTCGCCATTGATAGACGCGAACGCATTTGCCCATTGAGGCAAGTTATCTGGGTCAGCAATAAACTGGAAAGATTGCTTAGCTGAGGCATTGATCGCTATACCTTGAACATCAAAACGTTTCATACTGGAATCCTGTGTATTTAATGAAAGCTACAAATACGCCTCTTTACGGCGCATACACAGTTAGACGTTGATGTATGGGTATGTGTGACAAGAAATGAAAAGTTTGTTCGCAAAAGCGAATTAATCCACCGTTTTCTGCACAATAAAAAACAGATGAAGTTCCGGATAATGATCATATTCAAGATGACGGCAGATACAGTTTTCTTCTGTAATCACCTCAAGATACTTAGGAATACCTAAGGTTGAGTAATAAACGGTTGGTCCCATTGCATCGTCCGTAATAGACTCCGGAGCGTCAACACCGCCTGTAGAAAAGATAAACACCCCTCCGGGTGTCAGCGCCAGACACAATTTACGAATCAGGCTCTCTTTTTCCTCAAGCGGCACATGCCAGATGCTGTCCCAGCCGGTAATAAAATCGTATTGCCCGGAAGGCTGCCATTGGCAGATATCCGCATGATGAATGCAAAGGTCGGGGTATTTATCAGAAACAAGCTCAACCATCTTATCCGAGATATCGATCCCTTCAGGGGTTAAGCCATTATCTATGAACAGATCAAAGAAACGCCCGGTGCAGCCACAACCCGCATCAAGAGCCGTTTTCCCATCTTTGAGGAAAGCCAAGGCGCGCTTATGCGCTTCAATACCATTCTCGCGGTTAAACTTCTCATCAGTCCATTTATGGACAATCTGATCGTATGCTTTACCAATTTCTGAAGGTTTCATCCGATCACCACTAGCTAGAACTTAGGACTTATCAGACTGTTTGCGGGCTTTTTTGCTCAATGATTTATCCAGATCATCCGCATAAATCACAATACCCTCTTGCCCCTCTACCGGACAAATTACAACAGCAAAACCATCTTCTTCTAATCCGGGTGTCCAGTGACTGTGCCACTTTTCCAGCGAAATAGATTCGGGCTTACACTCACTCCATTCATCCGTTGCCCAGGCTTCTGCCAGGGTTTCATTCGGCCAGACGGGTACACAATCCTCATCTTCGGTATTCAGCATCACACAACCGTAGTGATCCGTCAGAATCCAGATTTTTTGTTGAGTTACAGCTTCCGCCACAAAGTGTGAAAACAACTGTTCCTCATTCATCTTTAGAATTGCATCAATCTCTGTTGTCATGGGTGTAGTGCGCCAATTGAGTGAAAAGCAGAGCATAAAACAATTAACTGACAGATGCTGTAAAAAGCTATCAGATATCGCTATTTCAAAGCCTGCTTTATAAACCGATCGACCTCCGCTGTATAAGCATTGATTTTCCCAAGTTCTGCATTTACTTGCCTGTGGGATAAATCTACGGGTAGAACTTTAGCAACGCCATTTGTCCTTTGAATCTTTCTTACAAATCTTTCTGCCTGATCACAGGCTCCATCTTTACGCTGTGACGAGCAAACAGCCAGAAATGGTGGAATATCATCTTCTAACTGATGATAAGGAGAAGCCTGTTCCCAATATGTTTCATTCGTTCCAAACGCCTCACGATAAAAACGCGCTACTCGCTTAGATTGCATTATGCCTATGACATCAAACGCAGCAGAATCCAGAGCAACTGTAGCTAACCAGGGCTTAATATTATTCGATTTTTGTTTCTGGGCATTAACAGATAGCAAGGAAACCAAATGCGCTCCCGCAGAGTGTCCCATCAGAATAAACTTATCCGCAGAGCCTCCCCATAATGGAGCCTTCCCCTGCGCAAACACTAACGCCTTCGCAACATCTTTTTGCTGGGTTATTGGATCAGCCTCAGGCAGTAACCGGTAATTAACCGAAATAAAAATAAAGCCCTGCTGTATCCAGTAATCCACTTTATTTTTCACCACGGTTCGGGAGGATTTATCCCCCACACGCCACGCGCCGCCATGCACCATAAAAATGACAGGTGCCGACTTAACTTCAGTTTTAGGAAGGTATATATCCAATTTTTGTAAGGGATGTGCAGCATAAGGCTGGTCGGCTAATAACCTGTATTTTGATTCGGCAAAAACTGAATTCGAAGTCAGCAATGTGCAAAGAATAGAGAACCAAAGCCCTATGCCCCGCGTATAAGGAGTAATCGATCTGCTTAATTGGTCAAATATGTGCATCACCTTTCTCCGAAGCCGTTGTCAATCCATAAAGGTTACAACGATAGACTGCTTGTCTGCTTTTAACTAACAATTGTTCTAATCATGACACAGCAGTACGCCAATTTAGTTTAAGCTATGTTAATAATTGCAAAGTAAATAACCGAGCGCCTGATGATCCTAAAAAACAGCTACCTAGACTTAGGTGAAGAGTTCTTTCAACGAATTAACCCAAAGCCTGTTTCAGACCCAAACCTGTTTCTTTGGAATACAGAGCTAGCCGAAGAACTTGGGCTACCGGATGCATTAACACAGGATGCCGAAGCTCTGAGCCAGTACTTTTCCGGCAACAAAATATTTCCCGAATCCACACCTATTGCTCTGGCCTATACAGGTCATCAGTTTGGACAGCTGAATCCCCGTCTGGGCGATGGTCGCGCTCACCTGCTAGGGGAAATAGAAACTGAGAATGGCTCTCTGGATATCCAATTAAAAGGTTCCGGTCCTACCCTCTATTCCCGCAGAGGTGATGGCCGTTGCGCACTTGGGCCTGCGGTACGCGAATTTATAATGAGTGAAGCCATGCATGCTCTGGGAGTACCTACAACTAAAGCACTTGCCGTAGTTACTACAGGTGACCCGGTTATTCGTGAAGGAGTTAAACCAGGTGCCGTGGTAACTCGAGTCGCTTCAAGCCATTTGCGCGTGGGTACTTTTGAGTTCTTCGCATCACAGGGTAATGTCGATGCAGTGGAAACATTATGTAATTACGCCATTGCACGCCACTACCCCGAGTTGAAGGAACTTTCTGGACCTGAACGTTTTACCGCTTTTTATGCAGCTGTTCTGCAAAAACAGATTGAGCTGATCTGCGAATGGATGCGAATCGGCTTTATTCACGGTGTAATGAATACCGATAATACAACCATAAGCGGTGAAACCATCGATTATGGTCCCTGCGCCATGATGAACGCCTACAATCCAAATACCGTTTTCAGCTCTATTGATGTTAATGGGCGTTATCGTTTTGGTCATCAACCTCAAATTGGTCAATGGAATATGGCTCGCCTGGCCGAATGTTTACTGCCGCTTTTTGATGAAGATTCATCTAAAGCTCAGGAAATAGCTCAGCAACTGCTGGGTACCTATTCAGAAAACTTCAAACAACACTACTTTGCAATGCTGGGTAGAAAAATCGGTTTAGACAAGCTCAAAGAAGGTGATCAAAGCCTGCTGGATGACCTGCTGAATCGAATGCGTAAAAATGCAATGGATTACACCCAAACCTTCAATTTATTAACCGAGAGTATCAACTCAGTTGAACGGGAAGAAGAAGCGAACACTCAACTAGGGGACTGGTTCAACCGTTGGAAAACAAGACTCAATCTGCAAAATCAGGATGACTCAGTAGTTTATAACCGAATGCGTTCGCAAAACCCTGTAGTCATCCCTCGAAACCAGCATATGGAAGCCGTTATCGAGAGCTGCGTGCTGGACGGAAGTAGTGCAGAAACAGAGGCTTTTCTTAAGGTACTTAAATCGCCTTACAAAGAATTAGAAAACACTCATCAATATCAGGATGCTCCCAAAGATGGTGACAGTCACTACCAGACTTTCTGTGGGACCTGAATACAATTAAGCACCGAAACAACAAGATTAAATGTAATAACGCAGCATAAGGTCACTAACCTTTTGTTAGCTCCCTTACATGCTGCTAAAAAACATTCAGCCCGACTAAGCACTTAACTTACTCTCGATAAGCTCACCCTTGCTGGCGATCTTTGATCATTGCTTCAATAACAGCCAGCTTCTCTTTCATCTGCGCGAGCTCAGCATCACTGTCATCGGTTACAGGTGAGACCTTGATCATATCCAGAAGCTCCACCAGAAAGCTCTCTTCATTCATTTGGCGCAGCTGGTTCTGTGACCATGTTTTCTGTACTGAAACCATACCTTATCCCTTCCTCTTATTGGTTCATTTAAGGTATGGAAAAGGATGGGGACTTTTTCAAGCTGGTCTGGCTAAAAGTTGTTATTTACCGCTACAGATCAATTTTTACTGAAATAACTCGACTCTGCAGCTCAGCTATACACTAAGAATGCTTGAAATAGTCGACGACCCAATCATAGAATTTTTTTTCTGACATCTCTGCAACTAACAGATGTTGAAATTCTGAAGCTGGATCAGAATCCATCTCGGTAAATTGGTAGCTGAGTGTATTCGGCTGATGGTCATGTAATATAAAAATTATTCTGCGGCGTGTACGCAGACAGTCCACAGTCATCACATCTGCAGGAATACCACTGGCGCGCATATTCTGGCTGACCCCAATGAGCGGATCAATATTCTTAAAATCACGCTGAATTGAAACATGAGCTGCTTGAGCAATTTCAAATAGCTGCTCCAGTTGAGCTGAGGGTTTTATCGGTTGATTAGACAATAGAAAAATCCTAACGTATCGATTACTTCACCAAGATAAGTATGCTACCAAGAAAAACTCCGTTTTATGATCTTTCACATCTAACTCTGTTTTTCCCCTGTTTTTTAGCAGAGTACAGTCCTTTATCAGCTCGCTGCACAAACGTCTGGACTGTATCTCCTGGACAATATTCAGTTATACCTATGCTCACTGAGAGAGATATAGCCCGATCCCAGACTTCATTCTGGCCCAATGACTGGCAAGCTTTCCTGATTTTTTCGGCGAGGACCTCACCTCCTTTTAGATGAGTGCCAGTTAATAAAACAGTTAGCTCATCACCTCCATAACGATATGCAGAATCTGTATGCCGGAGAGAATTTTTGACATTCTGAGCTATGGTTTTCAGCACTTGATCGCCAAAAATGTGTCCGAAAGAATCATTATGAACTTTGAAATTATCTATATCGATAATCATCAAAATCAAACTTTCACCAGTTCGACGACTACGGTCTATTTCATTTTCTAACTGCTCGTAGAAATAACGAGAGTTATATAGCTGCGTTAACTCATCTACTATACTAAGACGTCTGTACTTTTCTTCACTTTCCTCTAGCCGCTTGAGTAGCCGTTTATTTTCTGTGACGTCACGGCAGATGCAAAAAATAAGCTTCTCGCCCCTATAGACAGCGCCATTTGTACTTAACTCTACATCTATAACTTGCCCATCCTTACGCCTGTGACAAGTTTCAAAATGATGGCCTTCCTCGTCCACGTCTACAAGCAATGTCCGAATCTCCTTTTCGGTGTACTCAGCATCCCAGTCCCAGACTTTTAACTTATATACCTCCTCTTTCGAATAACCGAGCATGTCCGAAAAATATTTATTAGCCTCAATTACATTACCCCTTTGATCAAGAACCACAATGCCTTCCCTGGACTGATCGATCAAAAGGCGCCACCTCATCAACTCATCTTTAAGCCTCTCCTGAGTTTCTTTCAGGGCCTGTTCAGTCTTTTGTAATTTTTGCTCTATGTTTTCAGTTTTCATGGTTAGGCAAAGGCATATGATTATTTAAGTGGCCAACATACAGATAAAACAATCAACTATTGTTTAATTAATTTTCAAATGCTGAGTCGCATGCAACAAACTATGGGTTGCAGTATAGCCCTTGGGGAATGAAGATATCAGATCCCAACCACTAACATGCTCGCTTCAAAACAGGGAATTTAACTGACTCAGCAGATCTGTAACAACTCTTCTAATGGTGGAAGATCACAATACTCTGTCTATGAAATGTTTGATTTAGTCTCACCAAATCACCTAAAAAACGCTTACATAATTAATGCTCATTTTCGGGCAGCTTAAATATTACCGCATTATTAACGCTTTATTTCAGTGCTTTCGGATTAATAAGAAACTCGAGGCAAATTCAAGAAATATTTTTAACTCTATGATTAATAAAAGTTTGCTGACTATTTTTGATCTTTTTTTCTCATTGGGCCCTAAATTGCTTTATTAGAGATTATGGGGCATCTGCGTTCTTGGGGGAGTCTTAAGCATGCCGGATGTATTTATTCAGAGTATTGAATAATTTTGTAGGGGAAAAAGAATGAGTGGTAACGCATCAAGATTGTCAGCAATCAATGCAATCAGTAATGGCACTTCTATAAAAACAGATATGCCGGATTCGTTAAGCAGCATCTGGGCGAGTGATGTTTTCAACCTCGCAACAATGGAAGAAGCTCTTTCCAAAAACGCATTTAAAGCGATGAAAAAAACCGTACAAACCGGTTCACCGCTTGATCCTGCCACTGCCGATGTTGTTGCTGCGGCAATGAAAGACTGGGCAATGTCCAAGGGCGCGAAATTCTTTTCGCATATTTTCTACCCGATGACCAACGCCACAGCTGAAAAGCATGACGGCTTCATTGTTACGAATGCCGATGGCAACGCTATTACAGAATTTACAGGCAGCTTATTAATTAAGGGCGAACCGGATGGTTCGTCATTCCCTAATGGCAGCTTGCGTATGACCAACGCAGCACGTGGTTATACCGCCTGGGATCCAACCAGCCCGGCGTACATCATGAACACCGCAAACGGCGCGACACTGATGATACCGAGTGTATTCATGTCGTGGACCGGTGAAGCACTGGATAAGAAAATCCCACTGCTGCGATCTAATGCTGCAATGGATACAGCAGCTAAAAAGGTTCTCTCATTAATGGGTGAAACCGAGATCGCTACACTTAATTCGAGCTGTGGTGCTGAACAGGAATACTTCCTGGTTGATGAGAATTTTGCTAATAGCCGACCTGATCTGATACTGGCTGGGCGCACATTATTTGGTGCTGCACCGGCTAAAGGTCAGCAGTTCGATGATCATTATTTCGGCGCGATACCTGAACGAGTTCAAGTGTTTATGCAGGATTTCGAAGACCAGTTATTTAAATTGGGGATTCCTGCAAAGACCCACCATAACGAAGTAGCACCGGGTCAGTTTGAGATTGCTCCATATTTTGAAGCGGCAAACGTAGCCGCAGATCATCAGCAACTGCTGATGACCATTATCAAAAATACAGCTAAGAAACACGGTTTCCTCGCCCTGCTTCACGAAAAGCCATTTGCCGGTGTGAACGGTTCTGGTAAACACGTGAACTGGTCTGTAGGTAACTCAACCCAGGGTAACCTTCTGGATCCGGGTAATACGCCAGAAGAAAATCTGGAATTCCTGTTGTTCTGTGGTGCTGTTATCCGCGGTGTACATCTTCATGGTCCATTGCTTCGTGCAGTTATTGCATCCGCCTCTAATGACCACCGCCTTGGAGCTAACGAAGCGCCTCCTGCCATTCTTTCTGTCTATCTGGGCGACCAGCTTGAGAAAGTGTTCAAAGACATTCAGGAAGGAAATCTACAGCCTACAGAATGTGGCGGAGTCATGGATCTAGGTTTGTCTCAGATTCTTACCTTTACCCGCGATCCAGGCGACCGTAACCGTACATCACCTTTCGCATTTACCGGAAACCGTTTTGAATTCAGGGCTGTTGGTTCATCACAATCGGTCTCTGGTCCGCTGGTTGCCATGAACACTATGCTGGCTGATTCACTGGATTGGATTGCGACTAAGCTGGATGCAGCTTTATCATCTGGTTCAGATAAAACCACTGCTGTAATTGCAGTTCTTAAAGAACTGATGGATGAGCACGGCAACGTAATCTTTGGTGGTGACGGCTACTCGGAAGAGTGGCACAAAATGGCGGTTGAAGAACGCGGTCTTAAAAACATCCCAACTACCGCTGACGCTCTGCCTGCTCTACAAGAAGAGTCTGTTATCAAGCTGTTTGAAAGCACTGGCGTATTAACACCGGTTGAGCTTGAAAGCCGCTACGAGGTGTATTCAGAGCAATACATTCTCTCGATCGAAGTAGAAGCCAAGCTGGTAATCGATATGGCTACCACATCTATCTACCCAGCAGCGGCAGCCTACCTGTCTGAACTAACTTCCACAATTGCTACCGCATCCGAAGTTGGAGTTACATTGGATAATAGCCTGGCGAAAAAGGTAGCCAGTGCTGCGGACGCCATGATGGCCGACGTAGACAAACTATCCCTGGCAATTGAAGAACACGGCTTCCCAACTGTTGAAGATCATATGAAATTCTGTGCCGGTGAAATCCGTACGCTAATGGACAGCATCCGTGAAAATGCTGACTTACTGGAAACGCTGGTTGCAGATACAGCATGGCCATTCCCGAAATATTCGGAAATGCTGTTTATTAAATAACCCTGTTTTATTCGGTCTTGGCCGCATTTAATGCGGCCTTTTTTTTGCCGCAGCCCATATAATAGGAAAAGCACTAAAGGCCCAACTTGGTTGAGCCTCATTGTAATTAGGTACGCTTAGAAGACACTTTGCGAACAGCATAAATCACTGCAGCTGCAACCAGTGCTGAAATCGCCAGGTGATCGGGTTCAGTCATAAAATGCACAATACCACTCATCACACTGCCATGTTCGGAGTGTGCAAGCACCGGCGTTGCAACCAGAGCTGAAGTAATAGCAGATACTTTAGTGAATACAGATTTCATTGTTTTACTCCCTTTGAAAATCAGACTACGGCTTTTGCTGGTGGTAGTTGTTTTTCGGCCAGCATGCCTTCGGTAACGATGAACTGGATAATATCATCCAATCCCTTAGCTTGTTTCAGGTTGGCGAACACAAATGGGCGTTCACTGCGCATTTTTTTTGCATCCCGATCCATCACTTCAAGAGATGCACCTACCAGTGGTGCCAGATCGATTTTGTTAATGATCAGCAGGTCAGACTTGGTAATACCCGGGCCACCTTTGCGTGGGATTTTATCTCCAGCAGAGACATCAATTACATAGATAGTCAGATCTGACAGTTCCGGGCTGAACGTTGCACTCAGATTGTCACCGCCACTCTCAACAAACACCACATCCAGTTCGCCATGGCGATCCTTCAGTTGATCAATTGCAGCAAGGTTCATAGAAGCATCTTCACGAATCGCTGTATGCGGACAGCCACCGGTTTCTACACCAATAATTCGATCGGCACTCAGAGCTTCGTGTTCAGTCAGGAACTTGGCATCTTCCTGAGTGTAAATATCGTTGGTAACAACCGCGATATCGTAATACTCCTTCATCGCTGCACACAATGAACGCAGCAACGCAGTTTTTCCGGAACCGACTGGCCCACCCACTCCTACACGTAATGTCTGTTTTGGTTTACTCATATTCTTATTAACTCTCTCTAAACTCTGTTTCTTGCCTTTCCTGTTATGAACGGAACAGGCGTGAATACTGTTGTTCATGAAGCGCACTAGCGATGGCTAATGCGGGCAAGCCCGCCCCTACCTGATCTTCTTCAACCTCCCCAGCTATTTGTATCGCTTCACTGATGACCGGTTGTAATTGACCCAAAAGGATCTGCGACTGGGTTTGGCCTAAAGGCACCAGTTTGGTTGCAGCCGCTACCTGATTCTCTAACCAGGCCCAACTAAAACCCAGGGCTGCAGTTTCGTAATTGATATCCCAATGGCTCGCGGCAATCGCAAATAAACTAACAAAGCTGACATCTTCAGCCTGAGGACCATGTTCAAAAGGCTGAGGCACTTCCAGACTGTTCAGTAAACGAATCAACGCTTCACCCATGGCTGTATCTGTCAGCCGTAATTCTTTTGTTTCCCGGCAAGCCAGAATCAGATCATTCAGGCGGATCAGCTCCTGCCAGTCACCCTGTTTTGCTGAGAGCATCAATAAACGCAGTAGCGGCAGATCAACCTGTGATACTGAATGCAGCAGTTGCATTTCTAACCAATCATGAACCTGATCTTGTTTTCTTAACCAGCCACTGTCGATGGCATATTCCAAGCCTTGCGAGAAGGTATATCCGCCCACAGGCAAGCTGACACTGCACAGCTGCATCAGACGGATCAGGCTGGAATCAGTGGTGGTGATGACCATGACTGTATGCTCCGGATTCCGGTACAAATACGGTTTGCTCATGGCTGATGACCAAACCCAACAACGCCAGCATCTCTTCCAGTACATGATCGGGTTTAATGCGTAACCAGCGCTCGCCCACCTCAACTTTGGTGTGCCGATTCCCCAGGTGATAACAGGCGCGGGCGAATGTGTGCCAATCATCACAGGAAGCATGAGCGACCTCTTCTACCGCCCCCTGAACTCGGATATAACGACCACAGGTGGATTTTAGAAATTCTCCCACCTGCAGTGGTTTGCCTCGCTCCAGAAAAACACGTACCTCTTCACCCGATTCGCTAGTGAGTTTAAGGCGCCCTTTATCACGTTGTTCATGGGTCAGGACCACCACCTGATCAACCTCTTCATGGCAGTGTGTACCCAAACGTTCAAATACTTCTAACATTCATCACCTTAATTAAAAGAGTGTGTAAAGTTGCGCAAGTGGCAGTTCTTTTGCCGGTTCACAGGTCAACAGTTCGCCGTCCGCCCGCACCTCATATGTTTGCGGATCTACTGTGATATCAGGCATCCAGCCATTATGAACCATGTCTGATTTAGTGATATTACGGGTGTTGCTGCAGGCAACCAGCTTGCGCTGTAAGCCTAATGCCTCGCCTACCTGATTATCCAGTGAGGCCTGACTAACAAAAGTCACTGATGTTTTCGCCGGAGCCTGACCAAAGGAACCAAACATAGGGCGATAGTGCACTGGCTGGGGCGTTGGTATAGAAGCGTTTGGATCACCCATCTGGGCAGCAGCGATCATACCGCCTTTAATAATCATGGATGGTTTAATGCCAAAGAACGCTGGTTTCCACAAGACCAGATCCGCCAGTTTACCCGTTTCTATAGAACCCACCTCATGGGAGATACCATGAGTAATTGCCGGGTTAATGGTGTACTTCGCGATGTAACGTTTAGCACGGAAGTTATCCACGCCCAAATCGCTGTCTTCTGGCAGTAAGCCGAACTGAGTTTTCATCTTATGCGCAGTCTGCCAGGTACGCGTTACCACCTCACCCACACGTCCCATCGCCTGCGAGTCGGACGAGATCATGCTGAAAGCTCCACGATCATGGAAGATATCTTCCGCAGCAATGGTTTCCTTACGAATACGTGAGTCTGCAAAGGCCACATCTTCTGGAATATTACTGTCCAGATGGTGACAAACCATCAGCATATCCAGATGCTCATCAACGGTATTGTGAGTGTATGGACGGGTTGGATTGGTCGAAGATGGCATCACATTCGGATAGGCACAAGCACGGATAATATCCGGAGCATGGCCACCACCGGCACCTTCGGTGTGATAGGTATGAATCACACGGTCCTTAAACGCACCGATAGTGTCATCCACAAAACCGGATTCGTTCAGGGTATCGGTGTGAATCGCCACCTGCACATCATATTTTTCTGCCACACTCAGACAGCAATCAATTGCGGCCGGAGTTGTTCCCCAGTCTTCATGGAGTTTCAGACCACAGGCACCGGCTTCCAGTTGTTCTTCCAGTGCCTCTGGCAGGCTGGCATTACCTTTGCCCAGAAAGCCAAGATTCATAGGCATGCTGTCCGTTGCCTGTAGCATCTTACCGATATTCCAGGGTCCCGGAGTACAGGTGGTGGCATTAGTACCGGTTGCCGGACCTGTGCCGCCACCAATCATGGTAGTAACACCAGACATCAGCGCTTCTTCGATCTGCTGCGGACAGATAAAGTGAATATGCGCATCAATACCACCCGCAGTCAGAATAGAGCCTTCACCGGCAATGACTTCGGTACCGGGGCCAATAATGATATCCACATTGTCCTGAATATCCGGGTTACCCGCTTTACCAATTTTATTTATGCGGCCCTCTTTAATTCCTACATCTGCTTTTACAATACCCCAGTGATCCAGGATCAAGGCATTGCTGATCACCAGATCCATAGCAATCTCATTGGTCACCTGACTCTGACCCATGCCATCACGAATCACTTTACCGCCGCCGAATTTAACTTCGTCGCCGTAGGTGGTGTAGTCCTTTTCTACCTCTATCCAGATTTCAGTATCGGCCAGACGTACACGGTCACCCGTGGTAGGTCCAAACATCTGTGCGTAGCTTGTTCTGTCCATCTTTGTAGGAGAGTCACTCATGCCTTAGCCTCCTCTACCGCACCCATTACTTCACCGCGAAAACCGTACACAGTTTTAGTACCGGCATATTCTACCAATTCAACTTCCCGGCCCTGACCCGGTTCAAAACGAACGGCGGTTCCGGAAGCAATATTCAAGCGAAAACCTTTAGTCGATTCTCGGTCAAATTTGAGGGCTGGGTTGACCTCATAAAAGTGGTAATGAGAACCCACCTGCACCGGACGATCACCACTATTCTCGACCCGCAAGCTGATGGTTTTGCGACCTGTATTCAGTTCGATACTGCCACTGGCAGCCTGAATTTCTCCTGGAATCATCTTCATCTACCTCAGCTAATCGGATTATGAACCGTGACCAGTTTAGTGCCGTCCGGGAATGTAGCTTCTACCTGAACTTCGTGGATCAGTTCTGGAACACCATCCATTACCTGTTCCGCCGTCAGCAGACTTTTCCCGTAGCTCATAAGCTCAGCAACCGTTTTTCCATCACGGGCACCTTCAATGATCTCCATGGTGATATAGGCCATTGCTTCCGGGTAATTTAACTTGAGGCCCCGATTCAGACGACGTTCGGCCAGCAATGCAGCCGTAAACACCAGCAGCTTATCTTTTTCTCTTGGTAACAGTTCCATAAGCGTTCCTGTTTCTTATGTTTGTTATGTAGCCCAGATCCGCGGCTCACACCCTTCACGATTAAGAAGTTGGGGGCGGATCAGTTTCCAGCATTGAGTAAATAATTTTCGTGCCTGTTCTGAGCAATCACCCAGGTAGCGCACTTGTATAAATTCATCGTTAAGCGTGACCCCGGCTAAGGCGTCCGCTTCAGTGCAATATTCACGTAACCCACTCAGTAGTTCCTCAACCCCATCAGCCTGTTCAAAGGGTCCTGCCAGCATCAGTCCGTTTACAGAACTGTTATTAAGTCCGGCTCGCGCCGACATAAAACGATCTTTTTCCGGGTTAAGTACTAAGCGTTCACGTAGTTTTAAGCGCCCTTTACGAAATACCTGCAAGCGTTGACTGACCTCTCCGGTATTAAACGGCTCATCACTGGCCGTTAAGCCAAAACAGGTTACTTCCCAGGCGATGACTGAGCTGTTCTCTGCAAGATGTATTTCTGTGGTTAAATCGGTACAGGCATCCGGGAATATTATGGTTTCCAGAGGTAACCATTCGAGGGTGCTGTTCGCTTCAAGGTTAAGAGTGATTTGTTGCTTTTGCAGGGTGCGATCAGGACGTGCGCGATAAACTCGCCCGGCACCTGGTGTTGTCACCAGGCTCTGAGCTTCTGGTGTGGTTGTAACGGAGATCTTCAAATCATCACCAGACACCATGCCTCCGGGAGGATGCAACAGATAGATATGTGCTAACTCACGCCCTTCAGGGTAAAACGGTTTTTGCACATACAGAGGACCAAGATGACGGCACTGCTTCAGTACCGTTCCTCTTGAGGTTTTCGCCAAGCCCAGATGCAGTTCCGCTTGCCAGCGGGAATCTGTATCTATTTTCGGGTTGACCAACTGATTCATGCCCAGTCCCCTTACACGGCCAGATATTGTTTGATCAGTTCTTCACTTAAGTTTGCCATTTTGTCACTGGCAACCACCCGGCCTTTTTCCATTAGCCTGAACTCTTTACCAACGCGACGAGCAAAACCCAGTTTCTGCTCTACGAGAATAACGGTCAAGCCCTCTTCCTCGTTTAATTTGAGGATTACATCACCAATCTGTTGCACAATATTAGGCTGAATACCTTCATTAGGTTCATCCAGAATCAGAACTTTGGGCTCAATCACCAACGCCCGGCCAATAGCCAATTGCTGCTGCTGACCACCTGATAAGTCTCCTCCACGTCGGTGCAACATCTCTTTCAGAACCGGGAACAGTTCAAAGATTTTTTCCGGTATCTCTTTTGCTTTATCTTTACGAATAGGCAGCCCAATACGCAGGTTTTCTTCTACTGTTAACATGGGAAAGATATCACGCCCCTGAGGTACGTAACCAATGCCTGCGGGTGCCCGGAATTCAGCAGGTTTGCTTTGTAATGGCTCGCCGTCCAGAAGGATCTCGCCCTTTTCCACCGGCAGCAAACCCATCAAACATTTAAGCAGTGTGGTTTTACCCACTCCGTTACGACCCATGATGCAGGTACAGGAACCCTGTTCAATTTTCAGATCCAGATCCCAAAGAATCTGCGTACCGCCATAACGCTGATTTATCTGATTAATTTCGATCATGGCGCTTCTCCCAGATAAACTTCAATTACATCGGGGTTATTCTGTACCTGATCCATGGTGCCTTCAGCCAGAACTGATCCCTGGTGCAGAACCGTCACAGTACGGGCAATACTTCGAACAAACTCCATATCATGTTCAACCACGATCACAGTGTGATCACCCGCCAGAGAAGTCAGCAACTCAGCCGTGCGTTCTGTTTCCTGTGCGGTCATTCCAGCTACTGGCTCATCCACCAGCAATAAACGCGGCTCTGCCATCAACAGCATGCCGATCTCAAGCCACTGTTTCTGACCGTGCGAAAGCGCACCTGCGAGCATAAAGCGCTGTTCTTTAAGGCCGATGATTTTCAGCACCTCATCAATCCGGTCTATCTCACTTGGACTGAGTCGTGCAAACAACGTCGACATCACCGCCTTATGTTGTTTCAGTGAAAGCTCCAGGTTATCAAATACGGTATGTGCTTCGAAAACCGTAGGTTTCTGGAACTTTCGACCGATACCCATATTGGCAATATCAGCCTCATCGTGCTGAAGCAGGTTTAGTGTCTGACCGAAATAAACAGTGCCGCTATCCGGTGTCGTTTTACCCGTAATGACATCCATCAAGGTGGTTTTACCCGCACCGTTGGCACCAATCAGACAGCGTAGCTCGCCATCATTAACATAGAGGTTTAGATCGTTAAGAGCCTTGAAACCATCGAAGCTCAGGTTCAGACCCTCAACATAAAGAATGACATCATGGGAGACATCTACCTCTGTATGATCTTCCTGAAGGAAAGACCAGACACGATCACGACGCATCACTTCACGTACATTATCCAGTGTACTCATGCTTTGGCCTCCTCTTCTGTTTGTTGCGTTGGATTGCCACCTTTTCGATTGGTGATTTTTCTGAATAGCCCAACCAGACCTTGCGGCAGGAACAGAGTTACTAATACAAAGAGTGCGCCCAACGCAAACAACCAGCCATCAGGCATAATGGCGGTGAACTTGGTTTTGGCATAGTTCACCAACAAGGCTCCAACAATCGCACCTATCAAGGTGCCACGTCCGCCCACTGCTACCCAAATTACAATTTCAATGGAGTTTATAGGGGAGAACTCGCCTGGGTTGATAATCCCAACCTGAGGCACATACAAAGCACCAGCGATTCCTGCCAGCATGGCTGAATACACAAAGAGCCAGACTTTGTAACGCTCAGTTCGATAACCCAAGAAACGGCTGCGACTTTCACCATCGCGGATGGCAACAATCACTTTACCCATTCGGGACTTAAGGATCTTATGACTGATGATAAATGCCGCCCCAAGGAAGAACGCTGTGGTGGCAAATAACGTGACTCGGGTCGTATCGGATTTCAGATCAAAACCTAAAATATCCTTAAAGTCAGTCAAACCGTTGTTACCACCAAATCCCATCTCATTCCGGAAAAAGGCCAGAAGCAGTGCATAGGTCAGAGCCTGAGTCATGATTGACAGGTATACGCCGGTTACCCGGGAACGGAATGCCAACCAGCCAAAGATAAAGGCCAGTACACCAGGCACAAGCAGGACCATTAACATAGCAAACCAGAACTGATCAAAGCCTTGCCAGAACCAAGGCAGTTCAGTCCAGTTAAGGAAAACCATGAAGTCTGGCAGTTCCGGGTTACCGTATACTCCACGGTCACCGATCTGACGCATCAGGTACATGCCCATGGCGTAACCACCCAGGGCAAAGAAGGCTCCGTGCCCCAGACTGAGAATGCCGCAATAACCCCAGATAACATCTACGGCCAGGGCCAGCATGGCATAACAAAGGTACTTACCCAGCAGAGTTATCGTGTAGGTACTGACATAGAAGATTGAATCTTCTGGCATCACCAGATTACCGATAGAAGCCAGGAAAGTAACAATCACCAATATAGCTACAAAAGGCGCAACCTTACTGTCGCCATGCAAACGGGTAAATTTCAATAACTGGTTCATTCTGCAGCCCTCCCTTTCTGAGGGAACAACCCTTTCGGTTTTTTCTGTATAAACAGAATGATAAATACGAGTACCAGAATACTGGCAAGAACAGAGCCCGTGACTGGCTCAAGGAATTTATTGGCAACTCCCAGAGAGAACGCAGCTACTAATGTTCCCCAAAGGTTACCTACACCACCAAATACCACGACCATAAATGAGTCGATGATGTACGCCTGTCCCAGATTCGGTCCGACATTAGTCAACTGACTCAAAGCTACACCGGCAATACCCGCAATACCGGATCCCAGACCAAATGTCATCGCATCGACCCAGTCCGTTCTAATGCCCATAGCCTTAGCCATACTGCGATTCTGCGACACCGCACGTACGTTTAAACCGAGCGAGGTTCTTCGCAGAATCAGCAACAACAAGCCAAAAACTAACAGCGCAAAAGCCAGGATGTAGAGGCGGTTAAGTGTCAGGCTCAGTACGGGGTTTATATCCAAAGTACCGCTCATCCAGGTAGGTGATTCCACCTGACGGTTGAGGGGAGAAAACACAGTACGTACCAGCTGCTGTAAGATCAGACTGATACCAAAGGTTGCTAAGAGGGTTTCCAACGGGCGACCATGCAAGAAGCGGATTACGCCACGCTCAATCAGAATACCTACCAACCCTGAAACGATAAAGGCTGCAGGAACTGCCACAAACAAAGAATATTCAATATGGTTAGGCATGATCAGCTGAATAACATAGGTGGTATACGCACCTAACATGATCATTTCACCATGGGCCATATTAATAACACCCATTACACCGAAGGTGATCGCAAGCCCAATAGCCGCCAGAAGTAATACAGATCCAAGGCTCAGACCGAAAAATAACTGGTCTACAAAATCATAAAACTCAATGCGTTCATTAATCTTCTTTAAAGCTTTTTCTGCGGTGGCTTTGATCTTCTCATCAGTTTCGTTGTTCACCACAGCTGTTAATGCGTTACGCGCGTCATTTTCCAGACTGCCTGTCATCGCTTTCACCGCTGCATAGCGAGTGTCACGATCCTGGCTGTTTACATCAAACAGGGCAAATGCCAGTTCCATCGCACTTTTTACGTCGCTGTCTTGTTCCGTGGTATACGCGGATTTCAACGTTGCTACGCTATCCTTAGAAAGACTGCTGTAGAGTTCTTTAACCGCAATCAAACGCTTTTCAGCATCAGGGTGTTGAATCTGTAAGCCTGCTATAGATTGACGCAGATATACTCGTAATTTGTTATTTACGCGTATTTTCTTAATTTCTTTTTTACTTTTAGTACCGAGTGATTCGCCGCTGAACACGTTGGAAAGATGGTATTCACCGTTATGTTTTTCTACAGCAACAATATCTTTACTGGATTTTATGTAATAAAGCTTGCCTGCCAGCATGGTTTGAAACAGTGGCAGCATTTCAGCTCCACCCTGTGCAACCAACTGCTCAAGTACGGGAAGTGTTTTAGAAAGCTTGACCGTCACCAGTTGCTGCATCAGCGCCTGGGTTTCCTGATCAAACTGTGTCTGCTCATTGGCCTGTACGGAGACAGATGACAATGCAATTAAGCAGTACAAAACAGCTAAAAGTTGTCTCACGTAATCTCTCCTGTGCGAACCAAACTGGGGGAGTATGTAATTATTCTTGGGCCAGTAGTTCAGGAAAATAGAAAGGCTCTGCGGCATACGCCGACAGAGCCTGTATGAAGGAGTGCGCTAGCTAGGAACGATCAAAACTTTCGCACACTCCAGCACTCACACTATGCTCTGCCAGTCTTAGTAGTTCTGACCAGAACACGTCTTAGTTTCAGTGTTGTAGTTGCCGCACTTAACCGGATCAGTCCAGTCTGCGATCAGATCTTTAGAACCTGGCAGGTAATCCGACCAAGCATCACCCTGAACAACACTTTCAGTCTCCCAAACCACTTCGAACTGGCCATCTTCCTGGATCTCACCAATAAGAACCGGCTTACTCAGGTGATGGTTTTTGTTCATCACTGCAACACCACCCGTCAGGTTAGGAGTTTCCTGACCGATCATAGCTTGTTCAACTGCATCAACTTCTGTAGTACCAGCCTGTTTAACGGCATTTACCCACATGTTGAAGCCAATGTATGTCGCTTCCATTGGATCGTTAGTTACACGCTCTTCACTGGTGAAACCTTTCCATTTCTGGATAAATGCATCGTTAGTTTGGTCATCCACGCTCTGGAAATAGTTCCATGCCGCCAGATGTCCAACCAGAGGTTTAGTGTCGATACCTGACAGTTCCTCTTCACCTACAGAGAAGGCTACGACTGGAATATCTTCTGCTGAAACACCCTGGTTACCCAGTTCTTTGTAGAAAGGAACGTTAGCATCACCATTGATTGTGGAAACAACCGCAGTTTTCTTACCTTCACTACCAAACTTTTTAATATCAGAAACAATGGACTGCCAGTCAGAGTGACCGAAAGGCGTGTAATTGATCATAATATCTTCTGCCGCTACACCTTTTGCTTTCAGATACGCTTCCAGAATTTTGTTGGTAGTACGCGGATAAACATAATCTGTACCAGCCAGAACCCAACGCTCAACACCAATATCGTTCATCAGGTAGTCAACCGCAGGTACTGCCTGCTGGTTTGGCGCTGCACCCGTGTAGAAAACGTTTTTAGAAGACTCTTCACCTTCATACTGTACCGGGTAGAACATCAGACCGTTTAGTTCTTCGATTACAGGCAGAACAGATTTACGAGAAACCGAAGTCCAGCAGCCAAAAATTACGTCCACTTTCTCTTTAGTCAGTAGTTCACGTGTTTTCTCAGCAAACAGAGGCCAGTTAGACGCAGGGTCTACAACAACAGGTTCCAGCTTTTTACCCAGCAAACCGCCTTGTTTGTTCTGCTCTTCAATCATCATCAACACTGTGTCTTTCAGTGTTGTTTCTGAGATAGCCATTGTCCCGGACAGGGAGTGCAGTACACCTACCTTGATGGTTTCTTCTGCCATGGCCGTAAAACTTACCAGGGATGCGCCCATTGAAAGCGCTACACCTGCTGCTAATGTTTTTAGTTTCATTTTTGCCCCTTCCGATATCTCTTGGATTTATCCGAAAATTAATTACTTATTTAGCTAAGTACTGAATCCAGAGTATTCGAGTGCAGTGATAAGGGGTATCGGGTGATTGACGCAGGCGTATACGTCATTTGACGTACATGGCTTAAAAACACTTAATAAACAAGGAGTTACTCAACCGTAATAGGATGAGTTAATTGCGCGAGGAAGGCATCTTCTCGCAGGGGTTTCGAATAGAAATAGCCTTGATAACAGTGACATCCTAACTGGCAGAGAACATCTCGTTCCTCAACAGTTTCAACCCCTTCGGCAATAACAGACAGGTTAAGTTTTTCAGCAGTTGCGATAATAACTTCAACAATCGCTGCGTCTTCAGAACCTGGGCGAATATCCGTTACAAAAGAGCGATCAATTTTCAAAATATCCAATGGCAGATGTTGCAGGTATTTAAGTGAAGAGTAACCGGTACCAAAGTCATCTATGGCGAAGGTGATGCCCCTTTGTTTTAACAGGCTCATCTTTTTCTGAGCTATTTCAAAATTATTCAGCAGCATATTTTCGGTAATTTCCAGCTCCAGCATGGAACCGGGAACATTCCACTTCTCCAAAGTCCGGAACACACTGCTGACAAAATCCACCTGCATAAACTGCATAGGGCTGATATTAACGGCCAAACGGGAGAAACTTTCGGGCAACCCCTGTTCTATCCAACTTGCAAGTTTTTCAATCGCATCCTGAAGAATCCAGTTCCCGATTTCTACTATCTGGCCACTCTCTTCCGCCACCTGAATAAACTGGCCGGGCATAATCACATGACCATCAGGGTGGTTCCAGCGTACCAGGCTTTCAGCACCGAGCATTTCCAGATTGCTGCTGTATTGAGGCTGGAACCAGAGTTCAAACTCACCGTTATCTACCGCCTGATGCAAGCCCTTCTCAATCTGCAACCTTTCCTGAGCAGAAGACTGCATCTCCTGATCAAAGAACTGGAAACCATTGCGCCCAAGAGACTTAGCCCGGTACAAAGCTGTATCTGCCTGGCGTAAAACATCTTCCGTTTGAAGGTTTTCATCCGGGAATATTGCCAATCCGATACTGGTACTGCTGTACAGTTGCTGTCCTTCAATTTCATAAGGCATCGAAAGAACTGTCAGAATTTCCTGTGAGAGGTGAGCTGCATATTCTGCACATACCTCTTCCGTTTCAGCAGCCTCTGGCAGAAGCAATACGAACTCATCACCACCAAATCTGGCACAGGTCGCTTTTGCAGGCAGTATGTTTTCGAGACGCTTGCCAATAAGACATAAAATCTCATCACCAATACCATGCCCAAGAGAATCATTAATGGTTTTAAAGCGGTCCAGATCAAGATAGAGAACCACCCCAAAACTACCATTCTCTTTATGCAGTTCTATTGCAGATGAGAGCCTATCGGTAAACAAGCGACGGTTGGGCAATTTAGTCAGCGGGTCGAAATAAGCCAGTTCATGAATCTGCTTTTCAGCCTCTTTTCTTAAGCTAATATCACGAGCCGTCAGCAGGATATAGTCAGTTTCGTCCAGATTGATTCGATTGGCTCTGACTTCAACCGGGATCAAACCTTCGTCTGTAATAAAATCATCTTCGTAGGTAGTTACCTCATCATTGATGATTAAGGTATAAAACGCGGTTAGAGTCTGGTCGGAGAACTGATGACTAAACTGAGACAAAGGTTCATTAATTAAATTTTCATTGATGCGCCCAAGTAACTTCTCTGCCTGATTATTCAGTCGAATAATTCTTGTATCGGTATCACATAGGAACATCGCATCCCCGGCATTATCCATTAACGATCTGGAAAAGCGCTCGCTTCGAGAAAGTTCTGCCACAGAAGAGTTCAGCTGCAGGTTTTTCTGCTGACGATCCTGCCAGAGATCTGAAAAGTCCTTTACCAGATATCCAAGTTCATCTTCGGATTTGTACGGAAGCATGTCGATCTGTTTATCACGGCCTAACTGTCCGATCCAGTTTGCAATATCTACAATAGGCCGTGACAAATAACGATAAAAGAAAATAAGTAACGCAAGTGCCATTACCACAGCATGTAAGAATCCAAGTAACATGCTGGCTACCGCACGCCCGGTAAAGTCACTGGCAATATAAACCTTATCTATATCAACATATAGAGTGCCGGTTTTAACACTGTTTTCAATAATCAGCTTTTCTTGGACATGGGTATTAATATTGAACTCTTCAGCGGCAAGGCGGATCAGGAAATTACTTTCCGTCTGAGGGTCGTGAAAACTGGAAGCGATAATATCGCCAAAATCATCTCTTAATTCAGCATTATAGATAGCAGGATGGCTGATGAGTGCATCCGTAACAATTTGCGCAGAAGCGCCATCCAGTCGATAAACAGCAGAGGACGCCGCATCTTTATGCAAAGAAACCACTCTTTGCACACTTTCGAGGGAGCTTTTATTTTCCTGGATAAGATCAAGATAGATCTGAATGGCGGTAGAAATTGAGCCAAGGACAATCGCAATCAACAAAACAGACCGCGCTTGTTTGTATGCAATGTTATGTCTGAAACTCAACGCCATAGGATCACCTTTTACTCAATTCCATATGCACATAACGCTGATAAATGGCGTCAAAAACTCCGTTTTTCTTAATAATAGCTAACCCTTTATTAAAAAGTTGTTTTAAATCACGAGAGTCCGAATAAGATTTGCTGAAGCAAACATGAAAATCTGTCTTTACACGATCTTCAAGAAAACTCACTTTGATTTGATCCTCAAGCCCCATCTGCTTTGCCTGATACTGCGTGGTTAAGTAACCGTTATAGAAAAGTTCCACATCTCTATAAACTATAGCGTTAATTCCGCTGGCGACATCGACGGTCGGCAAATGATCGATTCCGGCAATATCAAGTTCCTTCTGAATACCCCATCCATCTACCACTGTTACAGTATAGTCTGCGATATCTGCAAAATTATTCAGAGAAGATACCGGCGTACTGACGGCGGAAAATACCACTTGCTGAGCTTGGCTGATGGGATCACTGTAATCCATATACAGTTCTCTACCGGGCCGTTTGGAACAGGTTATGGTTCCGGGAATTCTGCCATATTCGATATTTTTAAGAATCCGTTTCCATGGAGCGGTTTTAACTTCAATAGGTATACCTACCGCAGTAAACGCGGCCTTTGTAACATCCACGTCAATACCATAGATCTCACCAGAGATATCTATGATTTCGTAAGGGGGATAATGGACTACATAAAATTCGAGAGGCTTCTCATCTGCGGAGAAACCTACCCGTGGCAACAACAAAAAAATAGCCAGCAGGAGAATAGATCTCATAAAACGAAGAACCTCCTGTAATTTCCTGTACTCCCTAATTAGATGACTAATATATTACAAAAAAATTAAAACCGTAATAATTGATACAAACTTAGGAAATATTCCCGGTTAATTTTCACTCAACAGCCAGTAGACGTAATGCCACACCAGCAGCTGCGGTACGGTTTTCTACACCCAGTTTAGGAAACAACTGCTCAAGGTGTTTATTCACTGTTCTTGGGCTCATATCCAGAATTTCTGCAATTTCACGATTGGTTTTACCGTTAGCAATCCAGTACAGAACTTCTGATTCCCGATCGGTAATCTCTAATTTGAATTTAAGCAGGTCAGAGCCTGTGGGGCGGTTGCCGTCTATTAATTTAAGTAGCAGATCACCATCATCCTGAGTCGCTACAAATTTAAGTTCTAACGGATAGTCACTGCCCTGAAGTTTAATCTCACTGTCAGGCGTTAAATTCCCTAGAGCAAACCACTGTCTGATCTGGGTCTTCATTTCAGTCTCAAGCCATTCCTGAGAGACTTCTGCTTTTGCCAACAATGCATGGGCCTGCGGAGTTGCCCAACGTAATAAACCAGTCTGATCCACGGTAAGCAGATGCTGACCACTGCTATCCAGTGCAGATTGCACACTGACGGTCTGACGCGCATTTGCCAGATGCACTTTCATTCTGGCGAGCAATTCACTGGGATTAATTGGTTTGGTTAAATAATCCACCCCACCTGCTTCCAGACCTTTAACAATATCCTGAGTGTCTGTAAGGCCCGTCATAAAGATAACAGGGATGTTTTTCAGGGTTGAATCTGCCTTAAGAGCACGGCATGTTTCAAAACCATCCATATGCGGCATAATCGCATCCAAAAGGATGATATCCGGGCGAATCCGTGAAGCGATCGTTAATGCCTGCCGCCCCTCCAGTGCGACCAGAACATCCATGCCAGCGCTTTCCAAAGCATCATTGATGAGACTCAAAGCATCTGGAGAGTCATCAACCACCAATACAATTTCCTTTGCAAGACCCGGGTTCATACTGAATTTGCCTCTATATGCTGCGCTAATTTCTCGAACTGAAAAGCATGACTCAGTTGTTGTAGGTACGTGAAGTTATCTTCACTCAAAAGTTGTTCAGTCTGTATCTGGCTGAGTACATTATTCACCCCTTTTTGATAACCCATCTCAGCATAGGCTTTGAGTTCCAGCATCAGGCTATGTTTGGGAAGCTGAGCACTTTGAGGTATGTCTCCTGACAGTGACTCACTGGGTGGAAGCTCATGCCTTTTTAGAACTGCGCTGTCATTACGGGTGATCCACTCAAGTTCAAGATAGACACCCACCTTTTCCAGAAGCAATTGGTTGCTGACGGGTTTCACCAGATAATCATCATAATCTTCCTGATATTCAGGGTTCTGATTATATTCCTGAGCATCGGCAGAAAGCATTATCACAGGAACAGAAATACCGGAATTCCTCAGCTCACGGGCCAGTTCCAGTCCACTCATACCCGGCATCGAAATATCCAGAATAAACATATCTGGATGCGCTTCTTCAATTAAACCCAGACAGCTATTGCCATCATGTGCCTCAACGACCTTAAACCCCAGCGGCGATAACAGATCCGCTAGCAACCCACGCAACACAGGGTCATCATCAACAATACAAACAGTACGCTGAAAGCCTGAATAACCAATCACAGTTTGTTTACTGCTGTCATCAACCTGCTCTGCATCCACCCATGGCAACATCATGCTGACTTTAAATTCTGTGCCCTGCCCTTGGCGGCTATCAACTTGTAGATCACCACCCATAATTTCGGTAAGTAATTTAACAATGGTGAGACCCAACCCGGTTCCGGGCAGGTGGGCGGTTTCATGATTCCGAACCCGTTCGAAAGGATCAAATATTCGCTTAAGACTTTCATCATCAATCCCGGGGCCCGTATCAGTGATGCGGAATTCAGCCACCTGATTACGGTAGCTGATGTCAAAATCCACCTGACCCTCAGGGGTATATTTCACTGCATTCGAAAGCAGGTTGATTAAAATCTGACGCAGACGTTTCTCATCAGTGATCACCAGATCTGGCAGCGGATTGTGAATATGACAATGCAACTTAAGATTTTTCTTCTCTGCTTCCACACTGAACATCTGTGCAAGCTGATCAATCAATTCAGGCAACTTCACCTGATTTCGGTAAATATCCAAGCGGCCCGCTTCAATTTTAGAGATATCCAATAACCCTTCGATTAGGTCCGTTAGGTATTGGCCACTGCGATGAATAATCTTAAGGCCGCGTTTGTGTTCATCTGCCACCTCTTCTTTATCGCCCAGTAACTGGGCATAACCGAGTATGGATTGCAGCGGAGTACGCAGTTCATGGCTGATCCCGGTCAGGTAGCGGCTTTTCGCTTCGTTGGCACTTTCTGCGAATTCTTTTGCTTCCTGCAGCTCTCGGTCTGTCTGCTCATGCGCATCAATTTCCCGAGTCAGTTTTAGGCTTTGCCGGTTAGACTCTTTCTGCGCAGTGATACGACTTTCATGAGCCAGTAGAAATAACCAGCATACAACCCAGGATGCGATAGATAATGAAATAAACACCGCTATGAATATACGATCCAGTAGGAGCGCTTCGGCTGCTGTTGTAACCGTCATCTGGCTGTTAATCAACAATAACAAACCCGCCAGCAACAGATTGATGCAAACAACCATGCCAAAGAAACGTCCCAGGCGGGAATAAATAGTACGTACTGCCCGGGCAGGCAAAATCCCGTAGAGCCAGCGCAATAATCGGTGGGACAAACCCATTTTAGGTTTACAGCTATCCAGACAGCGAACATCCAGTGAGCAACACAACGAGCAGATGGGCTGCTGGTATGCCGGACAAAAGCTCATATCTTCATGTTCAAAACTGTTCTCACATATCCCGCACTGAATATCGACCCTACCCGCCGGGTGTGGTGGTTCAGCATCAGTGAAAACCTTCAGCTCATGGGATTGTCGTGCCAGATAAAATTTACCCCCGGTTAAATACGCGATCAAAGGCACGCAAATAAAGGTACTGGCTAAAGTAATAAAGTGGCATAGATGTTTCGCCTCTTCGCCATAAAACCCCATAAACGACGTTAACCCTACTACGGTGGAGATCAGCATAGATCCTGTACCCACGGGGTTTATGTCATACAGATGTGCGCGTTTAAACTCTACATAAGAGGGGCTTAAACCCAGAGGTTTGTTGATCATCAGGTCTGCAGAAAGAGACCCCAGCCAGCTCACCGCAAGGATTGCGAAACTGCCCAGAATCGCTTCTAGTGCCTGGTAAATTCCAAGCTCCATCAGAATCAAAGCAATGGTCACATTAAACACCAGCCAGACGACACGGCCGGGGTGGCTGTGTGTCAGCCGGGAAAAGAAATTCGACCAAGCGATGGAACCTGCGTAAGCATTAGTTACGTTTATCTTCATCTGGCACAGAATCACCATTACCGCTGCCAGAATAAGGGATATGGCGGGAGAGCCTGTTAACAACAGGAATACATGTTGGTACATGTAAGTTGGGTCTGTTGCCTGATCAAACGGCACGAGACTGACAAAGGCAAGATAAGCCAAAAAGGAGCCCAGCAGCATTTTGATAAAACCGATCCAAACCCAACCGGGCCCGGACAGAGTTAGCCAGAACCACCACTCTTTCCTGTTCTTTTCAGTTTTAGGCGGCATAAAGCGCAGGTAATCCGCCTGCTCTCCTATCTGAGCCATTAGCGCAAACAATACCGAGGCGGCAGAACCAAACAGAACCCAGTTAAACTCGTTACTGTGTGCAACGCCCGGTACTGAAAAGCTCTGCCAGTCATCAAGGCGCTCATACTCAAAATAAACAATCACCACTAAAGCAGATATCTGCAGCGCCAGCCAGATAAACTGTGTGCCGACCTGGAACTTACTGATGGCAGTAATACCGTGGGTCACAATCGGAATCACCGCTATGGCACACAGGAGATAACCAATAAACAAAGGTATGCCAAATAAGGCATGGATGGCCGAGGCAAGTATCGCAGCCTCAATAGCAAAGAAGATAAAGGTAAAGGAGGCGTAAATCAGAGAAGTGATTGTAGATCCCAGATAACCAAAACCTGCCCCACGCGTTAACAGATCAATATCCAGACCATGTTTGGCGCAGTAATAAGCAATGGGGAATCCGGTAACAAACAACACAATACAAACTGACAGCATCGCCCAGAAGGTATTAGTAAATCCATAGGTCAAAGTCACCGCTGCGGCCAGGCCTTCAAGTGCAAGGAAAGAGCTGGCACCTAAAGCTGTCATGCCCACCCGCGCGATGGTCATACGACGGCCTTTTACTGCAGTAAAACGCAGAGCGTAATCTTCAAGCGTCTGATCTGCCACCCACTTATTGTAGTGTCGACGCTCTTTAAAAATCCGCTGAGAAGCTGACATTTGACCCCAAATAGCACAATAAAAGTGCAGACACCGCACCAAAGAAGACCGATACCCGCAAATCATAAAAAAATAAAAAGCCTTATTTTTTCTAACTTTCAATAAGTTAAAAAAACAAAGCCGTACTCAACACAAACATGCATCTTAAAGGAGCACACATCATGCCAGTGGTGCTTGCGATTTAATCAACAACACAACCAATCCAGTCATTTCGGATCAACGTATGAACAAGGTAGAAACAGAAAAGGCATATGATCATGTACCGTTTAATCTATAAAAGTCAGCCCACTACTTCTCTCAACTGGGAAAAAGTCCGGGAAATCCTTGTACAGAGCGAACGTAACAATGAAGAACAAGACATCACAGGTGTATTGCTCGCTACTGAGCACAGTTTTCTTCAGGTGATCGAAGGTAAGTATGAAACCGTGAACCAACTATTTGTGAAAATTGTCAGTGACTCGAGACATTCGAATATTCAACTGATCTCATTTGACCTGATCGACAGCCGTCTATTTTCTGGCTGGGGCATGAAAGGGCTCGGGCTGTTCGACTTCAATACAGAAGAAGCCCGCATGCTGAAGAAAAAATACGGTGAAGATAATGAAGATATTCACTTCCCATTGGAAAGCTGGCAAGTACTCTCTTTAATCAATGATTTGAAAATGGTCCGCGGCCTTCCTGAATGGAGGCATTAGATAATTCTTCACCCATCGCAGACAAACTAAAAAACCGGTTAAACCTTTGAGTTCAGCGGCACCACACCCGACTCTTTTTTAAACGCTTCCCAATGTGTATCAATGGCCTGGGCTTGCTCCGAAATCCAACGGCTAAATGCAGCGACTTTTGGCCGCTCATAATGACTGTCTGGAGCAACAAGATAGTTTGCATAAGGTGAGTTCCAATAATAAGGCAAAGTGCAAACTAAATGCCCACGCTGAATGTACTCATAAATAAGACTGAAGCGAACAGGTGCCACACCCTGCCCATTTAGCGCTGCATCAACTTGTAAGCTGGAATCCAGTAACTGCAAAACCACTTGGTTTTGGCCACCGCAGAGCTGTTTAAATGATGAGTTAATCTCTTTCAGTTCAGGCGAATCATCAATCAGTAAAGGCAACTCACTCAGTTTTTTCTGACCGCTCTCAATTTCCTGCAATAGCAGCGGATGACAAACCGGCAATATGTAATCCTCCGCCAGTATTCTTTCCTCTAATCCCGCGTCTCCTCCAGAACTAAAACGGATTGCCAGGTCCTGACTGTCATCACTGAAATCATGCAGATCACAGGAGGTAGACACCAAACAACTGAACTGCGGATAGGCTTGCTGAAACGACCCTAAACGCGGAATTAACCAGCGGGCAGCAAAAGATGGCAGGGAAGTAATCTTCAACTGATTAGGCGCGGGGTCCGCTGCCAAAACCCTGCAACCCTGTTCTATCGCACCGAAAGCATCCTGAATATGCGGCAAAAGACGCACACCCGCAGGCGTTAAACGCACTTCACGATTCAAACGACTGAACAACTGCTCCGAAAAAAACTCTTCCAACTGCCGAATTTGCTGACTCACTGCTGCCTGAGTAACAAAGAGTTTCTCTGCCGCAAGCTTAAAACTGCCCGTTTCAGCAGCAACCTGGAAAACCCTTAACGCTTTAAGAGGAGGCAAACGATCCATAGCTTAAGTTTTTCTTAACTGAAATTAAATTTATATCGTTTGTCACTATAGCAACACACAGCCATTATACCTATAAATCCAAACCTAACAGGGAGATAAAAGATGAGCACTCAAGCATACGAAAGTTTTCAGCCATCAAAAGAGATAAGAAATAGTTATCCTCTTCCGACTATTAATTGGAACAAAATTGCGCGAATTCTAAAGCAATGGCAGCACAATTACCGCAGCCGTAAAGCACTTTCACAGCTGGATGATGAGCGATTAAAGGATATTGGACTGAGCCCGAAACAAGCCAAGGCTGAGGCTGGAAAAATGTTTTGGGTTGGGACCAGATAAGAATGGTAAGGATCTTGAGCAGTGCATGCTGCCCAGGATCCTGTATTTTTTATCCCACCTGCTTAACCTTCAGCTTACGCCCGCCTCTCTTCTCGACAATCAACGGCACACACTGTTTGTCATCATCGTAGATTACTACGCAGTCTAAACACTGAAAGCATTCGTCGTAGTCGATTTTGCCGTTCTGTTCGATTGCCTGGTACTCACATTTCTGTTTGCACAACTGACAAGGTGAACCGCATTCGCTGCGGCGTGGCAACCATTTGTAGAAACGTAATTTACCCAACACCGCCATACCTGCGCCCAGTGGGCAGATGTAACGGCAGTAACCTTTGTAGACGAACAGGCTGATCGCTAAGAGAACCACTGCCCAGAGTACAAACGGCCATGAACGGTCAAACATCAGGGTGATACTGGTTTTGAAGGGTTCGATCTCTACCACAGAGCCAGTCAGGGGTACGGATATAACAGCTACCACTAAGATGAACAGCAGCACAACGTACTTCAGCCATTTCAGTCTGGCATCCAGCTTAGTCGATACTTTCAGTTGTGGCAGTTTAGCAAAGGCCATCACCTTACCAATAAGCTCCTGAAGCGCTCCAAACGGGCAAAGCCAACCACAGAAAGTACCGCGACCCCAGAAGAAGAAGGTTAAACCGATATACGCCCAGAGAATGACTGTCATCGGGTCATAGAGGAAGAACTCTAAACTTCGATCTGCCAGCCATGCCTGCAAGATACCAGTGATGTTCACAATAGAAAGCTGCCCCTGCGCATACCAACCAATAAACACTAGGGTAAACACCATGTAGAGTGAGCGGAACCATTTCAGGTGTTGTTTGCCTTTAGTCAGGAGTGGGTAGCGGATTAGCACCACAGTGAGAACCGTTAATCCAACGAGCAGGATTACAATATCCGTGGTACGCCCCGCCCAAAGGCTGTGCCAGGTTTTGTTATCTGATTCTGCCTCGATGTAATAGTCATCCGGCATGGTGGTTTTAACATCTAAAGTTCTGTTGATGTTCTCTGGGAACAACATGCCTTTCTGACGGTTTACATGCAGTTCAAACTCCGCTGGGTACGCCGGATCCAGACCGGATTGAGCGAGCACATGGAAGGCTTTCCATTCGTACTCTTGCAAGGCTTCTGGCAGTTTAAGCTGGTACTCCAGTTCAAACAGATCCAGCCTGTCGCTGAGGTCAAAGTCACGAATCTCAATTGGCAGTTCTGCCTGATGCAGGCTGAGTCGTTCCGGAATTTTGCCGCGTACGAAATCTTCACCAACAAAAGAGTAACGTCCCTGCCCCAATACTAAAATAACCTGATCATGCGTGTTTATGCTTTCGTTAAGGTATTCCCAGGATTTGGGCAATAACAGATTTCGGCCTACGTTGGGAACGGTCAGATTAGCGACATAGAGTTCAATAAATGTATCTTGTGGTGCTTCTAAGGCCTCTTCATCCAGCCCTTCACCTGCAGAATCAATAAACTGTTTCTCAATATCCGCATTGGTAAAATGGAACCGTTCGATTAACCCCTCTTCAAACAGTTGATCCCAGCTCATGGAATCAAACTTTTCCATATCCAGACGAGCGATTAGGTCTGGATCACGGCCTTTGGCGAACCCCAGCTTTTCACGGGCAACCTTAAGTGAAGCAGCTAAAACTGATTGGTTAAAGATTCGTACCGATGCTGTCGCTTTGGTTACGCCGTCAATATAAGCATTTGCGGTGTTTCCGGTCGCTTTCGCTGATTTAGCATCAATCTTTACGTTCTGCATTAGTGAAATGCCAGTGTACTGTTTGGCAAAATCAATTAATGGTTTTTCACCCAACCCTTCCAGAAATACCGGTTCGTGATGCGAGAGAACTCGCACGTCAATAAAGGTACCATTCGGGTCAATAGCCACCAGCAGGTTATAAGGTATGCCGGCAAACCCAGGTACAGCAGCCAGATCTATGGACTCAAAGGCATAAGCTACAAGCGGTGTCTCGGTTGAGATCTGTTGATATATAGGCCAGATAGGCAGATCAGGATCTTGATCACCTACAACATAAGGGGATGGGAACGCTTTGATCATATCCTCTTTAGACATAACCCCGGCCTGAAGCAGTGTTGAGAGCGTCAGCACCCACAAACACAGCAACGAAATAGCACTCTTTAACAACACAGTAAAACTGCTTTTTTTACTGAACATAGCTCTGTTCTGATTATTATATTTTTTGTTAATGCTAGAGATAAGCGTTATCAACCATAAGTATATTTAAGGCCTGTTATATGGGGCCTTAAGTACAGTGTCGGGGCACGACAACCGATGCTAATGTGGATCGGTTGCATGTGTGCCCTACTGGATGAATGACCTCAAACCCCGGCAGTCGAAGGGTCGATATGATTTTTGACTTCAGTGATCGAATTTGCCGGAAAGCCGCTGCGCTCTGAATGCTCATGAATCAGCTCTTCAGTTGCGGATTCATAAACACAAAAGGTTTTGTCACCTGCAACATAGCTATGCTGCCACTGGATATCTTTATCTTCAGCCTGCATAGCAGATAACACAGCATTGGACTTTTCAGCAGCAGCGCTCAGGCTTGCCTGATCCGCTTCGCCAATATTTGGAAGGTCACGTTCGATAATAAATTTCGGCATTGATTGTTGCTCCAGAGATTATTTTTATTTGGGATTATGGATACTAAATTCCCTGGAGCACAAAAGATGCTATGAAATCCGTAGCACCTAACTACGGAAAATGTAGTTAATAAGAATCAAGATGGCTTACTTACAATTCTGCCCTGTGGCTAAAGCATCCGAACTACTTTGTGAAAAGTGGACTTTTTTGATCGTCCGCGAGTTACTGGTGGGTGGGAAACGGTTTAATGATTTTCAGCGCGGGCTAGCCTCCATCTCCCCGACTGTTCTGACTAAACGTCTGAACGAACTTACCGAAAACGGTTTGATTATTCGGAAGAAGATTCAGGGACAACGGGGTTATGAGTATTTCCTGACCGAACAAGGTAAAGAACTGGCACCCATCATTCAACAGATTGGCGAATGGGGTATGCGCTGGACTCGAGGTCAGATTGCAGATTCTGAACTGGATATCGAATTGTTAATGCTCTATCTGGAACGCAGTATTAACCGTGAAAAACTACCCGGTGGTGATACCACAATCTGCTTTAATTTCAGTGACCAGTTACAACTCTCAAAATGGTGGATTGTGGTGTCTGAAGCCGGGATTGATGTATGTACGGTAGACCCGGGTAAAGAGGCAGATATCTGGTTTAATACCGACTTGCGATCCATGATCGAAATCTGGATGGGTGATATGAGTTACAAAACCGCAATCCGGGATAAAAAGCTCCAACTTATAGGCCCGAAAGCGCTAACCAGTAACGTAACCAACTGGATGGCAAACAGCTCTTTTGCCGACATCCCCCCCGCCAACGAGATCTGAAAAACACAAAAAACTGCTTCTATATGAGCCGCTTTCATGTAAAAAACAGGTAGTTAAAACTTTAATAAACTTATTCTTTTAATCACCATTTTTCCGCGCTAAATTTTAGCTATATAAACTATGGGATTTTTAGGAATGACTTCCAATTCGCACAAGAGATCCATCATACGGTTTACACAAATGGCTTTCGCCATTTTGCTTGCCCTGAGTACACCCGTCGGTGCGAAAACGTTTTTCATGCAAGAGCATAAACCTGCTGATAGTTACTACAGTAACGATGATGTCCGCACCGAAGAGATCACAGACAAAAACCGAAAACCCGTAAAAGACTTTGGAAAAAAGCACAGCCTTGTGGCTGATTACCTGAACAGTAAAAACGATTCCGTTGCGGCTGATGCTCGCTGGGATAGTGAAACACTTCTTCAAGTTGGGGTTATACGCCGTTCATATGGCGATCTGGATTACGCTGGGCACGTTTGCAGGTTAATTGTTGCCTCAAAACTTAAACCACAAGGGATCAAGGTCCGGATCATCTACCTGCCAAGCTTAGTCGCTTTTGGCCGTTTGGAAACGCTGGTTGAGCATCAGTGCGCCTAAACGTTTAGCTCGAAAAAAATTTTTGTTTACTTAGCTTCATACTCTTCAAGAACTTCTTTAGCAGCACGAAACGCTGCCTGAGCCGCAGGAGCACCACAATAAACAATTGAGTGAAGCAGTACTTCTTTGATCTCTTCCGGTGTACAACCATTATTTAAAGCACCACGGACGTGGCCTTTCAACTCTGTAGGGGCTTTTAAAGCAGCTAACATTGCAATGGTTACCAGAGAACGAGTACTGCGTGGCAAACCATCACGTTGCCAGGTACTGCCCCAGGCATGTTCATTAATCCAGTCCTGCAGATCCTGAGTGGTTTCGTTGGTGTTATCTATGGCCTTCTGAACAAACGCCTCACCCATGACTTCCGTACGAACTTTTAAACCGTTTTCGTAGTCTTCTCTGGACATCTGGACCTCCCCTTTTAATTATTCTTTAACAACCAAAACTCATGCAGTGATGAAAACTAAGACAAAACCATACATCAGCTAAATGAGCAGGCAGCTATGCCTGATTTATTAGTCATCATCTTGCATAGAGATTGAATACTTGCCTGAATCAAGCCCTGCTAGCCTATCTGCAATATTTGTTTCTTCTTCACTCGATAAGACTATTGAATCATTCTCTGGGCAGAATATATGTTCATCTTTAAAGACATCAAACTTTATCTTCCCGAGAATATGGCCACTGCCATTAATACAATCAAGATCTTGTTGAATTGGAAAGAACAGCACCATCTGCCGGCTCCTTTTTAAATATGACTTTGGTGGGTGAAGTACCAGAAACCCTCATAAATAGGGAATCACAGTTATAGAAAGTGATGAATTATCTTCGTTGTAAATCTTTACTACACTCTAAACAACCTGACCTGCGACAAAACCCGAAGCCCAGGCCCACTGGAAGTTATGTCCGCCCAGATGCCCGGTTACATCCAGACATTCGCCAATAAAGTACAAACCCTTCGCGTTTTTTGTTTCCATGGTTTTCTGGTTAATCTCATTGGTATCAATTCCGCCCAGAGTAACTTCTGCAGTACGGTACCCTTCTGTACCAGAAGGCTTCACTTTCCACTGCCTAAACGCCTTGTTGATTGCATCCAGCTCTTTATTGGACTGGTTCCCCATAATGCCGCTGAATCCAAATAGCTGGCACAGAATCTGCGACATGCGCTTACTCATCTGCTGAGCCATTACAGTTGTTATTTCAGCTTTAGGCCGGGTTTCTCGTTGCTCTTTAAGCCAACTGAGAAGGTCAAGATCCGGAAACAGCTCGATCTCTACGTCACCACCCGGTTGCCAGTAGGAGGAAATCTGCAAAATGGCCGGACCACTCAAACCCCGATGAGTGAACAGCATATTCTCAACAAAACTGGTTTTGCCAATGGTTGCTCGGATTCTGTGGGAAACGCCAGAGAGTTCTTTAAGCAACTCTTTCTCTTTCGGTTGCAGTGTAAAGGGTACCAAAGCTGCCGTTCGCGGCAGTATTTTAAGGTCAAACTGCTCGGCTATATCATAAGCAAAGCTGGTTGCTCCGCCGTTCGGAATAGATAATCCGCCTGTAGCTACAACAACGGATTCAGCCCGAATTGGTCCCGTAGAGGTTTGCAGAATATACGCCGACTCCTGAGCAGTTATCTTCTCGACAGTGACACTTGTACGAATCTCATTGCCTGCCCATTCACACTCAGTCAGCAAAACCTGAAGAATCTCTTTGCTGCTGTCATTACAGAAGAGTTGCCCTAAGGTTTTTTCGTGATACTCAACACCGTGGCGATCAACCAGATCGATAAAGTCCTGAGCCTTATAACGGCTTAAAGCTGATTTGCAGAAATGGGGGTTTGCAGAGAGGAAATTGGCTGGGCTGTTATGTATATTGGTGAAATTGCAGCGGCCACCACCCGACATAAGAATCTTACGACCTATTTTGGCAGTATGTTCTAACACCAGAACGGAACGTCCACGATAACCTGCCGTGGCAGCACACATAAGGCCTGAAGCCCCTGCACCAATGATGACAACGTCGTACTGTTCCACTTACGCGCTCCGCCCCTTTTTAAAGCGCGCTATCTTACCATAGGCAAATACTGTCGGGATCAGTTTTTATGGCTGCCATCACAAAGCGGAGGCCCGCCGGTTTGTTTACACATGCAGAGCCAGACTTCGCTGTCTTCTTCTGCGGTAAATACTACGGGATCAATACCTGTACCCTGATGTGATCCATCACAAAATGGCTGACTCATTGAACGCCCACAGGCACACCAAGCGTAAGTTTGCCCAGCGTTTAGGGTAACTTTTACAGGCTCATCACCAGCACGGTGAACAGGAGAATGGGACATGTTTGCTCTCCTTTAACTGAAATACTGTTTTCAGTAAACGTAGAAGAGCAAACCGAATTGATCAAATTTTGAACGGAATATACTCAATAAAGCAAAATTTAATTCTGTTCTTTCTGCTCTTTGTCTTTATTCATCCGACGAATTTTATCCGCAAGACGCGTTTTACGCTCTGACTGAGCATTTTTATTCTTGTCTGCTTTTTCAGCATCTCGTTGTTTTTCATAAACGGATTTATGCTTCTTCTTTTTCTCTTCAAGCGCTTTGCGTTTGCGGCTGTCGTAACTTTCCGGGTCAGCCAGACGCTCCTGTCGGCTTGGGCCGCTGTCGTCAATAAATCCCTTGGCTTTACGGCTTTTTTTAATACGTGGCATTCTTAATCAACCTTATTTCTTTTCTGCTTCTGCCTGCTGTGCTTCTTCCAGCAAACGTTGTTCTTCCGCCAGAAGGCGTTTTTCATCCCATTCGGCGACGGTTTCAAAGCTGAGTTTACCCAGTTTACCGGAACGGATCTCATTTAATAACAGCGTAGATGCTTTGTTACGGTCTACAATGCCACCTGGTTTAAGGCAGCCCCGACGGCGACCGATCTCATCTAAAACAGCTTCAGATGTGTCCGGCATCTCTTTGAATTTAAAGCGTTCAAATAAACGCTCTGGATAATCAGCTTTCATAAAACCGGCAGCAAAAATAGCAACATCTTCATGCTCTATTGCCGTGTCTTTTATCGCACCACTGGCAGCCAACCGGTAACCAGAATCTGGATCTTCAATTTTTGGCCATAAGATCCCAGGCGTGTCAGAAAGCGCCATTCCATTTTTAGTGGTAAAGCGGGTCTGACTTTTTGTTACAGCAGGCTCATTACCGACTTTTGCAATTTTACGCCCAAGCAAAGCATTAATCAGGGTCGATTTTCCTACGTTCGGGATACCCATAATCATAGCGCGTACAGGACGTCCGGACGAAGAGCGCGATGGCACCATCTGTTTGCACAACTCCGCTATCCGATTTATCTGTTTTTTCTGTGTATGCTCAAGAGCCATCGCTTTTGTATCTCGCAAGCTATTAAAGTAGTCGAGCCACTGCTGGGTTTTTGTATCATCCGCAAGATCGCTTTTGTTCAAAAGCTTTATGGCAGGTTTACCTTTTCGCAGAGTATCAACCAACGGGTTTTCACTGGATTGCGGCAGACGTGCGTCTAATACTTCGATGATAACGTCAACCTCATCCATCACCTTAGCTATCTCTTTCCGGGCTTTGTGCATATGTCCCGGAAACCAGTTAATACCCATCAACTCGTCCTATTCTCAAATTCGGTGAATATTATACTGTATGCTCAGATTTTTGTTCGAAATGAATAGCCTGCTAAATACTTTAGATTCTACTAAAATTGATGCTGCCTCTGTGATTTTACGGTGGTAGACTAAACTCATTCGACAGCTGTATGGAACTATCCATTAATTATGGACAACGTTGATAGCTCACAAGTGTTAATGGCTCGTCAGCCAATTTTTGATAGCCATCAAAAAGTAGTGGCGTACGAGCTGCTTTACAGAACAGAAGATGCACAGGAACACGCATTATTCTCCGGTTCTGAAGCGACAAGTGAAGTCATACTTAACGCCTTCACCAGTATCTCTGATTCAGGTGAACAAAAACGTGTGCCTGCTTTTATAAACCTGCCCCGTGATCTTCTTGTAGGTAAAAACCTACCCGAATTTTCCAAAAAACATATTGTTCTCGAAATTCTTGAAGACATTGAACCGGATCAAGAAGTTGCTGATGCAGTAAAGGCGCTTCATGCAGAAGGCTACCGGCTGGCTCTTGATGATTTTGTGTATAGCCCGAAATTCGATGAAATACTGAAATATTGCAAAATCGTCAAAGTCGATGTAATGGAACATAGTAGTGAGGAACTTGCCGAACAGGTAGAGCACCTTAAAAAACAAAAAGTGACGTTGCTGGCCGAGAAAATCGAAAATTACGAAAAGCTTGAAGAGTGTGTAAATCTTGGTTTCAAACTTTTTCAAGGGCACTTTCTCAGCAAACCGAAACTAATCAAAGGCAAAAAAATCGGCAGCAGTCAGGTTGCTCTGATGCAGCTGATTCAGGAACTGCAAAACCCTAGAGCAACACCAGAAGCACTTGAAGAGTTGATCATTAGGGATCCGGCTCTAACCTATAAACTGCTTCGAATAGTGAATTCAGCAGGTTATCATCTTGTTCGCCAAGTGGAATCGATCGCTCAGGCAATTGTCCTTTTGGGGCTTGAGCAGGTGAAAAAGTGGGCAACTTTGATTGCTATGTCCTCATCCAAAGATAAACCTCAGGAACTGACCCGCTCACTTCTGGTTCGGGGCCGCATGTGTGAAGAGATTGCAATTGCCTTGAAAAAACCAAACCAGGGCAGTTTTTTTATGGCCGGTATGATGTCTGGTTTGCATGCACTGCTTGATATTGAGCGTGAAGCCATGCTGGAACAGGTGCCTCTGGGTGACGATATCAAGGATGCCGTGACTATGGGTCAGGGTGATATCGGTGAAGTTCTACGTAACGTCGTAAACTATGAAAACGGCGACTGGGACCTGTTACCCTTGGATTTTGACGGCCCTCTGTACGACAACGCGTATAGATCCAGCCTTGACTGGACTCAGGAGTCGATGCAGGCAATGTACGAGTAAGTATTCCTGCTTGTATGGATAAAGAGCAGCCTTGGCTGCTCTTTTTGTTCGTTAATTTTCCACTAATGTCTCGTGCGCTCAGATAGCTTTGCCCTTAAAATACGTACTCTTTCAACCTTATATATAAGTACACCTGTTTATGCCGTTACCATCACCCAGCAATCGTACGCTTAAACATACCCGGCGGGTAATCTGCGAGGGCTATAAGCGTGCAGATGGACTTTGGGATATTGAAGCTCATTTAATCGATACAAAAACCTTCGCTATGGACTTTCGTGACCGCGATAACGGCATTATTCCTGCTGGAGAACCCCTGCACGGGATGTCGATACGTATCACTGTCGATATGGACTTGAATATTCTGGATGCGGTTGCATGCATGGACTACACACCATTTAACTGCTGCAAGAACATTGCCGGTTCGTACAAGAAACTGGTCGGTTTACAGATCGCCAGTGGTTTTACCCGCAAAACCAAAGAGTTGTTTGCCGGTGTAAAGGGCTGCACTCACTTACTGGAATTACTCGGACCATTAGGAACGACCGCTTTTCAGGCAACGCATCAGGAAAGGGAAATTCAGGAGCAATATTATAAAGCTGAAAACAACCCTCCTCCTATGCTCAACACCTGTCACACTTTAGCGTCCGACGGGCCCATAGTTCAGGAATACTGGCCAGCCCACTACTCGCTGCTACCTGCGGAAGCGATTAATACCGATGATATCCCTGAAAACCCTATCTAATCGAAAGAGAGGAAAGAAATGCTAATCCACCCGAATAAATCCTGTCTTTTAATCATTGATATTCAGGAAAAACTGGCCCCTGTTGTAACTCAGTCTGAACAACTGATCGAAAACACCCGCTGGCTGACTGAAATCGCGCTAAAAACAGACGTCCCTGTTTTGACCAGTGAGCAGTACCCACAAGGGTTAGGCCACACAATCAAAGAACTCGCAGAGATAATTCCCGAGAACGGCATAATGGAGAAAACCTTTTTCTCATGCATGTCTGAACCTGGCTGCAATGAGAAAATTAATTCTATACGTCCAAACCAAGTCATCATAACCGGTATGGAAGCCCATGTTTGTGTACTGCAAACTGCGATTCAGTTAAAACAGCAGGCACGTGAGGTTTATGTAGTTGCGGATTGCGTGTCTTCAAGGAACCCTGAAGATAAAGCTCTGGCATTGGAAAGAATGCGTCAGTGCGGTATTTATGTGGTCAGTAAAGAGATGGTTGCCTTCGAATGGTTACAAAAGTCAGGTACCGAGCTGTTTAAAGATATCAGTAAAAACTACCTCAGATAGTATCTCTGCTCTTAATATCTATTGCATAGGAGCCCGAAAGCTTTCAGGCTCCTTATCCTGGCTATTATACCACATCAACAGGCCCACCATTTTCTTTCCAGGCCTCGAAGCCACCGTCAAAGTGACAAACATTTTCCATCCCCATATCCTGCAATGTTTTAGTACCCAAAGCTGAGCGCCAGCCTTTTGCACAATGCAGCACGAGCTTTTTATCACTGGACAGTTGCTCATGGAAATAAGGGCTTTCGGGATCAGCCCAAAACTCCAGCATCCCTCTTGGAGCATGCAAAGACCCCGGAATACGCCCTTCCCGCTCTAATTCACGAATATCTCTGATATCTACTATCAAAACATCCTGACTTTCATAAAGTTTGATGGCTTGTTCCGCAGATATGGTTTCGATCTCTTTATATGCCTGTTGTACCAGTTGTTTAACCGTAATCTTCATCACTAACATCAACCCGGATTCAAAATTCCAGTTCAGAATATTAGTTTTAGCTGAAATAAAAACTAGGCCTTAGTTCTAAGAGCAATTAAAAAGGTGGTAATACACATAAAATATACGTGATTATGAATTCTCTACATATTCTATATTGAGATATAGAAAAGCATATTTTTATTCTAAAAGACTAATTTTGCACCATTGACTTAACCGCAATAAAAAATATACAAATAGTACTTATAAATTAATGAATTAAGCATATTCCAGCGCACCATAAGGGTGCAATAACTGGTTGTTTTTCATCCCTAAGAAATCAGCAGTAGGATAAATCATGAATAATATGCAACTTAAGGGCAAACTCACTCTCACCATGCTCTGCGTCGGTCTGGTTCCACTTTTGATTACGCTTATTATTATTGAACAGCTTGCTGCAAATGCTCTTGAGGAACGAGCCTTTGACCAACTCAAATCGTTACGGGTGAGTAAACAGCACCAGATAGAGAGTTATTTCGTCCAGATTCAGGATCAGATCAAAACCTTTTCTGAAAGCATGACTGTGATCGAGGCCATGGAATACTTCGATGATTCATTCGATAACAGTGATAAATACTCTTATGCCGAAATCTCCCAATTCAAAGAAAAAGTCACAGAGTATTACGAAAAGGATTTTGCTAAGGAATTCAGTTCCCAAACAGGCTCAACCACTGATTTATCAAAACTCATTCCTACAGAACCCACTTCTATTGTTGCCCAGTATCAATATATAGCCGCAAACCCGCACCCGTTAGGGGAAAAGGTGAAGTTGAAGACATCTGGAACTGGATCTCAATACGATGAGGTTCATAGCAAATACCATTCTATCTTCAGTAATTATCTGGATAAATTTGGCTATTACGATATTTTCCTGGTTGAACCCGAAAATGGTTATATCGTTTATTCAGTATTTAAAGAACTGGATTACGCCACCAGCCTGTTAACTGGCCCATACAGCAATACAAATTTTGCCCGTGTTTTTAAAGCCGCAAGAGATTCCGGCCAGCCGCAGCAGACCTTTGTTGAGGATTTTGAACCTTACCTGCCTTCATACAATGCAGCCGCTTCATTTATCAGTGTTCCTGTAATCAAAGAAGGTGAACTACTTGGGGTTCTGATCTTTCAGATGCCTGTAGATCGAATCAATGGCGTAATGCAAACGGCTGAAGGGCTGGGTGAATCCGGAGAGAGTTATCTGGTTGGTAAAGATCTGCTGATGAGAAGCCAGTCCCGCTTTACAGATGAACCGACTCTTCTTCACCAACAGGTGGACACTTCAGGTGTTAAACAAGCCTTAGCAGGTAAATCAGACACGAGTATTTTCCCTGATTACCGTGGCGTGCCTGTGCTCTCCTCATATTCACCCGTAAATATCGAAGGCTTCGATTGGGTGATTCTTGCTGAAATTGATGAAGCTGAGGCGATGCAGGCAGTGTCTAAAGTTCAGTGGGTAGGCGTTATTCTGGCCGTACTGGTTTCCATCATCATTGCCTTTGTCTCCACTCGTTTTGTAAAAGGCGTGATTGCTCAGCTTGGTGGAGACCCGACATTAATCAATAAAATTGCTCTCGATATTTCACGGGGCAACCTCAACCTTAAAATTGATAACACTGACAAACCTATAGGTGTGCTCGCGTCGATGTTAACAATGCGAGATAACCTAAAAGCTCAGATTGAAAGCGACAAGCAAAAAGCCAAAGAGATAGGTCGGGTTAAACAATCATTAGATAAAGTTAGCTCAAAGATCATGATGGCGGATCTCAACTACGACATCATCTACCTTAACGATTCTGCTACAAAACTTTTCACAGAACTCGAAGGTAAAATCCAGAAGGCTTTACCAGATTTCTCTGCAAGTAAATTGCTGGGTAAAAGCATTGATGTGTTTCACAAAGACCCAAGCCACCAAAGAGCCCTGCTAGCAAAACTCAATGCTACTTACTCATCCGACATCCGCGTTGGTGAACTGCACATGCGGGTGATTGCTAACCCAGTAATCACTGAAGAAGGCGAAAGATTAGGTACCGTGGTTGAATGGCAGGATCTGACTCAGGAAGTCCTTATTCAGGAAGAAGTTGCTCGAATAGTTAATGCAGCTAAAGAAGGTGATTTAAGCAATCGTATATCACTGAATGAAGAAGCCGGTTTTTACAGCACCATGAGCAATGGCGTTAACTCACTGGTAGAAATTGCCGATGACGTGATTAAAGATATGAATATAGTCCTTTCCGGCATGTCCACAGGTGACCTTACCGTAAACATTGAACGCGACTATCAGGGAGCCTTTGGTGAGCTTAAAGAAAACGCGAATGCAACGGTTGCCAAACTGACTGAAATCCTTGAACAGATCAAAGTCACTTCAAATGAGGTTAAAACCACAGCTGAAGAGATTGCATCAGGCACTAATGATCTGGGTGAAAGAACTGATCAGCAGGCAAACAATCTTGAAGAAACAGCTGCCAGTATGGAGGAGATGAACGCCAGTGTTTCCAATACTGCTCAAAATGCGGCAGAAGCCAATGAGCAAGCGAAACAAGCTATGGAAAAAGCCCGTAACGGCGGCAATATTATTTCCGATGCTGTTAACTCTATGTCTGAGATCAGTGACGCCAGCGCTAAAATTGCAGATATCGTTAACGTGATTGATGAAATTGCTTTCCAAACCAACCTTCTGGCACTCAATGCTTCTGTCGAGGCGGCCCGTGCAGGCGAACAGGGTCGTGGGTTTGCAGTTGTGGCTGGTGAGGTAAGAAACCTCTCTCAACGCACCTCATCATCAGCAAAAGAGATTAAGGATCTGATCTTAAACAGCCTGAGTAAAGTGGAATCGGGTAAAGCCCATGTTCATACCTCTGGGGAAGCGCTGGAAGAAATTATAACCTCTGTTGAGCAAGTATCAGATGCAATTGAGGGCATTGCACAAGCCTGCCGTGAGCAGAGTAGCGGTATTAGTCAGGTTAATAGCGCTATCTCCAGTATGGATGGCATGACTCAGCAGAATGCATCCTTGGTTGAAGAGGCAACATCTTCTAGCAAAACAATGTCAGAAAAGGCTAATCACTTAAGCCAGAAAGTAGAATTCTTTAAAGTTCAAAGCTAAGGGATATTGGAATAAACATGAATCACTGGATCAAATAATTTTGATTCAGTGATTCAATGTATTGTTGAGTATCTGTGTAACCGTACACCATGGCATCACGGTAATTGGTAAGAGCCAGAATCTGTGCGTCCGGTGGTGAGGGTTGCAGGAAACCATTCATATAACACCATGCAACATATACCGCTGCACGTTTAATATTTCCGCGATCCTGACTTTCCTTAAAGTATTTGCAGGCTGTGTAGTACCGGTTCTTTTTCAACAATATTTGAGCCAGTGGGAAGGTAGCATAACCATCACCCTGATCGACACGATCCCGGTATGCAGATTCCGCTCGAGCTGAAAAATAAACATCTATATTTTTCTCTAGTTGGCTGCAAAAATTTCGCACATGATCTGCAATCGCATCTTCGCAAACAGAATCTGCATTATCTGCTATCCAGGTAATCATACGCGGGTAGTTAGTATCACCCGACAACATCGACCATCTGTCACGCTCAAAGATAAAGGCAATCGATAACAAGCGGCCGATTGGGTCCAGTTCAGGAAAGTGACTATCCCGAATATCCAGCGCCCAATCATCGGCTAACTGCTCCATCTCCTGTTTAAGGAAAAAAGAGGCTTTATAGTTATAGAAAGCTCTCTTCGCATGATGCCCTAACTCATGCAGGATGATATCCATAAGCGCACTTTGAAGCAGTTCGTTCTTTCGCTCAGTTAAAATTCTTTTATAACGAGGATCTGTTTTGGAAAAATGCACGGGAGTGTCAACTTCGGTTCCGGAAAAATCCGGATGGTTGTCCCAAAAGTAGTGATGAAAATATTGCTCAGGAAAATCCGGGCTCTGACTATGTAGAGCAACGACATAAGCTTCAGCATAAGCATTCAGTCCCTGGATAAATTGATCACTGATCAGGACTCTTGGAATTTTACCGCCCAATGACAAAGCGATATCAGACGCCATTAGATTTGGGACAACTTTTATTTTTACCGGTGCCAGTCTCTGCTGCTGTTTAGAATCCAGTTCAATAAGAACGGGCTCTATTTTATGAATCAGTTCCTGTACCAGTACCGAGTGTTTGGCATCCGAGTGGATCACTTCCAAACCCAGTACGGCAGGTGAAAATAGTGCCCATAATAGAATTAAATAACCTGGTCTCACAAAGCCCCCTCATGAACTCAGCGAAAAGCCAGCTCTCTATTAAGACAGGAGCCGGAACTTCGCTATATCATTTAGTTACTTTTAATATAGGTTATTTTTTGAGCATAAAGTTCAGAACTTTCTATTCAAACTCCATCGCTTCAAACACCCTACCCGCGTTTTTCCCTGCAAGAAGGTCATAAGTTTCAAGATGAGCATAGGGTGATTGGTCAATTTCATACGCGTCTTCAAGCGCCCCTCCCTCTTCAAGAAGAGCTGCCACTTTGCTACGCAAATATTCCAGATAACCACGAGTCCACTTATCAACAGTTGCAAAATCTGTCGCCTCTCCATGACCTGGAATTATTGTTTTACCTTTAGATAAAGGTGTAAACGATTCGTGCCAGGTTTCCAACCAGGACGCGGTATCTGTTTCCGGAAATATGGGTAGCATTCTCTGATGAAAAGCCATATCCCCGGCAATAATTACCTGTCGGTCAGGGACATGGACTGTTATATCGCCGGGCGAATGTGCTGGCCCCAAATACAACAACTCCACTTTGAGCCCACCTAATTCAAGCTCCATGCTTTCTTCAAAGGTTTTATCAATTTCAACAAGCTTGGTCCCCTCGGCCCGCTCCTTAATAATTCCTTTGAGAGTATCTAAGCCGTTCAGGCCTTTTTCTTCTATCTCTTCAATAGCTCCCTCATGCGCGATAATTGTTGCACCCTGCTCTTTCCAATAACCATTCCCTAATACAGCATGGGACTGGCCATTTTCATCAACAACATATTTCACCGGAAGGTTAGATATTTTTTTAATTTCATCATGTAAAGCCTTGGCGAGAAGATAGGAAGCTCCGCCATTAACCACCAAAATGGATTCATTTCCTACCACAAAGGATAGGTTGTTGTTGTGGCCTGCATTTTCATAACTGTAATACTGCGTAGCACCTATTGAAGACCAGACATCTTCAGCCACTTTCACAGGCTTACTGTAAAGCAGCGATTCGGGATACTTATCAGCAGGACTTGCAGCAATAACCTCGGCACTGAAATATATACTGATCACACCCAGCATGATTTTTTTGTAATTATTCTTTCCCATCTTCCGACCTATACCTGATTCGAATATGAATATAACCAAATATAAGACATCACTCATATACGAACAAGCCAAATGTAATATTGCAAAGCGGTTTTATTCAGGTAAAACTCTTCGCTGCTTAGGAGAATCGCTGTGAGTAAGACCGAATTTCGTTTGGACAAAGCTTTAATTGAGAAGAAAACAACCCTGTTCACCAACTTTCAAATGGGTTTTGTAGGGGCTGCATTGATGTTGATGATGATGGATCTTTCTAAGATCTATCTGCTGGCACCATTGGGAGCAGGGTTAATTCTGGTAAGTTGGTATAAGAGCCATCTGACTAAGGTTTATGAAGAACATAAGCACCTGTCTGTCACCATGGCCCCAAAATCCCTCCTGGTAAAAATACCTCAGAAAGATCTGGAGCAACGAATTACCTTTAGGCAGATCAAAGAGGTCAACCAGCATCAGGAAAACTTTCTGCCGGTTATAACGATCTATCTGCAAGATAATTCTGACAAATTAGAGCTACATGCTGTCGAAAATGCCGCAGATCTTGCAGAGCTACTCACAGAACATAGCCAGGAAGCTAGTTGAACTAGGAAGAACTCAAGAAACAGTTCCTGTCATCAGGTCCGGCACAACTTTTCCTGCAGGCTTATCATAGCTATGAATAATGCCCAGCAAACCTTCCAACATACCTTTACAGCCACGCCAGTAGAGTTTGAGGCTGGTTTGATCTTCAGTGATAAAGAAACGAGTCATCAAACCTATATGAACTGTAGAGATGATCTGAGCTGTATTATTCAAGCTGGCTGCTGATACAGCAGGGCTCAAAATCGCCAGCTGCCGTTGCCAGTTCAAAAGAAGATCATCTGAAAGGTTGCGAAGCAACACTTTCACTTTCGGGTTGTACGCGGCTTCAGACATGAAGGCGAACAGTGCCCTTGAGTTTTCAGCATTTTCGATCAGATAATCAAAAAGCATTTTCTCTAAACACCCCAAAAACTCTTCATGTGAAGTAGGATCCGGGTATGCGTTGACTTCCATTGTCAGGTTTTGCAGAAGGCGCTCAAGCACCTCAATCTCCACTTCCTGCATGGTCCTGAAATGATGGTACAAACCACCTTTACTGATGCCCGCTTGCTCAATCAGTCTGCCTGCGGTCAAAGCACTCAAACCATCCTGACCAATAATCTGGATTGCAGAGTTTATGATCAGACTCCGAGTGAGATCAGCATTACCATTTGGACACATGAGAACCACCTATATCTCAGTAACTAAACTACACCTAATGCCTATTCGGCGCTTTCAACATTAATGCTACGCCCGATGTAATTTCATGGGTATTTAAACTGCGAGCTTTACTGATACAGATCAAACACAAACATTAGAAATTCCTGTTAAAGCCAAAAAAAACCGGTTTCCATTAAGAAACCGGTCTAGGCTGGAGCTAACGTAAATAACATTTACTTATGAAAACAAATAGTTAATGAACTTTACCTAAACAAAAATAAATACGGATTATTAGATGAATATTACGCGAAAGGGTTTAATGCCATTACCTTCTCTGTCATTATTTGTCTAATCTGTATTTATCACTGAACAATTTTTCATACGATTTCAGTGCTTTGAGTAGTGGGATATGGAATTAAATAATTTATACGTCACCGTAATTGAGCCCTCAAAAGTTCAACGTAATATCATCACCGGACATTTGAACAGTTTCGGAATTGAGCATATTGAGGAATTTGAAGAGGCAAAACCGGCCCTGGAGCATATGCTCTCCTCTCCGCCGGATATTGTGCTTTCTTCAATGCACCTTCCAGATATGACTGGAACCGATCTGATTACCCAGATGCGCGGTTTAGACTCACTGGAACAGGTGACATTCCTTTTGATCTCATCAGAAACCCACTACCGTTATCTTGAACCTATCCGGCAGGCAGGCGCTATTGCCATTCTCCCGAAACCGTTTAGCCGAGAAGAGATGGCAACAGCACTACGTAGCACTCTGCATTACATCAGTGATAATGAGACTGAGATCGATAACGAAGAATATGATGCATTATCTGTCCTGGTTGTGGATGACAGCTCAATGTCGCGGAAATATATTCAACAAATACTTGAATCACTTTCTATCAAAGCAATTGAAACAGCCAAAGATGGAGCTGAAGCCCTGCAGCTGATCAATGATGGGCACCGGTTTGATCTCATTATTACCGATTACAACATGCCCAATATTGATGGTCAGGAGTTAACAGAACACATCCGTAACCACAGCGAACAGCCTACTGTGCCTATCCTGATGATTACCAGTGAACAGAACGAAAGCCGCCTTGCGGCCGTGCAAAGTGCAGGAGTCTCTGCCATCTGCAATAAGCCACTCTCCTACGATATGGTTAAACAATTGATTGAACAGTTGGTTACTGACGCTGAACTGTAAAAACTGTAGTCAAAAAAAACGCGGCTTATGCCGCGTTTTTTATTAGTTCTTTTTATCGTCCAGTAGACTTTGAGGGCTAAAGCCCATAATCAATGCTCCCCAGTGCTGACCGTTGATATAAAGCGGTATCGACAAGTCATTCAGGATCTCACCTGTATCCCTGATAAATGTCTGCAGCAGGAATGGTGCGGTAGAACTCGCACGTCTTACCTCCGCACGATTACCCGCGAAGATTCGGCGGTTACGACTTTTGAGATTATCAATTTCGAAGGTGCCTGTCATACGTTCTGAGACTTTGGTGTGGTGTGCTGCTGCGTATCCGTTGCGGTCTACTGCAATTGCATAAATAAACTCCGGACGCTCCGCTATAAAGCTATCAAACAGTGGACGCATCAAACCTTCATACTGATCCGCATAACTTGTGTCATATTTCTCAGGACGCTGGCCCTCGTTTGTGCGGACATAATTCTGATCGAACAAATTACATCCTCTGTTAGACAGATCTTCCAACGCAGCCTGAACCTGTTGTGACCATCCACGACCCGTCTGGATCATTCCCTCAAAGGCACCGTAGCCAATAATAAATCGAGACAGGAGTTCCTGTGTTTCCTCTGTGGAATGCTCCAGCTGTTCCGAGTATCGCTGTGATTCTTCGATCTCACCATGCATAGAAGTGGAGATGTTTGTTATCTCGGTTACATGATTATGAGATTCACGGTTGGTGTAAGCAAGCTCATCAATCGCAGCACTGATACTGCTCAGCTGGCTGTTAAGCTCTTCAAAGTCATGAACCAGACCGTCAAACTGCTGATTAGTACTACCAATGAACTCTTCTGTGGAGCCAACATAATCCAGAATGGTCACTGCACTGGTACCTGTACGGTTAACCAATGTAGACATTTGGTTGATATTCTCATCTATCTCACTGGTTGCAGTGCTCACTTTCTGCGAGAGATTACGAACCTCATCTGCAACTACAGAGAAGCCACGCCCTGCTTCACCCGCCCTGGCCGCCTCAATTGACGCATTCAGAGCCAGAAGGTTGGTTTGATCGGAAAAGTCCTTAACCATGCCGAGAATATCGGTGATGTTTTTCGAGTTATTTTCCAACTGATGTACAGTGTCCTGAAAATCGGTCACTTGTTCACGAATGGCTCCAACCTGTTGCTGTACTCTGCCCAGTTCAGTACTGGATGTACGTATCTCGTCCAGGTTTTTAGAATTTCTCTCAGAGATTTGCAGGGTACTCTCAGCAATATTATCAATTGCCTGAGTAGCTTCCTGGCTGGATTGGAAAACTTTCTGAGCTTGCTCTTCCTGCTGATTAGCAGAACCCTGAGCTTCGGTTAGAATTTTTTGCAGCCGGGTTGAGCATAATGCCACATTTACACTACGTCTGCGGCTCTCTGCAATCATGGATTTTAGACTGGTAGAAAAGCCATTATAACTTTCAGCCATATCTGAAATTTCGTCATGGGTGTATTCAGGCAATGTTGCCGAGATATCACCATCATTTTCTTTAATGGCTTTCAGAACATTGGTAATTTCATTAACAGGGCGCAGGAACAGATGGCGCATGAAGAAGATCGTTCCAATACCCGTCACCAATGCAAAGGACACTGTAATAAATCCATATGTCCAAAAAGTTGAAAGGTGGTCTTTCAACACATCCACAGGTAATGCACCAGCATTGACCTCATTTAAATAAGCTTCCAGCTTTTCAAAATGATAGAAGCCGATAACTAACAGAACTACATGGGGGAGAAGCAGGAACAACACATTACCAACAATCTTTTTGGTAAGCGTATTGAAAAGTGCTTTCTCTACACTCGAATAAAGGCTCATTTTCGCTCTCATTATTTTTATAAACTGCTGCACTTCCAATATGCATTTTTTCGATCCCTCTGGGATATCATAGTTTAAATTAAAGTGTTCAATATAAAATAAGACTATGAATTAACGAAAAAACTACCACAGCTACGTAGTAATGCAAACCTATTCACTCACCACTCCAACCAAGCCGCTCTTTTATTCAGCTCCTTTCTGTAACTTCTCCATTGTGGGCAATAGCGCTCTACCAAAAACCAGAACGCCTTACTGTGGTTCATATGTTGCAGGTGCGCTATCTCATGAACCACCACATAATCGACAATATCCTGGGACGCAAAAATAAGCTTCCAGTTAAATGAGATCTCTCCACTTGAAGAACAGCTTCCCCAACGACGCTTGTAACCTTTTGTTTTAAAAGAATTACTTTTAAGTTCCATTTCTGACTGCCAATATTCCAAACGCTCTTTTAACACTGTATCCGCTTGATTTTTATACCAACCCTTCAAAACGGATTTAACCCGCTCTTCTACGGGTTTTGTTGAACGATTACTGACCATGACCACAATCCGCTCTTCAACAATACAAACGCCTGAACGCTTACCCTCCTGCCATGAGAGTCGATAATTTTTTCCGAGATAAGGAATTAATGCGCCAGGTTTTATTTCAATTCGATATTCTTGAGAAGACAGGTTGACGTCATTCCATTTTCTTTGGATCCAGCCTGCCCGCTCGGAAACCCATTTTTCAACCCATTGATCGGACACCCACTCTGGAATTCTGACCTCAATTTTTTCTGCTTTGACACTTATCTGAGCTGTTTTTCTACGCCTGCTGCGTACAACATGATAAGGAAGGTTGTTATGATCCATGGAGTTAGGCATCTCAATTAACTAGCTCATCATTCTACCCGCACAACTCCTCGAAAGGGAAAAACCTAAATGAAAAAGCTGATTGAGGAAATAGAAAAATGCCGGGCCTGTGAAAAGTATCTTCCATTAGGACCTAGGCCAGTTATACAAGCACAGAGTAGTGCCAGAATTCTGATCATTGGCCAAGCACCCGGCACCCGAGTTCATAAAACAGGTGTGCCATGGAATGACCCCAGTGGTGACCGTCTGCGGGAATGGCTTCAGATGGATAAAGAGGAATTCTATGACGCCAATAAGGTAGCCATTATGCCTATGGGGTTTTGTTACCCCGGTAAAGGCAAGTCTGGGGATCTGCCACCACGACCTGAATGCGCCCCGCTCTGGCACGATAGGATCTTACAAAAACTGCAGCGGCTTGAATTAGTCCTTCTGATAGGGCAATACGCTCAGAATTACTATCTGCTGCAACAAGGTTTGATGAAAGAGCACAAAACACTGACTCAGCGTGTTCGCCATTTCGAAGAATGCCCAGCGCCGTATTTCCCACTGCCCCACCCTTCGCCGCGCAACCAGATCTGGCTAAAGAGGAACCCCTGGTTTTACGATGACTGTATTCCTGCATTAAGAGAAACGCTTAATAGTCTAAAAAGCTGAAGTCAGACCTCTTTGCAACATGATTTTATCAGCACTTTAAGCCTAATCTGAGTTTCTTCTGTATCACCATCCGCATAACGGACCTGCTCATATAAAAATCCAATTTGGATCAATAATGCAGCGATCTCCTCCCGAATTTGTGCAACCCTTTTGCAATAGTTTTGTACTGTTTCTCCGGGTTTCCTCTGCAACCCTTGTTTGTGCAGGTGATCCGATAAGTTCTTTATTGCACGATCCACTGGATCCACTCTCGGGGGCAAATTTGTTCTTAGTATCATGATTGTTGTTGCAGCAATAACTACTGCAAAAGGAATCAGAAGAAACAGGGCTAGTTTTAAAGGTGTAATTTGACCAAAAATTTCTGACAAGAAAGAATTCTGTTGATGATGGTAACCCAACACCCAGCGCTGCCAGCCATAGTTTAATGCTTCCATTCGTAAACGGATTGCCGACAGCACCCCCTTATTTAAGATTGCGGTAGACAAAAATGGGTTATCCGCTAAAAACTGCTCTTCGTTACTCAAAACCTCATCAGAAGGCCTCTCAATCCTCTCCGGCGCGACATAAGCTGTTGGATCTACTCTTATCCAGCCTGATTGTTCCGTCCAGTATTCAACCCACGCATGGGCATCGTATTGCCGTACTAACAGGTAATTTTCAAACGGATTGAGCTCTCCACCTTGGTAACCTGTGACTACACGTGCAGGTATACCTACCGCACGCAACATAAACGCAGTAGCACTGGAAAAGTGACCGCAAAAGCCCTCCTGAGTCTGAAATAAAAACTGATCGATTGGATTCAACCCTAAACGTGCTGGTTTAAGGGTATAAACAAACTCACGATTAAATTTCTGCAGAAGCTTGTTAAGGTAAGCATCCTTATCTCCGGTTTCCTGCCACCAGCGCCTGGCCAGTCTTTTTGCCCTGTCATTGCCTTCAGGAAGTATTAACTGTCGACTATGGCTCAGTAGATGACCTCCGGTTTGAATCTTATCGACCAGATTGGATTTCAATCGATATTGAGAACGCTGACCTAGCTTGACCGGTGCTGAAAGCGTCAAATCACTATTCAGTTTTAACCCTGAAGGCAGTTGAGCCAGTTGCTCAAGAACAGGGATATATTTGCGATCACTGGCCTCGAGGATAAGCTCGTACTCTATAGGGGCATTGGTTGTATTCGAACCAGATGGTACAGCTTTCAAATCAGGAGGGGGCGTATCGTTATACCAGGTGCGTCCGTCAAAATCGTTCAATACTATGGCTCGCCAGTATAGTTGTTCTTGCCCCGGTACTTCTCCTTCAAAACTAACCCTGAAAGCTATTTCAGCAGAACGGGTCAACTGAGTGATATCGCCGGGCGACATTTGCTCAGATAACCCGGTTTTTGCCGCTGACGTATCAAGTCCCATCTGCCACAAGGGCCCAATTCTTGGCACCAGAATAAACAAAACCAACATTAGAGGAATTGCAGGTAACACCAGAAGCGTTGTTCGCCTCAGAGGAACTATGAATTTAACCTCTTTTCTCATATTGATCGTAAGTAAAGATGTGGTGCAAACCAGTAAAGCGATAAACACATATACAGCCATCAGGATGCTTTGATTGAACAGAAAAGCTGTCGCAGAAACCAGATAAGCAACAAAAATCACGACTAGAGCATCACGCTTCTTGTACATTTCTAATGATTTAAGCCCGAAGCCTGTGACTAATAAAGCAACCGTAGAACTGATCCCACCGCCGCTTTTATAACTAACAACCACCGCGACAGCAGAAATAAGGACCAGTGCAGCACGAACGTACCATTTAGGAAAAGACCACCGGCCCAAGAACACCATACTTCTCCAACCGATGCAGAAAACGAGTAACAAAGGCACCCATATTGGCAAATGAGACAGATGCGGCAGGACCGGGAATACAATGGCTAATAGCTGCCAGAGCAATGATGTTCTGGCTAACTGATCATGAGTCATCGCTCTACCCCTTGTCCGGAACCTGGGTAATTAGCCAGAGCGATCAGTACTTTTTCGAGATGTGCAGGACCAGCACTCGGCGCTATGGAGATTCCAGGAATACGTAGCCCATATTCAACACCCTGATATTCCAGCTGTTGCGCCCAATAGCATATAACTGAAAGTTTTTTTTCCACACCCAATTCAGGCCAGCTATCCCAATCCAGCCAAAAACGTTTATCGGTATTTCCAACATACCTTTTGGTTAACAAACCTCTCCCCTGAGCAAAATGTTTCCAGGCTATTCTGCGACTGGAATCACCCGGTTGGTATTCATCCAGCCCTGAAAAGTCATCACCCGTGCGATCCTTACCTAACTGCTCACTTTCACCCTCTCGGCCCTCGAACTCTGGTTGCCTGCCTTTAATTGGTTTTGGGTACACCAAAACAGATACATCGGGTTCCAGCCAACTCCAGGCTCTGAGAAGTCCGAAAGGATAGCGGGTTTCAACTAACAGAGAACCGGGTGTTAAACGACCTCTTTTAAACGATTTGGAATACAGTTTAACTGTCGTTTCCTGCCCATTTTCAAGATCATTATCAAAAGGTTTTTCCCCTTTCCAGTTCAACTGAACACCGTAATAGCTTCGATTGGTAACAGAACTCAGTTTTATTGAAAATTCGGCAAGTTCCCCCGCATAACAGTTATAACCTTTCAGAGTAGATATACGTAGGCCAGAAAGATTCAAAAACGTGTAATGAATGCACAAGACTCCCAAAGCGATGAGAAAGTACACTACTGCATGAATGAGGTTATTCTGATAGTTGGTCCCGACAAGGAAAACAATGATACATAACAGAAGATAAGCCCAGCCAGCCGCGGTGGGGAAGATAAAAATCCGCTTTTGATTCAGCTCAAATTGTGTTCCTTTGGGACGACGTTTTGAGGCCCAGCGTTGAAATGCTGCAGTAATTGGCTGAGTGACTGAGCCAAACATCGGCTACCCCACTACATCGACTTCGTTGAGTAGTTTCCAGATTAAAGCCATACCACCATGTTCTGATAAATCCTCTGCAGAACGCAGCCTATGGCCTATAACCGGCCCGATCAGGCTTTGTATATCTTCTGGTATCACATAATCCCGGCCATGCAGGTAAGCCCAGGTTTTAGATGCAGTCAAAAGAGCCAGGCTACCACGAGGAGAGATGCCGTATTCAAATTCGGAAGAGTCCCTGCTGTATTTCACTAAGCGCTGCAAATAATCAATTAAACTGCCCGATGCTTTTACCTGTGCGCACAGTGTTTTTACTTCTGTAAGTTCAGCGACACTAAGGCAAGCAGACAGTCCAGCGATCTTACTTCTGACATCGCCTCCGATCAGTAATTCACGTTCAGCTTCAGGAGAGGGATAACCCAGTTCAATTCGCATTAAAAAACGATCTAGTTGCGACTCAGGCAATGGAAATGTGCCGTACTGAGAAACCGGGTTTTGCGTAGCGATTACAAAAAATGGTTGTGGAAGCTGATAGGTTTGCCCTTCGATAGTGACCTGTCGCTCCTCCATCGCTTCAAGCAAAGCACTTTGAGTCTTTGGCGTCGTTCGGTTTATTTCATCAGCAAGCAGCAGTTGAGTAAATACGGGCCCTTTATGGAATTCAAAAGCAGCCTTTGAGGAATCAAAGATAGAGGCCCCAAGAATATCCGCAGGCAACATATCGCTGGTAAATTGCACACGCTGGTAATCAAACCCCAGCACCTGTGCAAGAGCATGTGAAAGTGTGGTTTTTCCCATTCCTGGCAGATCTTCTATGAGAAGATGCCCGCCGCTAAGTAAGCAGGTTAATGCCTGCCTGACTTTAAGGTCTTTACCGTAGAGTACGCACCCAACAGCATCGACCAATTGTTCCAGCTTATCCCTCATTCACACCTCTCCAACAATCCTTCAATACTCAGAAATTCATTCTGTGCTCTTAGAGGGTAAGCTTCTCATAAAGTTCGGATATCCTACTAGAACTTCAAAGGGATTAATTCACGGTGATAATCTGCATAGGAGGATTGACACACCTCATCATCAGGAATAATTTGTACCAGGTTTGCAGAATGAATACCTGCTTTAAGGCATAAATCATAACCTTCCTTAATGTTCTTGCAGGTTATTACACTTCCGGCTTCGTTTTTAATCAGCTCTTTGTGCAGCTCCCCACTCTGCTTGAACTCCGCTTCAATAACAATCGGCCCGGAACCCGATTCTATAAAGTTAACTCCTTTCAGAGAGTGATCGTGGTTGGCTGTTGCCAATTGCTCTACATTCATAGCTAAACCCTCCATTTCAGTAAAATTAAGCTTAGCCAAAATTAATATATTTGCGCATAAAAAAACCCGGTAATAACCGGGCTTTTATATTCATAACCTGATCAGTGCTGATGATCACAACCTTCAGTATGAACGTGGCCATGCTGCGCTTCATCTTCAGTAGCTTCTCTGATTTCCACGACTTCTACGCTGAATGCAAGCACTTGACCTGCCAGTGGGTGATTACCATCAAGTGTCACACCATCGTCCTCCACCTTAGTTACAGCAACAGGCTGCTGCCCCCATGGTGCTTCTGCCATAAACTGCATACCTACCTGAATATCATCGATGCCCTGAAAATTGGCACGATCTACTTTTTGCACAAGGTCGGCACGAACTTCACCATAACCTTCTTCAGGCTGTACAACGACATCCAGTTTGTCACCAACGCTCTTGCCAAGGAGAGCATTTTCGAGTCCTGGAACAATATTGTTAGCGCCACAAAGAAAAGGAAGAGGTTCCTGGCCGTTAGAAGAGTCCAGTGTATTTCCTTGAGCATCTTTCAATGTGTAATGGATTGAAACAACCAGTTTTTCAGCAATTTGCATGTCTTATACCCATAAATGAGGGGAGAGCCGGAACCAAACAGTCTGCACCGACCTGTCAGCTACGTATTTCAACCCGTGTGAATTTTGCGTCTATGATAGCTCAATTTTGATCATAAATACTAAACCTGTCCTCAGAAGAAAAATCAGTCTAACTACAAAAAATAGGAATTTTTCTTACACCGTAACGGGACGGACTGTGCTAATTTTTAACTACGTTAGAGAGCAATGCTCAAGGAGGTACTCGTTATGGAAAAGGCATGTTCACTTTGTTATGACTTGGTGCTACAAAACAAAGCACACACAGCATTGAAGAAAATCAGTGAGCTTAAGGGAAGTGAGCTTTATAAATGCTGTTGTTGTTATGCCTATCTTCATAAGCATAACAACGAATGGGAGATCATTAGTGGTGGTGAAATAAAAGATGAACCGAAAGTACCCGCTAATGCTAATGAACGACCGACTACAGAAAGCTCAGACTTTTTTCCTACAAATCATCAGCACTGCTGCCAGACATCATAAAACTGATGCTGGCAGCATCCAGCACTACATCAAACCCACATCATACAAAATTGCTATCAAGTGAGTTTTGTTGCGCGCACCAAATATTCGTTTTGCACGTGTTATATGGTAAGTAATCCCTTCCTCCGTCAGCTTTAGCTTGTCCGCTATACTTTTCACAGGCATGCCTTGTGATGTCATTTTCAGTATATCCAGGCAAGTCGCAGACAGAATTTCATGTTGCAGAAAAGGGTTCTGATCTTTCTCACATACAGTCTGCAACAAACGATGGTAGCGATTCAAAGCAGGAACCAACCAATTCTCAATTTCAGCAAACAGGTTACGGAATTCTTCATCACCCTTCTCATGGTACAAACCAAAATAATGAAACCAGTAATCTGAGTTTCGACTTTCCACCGGTAAGTACACTCTGGACCTGATGCCCTTTTTCTCCCAGAAAGAGTCCGCTACCGAACAACTCGACACCGAAGATGTATTAACAACCAACGGTGTTTTTTGGTGAGAAAGCATTTCAATTGCAGGGTCCTGTAAAGCAATATTTTCAAAATACTCCGTTACAACAGAGGCCGGTAACGAACCAGCAATCTCTCTGGCATTGGTCGTATGTATCATTCTATCCAGATCAAAGTCAGCCCCCATATGCCGACACATAGTCACTGAATAAGAAAAGTAAGAGAAACCCACCTGGCTCAACAAATTTTCAATTTCGCCTAAGAGACGATCCCAATTGTATTCAATTGCCAGTATAGAGTTGTTTTCTGATATCGCATGCCCTTTCAAACTATTGAGCACTACAGCCATGTCTTGCACTAAACATTCCCTCGCGAACGATGCCCCGTTAAAACAGGAAAACCTTGAACAGTCGAAATTCAAACAAAAAAATTATTTCGCCTGTTTATATTTTAGATCGCAAACCTTGAAATGCCATTCAACTTTTCAAGCTCTGAGTTAATAATAAAGTTATTCCTGCCAGCAAGAAGTACCAAAAAATATAGTTTCAGTGGTTAATTATTGATACAAGACTAAAAATTGTATGATTTACTCTCAATTACAGGTTTTTTGTGGCCTCTATACCATATTCAAGATCACTAATAACCCAGTAGTTAACTCTGATAAATGCTACCATATACATGATTATTTTTATTTTTACCGCGCATTAACCATTCTTAATATAAGGGTAATTGATACTATAGATCAGTATGGGAAAAGCAATTAAAAACCAAGCTAAACGGTCGTTTGAAACACTTTGAGCAAAAAAACGAATACATCTCTATTACAGCATGAAGTTAAAAATTTTATTGATTCTCATCCTGAGGGTTTCAAAGAATTTGAGCTTATGAAGCACCTCGCAACACACAATGAATGCATCAAAAGTGTAGACGGAACTGATGAATTATCTTTATTCAAAAAACACTTTTTAATTATGAATGCACTGTACAAGTTACAGGACTGTTATTGGGAAGAAGGTAGAGCACGACTCCATATAAGTGCGACGCGAATATATCTGAAAAAATGCACCGATGGCGACACTTCTATTCATCCAAGCGCGGATAATTCAAACGCTAAGTTGAAGGAATATTATCTCGAGTGGAGCAACCTTATTGAGATGAGCCAACAATCTGTAGAACAGCTTTTAGATGAATTCTGGATTAAATATTACGCAGTAGATAAACGCTCCGATGCTCTGAAATTACTCGGCCTCAGTACCCAGGCCAACCATAAAGAGATCAAAACAAAATTTAAAAACCTGGCCGCCAAACACCACCCAGATAAGGGTGGTGATGCCGATACATTCATTCAGATCCGCAAGGCTTATGAAATTCTGATGTCATAAAAAAGGGAGCAACGGCTCCCTTTTTACAATCCGGTTCAACCAGTTATTCGTCACCCTCTACCCTGTTACTGCCACTTTGTTTCGCGATAAACAAATTTTCACTAGCGCGTCTTAGCATATTGTCAGCATCATCTTCCGGACCATTAAGTGCCGCTACTCCAACGCTTACAGTAAACCTTACATCACCAGCGGAGTACGGAATTTCCATCTCTTCCATCAAACGTCTGACACGGTTGCCTGCAGCCATTCCCTGCTCATGATTGGTCTCCGGCATAAACATAACGAACTGATCATCGGAATATCTTGCCAGGAAGTCTGAAGTTCGCTTCATTGCGTGTATGGAGGTTACCAACTGTTGCAGGATCTGATCACCACAATCCCAGGAATAGTCATCGTTAATCTGGCTGAAATGGTCGACATCAATAACCATCAGGCTACACACCCAGTCATAACGTTGAGCTTGCGCAACCGCCTGGTCCAGAACAGGTTTTAACGCTCTACGGTTATATGCACCTGTTAATGGGTCTCTCTGGGCCTGACTGGTTACCTGACGCTCTAAACGACGCTGCGCTGTGATATCCCTGAAGACAACCACACATTCACTGCCAGCACCTTTACAGCGCAGTTCTACCCATTTTGTTTCTTTCAACCCCTGTTCTTTTAAGGTGGGGTTATGTTCAGGGCGTAACTGCAGTTCAGCCTGCTTTACTTTTTTCTTTTCAACGGCTTTAACCGCGGAGGCGGTAATTGTGGATGTTATGTCCGCAGGGAATATTTCGTCCAGCTTGCGGCCTGTTACAGAGTCAACATCAATCCAGGTGGAACCCCCTGCAGAACAAGACATAATTAAACCTGCAACCGGCTCAATTACCATCACCACATCTGAGGTAGCATTCAGTAGCGCTTCTAAGCGTGCTTGAGTCTGTTTATCGGACATCCACCTTTCTCCATGACAAAACTAGAAAACTATCAAAAAGATAGCTGTTTGAACGAAAGCGGACAACCTGTTTTTATAATTAATCTTTCTGACTCTGGTCGTCGCACCGGGCAAACTTAAATAACATGGTATTCCAATGGTGGAAAACCATTAAATTCTATTGAGCTGTAACTGGTAGTGTAAGCACCGGTAGAGTACCAAAAGATATGATCGCCAATTTCCAGCGACAGCGGCAGTTCATACTTGTGGTGTTCGTACATAATATCAAGGCTATCGCAGGTCGGCCCAGCCAGTATAACTTCATCCACTTCACCCTCTTTATCCGTGGATACATGATATTTGATCGCTTCACCCAGAGTTTCTATCAATCCGTTAAACACTCCGACATCCGTATATACCCAGCGTTCAAGAGCCGTTGCTGACTTACGAGAAATCAAGACAACTTCTGAAACAATCACACCTGCATCTCCAACCAGGGATCTGCCTGGTTCAAGAATCAGTTTGGGGATACCTTCTCCAAAATCCTCTTTGAAAAACCGGGTAATTTCTTCAGCATAGGTGGAAAACTCATTGGTTTTCTGAAGATAGTTTGCGGGGAAACCACCTCCCATATTAACCATACTTATAGTGATTCCGAAGTCCTGCTTGAGTCGCTCAATGATTACTTTGACCTTTGCGATGGCTCCATCCCAGACATCTATGTCACGTTGCTGCGACCCCACATGGAAAGAAACCCCATATGGCTCCAGTCCTAAATCACGTGCCAAAACAGCCAGTTCAACGGCCATTTCCGGATTGCAGCCAAACTTACGGGAAAGAGGCCAGTCTGCTCCTTCTGAGCCATCGGTGAGAATACGGATATAGACCTTTGAACCCGGTGCATTTTTAGACAGGTTAATGAGATCAGCTTCAGAGTCCGTCGCGTAAAGCCTTACACCCCGGTCATAAAAATACTTAACTGCTGACGCCTTCTTAATGGTATTGCCATAACTGATTCGTTCAGGGGAAACACCAAACTTCAGAACCTTATCCAATTCCTGTATCGATGCGATATCAAAGCTGGAACCTGAGTCCGCCAGCAATTCAATCACTTCATCTGCGGGGTTTGCTTTCACTGCGTAATAAATATCAGCATTGGGGAAACCACCCACTAGCTCATCGTAGCGTTTTTTTATGACGGACAGATCCAGAGCCAGAAACGGTGTTGGTTTTGAAGCAATTAGCTGTTCAAGTTTAGCTGCTGCTTCAGAGCTAAAAGGCGGTGGTAATTTCATCTTTCAGACATGTCCAAAAAAGATCGATAGAAGAAAACAGGCGCGAAGTATAGTCATGATATTGCTATTAAGCCAGAGTATAATACACGCCTATTCCTTGTGTTCCAGGCACTATTTTTACACTTAGATTTCGCCCCCCTGGGATACGATTTTTTCAATTTCAGCAAAGCTTTTTGCTTCATACATAACGTCAAATCCAATCTTCAAACATCTGGAGATATCACTGGATGAGATTATCCCTCTCACACGCATGACTCCAGCAGTACTTTCATCTACAACCACAACATGCTGCGCGCCAGAACCTTTAAGCGTCAGCATGATATCTCCTACTTTTGCATCTTTAATCTGCGCATAGGTCAGGGCTCTGATATGAAGTTTACTCAGCATTATATGGCGGATCTGCACCTGATCCCGGCTCACGCCATCACGCTGCATAAAAGCCATTACTTTTCTGCCCTGCAGATCTGCTGCGGTTACTATTCCAGAAAAGTTCTGGTGACTGTCTATCACAAACAACAACCTCACATGCTGGCTTTTCATATGGGCAATTGCATCTTCTATGGGCATGGATTCCTGAACCATAACAGGAGTAACTTTGGTAAAGTCAGTTAAAGTATCTACAGCAGGACTGTGAAGGGAAATATTTTTGTTGGACAGCTCCGGTGACATTATGAAATCAACTTCAGCAATTTCCTGAAGACGGATGTGTTTAAATTCCTGAAACATAACTATCCCTCTTTTTTATTTTTATTTCAGAATAGACGAGGAATTCAGGTTTCACCTAGCGACAAAATGAAATAAAAAAAGCAGCCATCAGGCTGCTTTTTTGTAACGGTGTAACTCAGTATCCAAGTTCACTAGGATCGATAACAACCCCCAATGACCGCTTGTCGATAAACTTACCTTTTGCGGTTTCTTTATACCGAAAGGTCACCTTCTTACCGATCTCAATTTCCAACTCTTTATCAGGTGAAAGGTAGGAGTAACTCTCACCTTCAACGGATATGTTATGGATATAGTATGGAGGCATACCCACCCACTCAGTAAAAGGCCCCTCGGTCTCTACTTGTTCCAGGATACCTCGACCCGATAAGCTCGGCTTTTTCTTATAGCCGGAGCGGCGGTTACTGAAGTTGCCAGCCATTTACTCTCCTTTACCTTGTTGGAATTTAGTTAATTTTAGACGGGCTGAATCGAGTGTAAATCGATTCAGCCAAATTATTTTGTTAATCGTGTGTCACTATGGCAACACGAATTGCATCCATTTTTAATGTAGCAGTATCAATCGCCGCAACCAGTTCTTTCAGTTGAAGATCTATAGCGTCAATTTCCTCTTTACGAATATTGGGATTGATCTTAGCCAACTGGATCAGTCTGTCCTTCTCACGTCTATGCTGAAGCTCGACCTCTTCTCTGGCTTCACTGAACAGCTTTTGTTCTATATCAGCCATCTGCTGTTCCAGCTTAGTACTGAGAGATGAGATCTCATCCCGCGCATGTTTCACAAGGTTAAACGCTATGTTTTTCCCAACGCGTTTACCCAATGCTGAAAAGTGTTTTTCGGTGATCACTTCTGTTAGATCAGCGCCGTCTGTACCCACTACTTTTCGAATACAGGCTTCTGGCAAGTAGCGTTGCAACTGTAATTTTCGATCCGCAATACAATGAACTCTGAACACGGCTTCAACCAAAATGCTGCCAGCTTTTAATGGCAACAACTTCATTGTACAGAGTGAAGAGCTACCATAGCTGCCCTCAAGCATCATCTCCATTGCACCGGAGACCATCGGATGCTCCCAGGTCAGAAAATGCATATCCTCTCTTGAAAGCGCTTCTGTGCGCTGGAAGGTCGCCGTCATGCCATCTTCCGGCAAACAAGGGAAATGACTTGTCAGCATATGATCACTGGGATGAAGCACTACACCATTTGTTCCGGTACTGTCCTGATCAATTCCAAAATGATCGAAGACTCTTCCCATATAAGAAGCCAAGGCACTGGCTTGACTCACCTCTTCAACCTCTTCCAGAATCTGATCCGCCTGATCCGCATCGCAGGAATTGAGTTCAAGTAGTCGGTCGCGTCCCTTCTGCAGTTCATCCAGAAGTTCACTCTGAGACTGGGCTGTCTCAAGGATCAATTTATCTACCGCAGGCTGGTCTGTTGGGTTTTCCATGCATAAGTGCAACTGAGATGCATATTGCTGCATCAATGGCTGACCGGTTGGACATACCTGCTCAAATGCACCCAGACCTTCGCGATACCAGCGTAACAAGACTTCCTGTGAGCTGGTTTCAAAATATGGGACATGAATGTTCACATCACGTAACTGACCAATACGATCCAAGCGTCCAATCCGCTGTTCCAGAAGATCAGGGTTCATCGGCAAGTCAAACATCACCATATGGTGTGCGAACTGGAAGTTACGGCCTTCACTGCCTATTTCAGAACAGATCAAGAGCTGAGCGCCTTCATCAGCATCAGAGAAGTAAGCCGCAGCTCTGTCTCTTTCCAGCAGGCTCATACCTTCATGGAACAGTGTTGTACGTTTACCTTCAAACAAACGCAGCTGTTTTTCCAAGGTAATGGCTGTTTGAGCATGAGCGCAGATAACCAGTACTTTTTCACCACGGTTGCCTTCTAACCAATTGATCAACCAATCCGCACGGTTATCAATGGTTAACCACTCGACCGTTTCGCCACCAGCAATCAGTGTTTCAGGATGCAACCGTCTTTCCATTGGCGCATCAGCAAGCAGCTCTGAATAAGCCTCCGGCATAGACAGCTTATAAGTATGTAACTTACGCTGAGGAAAGCCTTCTACACTGTCTCTGGTATTTCGGAACAGCACTCGCCCTGTACCATGTTGATCCAACAAGGTAGTAACCATTTCATCGATCATGGCCTGTGGGCATTCACCACTGGCTCGATTCTGTTCTAACTTATCGGCTATATCATCACCAAGGTAGTGATGCAGTAATTCCTTAAATTCAGTATCTTGAAGCGCTGCACTCCACTGTTCAGGGTCTTTAACTATTTCAATCAGTTGATTAACTCTTTGAAAACCCTTTTCTTCATCTATAAATTTCTGCAAATCGTAGTAACGATCCGGGTCGAGCAAACGCAATCGCGCAAAGTGGCTTTCAATACCAAGCTGTTCAGGAGTCGCGGTTAGCAGAAGCAGGCCCTTAACTTCTCGGGCAAGAGTCTCAATACAAACATAGCTATGACTCGCAGTCTCTTCACTCCAGCCCAGATGGTGAGCCTCATCAACAACCATCAGATCCCATCCGGCATCTACTGCCTGATCAAGATATTTCTGCTCTTTAGTAAACAAGGACAGTGGACATAGTGCTAACTGAACCGTTTCAAATGGATTGTTCTCAGCTTCAGCGCAGCGGTTCTCATCCATGATTGAAAAATGTAGATTGAAACGACGTAACATCTCAACCAACCACTGGAAAACCAGGCTATCCGGTACAACGATCAAAGCTCTTGAGGCCAAACCAGAAATGATCTGCTGATGTAGAATCAGTCCTGCCTCAATGGTTTTACCCAGCCCTACTTCATCCGCAAGCAACACGCGTGGGGAGATACGTTTTCCAACTTCAGATGCAATATAAAATTGATGTGGAAGATACTGGACACGCGGCCCAATTAATCCATAGGCCGGAGATTGCTGATGTTTGTGCAGATGTTTCAGCGTTTCAAGTCGTAATTCGTAATGACTGAGCTTATCGATCTGGCCTGCAAACAATCGCTCATAAGGCTTACTGAAATGTACCGAACTTTCCAAAGACGCTTCGTGTATCAGTTGTTCAGCACCCTGTTCATCCTGACCAACATATATGACGCAACCAGACGAATGCTCGTGTTCTGTTACCGTAATCTGCAACCCTTCATCGTCAGCTATCTGATCCCCCACCGGGTAGATAATCCGGCTCAAGGGCGCATTACTTTCTGCATAGGTACGTTCTTCCCCAGTTGCGGGAAAAATCATCACTATTCGACGATCCACCAACTCTTTAACAATACCCAGCCCTAACTCTGCTTCCGGGTAACTATACCAACGCTGGCCTATCTGGAATTCTTCGGTCATTGAACAACTATTATCTAAGCGGGAAAATTGAGCTGCGCATGATAGGCAACTTCTCAACAGAAACCAATCTCTTTTAAGCTTTAGTAAATATTAGACCGGGTTATACTGTTTACAATGCGACATGAGGGGAAATTGTATGAAATTAAGTGTCTATTTATTGACTGCGGTCTTAACCCTATTGCTTTCAGGGTGTATGAGCCAGACTAAACCAACCACTTCACATATTAACGTTAAGGGCGACACAGAGATCAGCCGCGCTTTGTTATCTCAGCACCATAGTTGGCAGGGTACCCCCTATAGATTAGGAGGAGAAACTCAGGATGGCGTTGATTGCTCCGCTTTCACTAAGCTTACATACCGACAACAGTTTGGCATCCATCTGCCCCGAACCACCAAAGGCCAAGCCTATTATGGCGAGTCAATACATCCCTCCTCGCTGCAAGCTGGTGATCTGGTTCTATTTCAGACCGACGGAGCCAAACAGCGTCATGTTGGCATTTACGTAGAAGATGGTGTTTTTCTCCACGCCTCAACCAGTATAGGAGTCACATTAAGTCGATTAGATAACCCTTACTGGAGCAAACACTACTGGAAAGCTGTTCGCCCCAACGAAATGGCCCGGTTACATAACCAACATTAAAACAAGTGGCGGCTAATCCCCGCCACAACCTCCGCTGCAACCATCAGAATCTCCACCACAGCCACCAATATGGCTGGCACAATACCCCTGATCTTTTAATCCTTTGCAATCAAGCTCATATATAAAGCCGTCTGGAATACTTAATTCAGCATCCAAAGCAAATAACAAAGGCAGCCGTGTTGGTTTTTTGGGGTCGATGTTTTCTCTTCGACAAGAAAGTCTCCAGGCTTGCTTTATACCCTCCTGGGCCTGAGTTGGAGATTGCATCGCCTCGGCTGGGGTATGGTGCAGGAAGCGACCGAGCCCTTGTTTACAAAAGGCGTCGTAGTGTCGAGTAAATAATATGAACTCATGCCAGGCAATATCGACCACCTGAGATGGCATAGCAACCATCTGTTTACGAGCCATTAGATTAAGCTGGAAATATTCTCTTAATCCATCAATCACCCGATCACATTGATCATCCGTCAGGTGCGGATACTTCACTTTAAGTTGCTGTTGCAGCCGTTGTGGAAAAATATAAGTTTCAATAAAAGCAGCCCGGAGACGAACTTTTTTGCGTTTTTGTACCCCAATAAAAATGAAGATTAAAAACACAACAACAGCAACGATTAATAATAGACTCATACATGTTCCTTAGAATGTACGTGCAAGCCGACTGCAGGAGCCAGACATGAAAATCAAATATGCGTTAATCGTATTGGTACTCAGCCTGTTGCTGATTCCGAAAACCTATGCAGATTACCGCATCGAAAATATCACCGGCAATATATACCGCTTTGTGGATGACCGTCACCGCTCAGTTTTTGCGGTTACCAGTGAAGGCATCATAGTCACCGATCCTCTCAATCCTAAAGCTGCAAAATGGCTGAATAAAAAACTTAAACAGCGATTTGATAAACCTGTTAAATACATTATCTACAGCCACAACCACAGTGATCATATTTACGGTGCAGCAGAGTTTGATGATCCAGGAATCACTATTATCTCTCACCACCTGACTCAGCAGGATATTATTAGAACCCGCACACGCACTCTTACTCCAGAAAGAACTTTTACAGACGCCATGACAGTAGAATTGGGAGACACTCAGTTAGAACTACGCTACCACGGCCCTAACGATGGTCGCGGTTCTATATCAATGCTGTTCAAACCAGAAAAGGTTCTTTTTGTTGTGGATTGGATCGTGGTAGGCAGAATGCCATGGCAACGGCTCTGGAGTTATGACATCCGGGGGATGATCAACTCAACTGAAGAGGTACTGGAACTGGACTTTGATTATTTTGTTGGCGGCCATGCTGAGATTGGTAACAAGGCAGACGTAGCCAACTACCTGAATTACCTGCAGCAGTTGGAAAATGCAGTCATTGACGGAATTCATAATGCTCAGACCCTGGAACAAATACAGGAACAAGTGCATCTACCTGAGTATCAGCACCTGCCATTTTATAAACAGTGGCTGCATCTTAATGTTGCAGGAGTTTATGAGCGCCTAATGGAAGAATCAGGTATGGGTTGGCGACCCGATATTCCCTAATCCATCACCTGCTTAGCCAATTGGTAAATAATGTGTTTTCCAATGGGTATTGCTGAAGTCGCGGCAGGTGATGGCGCATTACAAACGGCAAGGCAACGGCTGCTGTGCATAAACAAAAAGTCATCCACCACTTCACCATTTCGCATCACAGCCTGAGCTCTTATGCCGGAAGGGTAATCAGTAAGATCGCTCAAACCCAGGGAGGGACAATACTTCTGCACCAGTTTCAGATATCCGGATTTAGAACAGGAGTTTTTAAGCTCATTCATTGTGGCTTTGAAATGCTTTAAAACCAGCTTTATTAATCCAGGAAAGAGAAACATTCCGAGGGTTTCCCAAACACTGATATCCGTTTTTTTATAACCTTCACGCCTAAAAGCAAGCACAGCATTTGGTCCTACTGTCACAGTACCATCAATCATGCGGGTCAGATGAACGCCCAGAAAAGGCAGGTCAGGATCAGGGATTGGATAAATCAGGTGATTGACTATTTGGTCATGCTCACGCTTCAATAGATAGTATTCACCGCGAAACGGTATGATTCGGAACTCAGGCTTTAGCCCCATCATTTTTACCATTGAGTCAGAGTGCAAGCCACTGCAAGCCACCAGATAACGGGCTTGAAACCGCCCCTTATCAGTAAACACGGTTACCCTATCAACAAACTCTTCAAGACCCGTAACCTTTGTATTAAAACGGACACTTCCATTATTAAGCTCCACCAGCTCAGCCATCTTTTCCGTGATCTGAGTGTAATTAACAATCCCGGTGGAAGGCACAAATATAGCACCCAGGCCGGTTATATTAGGTTCTCTCTCACGAAGTTTCTGCTGATCCAGAACCTCAATTTCAATGCCATTATCAGCACAACGGGTCACCAGGTCCTGCATGCGCTCCAGCTCTTTGGCATTAGTCGCAACCAGAAGCTTGCCACACTCATCAAACTCGATGCCATGTTCCTTACAAAACTGCTTAGTGGCAACATTGCCCTCTTTACAAAAACGAGCTTTTAAACTGCCGGGTTTGTAATACACACCGGCATGAATGACTCCCGAATTATGTCCGGTCTGATGCTGGGCAACCCCGCTTTCTTTCTCCAGAACAAGAACAGATTTATCCGGATACCTTCTTTGCAATTGCCATGCTGTAGACATCCCAAGAATCCCACCCCCGACGACAACAAAATCATAGATTCGTTTCACGGCCTGGCTGTGTGTACTTTTATTTTCTGGTGTGTGACTCATTTCAGAAGCTGTTTGATAACTGAGTAATGAAGAATCAAAAAGAATATAGATAGGTTTTTATGAAGGCAAATAACTTGGGGAATAAGGTGGTGCGGACAGTGCCTCGCTGGTAGCAAAGCCCGCACCGTTGACCGCATTTCATTTAATAATCAAAGACTATGACAATTAAATGGACAATTTTGTTCCTGAAATGCCAATACAGTGTAGATCGAAATTCAGTAACATGCTGGTTTTTATACAAGAAGTTTTAGTATGCCACATTTTGCCAAACAAACTTCTCTGCCTGACCTTCTCTCACGCGTTGATACCAACCGGGCGCATCTATAACGTCACCAATATCATTTAAAGGAGGGTATGCCAGATCATGTTCTCGACAATACTTAGCGAGATCTCTATTCCCCCATTCAAAAAGGCAGGTGCGGATCTCATCCTGTTCGAGACGGTTAACATCATAGAGACCCGCTTTCATTCGCTGGTACTGAGCCTCGTTAAGTATAATTCCTGCCGCAGTTGAAACATTTAGGGAACTCACCATGCCCATCATAGGGATCACCACGTGCGCATCTGCCTGTTCAGCCGCTTCTGCACTTACCCCCTGCTTTTCTGCTCCCATCAATAAGGCACAGGGCTGGGTGTAATCAAACTCTCTATAATCCTCCGCGCGATCGCTGAAATGAGCGGCTACAACCTTCATTCCTTTAGATTTTACGCATTCAATCGCAGACAAAACGTCAGTATGCTGAAGAGTTTTGACATAATAATCGCTACCTTTCGCTGTGCCTCTATACGTACGATAACCCTCTTTAGGTACCACTGTATGGACGGAGTGGATACCCACTGCATCACAATTGCGGATCAAAGCGGATAAATTACGTGGTTTATTCACCTGATCCGCAATTAATGAAAGATCGGGTTGGCGACGATGCAGTACCTGAAGTAGTTTTTGCGTTCTTTCCGGAGTCATAACAAATTAAGAGCTATTAAAACGAGAGCGGACAGTATCAGAGTTTCTGCAAACCTGCGACTGTGTAATAATGTGCCTCCAATTTAACAGACCCAATGACATAAACGTAATGACCAATCTACCAGCGATAATCGCTTATCAGGGTGTACCAGGAGCATACTCGCATCTTTCATGCCGCAAAGCTTACCCGGAACTTGAAGCTCGTGCTTGCACAACCTTTGCAGATGCTATGTTTATGGTTGAGAGAGGTCAGGCAAGGCTGGCGATGATTCCACTTGAAAACTCAACAGCGGGACGAGTGGAAGAAATTTATCGTTTAATGCCTAAAACCAAACTACACATCGTTGGGGAACATTTTGAGCCAGTAAATCACTGCTTACTGGTGCCTAAAGGCGGATCTGAAGAGACGATAAAAACGGTTACCTCTCACCCGCAGGCACTGGCTCAATGTGACGAGCATATCAATGAGATGGGGCTTGAGCCAATCGCCAGCCTGGATACAGCAGGTGCTGCCGAAGAAATAAGCCAATCCAATGATCCAACACGTGCTGCAATTGCCTCCAGTCTTGCTGCTGAACTTTATGATCTTTCGATTTTAAAAGATAACTTTCAGGATAAAACCGGTAATACCACACGTTTTATGATTCTGGCCCGGGATAGCCATATGCCCAAGCTCGAACAAAATGTACGTTTCATGACGTCTATTATGTTCACGGTCAGAAACATCCCTGCAGCGCTGTATAAAGCCCTGGGAGGATTCTCAACCAATGGTGTCAACATGCTGAAACTGGAAAGCTATATGGCTTCTGATTCCATGACGGCAACCAGCTTCCACCTGGATGTTGAAGGCCACCCAGAAGAGAAAGCTATGAAATACGCTCTGCAGGAGCTGGATTTCTTTGCTAAAGAGGTACGGATTATGGGGACTTATGAGTGGCACCCTTTCCGTACAGAAAGCGGTCAGATCATCGAATAAACCTTCTGAGAAAAGCAAATTAACTGTTCTGCCCCCAACTTTACAAAAGCCAAAACCGGTTAAAAATAGGTAAGAACCCTTATACTGCAGCGCAATAAGTGTATTTTTATATACCTTTAACCTATTAAAACCTGTACTAAAGTTTAATTTTGCAGCGCACAATTGAGCGCCATACTGATATTGCAATTGATGCTTTTACTACCAAGGACATGTGGTAGTTGTAAGGCTCATCTGCATCCCATCTTCAACTCTGGCCTCGCCATGAGTTAACGCTTTTTTAGCCCCTCTTTTGAGGGGCTTTTTTTACCTCAAAGAAAGAACCGGGACTATAATTTATCCTATAGGTAGTACTTGAAAGGATTAATGTTTTTTCCCATATATCAGCCATAATGTTGCCCCATGCAGAAAAAAGCAGTCGATGAAATCTTAAAACAAGTCAATTTAGTGGATTGTACCCATCACTCGGTTTTCGGTGCCTTGTCGGAGCCTGAAATACTCTGGTTACTGGAGCATGGTGAATTATTCAGCCTCACAACCAGAGATGACCTTTTTCTTCACGGAGACCGGGGGGACAGCTTCTTTGTCATTCTCAAAGGCTCGCTGGAATATTATAAATATCACGAGGGTCAGTACGCTTATATCCGCAATTATTCGCAAGGTGAGCAGATAGGCTTCGTCAGCATGATCGCTTTACATGATCGTGTAGGAAAGGCTCTTGCAGCTGAAGCGAGCCTGATTCTGAAAGTTGATAGTGAATTATTTCATGAGTTTCACCTTCATGCCCCAATGGAGTTTGGCATTCTGGTCATGAATCTGGCCAGAGATATGGCACGCTCTTTCCGGGAGGTGAATAATTTAGTTGTGGAGCTGACTACACACAAAAAAGTCTAAGTTTCTCTTGAACTACTCTCCCTTTCCCAGCGCTGTTGCATTTTTTCAAGTACACGGGCAACTGCAGCAAAACCAAAGGTCGCAGTTACGCAGGTCGATGCACCGAAACCTCCGGCACAATCAAGCCGGGTATTGCCTTCTACGATGCTTTTTTGCGCGCATACCGTACCATCCGGTTGTGGATAAACAAGTTGCTCGGTGGAGTAAACACAATCAACCGCGAAGCGTCGACCACTTTTACTGAATCGATAATGCCTTCTTAAGAACGATCTAACCTTAGCGGCAAGGGGATCGTGATTAGTTTTCGCTAAATCCGCGATCGTAATTTTGGTAGGGTCTGTCTGCCCCCCGGCCCCACCAACCGTGATTACAGGGATTTTATGGTAGGAACAATGGGCAATTAACGCGGCTTTTTCCTTAACACTATCAATAGCATCAATCACATAATCAAAGTCAGAACTGATCAGTTCAGGGATGTTATCTCTAGTTATGAAGTCTTCAACCTCTGTCACTTCACATTCAGGGTTAATCAGCTTTATCCGCTCTGCCATCGCCGAGGTTTTTGAGCGACCGACATTACCTTTAACAGCATGAATCTGACGGTTGGTATTGGTAATACAGATATCATCCAGATCGATTAGAGTAATACGTCCTATTGCGGTCCTTGCCAACGCTTCAGCAACCCAGGAACCCACACCACCTATACCTATTACACAGATATGTGATTCTCTAAAGCGGTCTACCGTATCCATTCCATACAGTCTGCGGGTACCACCAAATCGATTTTCAAACTCAGCTGACAATTAACTTCTCCTAAAACTCATCGTCTGTCAGTTCAGTAAGAATAATGCCGCCACATTTAGCACACTTACCTTCAATAAAAACGGTGTCGTTTTGCTCGTATTCCACCGGCTCTACCATACCTAAGTTCACTTCCTGGCACTGGTTACACCAGGTTTGCTCCAGAAAAGCTTTTTTCTCTTCCTCATCACGAGCATTAAAGTCCCGCTCAATACGTTCACTTTCAGTCATATTTTCCACTTTCTAAATTTTGGGCCAGCTTATACTCTCTGGCTTATTATACTTCTCTACGATCAACTCCAGACAGTTCAAATCAAACTTTTCCCCTATATCGGGCATGCAATAGAACCTGAAAGGCTCATTGTTAACCTTAAACGCCAGAGAGAATGCATGCAGATACATCCGATCTGCTTTTGAAGAACTGTACAGAACATCCCCTAGTATAGGAGCCCCTTCACTTTTCAGCGCCACCCGGATTTGATGAGTTTTACCGGTTGCTGGTTTGACCAGATAAAGCCGTAAACCCGGTGCAACCGAGACGCTTAAAAACTGGGTTTTTGCTGGTTTATTTTTACTGTGTAGTAACTTCCAGGCACCCCGACGGGATTTCTCCATATCGCCAACAATAGCACCTTGTTTTCTTCTGGGTTTTCGATCCGAAAGTGCCAGATAATATTTTTCTATCTCACGGTTTCGAAACTGTTCTGCCAGCTCTGCCGCAACATCAGAGTTAAGGGCGAAGACCATAAGGCCAGACGTCTCTTTATCCAGCCGGTGCACCATAAACAGAGACTGTAAACCAAGATCCTTTTTAATCGCCATAACCAAACCTGATTCGGTCTGATCTTTATGCACACTTACACCCGGTAATTTATTAATTACCAGAAAATCTGAAGTTTGATGCAGTATTTGATACACAGGAAAATGCCGCTTGAAAAGCGGCATAATGATAGAGGATTCGATTCATTGCAAGCTGATGATTGTAATCATTCCAGCTGCCTTAGATTGCTTGAATCAGGTAATTTTTTCCAAGCGCTTCAGTATTTCGTGCGCCTTACTGGTGTAGATATGAAAAACAAGGCTGCGTTTACTGTCTGGTTCTTTCAGATATTTAACTTCCAGACAGGCGACATTATCCTCAACAAACTGCGCAGAATCGAAACGTTCATCGCCGCGTTTAATATTGAGAAACTTAGTACCCTCAGAGACCAGCGCCAGACGTTTATCTGTGATACCCACATAACCCTTATACCAATCCCTACCGAGAACTTTCCCTTTCCCGTTCAGATGGGTCACGGTAAAACGTATTCCATTATCCTTTACCTGAATACCTTCTTTCTCAAGCTTTTTGGCAAACTTCTCAGTTAAGTGCTTGGACATACTTCACCTCGCAGGTACAACCCATTATCAATGGGCGTATTGTGCATTAAGCGTAAAACAAAAAGGATGACAATTATATTAAATAAATAGCTTTAGCTATCTGGTTAATCCAATTGTTTCAAAGGCCCAGTACTTCCTTGATAAATGGGATGGTTACTTTGCGCTTTGCACTTAATGATGCCTGATCCAGTTGTTCAAGTAACTGAGTCAGATCATTCATATTCCTACTTGTATGATAGAGCAGAAACCGGCCAACCTCGTCGGTAAACTCAAGACCGCGCAAACTGGCCCGCATCTGAATAGCTTTAAGCTTTAGCTCATCATTCAGTTCCTGCAACTGAATCGCCACTCCCCAGCTTAATCTGGAGGTCAGATCCGGAAGAACAATGCCTAGATTACGTGGAGAAGCTGGTGCCGCAACGATCAGGTGATTGCCCAGCTCCCGAATACGGTTAAAGAAATGGAATACCGCCTCTTCCCATTCGGTATTTCCGGCGATGGCCTGTAGATTATCCAGACAGACCAAATCCAGGAATTCCATACCCTCCAGCACATTGCCATCGAGATGAACGAGCTCATTAAGGGGCAAATAAGCTGCACTTCGGCCTTCAGGTTCTGCTGCATGGCAAGTAGCCTGGAGCAGATGACTACATCCAACGCCCTTTGAGCCCCAAAGGTAGATAAACTGCTCCCCCGTTCCCCTGGCAATTTTTTTCAGATTTTCACAGATAAGCTCATTGTCTTGCTCAAAAAAATTTTCAAAACGAGCATCATCACGCAAACTGACAGAGAGCGGAATTTGAAAAGGTTGTTCTGTAGTCATTTACTCAGAGTTCTGGTTTTCAATAATCGTGTGGTTCTCAGAACCATATAGAGAGCTACTTTTGTAGCCGTCATGCAGATGGCGAAGCAATACCATAATCACCGCAGCTACAGGTAGCGCAAGAAGGATACCGACAAAGCCAAATAACTGCCCGCCCGCCATAATGGCGAAAATTACCGCTACCGGGTGCAAACCTATTCGGTCACCTACCAGCAGTGGCGTTAATAACATCCCTTCAAGCATTTGGCCGACAATAAATACCGCGCCCACATACCCTAAAACAATGGGATCATTAAACTGCATAAATGCCGCAACACCCGCTACGACGATTCCAATAATGAAACCCATATAGGGGACAATGCTAGCAAGGCCAGCGATCATACCAACCAGTAGCGCCAGATCAAGTCCAACGATCCATAATCCTATTGAGTAGACAGCTCCCAAAGCGACCATCACAAGAAGTTGCCCTTTCATGAAAGCCCCAAGCACTTCATCGCATTCCGAAGCCCAAAGAGAAACTTTCGGTTCTACATTGCGTGGCAGAAGATGCTTCACTTTTTCGATCATCACATCCCAATCACGCAGTAGATAAAATGTCACCACCGGGATCAGTACCAGATTGGCAATCCAAGCAGCGATGGCCACCCCGGAGCGAGTGAGGCCTCCCACTAACTGGGCCATAACATCACCGGTTTTCTGCAGATCACCCAATATCAAAGTTTTAATATGTGCGAAATCAAACATGGCTGGATCAAGACTAAAGGTAGCAATCAACCACGGCATCACCTGCTGCTCAACAAGTTGAATAGCCTGGGGAATACGCTCTATGAGAATCTGAAGCTGAAGACCCAGTTTCGGTATAAATAAAAGGAACAGCAGAAATACTAATGCCGACATGACAATGAATACGATAATAACCGAAACAGCACGCGAAAGACCGGCCTCTTCCAGACGATCGGCTATAGGATCCGCAAGGTACGCTAGCAAGGCTCCAACCAGAAAAGGTGTAAGAATGGGAGACAGAAGATAAATAAGTCCCCCTGAAACTAACGCAACTATAAGAAAAAACCAACGTTGTGATTCAGACATGCCTGCTTCCTTTCTGGTCATTCCTGCCAGTAGTAGTGGAGTATTTCTGATCCATCATCACTGTATGTAAAGTCCAGTGCCTGAAGGCGTGGTTCAAGAGCTAATGACTGCTTTAATAATTCCGTTGTACCGTCAAGCTCAAGTCTGACTGTAGTATCGCTACCAACTATAACGTCGGGTTTTAAAGTTTTAACTACAGGCAGAGAACGTAGATAATCTGTTACCTGAATATAATCAGAGAACTTTGCAATATTGCTGAATTTTATCTCAATGCCAGATTGATAATGACTGAGGTTATAACTAACAGGGGCAACGATTGGGCGAAACAACTGGTCTGCAGCGGCATTAACTAACTCAGGTATCACCTGATCCAGTATCCCAGCTGTGGAACGCCTCTGTGGAGACTGACCATCTATAATGACCCACTCCACTTGATTGAAACCAGATTCAGAGGCCTGAAATCTTCCTGCAAGCACTGCATCCGGTAGGTATCGTGAGGACGCTTTCTGGATGGACGATTCAAATAACCCCCATAGATCACTCACAGGTAAAGCAGTCTGATCCTCAAGGTCAAAAATAGGTAACTGTACAGGTAAACCTCTACGCTGAGCTTCATTCTTAAACGCCTGAACTACCGCCGAATCAGCCATCAAAAACTGCTGCTGCCCACCTTGATCATTAGCTAGCCACAGCAACAATACCGGGCGCTGAACCCCCAAAGGTTTTATGCCAGCGTGCTTAATCAGGCCATTGATCGCAATAGAATTAAAATCCAGAATCAGAGTCTGCGCTACGGCAGTATCCGCACCTGACTGATAGCTAAACTGTTGCAGGTAATCTTGAGCAACGGGTAACTGCGCATCAATAGTAGGATTGCCCAGCAGATCTGAGCGACCGGCGACTTTAACCAAAACCTGAAGCAGACCATCAGATAACTGTTCTGAAGTTGGTTTCCCTGCTTGCTCCGCTGGCACTGGAATCGTGGCCTGATACAAATTTTCAATAGAAGCAGCCATGCCCACATTTGCGAAGACAACGAATAAAGCAGTTACTACTATCCTCTTGAAGTCCATTAATTACGCCCGAAATTATCCAAATCTAAAAATGAAGTAACTGTACCATCCAATATAAATATTTCATATTCATTATCCAGATGAGTGTATTCGGCAGCGAGAAACTGTAGAATACGCGCATTATTTTCTTCCTACTTTCCTTGCACACGAAAGGTTTATTGCTCCATGTCTACTGGTTCTGAAAACAGCTCTCTGAGCTATAAAGATGCAGGCGTCGATATCGATGCTGGCAATGCCCTGGTTGATAGAATTAAAGGCGTTGCTAAAAGCACGTCTCGCCCTGAAGTTATGGGGGGCCTGGGTGGCTTTGGCGCTCTGTGCCGTATCCCTGAGGGATATAAAAAGCCCGTACTTGTATCAGGCACCGACGGCGTCGGAACCAAGCTAAGACTGGCCATGGATCTTGGCAAACACGATACTATCGGTATCGATCTGGTGGCTATGTGTGTCAACGACCTGATCGTTGCTGGCGCAGAACCCCTGCTCTTCCTTGACTACTACGCAACTGGCAAACTGAATGTTGATACAGCAGCTGATGTTGTAACAGGCATTGGTAAAGGCTGTGAGCTTGCTGGTGCAGCATTGGTTGGCGGTGAAACTGCTGAGATGCCAGGCATGTATGAAGGCGAAGATTACGATCTGGCTGGTTTCTGTACTGGTGTTGTCGAAGAAGATGACATCATCGATGGTAGCCAAGTTAAAGTAGGCGATACACTGATCGGCCTTGCATCTTCCGGCCCTCACTCTAACGGTTACTCTCTGATTCGTAAAATTCTGGAAGTCAGCGGCACTGAACTGACTGCAGATCTGGACGGTAAGCCTCTGGCAGATGCTCTGATGGCTCCGACACGCATCTATGTAAAATCTTTACTGAAACTGATCAAAGAATCTCAGGTCAATGCCCTTTCGCACATCACAGGTGGTGGTCTGCTTGAGAACATCCCACGTGTTCTACCGGAAAGCGCTAAAGCGGTTATCGACACCCAGTCCTGGCAGATGCCTGCAGTCTTTAACTGGCTGCAACAGCAAGGCAACGTAGAAGCTACGGAAATGTACCGTACATTTAACTGCGGTGTAGGCATGGTTATCGCTGTACCTGCTGATAAACAGGAGGAGGCTTTGAAACTGTTGTCCGAGGCGGGTGAAGATGCCTGGGTAATCGGTGAAATCGCTGCGGCTTCTGCAGGCGAAGAACAAGTAGAACTTGCCGGCCTGGGAGCGTAATCAGCTACATGAGTAAACGAATCGTTGTCCTGATCTCAGGAAGTGGTTCTAATCTCCAGGCAATTATGGATGCTATCGGTGCGGGTCAGATTAATGGCCGCATCGAAGCAGTCCTGAGCAACAAAGCAGATGCCTTTGGTCTGGAAAGAGCACGTAAAGCCAATATCCCCGCCCTGATTCTAAAACATACGGACTTTGAAAGCCGCGAAGCCTTTGACCAGGCCATGATATCTAAGATCGATGATTATGAGCCCGATCTGATCGTTCTCGCTGGTTTTATGAGAATTCTGACGCCTGAGTTTGTACGGCACTATGAAGGCCGGATGTTTAACATCCACCCATCTCTACTGCCCAAGTACAAGGGGTTACACACCCATCAGCGCGCTTTGGATTCCGGTGATCAGGAACATGGCTGTACCGTTCACTTTGTTACCGAAGAATTAGACGGTGGTCCACTCGCTGTTCAGGGTAAAGTCAGTATTGATATGGATGATGATGCAGACAGCTTGCAACAAAAAGTGCATAAAGTTGAACATCGAATCTATCCACTGGCGGTAGAATGGTTCTGTGCAGACAAGCTACTATGGACACCCAAAGGTGTAAAATTTGATAATACGCTCCTCCCTGCAAGTGGCTATCAATTGGAGAGTGGCGAGTAAGGAGCTCCTAATGCCTGGTTTAAAATTCTTTATAAACAGCTTGATTCTATTTACTGCTGTTCAAAACTCGGCATTTGCTGCAAGCACACCTGAAACTCTCTCCCTTACCCCTTTTACTGCCTCTTACGAAGTAGACTGGAAAAGCGGCATCTCTCTATCTGGAAGTACAGTGCGAAAACTGGCGACCAATGAATCAGGCGGATGGACATTTGAATCAAAAGCCTCTGCTATGTTCGCCAGTGTTTTTGAATCCAGCCAGTTCCAATTGCAGGGTCAACAAATTAAACCTCTGAACTATCACTTCAAACAGAGCGTTCTGGGCAAAAAGCGAATAGCGGATGTAAGTTTCGACTGGGAAAACCTACAAGTTACGAATGATGTCGAGAACAAACCCTGGAAGATGGATATAAGCAAGGGCGTTCAGGATAAACTGAGTTACCAGTTACTGTTACAGCAGGATGTCGCCCAGGGATTGCAAGAGTTTAATTACACAGTCGCCGATGGCGGTAAGCTGAAACAGTATAAATTCATTGTCGATGGTAAAGAAGTGATCGAAGCACCAATTGGCACCTTCGAATCAATTCGGGTAAAACGCATAAGGGACGGTAAGAAAAATCGTGAGACCTTTATCTGGTTTGCACCTGAACTTGGTTATCAGATCATTAAGCTGCATCAAACTGAGAAGAAGGACAAATCGTACAGCCTTCTTCTCAAAGAACTGAAAAACTAAATTCAACCCCAGATTATTCTATATCTGGGATCCAACTCGCTGGCATAGCACCAAATCCCGAGAACAGATCGCTACTGCCCTGCTCGTCCACCAGATCCGCTAGCAGAATTCGTTGGTCATCAACAAACAACACTGCTGTCTGAGCACGCTGACCACTGTGAATATCCTGATACGGTTCTGAGAAAACCATGCGATTACGCATATCCGATGAACCTAACAACTCAAAAAAATACGGGCGCCAACTCCAGTTATAACCACGGTGCTTTTCATCTTTGATCCAGCCTCTATCACTGTTTTCAAAGTTGGGCGAGATTTGATTACCGAGTCGATCGCAGATATAAAAACGAATAAGATTATCAGCAGCAATAAAATGCTGCAGATCTTCATCATTGTCTGAAGCCCTCAGAACCTCTCTAAGCGCTAACAATTCATTTTTGATCTTATCTGCACGCCAATGATTTCTGGAAGTAGCATCAATGGCCCGATCACGGAAGTGACTCAGTAGGTCCTTAACTTTTTTACAGGTTGAATCAGGGTTCTGTAGTTCAGCAGTGGCTTCGGAGAACAGAAAGCCTTGCACAAAAACCGCATTGCAACTGAGCGCCAGATAATATTCTTCGTCAGTCTCAACACCTTCACACAGAACCTTACTACCCAGTTTAGAAGCCATTTCACCGAGCATTTGCACCATTGAAGACCCCCTGGAATTTATCGCTCCTCTTTTAAGGAGCATCATATCCAGCTTAATGATATCCGGCTTCAGTAATTCGATTCGATCCAGTTGCGAAAAGCCTGAGCCAAAATCGTCAATAGCAACCCTGACTCCTTCCTCTCTATAACGCTCAACTAAACGCTCAATGATCTCGAGCTCACCGTCCAGCTCGGTAATTTCTATGACAATTCTCTGCGGATCACCTGCAACCTGTTTCATCATTTTCAGAGTTGGCAGATCATCCAGAGATTCAAGAAACTGCAACCACTCCGGTGAAATATTAATACTTAAAAAAGTATCTTCGGGAAGGTCTGATAACGCTTCCAAAGCCTGCAACCTTACATCGCGGTCGATCTCAATTCTTTCTTTAACAGGAATGCTGTCATCCGAAAATACCCTACCCGCAGAAACAACATTGCCCGACTCATCTTCCATACGAGCCAGAGCCTCATAACCAGCAATACGACCCGTAGCCGTTTCAACAATGGGCTGAAAATACGGGAAAATTTTTAAACTCATAATCTGTACTACTCCAACAACCGTATGGGGGCTTCCATGCCCATATAATTATTTAATTTTATTTTTCGGATAAATTATCTGGATAACGCTTTTGTTGATACATTCTTTTATCCGCAAGTTCTATCAAGTCACCAGAAGTTTGAGCATCCTCCGGGTACACAGCCATTCCTAAACTGCAGCCTAGTTTAATCTGCTCACCACTAGTAATAAATGGTTGTTCGAAAACATCTTCAATATCATGCTTACACTTAGTTAAGTCACTTTCCTGATTAATACCGGTGATCACAATGACAAATTCGTCGCCACCATAACGTGAAACCGTATCAGTTTCCCGAACACTCTGACCGATTCTTTGTGCCAGCTGTTTAAGCAAATCATCACCGGCTAGATGGCCATATTTATCATTTACTGGCTTAAAACCATCCAGATCTAAAAATAACACCGCTAAATTTTGCTCTGAACGTTTAGCATGCAATATCTCAAGGTCCAGCCTATCAAACAGAGCTCTTCTATTAACTAAACCCGTAAGCGCATCATGATTAGCCAGATAAGCCAGACGCTCCTGCTCATCTGTATAACTGGTAATATCATTTACCGTCAGGATAATAAATTGGCTATCATGAATGGAGAAACTCTTTTCCGTCACTTCCACCCTGACCTCCACACCATCAGCAGTTAGAGCAAAGCGGTTATTATAATGGTCTATAAACAGCTCATCTTCAGTTAGAGAATTAAACTGTTTCTGATCATAGCCAAACATCTCCAGTGTCATCTCATTCGCCATTAATATCCGCCTTTTAGCATCCATAACAATAATGGAAGTCGCGGCACTATTAACCAAACTGAGAAAGTTATCGACCTGCCCCTCTGCCAGACGTGAACGTTTGTGGTAAATCAAAATAATGACAATAAAATTCAGAATGGCAAAAAAGAAAGCAACCGTCTGAATCCAACGTAACGAGAGTGTCTTGGTCTTTGACAACTGCTCCATTCGATATGTCAGGCTGTTCATTAATTCCAGAATTTTGAGGTTATTAGCTTCTGCTGCCTGCAACGCTAACTGCGAAGTTGCTTCTGTATAGTTGTTCTCCAGTAGCATACTGACTGGTTCAGCAATCGGGGCAAAGTAGCGCTTAGTATCATCAATATACTGCTGTGCCAACTCATCACTGATCGCCTCAAAACGATACTCTAAACCATCGCCACCAGTAATCCAGCCGCCTTGATCAAAGGCATAGAGTGTCGAACTAAAAAGCTCGTAAACATGCTTTAACTCAGCAATATGTTCAGAGCCCCTTGTAGTTTCCTGCTCCATCATCAACAGTACTTTTGTAAGCCGCTGAGATAACATCCTCTGACGGCCAGATACATTGATAGCCTGAGCATCCTTCTCAACCTGCACAGTGATATAGAAGTTAATCCCTAAAATAGAACAATCAAGCACCAAAAAGAGGCATATAGCAATTCCCAGCCATAGCTGCCTAATGTATTTCGTAGTATGACCCTGATGATTAAAGCGTTCTTTAATAGGTAGCCGCGAAAACAGTCCATCCATGACTAAATACCTGCAAAAACTAAACCAATGAACAAAACAGAACGCGTTAGAACACTTCCACGTCTTTAAATATTAAAAGCGAATATATTTATCTAACTCTGGGTTCACCGGAACTTCCCAACGGTTAAGAAGATCCTGAGCATCTTTAAATTTTTGCTCAGCCTCAGGACGAAGGTGACCCAGAGAGCCGGTAAGACTGGCTCTGACCCTGAGCATCTGATATTTAAAGAGAGGGAGAATTTTTTCCTCAATAAAGGTTCCACATACCTCTTCCTGCTGCATCAATAACGTTGGATCAGAGGTTTCAAAATGTTTCATTTCAAACTGAATCAGAGCCTGAACATCCTGGCAAATTTCTAATTGCTCCTGTGTCGCGGCGGCTGCAATCACATAGGCCCCAGATAAAGGAGTGAAAGAAGCTGATGTTGTTTCAACTTTTCGTTCAGCACGTTTGATTGCTGCTGATACTGTTTTTTCCCGGTAAACAGAAAACTGCTTATGCAGACTCACCATTTTACTGCCCGATTCTTTCTGCTGTTTGAGCAACTCTTCATGTTCTTTACTGAGCTGTTTAATCTCAGTTAAATTCCCCAGCTTTTGATATTCCGACAGTTTCGAAAACATCATGTAACCAAACACGCCACCCGCAGCAACAAGAAGAAGCACGACAAATGCAACCGCACCACCGATAATGAGTTTCTTATTCATAAGGGCATCCTTGTTAACTGACTGGAATATAAAGGTTTTGTTATGAGCTTAATCGCTGAAATATCTATTGTCCAAGCTATAGAAACAAAAAAGGCAGCTTACGCTGCCTTTTTTACTCTTGGAAGTAAAACCGAGCTTACCAGCCAGTTACTTCTTTCAGAGCATCACCAATCTGCGCCAGGGAACGTACAGTCTTAACGCCTGCATCTTCCAGAGCAGCAAATTTCTCATCAGCAGTACCTTTACCACCAGAGATGATTGCACCTGCGTGACCCATACGCTTACCAGCAGGAGCTGTTACACCCGCAATGTAAGAAACAACAGGCTTAGTAACGTTTGCTTTAATGAATTCAGCTGCTTCTTCCTCAGCGGAACCACCGATCTCACCGATCATTACAATCGCTTCAGTCTGTGGATCGTTCTGGAACATTTCCAGAATGTCGATAAAGTTAGAACCCGGGATAGGGTCGCCACCGATACCTACACAAGTAGACTGACCGAAACCAGCGTCTGTAGTCTGCTTAACTGCTTCATAAGTCAGAGTACCAGAACGAGAAACGATACCTACTTTACCTGGCAGATGGATGTGACCAGGCATGATACCGATCTTACATTCACCCGGAGTGATAACACCTGGGCAGTTAGGACCGATCAGGCGTACGCCCAGCTCGTCACACTTAACTTTACACTCAAGCATGTCCATTACTGGAATGTGCTCAGTGATACAAACGATCAGCTTGATGCCACCGTTAGCTGCTTCCAGAATAGAATCCTTACAGAAAGGAGCTGGAACGTAGATAACAGAAGCTTCAGCACCAGTTTCTGCAACCGCTTCAGCAACAGTGTTGAATACAGGTAGACCCAGGTGAGTAGTACCACCTTTACCTGGAGTTACACCGCCAACCATTTTAGTGCCGTATGCAATAGCTTGTTCAGAGTGGAAGGTACCCTGACCACCAGTGAAACCCTGACAGATTACTTTGGTGTCTTTATTAATCAAAACGGACATTATTTACCCTCCGCTGCTTTAACTGCCTGTACAGCAGCATCAGTCAGGCTGGTCGCGGCAATGATAGCCAAACCAGACTCAGACAAAAGCTGAGAACCCAGCTCTGCATTGTTACCTTCCAGACGTACAACTACAGGTACTTCTACGCCTACCTCTTTAACTGCACCGATAATACCTTCAGCAATCAGGTCGCAACGTACGATACCACCAAAGATGTTAACCAGTACGGCTTTAACTTTGTCATCTTCAAGGATGATTTTGAACGCTTCAGTAACACGCTCTTTAGTTGCGCCGCCACCTACGTCCAGGAAGTTTGCTGGGAAACCACCGTGCAGAGATACGATATCCATCGTACCCATTGCCAGACCAGCACCGTTAACCATACAACCGATGCTGCCATCCAGAGCAACGTAGTTCAGATCCCACTCAGCAGCACGTGCTTCACGCTCGTCTTCCTGAGATGGATCTTCCATAGCCTGCAGGTCTTTGTGACGGTACACCGCATTGCCATCGATCGCTACTTTAGCGTCCAGACAGTGCAAGTTACCTTCATCAGTGATAACCAGAGGGTTAATCTCCAGCAGTGCCAGATCTTTTTCCTGGAACATCTGAGCCAGACCCAGGAAGATTTTAACAAACTGCTTGATCTGATCGCCTTCAAGACCCAGTTTGAACGCCAGTTCGCGGCCCTGATATGGCTGCGCACCTGTCAGTGGATCAACGGTTGCTTTCAGAATCTTTTCTGGAGTCTCTTCAGCAACTTTCTCGATCTCAACACCACCTTCAGTAGATGCCATGAAAACGATACGACGTGAAGAACGGTCTACAACCGCGCCCAGATACAGCTCGTTAGCGATATCCGTGCAGTCTTCAACCAAAATTTTAGAAACAGGCTGACCATTAGCGTCAGTCTGATAGGTAACAAGGTTTTTACCCAACCAGTTCGCAGCAAATTCTTGCGCTTCTGCAGGAGAGTCAACCAGCTTTACACCGCCAGCTTTACCACGACCACCCGCGTGAACCTGAGTTTTAACAACCCACTTGTCACCACCAATTTTCTCTGCAGCTTCAGCAGCTGCTTCTGGAGTATCTACAGCGTACCCTTTGGATACCGGCAGACCATATTCGGCAAACAGCTGTTTACCCTGGTACTCATGAAGATTCATGCTCTAATCCGTTGTGTTGTCACTAATAATTTACCTGCACCGGAAGTCTGATACGCTCCCGTAGCAGCCCTGTTGGATCAACAACAAGTTGTGCTAAAACGGCTGGAGCCTTTTAAGCAACCAGCCGAATCTTGTTTACGCTAATAATTAGCGTTTTTTACGGTTCGCCATATGAATAGCGTGCCCGTCAACTGCTAAAGCAGCTTCGTGAACGGCTTCACTCACGGTTGGGTGAGCAAATACAGTCAGCTGCAAGTCTTCTGCTGTTGAGCAGAATTCCATAGCAATTGCAGCCTGGCCAATCAGTTCAGACGCGATAGCGCCAACCATGTGACAGCCAAGGATGCGATCAGTCTCTTCGCAGGCAATGATCTTAACGAAACCTTCAGTTTCGTTAGCAGCCATCGCACGACCGGAAGCTGCAAATGGGAATTTGCCCACTTTAACCTTCACGCCTTCTGCTTTGAGTTCCTGTTCAGTTTTACCTACCCAAGCTAATTCTGGGTGGGTATAGATGATGTTTGGAATAACATCGTAGTTCAACTGTGCATGATGGCCAGCAACGATGTCCGCTACCATGATGCCTTCTTCAGAAGCCTTATGCGCAAGCATTGGGCCGCGTACAGAATCACCAATAGCAAATACGCCTGGTACACCTGTCTGACACTGTTCATTAACAAAAATGAATCCACGCTCATCCAGAGATACACCAGAATCGTCAGCTAACAAGCCTTTAGTCTGTGGCTTACGGCCAACAGCTACAATCAGCTTATCTACAACGATCTCTTTATCACCTTCGGAGTCAGTGTATTTAACTTTCACTTCCTTGCCGTCGATGATTTCAGTTCCGGTACAACGTGCACCCAGTTTGATGTCCAGTTTCTGCTTCTTGAACAATTTCGCTGCTTCTTTAGCAACGTCCTTATCCGCCAAAGCAAGAAAATCATCCATTGCTTCCAGAACAGTAACTTCAGTACCCAAACGAGCCCATACGGAACCCATTTCCAGGCCAATAACACCGGCACCGATGACACCCAGACGTTTAGGTGTTTCATCGATATCCAAAGCACCAGCGTTGTCCAGAATCAGATTTTCTGTCAGCGGCGCTGGCGGAATCTCTACAGGAACAGAACCAGAAGCCAGAATTACGTTCTCAGCATCGTAAGTAGTTGAAGTGCCATCAGCAGCCGTTACTTCAACCTTTTTACCACCGTGCAGTTTACCTGCACCCTGCAGCAGGGTTACGCCATTAGCTTTAAACAGACCCGTAATACCGCCTGTCAGGTTGCCAACAATTTTGTCCTTACGCGCAACCATCGCTTTAACATCCATAGTGACGTCGCCGCCAACCTGGATGCCATGCACGTTTGCATGCTGAGCGTTATGGAATTGATGCGTAGACTCCAGCAGTGCTTTAGATGGGATACACCCAACATTAAGACAGGTACCACCCAGTACCGCAGCGCCTTTATCGTCTACCCATTTCTCAACACATGCAGTTTTCAACCCGAGCTGTGCTGCACGAATTGCAGCAACATAACCACCAGGGCCTGCACCAATGACAATTACGTCAAATTTATCAGACATTTTTTATCCTATCTTCACTCTGTTATTGAGGGTCGACTTAGACTTCCAGGAGCATACGTGCAGGATCTTCCAGAAGATCTTTGATAGTCACCAGGAATTGTACAGCTTCCTTACCATCGATCATACGATGATCGTATGACAGGGCCAGATACATCATCGGCAGAATCTCTACCTGACCATTAACCGCCATAGGGCGCTCCTGAATCTTGTGCATACCAAGAATCGCTGTCTGTGGCGGATTCAGGATTGGAGTAGACATCAGGGAACCGAACACACCACCGTTAGTGATTGTGAATGTACCGCCCTGCATATCTTCCATGCCCAGCTTGCCTTCACGGCCACGCTTACCGAAGTCAGCGATAGTCGCTTCAACATCAGCCAGGCTCATTACATCTGTATCACGCAGAACAGGTACCATCAGGCCACGGTCTGTAGAAACCGCTACACCAATATCCTGATAACCGTGGTAAACCATATCGTTACCATCGATAGATGCGTTTACTGCTGGGAATTTCTTCAGTGCTTCAGTTGCTGCTTTAACAAAGAAAGACATAAAGCCCAGACGAGTGCCGTTATGAGTTTTCTCAAACAGGTCTTTGTACTGCTTACGCAGTTCCATAACCGGCTTCATGTTCACTTCGTTATACGTAGTCAGCATTGCAGCGCTTTGCTGAGCTTCAACCAAACGCTTAGCAATGGTTGCACGCAGACGCGTCATAGGTACGCGTTTTTCAACTCGCTCACCTGCAGGTACATTGATTGGAGCGGCTGCAGCTGGTGCTGGAGCGGCTGCTGCAGGCGCTGCTGCAGGAGCAGGTGCTGCTTTAGCACCATTTTTCATGAAATTAACAACGTCATCTTTAGTGATGCCGCCGTTTTTACCAGTACCTGGGATCTGAGATGCATCCAGACCATTTTCTTCGATCAGCTTACGCGCTGCAGGGCCTACTTTCTCAGCATCGCCGGCAGAAGCCGCTTCTTCAGCAGCAGCCGGTGCAGCTGCACCCGCAGCACCTGCTTCAAATTTAGCGATTACTTCGTCACTCAGGACAGTATCACCTTCACCTTTCAGTACTTCTGCAATTACACCATCTTCTGGAGCAACTACTTCCAGTACAACTTTGTCAGTTTCGATATCAACAATCAGGTCGTCGGCTGAACAAGCTTCACCAGGCTGTTTGTGCCATGTTGCAATTGTGCCGTCTGCTACAGATTCCGGGAAAGTTGGCGCTTTGATTTCGATGGACATGTTTTTTCCTTTATCGTTATCACCATCAGGCGATTAGTTAATTAATGGTTAATCGCCTGATCAACCGTTGAGTGCTTCGTTAACTAAAGTTTCTTGCTGCTCAGCGTGAACGGAAATGTATCCTACCGCTGGTGCTGCAGATGCTGGACGGGCAACCCCTTCCAGATGCAATTTACTGTCGTGCTTCTGCAGGACATGACGCATATGGTGCTGCATTGAGTACCATGCGCCCTGGTTTAAAGGCTCTTCCTGACACCAAACCACAGAGTCCAGGTTTGTATATTCAGCAATGGCCTCAGCCAGTTGTTCTTCTGGGAATGGGTACAACTGCTCAATACGAACAATTGCAACATCTTCCTTCTCCAGCTCCGCACGGCGATTATACAAGTCGTAATAGACCTTACCGCCACAAAGAACCAGACGTTTAACCTTCTTCGGTTCAAGACTGTCTGTTTCACCGATAACTGGCTGGAATGAACCTTCCGCCAAATCTTCCAGAGTAGAAGTAGCTTGCTTATGACGCAGCAGGCTCTTCGGAGACATAACCACCAGAGGCTTACGCAGAGGACGTACAACCTGACGACGCAGCAGATGGAAAATCTGAGCTGGAGTGGTCGGTGTAACAACCTGAATATTGTGTTCCGCACACAGTTGAAGGTAACGTTCAAGACGCGCTGAAGAGTGTTCAGGGCCCTGACCTTCAAAGCCATGAGGCAGAAGCATAGTCAGACCACACAGGCGCTGCCATTTATGCTCACCGGATGTAATAAACTGATCGATTACAACCTGAGCACCGTTTGCAAAATCACCAAATTGCGCTTCCCAGATTACCAGTGCATTTGGCATGGTAGTCGCGTAACCATATTCAAATGCCAACACCGCTTCCTCAGACAGGAAAGAATCATGCAGAGTCAGACGTGGTTGTTCTTCAGACAAGTTATCCAGTGGCAGATAGGTTTCTGCAGTTTTCTGATCATGTAATACAGCATGGCGGTGGGAGAATGTGCCACGCCCTACATCCTGACCCGTGATTCGTACTGGATAACCCTCAGCAAGAACAGTGGCATAAGCTAATGATTCAGCCATACCCCAGTTAAGCTCCATAGCACCATGTGCCATGCGCTTACGATCATCAAAAATTTTCTGAACCTGACGCTGAACTGTAAACCCTTCTGGGGTTTCACAGATTTTGTTACCCAACTCCTGAAGAATTTTCAGGTCTACCTTGGTTTCAGGGCAATCAAATGACCAGTCATGACCCAGGTATGGTTTCCAGTCGACAAAGAGTTCTGCATTAGGTTCGTGAACCAGAGATTTCACCACGTGCTCACCGTTTTCCAGTAGCTTGCGGTATTCTTTTTCCATCTCTTTGCTTTCTTCAGCGGTGAGAACACCTTCTGAAATCAGCTGCTGAGCATAGAGTTCACGTGTTGTTTTCTGTTTCTTGATCTGAGCGTACATCAGTGGCTGTGTACCGGATGGCTCATCCGCTTCGTTATGACCACGACGGCGGTAACAGAACAGATCGATAACAACGTCTTTCTTAAATTCGTTACGGTAGTCAACCGCCAACTGAGTTACAAAACGCACTGCTTCAGGATCATCACCATTTACATGGAAAATCGGAGCCTGAATCATCTTAGCTACATCAGTAGAATACTCAGTAGAACGGGAGTCTTCCTGTTTAGATGTTGTGAATCCAACCTGGTTGTTCACAACAATATGAATAGTACCACCCGTCTTATAAGCACGGGTCTGAGACATCTGGAATGTCTCCATTACAACACCCTGACCACAGAACGCCTGGTCACCGTGGATGTTTACCGGCACAACCGAATCACCCACAAAGTCTTCACGACGATCCTGACGTGCTCGCACAGAACCTTCAACAACCGGAGCAGCAATCTCAAGGTGAGACGGGTTAAACGCCATTGCGATGTGTACTTCACCACCAACGGTTTCAACGTTAGATGAGAAACCCTGGTGGTATTTAACGTCACCAGAGGTATCTAATGTTTTCTTACCCTCAAACTCGTCGAACAACTCTGCAGGGTTTTTACCAAAGATGTTAACCAGTGTATTCAGACGGCCACGATGAGCCATGCCGATAACAACTTCTTTAGCACCTTGCTTACCTGCACGCTGAATCAGTGTATTAAGAGCAACGATCATAGATTCGCCACCCTCAAGACCGAAACGCTTGGCGCCGGCATAACGAGAGCCCAGATACTTCTCAAGACCTTCAGCAGCCGTCAGGCGCTCAAGGATCATCTTTTTCTTCTCTAGAGGGGCTTCCGGATGAGAGCGCACGGGTTCAAGACGAGACTGAATCCAACGCTTTTCCTGAGTATCAACAATATGCATATACTCAGCACCTACTGTTGTACAGTAAGTTTTCTTAAGGTCCGCAATAATGTCTTTCAGTGGCGCTTCTTCTGGACCGAAGAACAGAGAACCCAGCTGGAAAACAGTATCGTGATCAGCTTCGGAAAGCTCATGAAAACGCAGATCCAGATCTGGTACATCTTCACGCTGCATCATACCCAGTGGGTCGATATTAGCAATCTGATGACCACGCACACGGTACGCGTTGATCATACGTAACACACGCACCTGCTTTTTCTCATGCTCAGAACTTACTGAGCTGACAGCAACTGGCGCACCGCGTTTCTGATTTTTTGAAAGATAAAGAAAATGATCTCTGATAGCAGAATGCGGCACATCCTGTGTCAGATTTTCACCTACCTTCGGTAGTTTATCGAATTCTTCTCGCCACTCCTGAGGAATCGCATTCGGATCCATCAGATATGTTTCGTACAGTTCTTCAACGTATGAAAGGTTGCCACCATAAAGGTGTGCATTCTTCCACATGAGATCCATGATGCCTTCTTGCATTCTTGATCACCCTGGCTCTGGGGGCTTGGTAAGCCGCTACAGGAATCCTCCCGAATCAGCCACCCCTCTTTGAGTTACCTTTTATAAATCCCGATCAAACAGATAGTCCTGTCTCGGGAATGCTATATTAAAGCTTTTAAAACCAAGCTTTATATAATTCTTTTTGGGAATATCCCTGTTTTTTTTGTAAAAAACTTAATTTTTGATTGTCACAAGCAAAAAAAAGCGGTGCCATTTGGCACCGCTTGGTTTTCTTAGGTTGCTTGCGATAGCAACATGTTGCGAATTTTCCCGATTGCCTTAGTTGGGTTAAGGCCTTTCGGACAAACATTCACACAGTTCATAATGCCATGGCAGCGGAAGACACTGAACGGATCATCCAGATCAGCCAGACGCTCCTCAGTAGCAGTGTCTCGACTGTCTGCCAGGAAGCGGTAGGCTTGCAGCAGACCAGATGGACCGATGAACTTGTCAGGATTCCACCAGAATGATGGACAAGACGTAGAACAACATGCACACAAGATACACTCATACAGACCGTCAAGCTCGGCACGATCTTCAGGAGACTGAAGACGCTCAATCGCAGGCGGTGGCGTATCATTGATCAAGAACGGCTTGATCTTCTCGTATGCTTTGTAGAACTGAGTCATGTCTACAACCAGGTCACGGACAACCGGAAGACCGGGCAGCGGACGCAGAACTAACTTGTCATCTTTAACAACTGCAGATAAAGGTGTGATACACGCCAGGCCGTTAAGACCATTCATGTTCATACCATCAGAACCACATACACCTTCACGACAAGAACGACGATACGCCAGAGACGGATCTTTATCCTTCAGAAGCTGCAACAGGTCCAGCACCATGATGTCCTTACCACCAGGAATATCGATGTGGATATCCTGCATGAAAGGAGCATCGTCTGTTTCAGGATTGTAGCGATATACACTAACCAACATGATAGAAGCTCCTTAGTAAGTACGCGTTTTAGGTGGGAATGGTTCCATTGTTTTAGGTGCAAAGTTAACTGCACGCTTACCAATGGTTTTATCCGCAGGGTAGTAGACAGAGTGGCACAGCCAGTTCTCGTCATCACGATCAGTAAAGTCGTTACGTGCGTGAGCACCACGAGATTCTTTACGCTCTTCCGCAGCAATAGCCGTCGCTTCAGCAACCTCAAACAAGTTTTCAAGCTCAAGCGCTTCAATACGCGCAGTATTAAATGCCTGACTCTTGTCTTCAAGGTGAAGGTTATCAATCTTCTCGCGAATGCCTCTCAGCAATTCAAGACCTTTCTGCATGCTTTCGCCGTCACGGAATACACCGAAGTACAACTGCATAGTGCTCTGTAGCTCTTTACGAACTTCAGCAACACTCTCACCGCCAGTAGAATTATTCAGACGATTCAAGCGACTCATAGCAGCTTCGATGTTTTCTTCTGTAGCATTAGCTACTTCGTAACCATCGCGCATCTGCTGTTCAATTTGCATACCAGCAGCACGACCAAATACAACAAGGTCAAGAAGCGAGTTACCGCCCAGACGGTTTGCACCGTGTACAGATACACAAGCAACTTCACCACACGCATACAGACCATCAACGATTGTATCGTTGCCGTCTTTATCCGGAGCAATTGCCTGACCACCGATATTTGTTGCAACACCACCCATCTGATAGTGACAAGTAGGCACAACTGGAATTGGTTTAACAACTGGGTCAGTCGCTGCAAATGTCTTAGACAACTCACAGATACCAGGCAGACGAGAGTGCAGAACCTCTTCACCCAAGTGATCCATCTTCAGGTAAACGTGATCGCCATCTTCACCACAGCCACGACCTTCAAGGATCTCAAGAATCATAGAACGCGCTACAACGTCACGACCGGCAAGGTCTTTAGCGTTTGGAGCATAACGCTCCATGAAGCGTTCGCCGTCTTTATTGATCAGGTAACCACCTTCACCACGACAACCTTCAGTAACAAGCACACCCGCACCAGCTATACCGGTTGGGTGGAACTGCCACATCTCCATATCCTGGGCAGGAACACCTGCACGCAGTGACATACCCATACCGTCACCGGTATTGATAAGAGCGTTTGTAGTAGAAGAGTAGATACGGCCAGCACCGCCTGTCGCCAGTACAGTTGCTTTAGCCTTGATGTAAACAGTCTCACCAGTTTCGATGCAGATAGCGATACAGCCTACGACTGCGCCATCATCGTTTTTAACCAGATCCACTGCATACCATTCGTTCAGGAAGGTAGTACCCGCTTTCATATTACCCTGATACAGGGCATGAAGCAGTGCGTGACCAGTACGGTCTGCCGCAGCACAAGTACGTGCAGCCTGACCACCTTCACCAAAATTCTTAGACTGACCACCGAATGGACGCTGATAGATACGACCAGTTTCAGTACGGGAGAATGGCAGACCCATATGGTCCAGCTCAAATACCGCCTGAGGACCAACAGAACACATGTATTCGATAGCGTCCTGGTCACCGATGTAATCGGAACCTTTAACGGTATCGTACATGTGCCAACGCCAGTCATCATTTGGGTCAGCACTTGCGATAGCACAAGTAATACCACCCTGCGCGGACACAGTGTGGGAACGGGTTGGGAATACTTTTGTAACACAGGCAGTGTTCAGGCCACTCTGCGCCAGCTGAAGTGCAGCACGCATGCCTGCACCACCGCCACCGACAACAATCGCGTCAAAAGTAAGCGTACGTAGTTTAGACATATTTTAAATACCCCACAGAATCTGAATGCCCCAAACGACGTAAATAAACGTCACCAGACCACATACAGACTGAAACACGAAACGGAAACCAGTTGGCTTAATATAGTCAGTGGAAACAGACCACAGACCAATCCATACGTGCGCAGCAAAAGACAGCAGTGTCAGAAGGGTAAAGATACGCATTGCAGTACACTGGAATAATTCTGACCACATTTCGTAAGTCAGTTCAGCACCGAATGCCAGATAACCAATCATGAAGATTGTGTATAAAGCCAGAACGACAGCTGTTACTCGCTGAATCATCCAGTCATAAAGGCCACTACGGCCAAAGCTAGTAATACTAGTTACCATATCCATACTCCCGAAATGAGGACTGCTACAGCAGCCAGACCTAAGGTCACTTTTGCTGCCATTTGACCACTTTCTAATTCTTCACAGTGGCCAAAATCCATTACCAGGTGTTTGATACCAGCGAAGAAATGATACAGCAATGCTGAAACACTTCCCCACGCTATAAGCTTCGCTAAGAAGCCATTTTCAAACATATCAACTGCTTCATTGAAGCCCGCTTCTGATTCCAGCGATAAACCCAGTGCATACAAAGCAAATACGGCACCAAAAAAGAGTGCCACACCTGTCGCACGATGCAGGATGGATGTAATCGCCGGTAGCGGCTGCTTGATTGTTCGAAGATCTAAGTTTACAGGTCTTTTCTTATTCACGGCTCTTGTTCACACTTTGCGGCCCCTTTGCAGGGCTCGGTTGCTCGGAAGTGTTGGAAGATAAGTACCTCGCTCTCTGAAGGTTATCCTTCAAGTACCTGAATATCTATGAGCTACACTCATACTCAGTCAGGAGAAAGAGATAAACTTCGGAGCGAGAGTATAAGCATTTAACCTTGACAATACAACGCAATCGCACACGAGTTCGCCTTTTGTCTAGCACTCTCGGACAATATCAAAAGTCGTACAACCAAATGATTATTCTGTCATTTAAAGAAACTTGTTAAAACTCCCTGTTGTTTTGTTGCATTGCGGCAACGAGCCCGGTTAGTCTGATTGACAAACTTTTCTGAGACTCTATATTGTGGGGGTCCACAAATCGGGCCGAGACTCTTAGATCTGACTATCGAAAAAGTCAAAACAGAATTAAAACATAATGATAGGAGCCTTTTAATGGCTGATAAAAAAGCACAATTAACTGTCGACGGTCTGGATGAAGCGATTGAGCTACCAGTATATTCAGGTACATTAGGTCCAGATGTAATCGATGTGCGCCCACTGACTGGCAACGGTCTCTTCACATACGATCCTGGCTTTGTGTCTACCGCAGCGTGCGAGTCCGCCATTACATTCATTGACGGCGGAAAAGGTGTACTTCTGCACGGCGGCTACCCAATTGACGAATTGGCTGAAAAATCAGACTACATGGAAGTTTGCTACCTGCTGCTTAATGGCGAGCTACCAACTGCTGAACAAAAAGAAAAATTTGTCGGCACCATCAAGAACCACACTATGGTTCACGAACAGCTAAGCCATTTCTACAACGGCTTCCGTCGTGACGCACACCCAATGGCGATCATGTGCGGCGTTGTAGGCGCCCTGTCCTCTTTCTACCATGACTCTCTGGATATCAACGATGAACATCATCGTGAAGTATGCGCAATTCGTTTGATTGCAAAAATGCCAACGATTGCTGCAATGTGCTTCAAATACTCCAACGGTCAGCCGTTTATGTACCCTCGCAACGACCTGAGCTACGCAGGCAACTTCCTGCACATGATGTTCGGAACACCTTGCGAAGAATACCAGGTCAATCCGATCCTTGAGAAAGCAATGGATCGTATTTTTGTTCTGCATGCAGACCATGAGCAAAACGCTTCGACATCTACCGTTCGACTGGCTGGCTCATCTGGCGCCAACCCATTTGCATGTATCGCATCCGGTATCGCAGCATTATGGGGACCAGCTCACGGCGGCGCTAACGAAGCCGTTCTGAACATGCTGGAAGAAATTGGCGACGAATCAAGAATTGATGAGTTTGTTGCAAAAGCGAAAGATCCTAACGATCCATTCCGCCTGATGGGCTTTGGTCACCGCGTATATCGTAACTTCGACCCACGCGCTCGAGTTATGAAGAAATCCTGTGACGAAGTACTGGCTGAACTAGGCCTCGAAAACGATCCTCTTCTGAAGATCGCTAAACGCCTTGAGCAGATCGCTGTTGAAGATGAGTATTTCGCAGCACGTAAGCTGTACCCGAACGTAGACTTCTATTCCGGCATTATCCTGAAAGCAATTGGCATCCCAACCAACATGTTTACAGTAATCTTTGCCCTGTCTCGTACTATCGGCTGGATCTCTCACTGGAGTGAATTCCATAGCAGCCCGAATAAAATTGGCCGTCCACGCCAGCTTTATAACGGCCCAACACAGCGCAAATACCCAGGCTAACCCCATAGCCTGAACGAAAAAGCCGCACTTATGCGGCTTTTTTTGTTCTTCAATAAAGATCAGTCAGCCTTTTTGCATCCAATTTATTAATCCCCCCTACTTACAGCCACATCCGGGCCGGAAATTGCCAGCTTTTATATCCAGTAAGAATCCTATCGACCTCGCCATCACAACACTCGAAAGCCTCGCAACCCTAAAAAATACACAAAAAAGCCGGGCAATAGCCCGGCTGTTTGTCACGACTCAATGATTAGCTTTCACAGGTTGATTCAATTTTATGAATCGACAGGTCAGCACCATTGTATTCCTCTTCCTGGGTCAGGCGCAGACCAGATACAGCCTTCACGCCGCCGTATACAATCACGCCACCAATGACTGCAACTGCAATACCTGCAGCCGTACCGATTAGCTGAGACATCATGCTTACACCACCAAGACCGCCCAGCGCTTCCGTACCGAAAATACCACAAGCGATAGCACCCCAGGCACCACATACACCGTGCAGCGGCCATACACCCAGAACATCATCAATCTTCCATTTGTTCTGCTGAATAGTAAACAATACAACAAAGATCGCACCAGCAACCGCACCAACAACCAGCGAACCCATTGGATGCATTACGTCGGATCCAGCACAGACTGCAACCAAACCCGCCAAAGGACCGTTATGAATAAAGCCCGGGTCGTTCTTACCAAAAATAAGCGCAGTGATAATTCCACCCACCATCGCCATTAATGTGTTTACTGCTACAAGACCAGAGATTCCGTCCATTGTCTGTGCAGACATAACGTTAAATCCAAACCAGCCAATACACAGAATCCACGCACCGAGTGCCAGGAAAGGAATGTTTGAAGGAGGGAACGCTACCAGCTTACCACCTTTATAACGACCATTTCGGATACCCAGCATCATGACAGCCACAAGCGCCAGCCAACCACCAACGCCATGCACAACAACAGAGCCCGCAAAATCATGGAACGCAGCACCAAAGCTCTCTTCCAACCAAGCCTGGAAACCGTAATTACCATTCCAGATGATGCCTTCAAACAGCGGGTAAACAAATGCCACGATCAAACCTGAAGCAATCAGCATAGGCCAGAATTTTGCGCGCTCAGCAATACCACCCGATACAATTGCAGGGATCGCCGCTGCGAATGTCATCAAGAAGAAAAACTTAACCAATTCATAACCGTTATTCGCAGCCAGCTCAGCCGCAGGCGAGAAGAAAGTCACCCCATAAGCGACCCAGTAGCCCACAAAGAAGTAAGCCATCGCTGAAAAACCGAAATCAGTAAGAATTTTAACCAGTGCGTTTACCTGGTTTTTATGCCGCACTGTTCCCACTTCCAGAAATGCGAATCCGGCATGCATAGCAAAAACCATGATCGCACCCATAAGAATAAATAGAGTGTTCGAACTCTGGATAAGCGTCTCAACTGCGCTGTTGACGTTTTCCACGTTTGTCTCCTGTTTCTTGGCCAATATGCACCACAAGGCCACAGGATCAAACCTGAAGCACTATCTTAGTGCATTTTTCTTTATTTGAATTTTTATAGAGTTCTCTGGAAAAGCCAGAGAAAAGCAAGAAAATCATTTAAATATCAGGTAGTTAAATGACATCAACTTGCTTTTCTTAACCTTCAAAGAAAACCAATGACCCAAATTAAAGCAATAATTATGCCACGCACATATTTAGAACATGGCCAATTATTTACTTATGGGTAATGCGGTAACAGCAGTGAATTCGGCTGTTGCGTTTGAAATCAGGATCCAGCGTTTTGCTGGTTATTTCCTCAATCACAAAATCAGAAAGTGATTCATGATCTATTTTGAAGCGTCGGTAATTGTTTGAGAAATACAACACCCCCTCTTCACGTAACAGGCGCATCGCTCCTTCGATAAGATCAACGTGATCGCGCTGGACATCCAGAACACCCTGCATTCTTTTTGAATTAGAGAATGTCGGAGGGTCCATAAAGATCAAATCATAAGCTGGCTGTCTTTGTACTCTCAACCACTTCAAACAATCTGATTGCACCTGTACATGCTGAGGGTTATCCAGACCGTTAAGGTCCATATTGCGCTTTGCCCAGTTCAGGTAAGTGGCAGACATATCCACGCTTGTCGTGCTCTTAGCACCGCCTACGGCAGCATGTACCGATGCAGTCCCCGTATAACAAAACAGGTTCAGCATATCCTTACCCGCTGCTTCCTGCTGTATACGCTGGCGTATCGGACGGTGATCAAGAAACAAACCCGTATCCAGATAATCATGTAAGTTAACCAACAAGCGGCAACCGTGCTCAACTACCTCTTTAAAACGATGAGTCTCGGATTGTTTCTCGTACTGCTTACTGCCTTGCTGCTTCAGGCGTTGCTTCAAAATAACTTTGCTTGCCGGGATCTTCAGCGCTACTGGAAGCGCATTCATAACGTCCTGTAACCGGGCAAAAGATTTAACCGGGTCTATTTTTTTCGGCGCGACATATTCCTGAACATGAATTTCGTCACCATAAACATCTACAGCTACCGAATATTCCGGGATGTCTGCGTCATAAAGACGGTAACACTGTATATTTTCCCGTTTTACCCATTTGGATAGCTGCTTTTTGTTTTTAAGAAGACGATTGGAGAACATCTGTGCACCGTCGCTAAGCGGCGCTTCCTCAGTCACTACCTCCTCAACCTGTACCTCTTTTCTCTCTGAGATTGGGTAGATAAACAAACGGCTTTCCAATGCACCATTAAACAGTTTGTATTGCTTGTCTGCGCGCAAACCCGTTACTTTGCAGAGATCCGGGTTGGATGTGAAGATAACCGCAGTCCAACCGGCAAATTGTTCCTTAAGCTTGTCTCCAAGGTGCCGGTAGAGAAACATCAACTGCTGGGTTTCACCTAAGCGCTCACCATAAGGAGGATTGGTGATCATGACCCCATCTCCTTCCGGAAGCTTTGATCGATCAAGCTCTTCGATACGACAGGTTTCAAAATCTATATATTCAAGAACCCCTGCTCGTTCAGCATTTTGCCTGGCTGATCGCAGAACCTTGCTATCCTGATCACGGCCAAAGAGCTGAATGTTCAGATCAAGAATACCTTTCGCCTTGCGACTTTGGGCTTCAGCAATCAGATCATCCCAAAGCTGGCGTTGATGTCCGTTCCAACGAGAAAAGCCAAAACGCTTCCTCTGCAACCCAGGCGCAATGTCTGCGGCCATCATTGCAGCTTCAATAAGGAGCGTTCCTGAACCACACATGGGGTCTAACATCAGACCGGTATCTTTGAATTTTTCCGGCCAACCACTTCGAATAAGCACCGCAGCGGCCAGATTCTCTTTCATGGGCGCTTCACCAGCTTTTAAGCGGTATGAGCGGCGATGCAGACTGTCACCAGAGAGGTCAAGAGCAACCGTCAGCTTGCCCCGATGCATTCGCACATTAATACGCAGATCGGGAGCAACTTTATCGATACTCGGACGAGCACCCGTTTTATCACGGATCTGATCGACTATTGCGTCCTTAACTTTCAAAGCTCCAAAGTGCGTATTATTAATCCCTTGAGTACGCCCAGTAAAATCAATTAATAGGGTTCCCTCGCTGCGCATGTGCTCCAGCCAGTCAATCTGCTGAACCGCTTGGTACAGATCCTCTGCCGTCTCAGCTTCGGTCTCCAGCAGCGGCATCAGAACCCGGTTAGCGAGCCTTGACCAAAGGCAGATTCGGTAAGCGTCCGCCAACTCCCCCTGACACTGCACGCCCGCGATTGTTTGTTTGGTTTCAGTCAGACCAAGCTGATTCAACTCGTCTTCCAGCAGCTGTTCAATACCTTTAGGGCATGTCAAAAAGAGCTTCATAATTACCGGTTCTCATTACGCTATTCATATATAAGCCAATTTCAATGAAAACAATTCACTATAAATTCAGCTCACCTGGGAATTCCATAACCCAATGAATCTATTTAATTTTTTGCAGCCACACACTAACTATTTTTATTACAGTTATGAAACATAATAGCTACATTCAATCGCACAAAGGCGATTTTTTAGATATTTATAGAGGTCTGCTCTGCTGATTTTAGCTGATCAACAGACAGAACCTCAGCGGAAACCACGTCTCAAGGAACCGCTGCTCTCAACTCAAAAAACATCAAGAGAGGCCCGAATACATGAAGAGACAAAAACGTGATCGTTCTACCACTTTGTTCAACCGCGGCTTTCAAGCCGGCTTAAGTGGCAAATCCCGGGACAACTGCCCTGTAAACACATCCGATTTAAGAAGCCACTGGATGAGTGGTTGGCGCCAGGGGCGTGAAGCTCACTGGAATGGCATGGATGGTGTTTCTGCGATCCAGGCTGATCCAGCACTACATTGACGACGTATTTTTAACTAAATAAAAGGCTCCAATCGGAGCCTTTTATTTTGCCCGGAATAGCTCCTAGCGATTCAACTGCTGTATTGCTTGCACCGAATCCGTCACTAGCTGCGGGCCACGATAAATGAATCCACTGTATATCTGGACCAAGCTGGCACCCGCTTCAATTTTCTCTGCCGCATCAAATCCTTCGGTAATGCCGCCCACACCAATAATAGGCAACGCACCATCCAAAGCATCTGCCAGGATTCGAATAGCCTTGGTTGACTTGTTTCTTACAGGAGCACCAGATAAACCGCCCTGCTCATCCGCATATTCCAGCCCCTCAACACCATCACGGGACAACGTTGTGTTAGTTGCGATCACTGCATCTAACTCATAAGCCTTAAGTGAGGAAGCGACCAAACCAAACTCTTCTTCATTCATGTCCGGCGCAATTTTTACTGCGATAGGAACATAACGGTCATGGAACTTCGCCAGCTTTGCCTGCTCGGACTTTAAGGCATCCAACAGACTGTTCAGTGATTCACCATACTGTAGCGTTCTTAAACCCGGTGTATTCGGAGACGATACATTAACAGTGATATATGAAGCCCGGGAATAAACCTTTCTCAGGCAGTACAGATAATCGTCGTTGGCTTTTTCATTCGGTGTATTTTTATTCTTACCGATATTAATACCCAAAACGCCTTTGTATCGACTGCGATCAAGATTTCTCAGTAGAGTATCTACGCCATCATTATTGAAGCCCATGCGATTTATAATCGCTTGCTGCTCCGGTAAACGGAAAATACGTGGTTTAGGGTTACCTGCCTGTGGTCTTGGAGTCACTGTACCTACTTCAAGAAAACCAAAGCCCATAGATGCCATACCATCGACCGCAATGCCATTTTTGTCCAAACCTGCTGCCAGACCTACACGGTTCGGGAAATCTATACCCATTACCCGCACAGGATCAGAAAGCGTTTCAGCACCCAGTAGCTTGTTAACTCCCAAGGCTGCTGCAAGGTTCATAGAATGCAGAGCGACGTTATGAGAAAGCTCTGGATCTAATTGAAACATCAATGAACGAGTCAATGAATACAGCATAGTGTCCCCAATGGAAAAAATTTGGTCGATTATAGGCGAGGCTAAATGGGAATAACAGACCATCAGTCGAGTAATCCCAATACAGCGTTTATTCGCTGAACAATGTTTTCGGCAATATGACTGAATACTTAATAGACAGAAGCGTGACGTAACACCGGTTTAGAGTACAAGGAGGTTTCTTCCCAGGCTTCCGGAACAGACCAGGATTTGATCCATTGAGGAATGGCAGAAGATGGCATTGGACGAGCAATGACGTATCCCTGAGCATACATACAACCCGCATCAATCAATAACTGACCCTGTTCTATGCTCTCAACGCCCTCAGCAATAACTTGTAATTTAAAAGCCCGGGCCAGGCCAAGTATTGCAGAAAGAATAACTTTGTCATCACTGTTTTCAGAAATACCCCGAATGAAGCTGCGATCAATTTTAAGTGTATTCACCGGCAGGTTTTTCAAATAGGAAAGAGATGAATAGCCGGTACCAAAATCATCCAGCGCCACGGTTACACCAAATGCGGCACAGTCTTTCAAAAGGCTTGAAGTACGCAAGGTATCAATCAACGCACCGGATTCAAGAATTTCCAGTTCAACATTCTCTGGTGGTAGATCAGGGCAAGAAGCCAAACATTGCTTGAGGACATCGAGAAAATCCGATTCCTGAAGTTGCGCTGCACTAACATTGATACTCACTGGCAGATTAATACCTGCTTTATACCACTCAGAAGCCTGCTGTATAGCTGTTGCTATGACCCAGTGGTCAATATCAATTCCCACTTGATTGTCATGAACCGCAGGTAAAAATTGCGCTGGCGACAGAATCTGATCACCTTTATTCCATCGGATTAAAGCTTCCACACCCTTAACTTCACCGGACCTCATATCCACTTTAGGTTGGTAATAAAGTTCAAACTCCTTGCTTGAAAGAGCAGTTTTAATCCGTTCGATGGTTTCACAATCATCGCGAATAACTCTGTCGTGTGCGGCATCAAAGAAATGGTAACGATTTTTACCGGCTCGCTTCGCTTCGTACATTGCCTGATCAGCCTGTCTCAATAACTGATCAGCATCGAGCTCTTCATCCTGCGGGTAGAAAGTAACGCCCATACTGGCACTTACATTCAGTTCCAGATCATCGCTCTGAACCGGCTGTGCAACCGCAGCCAGTAGTCTCATCAATGTATCGGTACAGCTTTTCTTATCGGGAAGGTCGGTAATCACAGCCACCAGCTCATCACCTCCGAGCCGGGCAAGGGTATCGCTGTCTCTCAGAACCTTCTTCAATCGATACGAAATGGTTTGCAATAAATGATCGCCCGCCACATGTCCGTGGTTATCATTTACCTCTTTAAAGCCATCTAAGTCGATATATACCAAAGCCAGCTGATGCTGTCTTCTGAGCGCTTGCGACATCGCATGAGTCATGCGATCAGCTAACAGTGCGCGATTAGGCAAACCAGTTAATACATCATAGTGAGCGATGCGCTCAAGCTGCTGTTGGTTCCTTTTTAATTCAGTTATATCTCGCACTACAGCCAGAACACTTCTGACATCATTCTGGTCATTAAGGTCAGGTGTAAGCTTCCAGTTCAGACTTTTTGTGCCTTCAGGCCCTGCTAAGTCAAACTCCAGCTCATGAGGCTGTTTTTCACTACAAACCAGCGCAATGATATTTTCTAATTCACTGCAGAAGAGTTCGGGATATCCAAGCTCACGGTAGTTTTTTCCAATGTATTCAGTGGGCCGGGGGAAGAAAATATCCGTTATATTTTCAGAAACAAAAAGGTTGCGTCCATATATATCCAAACGCAGGATAATATCCGGTAACGCCTCTATCAGAGTACGCTGATCTTTTTCACTGCGTCTTAACTCAAGCTCGGCTACTTTACGTGAAGTAATATCAATGTGAGTTCCAATTAAACGCCTCTGCCCCTCAGTATTTTCCGTCAACTTGCCCCGGGACAAGACCTCTACCCAGTGACCGTCTTTATGTCGCAACCGGTACTCCATCCTCAACCGACCACTTTCACCCGCAAGATAACGATTAATTTCCAGCAGAACAGCCTCTTTCTGTTCTGGGTCCACGAGGTTTTGCCAGATTTCAATACTGTCTTCCAGTTCATCCTCCAGATATCCCAGCATCCCTTTCCAGCGTTTAGAGAAGTAGATTTGATTGGTTTCCAGATTCCAGTCCCACAAACCGGCATTAGTACCTTTTATCGCGACATCCAGTCGCTCCTGGCTTTTAAGCAGTTGTGACTGCGAACTTTTCAGCTCGTGAGACATCTCAACCAGATGAGAGCTAATGACCCCCCATTCGTCATTACGATGATCCAGCTGTTTTGGCTCCATACGTAACTTTATCTCATCAATCAAACCCAGCAGTTGATCTAAAGGCTCGCGAATACTGCCACGAACGATACGACGCAGAAGGAAAAAGGTGAGGAGTGCAATAAACGCAGTAAGAACAAGAACCTTGAGACTATAATCCGAAATAATGCTGCGCAGATCATCCTTAATCACTTCATTACGACCTTTTGCCTGTTGGTCAAAATACTGTAGAAGTGCCAGCAAGACCTCCTGCTGACCGTGAATTAGATCAACAGCAGAGTTTAGTTTTTGGTAATGTTCAAAATACAGGGTTAACTGCAGCCTGTAATTATGGAGGTTTTCCAGTAGTTGATTGAGAATAAGCTCCATGCCATCCGTCGAAGCCGTCATGGTCTGAAGACGTAAGCTCATATCATCAATTTGACCTATAACCAGATCTGCTGGGCGCTCACTATTTTCAAGGTTCTGGCTAGAATATCTGGCGATATCACGACTGACAAGAAGAGTGCTTTCCCTGATACCTGCAACCAGTGCCATTAATTGATCAAGGTGATTGATGCTTTTTCCCTGAAGGGTCTGTTCGATCAGCTCTTCGCCTATGACCTGCTCCAACTCCAGAAGGTTCTGCTCCGTTTTATTCTCCTGTAGTTTCAGAACGGATTGCGATTCCCGAAGCTGTTCACATTCTTCAATTAAGGCTTCTGTAGATTCAACGAAAGAAACGTATGTGTCTCGCAGGGCTATATTCGGAACTGCTTTTGAAAGGTCAGGAAATTCAGATAAACTCAGCCCGACTTTGCTGCCCGCAACTGAAGAGTCTGAACATTCGCGGCTGTATTGACTGACCTCTGATAAAGTCAGTGATATGCGACGCCCCAGTTCGGCATTCTTAATAACGCCATCAATCTCATGATCAACAAGGTCTGACAAAATATCCTCAACACGACTGAACCCCGTGGCAGAGATAACTGCGATCATAATCGACGAACTGACAACAAGCACTCCCAGAAAAACCAGTTTTCCGGCAATGCTACTAAGTATGCGACGCATTAATTAAACTACTTCTGACGAACCAAAGTGGCTCCCCTAAGCGCTAGGGGTTTGAGGGGAACGTCATGGCTATCCAGCGCTGTGACATTAACAATCCTTTCCCCTTTTGTATTTTTTACAACTGGGATATCTGCAACAGTTACTCCTTGCATAGCTTTGAGTAACATCTCTGCAGAAGTTTCGCCCTGCTCCTGTCCGGTTTTGACTACCGCTGCCCAAGCACCCTGCTCCACCTGATAGCGGTTACCGCCCAGTACGGGCTTATTATACTGGCTCTTTAGATAAGACAATACTGTTCTATTATCCATAGCCTCACCTTCTGGGCTCTTAATACCTTCGAGGCTGTCTACAAAGAGTAGATCACAGGCCGCATTCATCTCAGATTTCACAGAGTCGATCTCTGCTGCACTTTTCACCCGGAAAAACTTATGCACTTTTACCGGATAGGCCACCATTTCGGTATCAACTTGCTTATTTAAAGCCTGGCCTGATGAAACATCATTGGTCATAAAACATGCGGACTGAATCTTGGGCATCAATTGTTTTGCAAAAGCCAATGATTCATGAACATGTGCTCTCTCAAGAATCCCTGAGATATGGGCATTAGGATACCCATATTTATCTGCTGCCGAATTCACACCCGCAAACATCACAGGGGTTTCGACCTGATCTTTTAAGGAAGGTACGACAAACATTGACTGGGCATTATCGTCAATTGCTATGACACCTTGCGGTTGTAGCTTTTGATAGACTTCCAATGCTTCAGCTGCTTTAGCGGGCCCATTAGCAGGATCAACTTTAGTGTCCATGTAGAAATAAGTCAGATCTGTTTTATCAGCAAGAACTGAATCAATACCCTGCTTTATCTCCTGGCACCAGGGGTTATCCTGCTCATAGCTCATGACCACAAGGACTTTTTCAGATTCAGCCGCTGCGACTGTCACTGAACCAGCAAATACAACACCACAAAGTAAAGAGATAACATTTGGATTCATAACAGCCCCTCAAAACAGCTCTACATTATTCCGGTTTTAGTGAACTGTGATTGCCACGAACGATAACCGGATTCTTTTTACCACAAGGGTTGTAACAAACTGCCCACTGTCACGCTCAACTGAGCTTTTCGATTCCCTGAAATTTACCCTTTTTATCAAAAATGATCCTGAACACCCCCTTCACCCCATCTTTTAACAAAAAGGGGCGGAGAATACTGGCAGGAAACTGAACACTTTTTCCATCTAGCGTTCTGGTGTAAACCGATTGAGCAACACCCTGATACAACAATTTGTACTTTTCAGCACTAATATTCAGATTAACGATTATGTCTTGCATTTTGCCTAGCTAAAAAGCCTTATTTAACACGTATACTGACTCGATTTTGCCAGATCAAAGAGTTCACGCAAAGCCACAGTGTACATGGCATACTCCTCTTTCTCAGCATTTTTTAATTCTGCCAGTACATTCATCCATCTTTCCACCATACCACTGTTTTCAAGACACCATTTATCTACAATTTCTTTTAGGTTAAAGCTCTTTGAGTATCCAGAAATAGCGTTTCCGACCACCGCTCGCTGCTGCCACTCCAGGTCATCCCTAAACGCTTCTCTTGCCAAAGCCTGCCAGTAGTTCTCAACAGTTAAACGATTCAGTTGATGACTTAACCAATCCAACTGCAACACTTCGCCCAGACTGAAATACACCTGAGCAACTTTATCCGTCGGTATCCGGGCTTCAGATGCAACCTCGATAATCCCCAGAGCAGAATACAAACTTCGGGTCCCAGCCATGAATTTCGCCAGTTTTACAGGAACTCCATCGTCTCTATACCGCGCGCAGGATTCTTCCCACAACCGTTTCGGCTCACCACTTAGCAGAGACTCCTGCTTGCTGGTTATAACTGTTAGCTCTGAAGTAAATTTTTCTATTTCACTGGCACAATCTGTTTCAGCCCTACGATTACGTACGAACCAGCGGGTTGCTCTGCGTACCAGATGCTGAAGATCAAGCATCATCTCAACCTGTACCGCTGAACTGACTTTATGATCCAGGCGCTCTATTTGTTGCCAGAGGTTTTCAATATCAAAAATATCCCGGGCCAAGATGTAAGCTCTGGAAATGGTTGCAGCATCGGCACCGGTTGAGATTTTCAAACGGTCCACAAAATTGATGCCCATGATATTTACCATGTTGTTGGCAATTTGTGTTCCGATGATCTCTCTTCTCAAACGATGACTGGAAATCTCTCCGGACATGTCCTGAACCAGATTCTGAGGGAACGCTGTAAACAGCTCCTTAGCCAGATAAGGATCATCTGGCACATTGGATAGGGTCAACTCCTCTTTTAAATCTCCCTTGCTGTAAGAGATCAGTACCGAGAGTTCTGGACGGGTTAAGCCCACAGTTCCATGTTTTCTTTCATTCAGGGCCTCATCTTCCGGCAGAAACTCAAGCACCCGGTCAAGCTTACCGGCATTCTCCATGTTGCAGATATATCTCTGATATTCAGCCATGCTTTCCAAAGAACGTGACTCAGCCAAAGAGATAGACTGCACCTGACGATAGTTATTCTTCAAAACCAGATCAGACACCGCATCAGTCATCTGTTCCAATAAGTGATTGCGTTGTTTCTCGGTCATATCACCGTTATCAACCACCTGATTCAGGAGAATTTTGATATTAACCTCATGGTCCGAACAATCCACTCCACCCGCATTATCGATAAAGTCGGTGTTCATACGACCGCCATTTAGCGCATATTCCATACGTGCTTTCTGGCTCATGCCGAGGTTACCGCCCTCACCCACGACTTTGCAGCGCAGTTGATCTCCATCCACGCGGAGCAAGTCATTGGCTTTATCGCCTACATCTGCGTGAGTTTCGCTACTGGCTTTCACATAAGTGCCGATACCACCATTCCAGATCAGATCGACAGGGGATTTCAGCAGAGCACTGATCAGCTCAGTTGGGGTTACGGAGTTTTCAGTCAGACCTGCCAGTTCCTGAATTTCTGGTGATAATTTTATAGATTTAGCATTGCGCTCAAAAACGCCACCACCTTTGGAGATCAGCTTAGTGTTGTAATCAGTCCAGGAGGATCGTGGCAGATCAAATAAGCGCTTACGTTCTTTCCAGCTTTTAGCGGAATCCGGAGTTGGATCTATAAAAATGTGCAGATGATTAAAGGCTGCCTGCAGGCAAATATGTTTAGACAGCAGCATGCCATTACCAAACACATCACCCGACATATCACCAATGCCAACAACTGAGAAGTCATCCTTATCGGTATTAAGTCCCATCTCACGAAAATGTCGTTCGACCGAAACCCAGGCGCCGCGAGCTGTAATCCCCATTTTCTTATGGTCGTAACCCTGGCTTCCTCCTGATGCAAAAGCATCGCCTAACCAGAAGCCGTATTTCTCGGCAATGCCATTGGCAATATCCGAGAACGTCGCGGTGCCTTTATCAGCGGCAACAACCAGATAGGTATCATCTTCATCATGTCGGACGACTAACGGCGGCGGTACGACCTCGTTGTCTACCAGATTATCCGTTATATCCAACAGCGCACTGATAAAGGTTTGATAACACTGGATACCTTCCTCCATCCAGGCTTCCCGGCTCATCGTGTCGCTCAACTGCTTGGCTACAAATCCGCCTTTGGCGCCAACCGGCACTATAACGGCGTTTTTCACCTGCTGAGCTTTAACCAATCCAAGCACTTCGGTTCGGTAGTCCTCCATCCGGTCGGACCAACGTAATCCTCCCCGGGCCACCTTACCGCCACGTAAATGCACCCCCTCAACCCGAGGTGAATAAACAAATATTTCAAATTTTGGTTTCGGAAGAGGAATCCCGGTTATCTGCTCAGGAGCAAGTTTGAAGGAGAAGTATTCCTTTGCAGTTCCGTTTTCAAGCTGGAAAAAATTGGTCCGCAAAGTCGCTTTGATCAACTCCAGATATTGCCTTACAACTCTGTCATCATTGAGGCTGACAACATCATCCAGGCTGCTGATAATCTGGTTTTCAATTTTTTCCTGCGACAGAGAACTACCCGGCTCGAATCGGGCTCTGAACAATTCAACCAGCTTCGCAGCGATATCTACATAGGTGGTCAGAGTTGAACTGATCGCCTCCTGACTGATCGGGAAACGGATCTGTTTCATATAGGCGGCATAAGCTCTCAACATTGCCACTTCACGCCAACCAATCTGCCCGCCGAGCACTAAGCGGTTAAACACATCATTAGCGGCATTGCCCAGCCATACATTGACAAATGCGTCTTCAAAAATCTGCTTCATGCTAGCCAGAGAAATTTTCCCAGTGCCGGTATATAGCAGATTAAAATCATGAATCCAGATGGCCTGACGTTTACTGTCGATGCGATAGGGGTGCTCATCAATTACCCGTAACCCCAGATTTTCCAGAACCGGAATAACATCAGATAAGGGCAGTGATGTGCCTGAACTGAAGAGTTTAAAGTTAAGGTTATCCGGCTCTTTTTCCAGTGCCTGATAAAAACTCAGCTGTAACGGCTCAGCTTCTGATATTTTATTAATATGTTGCAGATCAACCACTGCGGTTCGGGCCGTAAAATCTGAACTATAACTGCCAGGAAAATCATCCCCGTAGAGGTTATATAAGGATATCCCCTGCTCCTCGCCCAGAGTCTCTACCAGGGCATCACGCAGATCATCCTTCCAGCTGCGGGCAGCTTTACGTACCAGATGCTCAAGTTTTATAGGCTCAAAACTCTCTGCGATATTATCACCACGCAGAATAAACTGAGTTCGGGTCAGAATGGATTCTGAAAAATAGGTTGTAAAATCGGCATGCTCACACTCTAACTTCTCACATAAAAGCGCCTGCACCTTATGCCTGAAATCTGTGCTGTAGATATCTCTGGGTGAATACACCAGACAGGAATAAAACTGGTTAAAATAATCTTTTCGAACAAACAACCGGATCTGCCGGCGTTCATGGATCTGGAGGATATCAATTACCGTATTAAACAGGTCCTGAACACTGACCTGAAACAGATCATCACGTGGATGGATCTCCAGAATCTGCAGCAGTTCTTTCCAGTCATGCCCATAAGGATGCAGACCTGACATCTCCATCACACTGTCCACTTTACGCCGTACGACAGGGATCTGTCTTGAACTCTGGATATAAACATTCGAGGTGTATAAACCGAGGAAACGGCACTCCCCAATGATCTCTCCCTGCTTGTTGTATTGTTTAATACTGATGTAATCGGGATAGATGGGACGGTGAACCTGAGATTTACGGTTGGACTTAGTGAAAGAGAGAATATCCGGAATCAGGACAAAACCTTCTGCGTCTCTGTCACCCTCATTGACCAATTCAGAACGACAGTGTTCATCACAGAATTTTAAGAGACCTAACTGACTGCCAGGAATAACCTCAAGGGTCTTTTTGCCCTTTTTCTCGACCAGTTTAAATTCGTCATAACCAAGAAAGGTAAAATGATCATTTAACCATGAAATAAAGTCATGCACCTCTTTAACATGATCTTTATCCAATCCTTTGATTGGTTTAGAAAAATGCCCTGCCAGATTCTGGCACTGTTCCAACATCGGGTGGAAATCTTCAACCACCATATTAACGTCTTCAAGCACCTCAAGAAGGCTATGCTGTAACCCTTCCAGCTCCTCCTGGTCGGTGTGACGGTCGACTTCAACAGAAACAAGCGATTCACTATGACAATGTTTAGGCTTGCAATCTTTGCTGTACACACCCTCAAGGTTACCGGATTTATCCCGGCGCATATTTACAACCGCATTATGGATAGCATAAATCGTCAGGTTACGTCTATTGAGCTCCATCCGCAGGGAGTCGACAACAAATGGCATATCATCCAGCAACACTTCGATTATGGTGTGGGTGGACTGCCACCCATGCTGCTCAAAGTCCGGGTTAAACACTCTGATTTTGGGTTGTTCGCGCTTTCTTTGCTGAATGAATTGCCAACACGCAAGAGTGGAACCATAAAGATCTTCAAGATTCCATTCCATCAGATCTGCCACTGAAGCAGAGGCATAATAAACTTCAGCAAAGCCGATTAACTCTTTAGCACGCTGTTCAGGTAGGTTGTCTTTTATTTTCTGGCATAAAGAAGCCAGAATATTGTCTTTATCATCCAAACCGTAATGAACCATGACCGCCTTCCCGTTTGTCTTGTTATATCAACAGTATAGGAGGATAAATTAGTTATGCCTGATTAACTTTAGGTGAATAAATACGATTCTATAAAGAAGGACAATTAAGCTCTGAAAAATTGCCGGAGATCAGATGTGAAGATCAAAATTAAATCCAACATTCTGTCTGATATGTTAGTCTTAAACTCAACTCATCATCCGTCTTGAGAAGAGTAGTTGAATAGATGACCCTGCTGCAGATTCGCCAATCCATTTTGTGCGCTTTATTGATCTTTTTTCCTCTTGCCCTGCAGGCAGCCGTTACTACCCAGGTCGACAGAACAAACCTTTATCAGGGTGAAAAGCTGACCCTGACCTTAAAAATTGACAGTAAGGTCAACCAGCGCCCAAACCTTAACGCTCTTGAACCGGATTTTCGTGTTCTAGGCTCCAAGAAAACCACCTTGTCCAGCCACAGCACCGGTGTCGTAACAACATCCACCCGCTGGCTTTTTAAGCTCAGAGCCATGTCCGAAGGCCGTCTTGAAATCCCCCCCATCAACATAGGCTCCGAATACAGCTCAGCTACTTTTATTAATGTTATGCCATCGGCGCTGAATCCGGCCCCGGAAGAAACCGGTTTACAACAATTTTTCATCGAACTTGAAGTGGATAAAGATGAGTTGTACGTAAACAGTCAGGCGATCCTTATCGTCAGAATAACTCACTTGAATCCTCTGCCTCTGGACTCACAACTGTCCCGACCCAATGTTCGAAACGCCATTGTTAAAGAACTGGAATACAAGAAAGAATCCAAAACCGAGATCAACGGGCAGGATTATTTCGTCACCGAATACAGCTATACACTTTTCCCACGGGCAGAAGGTACAGTGGAAGTAGAACCCTTCTTCTTTAATACAACTCTGGGGAATGGCGAAATACTGGATCTGAGCAGTTCACTGTTACTACTCAAGGTTTTGCCAAAAGCCTTCACCAATAACCGGGACCTCTGGTTACCGGCCCGGTCGGTTTATATTGAGGACAATCTGACCGAAGTGAGTGAAGTTGAAAAAGGTGGCTCCTTAGTCAGAATCATTACACTGGAAGCAGAAGGTCTGCCCTCCTCCAGCCTGCCGCTGTTAACCGACATGATAAACACCAATGCTGAGATCAAACTCACCAATGTGGTACTGGAAGAACAGGTAACCGATCAGGGCATTACCAGTAGAAGAATGGAAGAGCTGGAGATATTCCCAACCTCTGAAACAGAGGTGACCTTACCAGCAATTGATCTCCCCTGGTGGAGTACAGGCACAGAACGTACGCAGAATGCATCAATTCCCGCACGTATGATAAAAATTAACGCTATGCCTGCCACAGCGGAACAAGCTGTAGTTATGAATACCTCATCGGAATCCAGTTTCAACACCGGGAATCTTTTGATCTGGCTTCTAACAGCGATAGCGATAGCCGCAACTCTCGGTTGTATCTATGCTTTTTACTTCCTGCGTAATTCAAAAGCTTTAACGCCACCGAAAGAGGAACTTACACCACACGAAAAGGCAATCAGACAGCTGGCAACCGATGTCGCTGAGAGAAACGCCTTTAAAGCTCTGGCTCAGGCATGTGAACAAAGTAACCCTCAACAGGCAAGGATCCGTCTCATTGAGTGGGGGCAACTGTTCTTCAGAAATATGGAACTGAGCACATCAGAACAGGTTTGTGACCTGGCAGGCAATGGGACACTGACCTTTCTGGTAAACGATATGGAAGATTACCTGACCAGCAATCCACATCTGTGGCATGGTGACCTTCTGGTTGAAGAGGTAGAAAAGGTTCGTAATCGCCGTAAACGTCAGGAAACTGATAGTTATGGGCCACTGAGTTATCAAAGCTAAGCTGACCTTAAAAAAGAGTTTCGAGTATGGAATACGAAAAGCATTCAGCCCTGATGCGCATAGTCGGTTTTGGTGGCGTTGATGAAAGGGAAAATGAAAGCGCCAAACGCTGGGGCAGACGACTGGAAGCGCCAATGGTGCTGGCGGCAATCTGGATCCTGATCGATTGGTATTTTCAGGCCAAGGGGCTCGAACAAGGATACGTTACCTTTGCTTCCGACTGGCTTATCTGGCTGGTCTTTCTCTCCGAATTAGTGATCATGTCCATCGTGGTGGATGACCGTATCCGTTACCTGAAGCATAACTGGATGAGTCCACTTATTGTACTGGCAGGCCTGCCAGTACTCTGGGGCAGTGAAACTTTCTATGCCGGTATTTTAAGAACCATGCGACTGGCACTAACAATCGGCATCTTCTTCCGGGTATCCAAAGATGTTCGCAACCTCTTATCCCGCCATAATCTCGGCATAACTCTGTTTGTCTGTTTTGTGATTCTGGTTGTTTCCGGACTCCTGATCTCGGGCATTGACCCCGCTTTTGAAACGCCAATGGATGGGCTCTGGTGGGCCTGGGTAACGGTCACCACCGTCGGTTATGGGGATCTTGTTCCTGCCACTACTGAAGGCCGGATTTTCGGTTCTGTACTGATTCTTATGGGCATCGCTATGTTCTCCATGCTCACCGCCAGCTTCTCTGTATTCTTCATCGAACAGGATGAAAGAGAGATCTCTGAAAAAGAGGAAAGAAATCTCCAGAGAATCGAAAGCCTGGAAGGCAAACTGGAAAAGATTGAAAAGCAGCTGGATAAAACAGTTCAGCTTCTTAGTGAATTAAATGGCAAGGCAGATAAAAAAGACAAACCACCTGAGTAAATAAGTTTAATCCAACACCGACATTCTATTGAGTTAATTGATTACCATCAAAACTAGGCTCAAAAGTAACAAACCTTACTTTTACCTATGATGTAATAGCGATCTTTAACGAAATGTTGTCAGTTTGATTGTGGATAATACCTTTTTAGTTACCGCCTCCATTGTGTATCACGTTGATCATGCGATGCAGGCCTGTAAGCGACTTTCAATCACCGCGAGTAATGCGAGAGCTCTAGCCATACAGGCTGGTGATGCCGCCGCTGGCTTTCGCCCACTCACCGATTACATCAATCGATTCGCTATTATTACTAAATCATCATCCCATCGTATCAATCAACTGGCTTGTGATCTCAGCCATATAGCAACCGAAAAAGATATCTCAGACCGCGCTATCAATCATATTGAACATGTATACAGGTCTGCTCAGGATGCCACTTACATTCACAGTCTGGATCCCGTAAAGGCTCGAGCTGAGCATCGCCAGAAAGACCTACAGCATTCCTATGAAGAGCAACTCAGAGAGCTTAGTACGGAGCTTAATAGCCTCTCCGATGAGCTACGTTCAGCAGATATTGTTATCACTATGTCCCGTATTGAAGCTCTTCAGGCAAAAGGCCCTCATCAGAATGCTCTCAACAATGTGGCTGACAATGTTGAAGAGGTAACGGCATCCGTTAAAAAGCTAATTGACGATGCTAAACGCTTAGTTAATCGACTCAAGAAGTAATCGAGATGAAAACACATAAACTTTATGAAAGCGCTACCCACACATGGTTTATGTTCGGCCGCGATCCTAACAAACCAGACAAAATCATAGATACCAATCAGTATATGGTGGTCACCAAAGAAAATGCTCTGCTCATGGACCCGGGCGGAATTGAGCTGTTTTCGTCTATGTTGAACACAATAATAAAAAGTGTGCCTATCGATAAAATCACACACCTTTTTGCCTCCCACCAAGACCCGGATATCATCTCGTCTTTGGGTTTGTGGGATCAGGTTTTAGAAGGGGCGACGTTACATTCCCCTTGGTTATGGGAAGGTTTTATCCGTCATTTTGGGATGGAAAAAATCACCTACAGCCCGATTCCCGACGAGGGCAGTAGCTTGTCACTCAGTGGTGTTGGAATAGAGTTTTTCCCTGCACATTACCTACACTCTTCTGGGAATTTTAATGTTTACGATCCAAAATCCGGCATCCTAATGTCTGGTGATATCGGGGCTGCGCTTGATGTCGATGATGCCCCATTGGTTGTTGATGATTTTGAAGCCCACATCCCTCGCATGGAAACGTTTCATCGAAGATGGATGCCATCAAATGAAGCTAAATCCGACTGGATACGCCGGGTGAGGAAACTGGATGTACAAATTATGTGCCCTCAACATGGACGAATATTCAAAGGGGATGATGTAAACCGCTTCCTGGACTGGTTTGAACAACTGGAAGTGGGTGTGCTTAACGCAAAGTAATTAACAGGCACCAAGCCACCATCGTTTGGACCTGATTTATTAACGAGCATTAGCTACCTACTCCCTATTCTGAGTGGATAGCTAAGGAACCTACGAACAAGTCCCAAACACCTCAGGCTTACAGATCGGTTCAAGTTCTAGGCAACGATTACAGGCATGCTGGTTGCCTGTCGAAAATCGTTAACGAAGAAATTGTATCGATCTGTAAGCCCCGATGGGTGGGCATTAAATCGACTTCCTGCTTTGTCAGGCAGCTTGGAAAGGACTCGTCATTCCAGTGCGCTACCTTTCGTGCATTAAGTCGATTTACTGCCCACTGAGAAAGCTTGGGACTTATTCGCAGGTTCCCTAACCCACAATGTCCTTAAGGGCATCGTTCAAATCGGTAAATTTAAACTTATACCCAAGCTCCAGAAGTTTTTCCGGATCCACCCTCTGGCCTTCGAGTAGCAGCTCGGCACCCTCGCCTAACATCAGTTTAACGGCATAACCCGGCATTGGCAGAATTGCTGGGCGATGCAAAGCTTTCCCTAAAGACTTAGTAAACGCCCTATTTGTGACAGCATTTGGAGCTGTCAGGTTAAATGCACCTGAAAGTTGTGGGTGGGTTAACAGCATTTCAATGATCTCCACTTCATCATCAATATGAATCCATGACATCCACTGATCACCGCTACCGATTGGTCCACCGAGTCCCATTTTAAAGGGCAAGTGCATTTTGACTAATGCGCCTCCATTACCTAATACAATACCTGTTCGTATAAGGCAGACCCGAACCCCATCTTTCTCCGCTTTCAAGGCTTCCTCTTCCCAGTCTCTGCAGAGGGAGTGTGTAAAACCCGGAGTTACAGCTGCGGATTCATTCAGGTTCACATCCCCCTTAACGCTGCCGTAATAACCAATGGCTGAGCCACTGATCAGAACTTCGGGCTTCTCTTCCAGACTGCTTATCCACTTAACCAGTTTCTCTGTCAGATTGATTCGGCTTTCACGCAGAAGTTGTTTACGCTCTTCAGACCAGCGTTTATCTGCAATCGGCTCACCTGCGAGGTTAACCACAGCATCCACGCGAAGATCAGCCGCAGGAGGCATTTCGGTTACCGGGGTAACAGCGTCACCGAAGAGAGAGGTGACTTTATTGGCGTCCCGGGTGTAACAGTAGATCTCATCCCCCTCCCTGAGTCTGTTCGCTATTAAATGCTGCCCAATAAAGCCTGTACCACCAGTTACCAGAATTTTCATTGTTTAATCCCCAATCCTCTTCTTTGTTGGTACGATTATCCCTTACGTTCAGATTAGCGAAATTTTCTAAGAGTGCACCTATGTTTACCGGAATAGTTCAGGGAACAGCGATTGTTCAGTCAATTACCAAAAAAGATGACTTTATGCAGTTAACGATAGAGTTACCCCAGGATCGTTGCGACAATCTGCAATTGGGTGCCAGTATTGCACTTAATGGAACCTGCCTGACTGTCACCTCGTTTGAAAACCGCTGTGTTAGCTTTGACCTGATTATCGAGACATTAAAAGTCACTAATCTGGGTGATCTTATCGTGGGTGATAGAGTTAATTTCGAACGTGCTGCCCGCTTTGGAGATGAGATTGGTGGCCATGTACTGTCCGGACATATCCATACACAGGTGCAATTAGCAGAAATAGAACGAACAGAAACCAACTGCATTCTCTGGTTTGAAGCCGAAAGTCAATGGCTGCCTTATCTGTTCCCTAAAGGTTTTGTAGCATTAAACGGATGCAGCCTGACCATTGGTGAGATTATAAATAACCGCTTTAATGTTTATCTGATTCCAGAAACCTTATCTGTGACTACCTTTGGCGAAGTTAAAGAAGGAGGCAAAATCAATATGGAGATTGATGCACACACCCAGGCTATTGTGGATACGGTTGAGCAATATATGCACAACCGGGCTTAGAGCCCCGTGATTACAATAAATCGGGCTAAGTTATTCAATTACTTAAAATTGTAATTAATATTTCTCAATAAAAAATTCAATTTTTTCCTCTATATTTCTCAGTCGCTGCCGATAGTATCTTTTGTAGCCGAAACAGGAGACAGGATGAGCCCAGGTTCATTGGAACGGGAAAACCAGGAACTGAAGAGAACTTTACGTTTAATGCTGAGTAAGGCTGAGCGTAATGAGTCGATCCTGAGCAATTTCTTTGAAGTAGAACTTCGACTACTTTCCTGCACCCGCTTGTCTGAGTTGCTGGACCTTATTCTTATTGAGTTCAAAGAATATTTTCGTCTCAGTAACGTCAATCTGATTCTGTTCGATCCGGAACATGCTGCCCGCAGTCTGCTTGACAGTTATGTGCCTCCGACACCAGGAAATACCTTAAGGTTTGTTCAGAGTCAGCGACTGCTAAAAACGATCTATCCTAACCAAAAGATGATTATCGGCCCGCCCAGCGAAGAGCTGAGTCGGGAGGCATTCCCAGTTTCGGAAAGCAAAGTCGCGTCATGCGCTCTGTTACCTCTGATCAGGGAAAACTGTCTGATCGGAAGCCTGCACCTTGGCAGTAATGATGTCAGCCGCTACACCGAACATGTGCGATATGACTATATACAGCACTTGTCCTCAGTCATCTCTGTGTGTATCGAGAACTGTATCAATCAGGAAAACCTGCGTCGCTTAAGCAGCGTGGATATGCTGACCAAAGTGCATAACCGCCGATCATTTGATCAGGAGATAGTGCGTGAGCTTTCCCGTGCCAGTCGCAGCAGCTACCCTCTCACATGCCTGTTTCTTGACCTCGACCATTTTAAAACGGTTAATGACACCTATGGTCACCAAGCCGGGGACAGGGTGCTAAGAACAGTCGGCATGTTCCTGAACAAACAACTGCGAAAAACAGACTTCATTTCTCGTTATGGTGGTGAAGAATTCGCAATTTTACTGCCAAACTGTAATCAGCATAGAGCCGAGTCAGTGGCCGAAACATTGCGTAAAAAGCTTTCAAAACTCATATTCAGGGATGAGGACGGCCAGCCCTTCAGGATGACAACCTCAATCGGTATTTCTCTTTGTGAGCCATCCCATTTTTCCGGCCTGGACCTGGATGAACTGGCCTACAAGTTAATCCAGTCAGCTGATAATGCGGTTTATATGTCTAAACACAATGGCAGAGATCAGATCTCATTCAAGCCATTTCCTAACCCTGAAGCCGATACAGACCAAGTAGAAGCGCTTTAAGCAGCATTCATATCAATGATCAGTTCTTTGTATAGGTCAGTGAATTCAACAGCCTGCTTCTCTCCGAATAATGGATCTTCCGGTTTTGGTAACTGTTCTTCCAGATAGCTCCAGTCTTTTTCTTCTGCAATCGCTTCGATCTTCGGAAAGATATCACCCTCTTCCAGATTCAGGTGCAGGGTCTGTCGTGATACATAGTCATCCAATAGATCAGCAAATTCATTCATGGGAATCACAGCGTCATGGAGAATGCCATCAATCGCATCCTGAAGCTGAGTACTGGATTGTTTTAAATCGTTATGCTCTTTTTCACAGTTGTCCAACAACGGATCCAGCTCTGTATCGCGCCCCTTAAAATGCGCATAGATCTTATCTTCACGCGGATGATGGAAGCCGTCCGCATAACCCGCGATGTAACTCACAACATCGCCAATCAGATTAAAATTGGGATGGTGGCCTGCTCTGAGCTTATCTACTTTGGAGCGTAATAGCACAAGCAGCTTATCGAGATTGATATGATCCTGATGTAACTCTGTAAGAATCGTCATATGTACACCTCTTAGGAAGAATAATCAGACTTATATATAACCAGAGGCAGTCGAGGAACGGTGTTGATAAAGATCAATCAAGGAAGTGTTAACGCAATAATTCAGTTTGGAGTTGCTGCGGAGCAGCAATAAACAAAAAAAGACCAAAGAGCACCGCTCTTTGGTCTGAATATTTGTATACCGGCTGATCGTTTACAACCAATATACATAGGCCAAGAGTAAAGCAAACGCTTTCTCACTTAGAGCATTGCAACAACCGGGCCAATTTTCAGTTCAGTAAACGGATAAGTTCAGAAAGAGTCGAAAAACGATAATCAGTCACCTCTGGCCAGTGTCTATCTGCTTTGTCTACATGCACAGTGATAGCACCCGCTTGTTTACCGGAGATCAGATCAAACTCAAAATCGCCCACCATCACAGCAGCACCAGGCGAACTAGACCATTGATTTAAAAGAATTTTAACACCTTCTGGAGAAGGTTTTGGAGAAGATTCGTCTCGCCCCAGAACAAACTCAGAAGAAAAGTACTTTGCAGCACCAATCGATTCTAAGGATAAAAGCGCAAGCGCCTTGGTATTTCGGGTGAGAATGCCTAACCGGCAATTGGCAGTGTACAAGTAATCTAATAGCTCAAGAGCACCCTCTGCCGGCTGTGCGAGTGCAGCATAGTGACGCTCCAGCTCGTCCAGGCGCTCCAACATAGTGCGCCGCTCTGGCATCGGCGTTTGGGCAATCATCGATAGGATATCCTCTTCTGGAGGGATATCCAGTTCACGTCGAATATGCTCAAAATCGTGAACGGGTTCAGTCAGTGTGCCATCAAGGTCAAAAACCCAACTGCTATATTGCTCCAGATTCATTCTTACCCCAAAACAAAAATGCCGAAAAGACTGGCTTTTCGGCATTATTAGGTCGCATAGAAAAAACTTAATCAGGCGACGTTATAACAAGCCTCGTTAAACGGATCCAGAGGATTCTCCAGCAGCTCATCATTAGAAAAATAAAGGATTCGACCTTCAAATTTCAACGCCTTAGACAGGAACCAACGATCCAGCTCTTCGAGACTCTCATCACTTGAGTTAGCATCGAGCCAACTGATAACGACATTATAGAAATACACACCAAATAAACCCGCTGCCGCTCCGAGAAAGAAATCTGAAGCTAATGCAAACACCAGCAGGATCAAACCAACAATCCAGATCCGGTTCGCTTTGGCATTTTTAAACGCGTCCATAGACGCTTCGTGGCTCTCTTTCAGACGCATGTAACGTCGGAAATTTTGCTGAATATCGAATTTATCTTCTGCAGACAATAATTGAGACATTTTGCATCCTTGATTCAGGTATATTTTTTTATTATTAACATCGACCCAAAGCTGATTTTTTCAGCCTGGTATACACTCAGGTCGAGTATAGCCGAGGTAAAAGCATCCGTCCCCCCGGCTAAAGGCTAATTTCAAAAAATTATGCCAGACTTTTGCTGACAACTTCGTAAACGTCTTTTGAAAGCTCTCCACTGTTACTGATTCGCTCCAGTTCACCTTTCATTAGCGCCTGTCTTTCTGGCGCATATTTTCGCCATCTAGTTAAGGGCGTCAGCATTCTGGAAGCGATCTGTGGGTTCTGCTTATTCAGTTCGATAATCCGGTCTGCCAGGAATTGGTACCCACTGCCATCCATTGCATGGAAGTTCACAGTGTTCTGTGCACAGAAAACTGAAATCACTGACCGAAGTTTATTCGGGTTTTTGGCATCAAATGCTGGATGTTGCATGAGTTGCTCAACCTGCTGTAACGCACCGGCTTTTGGATCCGAAGACTGAATAGAAAGCCATAAATTCACAACCAGGCTTTCGTTCTGCCATTGTTGATAGAAATCTGACAACAGCTGTTCAGCATCCTGAGCAAACCCGGAATGAGCCACCAGAGTCAGTGCGGTCTGCATATCCGTCATATTATCTGCTTTCTGGTATTGTTCTTTAGCCAGAGTCAGATACTGATCCTGCTCCAACGACATCAGATAAGACAAACACAGGTTCTTCAAACTACGACGAGCTATGGAGTCAGAATCAGGTGAATACTCTTCTTCCGTATCATTAGCACGGTAAACCTCAAGCAATGATGTTTCCAACTGCTGGGCAATGGTTTTACGCACAAACTTACGCACCTGATAAATTGCGTCGACATCAACCACATCTGCCAGTTCAGAAAGGTATGCTTCCGACGGCAGTGTCAGAACCTTACTGACCATCGCCTTGTCCAGACCTTCTGCGTGTAGCACCTGCTTAAATGCTGTGACCAAACGATCATCCAGAACCATTGTTGCTTCTGGTTTATACGCAGCAATCAGTTCCTGCATAATATCCACTGCAAGCTTCTGAGCAGCATCCCAGCGGGAGAAACCGTCACTGTCATGAGCCATCAGGAACATCAGCTCATCTCGCGTATAAGGGTAAAACAGCTTAACCGGAGCGGAGAACCCGCGTAACAAGGAAGGAACTGGCTTTTCTCTGAGACCAGAGAAGGTAAATGTCTGCTCTGCTTCAGTCACATCCAGAACCTGCGTGTTTGTTCCTGCCGCAAGAGTAATATCAGAACCCTCTGCATCCAGAAGACCCAGTGCGAGGGGGATATGGTATGGCGTTTTTTTATCCTGACCCGGTGATGGCGGGCAAGTCTGTTTTACATGTAGCTGGTATTCACCGCTGCCAGAATCGAAACTATCGGTAATGTGCAGTTCAGGTGTACCTGCCTGATGGTACCAGGCCCGGAACTGGCTAAGGTCTTTACCTGATGCGTCTTCCATAGCCTGAATAAAGTCTTCAGTTGTAACGGCTTGTCCATCATGACGATCGAAGTAGAGATCGGAGCCCTTACGGAACAGCTCTTCACCCAATAAAGTACGTACCATCCGCACCACTTCTGCGCCTTTTTCGTAAATTGTCAGAGTGTAGAAGTTCGAGATCTCAATAAAGGATTCCGGGCGGATCGGATGAGCCATAGGGCCAGCATCTTCGGCAAACTGAGCAGTACGCAGCAAACTGACATCTTCTACTCTTTTAACCGTTCGGGAATTCAGATCTGCCGAGAATTCAGCGTCGCGGAATACGGTAAAACCTTCTTTCAGGCTAAGCTGGAACCAGTCACGGCAGGTTACGCGGTTACCGGACCAGTTATGGAAATATTCATGAGCAACTACCCCTTCAACACGCTGAAATGAAGCATCAGTTGTTGTTTTAGGGTTGGCAAGGACACAGGAGGTATTGAAAATATTCAGCCCTTTGTTTTCCATCGCACCCATGTTGAAGAAATCCACCGCTACGATCATATAAATATCCAGATCGTATTCACGGCCATAAACTTCTTCATCCCATTTCATCGCATTTTTCAGCGACTGCATGGCGTAATCCAGTTTATCCAGATCTTTCTGTTCTGCGTAAATCAGCAGACTGACCTCACGACCGGACATAGTAGTAAAACTGTCTTCAATATATTGCAGATCACCGGCAACCAAGGCAAAAAGGTAGGCAGGTTTCAGGAATGGATCTTCCCAAGTTACCCAATGACGGCCCTCTTCTGCATCACCTTTATCCACCAGATTACCGTTTGACAGTAATACCGGATATCTCTCTTTATCCGCTTCGATTGTGGTGCGATAGATCGACATTACATCCGGGCGGTCCGGGAAGAATGTGATACGTCTAAACCCTTCCGCTTCACACTGAGTGCAAAACATACCATCAGATTTATACAAGCCTTCCAGAGCTGTATTGGTTTCTGGGTGGATGCGGGATACCGAGCGCAAAGTATAACTTTCTGGCAGGGACGGAATGGTTAGAACTTCGCCTTCGCGCTGATACTGATCTGCCGACAATTCCTTACCATCAATGGTGATCTGGCAGAGCTCAACATCCTCATGTCCGTAAAGCTCAAGAACCGGATTCTGTTCCTGGCATTCAGTATTACGTTTAACCACCAATTCCGTGGTGACTAAGGTCTCATCTTCAAACAGCTGAAAATTTAAAGATGTGCTTTCGATAACGTAGGAAGGAACTTTGTAATCCTTCAGATAGATGACTTGTGGTTCTTGAGACATTTTTTCATCCTGGTTTATCAGGCGGAAACGACAACCTGATAAGCTGTAAATTTACGAATATTGATAACACCGGTATCAAGAATCAAATACTGGCCTTTGATTCCTTGTAAAACTCCTGAGACTTCTTCTGTCTTATCAAAATTAAGAGACGAAACTTTCTGAGGATAGTTCAAAACGGGATAGTTAATTTCTATCTGCTCAGCATCGGTCAGGCGCTGGATTGCCTGTATGCCATACTCAGCTTCTAATGCCGCTAAGCCCTCTTCACACTCATTGAAAAGCTGGTCCCGTTTAAGAGACAGATCCAGGTCTTCAACTTCGTTTTTCAACATCTTACGCCAGTTGGTTTTATCCGCTACATGCTCACCCAACAAACGCTCAACTTTGCCTGATTGCAGCCGGGTTGAAACACGCAGGATCGGTAAAGCCTGTACCGCTCCCTGATCAATCCAACGGGTTGGGATTTGAGTACCCCGCGTGATACCCACTTTGACACCAGAAGAATTAGCCAGATAAACATAATGATCCTGAAAACAGAACTGCTCACCCCAGGTTGAATCCCTGCAGGTGCCTTCGTGAAAGTGGCACAGTTCCGGTTTTATAATGCATTGATCACACTGAGGCAGGCTTTTAAAACATGGGTAACAATACCCCTGATTAAAGCTCTTATTGGTTTTGCGACCACAATGGGTGCAGTTAATTGCACCCTGATAGATAAGCTTGATAGGTTGGCCGATAAGCGGATTCAGGTGAACTTCCTGATCACCTACCGGAAGGAAGTACTGGACAGTCTCGTCCAGTTCCATGCGCATTTTACTCAGCGCACCAGAAGCAAGTAGCTGCATCAAATTAGTCGTCAGTCAGAATTTTAATGGTGTCAGGCTGTAAAGGGTCTTTACCGTGTTGTGAACCGTCCTGTTTAGTCCGGTCGATAAAACCCACTCGCTGATCTTCTGCCATATTTTCGTGGTCATACGCAATAACAGCACGCATGCAGATATCACGCTGGTCCGGGGTAAGTGAACGGCCATCCGGCCATCTTCCCAATTCAACTGCACGCTTAAGGGACTGATGCATTTCAGGCGTCATCGCCTGAATCAGTTGGTCATAGGTCATTGAAGTATCTCTTTATACTCTGGTCTAACTGAACTTTATGCAGTCTAACACATACCTCAATTATTGAGCATAAAGCGCGTTACTTCTTTCTGAATCAGTAACCGGTGTTCTTGATTGGGTATATGGAGATCATCAATGCGATGAACCTCAACAAGATTCTGTAATGCCTTACGCGACTTTTCGATCAACTTATCAGGTGCAAAATACACATCTTGTTCTGCAACAAACAACTGAACCGGAGCTTTAAAATCCAACAGTTGCTCTATGGTAAAAGGCCCCGGTGGCATTAAAGTCATAGGGATGCCCGCCATAAACACAGAATAATAATACTGTTCCAACGCAGACCAGTTATCCCCCATGAGCGGTTTCATCAAAGAATCGAAATGCATTCTGTCCGTATTCAGTTTAAAACCCACTAATGGCATAAACAGTTTTTTCAAAGGCCTCCAGAGGGGGCGGAAAAAACCAGCAGGTACAATCAGGGACGCTGTAGTAATGCGCTGAGGATGAAGCACAGCATAATCAAGCAACACAGCACCGCCAAAAGACAGCCCCACCATCGGACATTTATCTATCCCATAAGCATCCATAATTTGATCAAGCCACATCGCATAGGCCTGGTGCGAGGGAACCGGTGCTAGCCCAGGAGTTTTACCGGCCTGCCCTGGAATATCGGGAGAGATCACCCGGAAATGTTTGGTCAGAGGCCAGAGCAGATCAAGATTGAATGGCGCAGGTGTGTGCAAGCCGTGTAAAGCGATCAAGGGCGGTGCATCTTTTGGCCCCGCTTCCATCACCCATACAGGGCCAAGATGAGTATTAACGTAAGAGCCCTGAACCTCTTCAGGCAAAGAGTGCCACTGTTGCTGATACTGTTGATTTAACTCAGGTGATAGCAAAGTGGCATTCATATTTTTACCTTTTATCCAGATAAGATCCAATAGGCACAAATGCCAGACCGGCAATCATTCCCACCAGGTGTGCGGTATTCGCAATGGCTCCGAAGCCCAGGCCTTCGAGTATCCCGGTATAACCGAGTAACAACCAGACCAGCATAAGCCCCATAAGGGCTGGCGGCAGACCAAAACGTCTGGTGGGATTACGTTTATCCCAAAGCCAGGTATAACCTAATAGTGCAAAAACAACCCCTGACATCCCTCCAAACATAGGACCGGTCACTAAATACTGACCGAAATTGGAAAGCAGTGCAGAAAAGAGAACTAAACCGAGCAGTGCCTTATACCCCTGCAAAATTTCCATTCGGGTTCCGATAATCCAGACCCAGAGCAGGTTAAAAGCAATATGAGCAATACTGAAGTGAATCAGCATCGGTGAAAAATAACGCCATAGTTCGAGGGTTTCCAGATTAGCCAAAGCACTTCTGACCAACAGAACATTGCCCTGATAACGAAAATCCGAAAAGGTGAAGTAACTCAAAAGTTCGGTATTGCCACCAAATCCGGTGATAAGGCTGACAAAAATACTGGCGACAATCAGAGAGCATGCCAGGGGAGCTTGTTTTGCAGTATCAGCAATCCCCGGACGTTGAGGTTGATGCGAAACCACCTGAACCTGAGACAAATCCTGACCGTTCTGCCACATCTGAAACAGCTTAAGTATTTGATCAGGACTGACGGTATAAGCGACCCAGAGCTCCTGACTGTCTTCAAGCTCTACAACCCGGTGTGGAATATCATTTTCCCAGAGGAATGCGGTAAATTCCGTTAAATCTTCATCCAGCGGAACAGCCAGCACTCTGTTCATCGGCAACCTATGACATCTGCAATTTCTTTCTGCACATCCACCCAGATAAATTTATCCGGCTGAATGGTTTTCTCATCATCGAGACGGTACGCAACTAATTTTCCGTACTTAACCGCGCTGTAATCAAGACACGCTATATTGTTGGTAATGGGCGAAGGTTCCCCTTCCCGCCAATAATGACCAATAAATAGAAGCTTCTCTTCAGGGCCATAGTACAACAGGTCTTTGTAGTCCTGTTCGCTCAGCTCCATTCGCGCCACATGTTCCGGAAGTGGGTCCGGCTGGAACACTACATCCCCGTAACGCTGAGGCTCAACAGCCCAGAACTTGGTACGGAAAAAGCGCCGCTCATAACCATCCTTACTCACCATGACCTCGCCATTCGGCAGACTCAGGTGCGTGCCACGGAGTAAACGGTCCACTAAGGCCCATTCAAAAGTGCCACGTTTGGATGAACGGTGTAGAAAATCCTCATCAAAAACATGATCCGGATATTTCGATTCAAAACGCTCAATCAGGCGTTGATGCCAGCAAGCATGTACCACCCGGAAGTTTTCGAACTCAAGATACATTGGCATCTTACGTATCCATTGATGAAACTTTTCCCGCTCTTCCGGGAAATCTTCCAGCTGTGCAATCGTTTCTGCCAAAATCCTGTGATGGCGAGGGCTGTGTTCGCGCAGGTAGCTCATCCCACTACCCTCTTTACCTTCGGTAATGTAACTCAGATAGTTATATTCGTGGTTGCCCATCACAATTTGGGCATGACCCGCCTGGACCATGTCATAAGCGATATTCAGGGCTTCACGGATACGCGGACCGCGATCAACGATATCGCCCAGAAAGATCAGTTGACGCTCAGGGTGCGAGTAAACGCCATCGACCTTGCTGTATCCCAGTTTGGACAGCAACATTTCGAGGCTGAGAGCACAACCATGGATATCACCAACCAGGTCATACCCTTGTACTTTTTTATCCACCTTACTCTCCAAGCTTGGTACCCCAGCCCAGTTTCTCGCGGCAGGTAGAATAGAAATCGTAATTCAGAGGGTGCAATAACTTCAGCTTATGAGGTTTTTTATGCACGGTAATTGTATCCCCCGGGGCACAGGCAATATCTGTTTGCCCATCACAGGATACTGTTGGGTATGCTCCACTTTCCGGATTAATAACCAGTTTAAGCTCGCTGTTACCGTTTACTACAATCGGGCGGCTGGACAGGGTATGTGGGAACATAGGCACCAGCACCAGCGCATCCAGTTTAGGATGCATGATAGGGCCGCCACCAGAAAGCGAATAAGCCGTAGAACCTGTTGGAGTGGAAACAATCAAACCATCAGATTTCTGCGTGTATACAAACTGGCCCTCAATGTAGAGTTCAAACTCGATCATACGGGCAGCTTTACCGGGGTGAAGTACACAATCGTTCAGGGCAGTGCCCTCTGCAATTGGTACTCCGTCACGCTTAACAATAACATCCAGCAGAAAACGGCTGTCTACTGTGTATTTACCTTCAAGGACTTCGGTAACTTTCTCTTCGATTTCATCTGGAGATATGTCGGTCAGGAAGCCAAGATTACCGCGGTTAACACCTAATACCGGAACATGGTACTGGGCCAGAGACCGGGCAGCACCCAACAAACTACCGTCACCACCAACCACAATAACAAGATCACAGATCTCGCCCATCATCTTTTGTTTGCTGGTTTGTTGACCATGGCCGGGCATGACCTGGGCAATTTTTTCATCCAGAATTGTATTTAACCCTCTTTCACCCAGAAAGCGGACCAAATGCTTCAAAGTATCAATTACTGACTTACTGCCTAAACGGCCAATCAGGCCAATATTACGAAAGTAATCCATTTTAACTCCGGACAGAGGGTTTACATTTATTTGGATTATCGCACTATCCTGCTGATTTTTCTCTTAGTTTTTCGGGCCATATACTGAACGCCTACCCTGTAGACCTCCGGTATGAAGAGCAAGTATTTTACTGCCACCTGGAATGTAGCCTTCGTCGATTAATTGCATGATCCGGAACAGCATTTTTCCAGTGTAAACCTGATCCAAGAACACACCGCACTGATCCTCAACTGTTCGCATAAAATCCAGCAACTCAGGAGAAGTATGAGCATAACCACCAAAATGCCCCTCCATATCCAACTGCCAGTTGCCTGGGTCTGGTTCACCAACGGACTTTATAAGAGCACGAATATCATCATATAGAAATTCTGCGTTTTTCAGCACCGGAATACCTAGTACTTTCAAAGCCGGGCAAGAGAGAGCAACACCTGAAAGCGTTCCGCCAGTACCACAAGGAAGAACTACCTGATCTGGCCTTATCTTCTCAATAATCTGGTTACTTAGAATTTCCCGGCACCCTTTGACTGCAAGAGCATTACTTCCCCCTTCAGGAATGATTAACACCGGCTGCATTTCATCCGGGATTGAGTGCTTAAGTCCTTCCAGGAACCCGGACTCTGTGCGCAGTCGATAATCACGCCGGTTCACAAATTGCAGCTGCATCCCCCATTTGCGGGCATCACTTAAAGTCGGGTTATCTGCGTATTCAGGCTCGCCCCGGATAACACCAATGCTATTGATTCCGATATCCTGGGCAGCCCAGGCCAGTGCATGAATATGATTGGAATAAGCGCCACCAAAACTCAGAACCGATTGATAGCCATTTTCTAATGCCGCCTGAAGGTTATATTTGAGTTTGAACCACTTATTACCGCTGATATAAGGGTGTGTCTGATCAAGACGGAGCAACCATAACTCAACACCTCTGGATTCAAGCACCGGCAACAGAATCTTTGTCAGAGGGAGATCATCAAACATTGGAACAGCCGAATCAAAAGTCATAAATTGGTAACAATTCCGTAATCTTTAGGCAATTTTTCTTGATTAGAGTTCTACTGAAATAGAAACGATAGGAAATGATAATGGAAGATTATACTGAAGAACTGATTGATGTTAGCTTAACTGAATACGATGACGATGAATTTTACGATGATGCTGAAGAACAATAACCACATCATTTAACTCCTCTCCTCTCTCCCCTACAATAACCTCCATACAACCTGCCCTACATTTGGGAACTCCTCTCAAATGACGGTTGGTATTTTTCATGATTCAGCTCACCATAAAACAGAGAACACTTGTTTAAGGACTAACACAGATGAAATCAGGGAAAATATGGCTTCTCAGTTTTATGCTCCTGGTCAGCCCCACCGGCCATACCGATGAGATAGACACGCACGCTGCTATTAATATTGTTCAGTCAATCATTGGTCAGTGTGAACGTGAGGGTATGCTCTCTTGTGAATCACGCCTACTTGGCATTGAGACTCTTTTTGACTATATCCGCATGTACCGACAGGTGATTGCCTTGGACAATGAGCTGCGAAAATTCGTAGCCCATAAATATCCAAACGCCCCCAAATTACCCTTTGAAGCGATTAAAGCCAGCCGGCACATGGCGATCAACGTGAATTTAACCACAGAGCAGTTTATGCAACGCGTCATCAGCGTTCAACAGGTTGTAGATGGTTACGATGTCATTATTGATCAGGAAAATGGCCCTATTCTGGAACTACGCAGAAAAAATCAGCAATGGGTAATGATTTTTCCGAGCGAAAGCAGCCGTCACTTTGAACAACTGAAAACTCTTACTGCCGCTGGAAAGCTAAAAAGGTCCATTATGATTTACCGCATAATGGAAGCCGATATGCTGGATATTTCGAAACAGGAGTTGGAGAAACACCTGAATCAGGATCTAAGCCCACTGTTGTTAGGTGTTTTTGGTAAAAAGCGACTGCCGGAGCTCGAAAAATGGCAGAAAAAAGAGATGAAAGAAGTCATCGACTTTTACAGTCAGTTCTCCAACCCCCAACAAATGAAGAGTTATATAAAGCAGAATTCGAAGCGACTTAATGAGACAGATTCAAGCGTAAACGCTGCCAATCCTCTTTTGGTTCATTAAGCATCATTTTCATATCCACAACATCTTCTTCGATGTTATACCTGTTCTCAAAGCCCAGTTTCTGAGCCAGATTCTGCATACCTTTATTGTTCGGCAAAGTAGAGCCAATAATCTGCAAGGTGCCACGACTTTTACAGTAATCGATGATTTTGCTCATTAACGCAACGCCCAGGCCTTCGCCCTGAAGATCATCACGAATAACCACACTGAATTCAGCACGTACATTATCGGCATCGGTCACGGCACGAACCACGCCCAGTGTTTCTACGCCTTTGTCCTCTTCACGAGGCACTGAAACGATAAAGGCCATCTCCCGGTCGTAATCGATCTGAGTCCAGTTCGCCAATTCCTGGTGACTTGGCACGCCACGGCTATAGAAATAACGCAGACGAATAGATTGCGGGCTCAGCTGGTTGTAAAACTCCAGATGATTAGGCTCATCCTCGCCTCTGATTGCGCGCATTATGCCTTTTCTGCCCGAGCGTTTAAGCTCAATCTCTTCGCTCAGATGCTCAGGGTATGGGGAAATCGACAAACAACCCGGCTCTTCAGACAGAGATACCGTAGCATCCGTAATCAGCAAACCGCTCTTGTTCACCAATAACGGGTTAATTTCAAGACATCTCAGATGTGGCAGATCTACAATCATCTCTGAAAGTTTCAACAGCAGTTTACAGATCTGCTGTTTATCCTGTTCAGGACGGTAACTGTTCTCTTCCAGAATCTTCCATATTCTGGAATGGCTAATCAGCTCAGAAGCCAGTGCCAGGTTTAACGGTGGCAACATAGCGTGCCGGTCGGCCAGTACATCGGCAGTATGCCCACCGGTACCAAACAGAATAACCGGGCCAAAAGTTGGGTCACGGGTAATACCAACATTGATCTGAAGAGACTGGAAGCCACGCTTCATCTGCTGAATGCAGAATCCCATCATTTCATTCTCAGCAAATCGTTCACCCACTCTGTATGAAAGCTGAGTCGTGGCGTGCTCAATTTCCGAGCCGGAGAACAGATCCTGAACTATATCCTTCCAACGTTGCTGTCCGTCTGTATCGTAAGAAAACGGATAGACATTGTTGGTGTGCAATGCCTTGATCTGTACCGAGTTATCAATGTTCCCGGCTTTCGCTGTAACCTCTTCAAGGTCATGGCAATAATAGGTACTGGAAACCGGCAGATCATAGAGATCCAGAAGATCAAAAGTTTCTTCATGGCTCAGATAATCCCGGCCCTGCTCAAGCGCTGTATGGACGAGGTCCCGCGCACGAATATGGTTAGCCGTATGTTGTTCAATATAAGGAGGCGGGGTCTGACGCATCACCACCTGATTACGGTGAAACTCCACCATATACATAAATGCATCAACCGACTCCTCTGGAGTCAGAAAAGTAGATATACCTGCAGCGTTACAATGATTCCGGGCCTCAATCGCCGTAGCTCTACCCATCCAGCAAGTCAGAACATTTCTGGGGGTTTTCTTTGCTACCTCGATAACCCGATCTGCCGTTTCAACAGCAGGAGCAAGGCGCGTTGGGGCATGCAAGACCAAAACCGCATCTACGTTTTGGTCTTTGGTAAGAATACGGACTGCCTTAGAGAAACGCTCAGGATCTGCAGTTGCATCGAGATCTACCGGATTACTTCGGTTCCAACGTTCCGGCATAAATTCCGCAAGCTGCTCTATACTCTCTTCGGTCAGCTCAGATAATTTACCCTGCTTATTCAGCAGCCTTTCGGTGGCTAACGCATTTGGCCCCATGCCATTACACAGAATGGCCAGGCGCTCACCCCGCATAGGTTTCATACGTGAGAGAGTTTCCAGCGCGTTAAATAGCTCGTCAGATGTTTCCACCCGAACAACACCAGCACGTCTTAATGCAGCATCGTAAACCTGATCATCATCATAGATACCCGGTGCCAGTTCAGTGCCTGACTGTTCGCCCACAAAGGTGTCGTTTTTTAGCACCAGTACCAATTTGTTACGTGAGGCCGAACGCACAGCAGAGAGGAAATCTCTCGCAGAACCATCCACGCGGTTAATCTGAAGCAATATTGCGTGGGTATAAGGGTCCTGCGCTAAATAATCAATTACCGAAGGTAGATCTACGTCCGCACCAGCACCCAGGGTAAGAAAGTGAGAAAAACCAATCTCTTGTCCTGTTGCCCAGTCAATCATAGCGGTACCCAAAGTACCGGACTGGCCTATATAAGCGACTTTACCTTTCTCGATATTAACGTGGGAATAGCTGGCATTCATGTTATGACCAGGCACCAGCATACCCATGCAATCCGGTCCTAAAATACGAATACCGTAAGGTTTAGCCGCTTCTCTAACCTGATCACAGAGATTGACGCTTTCACCAGCTTTAATTGAGATGCCGCCACTGAGGATCATCGCCGCTTTAACCATACTTGCACCTAGTGCACGAATGATATCTGGAACGGTTTCAGGCGGTGAACAGATAATCGCCAGATCCGGCATTTCCGGTAATTCTGGCAAGCAGGAATAGCAGGGTACGCCATGTACAGACTCATACCCCTGAGAGTTAATTGCGTACATAGGGCCCTTAAACCCACTCTCCTGTAGGTTTTTCAAGACAACGCCGCCCATACTGTTTTCGCGCTCAGACGCACCGAATACAGCGATGGATGATGGTTTAAAAAAGCGCTTCAGGTATTTAGTGGACACAGCAGTTCCCCTTTTGACTCACTCCTAGATTTTACATTTTTTTGCACTGCAGCAAAACTAAAATATTACACTAAAGAATAATACGCAAAGTCCATAAGGCTTATACTTGAGTTTAATCAATTATTCCTGAATAAAGTAAACATCCATTTTTTACAGGGAGATTACAAAAACCTACTCCTTTGGGCGAAATATCAGACTTTCGATATTATTCTTTTTTACGACTTTCCAATTTTGAAATCTGTACCATAATCAGGCTAAAGGCTTTATAACCTGGTAGAGGAACTGATAATGGGTGAGCAGCGTCACACAGGGGATGATCCAAGTATCAATGCCGAGATGGATGATTGGTCTGTAGAGAATGACTTGTCAATTGCCGACGATAATTCAACAATTCATAAAAAAGACAGCATTAACCCTGCAAAACGAAGACGGTTGGAAGCGATGCGTGAAGAGCAGGAGCTCATGCAGGATTTGAAAGATGTCTTTGATGATTACGACTTTGATGAATAAGTAGCACTGCATCTTTCAAGGTCGATATATGCAATGCCGTTGTAACCAACAGCGGCATTATTTGTAACACCTGAACTATCCTTTCCTTTTCAGCACCGCCATAACCTTGGATAATAACCGCAACCTCAGAAACCGCTGGAACCATTCAGAAAGGAACAGCCATGCTTGAAATTTCCAGCCGTGTATCCATACCTGATTCAGAAATTGAGATGAATGCCATCAGGGCACAAGGCGCCGGAGGCCAGAACGTCAATAAGGTTTCCAATGCCATTCATCTTAGATTCGATATCAAACGCTCCTCGCTGCCAGAATTCTACAAAGAACGACTCTTGGCTTTCAGTGATAATCGCATCACCTCTGAAGGCGTGATTATCATTAAGGCTCAGAAGCATCGAGAATTAGAGCGCAATAAAGAAGATGCCTTAGAGCGCCTTAAAGCCCTGATTCTTGAAGCCACCCATGTTCAAAAAGCCAGACGCCCGACCAAACCCACACGCAGCTCTCAAAGAAAACGCATGGACAAGAAAAATAAACGCGGGCAGATTAAAAAGAATCGTGGTCGGGTGGACTATTAGCTGTAAAGGAGACTTTAGAGGTATTTTTAGATTTGTCAGGGCTACACTCTTTAGTGCCTTGGAGGCATAAAAATATCGATGTGGAGTTCCCCGGTAACAGCAATGACAGCTGCAATTTCTCTAATTCCTCTCAACATCAGCGAAGACAAAACCTTCGCGCTCAACAATCTCAGTGACTTTCACATCAATGGGTTGCTTAAAGAAAGGTGCGTCATAAACAAAGCTATGAAATTCTCCGTTTTCACCACACGGATCAACTGAAGCGGGTAGATCATTAAGAAATTGCTCTGTGTATTCACGGCCTACGAATGAAGGGTCAAGTTGTTTTGGGTCAACACAGGTAATGACGGTTTTCAGACCACCAGCAATCATTTCCCTTCCAAGCTGATCGGTTGCTTCTCCCCAAAGCGGAAAAACCGGCTCAAGACCAGTGCCATTTAACTGCTTAATGCGGTAATCACGGATATCTTCGAGAAACAGATCACCAAAGGCGCAACACTCAACGCCACGAGCCGTTATTTCATCCACAAACTGTTGCATAATTTCTGCATACTGCTCATTAGTGCAAGGATAAGGAATTTCAATAATATCCAGCGGCAAACCTACCTGCCGGGCCTGTTCCTGCAGCAGTTCAACCCGTACTGCGTGCATAGCCGTACGAGCAAATTTTTTATTGATCGTGCAAAACAGCCCTGCAATATCGTACTCATCCTGCTGCATAAGCTGATACAGGCTCCAGGCACTATCTTTGCCTGTACTCCAGGACATCATCAGTTTTTTCTTCATGGTTACAGCTCTGGCTTATGATTTTTTGGATATGGGCAATGGCGGCAGCCGTTTCCACAGCATTCACCGCGTTTTAGGTGATACCAGGCGGTAAACACATAGTTACCCTGTTCAATATTGTAATCAATGCCTTCAAGAAGTTCTGTTGAAGCAGCAAAGGGAGCAGCCATTTCCAGAACTTCAGAAACAGGCCTGGAACTAAGTGCTTCATTGACTCTTTCTTGAATAGCTTGCTGCAAACATTCCGGGCAACGACAACCCTGAGAAAAATCCAGGGGCATTATTGCTGGGTACGAATCACACCAGCAACCTTTGCAGCCTGGTGATGTTGTGCAAAAGAACTCCTTTGCACAAACTGAACATTGTTTATTGATCTTGGGCCTCTTTACCTTTCTGGAGGGTTTGGGCGACAGTTACTTCATGAACTGAGTTTTAGAGTAACTGTTTAAGAGATAGCTCAAGCTGCTGATCTCCTGAGCTAACAAACAGTTGCTGTTCACTAAGTGTTACCGTCAGTTCCATATTACGGTTACAAAGATCAGCCAGAGGCTCCAACTCCTCTGCGGCAAACTGAAATACCTCCGTTTTCGGCAGGCCATCAATCGCGCTACCATGCTTTGACCACCAAACATCGGATTCATTGCCATAGGCATATAACCGAATGTTGTCTGCACGACTGACCGCTTTACGCAGACGTTCAGGCGATGCCTGACCGACTTCAATCCAGCAGGACACTGTCCCATCCGGTCGCTTAATCCAAAGATCCGGCTCTTCCGTGCTGGAAAGACCCTTGGTAAAACTGATGTCCTGATCATAGTTGAGCACATAGGCCAACAAACGCACCATCATCCGTGTTTCAGTTTCTGATGGGTGCAGAGCCAGGGTCAGTTTTTCAGCGTCGTATATATCTCGATTCATATCAACGATATTTACGGCGGCTTTATAAATGGTGGGTTTTAGCGCCATGGGGTATCCAAGCAATGAAATTTGCACCTTTATACTGCAACCAACCGCGCTTTTAAATACAATTCCTTCTCTTTATCGCTTGAGTCACGGAATCACTATGGAACTTAAACAACTGGCTATTCGGGAACTTCTGAAAGAATCTGATGATGCACCGGCACAAATCTCAGACCGCGGAGGTATCATCCCTGTAACAGAACCGATGGCACGACAGTTGTTTGATACTCTTTATACAGCTTTCAGCCGCCGTTCCAGCCTGACCCACGGGGCTTTTAATAAAGAAAACGAAGACAGCTTTCCATTTATCTCTGCATTTGAGGCGTTTACTAAGAACGAATGGGATGAACCTAGCTTTGAACAACTGACTGATAAAAGCATGGCTCAGTTGATGATGGCGATAAACAGCCCTTCTGCACATACTGCATACGGTGGTTACGTGCTATTTGCCCTGTATTCAAGCGATCGTTATGACTTCCTTCTGGTTGCACTGGTCAGAGATAAATCCAGTATTGTTTTTGATAACAACCTGAAGCCAACCGAAGTCATGGAGGTTAACCTTGATCAACTACATCAGGCTATGCGGATCAATATCAGCACCTTCCGCAAACAGCAGGACAGCTACCTGAGCTTTATTGGCAGTAAAGAGAAAGGGGAAATTACCCATTACTTCTCTTCCGCTTTCGGCTGTACTGATGTGACACCGTCCAAAAAATCCACAGGAGAACTGATTCGTGCCGCTCGGGATTTCTGCAACCAGCATGACCTTGCTGAAAAGAAAGATGCCGTAGTCGAGGATGTAGTCAGCTATCTGGAACGGCAGAAAAGCGAACGCGAACCCGCCAACCTGAATGATATTGAAAACCTGTTTGATGCCTATATCCCACCGGAACAGGCCGAAACTGCAGCCGGCACCTTTGGGAAATTTGCGAATAAAGGCCCATATAATGTCAGCCAGGAATTTCAGCCGCATACCAGTACCATCAATCGTTTTGCAAAGGTCAGGGTCAAGTCGGATAACTGGAACCTGGAACTGGCAAAAAGATCATTTGGCACTCTGGGTTCCAACCAGGCAATTGAGTTTGATGAGGAAAATGGTCGCGTAGTGATCAACCGCCTACCCAGTAAAGTTGTCAATCAACTGCGCGAGATTCTCGAACAAGAGGACTGATATCGGCCCTCATCCGAGAACAGCAACCCATACCGTTATGCTAATCACCGATACCAGGGTGGATAGCACTACGGTAAGGGAAGTTTCTTTCTCTTTGACGTCATAACGGGCAGCCATAACGTGGGCCAGTGCCCCGGTAGGAAGAGCAGCCAACAGCACAGCCGCCATCAACCAGCTCTGATCCTCAACACCCAATGCCTGAAAAGAGAGCCAGGTCAGTAGCGGATGCACAAGCAGCTTAATCAGCACCAGCCAGAACAGTTCTATCTTACTGTTTTTAAGTGTTTTGAATTCCAGGCTTGCTCCAAGGCAGAACAAGGCCACGGGCACCGTAGCCGGCGCCAGCATCGCTAACGAATTCACCAGGACGTCCGGTAAACTTATCTGGGTTGCCGAAACAATGACACCCAGCAGAGTCGGGATAAAGATCGGGCTTCTTAGCAGTGCTTTGTCCAGTATCTTCAGAAGCTGACGGATGCCCTGCCCTTCCTGGCGCATACTCTCAATCAGGAATTGCGTACCTCCAATCTGGAATACATTCCCCAGCAGGATAATACAGATCATCGCGCCGTACGCCTCCTCCCCTAACAATCCAAATACAACCGGAATGCCCATATAGGCGTAGTTAGAGAAAGTACCGTTCAATGCCCGGATTACAAGAACCTCTTTATTCCTTTCCGAAAAAAATAGCGCGCAACCAAAAGCCGCGATTAACGCAGTTGCCACTACAGCAAGTAGAAATGCCAACATCGCCAGAGGTTGGAAGATGGAGTCGATAGACAACTTATAAACAGAGTTAAACAGCAAGGCCGGTACAGCAAAATAAAACACAAAAAGATTCAGCGGAGCCATCGACTGCCCCTGCAAGACTGTGCGTTTTCCAAGATACCCCAGGCCGATGAGGACAAAGAGCATGAGTATGGTTTCTAAACCTGCCATCTTCTATTCACAAAGCTACTGATCAATGAGGCCGCACATTACATCAAGTTGTGTACCGGAGGTCCAGACATCATTCTTTAATAACCTTCTCTTATAGTCTTGCTGAGTGGGATCATAATTTTATTGTGCACTGCACAAAAAAGTGTTGACTTGATCAAAAAATCAACTACAATGGCTCTCATATTGTGCACTGCAACATAAATTTTTTAGGAGAAATACCATGACTAACCCAGTTGATTTTCAGAAGTCTTTCGAAACTGTTCAGTCTCTGATGAACCTGCAGGCGCAGGCTATCACTAAGTCTATCGAACAGCAGAAAAAATCTGGTGAAGAACTGACTTCTTTCTTCCAGTCTGAAGCAGAAAAAGCGAAAGAGCTGAAAACTCCAGAAGAACTGATCAAGTTCAACATGGAAGCAAACAAAGCTCTGTTCGAATTGCTGAAAGGCCAGGGCGAAGCTTTCACTTCTATCGCGAACGAAACTCGCGAAGCTGCTATGTCTGAACTGCAGACTATCACTAAGTAATTTACTTACTTTTTTGAAAAGCCGGATTATTAAATCCGGCTTTTTTGTTTTTAGTCCCCCCTCTTCTTTCGCCTTACCCCACCACCATTGAAAATTATCTTTAGCAAGATATTGATCAGGTAACTACGACTTCTGATATAATGCTGCCTTCTTTTTTGCTGTAGAGGCAACTGGAGTTAATGACTGAAAAAGATCTGATCAGTCAGCTCTCTCACTTATCAATCGAGCAACTGGACGCTGTACACAATAAACTTCTGCAACTGATCAAAGATCAGAAAGCTGAACGTGAGCGACTGACTAAACTTCCTCCGCGTACTTCCAATGATTTGGAAGCACTGGCAGAAATGCAGGACCTTGATTTACGCTCGTTGTTGAAGGATGCAAAAAGATACAGCTGATGCTGATTCCTTCTATAGAGATAACAGGGATACTTCATCACCAAGCCTGATCGCACAAGACTGGCTTACTTTGCTCAAATGCTTTCATTTGTTTGAAAGCCTGTTTAAACCATTGGCATACATACAGGACAAGTTTTATGAGTCTTGCTGATAAAGTATTAGCAGTAAACAATGACCTTCCGATTCGTACAGAGCAGTCAATTCATAGTGGCAAGGTACGATCCGTTTACTGGCTGACTAAAGAAGACTGTAAACGTCTGATCAAAGAAAAGGGTTACAACGTTCACCCAGATGCAGAACTGGCCGTCATGGTGATCAGTGACCGTATCTCAGCATTCGAATGCATCTGGACTGGTGAAGGTAGTATGAAAGGAGTTCCTGGCAAAGGAGCTGCTCTGAACGCTATTTCCAACCACTGGTTTAAACTATTCCGTGAAAATGGTCTGGCAGATAGCCATATTCTGGATATCCCACACCCTCTGGTCTGGATTGTACAAAAAGCTAAACCAGTAATGATCGAAGCGATCTGTCGTCAATATATTACCGGTTCCATGTGGCGTGCCTACGCCAAAGGTGAACGTGAATTTTGCGGCATTCAAATTGCTGAAGGGCTGGAGCGGGATCAGAAACTTCCTGACTTACTGATCACCCCTTCCACTAAAGGCGTGATGAAGAATATCCCGGGTATTCCTGAAGTGGATGATGTCAATGTCAGCCGCGATGACATTATCAGTAACTACCAGGCCTTCCGGTTCCAATCGGAATCTGACATCGCACTTTACGAAAAACTTTTAAAGGAAGGTTTTGAAGTTATCAGTTCTGCACTTGAGGCAATTGATCAGGTGTTTGTCGATACTAAATTCGAATTTGGTTATGTGACTGATGCTCAAGGTCGGGACAAACTGATCTATATGGACGAGGTCGGTACACCAGACTCTTCCCGTATCTGGGATGGCCCTGCATACCGTGACGGTAAAGTCGTCGAGAACTCGAAGGAAGTATTTCGCCAGGAACTGCTTAACCACTTCCCGGATCCAGATATTCTGGTCAACAAAGATCGTATGGATGAACGTTATGCTCTGGCGCGTGATAACGAACTGCCAGCAAGTCTCATTCAAAAGGTCTCGGACACATACGTGAATATCGCGGAAAAGATTACAGGTGAGAAGTTGGAAATATCGGCTAACCCGAAAGCAGAAATCATTGAAATACTGCGTAAAAATTACGGGCTGATCGAATGAATATTTAGATTAAATAAAAAACGGGAGCGAGGGAGCCTACGAACAAGTCCCAAACACCTCAGGCTTACAGATCGGTTCAAGTTCGATACCCAAAGGGCATAAAGGCAACGATTACAGGCATGCTGGTTGCCTGTCGAAAATCGTTAACAAAGAAATTGGATCGATCTGTAAGCCCCGAAGGGTGGGCATTAAATCGACTTCCTGCTTTGTCAGGCAGCTTGGAAAGGACTCGTCATTCCACTGCGCTACCTTTCGCGCATTAAGTAGATTTACTGCCCACTGAGAAAGTTTGGGACTTATTCGCAGGTTCCCTAAGCTCCCGTTTTTTGTTTACAGACCATAGTTAACCAAGTGTAACCTTGTTCTTACCCGAGTGTTTAGATACATACAAAGCATCATCAGCACGAGCAACAAAAGCCTCCAACTGTTCGCCAGCCTGATATTCAACCACCCCAAAACTGCAGGTTACATTTCGATTAATCTCAAAGTTATTTGCCGCTATCTTTCCACGGATTTTTTCCGCGATGGATTGCGCGGAATTAAGGTCTGTTTCCAGCATTACAAAAATAAACTCTTCGCCACCCCAACGGCCAAAACGATCCGTTTTACGGGTCATACCGGAAACAATACGTGTCACCTCTATTAGTACCCGATCACCTACAGCATGCCCCTGATGGTCATTCACCTCTTTGAAATCATCAATATCAAAAAAGATCAGAGACAATTCCCATTGGTACCTTTCAGCAAGATCAATATAACTTTCAATTTCTGCACGTAATCGTCTTCTGCTCAGGATGCCCGTTAAAGCATCTTTATCAGCAATGTCCTTAAGTACACGGTTATAGGTAGCGACCTTCATAAAGCGATACATAATAAACAGGGCAACAGCTACAAACGCTCCAGCCACCCACCATAACAATGAATAATCCACTGTGTGTTTATATTCAACGACCATCCAGCGGTTATATATTTCATCATGTTGCTGGTCGGAAATTGCATCAATCGATTTGTTCAAAATGTTCTGCAAATAGGGAGAATATTCAGTCACAGCAATACTGATATCCCAGTTATCTTTTAACTGGTCACTGATACGAATATCCGAAATCTGATGTTCCCGGATAAGGTGTGACAAATTAGCATCCGCTCCTGCGAGCGCATCAATCCCTCCGGATTTGAGCAACCGCAGCCCATCCAGATAACTCTCAACGGGATATATATTGCTTTCTTTATAGCGATGAGACAGGACATCATGAAACGCAGATTTATTAAGAACCCCTATTTTCAGATTATTTAATCTGACAAATTCATTGTCATTATGGATGGCGAGAACAGCAGGTATCGTTAAATAAGGATTGGTAAACTTAAGATCTGTGCTTCTTTGTACAGTCTGCATTGCCCCGGCAATCAGATCACATTTACCCCGGACGGCTTGATTCAGGGTTTCCTGCCAACTGGAAGAAGGAATGACCTGATACCTTAAGCCAACATTGTCCAGAACCAGCTTAAAATAGTCGGCTATCATGCCGTGATGTTCGTCGTCTAAATAAAACTCATAGGGGTACCAGTCTGGATTTACACAAACCGAAATACTTGGATATGAATTAAGAAAACTCTGCTCTGCCTTACTGAAACGATGAATGTTGCTTAATGGCCGGTAAATAAAATCACTGAAGTCATACCCCCGGAAAATACTACCGGTAATCAAGTATACCTGGGCCATCTGATTAAATTTTTCCAGTGTCAGGGTGCCAAAGTTACCATCATCATCAAATGCCAGTTTTTTGAGTGCCTCTCCTTCAAAAATAAGAGCATCCAGGCTTTTATTCTGACTGTTGTATTTATCAAAGATAACACGAGCTATTTCATCGACATGCTCAAAAGCATACAACCACCCCCTAATGCTGGCCCTGTAGAAGCGCTCCGTTAATTCTGGGTTTTTCATTATAAATTCACGGGAGGTAAACAGCAGATCGGAATACATATCAAAACCATAATCCCTTGGGTGAATGGTGTTGTATTCAACACCCTTCTGTTCCATTCGATAAGGCTCATTGGATATGTATGAAGCCATCGCATCAGTCTTACCCAAGATAAGGTCATCAACGTTATAGCTATGCTCCTGCTGTTTAAAATCCGCTACAGAGATACCTGTCTGCAGCATCATAGCCATGAGTTCACCAACCTTTTTTGCATCGTCGGTAATCATGACATTTTTATCTTTAAGATCTGAAGAAAGAGCTATTCCCGAGTCACTTCGGGTTAACAACATAAGAGGAGAATGCTGGAACGCTGCGAATAAAGTCACAATATCTGCGCCAGCATTTTTATCGATCAACAGTGAAGTTCTGCCAACGGCAAAATCACTGCGGCCTTCCAAAACCTCATTTACGAGGTTCAGGTGAAACTCAAACTCCTTTAGCTCAACATCCAGACCTTCTTCCGCATAAAAGCCTTGCTCTATGGCAGCATAGTATCCAGCAAACTGGAACTGATGTTTCCATAACAGTTGAACAGATAGCTGCTCATTCGCATAAATTGGTAGACTAAAAAAGAAGAAAATTAAAACGCAGCACAGCTTTATGAAATGCATGATAAATCCCTGGAACCGCTCATCCATACTGGAGTTTAGGCCATAAATCTGCTTTTTAAAGGGATTAATATTCAAACTATAAACAATTACAGCGTGAAAGCCCGTTGAAGTGATCTAGTAATTTGAAAAGTTATTTTGACGCACAAATGTTACACAATTTGACATCTGGATTGGATAAACCGTGATCTTTTTTTCCGGTTATAGGGGCTCCGCACTGTTCACAATAGCCAGCAATATCCATATCTATACGATTCAGTGCTTCTTCAACCTGCCTGATGCGCTCCTGGCAGCTTTCTATGCTTTCACTAGGGGCATGATTAAGTGGTGCTATAGATTTGCTATCTCCGCCCCGCAGATCATCAGCATCACTATGATGAAGCGTATCCAGCTCTTGATCTAACTCTGACTTCAATTGCTGCAATTGCTGTAACAACTTTTCCAACTGCACTTCATCGGTTCCGGGCATAACAACCTCTTAGTCTCATACCTTCAGAGTGGCACATCTTGCCTGTATAAAAAAGGCCGCATGGATAAATGCAGCCTTAATTAATACTCAATAAAATTTATTGAGCCAGAAGTACTTCCACAGCCGCTTTCAGAGACGCTTCATCACAGGTAGCACAGGTGCCTTTTGGAGGCATAGCACCTTTACCTGTCACGACTGTCTGCACCATAGCATCTACACCCGCAGCTTTACGCGCTTCCCATGCAGCCGCATCTCCCGGCTTTGGAGCATTACCTACTCCAGCGACATGACAACCTTTACAGTGTTTGTCATAAACTGCCTGACCGTCTGCATGAACATTCATAGCACCCAGAACCAATAGACCCGCTGCCAAACCGCCAATAATTTTTTTCATTATAAAAACCTCACCTGATCAACTCTTTTCACCTGATAACATTCAACTTGAAAACACGTTAGAAAACCTTGATCCAGCGCATGAAAGACCGTTAGGTCTGTGTCGCTAATAGACCAGTTTAGGCCAAGAATAAAAAAAGCGGCCTTAATGGCCGCTTTATAAAGGTGAAAACTCGAAATTAAGCTTAGGCGCTTAACTCAAGCAAGAGTTTGTTTAAGCGAGCCACATAGCTAGCAGGATCATCCAACTGAGCACCCGCTGCTAAACCTGCCTGATCAAACAGAACCAGAGCCAGGTTACTAAAGCGATCTTCATCGGACTCCTGATCAAGTTTCTGGATCAGAGGGTGTTCCGGGTTAATCTCAAACGCTGGTTTCGTATCCGGTACAGCCTGACCAGCAGCTTCCATAATCTGGCGCATCTGCAATCCCATATCATGGGCTCCCAGTACCAGGCAGGCAGGAGAATCTGTCAGACGGTTGGTAATTCGCACTTCGGAAACCTGCTCGGAAAGGCTGGTCTTAAGGCGTTCAACCAGACCTTCCATTTCCTTAGCCACTTCTTCCTGTTCTTTTTTCTCTTCTTCGGATGTAGTTTCATCCAGATCCAGCTCACCTTTCGCAACGTCCTGGAAAGCTTTTTCGTTGTAGTTGAAGATCTGGCTCATCATCCAGTCGTCAATTCGATCGGTCAGTAACAGAACCTCAATACCCTTCTTGCGGAAGATCTCAAGGTGCGGGCTGTTTTTAGCTGTGTTGTAGTTGTCTGCAACAACGTAGTAGATCTTGTCCTGACCTTCCTGCATGCGCTCGATGTAAGCATCCAGCGATACATTTTGCTCATCGTTCTCGTTATGAGTGGATGAGAAACGCATCAACTTAAGAATCTTCTCGCGGTTAGCATGATCTTCAGCCGGACCTTCCTTCAAAACCTGACCAAACTCTTTCCAGAAAGCAGCATATTTTTCTGAATTATTTTTAGCCAGCTTAATCAGCATATCCAGAACACGCTTCGTCAGAGCTGAACGCAATTTGGTTACGTTCTCATCTTTCTGCAGGATCTCACGGGATACGTTCAGAGACAGATCTTTAGAATCCACAATACCTTTCATGAAGCGCAGGTACAGAGGCAGGAACTCTTCAGCCTGATCCATTATAAATACACGCTGAACATACAGTTTGAGGCCCCTGGGAGCTTCGCGGTTCCAGAGATCATACGGAGCACGCTCCGGTACAAACAAAAGGCTTGTGTACTCCATGTTGCCTTCAACACGGTTATGAGCCCAGGTTAAGGAATCGCTGAAGTCGTGGGAGATGTGTTTGTAAAACTCCTGATACTCTTCATCTTTGATATCAGACTTATTACGCGTCCACAGTGCAGTAGCACTGTTAACGGTTTCATCTTCCGGCTCTGCAGGCGCTGCGTCTTTTTCCTCTTCATCTCCCAGATTCGGCATCTCTTCTTTCTGCATGATGACCGGGATGGAGATATGATCAGAGTATTTACGTACCAGGCCACGCAGAGCGAAGCCATCAGCAAAGTTTTCTTCACCTTCTTTCAAGTGCAGTGTAATACGGGTACCACGTCCGGCTTTTTCCACATCACCGATGGTGAATTCACCTTCACCTTCTGATGCCCAGTGCACACCTTCTGTCACTGGCGCACCCGCTTTACGAGTGAATACTTCTACTTTGTCCGCGACAATGAAGGATGAATAAAAACCAACACCAAACTGACCGATCAATTGGCTGTCTTTATTCTGATCGCCTGTCAGCTGTGAAAGGAATTGCGCTGTACCGGATTTGGCAATCGTACCCAGATGTTCAATAACATCGTCACGACTCATGCCAATACCGTTATCTTCGATGGTCAGAGTGTTAGCTTCTTTGTCGAAGCTAATCTGGATTTTAAGATCACCATCATTTTCATACAGAGCGCCATTAGATAATGCTTCAAAACGAAGTTTTTCTGCCGCATCCGAGGCGTTAGAGATCAATTCTCGAAGAAAGATCTCTTTGTTGGAATACAGGGAGTGAATCATAAGGTGAAGCAGTTGCTTCACTTCTGTCTGGAAACCATGAGTTTCTGTACGTGTTTCAGTAGTCATCAACACTAATCCAATATTGCTGTTATTTTCAAAAGAACAGCACTGCCCTACTGCAGTGCGTTACCAATAAAAGCAATATTGGGACTGTCCGAACCTTTTCAACCGTGTTTTTAAATTTGTGTTCAGGCGCCGTCACTCATCATCAGAGTTTTAAGCGTTGAGGATTTAAATTCACGACGATAAAGAATAAAGACAACTCCACCCGTCAAGGCCATAAACAACAGAGGGTTAATAAACCACCCGAGTACCGCCAGACTGAAATAATAGGTCCTTAAACCGGAGTTAAAGTTATTGGCTGCCATGGATGTCATTTTTGCTATGCGGTTGGCGTGAGCCTCAGCCTGCATGTCCGATATATGTTCTTCCGGTGCCGGCGCCCCTCCAATCATAATGGAGACAAAACCGTACTGCCTTAAACTCCAGGTAAACTTGAAAAAAGCATATACGAACAGAGTAATCATCAGCAGAATTTTAAGCTCCCACTCGCCACGGGTAGCAGGAATCGAAAAAGGTATATCTGCGACTATATCAATCGCCTGTTGGGTGGAGCCCAACACAGTCATCAAACCTGCAAGAATCAGCATGGTAGTTGAGGCAAAAAATGAAACACCTCTTTCAAGGTTCGAAATCGCTGTTGTATCGGCGATACGCACATCCCTGGTCAACATTCGCAACATCCATTCCTTTCGGTAAGTGTGCATCATGCTTGCCAGGCACGGGGTGTCGTAACTGCGTTTCTTGGCATAATTAAAATAGCCTTTGAAACAGATCAAGAACCAGAAAAGTGCCAATAGATTGAGCCAATTCGCTGTAACAAACAGCAACAGGGAGTCCATATTTAACGATCCAATTTATATTTAACGTGCAAATTACACCAACTCATTGTAAAACAAGCATAAAGTAAACGTCTCCTGGTGGAAACTCTGTACATGTATGTTGATCTGGAATCTCTCTTCTGGCTGAGCCTGATCCTACTGGTGATCTATTACTGGTGGCGCTCACAAAAAGTAAAAGAAATTGCCCTTAAACACACCATAAAGCAGTGCAAAGAACTGGAACTGCAGCTTCTTGATTCCAACATCAATCTCAGGGGGTTGTGGTTAAAACGTGATACTGACGGCACAATCAAAATCTGGCGATCTTACAATTTTGAATTCTCATCAACTGGCGACGAACGTTACATCGGCAAAGTCGTTTTATTAGGTCATAAAATCACCAACTTTGAGCTGGCTCCCCACAGACTGCATTAACTCCATCGATATTTTATACATCACCTCTGGATATTAGAGAAAACTGAACTACAATGTTTTTGTGTTTTTTAGTTAACCAGGCATGTCAGTATGGTGATGAAAAATAATAACTTTTTAGTTCCACTAGTCTTTTCACTTTTTACCCTCAATAGCCAAGCCGATACACTCTCTATTCTTAACTGGGAAGAGTATCTCAGCGAATCTGTAATCCAAATGTGGCAAGAAGAAACAGGTCATATCGTGGAACAGGTAATCTTTGATAATGACGAAAAACGCGATGCTATTTTGATGAAACCAGATCATCACCGCATTGATATAGCGATTGTTGACGAAACCGTTGCAGAACGTTTTGGTGAATCAGGCCTTTTAGTTGAACTTAGTGAAGACCGCATACCCTCGATATCAAACACAGGAAAATTCTGGCGCAACCGCTGTGGCAACTATGCAGTTCCATATTTCTGGGGCACACTGGGCATAGTGTATCGTTCAGATAAAGTTACACAGCCGCCCTCTTCATGGAAGGACCTGCTGGAACCCGAAACAAATATGAAAGGGCATGTTGGCATGCTGGATGATTATACTGACATGTTAGCTCCTGCGCTTTTCCTGATGGGCAAGAACCTCAATTCTGAAGACAAAGCGGAACTCTCCCAGGCTTTTGAAATTTTAAAAAGGCAAACTAATGATGTGCTGACCTATGAATATGCGATCTCTTACCTGCATACAGGTAGCCGTAGAGAAGATCTGTATATGGCTCTGGCGTACGGTGGCGATCAATATACGATGAATAACATTGCCGAAAGTGAAGATCTCTGGAAATACACGATTCCCAAAGAGGGCACTGTACTCTGGGTAGATTGTCTCGCTATCCCGAAAACATCTAAAAATACAGAGCTTGCTTTAGACTTTATTGAATTCCTAAACCGCCCTGAAGTTGCTGCCATAAATGCCGAAGATGTGTATGTTGCTTCGCCCAATGAGACTGCACTTAAGATTACATCTGAAGCGTATAAAAATGATCCAGAGGTTTTCCCTTCCAAAGACATCCTCAATAAAAGCGCCTTATATAAGCCACTCAGCAACGACAACGTTGAAACAAGACTGAGGATCACCAACGCGATATTAAATATCCATGAATCTCAGTAAGCGGGCAAGCCTGTTAATATTACCTGTTATTCTTGTCAGTTATGCTCTGGCAATGATGGTGATATACCAACAAGAAAAACAATCTCTGTTTACTCTAGAAGTAAACACGCTGGAGCACAAACTCAGTAAACTTAAGTCGTCGTTTAGCTCTTATCAGAATTTTGTGGACTCTTATCTTCTTTCCCTGCTGGAAGGGGAAACGTTTGCAAAATATATTCAGGATGCTGACAACATATATAAAGTAAAGGTACTCACAGCCAATCTGAATTCTGTAATTAAGCGCTATTTTGAAAGTAGAAATGAATTTGCCTCTCTCAGCGTAATAAAACAGGGGCAGACCCTCTCGTTATACATAGAAAACAGTTCTGACCCTTTTTCAACGATCAAACCCATCCAGATTGATCTTGCTAAAAGACTCAGCCATGGTAATAAAAATGTAGAATGGGAGCACTTGATACAGAACGGCCATACCATAATTCAGAAAGGAGTATCTCTGGATTCACGTACGCTACAAGCACCTGTATTTAATCAGGAAGATCATGTAATCCAAATGATTGTAGCTGTTGAACCACGCGAATTTGACAGGCTATTAGCCCAATACCAATCTGAATATCAAGCAATAATAAGTTATTCAGTACTAGCAGAAACACCTCAGCAGAATGCTAACGCTGATTTAAAAAGTTCCATCCAACTACACGGCGACTATAGTCTCGTTTTTAACCCAAATAGCCAGTTTATGGCGAACAGCTTGCTGGAACTGAAACTCCGATTAATTTTCATATTCATTGTTTGTTCCGGTCTGACCTACCTCTTATTACAGATCTTAATTAAAAGGTATATTACCGGCCCTATTGCCAATCTGGACTACCAACTTACCGCAGTCATGGAACAGCGACAGGAAGAGATTTCCTATCCTCATGACGATGATGAAATTGGTCGATTGGGGAAAAGATTTAAAAACCTCTATTCGCAACTGAAACGCTCACTGGATGAGACTTATACCTATTCGAGAACAGATTCCCTAACACAGCTACCCAATAGAAATTCCTTTTATGAAACGGCAACAAAGAAACTGGCAGATGCAGAAAAGCATCAATGCCGGTTAGCTTTACTGTACCTTGATCTGGATAACTTCAAATTTGTAAATGATAAATATGGTCATGAAATAGGTGACCAATTATTGAAAGCCGTAGCGGCGAAGATGAATCATACTGTCCAACTGCTTTCTGAAAAATGCACTACTTGCAGGTTTCAGGTCTTCAGATTATCCGGTGATGAATTTACCCTGCTAATGGAATATGTCGATGCCAATTCGATTAGATCTTTTGGTAAAAAAGTTTTACATAGTTTTGATAATGGTTTTAGTTTTGAATTGGGTCATTTCCCAGTGACTGCCAGCCTCGGTATTGCTACCTACCCTGAAGATGGGCATACCTTATCGCAGTTAATATCTAACGCAGACTTGGCTATGTACCAAGCAAAAAAAGCCGGCAAAAACCAGATGTCTTTCTATTCCAAGGACCTGGCTAAAAAAGACCGGTACAAAAAAGATATCGAATCCAGACTGAAAGATATCGACTTCGATAAAGAGTTTTTCTTAAATTACATGCCAATACTCGATCGAAATGGAAATATCAAAGGCTGCGAGGCATTGGTTAGATGGAACTCTAAGGACTTAGGTCCAGTCTCCCCGGCTCTGTTTATCCCTATTGCTGAAACTACAGGTCTGTTTGAAAAGGTTGATCTGTGGGTTATTTCTCAGGCATTCAAAGATGTTCCAAAGCTTAAAGAGATTCTGGGGAAAAAAATGGAAATTTCCATTAACATTTCTTCAGCAGAAATCAATTCTGACCGTTTTATAAAAAAACTTTCTCATCTGGAAAGCCGCTTTAACCTCAACACTGCAAATATCGTCTTTGAAATAACAGAAACTTATATGCCGGAACATCAAAAAAATGCCTTGGTTTGGCTAGATCAATTGCGAGAGTCTGGATATAAGATTGCTATTGATGATTTTGGCACCGGTTATACAAGTCTGATGCAAATGGTGGAATACCCTATTGATATCATTAAATTTGATAAACAACTGGTAGAAAGGATCGCTGTTGAAGGGAAAACAGACTTAGCAAAAGCCCTCGTAGATCTCTGCCATTTACAAGGTGTAAAAGTTGTCGCTGAAGGGGTCGAAACACTGGAGCAGTTCAATATTTTGAAACAAATAAACTGCGATTATCAACAAGGCTTTTATATTTCTAAACCGATGCCATTGGAAGAATTGGCAAGTTGGGCGAAAAAAACTCAAGGCGTGTTAAAAATTTCAGCCATTGGTTAATAGCCTATATTTTTCAGGCACAAAAAAAGCAAGGCATGCCTTGCTTTTTTATCTTCAGAAAAAATACTTAGATTTTTTCGATGTTCTCAGCCTGAGGACCTTTCTGGCCCTGAGTGATAGTGAACTTAACTTTCTGGCCTTCAGCCAGGCTCTTGAAGCCGTCGCCTGAAATTGCAGAGAAGTGAGCGAATACATCTGGGCCATTTTCCTGCTCGATGAATCCAAATCCTTTTTCGTCGTTAAACCATTTAACGGTACCAGTAGTAGACATAGTAGTGTCCCATTCTTTAAGAGTAATATAATGCTTTGCTGCCAAAGCGGCCTTGCTTGAAGTGTTGCGATTACTTATGAAAAACAGGACGAAGTACCTTTTAAAGCTACTCCCTCGGTGTTGTGAAGCATAAATAGACGACTTACATTCGAGCGATACCCAATCTATAGGGGTTTTGCGGCAGGGTCAACGAAAAAAAACCACTTTCTTTACCCGGTATATAGGTTTTTAGTATTAAGAGGAGCAAGTTAGGCAAATTGAGCCTGCCCAAGCAGGTGGAGAAGCCGAATAATGCACCATTTTTGCACTTTGGCTAGTTGGCGCTCTCAACAACTCCACGAGGTCGTGAATTAATGAAAAATCCCCCTCTGAAGCCTTATTAATCGCTTCCTGCGCCATATAGTTACGCAAAATGAATTGAGGATTAACTGAGCGCATCTGTGCAGCCCAAATTGGAAAGCTGGCTGCCTCTTTATCCAGACGCTTGTCATACGCTTCCAACCATGTACGCAACTCATTGGTATTTTGTACCAATTGTTCTAAATAAAGGATGCTTTCTGCACCACCATCGTAATCACTCAGCGTTCTGAAAAAACGATTCATGTCCACGGCTTGATGGCTAAACATATCAAGCAATTGTTTGATCAAAGCGGAATCTTCGCTCAGCTCCGACTGCAAACCCAGACGTTTACGAAATTCTGCTATCTCAGAGCTCTGATACAGGTCAGGAAAGCGGTTAAGAGCAGACAATAGTTCTTCCTTGTCTATCAATGGTAAGAGAGCCTGCCCCAATGCAGAAAGGTTCCACTGCACAATATCCGGTTGCTTACTGAATGCATATCGCCCCTGATGGTCATTCTGGTTGCTGACCATCCCCGGTTTGTACTCATCCATAAAACTGTATGGGCCATAATCAAAGGTTTCGCCGATCAGGGACATGTTATCTGTATTGAGAACAGCATGAACAAATCCATAAGCCTGCCATTTAGCCACCAGCTCTGCGCTTCTTTTAACCACTTCCTGATACATAGCCAGATAAGGATTCCGGGCATTTAAAAACTGTGGGAAGTATCGTACCAGGCAGTAATCCGCAAGACGCTTAAGTTCATCATGCTGGTTGGTATGGTAAAAGTACTCAAAATTACCGAATCTGATATGACATTCAGAAACTCTTAGCAAAGTTGCACAAGGCTCCATCATGCCATCACGCATGACCATCTCTTCACTACCCGTCAGAGCCAATGCTCGAGTTGTAGGAATGCCCAGACCTTGCATAGCCTCGCTGGCGAGATATTCACGAATGCTTGAACGCAACACCGCTCGACCGTCGCCAAATCGGGAAAAAGCTGTTTTACCTGCACCCTTAAGATGTAAATCCCAACGCTGATTGTTGTTATTTACAATCTCACCCAGCAACAAACCTCGTCCATCACCAAGATCAGGGTTATACACACCAAACTGATGTCCGGTGTATTTCATGGCGATAGGTTCACTTCCTGGAAAAGCCGTGCTCCCCCCCAAATAATCAGCCAGTGAGGACGGTGATAATGTACAGGGGTCAAGATCCAGTAGTTCCGCTACATCTGAATTAAATGCAATCAAAAAAGGTTTTTTGAGAGGTGTAGGCATCACCTGCTGATAGAACTGTTCAGGCAGCCGAGCATAACTGTTATCGAAATTCAGAGTTTCTAGCGTGGCCATACATCTAACTACATGAAATTTGATTGCGTGTTACCCTAGCATTTAACTAAAGTATAATCACCCCATAGATAGTACAGTTTTTAGGCACTAGAGGTTAGTTTCAACACAATAAAACCGTGCCTGTAATCCCCTCACCACAAACCTTGTCCCGGGGTTATAAGTCAACAGCTAAGTTTCAGATCAATTTATTTTTAGAGGAAAGTCGTCTGGACGCTAAAAGCACGTTTCAGATCAGCTTGTAAATTTTAGCGAGCTCAGAAATCACCTCAGAATCTTCGGGTAGTTCACGTAAATATGAGCAGCCTGCACCACCCAGAAGAATCGATATTTCCGGTGCCAGCTTTGACCTCAATAAAGAGACCTGTTCGCAAATGATTCGCGGTGAAGTATTCGTTGTTATAGAGATGCCTACATATTCTGGCTGGAAGGAAACTGCCGCTGCTGAAATCTCGGAGACGGGTAATCCAGCGCCCAGATAAATCGTCCTGCACCCTGCGTCGTTAAGAATAGCGTTCGCCATCTTAAGACCCAGAGTGTGATATTCATTACTCAGGGTACAAAGAATCGCCAGCGGTGCATCAGTATCATAGAAACAGCTCTGGTCAATGGTGAGTACTGCATGGATCTGTTCAGAGATTGCATGCTCCGTATAAACCGGGATATCTCCGGACGCCCAGCCTTCCCCTACTTTCACTGCAAGTGGTGCGCAAATGGTTTCCACAAATTTGAGAGTACTTAGGGAATTACTGAAGCTTTTAAGTAACTCCAGCGATTCTTCAAATAAGCCCTCTTTTGCTAACGAATAGATTTTTTCTACTTCTTCAGCAAATACACCTGCGCTCTTTTTTGTAGTGGTATCAACGAGTTTTTCTGAGAATATCTTTGAAGGCCGCAACCCCTGATCAATCATCGCCTTAATTGACTTAAGATTATTCAGGTCCTGATCGGTATACGAACGAGCACCATTGGGATTTCTCACAGGCATAGGGAAGCCATAGCGTTCCTCCCACTTTCTGAGAGTCGCAGGCTTAATACCTGATTCTTCCGCAATTACCTTGATGCTATACATTCAGTCTAAATTCCTAAGGCCTGTGCTTGTTCTGTTGCGTTATTCATCTGCTCCGGCAGTTGTTTAATTATAGTATCCAGCGCCGGGTAAATATCAGACCAGTCTTCCTTTAACACTGATTCAAACATATCCGATTTAAATTGTTCAAGAGATAAACTTTCCCAACTGCGATGCCTACATATATACACACTGATTGCATCAGCCACCTGTAAACACAGTAATATTTTTTGCATCTGTTTTGGAACTTTCTCATGGGTCAATGCCTTTACAGAGTGATGGTACCTAATGATATTGCAGATCAGAGTGGGTAATTTCATTTTTTGAGTTGCAAGAAAACCAAGACTTGAATGATCATAACCGAGACTTACAGACTCCACCTCAATAAGGTCATCCGGGGTACACCATTCAGCTTTTTCAATATGTTCGATAATGTCTGGGGAAAACTGGAACATAACCAGACGCCCAATATCGTGGAGTAAACCGCACAGATATGCCAGTTCCTCAGCCTCCCCTTTACCGTAAACACTCTTATAGATTTCAGAAGTTAGAATCGCAACCTGTACAGAGTGCAACCAGAGTTCACGATGCTGCGGTTGATTAGGTATAAATACCTTCGCGACAGACGCTAATGCAACTAATCGATAAATAGATTTTGACCCAATCCGGGTTAATGCCGCACGTAAACTATGAATATGCACATTAGGTGATGATGAAGCCGCATTGGCAGAAGCCAGTATTAACGAGGCCAGTGATGGGTCTGAACACGCCAGACCGTAAAGATCATCAAAAAAATCAACATCATCCGGATCTGCCTTGCAAAGTTCAAACATCACAGCACGTAACAGCGGGAGGTCTGTCATTTTCGCTTCTAGTTCTTCTAGTGTTTACTGCATAGGTAAATCCCAGATACCCCCTATTTGTCATATCAATATTAGACAAAATATCAAAAAAAGGTATGATCCAGCTAAAATCTATACAAACTGCATGGTTTTATATAGATTACTAGACAGGATGTATGGCTTTTGAACGGAAGCACAACCACCGATTCGCAGTAGAAGTTAATGTAGGACCCTATGAATTTCTTTAGCCAAACTGAAAAGGATTTCATTCAGAGTACATACTCGCCCAAACAAACAAGCTCATTACCCATCTGGCAACTCTTATCCAGAGTGGAAATGTTCGACACCACGACTTATCTGCACTTAGTGAATGTTTCTAAATTAAGTACGTTGATAGGTTTTGAGATGAATCTACCTACACATTCCATTGAACAGCTCAGACTCTCTGGCCTGGTTCATGATATCGGTAAAATGTTCGTCCCTAATGAGATCCTGAATAAGCCTTCCACTCTAACAAAACCAGAATATGAAGTAATCAAAGAGCATGTACCCTCTGGAGCTGATCACCTTAGGGCCTTAGGCTTTTGCGAAAAGACTATTAAAATCATTGCCCAGCACCATGAGCGTATTGATGGTAGTGGTTACCCAAAAGGGCTTGTTGGCGATGAACTGCTCTTAGAATCTAAAATTCTGGCAGTAGCTGACTCCCTAGATGCCATGGCTGCTAACCGCCCTTACAGAGCGTCACTGGGTATGACCAGAACTCTGGAAATACTGATGGAAGAAAAGGCCAAAACTCTTGACCATGAAGTGGTAGAAACAGTTTTAAGGCTGCATAAACGTGGAGATTTTATGAAATTGATAGATACGGGAACCTATCTGGGATAATTTGTTCGCCTCCACCTTAGGCAAAAGTAACCTCATGGAAAGCTCATTTAAAGAAAAAATCTGGCAAATCCTTGCTCTGATTCCAGAAGGTAAAGTTGCCACTTATGGACAGATTGCAGAGCTTGCGGGGTTTCCCAAAATGGCGCGTGCTGTCGGACGCACGTTAAGCCAACTACCCCATGGCACTAAACTACCCTGGCACAGGGTTTTAAACGCTCAGGGTAAGCTCTCCTTCCCAATTGATTCTAGTGCCTATAAAGAGCAGAAAAACCGTTTAGAGAAAGAGGGAGTTGTGTTTCTCAATGGCAAAATCCGGTTAGCGGATTACCGCTGGCGGCCCTGAACTGTCAAAGCTGTAATACCGCAATTTTGAGCGGGTGCTGACCATCCAACGATGGGAAGTCTGCTTCAGGTGTCAGAATTTCAATATCTTTAACATCCCTACCCGCTTTAGTTGCGCATCGTTTGATGATATCGACCCACTCATCCAGAGGTACTTTGGCCACATTATTAGTACACACCAAAGTACCACCCTCTTTTGTTGCTAAGAGGGAAGGTTTTAAAACGCTAGGATAATCTCTGATCAGATCAACCGTTCCAAAATGGCTTTTGGCCCAGCGTGGTGGATCCAGATAAACCAGATCGAACTGTTTCTCTTCAAGCTTTAGAAAAGGTCTGGGTTTCTGGCCCCTTCTGACCCTTTGTTTTACCGGGATACCCGCCAGTTGCTTCGCCGCTGTGAAGAAATCACTCTGGATAAACTGGATGTCATGATTTTGCAGTTGGTTAAGTTCAGCATTTTCCATGCCCACGGCAAGGTTACGTTGAGCAAAATCCACATTCCAGACTTCACTGGCTCCCGCAGTCGCTGCACAAATTCCTACCCCACAGGTATAGGAGAACAGATTTAAAACCGATTTATCTTTGCAGTGATCGAGAATAAAACGTCTGCCTACCCGCATATCCAGAAACAACAGTGGGTCCTGTCCGGAATGTTTACCTTTAACCCGGTATGTCACACCCAACTCTTGCCCGGTTAGCTCATGACTTTTTTTAAAATTCTCGTCGGATCGTCTGGAGTTTTTAGCACTGCGGTCGTTGTAAACAGTTTCTGTTATTTCAAACTGGTTTTGATAATGCTCAACAACTGCATTCAAATCCTCTGAACTCAGAGATTGATGGAATGTCTGAACAAATAACTGTTCGCCATAACGATCAATGGTAAGTCCGCCCCAGCCTTCATTGGTTCCATGAAAAAGTCTGTAACAATCTGTCTGTTCCTGGTGTAGTTTTTCTAATAACGCTTCTCTTTTCAGCGTCGCCTGTTGCAGAAGCTGGGGCAGTTCAGACATCAGATTTACAAGCCTTGTTGGGATAAGTCGCCTGATTCTAACGATATGAGCGCATTAAAACTAATGCTTTAACCATTTCAGTTTTAATCGCCTAGGATCAAGGTGTAGCCCCGGAAAAACTGATCCAGATCATAAAAGGTTAATTCTTACTCAATACTCTTGTGCACCGCGATAACCAGTTAAGTAGAATCCAGCCTTCGTAGTATTTAGGTTTGACCTCGCTCCACAAGGATTCGCTGTAGTTAAGGTCTTGTATCGTTGTTGTTAGTGTTGTTATAGACCTGATTGAATGAATTACTTTTTCCAGTCCCGGCAAGTTCGCGCAGGAACCAACAGACGCTTTTGGCGCGTCTGGCTTCCACTAAGCTTTATTGGCTTTATCGCCATCTACCTGGCATTTCTTCTGCTCGAAGAGGTTGTGTCAGAGCGTCTGGACAATCGCGTTGCCAGCGCCGCAGAGATTGTTCAATCTAATGTTAATGAACAGATGGAACGGATCTACATAGATACCGACTTCATTTCCAACAGTCAGATAACCCGGGGATTTATCTCAGCCCCTTCCGACCCAGAGCAGTTGGAACACATTCGATTACTGTTCCTGAATATTATCAAAACTCACAAAATCTATGACCAGATCCGGCTTTTATCAGCCACCGGCCAGGAATTAGTACGTGTGAATTACAATAATGGGACTCCACAGGTAGTTGCCAATGCCGACCTGCAGGATAAATCTGATCGTTACTATTTTACTGAAGCCTTAGACCTTCCTAATGGCAAAGTTTTTGTTTCACAGTTAGATCTGAATATCGAAAATGGCAAAATTGAAACCCCCTACAAACCGGTTATCCGTTTTGCACGCCCTTTATATGATGAAAATCAGAAGGTTAAAGCGGTTGTGGTGATGAATTTTGATGGCAACATTCTGTTGGACCATTTTCGTAACGCTTTGTCATCTATCCCTGGCAAAAGAATGCTAATTAACCGGGATGGTTACTGGTTATCACACGACGTCCGCCAGAAAGAATGGGGGTTTTTATTAGATTCAAAGCATTCATTCGCACGTGAGTACCCTGAATTATGGGAACAGCTGAAAGATCAGACTTCGGGCATTATCAATGCAGACATGGGGCGTGTACGCTTTTTTTCTATAGAGCCGCATAAAAACACACCGCAATTTGAGCATTTTAACGCTAATTGTATTTCCGCCTGGAAACTTACCGTTATTAATGACGACCACCGCATGGGGCTGCCCTTTTTCCTTGAGCATATGACCTATCTATACCCATTGTTGCTGGCATACCCGCTTGGTTCCATACTGCTGTGGTTCTGGGCAAGAGCGGATTCAGGCCGTGCCGTAGCTGAGCAGGAACTGGTCGCGTTAAACCGTTCACTGGAGAAAAAGGTTCATCGTCGTACAGCTGAACTGGAAGCCACTAAGGACGCAACAATACTGAGCCTGGCAACCTTAGCTGAAACCCGTGATAACGAAACTGGTCAGCACGTCCAACGCACACAAAAATTCGTCGAAGTATTGGCTAAATCCCTAAAAACCCACCCAGATTTTAAAAATCAGCTTTCCAATTCAGCAATTGAGCAGATCTATAAATCGGCTCCTCTGCATGATGTTGGAAAGGTAGGCATACCCGACCATATTCTGCATAAGCCAAGTAAATTAACGTCCGAAGAATTTGCTGTGATGCAAAGGCATACCACCCTGGGAAGTGATGCCATAGAGGAAGCCATTAATTCGCTCACCTCATCACCTTCTTTTGATGGCAACACTACATTCCTTCACTACGCCAGAGATATTGCCCATTATCACCACGAGCGCTGGGATGGTACGGGTTACCCTAAAGGGCTGGTAGGTGACCATATACCTCTACCAGCCAGAATTATGGCTGTAGCTGATGTTTATGATGCGCTGGTAAGTGAGCGGGTTTACAAAAAAGCTTATAGCCGTGAAAAAGCGGAAGATATCATTCTTAACCAGAGTAAAGGCCAGTTTGATCCTAGAATCATAGAAGCCTTTAACCAGGTCAGAGATCAGTTCTGGGAGATTAAAGAATACTATTCGGACCAGGCGTAAATCAGGCAGACAACTTTTTCAATTGCTGATCATGCCAGCGACTGAGCAGTAGAATTGCACAGATAGCCCCAGTTAAGGCTAACCCCATATCCGATTGGGTATCCCAGATATAACCCTGAGTTCCCAGAAAGGCTTCAGCATCCTCTCCCGTTAAGAGTGCAACCCACCACTCAATCAGCTCATAAAAAGCACTAAAGGCTAAGCACACTGAAACTACATACAGGTTTAACCAGGCTCTACCGCTGACCACCTGTTTTCGGATCAGAACCTCTCTGGCGAGTATTGCCGGAATAAAACCCTGAGCAAAGTGCCCTACCTTGTCATAGTTATTGCGCTCTGCACCGAATAATCCCTCAAAAAACGGCACTTCAGCATAGGTGTAGTGACCACCTATCATTAAAACAATGCAATGAACCAGAATCAGCAGATAAAGTAATGGCGTTAAAGGGAAGCTTTTGAAAGTTATCAACAACAGAAGACCACCCACAATGGCAGGAAGCACTTCCAGCAACCAGGTAAATTGATCCTTAGGGTCTATCCCGGACCAGACCAGCACTAGCGTATAAATTAACACCCAGAGATATTTGAACACCCATCCCACCTATTCGGAACTTACACTTCAGGCGGTAAAATAATCCCGGCCTGAATCGCAGCATGAATCAGTTCAATATCTGTTTTGACCTGCAGTTTACTTTTAATCAGATAATGACTGTTTGCCACGGTTTTAATACTGATACACAAAGTATCCGCGATATCTGATTTAGTTTTACCTTCCGCCAACATACGTAAAATTTCAAACTCACGGGTGGTCAAATCAGAAAGGATCGATCTTTCACCGTTAATATTTTCAAGCGCCAGCCCACGGGTAATATCATCGCTCATTGCCACCCGTCCATTCATAACATCACGAACAGCTCCCACTAAAACATTTGGATCGCTGCTCTTAGTAATATAGCCACGGGCACCGGCTTCAATTGTTTTTTTTGCCACCCCAGGATTCTGATGCATGCTGAACACCAGAATATTTGCCTTTGGATCAAATTGGCGAATTTGTATCAGTGTAGCCAAACCGCCTTTACCCGGTAAAGAAAGGTCCAGTAACACAAGATCCGGCGCCAACTGGCGATACAAAGCATAAGCTTTTTCCCCAGACTCGGCCTCCGCCACAATATTGAACCCTTCCTGCCGGTTCAGTAACGCCCGGTAACCTTCACGCACAATAGCGTGGTCATCAACCAGCAGTATATTAATGGGCTTCATCAGTACCTTCATAATCCTGAATTGGAATAACTGCACCCACCTTTAAACCGCCCAAGGCAGAACGTTCTAACTTTAACTCACCATTAAGCGCGTTAACACGCTCCTTAATACCCAACAATCCATTGCCCGGTTTGATTAGTTCTTCCGGACAGGTCAGGTTGCCATTATCCCGGATAGTCAGGAACAGCTCTTGCTCTTCAGAATCCAACCGCAATGAAACTTCTGCTTGATAGGCAGACGCATGTTTCACTATATTGGTTAAACACTCCTGCACAATTCTCAGAATATTGATCGCTACCGGAGCGGGTATCTCTTGTTTCACCCCCGTAAAAATCAATTCACAATGTTTGTCCTGATGCTTATTGTTCCAGTTATCGATCAATAACTTCAGATTCTCCAGAAAACCCAGCTCATCAATATCTGCCGGGCGCAGGCGGAATAACAGGCTTTTAACCAGTTCCATCATATGTTGTGAGATAAGCGAAATCTGGCTAACTTTAGTGGAGAGTTGAGGACAATTTTCCTTTACCTCCGATTCCATAAAACAGGCAATTGCCCGTAAACCCGTTAGTGACTGGCCCAGTTCATCGTGCAATTCCCGGCACAGATGTCTGCGTTCATTTTCCTGAATATGTAACATTTTAAGTGAAAGCTGCTTGCGCTCATTCAATGTTTCACTGAGATTGGAAGCCAGTTTGTTAATCGCTGCGGCGGTCTCCTGCCACTCGTAAATTCTACAATCCGGTACCCGCGCATCGAGATTGCCACGCCGCATCTCTTTGAGAATCTGCTGGGTGTTTTTCACTGGCCGCAATACCCAATGTAAAGAGGCCACCAGAATGACACATAAAATAAGAACGGTTAGAACAGCGAAAGACATCAGACTGCTGATTTTCTGCCAGGCATTAAACAATACCGCATCGGTACTGGGGGCCACTTTAATAACTCCCTCGAATTTTGCTTTCGAGTGGAGTTCCTGATGTACCTCCATATCCGGATTAAACAACAGCAGATAGAGATCCGAAAACCAGTTAGGCCATAACTCTTCAGTCGCTTCGCCACTGCAAAGGCTTCGCGCTACCTCACCATCTGGTGTTTCGAAGATCACACATAAGCCGGAGAAACTGTTGCCTCTTTTCCATAAAAAGAAATCGGGAAAGTGATCTCTGGACATAATCTGGTTATCTAACTTTAAAACCTGCCAGTCCAGTTGCTTTTTGACGATTTGCGTAACATCTTCAGCATGTTTCCGAGAACTTCTGTCAGAATCATAAAGTGCCAAAGCAGCTGATATTACAAGCGCAGCCATGCCTGAAAACAAAACCATTATTACTAATAACCAATTCAATCGAATTGTCTTCATACATGGACCCTCTTCATATCCGTCTGTTATTTTAGAGAATCTCAGTGTTGTATGTATCGGGCAAAATGCCCGATTTCGACAGTCATTTTCAGGATATTTCTTCACTCCCGGAATCAGTAAGGTAAGAAGAAAACAACTATGTGAGGAAGGAAATGAGCTTACAACGCATTGAGGATGTAGCAGATTGGAGAAGCCTGGAAGGGCTGGAACATATTCAATATTCCATACTGCATATCGATGAAACCCAACAACGTGCAGAAGTCCTGTTCAAACTGGAGCCCCATAAACCTATCATCCTTCACCGTCACTGTGCCCTGAACAAAATTGTGGTACTCAGCGGTGAACATCATATCTATGATGCCCGGGGTAACTTAACCGAAGTTCGAGCTACCGGTAGCTACACGGTAGCCCAACCGGATCTGCATCCACATTCTGAATGTGGCGGTGATGGCGGTGCTATTCTACTCTTTAGTATCTTCGATAACGGTGGCGATGCTTTATATGAGTTGATGGACCCTGATCAAAACATCATTGGTACCCTGACAATGGCTGATCTTATTGCTTTAAGCCAGGCATAACACAAACCATTTTTGCATTTTTGAAAGTAAAACGAGGACTAAATCCATGAGAATCCGCGCCTGCTCCATAACACCATTGCTCCTGGTGAGTACTCTGCTCTCTGCAGCCCCTGAGGACTGGAGTACTTATGGCAACGGTCTGGACAATCATAGGTTTAGTCCTCTCTCTCAAATTGATAAAAGTAATGTTCACAAACTTGAATTAGCCTGGCAGTTTAACAACGGCATAAAAGCGACCTTCCAAAGCAGCCCTTTGAAAATAGGTAATGTCCTTTATCTAACGACACCGTTTAATCATGTAGTTGCACTGGAAGCTGACACGGGTAAACAACTCTGGCGCTATGAGCACCCGTTAACCAGCAAAAAAAGCTGCTGCGGACCCTCTAACCGTGGGCTGGCGGCTAAAGATGACCGACTGTTTATGGCAACGATTGATGGACACCTGATCGCGCTGCAGAGGAACGATGGCACATTACTCTGGGACAAAAAGGTAGAAGATCTGTCACTTTCTGTGCAGGAAAGTCTGGATGGCCTTCTTGAAGGGGTGTCCCTGGGTGATAACGCTAAAGTGATTGGCGGCACCAGCCACAGTTTCAATATGGCGCCTCAGGTGTTCAACAACATGGTAATTGTGGGCAGTACCGGAGCCGGTTATGGGTTACATCTGGATACAGATGATGGTCTCCGAGTCATTGGCCTGGGAGATGGCCGGACCGGACTGCGAGGTTTTGTAGCCGCCTTTGATGTCGAAACCGGCAAGGAATTATGGCGTTGGTACAGTGTTTCGGGTGAAAACTGGGTGGGTGAATGGCGCGAGTTAACACCCAGCGGTACAAACCTGAACCGGGATATTGGCAAAGAGAAAAGCATCGCCGACCGTTTTAAAAACAGCTGGAAGCTGGGTGGCGGTTCCATCTGGACAACCCCTGCAGTAGATACCGAAACCGGATGGTTATTCCTGGGCACAGGAAACCCGGCCCCGAATATGGACAGTTCTACCCGTCCGGGTGATAACCTGCATACCTCAAGCCTGGTTGCCCTGGATAGCCAGTCCGGTGAGATCAAATGGGCCTACCAGCAGGTTCCGCATGATCGCTGGGGCTACGATGTTTCCAGCCCTCCGGTCCTGTTCGAAACAACTTACAACGGCAAAACGGTTAAAGCCGTCGGCCAGGCGGGTAAAACCGGTTGGTTTTATGTTCATAATCGTGAAACCGGTAAGCTACTCTTCAAATCCGATGCCTTTGTGCCTCAGGAAAATCTGTTCGCGGACCCGACAGAACAAGGAGTCACAATCTCCCCTGGTATTGCAGGCGGCACCAGCTGGTCCCCCGTTACAGTTAATACTGAGAAAAACAGTGTCTATGTTACCGGCATTCATAGGCCCGCCACATACTACCGTAAACAGTTGAACAACAATGAAGCTCTACCCTGGCAGACCTATACCTATTTTGAGTTTGAGAATGATGATCAGAAGTACGGCACACTCAGCTCAATAAACCTGCAAACCGGAAAACTACTCTGGCAGCATAAAAGTCGCTTACCTATGGTGGGGGGCACGCTTGCAACGGCTGGAAGTCTGGTTTTCAGCGGTGAGGGTGATGGTGAATTCTTTGCTCTGGATGAAGACAGCGGTAAAAAACTCTGGTCATTCAAGCAGCAGTATGGCGTCAATGCGCCACCTATCAGCTATACGGTCAACGGCAAACAGTACATCGCTGTAGCTGCCGGAGGCAATAAAATAGCGGGTTACCCTCCTGGCGATAGTTTACTGGTATTTAGCTTACCGGATTAAGTCCGCCCCACTTTAACTCAACGTCTGGCAATTTTTTATGGAGGATAATCTCTATGGGAGCACTCGTGCCTTATAAAGCTCTGATGCAATGGTTACTCATGTTTGGACTGATCCTGTTTGGGTTATTTCTAAGCTGGGATCTGGGGGTTCTGCAAGTCATCATCGCTCAGGATAACACCCGCTTATGTCTGGTTATCATTGCTATGTTGCTAGTGATGAGTATGCATTGTGCCTACCGAAGTTTCTTTCTCACTCAGCAATACCTGATGCTGGAGCACTGCTACCAACGAGGTTATGAGTTGATGAGTTACCCTGCCGGACTCTCTCTGGCACAGGATTATTTCTCAACCTCCTGCACGGAAGCAGACTCAGATAAAACCCTGCAAGCGGAAGTGCTGCTGGAAAAAGCCCGCGGTACCCATCAGGTGGGTTGGTTCATAGCTGGAACTATGATCAAACTGGGTCTGCTGGGAACAGTCATCGGATTTATTATGATGCTCAGCTCCGTATCCGGGCTGGATAGCCTGACCATCTCGGATATCAAAACCCTGATGCAACGTATGACTCAGGGCATGGGTATAGCCATGAGTACCACACTGGTGGGTCTGACCTGCAGTATGGTACTCAGCCTGCAATATCTGTTTCTGGACCGTATTGCGGACCAGTTTGTCACGCGTACGATTGAAGCGGATCAGCATCTCTCCTCAGTCGATGGCGTCACACATGGGGCCACAACAGCATGCGCCTCCTGAGACGACAATATGGCTTTGATATAGACCCGTTTACTGACCTGCTGTTTAACGCCCTACTGACATTTACGTTTCTGTTTCTGGTGGCCCTGCTTCTGCTAAATCCTCCCGCAAAAACCGGAATCATTGATCCCAAAGCGGAGTTCATGGTCACGGTCAGCTGGCCGGACAATAATCCCAACGATATTGACCTTTGGGCTCTGGGACCGGACAGGAATATGGTTTGGTACAAAAAAACCAACCAGGGTTTGATGCATCTGGATCGGGATGATCGTGGTAATGCTAATGACACTCAGGTGATAAATGGCAAGACCATTACCAACCCCATCAATCAGGAAGTCCTTACCATTCGTGGCCGCCCTCCGGGGGAGTACATCATCAATCTCCACTATTTCAAAAGTGAAGATCAGCAGGAAGTGCCAGTCACAATCTACATGGCCGAAGTGAACCCTGTGCTTAAGGTCGTGCACTACAGCACTACCCTTCTGAAAGCGGAAAACGAAGAGCGAACAGCGCTGCGCTTTACTCTGACTCCGAACGGAAACGTCACCAATATCAACCAATTGCAGAAAAGCATTATCGAGGCTACCAAAAAATGACCGAACAACTGCTTGGCCTGACTCTGGCCTATGTATTTCTGACTGCTCTCACCTTGCTTGCAGTGATCAGCGGTAGACTGCCCTGGCAACTGAAAACGGTGCTGGTCATCGTTGCCGTTGGTTTTTACTGGAGCTGTTACATCGGATGGAAGGAAGCGCAGGGCTGGCCCAGTGAAACCAACCTTCCTGCAAAGTTCCTGTTCCACTATGCAGTGATAGAAGAACCCAATGAAAAACGGGATGAAGAGGGTGATATCTATATCTGGCTGACCAACCTTGAAGCTAATCAAATGGCAGAAAAACCCAGAGCTTACCGCCTGCCATACGACCAGGCAGGCCATGCAGCCATTGAGGAAGCTCTGATTGAAGTTTTGAACAGCGGCCCGCAGCTGGGCTTTTTCGGCAACCGCATGGACGTTGGCGAGAAAGCCAAAGATAAAAGTGCATTTGGACAAAAAACCTATGACCTTGAATTCACCCCTGTTCCAGATCCTGCATTACCGGAGAAGTAAAATGTATAGAACTGTTTCACTTATGGTCTGTTTTCTACTGCTGTCAGGTTGCGATACACAAATTCCCGAGACGGACTTTTTCCCGCTGCATAAAGGGCTGCAATGGGATTACAAAGTCACCACAACCCTCGCGGGACAAGAACCTGAAATTAACCATTTCCAGATCAATAACCTTGGTCGGGTTAACCTTAAAGGCAAATATGAGGGGGAGCCGGTTTCAATACGCCATACCAGTGATGGCACTGATTATTATATTCTGCAGGATGACACGGGCACCTACCGAATCGGCAAACGCACTCTCATTGAATACGAACCACGTTATGAAGAGGAGATCGTCCGGGTCCTGCCCAATTATAAAGATTTAGAAACCGGCCGAAGCTGGTCAGCACAGTCTAAACCCTATGCGTTACACAGTACCCCGGGCTACGCTACCAGTGATCCCCAAAGACAGAAAATCGTTATGACCTATGAGCTGACTGGAACTAAAGAAACCGTGACAGTTCCAGCCGGAACATATGAAAACTGCATTCTCATTGAAGGGGTTGCCGAGTTTTCGCTATACGCGGACCCAAGATTGGGGACCCAGACTATCTTTATCACTCAATCGGAATGGTATGCCCCCGGTGTGGGGCTCATAAAGCTCAGAAGAAATGAACCTTTAGATCTGGAAATGTTCAGAGGTGGTTCAATTGTCTACGAATTGACTCAATTCACGAATAACTAACCCATTTGAGAATACTTATACATATTAATTATAAGGTTATTTGGCTATAATATTCCGCCAGCTTTTAATCATCCGGTTTGGATCTGTAAATATGTTCAAAATGCGTAACTTCATTGTGTTTTTGAAGTTTATTTTATGCCTGTTTTTATCAGGTATAGCCACGCATACCCTGGCGGAAACTAAAAAGCTCCTGATCATTGATTCCGAAAATGCGGCCCCCTACAAACAGGCACGGGAATCCATGCTGGAAGAGCTGGAGCAACATGGTTTTAAGGCTGGAGAAAACCTGAAGGTTACCTACTACAGCATTGATAACCAATCAGGAACGGGTATACGCTTACTCAGAGCAGAAGCAAACATGCATGATGTCATTTTTACCAATGGCACTATCGCCAGTATGGCAGCTCAGGAGTTTGGTACTTTAAACCCGAAGCATAAGTTTGTTTTCTGCAGTGTGACCGACCCTATCGGCCTGGGCTTGATTCAGGACTTTAACCAACCCACCAATTCAAACTTTACCGGTGTTGCCTACGGTGTTCCGGTATACGAGCGTCTGCGCTTTTTACGTTTAGTACTGCCCGAAGCTAAAACCCTGGCGATGATTCATTCCGATCTGCCGCAGTCCAAAAGTTACGTGAAGTGGCTTAAGGAAGAACTGAGCATGCCGGAATTTCAGAATCTGAAGATTATTTTTGTAGAGATCCCCTATGTGCGAGGGGGAAATGGCTCCAAACGTATGGTGAGACTGATGGAGGAACATGTCAGAGAACTCTCGCCCGTGGTGGATGTTTTTATTACACCCAGCGATCAGTTTGGAACCAAACCTGAATACACCGAAACCATCAGCAGGTTTTCAGATAAACCGCTTATGGCCCTCACCGAACAGGAACTTAAGTTAGGCTGGGGCTCACATTTTGGCGCTTATCCAGATCAGGAAAATGCCGGACGAATGGCAGGACGAATGATCGTGGACCTGCTCAACGGTGGCTCAATGAAAAACATTGAGCCTCAATTCACAGATGTGGTTTACGGCATCAACAAACCCTACACAGACCAGTTAGCTTCACCACTGCCTAAGAGTTTATGGCATAACCGCCAAATTACTATCTTCAGCGAATAACACCCTAGAAAACCCTGTCTAAAACTGTTCATCCTGTAGTTTCATCGTGGTATCAGAACCGGATAAAACCGCTTTATGTAAAGCCGAAACACGGGGCAAAATCTGTTCGCAATAAAACCGGGCGGTGGTGATTTTCGCATCCAGGAATGAATTATCAGCGTCCTCAGCATTTATTTTCTGAAGCGCAATATCTGCAGACTTAGCCAACATCCAACCTCCGCAGAGATAACCTGTCATCATCATAAAATTAAAGCTGACAGAGCCAAGTGTCTGCTGAGTTTTATCCTGTTGCAGCACCCAGTTACAGGCTACGTTTACATGGATCACGGCCTCCCGGACAGCGGTGACTATATCCTCTAACTGAGAGTCCGTAATTGCCAGAAGATCATTTTCCATTTCTTCCAGCAAAGCCTTAAAAGCTTGCCCATCATCAACAAGAATCTTACGCCCGATCAGATCAAGTGCCTGAATGCCATTGGTACCTTCATAGATAGGCAGGATACGGGCATCACGATAATACTGCGCAACCCCGGTCTCTTCGATATAGCCCATACCCCCATGGACCTGCACCGCAAGTGAAGTGACCTCCTGCGCTATCTCTGTTAACCAGCCTTTAACAACCGGGGTATACAGGTCACTGCGGGCTTTATGTTTAAGCACACTATCCTTGTCTGTCGTATTTCTAGCGCGATCAGATTCCGCCCGTGCAACGTAGGCAAAAGCTCGCATAGCCTGGTTCAGTGCTTTCATCTGCATCAACATCCTGCGTACATCCGGGTGCTGGATTATCGCCATTCCGGAGCCATCTGGCGCAGTACCCTGAATTCTTTCCCGTGCATACTGCAATGCGTGTTGATAAGCACGTTCCGACACCGCCAGCCCCTGAAGCCCAACACTCTGCCGGGCATCATTCATCATGGTAAACATACAGGCCAAACCTTTATGAGCCTCCCCGACCAGATAACCCACAGCTCCGCCATTATCGCCGAAGCTCATAACGCAGGTCGGACTGCCATGAATACCCAGTTTATGTTCCAGTGACACCGGATAGACATCATTACGCTGATCGGTCAGATTCCCCTCGCTATCCAGAAGAAATTTAGGCACCAGAAACAAGGAGATCCCTTTTACGCCTGCGGGCGCTTCCGGCAACCGTGCTAACACCAGATGCGCAATGTTTTCTGTCATCTGATGGTCGCCCCAGGTAATGAAAATTTTCTGACCACTCAGGAGGTAATGATCTTCATTTGGCACGGCCCGTGTTTTGATCGCGGCCAGATCTGTACCCGCATCAGGCTCTGTCAGGTTCATGGTGCCAACCCACTCACCCGAGACCAGTTTTGCAAGATAAAGACTTTTCAGACGCTCATCACCATGAACCTCCAGCGCCTCAATCGCTCCCTGAGTTAGCAAGGGGCAGAGCGCCCAGGAAAGGTTTGCAGATTGCCATATTTCATTGACCGCTACAGATAAAGCGGCCGGTAAACCCTGCCCTCCAAAATCCGGGTTTGCCGCCAGTGAAGGCCAGCCTCCCTGACAAAACTGCTGGTAAGCCTCATAAAACCCCGCAGTTTCCAGAACCTGATTCCCGGACAGTGTCGCTCCAGACCGGTCTCCCACTGCATTTAGAGGAGCCAGTACCTCACTGCCAAGTTTACCGGCTTCATCCAGCACTGCCTCTGCCAGACCTTCAGCAAACTCTTCCAATCCAGCATCAATACACAGTTGTTTAAGCCCCACCAGTTCATTCAGAACAAATAAACCATCCTGATAGGGATAACGATAGTCGCTCATATTGATCTCTCTTAATTCACAGGCGCAGCAGGCACATCTGTTACGCTCTGGCAGTTGTTATTATGTTGGCAATAACTTTCGCTACGACGGTATTCTCCCGGTGTCATGCCCGTCCATTTTTTAAATGAACGGAAAAAGGCTGAAGGTTCCTCAAAACCCATCAAGGTAGCTACATCTTTAATCGGCAGGTCTGCGGAATTCATATAGTTCAGGGCAGCTACCTTGCGGCATTCATCCTTAATCTGCTGGTAGGATGTTCCTTCATCCATTAAACGTCTGCGCAGTGTAGAAAGCGACATATGTAAACGCCCCGCCACATCCTCTGCGCTGGGTAGTTCACGACTAAAATCCCTGCCAATCATGGCAACCACCTGCGATTTAAGGCTAGTGTCATTATCCACCATAACGATTAATTGATAGGGAGCGGTTTTAAGGAAACTCCTTAAAGTGCCCGAGTTTTGCACGATGGGCAGATCAAGGTAACGCGCCGGGAACACTATAGCGTTGTCATGCTGTTTGAATTTCACTTCCGATTGAAACAGAGTTTTATACTGGGGTGCGTCCTCTGGTTTGGCGAAGGAAAAATAGGCTGCTTTTAACTCAAGCCTTTTACCAATTAACCAACTGAGAAAGTGATGCCACATCGATAAAGAGGTACGAATACGGTGGGGGTTTTCCTCTGCCAATAAGGCTTCCAGTGATAACTCGCAGGCTTCGGTTGTAGTAAAAGAGAGTTTTGCATACCGGCCTTTACGGGTAAGTAAGGGTTTAACTCGTGTCCCCCGACAAATTTCATGGAAGTCACTGGCTCTGTAAATCGCTGCTGCAAGTGTCGAAGCATGAACCATACAATGGCACATTAGCCGGAAGGTCCCTTTGGGTACTTCCCCACCACTGGTCATACCAAAAAATTCATCCTGTGCCAGGTCGCAAATTTGCTGGTAAAGCGATCCAAATTTATCTGCAGGAAAGGTGCTACCTTGCTCTATCTCTTGCAAAGAGATGCCAGCATCCTTCAATACCGCAGGCACACTGAAACCCTGCTCACTCACATGGTGAAGCAACTGCCTTACATAAGCGGAAGGAACACTGACTTTTTGCCCCATAGACCGATGCCTGTACCCTGAAAAAATTCAGTATGTACTTTAAATCTGGGTTATATATGCGTTTTTTTCCAGTCAAAGCTGATATTTATTAATCAGTTACATGGCAGGCCGGCGCTTGCAGAAGTGGTGGAAAGCTAACTCGGAACGCCCTTAACTGAAAGTTCGGTTTTCAGGGCAAAACCAGTACTCTAACAAGCCTTATTTCGGACTAAAGTCCTTCGGTATCATCTCACGAATCTTTTTAAGCGCTTCTAATGCTTTACCTTTATCCTTATCTGCCAGTGCTTTGTTCAGCAGGGTACAATTTTTCATATACACAGAGTTCTTTCGCACAATGTCGAGATAAGCTTCTTCATCACCTGCATTCTGGGCACGTAGCATCTCCAGATTAAGGTGAGTTTCATATTGTTTGATCAATGGGTTTGAAGGGGTAAAACGCTGTTTAGCTTTCTTTTTAACGGGTGCCGTCTTTGGCTTAGGTTCTGGTTGCTTAACTTGCGGTTGGAGCGGCGCAGGCGTTTCGGAAGGCTGTTTTACTTGTTGCTCTTTTAACTGTTTTAGCTGCTCTTTCGGCGGTTCCGTCTGAGGTTTAGCTTCAGGTTGCTGAGCGGCTGCCTCTTTAGACTCTTCGGTATCCTCAACCGCGCGCTTCTTCTCTTCCTGAGATTGATCAACATCTTTAAGTACCTGTGCAAGATACTCTTCTTCGGTTGGCCCTGTTTTTTTATTCCGTTTACCTTTGCGCAGAATAAACAGCACAAGGACCAGTATGATCAGCAGTGGGATAATGTAGAGCGCCATTAGCCTTCCTCTTAGCTACTGTTAGTAATCCTTACATGAGTGTGATCTGGTTAAAAGAGCTTTCTGAATCTATCCCCTGTTTTTTAGGTAATTTTAGTAATTCTTCACCATTAGTCATTATTCTTGCCGGAACTCAAGCTATGGCACGTTCCAGTTGCCCATCTGTGAAGCCGAGAATTGGAAATTTCACGTGATTAAAGGGCGAAAAGCTTTGCCGGGATAACCATCTTTGAACGATCAATCTGATTCCAGATAAACCAGAATATATCCCCCCCGCGAGGGCGGGGAAAATAGCAAAAATCGAGGGTTGTAAGAACAGTTAGGGTTGGGTTAAACACGTTCGATGATGGTTGTTATGCCCTGCCCCATACCAATACACATGGTTGCCATACCAAGATGACCATCTTTCTGTTCTAGAATATTCAACAGCGTCGTTGTGATCCGTGCTCCAGAACATCCTAATGGATGGCCCAGGGCAATCGCACCACCGTGCAGGTTCACCTTTTCATCCATTAGATCATTCAGTTTCAGACCTTTAAGAACCGACAGAGCCTGGGCAGCGAAAGCTTCATTAAGCTCAATACAATCCAGATCAGTTACGCTCAGTTCAGCCCTTTTTAATGCTTTCTGCGTTGCCGGCACAGGGCCATAGCCCATTAAGGAAGGGTCACAGCCTGCAACCGCCATACTCCGGATTCGGGCTCTGGGAATCAGCCCTAATTCCTCAGCTTTAGCTGCGGATGTCAGTAAAATTGCGGCCGCACCATCTGAAACAGCAGAAGATGAACCCGCGGTCACCGTACCGACCTTAGGGACAAAAACTGGTTTAAGCTCAGCCAGAGATTCCACTGTAGTTTCCGGACGAATCACCTCATCGGCATTTATCAGCGTTTTAAAACCAGCAGCATCATGACCTTCAATAGAGATGATTTCCTTATCCCAGGAGCCATCCAGATGTGCCTGATGAGCTAAACGATGAGAACGGGCCGCAAACTGATCCTGTGCCTCACGGCTTATGCCATTCATTTTTCCGAGCATTTCTGCGGTGACGCCCATCATCATAGAAGCTTTTGCAATGTGTTTTGACTGCGCAGGATTAATATCCAGACCATGGGTCATAGCAACATGGCCCATATGTTCCACACCACCGACTAAAAACAGATCGCCATTGCCCGCGATCACAGCCTGAGCCGCCGTATGCAAAGCGGACATAGAGGAGCCACATAAGCGGTTTACCGTTTGTGCAGGAACTGTGTGGGGAATATCCGCCAAAATGGCAGCATTACGTGCAATATTAAAACCCTGCTCCAGAGTCTGGTTTACACAGCCCCAGATCACGTCGTCGATCTGAGCAGGTTGCAGATTCGGATTTCGCGACAGAATCGCCTGCATAACTTCAGCAGATAACTGCTCCGCCCGAACATGCCGGAAGCTACCGTCTTTGGATCGTCCCATCGGGGTTCTAACGGCATCCACGATCACAGCATCATTTGGCTTAAGATTCATAATCATCACTCCTTAACGCTGCTGCTTAGAATAGGTTTGATTGCTTTCAGCCATCTTTTTCATGGTTTCAGTCGGCTGATACAACGGTCCCAGTTGTTCAAACTGGCTGGCAATATCGCAGAAGCGATTCAGCCCCAGCTTCTCCAGATAGTGGAACACTCCACCACGGAATGGTGGAAAACCAATGCCATAAATCAGTGCTATGTCTGCTTCCGCCGGGCTGCTGACAATACCCTCTTCAAGACATCTGGCAGTTTCTATACACAGAGGCACCATCAGGCGTTGAATAATGGTTTCATCTTCAACATCACCCGCCTGATCATTATCTAAACCCAGAATTTCCGGGAGTTCCGGGTCCACTACTTTTTTCGGTTTGCCTTTACGATCCAGTTCATAACGATAAAAACCCTGAGCATTTTTCTGGCCCAGACGCTCTAGTTTGTAAATGCGTTCAAGCGCGCTGTTTTCTGTCATCTGCATTCGATCTGGGAAACCCGCGGCCATTACACCCGCGGCGTGGAAGGCCGTATCTATACCCACTACATCGAGAAGATATGCCGGTCCCATCGGCCAGCCAAATTTTTCCATCACCCGGTCGATCCGTGTGAAGTCATAACCTTCTTCCAGCAAGGTATTAAAACTTAGGAAATATGGCAGCAGGATGCGGTTAACCAGAAAACCCGGACAATCATTTACCACAACCGGGGTTTTACCCATTGCCCGGGCATACGCCACCGTGCGGACAATCGCTTCATCAGAGCTTTTTTCACCACGGATTACCTCTACCAAAGGCATCTGATGTACCGGGTTAAAAAAATGCATTCCGCAGAAGTTCTCCGGGCGCTGCAGCGCACTGGCCAGATCAGTAATAGATATGGTGGAGGTATTGGATGCCAGAACCGCACCCTCTTTTAGCTGTTGCTCGGCTTCAGCGAGTACCGCCTTTTTTACTTTAGGGTGTTCAACCACTGCTTCCACAACCAGATCAACCTGCTCAAAACCACCATAGTTCAAAGTTGGGGTAATCCGGTTTAACACCTGAGCCATCTGCTCAGAGTCCATGCGTCCTCTGGAAACACGTTTGTTCAGTAGTTTGCTGGCTTCGTTCAGGCCCTGCTCCAGAGCGGGTGAGTTGATGTCCTTCATCAGGATCGGGATGTTTTTAGAGGCGGACTGATAAGCGATACCGCCACCCATAATGCCCGCACCCAGTACCGCTGCCTGTTCAACTGCACTGCCTCTGGCAGCGTATTTTTTAGCTACTTTCTTAACATAATGGTCTTTAAGGTAGAGACCGACCAAAGATTCACAGACTTCAGATTTAGCAACTTTTACAAAGCCTTTGGCTTCTACTTCTAGGGCTTTATCACGGGGTAAATTAGCATGCTTCTGAATCGTTTTTAGCGCCGCCAGTGGCGCTGGATAGTGAGGTCCTGCTTTTGCGCTGATCACACCTTTTGCCGATTCAAACGCCATAACCTGTTCCATCTGGCTGAGTTTAATCGGGCTTTGTTTCTCCTGCCGGCGCAACTGATAGTTAAAATCACCCGAGATACATTTTCGAATCAGATCTAAAGCTGCATCCTTTACCTGATTGGCAGAAACTAAAGCATCAGCGGCCCCATCTTTGAAGGCGTCTGCTCCTCTCTTTTCAACACCACCGCAGATCCATTCATTAGCGTTATCCACGCCTATCAGACGTGGCAAACGTACGGTTCCACCCCAGCCAGGATAGATCCCCAGTTTCACCTCTGGCAGACCCACTTTCGCCTGCTCTGCAATCACCCGGTAATCCGTAGCCAGACACAGCTCAAACCCGCCCCCCAGACAAAGACCGTTTATCGCAGCAACCGTGGGGCAAGGCAGATCTTCAATGGCATTAAAGACCTTATGCATTTCCAGTAATGCAGTGACAATTTCCTCCTCGGAGGCTTCAAAAAACTGCATGAACTCATTGATGTCCGCACCGGCGATAAAACTTTCTTTAGCGCTGGAAAAAATCAGCCCCTGAAGATCCGGAAGAACAGCCAGATGCGCCAAGGCTTCACGAATCTCTCCCAGTGTGGCCTGATCGATGGTATTTACAGCCTCATCTTTGTGATCAATCACCAGATCGTAAATACCATCACCCAAAGGTTTTATCTCGATCGTCTTACCTTTAAACAGCATCACATGGACTCCCGTTTATTGCCTATAGCTGCCTTACAGCTTAGCTTCCAGTTCCGGTACTGCCTCAAACAAATCTGCAACCAGACCATAATCAGCAACCTGAAAGATGGGTGCATCCTCATCCTTATTGATTGCGACAATGATTTTAGAATCTTTCATGCCCGCCAGATGCTGAATCGCACCGGAGATACCGACCGCTATATAAAGTTCAGGAGCCACCATTTTCCCGGTCTGGCCCACCTGCATATCGTTTGGTACAAAGCCCGCATCCACGGCAGCACGCGAGGCCCCCACTGCTGCACCTAATTTATCTGCAACGGTGTAGAGAAGATCAAAGTTCTCACCATTACCCATACCCCGGCCACCAGATACAACCACAGAAGCTGCGGTAAGTTCAGGACGTTCGGTGCTGGCAAGCACCTCTTTTACAAAAGCGGACGTATCTGAGGCAAAGCTCTCAGTCAGCGTGGATATTTCAGCGTTACCGCCCTCACTGGCAACCGGATCAAAAGCGGTGCCACGCACAGTGATCACTTTGACCTCATCCATAGATTGCACAGTAGCGATGGCATTACCCGCATAGATCGGGCGTTTGAATGTATCTGGAGATTCGACCGAGATAATGTCTGAAATTTGATTTACATCCAGCAACGCTGCCACCCGGGGTAACAGGTTTTTACCTGTAGTTGTTGCGGCAGAGAGCACATGACTGTAGCCACCCGATTGAAATAAATTCACGACCAACTGACTGACATTTTCCGCCAGTTGATGTTCATAAACATCCTGATCCACCAGCAAAACTTTGTTCAGCACCGGGATTTTTGCGGCACTTGCCGCTACGGCTTCACAGTTAAACCCGGTAACCAGAAGCTCAATCTCTCCCTGTATCTCTTCAGCGGCTTTGAGGGCATTAAACGTGGCGGGTTTCAGGGCCTTATTATCATGTTCAGCTATCACCAGAATCGTCATAACCTACCTCCTCAAATTACTTTCGCTTCGTTACGGAGTTTATCCACGAGCTCCTCCACCGAATCTACCTTGATACCGGCTGAGCGTTCTTGAGGAGGCTCAACCTTGAGCAGGCTCAGCTTGTTGCTGATCTCCACACCTAACTCTTCTGGAGTCATCAGATCCAGAGGTTTACGTTTTGCTTTCATAATATTGGGGAGCGCCGCATAACGGGGTTCGTTAAGGCGCAGATCCGTTGTAATGATTGCGGGAAGGCTTAACTCAAGAGTCTGTAAACCGCCATCAATCTCGCGGGTTACCTGCAATTTTCCATCCAGTACCTTGAGTTCAGAAGCGAATGTGCCCTGCGGTCTATTCAGTAAAGCAGCCAGCATCTGGCCAGTCTGATTATTGTCAGAATCGATCGCCTGTTTCCCCAGTATCACCAGATCCGGGGTTTCTTTTTCAACAACCTTAGCCAGAAGTTTAGCAATCGACAGGGAATCAAGACTAGCTTCGGTATCAACCCGAATCGCTCTGTCTGCCCCAAGTGCCAGGGCCGTGCGTAATTGCTCATCACTGTTTTTATCGCCAACAGTGACAACAACCACTTCATCTGCTGTGCCCGCCTCTTTGAGACGAACCGCTTCTTCCACCGCGATTTCACAAAAGGGATTGAGTGCCATCTTTACATTGGTCAGGTCGACGTCGCTTTGGTCCGCCTTAACCCGAACCTTGACGTTGTAGTCAATCACTCGTTTTACAGCAACCAGAACTTTCATAACGGCTCCTTGTGTTTCTACTCAGCAGCGATAACTTAAAAACTTACCTCTATATTCAAAGTCTAGTAGCAGAACGATATTCAACAATGACAAAAACCAGCTTAATGGCTGACAAAATTGTTCATATGGTCAAATTTGAGAGTAAAAAAGGATGACAAAGCCACCCTTTTTAATGAGAAATATTCGCTTGAAGAACTTCACGCCGCTTCTGAAGGGCGTAACATCCGGCGCAGGATTTTACCGACATTCGACTTCGGCAGATCCTCCACAAGCTCAAGCTGTTTTGGGATTTTGTAGCGAGCCAACCTGTCATGACACCACTCCCGGACCTCCTGAAGAGTTAAAGCGGGATTGGTGGATACAACAAACACTTTCACCACTTCTCCGGCATCCTCATCGGGCACTCCAATGGCGGCACATTCCACAACATCCGGATGCAGAGAAACCGTATCCTCGACTTCATTTGGATAAACATTAAAGCCGGAAACCAGAATCATATCCTTGGCCCGGTCGACGATGGTGATATATCCCTCATCATCCCTCACAGCTATGTCGCCGGTTTTCAGGTAACCATCTTCAGTGAAGGACTCCAGTGTTGCCTCCTCCCGCTGCCAATAACCACGCATGACCTGCGGACCGTTTACACAAAGTTCTCCCGGCTCTCCATCTGGAACATCCTCTCCCTCTTTATCGATCAAACGTAGATCTGTGTAGATCACCGGCTTACCGATGGTCCCCATATGTGTACAGGTAGGATCGTTAAAACAAACTGCCGGTGAGGTCTCCGTTAACCCATAACCTTCAATAATTTCACTGCCGGTTTTCTCCCGCCACATCTCAGCTGTAGATAAGGTCAGAGCCATTCCGCCGGATGCGGTTAACTTAAGGTTACTAAAATCCAGATCTTTAAAGTTTTCGTTTTTACACAAGGCCACAAACAGTGTGTTTAATCCCACAAACGCACTCATCTGCCATTTACCCATCTCCTTCACAAAACCCGGTATATCTCTTGGGTTTGGAATCAGGACACTGTGCCCACCCAGCAGTGAAACCACCTGTGCCACAGTAAATGCATAGATATGGTAAAGGGGTAAGGGTGAAATCACCGTTTCAGCCCAGTTCTGACCGGGTATGACCAAGCGTTCCTTAGCTTGCAGCATATTGGTAACCAGATTGGCATGGGTTAGTACGGCACCCTTGGAAACACCCGTGGTTCCCCCGGTGTATTGCAACACGGCAATATCTTCTTTCTCGACGGCTACAGGTTCAACCGACTCACCCAGATATTTCATTAATGCCGAGCGCAGAGGTACGGCTTGAGGTAAATTGTAATCCGGCTCCATTTTTTTCAGATACTTAACCGCAGCATTCAGAATATTGCGCTTAATAAAATCGTGCAGGTCCCCGACCTGAGTGACCAAAACATGTTCGATCTGAGTCTTGTGAAGAATCTTATCCGCCTTATGCGCCATGCTTTTATGGATGATTAACGCCTTGGCACCAGAGTCACAGAACTGGTGCTCCATCTCATTTGATGTGTAAAGCGGATTGGTATTAACCACGACCATGCCGGCACGGAGAATGCCAAACAACACGATCGGATATTGAATAAGATTGGGCAGCTGAATGGCAACCCGGTCACCTGGCTTCAGATCCGTATCCCGTTGCAGATAGGCAGCAAAAGAAGCCGAAAGCTGGTCCAGCTCATTATAATCAATGGTGCGACCAAAGCTGGTATAGGCGGGCCTGTCGGTATACTCCACGACACTGTAATCCAACACATCGGTTACAGTCCTGAAACCACAAGGATTAATGTCTGCAGGGATTGTATCTGCAGCAGGTAATAGCTGACCCATCATGAAAGCTCCTTTTATTATCTTTATTCTTCAACCAGCTGGTATGTCATCAGTCTAGGCGATAGGAAATATCTCAGCCAACCGGGTGGCAAGAATAATATCGCCTTCGGCCTGGATTCTCCCTGAAATAAAGGCTTGCATACCATCCGTTTCACCACTGAGCACTTCTTCCAGTGTTTCTGTATCCAGTTTCAGAGTCACCGCCGGATCTTCAGTATGTCCTTCAGCGACAGTACAATGTTCATCCTGCACGGTAACGACCCATGCATCACCTTCGCTGATCTCAAACTGCAAAACAGCATGAACGCCAAAGGCTGCCTCAGCATTAAACCGGCCTTGCATATCTTCAAAGATTTTCTGTAAATCAGACATATTTTTTCTCCTGATTATTCAGGGTTAAAAGGCAAAGTGTTCCTGATCCAATTCCATCAGGTTCGCAGAGCCGGATTGCATAGTTTCAACCAATCCACGTGTTCGCGGCAGGATGCGTTCAAAGTAGAACCGTGCTGTCGCAAGTTTAGCCTTATAGAAATCCTCTTCGGTTGTTCCCGCTTCCAGTTGCTCATGTGCCACCTTAGCCATTAAAGTCCAGAAATAGCCCAGCACCACATAACCGGAATACATCAGATAATCCACAGAAGCAGCACCCACCTCATTACGATCCTGCATCGCCTTCATACCGATCTGCAGGGTCAGTTCGCCCCACTCTTTATTCAGTTTCGCCAGTTCAGGCACAAACGAATCCAGAGCAGAATTATCTTCTTCGGCCTCGCAGAATTTGTGAACGATTTTAGTAAAACGTTTTAACAAGTCACCCTGAGTCATCAGGACTTTACGACCGAGCAGATCAAGAGCCTGAATCTGGGTAGTGCCTTCATACAGCATAGCGATACGGCTATCCCTGACGTTTTGCTCCATACCCCATTCAGCAATAAAACCGTGACCACCATAAACCTGCAAAGCATGGTTAGCTGATTCAAAGCCAACCTCGGTAAGGAATGCTTTCGCAATAGGTGTCAGGAACGCCAACAGATCTTCAGAGCTTTTCTGCTCCTCCCCCTCAAGCAGGTGCACTTTGTCCACCAACTGAGCGCAGTAATAGATCAGAGCACGACCACCTTCGGCAAAGGCTTTCTGGGTCAACAGCATTTTGCGCACTTCCGGATGCACGATGATGGGGTCAGCCGGTTTGTCCGGACACTCATCACCGGTTAAAGAGCGCATCTGCAAACGCTCTTTGGCATAAGATAAAGAGTTCTGGAAACCCCACTCTGCGTGAGCCAAACCTTGCAAGGCTGTACCCAATCGAGCGGTGTTCATAAAGGTGAACATACAGTTGAGGCCTTTATTGGCTGGGCCAATCAGAAATCCGGTCGCCTCATCAAAATTCATAACGCAGGTCGCGTTACCATGAATACCCATTTTATGTTCCAGTGAGCCGCAGCTAACGCCATTGTCTTTATCAATAGAGACTGGCAGATGTTTGGGCACAATGAACAGGGAGATACCCTTAGTACCTTCAGGAGAACCGGGTAACCTCGCCAATACAATATGGACAATATTCTCGGCCATATCGTGTTCGCCAGCAGAGATGAAAATTTTTGTACCAGTAATACTGTAACTACCATCGGGCTGCGGTTCCGCGCGGGTTCTCAACATACCCAGGTCGGTGCCGCAGTGGGGTTCCGTAAGACACATGGTGCCGGTCCACTCACCGGAAACCAGTTTGGTAAGATAGGTTTCCTTCTGTTCATCGGTACCATGCGTACTAAGAGTATTCATGGCTCCATGACTCAAACCCGGATACATACTCCAGGACCAGTTTGCCGTGCCTATGAGTTCATTAATCAGAACTTCTATCGACTCTGGCAGCCCCTGCCCACCATACTCAACCTCATGAGCCAGTGACGGCCAGCCACCCTCTACAAACTGCTGATAAGCCTCTTTAAAACCATCAGGCGTTCTGACATGCCCCTCTTCCAGAGCACAACCCTGTTGATCACCAACCTGATTAAGTGGTGCCAGTACCCTTTCAGAGAACCTGGCCCCCTCTTCTACAATCGCGGAGACCATATCCGGTGTTGCATCTTCACAACCGGGAAGGTTTTGATAATGCTCTTCAGCATGCAGCACTTCGTTAAGGACGAAGTTCATTTCACGTAATGGCGCTTTGTATTCAGGCATAGATACCTCCTGACAATTACAGCAAAAAAGCTATATACAAAGCTTGGTACATTGCCACCGATCCGCAATGACAAAACAAACCAGTTTTGGTGACAAAAAGTTTCAGGGAGGGAGAAATAGGAAAGGTGTCAGTTGAATAACTGAACAAGTCAGGAATCAGATTCCAGACTGTATTCTAAGGTAGTTAGATGCCGCAGCAGTACGGTTGCGCACTCCGGACTTACGGCATATTTTCGCCACATGCACCTTTACCGTATTAATGTGTATTGCCAGTTTTTGTGCAATCTCAGAATTGCTGTTACCGAGATTTATCTGCTGCATGATCTGATGCTCGCGTTCGGTCAGATCAATCATATTCGGTCGAAACATGGCCATAATGTTCAGGTCATTGACCACTTTTTCCGACGCTTTGCCCTGATATTCAGAAAGAATGTAATTACGCAGAAAGTTCTTAGCGTATTGCACCTCTATGGATTGAGGCAAAACCAGAACATCATGCAGACGCTGAAGTGTTCTCAGGTTCCGGGTCAGGCACTGGCTGAAGACAACCAGCTTGGCCCCGGACAGATGTCGGAAACACTCTCTGCTCCAGTCATCCAGCAGTTTAAACTCCCCCATTACAACGAATATTGTCTTGTCATTATGGGGGAATCTGTCGGGCAAAGCCGAAGTGCGGTCAATCACGATTTGCGGATCGATTGATGTCAGAATCCGCCCCAGAATTTCCTGATAGAGCGGATAACGACTGACAATGACACAGCGCTTATAATCCGTGGCTGTAAACACTAATGACGAGTAACTGGCATTCATTATATTCAGACTTTATAACGCTCCAGTATGCCCTGCATAGAGATAGATATTTTGCTCAGTTCTTCACTGGAATCAGCTACCTCACCCGCGCCTTTATCGGCCGCATGGGAAAGGCTGAAAATCGCTTCAAGTGATTGGTTAATCTCTTCCGCAACGCTGGTTTGCTCTTCTGAAGCACCTGCCATCTTTAGATTCAATTCCGTTATATGCCCGACTGCTTTATTAATTTCATGCAGAACTGCAGCGGCCTGCTGAGCTTTATCCCCTGCACTAACTGCCTGTGAAGAGCTGTGTTCCATCGAATTTGATGTTTCAGATGCTTCCTGTTGCAGTTTTTTAATTGCTTCCTGAATCTGCTCCGTCGATAAACGCGTGCGCTGCGCAAGGGTTCTGACCTCATCCGCCACCACTGCAAACCCCCGGCCCTGTTCACCGGCTCGGGCAGACTCTATTGCTGCATTCAACGCCAACAGATTGGTTTGTTCCGCAATATCGGTGATTACACCTACAACCGAGCCAATTTGCTCGCTGCCGGTATCCAGATTTTTAATCTGACTGGCAACCACCTGAACCTGATCCACAAGCCCCTTGGTGGAGTGCATGGCATCTTCAACAACCTGATTACCCTGACTCACCGCTGTTTCAGTATTCTGAGCTTCGAGATTTGCTGTTTCTGCCTGCTGTGAGATCTCCTGTGCCGCCAGCACCATTTGATGCATAGCACTTTTAACCTGTTCAATCTCCTGACACTGACCTTTGATCTGCTCTGTGGTTTTACTGCTGATATTGGTCAGCCTGGTAGCCTCAGTGGAGAGCTGTTGGGAGCTGTTGGATATATCCATAATCAGCTTACGTACGGCCCGGACCGTATGATTAAAACTTTCCGCCATGCAGCCAATTTCATCTTGCCGGATTACCGGTACTTCCTCGGTAAAATCAGAATTATCGATAATCTTTGCCATGCTGCTACGCAGACTATCCAAAGGTTTCCTGACCGAGATATACACCATGTAACTGAGCAGCCCTAATACCACCACAATAACCGCAGCCAGTATCATCAGAACATACTGTGAGTGTTTTTGGGCCTGCGCCTGCTCCTCGCGCTCAGTCAGCACAAGTTTAAGTTGCAGATCCACCAGATCATTGATTTTATCGCTGATTGGATCAATATCTTTGTACAACGGCCCATCAAAACGTCGCAGACGGGAGGCCACCTTGGGACTTAATTCGGACAGCTTCAGAAGTGTTTTTTCAAGCTTATCAATCGCCTGATCGGCATTACCAAACAGTTCCTCAGCTTCGAGCGCTAAACGCAGCTCTTCGCCATGCAACTCTTTGGTTTTGTACTCCTGCCACTTATCCCTAATCTCTGTTCTGGCCTTCTGAATCCCATCAATGGCCTGTTGAGCTGTGATCAGCCCTGCATTTGCTCTGTTCACCGCATCCGTGACATTCACGGTGTAACTGTCGGCAATTTTCTTAAGTTGCTGCAGAGGGATCACACGCTCACTGTAGATCTGATCAAGACCTTCTTCAGCTTTGTTCAACTGCGCCATGGCCATCATAACCAGAGTAATGACACCAATCACAGGCAGAACTGAGGTTAAAAAGAGTTTATGCCGAATGGATAAACCCTTTTTAAACACTGGCATTCCGCTCAGGCCAAGACGATTTTCAGATACTCGTTCCATACCCAACTCCTGAGCCTTAATGCATCATCAGAATGGGTAGATCGGAATGGCCCATCATATATTGCGTCACGCCACCAAAGATCTGCTCATGTACGCGACGGTGGGTAAATGCCCCCATCACGATCAAATCACTTTGCTTCTCATGCGCCAGATCCAGAATAGCTCTGCCGGTGGGTCCATGACTGCTGTCAAAATCTGTTGTCGAGGCTTTGACACCATGAATTTCCAGGTAAGCCTGTACCTCATCCAACCCCGGTTTGATTACCGATGCGGTGTAGCTTGTAGCCAATACCACCTCATCCGCTTTTTTCAGAAGCGGTAGCGCATGGGTAACGGCACGAGCCACCTCAGTGCTGCCGTTCCAGGCAATGATCGTTTTATTTACTTTGAACTCGGTCATCACTCTGGGTACCAGAAGAACGGGTTTACCGCTACGCATGATGGCTGCTTCAAAGGTTGAACTGGGCTTACCGCTTTTTGATTGCGGAATGATGATCATATCCGCTACTTTACCGCGCTCCGCTACCAGTTCACTGCGCAGACCATTGACCTCCTGCCAATGTGCATTCGGCAGGTTGGAGCTCGCATCATCAGAAACATTCACACCCAGCTCAGCACACAGACTTTCAAATAGAGCCTGTAGCTTCTGAGATTCGGTTTTGGAATAACTTCCGGCAACCGACTCCAACTGTTGCAGAATGCTGTCTGGCATGCCCACCACTTCCCGAGGCAAAAACTGACTCGGGGAGACCTGAGCATGCAGCACTTCCAGATGGGCATTAAAAAATTTAGCAACCGATAAAGCGCCTTTAATCCGCTCAGGCACATGACCGCTGGTTGATAAGGGCATCAGTAATGATTTTGGATTAATCATAATCTTCTCCTCGCTCGGCTTAACCAAGTGGCCATGGTAGTGTCATCATTTCCTGCAGCAGACCCTGCGGCAGATCCAGAACCATGACGTGAGATAGTGTGACCAGGAAACCAACCGCTATACTGGTCAGGGCCGTGGTTTTAAAGGCAGATGTGCGGGCTTTAACAAGCAGGAAAGCCACAAAGAACGCACTGATTGCAATGAGATAACCCACCATATAACAACCGGCAATCAACGCTACCAGCCAATAAATGTAATGCGGAAGGCTGGCAACACTGCGGTCTCCCACATAACCGGCTTCATACTCATTATCGAAATTGACCGGGTCATCCACAGAGTTCGTCAGTAGTTTGAAGAACACGATCAGAGATAACACCAGCATCAAAGCACTCAAACCACCGGTGAATACTCCACCCAGGAAGGATTGCTGAGCTGCGTCATACAGGCCATAACCAAAGGCAATACAAACCGCACCCGCAAACAGAGTCTGTGGCATCAGGTTAGTTGCTCTTGCTGGCTGCGGCTTAGAACTTTCCTCTGAAGAATCAGAGGACTTGTTCATGCTTTTCACGGCCATAAAGATGGAAAGCACAGTCAGGAAACCGATGATCAGTACGCCCGGTTTCTGCATAAATGACCAACCATCAAACTGAACCGCTTGATAGAGGTACGTTTCCATACCACTTGCCAGAACAAAACCAATCAGGAAGGCCGGACGTGGCCAGCCGAAACGCTTCATCAGCACACCCAGGACACCAATTGCCAACAGCGCAAACAGGTCACCCAGATCACGGGTTGCCTGGAAAGCAGCAAAACAGATCACCATGATCATGAACGGCGCCATCAGGGCATAAGGGATGGTGGTCAGTTTGGCCACATATTTTGACAGCAGCAGACAAGCACCTGCACCGATCACGTTAGCCAAAGCCAGAGACCAGACAATTGTGTAGGTGATATCCAGATCAGTACTCACCATAGCCGGACCTGGCTCAAGTCCAATCAGAACCATACCGCCAAGGAAAACCGCCATGGAACCCGAACCCGGAATACCAAACAGCAGGGTTGGGATCAGACCACCGCCCTCTTTCGCATTGTTAGAGGATTCAGGTGCCAGAACACCACGGACATCGCCCTGACCAAAACCGGATTTATCTTTTGTTGTCTGCACAGCATGACCGTAGGCGATCCAGTCAACCACACTACCACCCAGACCCGGCAGAGCACCGACGATACAGCCGATCACAGCACAGCGCAGTGCCAACCACTTATTCTTTATCAGATCAATGATGCCCTGTGTCCAGCCGCTACCAAGCTTGGACGCTTCGGCAATCGGACGGTTCTGGCGCAACAGATCAATAATTTCTGGCAGTGCGAAAATACCCAGACCAACAACGACAAGAGGAATACCATCCATAATGTAGAAATTATCAAAGGTCATACGGTATTCACCTGTCGCAGGTGCACTACCCACACTACCCAGCAACAAGCCCATACCACAGGCACTCAGGCCTTTAACCAGGCTGTTACCCGCCATAACACCCACCATACTCAAACCGAGAATGGTCAGCATAAACAGCTCCGCTGATCCAAAAGCCAGAATGACAGGCCTTGCGATCAATACGAACATGGTCAGAACAATGGCACCAAACAGACCACCAAACAGAGACGCGGAAAACGCCGCTGCCAGCGCTCGTGCGGCCTGACCCTTTTTAGCCATCGGGAATCCATCAAGCACCGTGGCTTGTGAGCCACTGGAACCTGGAATGCCCATTAAAACTGATGTGAAGGTATCCGATGTTGGAATGACTGCTACCAGGCCAATCAACATAGCCAAAGCAGATACCGGATCCATTCCGTAAAGAAATGGAAGCAACAATGAAAGGCCTGCAATACCACCAAGCCCGGGAAAAATACCAATTGCTAAACCCAGGCCAACGCCACCTGCCAGGTACATCAGGTGATGGCCGGTTAAAATAGTTTGCAAGGCGGTTAGGAATGCATCAATCATGGTTCCTTACCTCTCTGAATAAGATGAAGGGGCTCCCGCAGGAGCCCACATGAAGGGGGAGAGATACAGCGTTTAGAATTTAACGTTGTACTTAGTAGTCAACCAGTTACGAACCCACTCACGGTCCGCTTCGGAGATAGAAAGAGCTGCGTCAAAGGCATTTACAGCATCGCCGAATACAGCCTGTGGGTATTTACCCAGAACTTTGCCCGAACGTGATTGAAACTCTTCAGATTCAACGGTTTTAGCAACCGCTTCACGCCATGCTTCAACAACATCTTCAGGCGTGCCTTTTGGCAGGAAGATACCTTTCTGTGCAGCAAAGCCCGCTACGAAGAAAGATTTCCATACTTTAAACGCAGTACCTTCTGGTTTTTTGCCATGTACTTTTTCGTACACTTCAGCAAAATGCGGCAGATCCGGGAAAGTTGGATCGCGTTCCAGCTCGCCATCAGCGTTCAGAACGCCCCAGCTCATAATTGGAATTGCTTTGCCTTCTTTAACCAGCGGCGTAACTTTCTTCAGGAAGCCAGAGCTGGTCTGATAATCGGTATTTACTTCGCCACGCTCAAACGCTAGACGACCCGCACCACGACCTTTCATACCAAATACTGGTTTAACCGGGATTTCCAGAAGGTCCAGTGCTAGCAGAGGAACAAGGTCAAGACTTGTAGCGCCCTGACTTGCGTATTTCAGCTCCTGACCACGCAGCTTAACCAGCTCATCAGCAGAAGAAATACCCACGCTTGGGCTTACATAGAAAACACCACCTGTTGGCGTAGCCAGTACAGGAGTCCAGTCTTTGTATTCATAGTTAACGCGCTTATCACCCAGCAGGTAAGGGAACTGAGTAGAACCGGAAGTACCCAGAACATTCAGGCCGTTATTCTTAGCCTTACGCTGGAACTGGTTAGCACCTTTAGTGGAACCACCACCTGGAACGTTTTTGACTACGACAGAAGGGTTGCCCGGCAGGTTTGCAGATAACATTGGCGCATAAAAACGTGCCCAGGTATCAGAACCACCACCCTCTTTAAAAGGAATAATCCACTCTACTCGTTTACCTGAAAAATCAGCCGCTACAGCCTGCATTGGAGCTGCAATAGCTAAAGCCGATACACAAGCAACACCTGTTACGAACTTCTGCATCTTAGAGAATGCAGATTTTTTATTATGTTTAATCATGGTAAGCCTCTCATTATTGTTATGGATCAGCCTTTGCAAAAGACCTTTTCTTTAACCATGATTCCTAGGCTACAAAGTCAGTCTGTCATCAACCTGTCACTCACAAAGAAAAATGTTGCGGTTATGCGCAGAACTAAAATTCCGCTTACCTAAAGAACAAAAAAAGCCATATGAGGGGTATTTAAATTTGCAGGATTCATGCTTGTGAGTGTGGTAAACACCCGATCAATAAATAAGATCTCGCGGGCAAAATCACAAGCAAAAAAAAGCCTCTAAAAAGAGGCTTAAAAGTTTACGAAGCTTTGAACTCAAAGGGAGACCAAACCTCCCCCGGAACATACAGCTCGCCACGGAAAATCTTTCGTGCAGTTCTTAGCAAACCCGCTTTGCTCACTTTCATATCTGCCCCGCTACCTTCATAATTCAGCAGGATATCAATAGTGCCGCTTGGGTGTTCAATTACAATTTTTGGTGTCTCATCGCCAGAACGCTCTACGATCTCATCGGTAATAGAACCTTCAAGCATCGCAGCTGTACTCACACAGATCGCGCCGGTGACTGCATGGGCCGCATGGCAGTTATCCGGCACAAAATAACGGGATGTAATGGTGCCACCATGCTGAGGTTTTGATAGCAGACCTACTTTTGGCAGTACTTTACCGCGGGCATCACCCAGACCCATTTTCAGAGAAGCCTGCAGGCGGATACTTTCAATTCTTTCGATCAGTTGAGCGTCGTCATCAAGTTCAGCTTTGGTTTCCCAACCGATTTTGCCCAGAGAAGCAGCTGGAATAAGTACCATTGGGGTGCCTGCATCTACACAGCTGACTTCAACATCATCAAATGTGTCTCGGGCATTACCTGTTGGCAGCAGTTTGCCGGTTTTAGTACCCGCAACATCAAGGAAGTTCATTACGATCGGTGCTGAGGTGCCATTTACACCATCAATTGCTGCGCGACCTTCATACTCCACTGCGCCTCTTGGTGTTTGCACAACCACTTCTACAATGGAGTCGGTATTTACGTTTCTTACTTTTACGGTTGTTTCCGGAATGTTCACAGAAACCAGACCGTTTTCGATAGCAAAAGGCGCTGTACCGGCCATCATATTGCCGCAGGAAGGGCTGGTATCAACGGTCATTGAATCAACAGAAACCTGTGCAAACAGGTAATCAATATCCGCTTCCGGGTGTTTTGAAACTGAAACGATCGCGACTTTACTGGTGAGGCTGGTGCCGCCACCAATACCATTTATATGCTGGCTATCTGCAGAGCCAATAGCAGCCAACAGAACCTTTTCGCACGCATCCCACCCTAAAGGCAGGTCATTAGCCAGAAAAAATGGCCCACGAGAGGTGCCACCGCGCATGATGGTACAAGGGATCGCTGTTTGCATAATTTCACACCTGTTATTATTTAGTTTTTCTCTATCAAAAAGAAAACAGCTTCAAAAGAACCGTTAAACTGTCTAAAAAATATACGCTTCATCAAACCCTTCAACAAACGAGTTTTTAAAAATTTATTATTTAGTTTTTCTAAATCATTATTCTAAAATAACGAATCTTTGGATTATTCAGTCACAGCTTAAGAAAGCAATTTCATCCAGATCTTCAGACATATCAATTTCGAAACAGCTCTCATAATCACCTGTTATTTCAGCAATTATTCTATTTTTTACAATTTTAAGCTGAACAACATTGTTATCTTTTCTTTCAACAAATTCAGTTTCTACTGCAACGTCCATCTCCCACCCCATAATTATCTTTGTTAAGCTTTACTACATCTAAAGTTATAAAATACGACCTACCTTTCATAAAGACAGTAACCATCACCTTTGATAAAGACAGTAACCATCACCTTTGATAAAGACATGTTTAGATATAGAATCACTAACACTGGATTTTGTATTTATATGTAATAATAAAAAGCCTAACTGTCAGTAACCTGTCACATTGGAAAAATGTCATGGCCCGGATCATCCCGCTTAAAGCACTGCAAGCCTTTGAAGTTGCAGGAAGACATCAAAGCATTAAGAAAGCCGCAGATGAGCTGTGTGTGACGACTGGCGCGATCAGCCAGCAGATTAAAATTCTTGAGGACTATCTGGATCTGCAGCTGTTTGTAAGGATGAATAAATCCGTAAAACTGACCGATGTCGGCAAAAAATGCCTGCCTCTTCTGAGCCAGGGGTTTGAGCGGTTGCACGAGGCGGTAGAGATCGCCAACTCTTTTAAAGATGAGAAGATTGTCTCGGTCACCGTCTCCCCTGCCTTTGGCTTTAAATGGCTGATGCCCAGGCTGGATAAATTCCAGAACAGCTACCCGGAAATCGACCTAAAGATAGATACATCCACACGCATGGTGGATTTCCTGCACGAAGATATAGATCTCGCCATTCGCTACGGCCCGTTACCAAAATCTGAGAAAGGCCTGCATGTAGAACCTCTGGCGCAAGAGGAGATCTTTCCGGTATGCAACCCAATGCTTTTAAGCGAAGAACAGCAAATCAACCCCGGACTGGAGCTATTAAACCAATACCCGTTAATCCATCTTGAAGGCCGCGCCTCTGACCGGGATTTCCCAGACTGGAACCGCTGGTTCGAACATCATAACGATCAGCAACAGCCGGAAGCCCAGAGCCTTACATTCAACTCCTCCAGCATGGTGCTCCAAGCCGCAATAGATGGTCATGGCGTCGCACTGGGCAGTAGCGTACTTGCCGCTGCCGATCTGGATGCCGGACGCCTGATCCGCATCTCCAACGACAACATGAACACCCTCTACAGTTACTACCTGATCTGCGCGCAAGCGACCTATGAGAAAGAAGAGATCAAACAATTTATCGGGTGGCTCACAGAAGAGATGTCACTCCCCATTGCACATGGTGACCCAGCATGAGCACAGAAAAGATCTCCCGTGCCGAACACGCCTATCAACAACTCATTGAAAGTATTCACTCGGGCGAGCTGAAGCCCGGATCTCGCATCCGGGAAACTGAAATCGCCGAATGGTTACAGATCAGCCGCACCCCAATACGTGAAGCCCTGCTCAGACTGGAATCGGAAGGGCTGCTCTGCACCGCCCCCAGAAAAGGGTTGATTGTATCCGAACTGGATTATCAGGCCGTGATGGAGCTGTACCAGATGCGTGAAGTGCTGGAAGCGACCGCAGCAGGTCTTGCGGCTAAACACGCCTCCGAAGCCGAGGTTTACGCATTAAAAGAGATGATCAGCCAACAGAAAACTTCTCTCGGTGATACCCGCACCCAATCAGCACAAAACCGCGATTTTCATAACGCCCTGTACCATGCAGCCCATAACCGCTACCTGCTGCGATCCCTGAACAGCCTGCGCGACGCTATGTCACTGCTAGGCAAAACCACCTACGAAGTCCCCAACCGCGACAAAACCGCCTGTGAGGAACATGAACGTATCGTTGCGGCGATTGAAAAAGGCGATATAGAAAGCGCTGAACACCACGCCAGAGAACATATCAAATCCGCACAGAGAGCGCGCATTCAACTGATTAACACGGAGAGGAATGCTTAACCGGATTAACATAATTCGGTTCATTAAACGTTTTATCCGGTTTTTATGCACTCGAGTTCGATGAAATAATTAATGCCTGTTTGCGTACTGAATCAGGTTTTCAAAGGCTATTTTGAAATATAATTCGTAGCTGGATTGTTCAACGTAGCCAATATGCGGACTGCACAATACATTAGGCAGACTCAGTAATTTGCAGTTTCCGGCAGTAGCAGGCTCTATTTCATACACATCTACAGCCGCTCGTTTTGATGGGTTCAACATCATCTCATGGTACAGAGCATCGGCTTCTATTAATTCTGCCCGGCTCGTATTCACTAGCAGAGAGTCAGGCTTCATTAGGGACAAGTCATCCCGTGAAATACAGTATCGGGTAGCATCATTGAGCCTTAAATGCAGAGTGACTATATCCGCTTGCCGGAAAAAATCGGCTTTAGACATTGCGGCATTAAAACCGTGCTCTTTCGCTAACCGTCGAGAAGCCTCTCTCCCCCATACTGTTACGTTCATACCAAATGCATCTGCATACCGCGCAATACGCTGACCTATTTTTCCATAGCCCCATATACCCAGATTCAAGCCCTCAAGTTTTCTCCCGAGGCCCAGCGATCCGGACTGCTGCCAATGACCCTGACTAAACTCAAATGCATAAGAGCTAAGATTTCTTGACGCCGCCATGATTAAGGCCCAGGTTAATTCAGCAGGCGCCACGGGTGAGCCCACTCCTTCAAGGATCTCCACACCAAAATGTGCACAAACATCAGGATCAATATGGTTACTGATTTTCCCGGTTTGGCTGATAACTTTAAGATCAGGCAGGCGCTGAAGAAGTGTCGATGTAATCTGTGTCCGCTCCCGAATTAATACAAGTGCTTCTACACCGTCAAGCCGACTCGCCAGTTCTACTTCGTCTTTAAAAGTAGTGTTAAGTATTGTTACCTCATGGTCAGAAAGAAGCTTGAAACAATCAAGATTTCTGACTTGGTCCTGATAATCGTCAAGTACAGTAATTTTCATTGTATTACCCTCTACCGAAATAAATTTGTTATGCCATCAGCAACTTGAGCGCAGCAACGGAAGAAATACCCCTAATCACCCACTTAAGATGCCTCATATCAATCTTCTTCAAGATCGTAAATCCTATTACGCCCCCCAGCATCAATGCTGGTAAGGCCTGAGTACTCAACATAAGAGTTTCTTGATTCAGGAAACCCATAGACAGCAATACCGGAATTTTTAGTATGTCGACCAAAAAGAAATTCCAGGCTCGTGTGCAAGTATAGGTTTCTTTGGCGAGACGCTGCTCCATTAAAATTAAGGTAATAAAAGGCCCGCCAGCATTCGCTGCTAATGCGGCAAATCCTGATACGGTTCCAGCTCCCGTGATTGCGGCTCCATTTTTCATAAAAGAACCTTCGTAATAATCAAGCCAACAACCAAATACGATCATCATCAGGATCATTAAAGCGATGAGCTTTGGCAAAAAATCAGCATTGAGATTTGCGATCAACAGAGTCGCAATCAGCAACCCCACAACTTGAGCAGGAATAATTTTAAGAAGAACGCCCCAGGCAATTTTATCTCGATAACAGGCCACAACCATTAGATCGGTAATCAGATACATAGGTAGCAATACACCCAGTACCGTTGATGCAGGGAAGGCATAAAGCAGTACAGGCGCAATCAGTATCCCCAAACCGCCCACTGAAAATTTTGAAATCCCTGTAATCAACGCACCAATACAAAGTACAGCAAACTCAAGAGTCATTATTCCCTTACCACCGTTGCAGTAAAAACATCAGGAAAGGGTAATCAAAAGAGTGATAGGATAATAATCATATTAAACATTCATAATGATAGGTTTCATCTATGAAACTAGAGCAAGTAAAAGCCTTTATGGCAGTAGCGGAAGCGGGAAGTTTTCGTTCAGCTGCTGAGATCCTTCATAAGACCCAACCCACAATCAGTGCCTCAATCCGGGGGTTAGAAGACTCATTCAATACCCTTCTGTTTGACCGGAAAAGTTATCGACCTACCCTGACCCCAGAAGGGAAAACCCTCTACGAACAGGCGCAACAATTAATCAGCGCCGCTCAAGACTTCGAGTCTTTGGGGTTTTCCTTATCTGAGGGCGTAAAAGAAAACCTATCCATATCCTTAAGCGCAACCTGTGCTCAACCTCCACGGCTTGATCGTTTTCGTGAATTTTTTGACTCATTCGGACATGTAGAACTTCAGATCTCTACCGAACACCATTCAGGAATACTTGAGCGCCTAAACTCAAGCCAGTCTGACCTGGCGATTGGCCCCAACATAATGCTTAACAACCAATACGAATACATTGAGATCGGTGAAATCCAAATGGTAACGGTTGCAGCACCCGGTTACTTTTCTGATCAAAATAGCGAAACCATTCCACAAAAAATTGCCCGAGAACGACCTCATATACTCGTTTCCGACACAGGAACTAAAGCCCCAACAGACCCGCTAAATACCCTCACAGGAGGGAAAAAATGGTTTGTCAGGGACTATCAGGTAAAAAAGGAGCTACTGTTAGCCGGAATGGGCTGGGCCAGGATACCTATGTACCTGGTTAGTCATGCCATCAAGGAAGGAAGACTTAGCCAGATTCATATTGAACGATTCAATAACACCAGTCGGATTCCTATTTACATTATTCGGTTAAAGGATCGCACTCTAAGCCGAGTCGCTGCTGCATTTTGGGAAACTATGACTGAGTAACCAATCCATTTTTCTTCAGGCATTATTTTACGTTTTAGGGCCTTTGCCAAAGCAAAGGCCCTAATATTACCCTTCCTTCTTCTGTGCTTCCCTTAGTATGGCGGCCAGGCGATAAAAACCATGTACCATCTTCGAGTACGGCATCAGCAGGAAAAACGCCAAAACCGAACCCAGATGAATAGCCAGCAGCTCAGGTAACCATTTACTCTCCGCAAACCAATACAGGGCCAGGCCTGTGGTGCTGACAAAAAACAGCATAGCAACAAAAGCCATTTCTCCACCCCACACTCTTTTAGCACCCAGATCCTGATCGGCCTGTAGTTTTAGCCAGGCCAGACCTGCTGTACCGATGCTAAGCAGTATGCCGCCCGGAACACCCAGTAGTTTTGGTGGAGACAACAGCTCGTAGGGTGCAGGCCAGCTAAAGAAGTAATGCATCAGCGTGGCAACACTGGTTGCGGCAAAACAGAGCAGGAAGCCATACATAGTTGCCTGATGAAAATAACGACGGGCATGGGAGAAACGATCTTCATCTTCAAAGTTACATCCATCACCATGCCCCGCGGCGAGGTTTTTCATCTTCGCCACTTCACCCAATGCACTTTTAATCTGATTCAGTGACAGCTTTTCCCCACCTACGGAGTTCCAGTATTTACGAATACCAAACCCGATCATTATTACTGGCAGAATAAAGGCTGGAGCAAACAGAAGAACCATGGCGTTGTGAGGCATAAATTGATAAAAACCCTCACCCTCGCCTGCATCCCCTTGGATCAACCAGACTAACAGCGCGATTGCTACTGCAACCAAACCCGCAATTAAGGTACCACTGTGATGGAACGCTTTTGCCAGAACGGATGGCGCGGCATTTTCCTGCCAACTGTCCTGTCGGACCTCAGCCAGTGCTTTGGGTACGTTCAGATCGAACTCATGAGGTGCCGTGTACTGGCAGGCGTAATAACAACCCCGACAGTTATGGCATAGGTTTGCGATCTGCGCGATATTTTCATCGCTGAATTCCCGTTCCCGGTGTACTGCCGGAAATACAGAGCAATAACTTTCACAGTAGCGACAGGCATTACAGATCTCCAGCTGTCGTCTGGCTTCTGCGATATTATCCAGATTAACCACTTCAATTGTTTGCATAAGACGCAGCCTCCCGACCTGCAATTCGACCAAACACCGTTCCTATCGCCATACCAAATCCAGCCAGATAACCCTGACCCAGTATTGAACCAGCAATAGTTTCACCCGCTGCCCAGAGATTTTTGACCGGACCGGATGGATGCTGCACTTGTGCGTTTTCATCCACCTTGAGGCCAAGGTAGGTAAAGGTCACCCCGGTTTTCAGGGTATAGCCGTAATACGGGGGTTCATTAATTGGCCGCGCCCAGTTGGTTTTAGCGGGCTCCAGACCCTCTGTGGCTAAACTGTCCAGCTCGGTAGGATGGAATTCACCGGGCTGACAGGCGGCATTAAACTGATCAACGGTTTCTCTTAGCGCGGCAGCAGGCAGACCCATTTTTTCTGCCAGCTCTTCGATAGAATCCGCTTTGATTGGCGGAAAGACCGATGGCATAAACTCAGTAAGTGATTTCGAGTCGATGATGACAAAACCTTCCTGATCCGGCTGCGCTGCAACCAAACGTCCCCAGATGGCATATCGCTTTGGCCAGACATCTTCACCTTCGTCGTAAAAACGCTGCGCCTCTTTATTCACCACAATTGAGAAAGGAACACAGTCCAGACGTGTCACAATGCCACCATCAAACTTAGGTGCACGACCATCGATAGCCACCGCATGACACTGCGTAGGATCACCCACAGATTCAGCTCCCTGATCCAAAAGGTCTTTAAGCACTACCCCCTTGTTATAAGGCGTACCACGAATCAGGAAGTTTTTAGCCGCCGGACCCCAGGCCCTTGCAAGCCAGTCGGTATCCGCCTGGAAACCACCGGAAGCCACCACCACACTTTTTGGTGACAGGCTTTTGTTTTCACCTTGATAGGTAAATTCGACAGCAACCACTTCGCCATTCTGGACTTCAAGGTGATTAACTTCAGCTTCGTACAGAGCCTCTACGCCCAGCTCAGCTGCGGTGCGGTAATACGCATTCACCAGTGACTTACCACCCCCCATAAAGAAAGCGTTGGTTCTGGAAAGCGACAAGGTGCCTGAAAGCGAGGGCTGAAAACGCACCCCATGCTGCTGCATCCACTGATAACACTCCTCTGTGCTTCTGATCACCAGACGGGCCAGATTTTCATCGGTTTTACCCGCGGTCACTTTCATCAGGTCTTCGAAGTACTCTTCCTCATCATAACGGTCGGTCAGGACCGCCATAGGTTCGCTGTGCATACAGCGAAAATTACGGGTGTGCCTCGAGTTGCCTCCCCGGTAGGGCTTGGGCGCTGATTCCAGAATCAAAACACTTGAACCGGATTCAGCTGCTGTAATTGCGGCACATAGGGCGGCATTCCCTCCCCCAATAACAACCACATCAAATTGTTTGCTCAGGTCAGTCATAACCTCACTCACTTTGTTGCTCACAGGCTTGTTTTTAATGTATACAATTGAATACATAAAAACATACGAAACCAAACTGTCACCAACCTGTCACGCTCAAAATTTATTTATCTCTACAGAGGCTTGGGGGGCTGCTAATATTTCTGGTAGAGCTAGTGAAAAAACCTATCGGAAAAAAATAAAAATGAGAATTTTGATAGTTGAAGATGATGAAGTGCTTGGCGAAGCACTGAGTCAGAGAATGAGAAAACAGGGCCAGGGTGTCGATCTGGTTACCAGCGGCGGTGACGCAAATAACATTCTGCAACACCAGGAATATGATCTGGTGGTTCTGGACCTCAACCTTCCCGGTTTAAACGGTGATAAGGTGCTGGAAAAACTCCGTAAACGCCACAGCCAAACCCCGGTTATGATCCTGACTGCTCGTAATCAGGTGGAGGACCGAATCCAGTTACTGGATCTGGGAGCCGATGACTACCTGAGTAAACCTTTTGATTTTGGAGAGCTGGAAGCACGCTGCCGTGCCCTGCTGCGAAGAAATCAGGGCCAGGCCCAGGATAATCTGGAATATGGCAACCTGATTCTTGATCGTAACGCCTGTACTGTCTCAATTGACCAAAAAACCATCGACCTTAAGCAACGGGAGTTTCGACTGCTTGAAGTGTTCCTGACTCACACGGGAAGAGTGTTGAGCAAAGAGGAGCTGATCGAACATATATATGGCTTTGATGAGAGCCCAAGCCCCAATGCTATAGAGCTGTATGTGGCACGCTTAAGGAAAAAGCTCGCTGACTGTGAACTGGAGATACGCACCCTTCGCGGCCTGGGTTATCTGGTGGAAGAACTGAATGGTTAGCCGCTCCTACTCCATCAGAAACCAGCTGCTGGTGATGGCGAGCTGCACACTGATCGTGTTTGCTTCTGCGGCATTTTACATTGCGCAAAAGTACGGTGAACGTGCAGCTCAACTCTCTTACGACCGCTTAATGACGGGTGCAGCCCACCAGATTGCAGAGGGCATCAGCCTGCATGATGGCGAGATCATAGTGAATCTCCCTGTAGCCGCATTTCAAACCTTATCTCTCGCAACAAACGACCGGGCGTTCTATAAAATCAGCAGTGAAAAGCAGGGATTGCTGACCGGGTATGATGACATTCCTTTAGAACCACAATATCTGACCTCCTCGCCAGTAACTTCAACACAACCCAATCCAGCTCCAGCTTTTTATGAAGCCTTATATAAAGGTGAGCAGCAGCGTTTATTGATCCTTAGTAAGCTGATTACCGAGACGAACTATCAGGATGTGGTACATATCCAGTTGGCACAAACCACTGAAGCGCGTAAACAACTTGCAAACGAAATCAGTTTCAGAGCCTTGCAACTGACCACACCGTTTTTCATTCTCGCCTTAGTACTGGTTATGCTGGGCATATGGCAGTTGCTAAGACCTATCTCCCGGGTAAACCGAGCATTGTCTAACCGTTCTGCTTCCGACCTGCACCCACTGCAATTCCCGGTGCCCAGTGAAATCGTGACATTGGTTGAAACCATCAACCACTTCATGAAGCAGCTGGGAGACACCCTCGACAGCCTGAAAAGGTTTACCAGTGAAGCCGCGCATCAGATTCGAACACCCTTAGCGGGTTTGAAATCACAGGCGCAGAATGCCCTTGAGGAACAGGATCCGGCACTCAGAAAAGAGCAATTAAACCGGGTAGTCGAATCCTGCGATATGCTCACTAGCACAGTGAATAAGCTACTTGATCAGGCAACTCTTACCCACCGTTTTCAGAGTGAAGCCAAGCTACCAGTAAGACTGGACCTGCTCACTAAACAGGTTTGCAGGGATGTAGCCCTGACTGCGATCCAACAAGGCATTGAAATCTCTTTCAATGGCGAGGCTGAATCCACAATTCAGGGGGATGAATTTGCCCTCACCCAGATGCTCAGGAACATTCTGGAAAACGCCATTAAGTACAGTAGCGCAGGTGCTAGCCTTGAGGTGGAACTCAAAGTTTTTTCTGACAAACTGTTAGAGCAGGTCACGCTGGAAGTCCGGGATCATGGCCCTGGCATTCCGGATTCAGAAAAAGAGTCGGTTTTTGAACGTTTTTACAGAAGCCCAAACAACCCCCGCAAAGGCACAGGCCTGGGGCTGGCTATTGCCCGGGATGTAGCTGAATATCACGGTGCCACTTTAACCCTGCTGGATAACGAGCCGAGCGGACTCATCGTCAGGATTACTTTTGATAACTATCTGGGATAACTGATGCCTTCTATCGTTTTATTTTTTGCCATTATCTCAGGGTTACTCTCAATCACCCTATTAGCAGACCCTCTGCATGAGACCTATGATCCACAGCAGAATCGTGTCCTGACCATTAACGGTGCCGCAGATTACCCGGAGATCAAACCTCTGCTGGAAGAGTTCCACAAGGCTCACCCAGATATTTCTGTAAATTATACGGAGCTCAGCACTCGGGAGCTTTTCCGCAAGGTTGCAACTGAGCAGGACCCTGATATTGATATCGTTATGAGCTCCGCCATGGATCTCCAGATCCAACTGATCAATGATGGACTGGCGCAAAAGTTTACTTCAAGAGAAACCGATTCCCTTCCCGGTTGGGCATCCTGGAGAGAAGAGATATACGGCTACTCTTACGAACCCGCCACCATCTCCATCAACAGGAAATACTTTGAGGGTCTCACCATTCCCAAAAGCCGGGCTGACCTGTTGAGCGTAATCCGTAAACATCCGGATAGGTTTTCAGGAAAAATTGGTACCTTTGACATCACCCGGGTCGGTGTAGGTTATTTGCTCTGGGCTTATGACAGCCAACAGACCGGTAGTTACGGTCGAATTCTGGAATCTTTTGGTGCCCATCATGTCAGGATGTTTCCCAGCAGCTCCAGCATGCTCTCTGAGTTAGCGAGCGGCCAGATTGGTATTGCTTATAATGTTCTGGGTTCCTATTCCAACAGCTGGGCACTGGCTCACCCGGATATAGAAGTAATTTTACCCAACGACTACACCACAGTGCTGATGCGTAGCCTGTTTATCCCCAAAACCGCCAAAAACGCTGCGGATGCCAGAACCTTTATTAACTACCTGCTTTCTGAGACCGGACAAAAGGTACTCGCCGAAAAAAGCAGTTTGTACCCTATCCGTGAAGGCTTGTCTGATGACGGTGATTTAAAATCACTCAGAGTTTCTGTACGCGGACCTTTACGCCCTATTCCTCTAGGGCTGCCGCTGCTGGTATTAAATGACAAGATGAAAAAACAACTGCTCTATGAAGAGTGGGAACGGGCATTAATCGAGTGGGAATAAAAAAGGCCCGGCAAAAACCGGGCCTAATGATTTCAGTACAGGTTTGCCTGAAGGGGGGAGCAAACCGCACTTAGTCAAATTAAAACTTGATACGCATACCTACCAGCATATCTACATCATAGTCAGTACCTGCGTCGTCATCGCGCTGGCTGATTTCAGCAATAAAACTTACATTTTTCTGTGCTGGGAATTTGTAGGTAGCATTTGCATAAATCTGATCTTCGTCATTCGCTGCATCATCATCGTAATTGATATCTGCATAACCGATATTCAGTTTAATCTGTTTAGTTGGTTTGAATGTAGCAACCAGGTTAGTAAAGGAAACATCACTACCAGAACCCTGATCGGACTCACCGTAATCAACACCAAACTCCGCAAAGCCTGCATCAAATGTAGCACTCAGACCCCACAGATCTTCTGAATCAGAAGACGGTGTTGGTTTGTAGTTCTGGATAGCAGCACCCAGTGTGAAAGCTTCGAAACCCGCTTCAACATAGATTTCTGTAGATTCGCCGTTTTCGCTATCTTCGCCTTCTGCTGCCAGTTCATGGGAAACCGCTACAGTAATCGCATCGAAGTCGAAATCTGCACGAACCATATCGTCGCCTTTGCCAGATCCGAATTCATCAAAAATGTCATCACCGATGCCATTTTCATATGCACCTTCAACGCCGAAATCATCAGCAGCGTTATCAGTTTTACCCACTAATACAGAAACATTGTTAGCCTTTAAACCAACATAAGCCTCTTCAAGCTTGTCACCTTTTTGCTTGCCTTCAGCAGCATCTTTGAAACCAAAGTCCAGCTGACCAAATGCTTTTAAACCATTGCCCAGGTCATAAGTGATGGAGTTTTTCAGCTCCAGATCATCGTACTCAACCTCTGCGTCCTTAGATGGGCTAGCGTTATCACGCAGCTGCACCTGCCAATCACCTTTGATTTTAAAAGTCAGGCCCTTATCGTCGTAGATAGTCGCAGCCGTCGCAGAGTTTGCGGCAAGTGCAGCAATCGCAGAAGCCAGAATCAGCTTTTTCATGTTTCTCTCCAGATTTCTTATTAGATCTTGTTTTTAATCAGGTCTAAGCACCCGACTTCAGCCCAATATGAAACCCGAACCTGTCACATGCCTGTCATAAGCATTTTTTCCCAATGACAGGTCAATGACAGATAACCCCTATAGATTCTGTCTTACAGGGTAACTCTCAACTGTGCTCACACATTGTCTGTGTCCCTGTCTTTCCTATTAATGCAGGAAAAGGCTCCTCGATGAGTGGATTTGTACAACAATTTCGCCTGTTGGCTCATCGTTTTTCACGCCCCACTTGGGGCGTTTTTTTTCTCTCCCTCGTGACAGATTTCAGACAGCTTAATACTTTAGTCTTAATGTCGATGAATCTGAATGAAGCTTATTTCAGATTCCTGAAGACCTTAAGGATGGGATAACAGAGTAGTAGTTCCCGAAAATAAACGTATAAAAACCGTAGGTGAATTATGAACATCACTGGAATGCTCAACGGCTCAAAGCTACTGAACTATGTAGGTTTCCCTACTTCAGCAGTGCTCGGACCGGCTGCCGATGAGGATGCGATACAAGCACTAATCGACAAACACGGTTCTGTTTTTATCAAGCCCATGTTCAAAGGTGGAGTGGGAAAAAAAGGCAAATCCGGTTTAATCGGCCGGGCCACAGACCTGAAGACGGCTTTAGCAGAGAAGGAAAGACTTTATTTTGCCGAACACACCCACGGTAATACTACAGCTAAGGCTCAAGGGGTCACCTTTGAGGGGGCTGTACCCGCAGAACATGAAGTCTATTTTTCTATATCAGACTCTACTCGTTATCGCGCTCCAACGATCACCATCACCCACAAAGGTGGAGTGGATATTGAAGAGCTGGACCCTTCTGAAATTGCTGAAGTACCCTTTGAGGCACTGACGGGGCTCAAGGCCTTTGTCATTGCCAATGCTCTGTCTGACATCGGTGCGCCCAAAGAGATTGTGTCACCTCTGGTGCAATACCTGCCTCGCCTCTGGGAGCTTTACCACAACTACGGCATGACCACTCTGGAACTGAACCCTATCCGCATGATGCCGGGTAAAGGCGGACGTCTGATTCCCGTTGCCTGTGACTTCAAATGTGGTTTCGACCGGGATGATCCACGCTGGGAGCGTCTTAAATTACCTAATCACCTGTTTGCTGCGGATTACTCCGACTTTGAACAGGAGATCAATCAGCTGCGTACCTATCAGGGCCAGAGTGATGTTTATGTCATTAATGACAAAGGTACAATGCTGGCACCCACCTTTGGCGGTGGTGCCAACTCTGCTGTAACTGAAGCACTGGGTGATAGAGCGATTATCTCTTCCGACTTCGGTGGTAACCCGCCTTACGAAAAAATGCGTGATGTTGCCCGTATCAGCTTTAAGCACTGGCTGAAACAGAGCAATGTTCTGTTTGTTATTGGTGGTAAATCCAACAACACCGATATTGAGGTCACCTTCCGGGCGATGGCTGATGCTTTACGTGACTACTACAACCAACATGGCCCTGTGCCTTTGTACGTCGTAATTGGCCGTGGCGGACCAAACCTGATCCGCGGCATGGGAAATTTCAAAGATACCCTCGATGCATTAGGTCTGCCCTATCGCATTTTCGGATTCGATTCCGCCATGAGCGAGGTCGTTAACTACGCACTGGCTGCAGATGAATGGATGCGTAATGGCGGCCGTGAACAGGTGGCAGAAAAGCTTGGCGTATCGGCTTAACGATTCTAATCAGAACAGGTTTCCAGAGTGATTAATAACTCTGGTGAAGACGTACAAATTTCAGGAGCAACAACATGTTTAAACAAGGTGTTGGTGATTTTAAATATTATGTGGGTATCCACAACCTTGAGCAGATCGCAACCAAAGAAGATCGGGTTTGCGTACTTAATATTCTGGGTGGCGAATCCAGTGCGGTTACACCGGTCAGTCACAGTTTTTCCGGGGGCAACATCGTCTTTGGTACCTCCCCGGGTAAAAAGGGTCAGGTACTGAAAACCGCGGCCGGTGAAGTGCCGGTTTTTAACAACGTTCGTGAAGGCCTGGAAGCGGGCCATCAATTTAATACCGGTGTGGTTTACCTGCCACCAGCCGCGGTACGAGATGGCGTAGCCGAGCTGATCCGCGTGAACACTAAACTGGAGAAAATCATCATCGTCACTGAGAAAGTTGCAGTGCATGATGCCCGGGAGATCAGAGCCATGGCGCAGCAAGCCGGGGTGGATATTTTCGGGGCCAACTGTCTGGGTGTGGCGGATGCCTGGAATCAGGTTCGAATTGGCGGCGCACTGGGTGGCGATTCACCGGAAGAATCTCTTCTCCCGGGTTCAGTGGCGATCTATTCGAATTCCGGTAACTTTACCACCACCATTGCCCAATATCTGGCAACTGAAGGCTGGGGTACAACCACCTCCGTATCCAGCGGCAAGGATGTTTATATCCACTTCGCCCTGCCGGAGTTTATGCATGCTTTATCCAATGATGTCCGCTCCAAAGCTGCGGTTGTCTATGCAGAACCCGGCGGTTACTACGAGCAGGGGCTGAACTTTTCCAAGCCGGTTGTCGCATGTGTGGTGGGTCGCTGGAAAGCTAAACTGACCCGTGCGGTGGGACACGCTGGAGCCCTGGGTGGCAGCGGTGATGACGCTGCAACCAAGGAGCAGTGGTTTAAAGATGCTTTTGAAGTAGATGAGATCTTTACGCCTGAGAACCCTGTAGTTTCGGCTAAAGGTGCCGTAGTTACCAATATCGCTCACATCCCATTGGCACTTTCCAAGGTGATGGAGTTGAATTCTGTGCAACCAGATTTTGCCCCTAAAGGCGATCTTTCTCTGAAACCCTGGTTTGGTGACAATCGCGGACTGGATCTCCCAGCAGAGCTGGATCGACCGATTCAGGAAGCCATCGCGCCCTATAACACTCAGATCGCAAATCTGGCCAAGCAGGTCGGCCGAACGTTCCCACGCCAGGCGCTGAAGGACACTTCCGGCGCGTCACAGATGGACCCTAAGTCTCAGATTACCCGCTTGCATAACAAATCGATTCTTGATTCTGCAACCATGCCTTTGGAAAGCAGCCTGTGCCAGGCTCTGATGGGTGAACACAATGGTAAGAACGACAACGCGTTAACCAACATTGCGATAGCCGGGCATGTAAACCTCTACGGTGATGCGATGATTCAGGCCGCGGATGCCACGCGTGAAGCAGGTAATGCGCCTAATCTGGTACTGACTTCTGCCGTTGCGCAGCTGGGTCCTAAGCGCATAGATAAAGCGAGAGTAGCTGTAGATAAACTGATTGAGCTGTTTGCTCACTCAGGTTTAAAAGACGCACGTGATGAAGAGTTTGACCTCTCAGGCATTGCGGTTGATGAATCAGTGATATCCGTATTCCGGAGCGAGCAGGTTGAACCTGAAGCACAAGCGATGCTGGTAGCGATTAAATCACGGGGCGCACAATCACTGTTTATTCGTTTTATCGAACAACTTTACGTCCCTCTTTCCCGGGATGCGGTGCTGGCAGCAATCGCAATGACGATCGCCTGGGGTCCGTTAATGCGTAAACGTATTTCCAAAACAACCGCCCGGAACCTGCCCTGGAACCTCAAACTGTATGCCGTCATCATCGGTGCATCGGCTGAGGGTAAACATCACCAGCCTGACAGTTACTGCGGTATTGCCACTCAGGAACTTATGGAAGAGTGGTCAGTCGGTGAAATGGCTTACCTATCACTTATGGGCGAAAAGGCAGATCCGGAATCACTATACAGCTTCCAGGTGTTAACCGGCCTGCTGACCACAAATGGTCCGGGCAGTATCTCCGCACAGGGTTGTAAGGGCGCAGTCTCTTCAGATGGGCCTCAGACACCTCAGCGGGTACAGCTGAACAAAGCGATGGTCGGCTTTTTAACTCATACTGGTTTCTCCCATGGCGGTGCTGGCTACGAGGGGATTACCTTTCTGGTCGAGCGTTTCAAAGATACCGATCTGACTAATGCCGGTAACGCTGATCATGGGCTGGATCTGGATACGATGGCAAAGGCCTACGCTCTGAAATACTGCGAAGAGAAACAGGCTGCCAAGGAAGCGGGCTCCGGTCGTGTGGGTGCCATTGCCGGTATCAACCACCCTGTGTTTAAAAACAAACCGGTCAATCACGACCCTCGCGAAACCTTTATCAGCGAACTGTTTGCAGAGCGTGGGGATTACAACCTTTTCCACGACTACTACAAGAAGCTGGTGAATGAACTTTTCCAAACGGGTGCGACGCGAAATGTGTTCTGCGTAAACATTGATGGTGTCATCAGTGCATTATTGCTGAAGATGTTATGGCCTCGCTACAGAGCGGGTGCCTTAGATGAAAAAGCGCTGGAGGTAGCCGCATTTACCATCTTCCTGTACGGCAGGATGATTGGTTGCGCCGCTGAAATCGACGATCACATCAACCGTGGTAAAAACATGGATACCCGCACCCCAGCGTCTAAACTGGTGATGGTTTCATAGTCATACCAACCTGAAGGGAGCTGACACTACAGCTCTCTTCAGGGCTTTATCTGCCTACACCTTTCAAAACATCGTTCTATACTGATTTAAAACTGACACCGTAAAGCGCAGAGTTCTGATGCAACAAATCTCAGTAAGCGATCTGGAAAACATTTTCCCGCTAGAGCGACTTAAGAGCGGCTCTATTTACGGCGCCCTTTCCTCAGAAGCTATCGATTTTTTACTGCACAGAGGCAAGCTTTATAAGGTCAGAAGTGGTGAAAGAATCTATGACTATGGAGATACCGGCAGCAGCTTTTTTATAGTCTGCCAGGGCAGCCTGAGCTTTCTGACGCAATATGAAGATGATTGTTACCACACCCGTAATATCATGTTTGGTGAAGAGTCCGGTTTTGTCTCCATGATCGCCCTGCAAAATCATTCAGGATACGCAGTTGCCCGCGAAGACAGCATTATTCTGGAAATTGATGCCGCTGTGTTTGGTGACCTTCACGCAGAACTGCCCTTTGATTTCGGTATCATCACGCTCAATCTTGCCAGAGATATGGCCCGCACAATCACCAAACTCCACCAGGCTCTGGTCAAGAACGCCATTCGTCACTGGTAAGCGCTGCCCTACTGGGCACTTTTATGATCCGCCCAACTGGTAACAACAAATGCGCAAATTGAGAGTAAAAGAAACCCCGAAACCAATGGAATGACCGTTTGGTTATATGCCTGACCGATCAGGGCACCAAAACATACAGAAAGCAGCATAGAGGTGACGCCCACAAAGCTGGATGCTACGCCTGCAATATGTGAATAGCCCGATAAAGCCAGAGTACTTAAATTCCCGAACAATAAGCCGGTTGGGAACATTAATATGAACAGGTAGGCCATAAAAAACCATAATGGAGGAACCGCTCCGAACCACAAACAGCCTATAAAGCTGACCAGTGATAAGACAGCAGAGAAAATTTGAGAACCTTTCACTATAGGTTTCATTCCAAAGCGCATTACCAGTTTTGTATTTAGAAAACTGGCAGTACCTACACCACAAGCCAGAACCGAAAAATAGTATGGGAATGTTTCCACGACACCATAAAGGTCATGAAAGATTTGCGGAAGAGAAGATAAAAAGCCTAAGAATGTACCAAACGCCATGCCCAGAGAGATCACATAAGAGACCGCTGTTTTATCTACCGCTATCTCTTTTACGCCGGTATAAAGTTCCTTCCAGGAAAAGCTTCTACGTGCCTCTACGGTCAGAGTTTCCTGCAATCTAAGCGTAAACCAGAACAGGACCAGTATAGCCAGAACCAGCAGAACGACGAAGATCATTCGCCAGCTGGACAGATCCAGAATCCACTGACCAATTAACGGTGCAACCACAGGAACAGATACAAAAACCGTCATAATCAGGGACATAACCCGGGCCATCTGTGGCCCCTGATATTGATCCTGTACGATGGCAATTGTCACTATTCTGGGACCGGCCAGCCCCAACCCCTGTAATAACCTGCCCACCAACATTGTTTCAAGGTTCGTAGACAGCAGCGCGATTAGGGTGCCTATGATAAAAATCAAAAAACCCAGATACACCGCTGGTTTTCGACCCACCGAATCTGATAATGGCCCGTACAGAACCTGACCTAACCCCACACCCAGAAATACAGTTGCGATGACCCACTGGATGTCATTACGACGCTGCACCTCCAGATCCGTAGCCATATGTGATAATGCAGGCAACATCAGATCGATAGACATGGCTAAGAAGCCCGTCATCGCGGCCAATATTAAAACAAATTCTGTAAAGCCTACCTGCTTTTTCATATGAGCTATTTCGTCCCTAAACGGATATTGACTCTGATTTCAGTCTTGATTGGATATAGTTAACTTTCTGCTGAGTCGGTATTTTCTCTGGTACCTTTATTACCAGAGCACCGTTATCCACTAAGGCAGTTATTTCGGAATCACTGAAATATGATTTTTCCTCTTCGAAAAAGATCACTGCTCTGACGAAATTACGCTTAATAAGAGCCTGCAATTCAACCGGGTAATGCACCACACCTTCGTTAATGACCGTTCTATTACTCCAGGGTTCATCATCAATATACGCAATCACCTGATACTGATGCCCCTCATTAAAAAACTGAGAGACCACGTGACTGCTATAGCCTATTCCCACATTAACAAGCGGGATCGGATCTGGTTTCTTCCTGAATTTAAAGAGTTTTAGTAAATTCAGAATTGAACTCGCCGGTTTCTCTGAAATCACGGTTTGGATTCTGCCGCATGGAGTTTATAAACCGCCTGGCATTGCAGACAGCGGTAAACCTTAAGATCCACGGGTAACCAACTGAGTATCGGGGGTAATTCACAACGAACCATAATGCCATCCCCCCTACAGCAAGGGCACTGGAGTGAGCTAGCGGATTCGGCGGCAAGTAATTGCGGCAAAGATACTTCAACTATACTGGGTCGCACAGCAATCACCTCCCTTTGATAGGGGTGAGACAGAACCGAATGAACAAAGGGCTGCATCAGCCCTCTGCTCCATTACCTCAGAATTCTTCAGTATCAATCTCTACTTGAGTTGCATCGTTATACCTTGTGCCATTGACGGTTGAATTATTGATAATGGCATCCAGTTTTTCATAACTTTCAGGGCTAAGGTTGAGATTAATTGCCAGGAAATTTTCTCGTAGATGCTCCAGACTGGTTGTCCCCGGTATCGGAAGAATATGGTCTCCTCTTCCCAGTAACCAAGCCAGTGACAATTGCGCTACTGTGCAGTTTTCTTTATTCGCGATTTCAGCAATCTGGGAGTAGATCTGCATATTCTTATCAAAGTTTTCCGGGTAAAACCTTGGCATATTACGACGGATATCTTTCTCTTCAAACGCGTCGAAACCTTTAGGTGTACCCGTTAGAAAACCACGGGCGACCGGACTAAACGCCACAAAAGTTGTTCCCAGTTCCTTACATGCATCCAGAACCGCTATTTCCGGGTTCCGGGTCCATAAAGAATACTCCGTTTGCAGAGCTGCAATTGGATGCACCGCATGCGCTTTACGCAGAGTTTGTTCTGAAACTTCTGATAAACCAATAGATTTGATCTTACCCTCTTCTACCAAACGAGAGAGTTCACCCACGCTGTCTTCAATTGGAACATTACGGTCCCAACGATGCAGGTAGTAGAGATCGATCACATCAGTTTTCAAACGTTTAAGGCTGTCTTCACAAGTCTTACGAACCATGTCCGGGTGACCATTGATCTCTCGGACACCGGCATCGTTTTTGAACATCCCGCCCTTACTGGCAAGAAAGTATTCATCACGGCGGTGAGCCAACACCTCGCCGATCAGGGTTTCATTTGCCCCAAAACCATACAGCGCTGCGGTATCCAGCATGGAATAACCAAGATCCAGAGCTTCGTTCAGTACTTGTGTTGCATAGTTTTTATCTGGTGGTGTTCCATAAGCATGGGAAAGGCTCATACAGCCTAACCCAATTGCTGAACACTCAATTCCATTCAGAGTACGAGTTGTCACAACTTATGCTTCCAGACACAGTTCAAGGTTATGCAGGGTTTCCATTGCAGGGAAACATTGTGTCAGACTGGAGTTCGGCTCACGGCCTTCACGAATAGCAGCAAAGAACTCACGGTCCTGCAGTTCAATACCATTAAAAGAAACTGCCACACCATTCAGATCAATAGCGTTGCCCTTGCCATCTTCCAGGTCATCATAACGGGCAATGTAAGTGCCTTCGTCACAGATATAACGGAAGAAGGTACCAAACGGTCCATCATTGTTAAACGATAGAGATAAAGTACAAATCGCACCTGAAGGCACTTTCATACCAATACTCATATCCATTGCAATGCCCAGGTCTGGATGGATAGGACCTTGCATCGCCTGTACCTGACAGGCAGCTTGACCTGTCTGATACTGGAACAGATCCACTGTGTGACAAGCATGATGCCACAGCAGATGGTCAGTCCAGGAACGGGCTTCACCTTTAGCATTAGTGTTGGTACGACGGAAGAAATAAGTCTGAACATCCATCTGCTGAACGTTCAACTCACCTGCCTGAATCTTGTTATGAATCCACTGGTGGCTCGGGTTGAAACGACGCGTGTGACCGGCCATTGCAACCAGACCGGTCTCTTTTTGCAGAGCTACGATCTCTTTGGCATCTTCAATGTTATCCGCCATTGGGATCTCTGTTTGCACATGTTTACCTGCAAGCAGACACTGTTTAACCTGAGCGGCATGCACCTGTGTAGGCGTTGCAAGAATGACACAATCAACATCATCACGAGCCAGGCTTTCAGCCAGATCAGTCGTGTAATGAGGAATGCCGTGTTCCTCTGCAAAAGCCTTTATTTTTTCTAAATTACGGCCACCAACAACAGATACCACTTCAGCATCTTCAATTGCATTGATTGCTTCCAAATGCTTCATACCAAACGCACCAGCAGCGCCCGCAATACATACTCTCATCATTACACTCCAAATGAGCCAGAAAAATTAGTTGCGATTTAACCTAGCAACACACGCCATACAATGGAAATTAATTAATGAAAATACCTATTCATTTTTTTGAACGCAGCCAACAGAAACAACATATATAAAAACAAATCAAACCAACTTATCTCATTGATAAACAAATATTTTTATAACAAAAAATTCTCAACCAATAGCAATAAGAAAAATTAGACCCGCCGTTATTTACTGAGTATTTCAGCCGCTAAAAAATCGATCAAAGATCTTCTTCGGTTAATTGCTTGGATTTATCAACCAATATTTCTATGAAAACCTGTTGGGTTGATGTCGGTTGCCAGCCTTTACGGGTTGTTATACCTATGGGCCGACAGGCGCCGTCCATATCAAAAGGCACCACCTTAAGCAGACCTTCTGACAGCTCCCTTTGTACCTGATGCTCTGAAATCATGGTTAGGCGATCACTGCCTTCCAGAAGTGACCGGATCAGGATCTGGGAACTGCATTCAACCAGCCTTTCAGGTACAGACCTTTCGGCATCAATAAACAGGTTATCGAAAATCGCTCTGGTTGGGGTTCCAACACGCGGCACAACCCAGGACGCTTCAGACAAAGTATTCAGATCCAGATCCGTTCTGGTCTGAAAGGGATGATCCGGTCTGGCGACCACAACCACTTCTGAGGAAAACAGCTCCTGCTGCACAATATCATCACAGGGAGCTGGAAAACGCAGAGCACCTATTAACAGATCTATATCTGCATGCCGCAGATGGTACAAAAGGTCATTGTAGGGACCATCGTTAATACTGATCTTGAAATCCGGATGTCGATTTGTGAATTCGATAATGGTGCTCGGCATCACCGATGTCCTAGCTAATGGCATACTGCCGATCACCATGTGCCCGATCTCTCGGTTATTCAGTGAAAAGATCTCTTCCCGTGCCTGATCAATTTCCGAGAACGCCAATTTAGTTGCTTTACTCAGAGACAACGATGCCTTGGTCGGGCTAATACCAATACTGGTTTTTTCAAACAGGGTTATTCCCAGCAGGCTTTCCAGATCTTTTGCAGAGCGATGTAAGGATGATTGTGACACCCCCAGATTTCGCCCGGCTACACTGAAGCTTCTCGCCGCTGACACGGCAATGAGTGCTCTGAGCTGGGTTGTAGTTACCAGATTCAGTAGCTGATTAGCATTAGCACCCTGACCGCCGCCAATTCTGACCGTATCTTTGATGCCTTCCAGGATCATCTGCATGGCACGCTCGACCCTTTGAGCAAGTAATCGGCCACACTCTGTTACGTACATTCCATCGCTCTTACGATCAAAGAATGTTGCCTCAAAACTGGCCTCTAATTTAGAAAGCGCTTGCGTAATTGCTGGCTGAGATAGAAATACCAGCTCAGTGGCCTTGCTAATACTTTTACACTTAGAAACAGCAAGAAAAGCCCTTAAGTGCCTGATATTAGGAGCATTTACCACGATTTATATCCCCTTATTTTTTTTGTTCTAAATATATCCTATATCAAAATCTAATAACTGCGAATTAAATTGAAATAGCTTTCGCTTAACCGGCACCTAATACTCGAGGAAAGAATTCAACGTAATTATTACGATTTTTCAGTTTTAATGAGACACACAAGATGATTATTGATTGCCATGGACACTACACAACAACACCACCCGGTGTAGCGGATTACCGCGAAGCTCAGAAAACAGCTGTAGCTCAGGATCCAAAATTTAAAGGCGATAAAGGCAAAGTTATTGTCAGTGATGACGAGATCATCGAAAGTATCGAAACAAATCAGTTACGTTTACAGAAAGAGCGCGGCACTGACCTGACGATCTTCTCACCTCGCGCCAGCTGGATGGGACACCACATCGGTAACGAATACACCAGCCAGTACTGGACTGAACATCAAAATGATCTGATCAAGCGTGTTTGTGATCTGTTTCCAAAGAATTTCGCTCCCGTTGCCCAGTTACCACAATCTCCTGGTGTCGACCCCGCTAAATCTGTAGCAGAACTTGTGCGTACTGTTGAAGAGATGGATTTCATCGGCTGCAACCTGAACCCGGACCCATCCGGTGGTCACTGGCAGGATGCATCACTGGGTGATAAGTCTTTCTATCCGCTCTACGAAAAGATGTGTGAGTTGGACGTACCAGCGATGATCCACGTAAGTGCGGCATGTAACGACTGCTTCCATACTACGGGTTCCCACTACCTGGGGGCTGACACAACCGGCTTCCAGCAGTTGATCATGTCTGATGTCTTCAAAGACTTCCCTGAGCTGAAGATCATCATCCCTCACGGCGGTGGTGCAGTTCCATATCACTGGGGACGTTTCCGTGGTCTGATGCAGGATCAGGGTTATGAACCACTGGAAATTTCCGCTCTGAAAAACATCTATTTTGATACCTGTGTTTACCATCAGAAAGGGATCGATCTGCTGCTGGACATCATCCCAACGGAAAACATCCTGTTCGCATCAGAGATGATTGGTGCGGTACGCGGTATCGACCCGGAAACAGGTCACTATTTCGATGACACCAAACGTTATATCGACAACAACACCAAGTTGAACCCTGAACAGAAACAGATGATTTTTGAAGGCAATGCTCGTCGAGTATTCAGCCGCCTGAAAATCGTTGAATAAACAGCCGCGTTGCTAGAGGAATAATAAAAATGAAAGAGAACGTTGTTGTACAGAAGATCGAACGCGCGGACCAGGCAGTGATTGATGAGCTGGCAAAGCTGGGCGTCGCAACCGTACATGAAGCTCAGGGACGCAGAGGGCTGTTAGCAGACCATCTGCGCCCTATTCAGCAGGATGTGGCTGTTGCCGGTTCAGCGGTGACCATCTCTGGAGCTGCGGGTGATAACTGGATGATGCACGTAGCCATTGAACAGTGTCAGGAAGGTGACATTATGGTCTTTGCACCGACTTCACCTTCTAACTTCGGTTTCTTCGGTGACCTGCTGGCAACCTCTGCTCAATCACGAGGGGTTAAAGGTTTGATTATCGATGGTGGTGTTCGTGATACAAAAATCCTGCGTGAAATGAATTTCCCGGTATGGGCTAAACATATTTTCGCTCAGGGCACGATCAAGGAAACTCTGGGCTCGGTAAACATTCCTCTGGTCTGTGCAGATGAGCTGGTAAACCCGGGTGACATCATCGTAGCCGATGACGATGGCGTAGTGGTCGTCCGCCGCGAAGAAGCAGAAGAAGTACTGAAAGAAGCTCTGGCGCGTGAAGCACGCGAAGAAGAAAAACGAGTGCGTATGGCGAACGGTGAGCTAGGCCTGGATATTTATAACATGCGCCCTCGCCTGAAAGAGAAAGGTTTAAAATATGTCTGATTCCATACGTTGTATGTGGATGCGTGGCGGAACCTCAAAAGGCGCGTATTTCCTTGCAGAGGATCTGCCCACAGACATTGCAGAAAGAGACCAAATTTTACTACGGGTCATGGGCTCTCCCGACCCACGGCAAATTGATGGAATAGGTGGTGCCGACCCACTTTGCTCAAAAGTGGCGGTAGTTAAAAAGTCAGAGAAAGCCGGTGTTGATGTCGACTACCTTTTCCTTCAGGTGTTTGTGGATCAGGCTGTTGTTACGGATGCTCAAAACTGTGGCAACATCCTTGCGGGAGTAGGCCCTTTTGCGATTGAGCGAGGCCTGGTTTCAGCAAAAGATGGATCTACTCCAGTATCCATTTTTATGGAAAATACAGGACAGATTGCCGTTGAAGAGGTACCCACCCCGCAAGGCAAAGTCACCTACAAAGGCAATGCCAGTATTGATGGTGTACCCGGCACTGCCAGCGCCATACCTGTCACCTTCAGGGATACTGCAGGATCAAGCTGTGGCGCCCTCTTACCGACTGGTAATCAGGTTGATGTTATTGATGGCATTAAGGTTACCTGTATTGATAACGGCATGCCGGTGGTCATCATCGCGGCTGAAGATATGGGCATCTCCGGTACCGAATCCCGAGAGGAACTCGAGCAGAACGAAAACCTGAAAAGCCACCTGGAATCGATTCGTCTTAAGGTCGGCCCGTTGATGAATCTGGGTGATGTCACACATAAATCCGTGCCTAAAATGACCATGGTGAGTGCACCAAAAGCCGGGGGCAGTATATCGACCCGAACCTTTATCCCTCACCGCTGTCATGCGTCAATTGGTGTGCTCGGAGCAGTCAGTGTAGCCACCGCCTGTATTTTGCCCAAATCACCTGCCTACGCTCTGGCAAATCTACCTGAAGGCAATAAGAAAACCATGCCGGTAGAACATCCAATCGGAGAAATGACGGTCATTCTTCAGCTTAATGATCAAAATGAGGCTGAAAATGCTGCGATTTTGCGCACAGCCCGTAAACTATTTGATGGCGAAGTATTCGTCTAAGACTATTGGGAAATAAGATGGACGCAGATTATCTACCTTTTCACGACAGCCCGAGCAAGCCGGAATTTAAAGCACCCGCAGGTGCAGTGGATGCTCACTGTCACGTTTTTGGCCCAGCGGATAAATTCCCCTACCACCCAAAACGTAAATACACACCTTGCGATGCTTCCAAAGATCAACTGTTTGCACTGCGTGACTTTCTTGGATTTGAGCGCAATGTCATTGTTCAGGCGTCCTGCCATGGTACAGACAACGCAGCACTGATTGATGCCCTTACCACCGCTGGAGAACTGGCTCGTGGTGTAGCGGTTGTTGATCCTGCCATCTCTGAAGAAGAGCTTCAGGTTATGCATAAAGCAGGAGTCCGGGCGGTACGTTTTAACTTTGTGAAACGCCTGGTGGATTCAACGCCAAAAGAGGTGTTCCTGAATGTTGCTGAAAAGATCAAAAAACTTGGCTGGCACATTGTTGTGTATTTTGAAGCCCCGGATCTGGAAGAGCTGATTCCATTTCTAAAGCAGCTGGATACCACCATTGTGGTTGACCACATGGGTCGTCCGGATGTGGCAAACGGTGTGGATCATGAAGACTTTCAGCGTTTTGTTAACCTTCTTGAAGAAAACGAAAACATCTGGACAAAAGTAAGCTGCCCGGAACGTCTGACGCTTCAGGCTCCGGATTACAGTGATGTTGTTCCATTTGCTCGGACTCTGGTCGAGAAATTCCCAGACCGCGTTCTATGGGGCACTGACTGGCCGCACCCAAACATGAAATCTCATGTACCCGATGACGGTAAGCTGGTTGATGTCATCCCGATGATTGCACCAACTGAAGAACTCCAGAAAAAGCTGTTAATTGATAACCCACTGGGTCTTTACTGGAAATAAAACTGCTCTAAACGCTCCACTAGCTCGGTTTGAGTGGACTTCGAATACCCACTAACCTTTTGGCTCTAGCTAGTGATTCTTCAGGCCCCGGTTGGGGCCTTTTTTTCATCCAGTAACCTCTGTCCCTATACTGCTGAGAAGCTAATTTCTTAGCTGTATGCCAAAGTCCGGATTAATAAATCCGGACTTTTTATTTATCACGTTGGGCCCTGAACTCGCCGGGAGTCATGCCAACTCTGCGCTTAAAAAACCGGGAGAAGTATGCCGGATCTTTAAAGCCAAGGTCATAAGCGATCAATGAAGCTGGCGCAGCAGTGTAGATAAGAAAACGCTGAGCCTCGAGAATCAATCGATCCTGTAACAGTTCACTGACACTCTTACCCGAGACTGAATTACATGCCCTGTTCAGGCCCATTGGAGTGGTATGGAGAAGTTCCGCATACTTTTTAGCGCTGATATGCTCTTTGTAATGTTTCTCTATTAGCTCACAAAGTTGCTTATAGCGATGTTCATAATGACTGAGATGGTCTTTTGGAGAGGTTTCAGTCTGTAAACGTCTACCGACTTTGACCAATAGCGAAAACAGTAACCATTCAAACATGACCTTTCGACCAGTTTGGCTATCAGAATATTCCGCCTTCAATTGATTGAAAATATACTCGAGATATTCCGCGTCTTCTTGGTTTTCAATGTAAGAGAGGATATGTGCCTGGCTGAACAATTCTTCCGTAAACGGAAACTGCCGATAAAAATGCTCCTCCATAACAACCAACTGAGAAACGGTAACAACAACCCCCTCAGTCGAATCCTCAGAAAACTGGAATCCATGGACAACAGAACTTGGGACTGTAATTAAACAGGGTGCCGGCTGCAGTTCTTCATGACCATCAATATGTATACGTACACTACCCTTTTTTACGTAGACCAACTGAAACATTTTAGGGTGTGTGTGAATGTTAATAGTCCAGTCGAACAGCTCAGCTCTGGTTCGGATATCTTCTATATGTATCAGCTCTGGATCACTAGACGATTGTTCTTCGCTGTATAACGCGTAGCTGGAAATCAGATCGCCCTGACCCTGAATGTTATTTTTGTTCATCTTAAGTGCACAATACAGCAGTTATTAGAGGAATTAATGTTTCATTAATACAATCATTATATTAAACATCCATAACTTTATCCGGATAATATCTAATTGCATTTGTAAAAGAGCCCCTCCAAAAATTGGTTAAGGTCATCTTAACTAGAATGAAATAGACAAGTTATAAAGTCTACGTTCTGCTGTGGTTCCAATGAGTCTGTACAACACACTAGCTGTATTGCAAAGATGGAGTCTAGGTAATTACCTTCTGGGGTTAAATCCTTTCTCTACCCTCAATAGGCAAAAAAACTGAACAGTCAAAAAATAGTTTTATTATTACTTCTCCCTCGACTAACATCCTCCTTCTTTCCATCAGGCCCGAATCAATGAATGACTTCTATGCTGATCTAATTGGCTTTCTATCCATTTCAGGCACAACATTTATCATTATTTTTTTGGCTGAGTTTGGTGATAAAAGCCAACTGGTATGTATGAGCTTATCTGCAAGGTATAAATCCTTGCCCGTTATGTTTGGGGCTATATGTGCCTTTTCTCTGTTAAATCTATTGGCTGTTTTCCTGGGAGGAGCAATAGCTTCATCAATTCCAAAGTTCTGGATTTCTATTCTTGCGGGCTGCATGTTCCTAGCCTTTGGCCTTCATGCATTATTTTTTAGTGATGAGGATGACGATGAAGAGGTTGTACAAAAGAGCAGTCGAAGCCTTTTTATCACAGCCCTGACAATGATCTTTCTTGCTGAGTTAGGAGATAAAACTCAGATAGCTGTTGCAGCAATGGCCTCCAGTTATGAAATTATATCTGTCTGGGTTGGAGCAACCCTAGCTCTTAGCGCAACCACCTTAATAGGTGTTGTAGCAGGTAAAACTTTGCTCAGAAGAGTTCCTTTACACTTAATCCACCAAATTAGCGGAATTCTATTTATTGGATTAGGGTTATTTGCTTTCTATCAAGCTTTTGATTATTGAACAGATGAAGAGTCGGTGAGCACTGGAGCTGACAGTTACAGCCCCAGTTCTTGTTTTGTACTTATTATTGCCTGATAGAAGGACTTATTAAGAAGCTGATGAGGTCCATTTTAACTTCTTCTCAATAGCTTGAATCATCATTCCCGCCACATCTTTTCCTGTCGCGCCCTCAATGCCTTCAAGCCCTGGTGAAGAGTTTACTTCTAATAGGAGAGGCCCCTTAGCTGAACGGATAATATCCACACCCGCAACTTTCAAGCCCATAGACTTCGCAGCCTTAGCAGCGATTCTTTTTTCTTCTGCTGTGGGCATAATCAAACTCGCTGTTCCGCCTTGATGGATATTGGCTCGGAATTCTCCCGGCTCAGCTTCACGCTGAATAGAGGCAACAACTTTGCCATCCACTACAAAACAACGAATATCTTTACCATTAGCTTCTTTAATGAACTCCTGAACCAGAATATCCGCTTTCAAACTTTTGAAGGCATTAATAACACTTTCTGCAGCCTTTTTAGTTTCAGCAAGCACTACCCCTTTACCCTGTGTGCCTTCAAGAAGCTTTATGATCAATGGCGCTCCTCCCACCATACTAATTAGATCATCGGTTTCGAGAGGTGAATTGGCAAAGCCCGTAATAGGAATATCAATCTTGCTTTCAAACAATAACTGCAGTGAGTGAAGCTTATCTCTTGATTGCGTAATAGCACCTGCTGAATTAAGACAATAAACTCCCATTGACTCAAATTGACGAGTAAGCGCACAGCCATAAAAGGTCATACTCGGGCGAATTCTAGGAATAATTGCATCTAAGTCATTCAGAATTTTTCCGCCACGATAATGGACTTCAGGGTTTTCAGCATCCATCTTCATATAGCAGTGTTTAATATTGAGGAAAACCATTTCATGGCCTCTTTCCTCACCCGCTTCGATGATACGGCGATTGCTGTATAAGTTAGGATTACTGGCTAAAACACCTATCTTCATTCCTCGTTTAGGCTTGCTTTTAGATTGATAGAATTCCTTAAGTTCCTCTGTGGACAAATCTCCGAAACAAAAAGATTCTTCAGGATCTACAAGCAGCTTTCCAGACATCGCTTCACGTCCAAGAAGCATTCTATAACCCATCGCATCGCGATTTGTCAGGGTTAATTCTACGTCCCAGCTTTGATCCCCAATCGCTAAACTGGTTTTAATCACGTAACGCCTTTCTGTACTGCCGCTTGAGCTTTTAACGTTCCTACGATCAAAGATAGGTGCCTCACAATGAACAACTGTCTTTCTGTTGTCTTGAATCGGGCATACATCAAAACGAACCCAGCCAACACCATCACGCTGAAACGTTTGGATATTTAATGCGTGAATCGCGGAGGTTTTCGCTCCAGAATCAACTCTGGCTTTAATTGCGGGTACGGCTAATTGAGGAAACTTACACCACTCTTCTGCACCGCAAATGTTCTTTTCGTTTGTCACTCATTCAATCCTCTATCCAGGCGAATATGCCTTATAACAATTAAGTGTGATTTGACTCCTGTTTGCAGCTGGAAACAATCTTTTTTTTCGTGTTCTAGCATAATCTTATAAACACCCATAAGTGCTGTAGCTCACTTGAAAATAGATGGATACAAGTAATGGTGATAAGTCTGCTTTTGGTTCCTTCCCCTCATTCTAAAATAAAACGAAATAGCCCATGTTTTGGGGCTTTTTTATTTCAATCCAAGCAATATTCGACAAAGACCCATAGAAATTAACTGACTCTAAATAACGAATTCAGGACTTAAAAATACAATTAGAAACTTAGGTACAGAACCTCCATACTTTAAGCTCATACCTAAGCCCATAAGCTTTCTTCCGGAAGAATAAACATGAATAAACCCGCTGCTTCTGTATATCACGCACATGTGTATTTTGATGAGAGCACCCTGTCAGATGCTAAAAACCTGTGTGTTGCCACTCGCGACAAATTCAATATTGCCATGGGTACTGTGCATGAAAAAAATGTAGGGCCTCACCCATGCTGGAGCTGTCAGCTTACCCTGCCTGCTGAGATACTTGGGCCAGTCATTGAGTTTATGAATTTTAGACGCCAGGGTTTAACCGTATTTATCCATCCTCTGACCGGAAATGATCTAATCGATCACACTGAATATCTGATATGGCTGGGTGAAAGCAAACAGCTCAAAATCGATCAATTTCTATAGAAAAACGAAGCTATAAAAACCAAGTTTTAAACCTCCGGTTCGCGCTTTTTTTCACATTTCAAATGTGGAATATTCCTACACCTGTCCTGTATCAGCATTCTCGCGACATTTCGTTATAAAAGTACAATAACTAGTCACAAAAGTGCCTTCATAACCCTCCCAGACTGTTGGATTATTTACATTAACAAATACAACACGACTCAACAGAACGGGTGATTTCTAATGCAAACAATAAAAACACAGGTAGCCATTATAGGAGCAGGTCCTTCCGGCTTGTTGCTGGGACAATTGTTAGATAAACAAGGGATCAGCAATATTATTCTGGAGCGTGTAACAGGTGATTATGTCTTAGGTCGCATCCGCGCAGGTATTCTGGAACAGGGCTTTGCTGATTTGGTACGTGAAGCCGGTGTGGCAGAAAGAATGGATGCCGATGGTGATGTACATGAGGGTTTTGAAATTGCGGCAGACGGTCGCCGGGTCCATATTGACCTTAAAGGGCTGACCGGTGGTAAAACCGTAGTCTGTTACGGTCAGGTCGAGATCACTCAGGACCTGATGGATGCGCGTGAAGCTGCCGGGTTAAAAACCTATTACGAAGCTGCAAATGTACAACCGCATGATGTTAAATCTGACAACCCATCCATCACTTTTGAACATGATGGCGAAGCGTACACAGTGGAATGTGATTACATTGCGGGTTGTGACGGTTTCCATGGTATTTCTCGTCAGACTATCCCTGAAGATGTACGTACTGAATTTGAACGCGTATACCCGTTTGGCTGGCTGGGCCTGCTGAGTGACACTCCACCCTGTAACGATGAACTGATCTACTGCAAACATGAACGTGGTTTTGCTCTGGCTAGTATGCGTTCAGAAACCCGCTCCCGTTACTACCTGCAGGTACCTCTGACCGATAAAGTTGAAGACTGGTCTGACGATGATTTCTGGGCAGAACTGAAGAAACGCCTACCTCAGGATGTAGCGGAAAATCTGGTAACAGGACCTAGTCTGGAAAAGAGTATCGCCCCACTGCGCTCTTTTGTTTGTGAGCCAATGCAGTATGGTCGACTGTTCCTGGTGGGTGACGCTGCACACATCGTACCGCCAACCGGTGCTAAGGGCCTGAACCTGGCGGCGTCCGATGTAGCAACTCTGTATAAAATCATGACCCGTGTTTACAAACAGAATGATCCTGAGTGCATCAGCCAATACTCTGATATCGCTCTGCGCCGCGTCTGGAACGGTGAACGTTTCTCCTGGTGGATGAGTAATATGCTGCACAATTTCGGGCAGATGGAATCAGGCGATATGGACGCAGCAACCTTTAAACGTTTTATGGACTCTGAACTGGATTACTTCCTTAACTCAGAAAATGGCCGCAAGGTAATTGCTGAACAATATGTCGGTTTACCTTATGAAGAACTGGCAGATTAATCAGTAGAAAATAAGCTCTTTAATAAAGCCCTTGATGTTCTCATCAAGGGCTTTTTAATTGCTGAACAAGAAGTAAGTTACAGAGGGATATGCCCTGACTGGTGAAGATAATAAAGAATCAAATTAATGCTGATAAAAGATATGAGCGTGGCAGGCAGTATCGCTGCGGAACATAACTCTGCTTCTCCGTATTTCTGACCAATAACCCCATAGATACTTAACATAGGCAAAGAGGCTAAGATAAGAACAGAAGCAAGAAGCAAGGGTTCCATATCTGGAAACAGTAACAATAAGGCAAAAATACACAATGGGTGAAGCATCAGCTTAGCAACAACCACGATGGAAACATCCGATAGAAATCCTCGAATCTTTATTCCTGCGAGTACAGCGCCAATAGCAAATAAAGCCACTGCACCTACCGTCGCTGCGAACATATCAATCACTTTATTAATTGACTGAGGCAAACTGATTTCAAGTAATGAGAATAATGCTCCCAGGGCAATTGCCAAAATAAACGGGTTGCTCAGAACCTGGAACAAAATTTTTCTCACAGATTCCAACACACCACCCTTCGTTCCCTTTCCGGAATCAGCCAGAGCTACCGTAAGCGGTAAGAGTAGAAAGTTCTCCACCAGCAAAGCCAGAGTCAAAGGAATAAGTGCAGCAGAGCCAAAAACCTGCAACAACACTGGATAACCAATCATTAAGGTGTTTGGAAAGCAACTACCCATAGCCATCATGGAACTTCTGGATAGCGCATTACGTTTTATAAATCTGGCTATTACAAATACCGCAAAAAATGGAATTAATGCCCCTATTGCATACACAGTCACAAAATCTGGATGGGACAAATCCTGAAAAGAACGCTCACTCAGTGCCTTAAACAGGATGGCGGGAATTCCAAAATTAACCACAAATATGCCAAGCGCCCTGGCCCCATCTTTGGGAAATACAGACAAACGAACAGCACAAAAGCCGATTAAGATTATGATAAAGATAGGTAGGGTTATGATTAAAATATTGCCAAACACAGGCGGGTCATCCGTATAAAAAGCTCCTGCAAACAATCTCAAAAACAATTTTTAAGCGCTGCAGTTATAGCAATGACCAATCACCAGTGACTGAGCACCGAGCAGCTCTTTCACTAGTGATTGGCCATGGTTCACAGAACAGGAATTTCTGTGAGAGAGATTGTCGATCAACAATTCCACTTATCTGAACAGGTGTCTTTGACTACCTGTTCAGCGCAGAATTATTCATTGATCAGCAATTGAATACCGGCAGCAGTATTGGAGATCGGTGCAACCAGATTGCGGTAGGCCTCTGTCACATTACCCAGCAGACATCCACGCATGCCCATCCACATATTCAATTCAACACCCTGAGCACCCGCAATCTCCGTGATATCTTCATTGGAGTACTTAGTCAGTGCTTCTGGTTCATTTACCAATTTCTCAAGACAGAGTTCATCGAATTCCGTATTGATAATACCTGCACGCTCCCCATCCAACTGATGAGACAAACCGCCTGTACCCATGACAACGACTTTCTGGTCACCGCCGAAAGATTCCACTGCACGACCAATAGCCTGACCAAATGCATAAGTACGAGACAGTTTTGGCATAGGGTGTCGTTCACAGTTAATGCAAACCGGAATAACCTTAACTTTGGAATAATCACGCTCTGGATACATCAGTGTCAGAGGAACCGTCAAACCGTGGTCGACCTTAATCTCCTGACATACTGTCGGATCAAAATCATTCTCTACCAGTTCGTTAACAATATGCCAGGAAAGATCTGTTTCACCGGTTACCGGTGGAATAGGATTAATACCCCAGCCTTCGTCTGCATTTTCATACTCAGGCGCCGTGCCCACCGCAAAGGTTGGCTTCTTATCCAGGAACATTTCCAGACCGTGATCGTTATAAAAAATAATCAGAATGTCTGGATCGACTTCATTAAACCATTTCCGAATTGGGATATAGCTATCGAAAAAGTCTTTCCAATATGGGGTTTGCTCCAGGCCTTTATCCATGGCAACGCCAATGGCTGGAATATGAGAAGAACCGATACCGCCTACAATTTTAGCCATGTGTTTTACCTACCCCCTGACTTTCAAGATATGCTTTAAACTCTTCCGTAGTTTGCCCTGTTTGCAAACCACCAAAGTCCTGTACATTCATACCCAGAATCGGACCAATTTTAGCCAGGTAATAGATACTGCCACCTTCACGGATCAATCCGAGAAGATCACGATCACGAACACACTGTTTCTGCGCTTCATTCAGTTTAAATTTCTCCATGCATGCCTCTTCATCGGCAACAAAGGCATCGCGACCTTCCTGAGAATTAAATGAATAAAACAACTTGTTTAACGGGTACCCTTTGGTGGACATCGGTCCATCAAAAAAGGTGGTGCCTGGTACAGCACGCATTTTTTTTATAGTCATAGTCACTCCATCCCGTAATAGGACTTTCTGAACCCCATCACCTTAAATATAGGCGCTTTCACTCATTTGTATATTACGCGTCACAGCTATGGATAAAATGGCTATTTCGTGCTTTATTATTGTACAAAACACAGATTTTAAGATTCTACGATGACTGAGACTAAAAACCAGATCCATATTCCAATCACGGACTTCTACGGTGAAACAACCGCCTGGCCGGTTGAAGACCTGGTCCATTGTGAAAGGCTCAGTTTGAGAAGTGCCAAATTTAACTGGCAGATCAAACCTCACAGACACCCTGACCTAGTGCAGATGTTCTTTGTTATTAAAGGCCAGGGCACAGCCCAGATTGATAACCGCTCAATGGTAGTGAATAGCGGAGATCTTCTGGTTATACCCGAAAATTGTGTCCATATGTTTCTCTGGGAAACCGGTTCAGATGGCTATGTACTTGCTGTAGCCAGACCCTTGTTAAAAAAGCTCGAACAGGTTCTCAATAACCCCTCCTGGACTCATGGTGTGGCATCTGTTTATTCATCTGGACCTGATCTGGAATATCTCAGTTCACTCCTCACCTCTATCAATGATGAGCATGCAGGTTCAGAGACCTATCGGCAGCTGCAGATGGAAAATCAGGTGCTATCACTGGCAATCTGGATTACCCGCAAGAATGCCCTGCTGAATGAAGTTAAAAAACAATCAGCCAGTCGCCCTGAACAAAGACTAAAAAGGTTTATTGATCTGCTGGAAAGCAACTTTGAGAAACACCACAATGTCGACTGGTATGCAGAAAAAGTGGGTATCACCTCTGCTCACCTGAATGAAATATGTAAAAAGCTAAGAACACAAACAGCTCTTAGCCTGATTCACCAAAGACTTCTCACGGAAGCCCAGCGCCATCTTATCTTCACTATTAAACCCGCCTCAGATATAGCCGACAGTTTGGGATTTTCCGACCCTGCGTATTTTAGTCGCTTCTTCAAAAGGCTCACCGGAACAACACCTAAACAGTTTCGTGATAACAAAATCACACAATAATCATAATTAACCACAGACCATTCCTGAGTCTGGAAGCGGGGTACAAACTCTTACAGACCTTCAGTAAGCTTGACCTGACTTGCTGCATAAATGAACGCCAGCATAGTCGAATCTGCAAAAAGGCAGATCCAGGGAACCTGATAGATTATCCGGCGCTATAATATAAGCAGCATAATTACTGAAATTAAGATTCTTCAAATGAAGCCCATCAGCAAAGAAAAATTTCTAAGTTCAGTCTCTAGTGAACAGTTGAGATCAGCCTCAATATTCGGAGCTATTTCCGAGGAGGCGATCGATTTTTTGATTACCGAAGCGAACCTTTTTACCGCCAAAAAAGGCGACTCCCTCTTCCGCTACGGTGATCGTGGCGATAGTTTTTTTATCATTGCCAAAGGTTCGGTGGATTTTTACAAACACCATGAAGGCCATAGCCGTCTGACCCGAACCGCTGAATTCGGTAACGAACTGGGTTTTGTGTCGATGATTGCACTTCATGACCGGGCTGGAGAAGCAGTCGCCCGGGAAGACTCCCTTATTATGGAAATCACTTCAGATCTGTTCAGTAAACTTCATGCCCAGTATTCGTTTGATTTCGGCATCATTTCCCTGAACCTTTCACGGGATATGGCGCGCACGCTGCGTAAACTGGGTAACGATCTGGTCGTTCTGGCACACCCAGAAACTTCAAACTAACCTAGTGTTTTTTTAACTAAACATACTCAAAAAAAACGCCGCAAAAAGCGGCGTAAATCGACAGAAAAAGTAATCAAGCTTTCTTATTACTGACCACATAGTCCCGGTAACGCATATCCTCTTCGAGAATATGTTCCCGTAACCACCGTTGCAGGTAACTGTTAACTGCATCACCCACCACATAAGGGCTTTGTGGGAAACGCGCATACATAGAGCGGATTGTTTCCAGCCACTCAACAAACAGTTCATGCTCTTTAAGGTGTTCCTTCAAACCGGGAAATCCCATCTGTTGCATGTACGCCTCTTCCCGTTGGAAATGTCCCTGGGTATAGCGTTTCAAGCGATCAATAATGGAATTGATATAGTCGTGGCTCATATCAGCTGAATCCAGCTCAGCTACCAGCTTAAACAAGGCTTTATGGTCATCGTCTATACGTTCATCACCCACACTCAGATCTGGGGTCCATTGAATCTTTGTCATGTTCAAGTCTCCTATAACAACCCAAGCGCCAACACTGGGAATGCGATGATCAGTGCCAGACGAACAAGATCGGAAATCACAAATGGGAAGACCCCTTTAAAGATCTCCTTAATCGGAATATCCGGGGCGACCGACTTGATGACGAAAACATTCATCCCAACCGGAGGGGTAATCAATCCTAGCTCCACGGTGATTACCGCGATAATACCGAACCAGATCGGGTCAAAACCTGCAGCCTGCACCAATGGATATACAACCGGAACCGTCAGCAACAGCATGGCTATGCTGTCCATAACGCAACCCAGCAGTACAAATAGAATCAGTACACAGAACAGAATCATATATGGACTGAGTTGCAGGCTATCCACAATCTCAACCAACTCGAACGAGATACGTGATACCGAGAGGAAATACCCGAATATCTCTGCACCTATGATCATGAAAAAGATCATCGCGGAAGTGAACAGAGTCTCCTCTACGGCTTCCCGGAACTGAGCAAAGTTCATCCCGCGGAATAAAGCGATAAAGAAAGTACCCGCAGCACCAACAGAGGCCGCTTCAGTTGGGGTAAAGTAACCACCATAGATACCACCGATAATCAGGGCAAAGATCAGTGTAAACGGCAGTAACCCTTTCAGACCCACCAGCTTTTCGCGAATACTGGTTGCTTCACCCGGCTGTGCCAAATCAGGCTTAAGCGCAACAACAATCGCTATGGCTGCACAGTAGAGAACCAGGCCAAGTAAGCCCGGAATCACCCCGGCAATAAACATCTCGCCTACAGATTGCTCCGTGATCAAAGCGTAAAGCAGCAACGCAATAGATGGCGGGATCATTATTCCCAAAGTACCGCCCGCGGCTAAGGTCCCTGAAGCCAGTGACTGGGCATATCCATTCTTCTCCATCTCTGGCAAAGCAACACGAGACATACTTGCAGCCGTCGCCATAGAGGAACCGGATATAGCAGAGAAAATACCGCAGGAAGTCACACCGGCAAGCGCCATGCCCCCTCGCCAACTCCCGAACAGTGTTCGAGCACCTTCAAACAGCTCCTGTGACATCCTCGCTTTGGAGGCAAAAACCCCCATCAGGATGAACATAGGAATTGGGCTGAAGCTGTAGTTAGACAAAGTTTCAAAAGGTCCGCTTTCAAGAATTGCCAGTGCAGGCTGGAAAGCAACTATCGAACTGAAACCGATAAAACCGGTTGCAGCCATCGCCAGAGCGATAGGCATACGTACGGCAATCATCACCAGCATTGCGGCGATGCAAATAAAACCAATCAGGGATGAACTCATTACACTTTATCCCCTTTCCAATAGAAGAACAGACGCAGGCTGATCAGCAGGGTAGCTATGGCCAAAACGCCCGTGGCAAACGATGCCACCGCATAGATGTAATACAGGGGAATCAACAGATCCTGAGTTGTTTCTCCGGTCATTTTGGACTGCTCAACGGCGTGGTAAAAGCGGTAACTCATAGCCGCACCCAAGAGAACAAAACCCAGTAGATAGAAACCTTCCAGAACCGCTTTCATTCGGGGTTTCATCTTCTCAGTGAAAAGATCAACAATCACCTGTGAACGCCCGACCGAATATGGCAGAGCGAACAAAACAACAAATAATAGACCGTACTTAATTAATTCCACCCCACCGATAAAGGTGAAGTCGACAGAGCCATCCGTAGCTTCAAATACAGTACGCGCGATTACATCGGTGAGGGTTACGAACATCATCGAAATCAATATGCAGCCACTGATGACATGCATAGATAATGTCAGACGTTCAAACACTCGGCTAAACGCAAACATAAAGAACTCCAGGCACCAGTGCGGAATTCAAAATAAGGGCTGACCTGAAATCAGCCCGGAGGCTACAAGAAGCTTGTTCCCCGCACTGGAATATTTTACTTGCAGGTTGCAGCTAGTTCCTGCGCGCGAGCATAAACCTTCTTCGCTGGCAGGCCTTTGGCCTCCAGTTCATTCAGGTAATCCTCGGAAGCTTTAGCAAGAACCGGTTTCCAGGCTGGGTTTTCGATTCCGCCTTCTACAGTGTAGATCTGATGACCTTTTTCTACCGCCTGAGCGCGGCCTTTAACATCAGCGTCATCAAACACTTGTGCGCCGATCTGCGACCATTTTTCACCGGAGTTATTATCAATAACCTTCTGCAGGTCAGCTGGCATGCTGTTGTAAACATCTTTGTTCATAGTTACAACGAACGACAGAGTATACAAACCACCCACTTCAGTATGTGTAGGAGTCAGGTCATTCATGCGGAATGTTAGTTGGCCTTCCCATGGCAGAGAAACCCCATCGATCACACCACGCTGCACTGACTGATACGCCTGTGGCGCTGGCATACCTACAGGCTGTGCGCCCAAGCTCTCTAACATTTTAGCGACAACTGCTGTTGGGCGACGAATTCTTAAACCTTCAAAATCAGCAGGTTCTTTGATCCATTTATCGGTGGTATGAATATGGCCCTGACCGTGGGTGTATAGGAACAAGGGTTTAGTATCTTTATATTCACTGCTGATCAAACCTTCATCGTACAGGCTCTGGATAATGCAGGAACCGTGCGCCGCACTCTTTACGATACCTGGCAGTTCAACTACCTGAGTCAGAGGAAACCGATTAGCCGTGTAGCCTTGTACTGTCAGAGTCACATCTGCAATACGGTTCTTAACAGCATCGTACTGAGCTGGCGGCTTCGCCAGAGTTGAAGATGGGTACACCTCAACTTCGATACGACCATTGGATTCTTTTTCTATAGTGTCAGCCCAGGCCTGAGCAACATTTTTGTGCTGCCCTGCTACAGGTGGGAAGAAATGTGCCAAACGAAGGGTATAGTCTGCTGCCTGAGCTGTCTGGACCGTCATGCCTAAGGTAAGAGCAAGAGCGCTTCCTAGTATTGTTTTGTTCATCTGTATCTCCGTGCGTATTATTTTTTTTAGAATATTTTTTATTTATTTTGCGACGTTCTAAGGGTAGCTAGCCGAGACTTTTAGTCCCTTTGGAAAGCACCTTCTATCTTTGACGTCGCTATTATTAACATCTACTAATCTACCACCGGGGGTTTCGGCTGGATAATTAGCAAATCGGCACGGCTATTCATTTTTAGCAATGGTAGTTATTTCCCCAAGCCTTAAAGGAAGCATACATAAGCAACAGTATAGATGAATAAATCTAATCAATTAGATCAATTTATATCGTTATGCATCGTAGTTGGAGGTCAATATAATTCATACATCGCTAACGAATGAGGAATTAGACATGTATTCAGATATAAACAAAGATGACTTAAGTAGTTTTGATCGTGATTTTTACATTGCACAAGCTCATGAACTGCGCAGCGCTTACATCAACGAACAAATGGGCAAGCTCGTTAAAGCAATCAAAAACCTTCTGACAATCGACTTACCGGTATTTTGTTCTGGTCCATTGGCTCATAAATAATTGAGTCAATGCACCTGGAAACCCAGATCAATTTGCATAAAAAATCCTCAACATTAAACACAACTCTCCTCTCCAATTTATTCATTGGTTTTATACTTTTTTGCAAACATCAGCTTTGCAAACCTTAGCCAGATTTCAAGACCCACCTAGCTCAACAATGTATTAAAAGATGTATTTCAAGAAATGTATTCAAAAGGAGCCTGAGTAATTCCGAAAGGATATTGGCAATGACAGGTAAACCTGCAGGTTGGATAACTCAGATAGCAGTTAATACCGCTACTAAGTGTCAAAAGGTCTTTTCCTATCGGTAACAGCCGTGAATACAAATGCCATCAAGATGCCCACTAAGAGCCCAATAGCATTAGCACCCAGATCCAGCCATTCCCCATAGCGATTCACATAAGGTTGTATCAGCTCAATTAATCCACTGTACGCCAGAAAACCAGCGACAATCACGAGCCACCGTTTTGGCCTGGAACAAGCGACGGGAAATACCAGAGCAGCGTAGGCAATAAAATGATGAAGTTTGTCACTACCAGGAGCCGCCGGAAGGTGCTCAAGAGGATATAAAGATAAAACAGTAATCGGAGTAAGGACTGTAATGGTAAGCAGGAGCCAATACTTTTCAAAAAACGTTAATAGCTGTTTCATAATTTAAAATGCTGTTCCTAACCTCAAATACAACGACTTAGTTATCTCCCAATAGTCCTAATATGTAAGTTATCTATGAAAAACTCAACGGCCAAACAGCCATTGATATTGGCCTTAGAGATACAAACCTGTAATAAAACCTCAGTTTAAATCACAAAAAAAGCCGGGCATGCCCGGCTTTATCTCTAACTCTTATCTCAAATTCTGAAACCAGATATCACTCTGCAGGAATAAGAATTCCATTAAAGAAGTCAGCAAGATCATCAAATGCATCCAGTGGCAGAATATGCGCAATGTACTGATCAGGCCTTACGATAATCATACAGCCCTGCTCACGATCAATACCGCGCATATCATAAAAATCCCCTAACCCTTTGTGATCTGCACAGAACACTTTCTCATGATCCTGAAGACCCAACTTACCTTTAGTTGGAATCAGCAGTGATGGCATCTCTTCATAAGCCAGCTCGTCGAATGTCTGTTGGAACACTGCACGGATGTCGATCACAGAATCAATATTTTCATTCTGGGGCGTGTATTTCACAACCGGTGAATTAGCATCGTTCTGTAGCCAGTCTGCCAGTTTGTGAATTGCAGAACCCTGGCTAGAACTGTCATTTTTGCCGGCGAAAGCGTACAGCCTCCATCGAGCATCAGCATCAGCCACGTGTCCAAGTTGCAATTGTTTAGCATCCGCAACACGCACTACAGGGGCAGAATGGAAACGACGCCCAATCTCCTGACCTTTAGCCAGAGCTTGATGGCTGTTATTTCCAACCAACGCAGATTCACCATACTGCACAGCCAGACCACCAGTAAATTCCAGGTTCTCTTTGAACTGACGAATAAAGCGAGGTTCATCACCATTATCCAGAACCGATTCTCCCGGAGGTGCCGACATTATACGAGCCCATTCGTGGTCTGTATCAACAAGACGCTTAGCCTCTGCCCAACGCTCCTCAGAATAGCTGTGCAACAAACTTGGATCTGAACGGCCCTGAAGTACATGAGCCAGCTTCCAACCCAGGTTGAAGGTATCCTGCATAGAGACATTCATGCCCTGCCCGGCTTTTGGGCTGTGAGTGTGGCAGGCATCACCGGCAGTAAACACTCGTGGATTACGTGTCGCAGCTTCGCCCTCTGGCACATCATCAAAACGGTCGGTCATGCGATGTCCAATCTCATAGATTGACCACCAGGCCACCTCTTTCACATCAATAGAATAAGGCTGCATGATGCGGTTAGCTCCAGCAATCAGATCATCGACCGTGAAATTACGGCTAGATACACGCTCATCCGGGTTCAACTTATCCAGTTCCACATACATACGGAACAGATAACCACCCTCACGCGGAAGGATAAGCACATTACCTTCATTGGCCGATGTAACCAGGCACTTCTGACGCACATCCGGGAAATCCGTGTTTGCCAGAATATCCATTACGCCCCAGGCCTGATGCGCAGCATCGCCATGCAGCTCACCACCAATAGATTTACGTACGGTTGAACGCGCGCCATCGCAACCCACTACGTAGTTCGCGCGCACGATCTTGGTTTCACCGTTGTTAACCCCGGTGTTTTCAAGAGTTACTGTGACTGGATAGTTCTCTGTTGTTGTGTCGACCACTAAATCTTTAACTGCCCAGTTATAATCTGGCTCCAGTCGTGTGGTTGAATTTTTCATTACTTCCAGAAACAGTTCGTGCACGCGCGCCTGGTTGATGAGGATGTGTGGCATTTCAGAAGAATCGTCAGCAACGTCCTGAACACGACCGACACGCTTGATGCTTTTTGGGTTCTCTGGATCTGGCATCCAGAAATTTGTCTGGTTTACCCAATAACTTTCACGCTTAACTTTTTCTGCAAAACCGAAAGCCTGGAACATCTCCATCGTGCGGGTGTTGATCCCATCCGCCTTACCTTTTTCCAAAGGTCCCGGAGTTGGGTCCACAATCATCGTCTCAATATCATCAAACTGAGAAAGCTGAGCAGCCAGACATAAACCTGCAGGGCCACAACCTGCAATCAACACATCAACCGTTTCAGGCAAAGGCGCAAACTCGCCGCGATCACGACGTTTTGACGTTGCATTCTTAATATCGGGATCTACCCCGCGAAACCCATCTTCATAATATTGCATCAGTCTTCCATCCTCTGTAGGCATTTTTTATTGTTTTAATTTTATAATAGTAAGTACACTTACCTTTTTAATAGTAGCTATACTTACTACTTTTCGTCAAGAAAAAAATAAGTATGCGTACTGTTTTTTATAAGTTACTGTTATCAAATAGATTTATTTATAAGATTTTTAAAATTGGAGTGTGTGATGGACTTGCATGAGATGGTTGGACATTTAATAAGGCGTTTAAACCAGAACTCAACGCAGGTTTTCAGCGTAAAGATGCAAGCAGCTGGGTATGATCTGACACCGGTTCAGTTTGCTGCTATGAATGCAATCGCCAACTCACCAGGAATTGATCAGGCTGGGGTTGCGGCTGAGATTGCTTATGACCGTGCAACCATTGGTGGTGTGATCGATCGTTTGGAACAAAAAGGTTACATCACCCGTACCGTTTCAAAACGCGATCGTCGTGCTCGCGAAGTGAGTCTGAGTGAAACAGGGGCTGAGGTTTTTGATCAAATCCTGCCTGTGGTAATTGAATTGCAAACGGGTATCTTACCCGGACTGACTCAGGAGGAGCAGACTATGTTCCTTCAACTTGCCAACAAGGCAATCGTAAACATCACTGATTAAAAAATACCTTTTGTCTTGAATATAAACTCAATTACGATTATTTTGTTTACAATGTAAACAGTTTATACATATATCAATATGGTGCATTTGTGAGCGATCAGAACAACACAGTTAAACGAACTCCTCTACATAAACGCCAAATCGAAGTTCAAGGCTTTCTGCGGGAAGATGGACTCTGGGAAGTAGAAGGTCACCTTTTTGACACAAAATCATACCCACTCGAAGTTGATTCTGGAAAGATTCCTGTGGGCCAGCCTTTACACGATATGACCTTTACCCTGACGGTAGATGATAGCCTCAAAATTGTAGATGCTCGCGCCACCCTTTCTGCAACGCCCTATAAGGACTGCCCTAATGCTGGGGAAACATACGCAGAACTTATTGGTATACGTATCAAATCGGGCTGGATGGACGAGGTAAAAGAGAAACTGAAAAGAAACAAGGCTTGTACTCACCTTACTGAACTACTGCCAACCCTTGCGACGGCAGTCATTCAAACCATCCGCGGTTATCATCTTAATTTCACACCAGAATACAAAGTATCAGATAAAGATAAATCTAAATTTCTGGATACATGTTACGGCTTACGCACAGGCGGAAGAGCTGACCGTTTACGTTGGGGTAATAAAAACTAACGAATTTAAACAAAGCTGACTATTCATCTTTTCTTAGAGTTTCCTGAACAGAGAAGACAACGTAAACCGCTCCAATAATGCCCATAACACCAACTAGGTGGGAAGCCATAGCAAGACCAGAAAACTTTACTACTGCGCTAATCGCAAGTGGGCCTGAAGTAACGCCAATATCAGATAGTAACCGCCAAACACCTATGAAATTCCCGCGGTTAACCGATGGAGCCAGATCCGACCCCATAGTCATAACCACGCCTGCAGAAATACCATTGCCCGCTCCCATCAGTACCGAAAGCATGACCAACCCTGCGTAACCGCCGACAAAAGGCAGACAGAAAATCCCCACTCCAATAGTGATAAGGCTGGTGATTAAAACAGGCTTTCTGCCAATCCGGTCCATCATGCTGCCCGCGGGGTAGAACAATAAGGTATCCACAAGAGCACCTATAGAAACAGCCAGACCGATACTGGTTGCATCCATTAACAGAGCCGCACCTATCAACGGAATCAATAAGGCTCGCGATGCTCGCAACAGCATCAGCGAAACCGAACCCACACCTGCAGTTAAAAAACTGTTTTTGTGGTCTTTGAAAGTATCCAGAATGCCGGAAATGGATTGATTATCATGAGGTTTTGGGTGGTTAGGCTTGATCCAGCCCATCACGGCCAGAACCACAAGCGTTAAGAAGGCAACACAGCACAAAAGTGTGTAGGAATAACCTACCGTTGTGATCAGTATCCCTGCCGCCGCAGGGCCAATCATGCTACCTAAACGAATCGTTCCCGCAGTCAGGGCCATCACTCGGCCTCGCTCATGTACCTCTGTGACCTCAGTAACATAAGAGATCCTGCCTACAAGCCAACTGCCATGCGCTAAGCCCAATGCAAATGAAGCCACCAACACAACCGACAGCACAGGTACAACAGCCATCAATAAAATACACAGCAAGGTAAAGAATGCTGAAAGCAGCATGATGCGTTTATCACTGAACCGCGACAGCAATAACCCCGCTGGAAGATCCGCCAGCATCATGCCTAAGCCTTTTAAGCCGACAATTCCGGCTGATAACGCAAAACTTCCGCCTAACTCAATAACATAGAGAGGAATAATGACAAACAGCGCCTGGTTCACAATGGCAAACAGTGAGGAGGGACAAACAATCGGCAGGAAATGCTTTCGGATAATCTGATTCATATTTTGTGGGCAATGCTCTCTATTAAGATCTTTCCGGGCCGCATAAGCTACAGATAAAAAACAAAATCACCCAGTGGGGTTGATTACTACTGGGTGATCCGGGATAGAAACTACAATTACAAGATTAGTACTTTATTTCAGAAGCTAATATTTAAACTCAGAAGCTAGTATTTAAACTCAGAAGCTAGTATTTAAATTCAGAGACTAGGGACTCAAGTCTCTGGGTCAGCTCCGTCAGTTCATTAGTTGCGCTTTTCATCTCTTCAGAAGCCCCCTGAACCTGATTTGCTCTCTCAGATATGGAAACCACATTACTGTTAATCGCTTCTGCAACCAGAGCCTGCTCTTCTGCGGCACTGGCTATTTGCAAATTCATGTCGCTGATCACTTGCGATTCCTGGGTAATTTCAGCCAATGATTCACCCGATAATTGCGCCTGATGCACACTTTCTTTTGCAGAGGTCTGAGTATATTCCATCGATTTTACGGCATCAGAAGCTGCGGTATGCAGTTTAATCACCACGTCCTGAATTTCAGTTGTTGCCGATTGTGTTCTACTGGCAAGCTGCCTGACTTCATCCGCCACCACAGCAAAACCACGCCCCGCCTCACCTGCTCGCGCAGCCTCAATAGCCGCATTCAAAGCCAGCAGATTCGTTTGCTCCGCTATTTCATTGATCACGTTCAACACGGTGCCAATGCTATCGCTGTCCTGCGCCAACTGATTGACTACCCTTGATGCTTCTTCCAGTTGTTGAATCTGCCTTTCAATTGTATTGATGGTGGTACTGACTTCCGACTTCCCTTTCAAAACCGATTCATCTGCAGCTGATGCCGCCTTCGATGCTTCAGAAGCGTGTTGCGCCACATTCACGGCGGTACTGCTCATCTCATTGACAGCAGCTGCAGCCTGCTCCGTTTCCATAGATTGCAGTTTAATTGTTTCTGAAGACTGACTTGTTACCAAGTGAATATTATTGGTGGTTTCACTTAAGTCATTAACTGATTGCGCAACCCCTGAAACGGTTGCCTTAATCTTATCCACGAAGGCATTAAAGCCTTCCGCCAGAATTTTCAGTTCACTGGCACCGGATTCTTTCAGAGCAACATTTAAGTCACCTTCACCCTGCCCTATTTGGCGCAGGTTTTCAGCCACTTGCCGGATTGGATGAACAACTGAGAGGAAGATCACGACAAAAGCACCAACAGACACTAAAGAACCCACAACAGCTGTGGTAACAATGGTTAACATCGAGGTATTAACCAGATCATCGACTGTATCCACGGCCCCTTGAACCGCCGTGTTGCTGACTCTGACCACATCATCCAACTTTGCGGTCAGAGCGGATGTGATCTCATTAACGTCTAAACGGCTTGTATGAAACTGCTGATAATCAAATGCCAACTGCCCTGCCGTTTGCTGGAATCGCCTTATCGCTCTTTTAATGGCTTTAAATTCGTTCTCCAGGGCTTCTTCTGCATTGGCTGCAGTAAAAGCATCAAAGCCTTCCCGGAGATCTTTTTCTGCCTTCATGAGGTCCTGAAAAAGCGCTTCATCTGCTTCAGAACCCATATATTCTTGCAGCACAAAATAGTAGGAAACCACTTTTACATTCAACGCACTCAGGGTTTCGTTGAGCTTTTGATAGTTAGAAAAATAGAGACTCTGATCTGCTGTCGCCATCATTTGATTCTGATACTTTCTGACAGCATTAAGAAGTTTTTCAGCCAGCTTTCTTACCGATTTTCTTTGATCAGTAATCAGTAAATATTCGTCAAGAATAGAAATCTGCGCTGAGCCCAATCTGATTTTTAAGGTATCAACTTCTTTCAGAAGTGCTTCATCTACCAGATTGGAGTTTTTAATAAGTTCCAGATTATGTGCAGAACGCTGACTGGAACTGCTTATCAATGACTCGCTCTCTTCAAGAGACAATGAGTTAGAAAGCACACGCTCTGTGATCAGCATTTCAGACTGAAGATTTATGTTGGCACTTAAGCTCCCGTTCTCTGCCTGTCGGGCAGATTCCGAGACAAAGATCAGCGTTTCAGAGATTTTCTTAACGCCCAGATAACCAGAGATACCGCATACGATCAGCAGTAACACCATAATAAAAAAACCGATACCTATACGCGTGGCAATAGATAATCTATTTATTATGAACATGTAGTTGAAACACCGTGATTATAGTTATTTTTTTCGGGGGGATAAAAAAACAGCCTACTGAAGGGGATTAGCAGGCTGCTCGGGACTGACTTAGAATTTATACATCGCCATCAGTTCCAGTTGTTGACCTTTAGGTCGAACATTCGCGAACGAAGTTCCTGGAGGGCTGTTCAGAGTATCAATGTTCTGATCACGCCACTCAATACCGATATCCATGTTTGGCCAGTACTTGTAGATCAGGTTGATGTTGGTCATTTCCAGCTTAGTATCGCCCGCATCATCTACGTTTGTTTCACCGTAACGGATAGTACCGCGCAGCTTATTAGTAAACTGATGCTTGTATGCAGCAGCGAAACCGTACTGAGATACCAGCTCACCACCGGATGCATCCATAGTGTCTACACCAGCGATTTTGGCTGGGTTATAAGCACCACCAATACCAACACCAGAGTAAGCACCGATACCGTCACCTGAGTATGCACTTACACGGATATCATGGCCGCCTGGCAGTACATATTTACCTGCTACAGACAGTGCAAAACCCCACTCAGAGTTAGACGCTGTTGGATCAACTGCTGTACCCGTCTGAACCTCACGACCCGTCAGAGCAACATTGTATGCGCTGCCGCTTTTGAAGCGTTTAGTGTAACTTGCAACCATATCTGGAAGATCAGCATCTACGTAGATTGGATCCTGAGCGGTGAAGCGGAAACCGTTTGTTGTGTAGTGCAGCTGCATGTCACGACGGATAACACCACCGTTACCTGCGATTGTTCCTGCTGAAAGACCCCTGAAGTTGATCATTTCACCATCCAGAGGTGCGATTGCAAAGAACTGACCGTTCCAGGTTTGACCAACTGTCAGGTTATCTATGCTTACGTAAGCATGACGTACACGCCATGCCGCAGTAGATGAATGGTGACCATCGCCGTAGAAGTCACCTTCTAAAAAGCCTTTAACTTTATGGCCATCGACCATTTTCTCAGCCTTAAAGTTGATGCGTGATTGACGAACCGTAGGATCAAAAGTGCTTTCAACGCCAAAGGCTGCATCAGAATCAGGATTATTAAATACACCTTCTACTTTAACGTAACCGCCAACGCTAAATTTGGTGCCATTAAATTCGCCCAATTCAACGGCAGATACGCCTGTTGAAACTGAACCAATTGCAGCAGCCAAAGCTAAAATTTTGCCCTTCATTTGTATTTCCACCTTGCTGTTTTATTGTTTTATGAATGGTTACATGTTCGCAAACTGAACAAAAAAGGGGCAATTCAATCTCAACTACGGCCATTCAAAAAATGCATAAACATATATTAACGTGATAAATAGCAGGCAAAAAAAAGCTCCTATATAAATAGGAGCTAAAGAGCGACCGATACTAAGGATCGACACACAGAGAAATAACGTTAATAGCTATAAATAAATTATTAAAGCTATAAGATATTTAGAAGCCATCAAAGCAATGCTGAAACTTACACATCACCTCACACACAATATTTGATTAACTTATAAATATTATCAAAACCATAATGTTTATATTGATAACAATTTATTGTATTTAAACCACTTTTGCCCCATTCATCCATTTCGACAGGCACGTTTTTTATAAAAAGAGCCTTGATCAGATAGCTATAAAGATAATCAGCGGTTACTGAAAAGCCTGTAAATGATCCCTTTAAAGTTTTGCTTCTAATTCTGGCAATACATCAAACAGATCTGACACCAAACCATAATCCGCAACCTGAAAGATCGGTGCTTCTTCATCTTTGTTGATTGCAACAATGATCTTCGAATCTTTCATGCCGGCAAGGTGTTGAATAGCTCCAGAAATACCTACAGCAATGTACAGTTCTGGGGCTACCATTTTGCCGGTTTGACCGACCTGCATATCATTAGGTACAAAACCAGCGTCTACCGCTGCTCTTGATGCACCCACAGCAGCACCCAGCTTGTCAGCTAAGCTATAAAGCAGATCAAAGCTTTCACTGTTGCCCATGCCACGACCACCAGAAACCACAACGGAAGCAGCGGTTAATTCCGGACGATCACTTGCAGCCAGTTCCTCACCAACAAAGCTGGAAATACCGGCATCACAAACCTCAGCCAGAGTACTGATTTCTGCACTGCCTCCTGTTGTTTCGACGGCATCAAAGGCGGTTCCACGTACGGTGATGACTTTAATAGCATCTGCGGACTGCACAGTAGCAATCGCATTACCCGCATAGATTGGGCGTTTAAAAGTATCTGCAGATTCAACTGCACAAATATCAGAGATCTGATTTACATCCAGAAGTGCAGCAACCCGAGGCAGGAAGTTCTTACCCGTGGTTGTTGCTGATGCCAGGATATGGCTGTACTCAGCCGCCACCGTCATTACCAGTTGGCTAAGATTCTCAGCCAACTGATGTTCATAGGCTGAGTTATCTGCCAGAAGCACTTTTGCAACGTTTGGAATCTGCGCTGCCGCATCGGCTACAGTTTGACAACCACTGCCAGCGATCAGGAGATGAATATCTCCACCTATCGCTTGTGCTGCCGCTAAAGTGTTTAGAGTGACAGGCTTCAATTCTTTATTATCGTGCTCTGCAATTACCAGAATAGTCATGATCAAAACCTCCTCAAATTACTTTGGCTTCGTTACGCAATTTTTCTACCAGCTCATCAACTGAGCCCACCTTGATACCTGCCTCGCGGTCAGAAGGTGCTTCAACACCCAGTAAAGTCAGGTTGCTGGAAACAGCCACACCCAAATCATCCGGGTTAATAACTTCCAGAGGTTTACGTTTAGCTTTCATGATATTTGGCAAAGCCGCATAACGCGGTTCGTTTAAACGCAGGTCCGTAGTCACAACTGCCGGCATTGTCAGCTCAACCGTTTGCAGCCCGCCATCGATCTCACGGGTAACCTGCACTTTGTCGCCTTCAACTTTCACTTCAGATGCAAAAGTACCCTGCGGACGATCCAGCAGAGCAGCCAGCATTTGGCCTGTCTGGTTGTTATCAGAGTCAATTGCCTGCTTACCCAGAATCACCATTCCTGGTGCTTCTTTCTCAACAACTTTAGCCAGCAGCTTGGCAACCGACAGGGAATCAGGTGAGTCAGCAGTGTCTATGCGAATTCCGCGATCCACACCCAGCGCCAGAGCCGCACGAATCTGTTCTTCACAACTTTTGCTTCCAATAGAAACTACAACCACTTCGTCGGCAGTACCTGCTTCTTTCAGGCGTACTGCTTCTTCAACTGCAATTTCACAGAAAGGGTTCAAGGCCATTTTGACATTGGCCAGATCAACATCACTGTTATCCGCTTTAACGCGAACCTTTACGTTGTAGTCAATCACGCGCTTAACAGCGACTAAAATTTTCATCGTTCACATCCCCTTTTAATGGCCACTCTGACAGTTTTTAAATCACTTCCAGCAACACTTAATACATTGCGCAAATCTGTATTGGTTGCGTCACGTCTTTCGAAAGAACATAAGTGAAGCTCTGAATACCGCTTAGGAAAGTGAAATCCGACAAGTCAGCCTTTCCAACATCTTGATTCTTACTGTCATTTATAATTTTAAATAGTTTATATTTTATATTGTTTAGTATGTCAACAATATTCTTGCCGTGCACTATGTGCACCATCCATCCTTTTTCCTTTGAGTCAAAAACGAACCTCTCCATAAAATAAAACACAACCCGGTCACCCAAGCAGTGATTTCGTGGCCTCCAAAAAGAATTCTAAAAAGATAATTCATGCAGTGAGCTGATTCAGCCAGCATGGAGCTGAGAGATAAAAATGACTATAAAACTCAAATGTCTGTCCCATACTCCTTTGCGGGGACTGAACGACCCGGCGCCAGAGACCGTCCAAGAAGTGAACGAGCTCATCGCTCGCCAGAGAGCCGATGTCGAAGCCTTTGATCCAGAGTTGATCATTCTGTTCGCGCCTGATCACTACAACGGCCTTTTCTACGATCTGATGCCTCCCTTTGTTATTACAACGGCCGCAGAATCGGTAGCGGACTACACCAGTTTGCCCGGACCACTTTCGGTTGATCGTGAAGCAGCCGCAGATCTTGCCAAATTTATTCTTGATAACGATGTCGACATTGCCTTGTCCCATCGTCTGCAAGTTGATCACGGTTGTACCCAGACACTGGAAGAGATGACTGGCAGCCTGACCCGCTACCCGGTTATCCCGATTATCATCAACTCTGTTGCTCCTCCATTTAGCCCGTACCGACGTGTCCGTAAACTCGGCGAAGTTGTTGGACAGTACATTGCCAAACTGAATAAACGTGTACTGATTCTGGGAACCGGTGGCCTCTCCCATGAGCCGCCAGTACCGCTGCTTGATTCCGCACCGGAAGATATTTCTGAATTTCTGATTGCAGGCCGTAATCCAACCCCTGAAGCCCGCGCTGCGCGACAGGAACGAACCATTGCTGCGGCAAAAATTTACGGCAAAGAAGGCTGCCCTCTTACACCGTTGAATCAGGACTGGGATCTGACCTTTATCGATACCCTGATCAACAACCGCCTCGAAGAGATTGATGACTTCTCAATTCAGGAAATATCTGAAAAAGCCGGGCGATCAACTCATGAAGTGCGCACCTGGGTAGCGGCATTTTCTGCCCTTGCAGCAGCAGGCCCGTACTCAGCCCAACAGGAATACTACAAAGCGATCAATGAGTGGATCGCAGGCTATGGCGCGGTCAGCGCTGAATCTACAGCTAACAACTGAACAATAAGAAAGGTTTCGGAGTTTTTTATGAACATGATAGAACAAGCAATCCCGACAGAAGAAGAGATCGTTGCCAGAGCGGAAGCGATGATTCCATGGCTACGAGAGAAAGCTGATGCCGTAGAAAAAGCCCGCATGGTTCCGACAGATACCATTCAGGCATTTACTGAAGCTGGCTTTTTTAAAATCCTGCAACCAAAGCGCTGGGGTGGTTATGAGATGAACCCTAACGTGCTGAATAAAGTTCTTATTCAGTTAGCACGCGGCTGCCCATCCAGTGCATGGAATGTGATGGTTCTGGGTGTTCACCCATTTGAAGTCGGTCTGTTACCTGAAAAATGTGGTGACGAGCTATGGAGTGAAGATAACGAAGCATTGGTATCCTCCTCTTATGCTCCCTTTGGCACAGTTAAAAAAGTAGAGGATGGTTACCTTCTCAATGGTGAATGGCTTACTTCCAGTGGTTGTGACCATGCTCAGGGCGGTGCTTTTGTCGGTGGACGCGTTGAAGAGAATGGCGAAATGGTGTTCCGCTCATTCCTGATTAATCGCAGTGATTTTGAGATTGAAGATGACTGGCACGTAGTTGGACTGGCAGGAACCGGCAGTAAAAAACTCCTCATCAAAGAAGTATTTGTGCCGGATTATCGCAGTCATGTCATCGGAGCTTATGGTGAAGAGACTCATGGCAGCGTTAACGACCTCTACAAAATGCCTTTTTTCTTTGTTTTTTATGCTGCTGTTTCTTCCGTAATCATCGGTATGGCCCGCGGCATGGCTGACCTTTATATCGAGCATATGGTGCCACGCCAGAACATTAACCAGGCCGTTGGCTCAGCCGTTAAAGACCCGTTCATCAAAGGTAAGCTGGGTGAAGCTATGGCGAAGATCGAAGGTGCTGAAGCGCGTGTTCTGAAAAACACAGATGAAGCGTGGCAATACGCTTCAGTTGGCAAGCTTGTCCCTACCGATCTGCGTGTTAAACATTTCGCTACAAACCAGTTTACTGGAGGCGACTGTTTTGATGCTGCCCATATGATCTTCAAAAAGACCTCAACCCGTGGTGTGTGGCTGAGCAACCCAATGCAACGTCAACTGCGCGACATTCTGGTGGGTGCTAACCATATCACGCAGAACCAGGACAATATTGGCGAACTCTTAGGTGGTCAGTTACTTGGCGAAGCCCTACCACAACCTAACCCATTCGGAGTTAAAGAATAAGCCCGTTTATTTCACGCTGCTTATTTAAGAACGATAACTAAAGGTAATAATTATGAGTGAAATAAACCAACTTCTTGACTGGACTCCAAACGAAAAGCTGGCGGCAATGCCAACCATCAGCCCGGAGGATCACAAATACGGCATGCGTCATTTTGCGGTGGGTGTAACCATCATTACAGCATCGAACGGTTCTCAAAAAGCGGGACTTACAGCAACAGCAGTCTGCTCTGTAACCGCCGAACCACCTCGTATGGTAGTGTTCGTAAACAAGAATGTAGCTGCCAGTGATTTAATTCTGGAAAGTGGTTCACTGTGCGTAAATATTCTGGCGAGCGATCAGGAAGACATTGCTAAAGTTTTCGCTGGAATGGTTAAGGATGTTCACGGCGAAGAGCGCTTTAACTCCGGCACATGGCGCAGTCTGGTAACTGGCGCTCCGAGTCTGGATGGCAGCCTGGCTAACTTTGACTGTCGCGTCATCAAAGTATTTGATGAAAGTACACACCATGCATTCCTCTGTGAAGTGATGGCAACCTGCGAACGGGATGACGGCGAAGCTTTGATCTATCTGAACGGTGCCTTCCGTCAGGTTCCACAATAAACCTTCAGACAGCGATAAAGTCCCGCTGCTAGTAGCGGGACTTTAAAAGATCTAACCAGATATACAGGTTTGAATATGACTGAACAAAATTTCAGTGAAAGTGACAGCAGTAAGTTTGTTGATGCCGTTGTGGATGGCACAACCTATAAAGTCCATTACAACGAGCTGGGCAGCGGTGAAGAAACCGTAATCATGCTGCATGGTTCCGGCCCAGGCGCTACCAGTTGGGCAAACTTTAATAAAAACATCGGCCCTTTTGTGAATGAAAACTACCGGGTGATCCTTATGGATTGTCCGGGTTGGGGCAAAAGTGATCCAGTTGTTTGTACCGGCTCCCGTTCAGACTTTAATGCCGAATGCTTAAAAGGCCTGATGGACGGTTTAGACATTCAGAAAGCCCATTTGATTGGTAATTCGATGGGCGGTCACAGTGTCGTAGCGTTCGCCCTTAACAACCCGGACCGTATAGGCAAACTGGTACTCATGGGTGGCGGTACAGGCGGCCCAAGTCAGTTTGTAGCTATGCCAACTGAAGGCATCAAGTTGCTGCAGGGTCTCTACCGTGATCCATCAATTGAAGCGCTGAAAAAGATGATGTCTGTGTTTGTCTTCGATTCCAGTAATCTGACGGAAGAGCTGTTCAAGACCCGACTGGAGAACATGCTTTCCACTCGTGAGCATCTGAAAAACTTTGTTAAAAGTATCGATGCCAACCCTAAGCAGTTCCCGGATTTTGGAACCAGACTCGGTGAAATATCAGCAGAGACCCTGGTCATCTGGGGACGCGATGATCGCTTTGTACCTATGGACATAGGCCTTAAGCTGATTCGCGGAATTCCAAATGCGCAGCTGCATATTTTTAATAAATGTGGTCACTGGGCTCAGTATGAACATGCGGACAGATTTAACCGCATGGTTCTGGATTTTTTAAAACATTAAAAACCAGATAAAAACATCAATAAATAATAAGCTGCAAATTAAACGCAGCTTATTATTTATAATTTATCTTCAATTTCTGAAATAATATTATTCATCTTATTCAGGAATTTACTCGCAGCCTTTTCCGGTGGCATAGCATCCGCTATATAAACAAGATTCAAACATCCAACCACATTCTCATCTTGCATTATAGGCCTGGCTATAGCGGCAATCTTGCCCTCCTCACCCCAGTCACGGAAATTAGAACCATAACCTGCGGTACGGGTTTCTCTGATCACTCTGCGAACATAATCATCATCTCTGGCACACTCGCCCTGCTTATCGTCCAGTTCCCGTAACATGGTCAAGAGTTCCTGCCGTTCCTCTTCCGGACAAAAAGATATATACGCTCTCCCGGTTGCGGTCATAAGCAGAGGTAAGCGACGCCCCACCATATCACGATGGAAAGAAAGCTTACTGAAACGGTGGGTGGTCTCCCTGATCACCATAGCATCGCCATCCAGGGTACAGATATCTGTCGGCCAGATAACCTGCTGCATCAGCTCACCCAGCAAGGGTGCGGCCAACTGAGATATCCACTGTGCATCCTCAAAACCATCACTGAGCTGACGAACTTTAATGGTCAGTTGATAACTGTCATCTGAAGGACTGCGAGTGACATAACCTTCCCCTACCAGGGTTTCTAGAATGCGCTTAACCGTGGTCCGGTGAATACCACTCCACTGTGCAAGATCCCTAATCTTGGCTCTACCGTTTGATCGATTAAGCAGATGTAACAGATCAAGCCCACGGGTGAGCCCTTGCACAGTTTTATAATTTGCCGCCTGCTCAACTTTCACTTACAACTTCCTCATACATTAGGTGCACCCAGTGCACCAACGAAACAGTTTTCATTGTAGTAACAAATGCAGATTTTTTATACTGAGAAAATAATAATTAATAAAAAAATAAATAACTGAGTGTTTTAAATAATGGCTTTTATTCTATGCTGCGCCGCTTTATTAATAATAAGTCTCGCTTATATTTCTTATAAAACGAATACTTATCATCTGACCGAACATAATTCTAAAAATAAAGAAGCTCATCTTTATTTAAAAATCACTCCTGCATTTCATATCAGCTAAATAAACACTATCGGAGCAACCTAATGTCGATAGATCTCGAAAGTATTGCTTTGCAATTACGCAATGCAGAACTGACTGGAGAAGCGATTCCCCCGATTGCACCACTACTGGGTGATGATCAGGGTGATGCCGCTTATAAAATCCAGGCGATCAATACCCAATATGCAATCAGTCAGGGGCGCCGTGTTGTAGGGCGCAAGATTGGACTTACCAATCCCAAAGTACAGCAGCAGTTAGGGGTGGACCAACCGGATTTCGGAACCCTGTTTGCGGATATGTGCTACGGCGACAATCAAACCATTCCGGCTGATGCCGTGCTACAACCCAAGGTTGAAGCAGAACTGGCTCTCATCCTGAACAAAGATCTACCCCATCAGGATACAACCTTTACTGAAATGACAGATGCCATTGGCTGGGTTCTGCCATCCATCGAAATTGTTGGCAGTCGTATCCAAAACTGGGAGATCGGTTTTGTCGATACCGTAGCGGATAACGCCTCGAGCGGACTCTTTGTTGTAGGCGATGCCACACGCTGGAACGGCGGCATTGATCTGGCAGCCATCTCGATGGAGATGCGTCAGAACGGTGAACTGGTGTCTTCAGGTAACGGAGCTCAGTGCCTTGATCATCCTCTCAATGCTGCAGTCTGGCTTGCCAGAACTGTGAGCCGGTTAGGCCAGCCATTACAAGCTGGAGATATTGTACTGACTGGAGCACTTGGACCAATGGTAGCTGTCTCTTCCGGTGATTTTTTTGAAGTTGAAATAGAAGGTATAGGACGGGTTTCGACCCGTTTTGGTGTAACACCGGAATCCAACTAACAGATCAAGGACACACAGATGAAAAAATTAAAAGCAGTCATCATCGGTCCGGGTAACATCGGCACCGACCTGTTGATGAAAATGATGCGTTCCGACTGGGTAGAACCGGTTTGGATGGTCGGTATCGATCCAGAATCCGAAGGCCTTAAACGCGCTAAAGAGTTCGGTCTTAAAGTCTCCAGCACGGGCGTAGACGGAATGCTGGATAAAGTGATCGAAGATGATATCCGTATCGCATTCGATGCCACCTCTGCTTATGTACATGCAGAGAACAGCCGTAAGCTGAATGAGCTGGGTGTGATCATGGTCGATCTGACACCGGCTGCCATCGGTCCATTCTGTGTACCACCGGTTAACCTGAAACAGCACGCCTCTCAGCTTGAGATGAACGTCAACATGGTGACTTGTGGTGGTCAGGCGACTATCCCAATGGTCGCTGCAGTCTCTCAGGTGCAGGACGTTGAATACGGCGAGATTGTTGCCACTGTATCGTCCCGCTCTGTGGGTCCGGGTACACGTCAGAACATCGACGAATTCACCCGTACTACGGCTGGTGCTGTAGAAGCTGTTGGCGGTGCAGATAAAGGGAAAGCGATCATCATCGTTAACCCGGCAGAACCTGCACTAATGATGCGTGACACCATTCACTGCCTGACTAAAACCACTCCGGATCAGGAAGCAATTACAGCCTCCGTTCACAACATGGTGAAAGAAGTTCAGAAATACGTACCGGGTTACAAGCTGGTTAACGGTCCTGTCTTTGATGGCAATAAAGTCTCTGTGTTTATGGAAGTGGAAGGTCTGGGTGACTTCCTACCGAAATACGCGGGCAATCTGGACATCATGACTGCTGCAGGCCTTCGCACAGCTGAGATGTTTGCAGAAGAAGCGGCTAACGGCTCAATCACTCTACCAGAACGGTGATGCGTCGCAGTTTGCTCCGATACTGCGTTAACTTGTTTCTTGTGGTGCTCATTAACATTAGTTAACTCCGCTCCTCATCAACAAGCTGCCTTGTCTCGAAACAAACTGCTGTGCCTCACAAAAAGCTACCGGTAGAGATCGTTGTTTAACATTTCTACCAACTGTTATATCCGAGGACATAACAATGGATTTGAAGAACAAAAAAGTAAAACTCCACGATATGAGTCTACGTGACGGTATGCATGCCAAACGTCATCAGCTTTCTCTGGAGCAGATGGTGGCGGTATCAACCGGTCTGGATGATGCAGGTATCCCACTGATTGAGGTCACCCACGGCGATGGTCTGGGTGGTTCCTCTCTGAACTACGGTTTCCCGGCACATACGGATGAGGAATACCTCAACGCCGTTGTACCGAAAATGAAGAACGCGAAGATCTCTGCCCTGCTGTTGCCGGGTATCGGTACCGTTGATCATCTGAAGATGGCACGTGACTGCGGCGTTCATACCATTCGTGTTGCAACTCACTGTACTGAAGCAGATGTATCTGAACAGCACATCGGTATGGCTGCCAAGATGGAAATGGACACCGTTGGTTTCCTGATGATGGCGCACATGGTCTCTCCAGAGAAAATTCTGGAACAGGCAAAACTGATGGAAGGTTACGGTGCTAACTGCATCTACTGCACAGATTCCGCAGGTTACATGCTGCCGGATGAAGTGACAGAGAAGATCGGCCTTTTACGAGCAGAACTGAATCCAAGTACAGAGATCGGTTTCCACGGTCACCACAACATGGGCATGGCGATCGCCAACTCACTGGCTGCAGTGGATGCCGGTGCTGTACGTATCGACGGTTCAGTAGCAGGTCTGGGTGCTGGTGCAGGTAACACACCTCTGGAAGTCTTCGTTGCAGTTCTTGAGCGTATGCAAGCGAACCACGGTATTGATCTGTACAAGATCATGGACGTTGCAGAGGACATCGTAGTGCCTTTGATGGACCAACCCATTCGTGTAGACCGCGATGCACTGACTCTGGGTTACGCGGGCGTTTACAGCTCATTCCTGCTGTTCGCACAACGTGCAGAAGCGAAATACGGCGTTCAGGCACGTGACATCCTGGTGGAACTGGGCAAACGCGGCACTGTAGGTGGTCAGGAAGACATGATCGAAGACCTGGCACTGACTATGGCAAAAGAAAAAAAGCTTTCCCAAATCGATGATTGTTTCTCAAGCTAACATCATCGTTGTGCTCCTTAACCCGCCTTTTGGCGGGTTTCTTTTTTCTATCAAATAATCTCTCCTGAACACACCCTACCTTGCAGAAAGTACCCTTGTGTTTTTTATGCAAAGTTTTTCGTCACTTCTTGCACTTCAAAACATATGGCCCGGTTTTTAGTATGTATGCAAGCCTGAACAAAGGCCCAAGAGTATTGATAAAGAGCAGTCTTAACACCTTTGACCATGCAAAGTGACTACCCCTTTGCACTCATTACGACGGATATGCTCAACACAATAATAACCAGTCCAGATATAGAGGTGTTCTATGCAATTTGAACGCAAAAACCCACTGACAGGTGAAGTCGCAAGCAGTTCTACTGCTATGCAGCCTGCGGATATCCCTGCCATTGTTGAGTCTGCTCAGGCAGCATTCACAACATGGTCTAAAGTTGGCCCGAATGAGCGCCGCAAAATTCTCAGCGCTGCTGCAGATGCACTGGAAAGCAAGCAGTCTGATTTTGTAGACGCAATGATGAACGAGATCGGCGCAACTCAGGGCTGGGCAATGTTCAACCTGATGCTGGGTGCCTCAATGTTGCGTGAAGCGGCAAGCATCACAACTCAGATTGGCGGCGAAGTTATCCCGTCTGATAAGCCAGGTTGTCTGGCAATGGCTGTACGTGAACCTGTTGGCGTAATGCTGGGTATTGCACCATGGAACGCTCCAATCATTCTGGGTGTTCGTGCTATTTCTACTGCCCTGGCATGTGGTAACTCAGTAATCCTGAAAGCATCTGAAGCTTGCCCACGTACTCACGAGCTGATTATCGAAGCTCTGTCTGAAGCAGGGTTCCCGGAAAATACCGTAAATATCGTTACCAACGCACCTGAAGATGCAGGTGAAGTTGTTGGCGCGCTGATCGATCATCCAGGCGTTAAACGCATCAACTTCACGGGTTCTACTGAAGTAGGTCGCATTATTGCTAAACGTGCGGCTGAACATCTGAAGCCATGCCTGCTTGAACTGGGCGGCAAAGCACCTCTGATCGTTCTTGAAGATGCGAATCTGGATGAAGCAGTCAAAGCCGCTTCTTTCGGTGCATACATGAACCAGGGCCAGATCTGTATGTCCACTGAGCGTCTGGTTGTAGTTGACGCAGTGGCAGACAAGTTTGCCGCAAAACTGGCGGAAAAAGTTAAGAACATGCCATGCGGCGATCCACGTGAAGGCAACACACCACTGGGAGCTGTTGTTGATCTGAACACAGTGGAACGCGTAAATGGCCTGATCAACAATGCAGTTGAAAAAGGTGCTTCTCTGCTGGCCGGTGGCGCAGCGGATTCCGTACTCATGCCTGCAACACTGATCGACAAAGTAACGCCCGATATGGACATTTACAGCACTGAAAGCTTCGGCCCGGTAGTCGCTATGATCCGTGCAAAAGATGAAGCCGACGCTATCCGTATCGCAAATGACAGTGAATTTGGCCTCAGTGCCGCAGTATTCACAAAAGACACAGCTCGCGGCCTTAACGTTGCACGTCAGATCCGCTCTGGCATCTGCCACGTTAATGGACCAACCGTACACGATGAGGCTCAAATGCCATTCGGTGGTGTTGATGCATCTGGCTATGGCCGCTTTGGCGGTAAAGCAGGCATCGACAGCTTTACTGAGCTACGCTGGATCACTATGGAAACCCAGCCTGGCCACTACCCAATTTAAGCCTTATTCACCTTATACCTGACAAAAGGACAGTTATAAAAATGACTATTGAACGTACAGAAGAAGAAACTGTTGCTTATACCGTTGAGAACGGTATTGCATGGGTGAAATTTAACCGCCCTGAAAAACGTAACTGCATGAGCCCAAAACTGAACCGTCAGATGATGCGTGTTCTGGACGAGCTGGAATTTAACGACGACGTAGGTGTACTGGTTCTTACCGGTGAAGGCACTGCGTGGACTGCAGGTATGGACCTGAAAGAATATTTCCGTGAAACGGAAGCGCAAGGCCTTGGCGGCACGCGTAAAGCTCAGCGTGAATCCTACGGTTGGTGGCGTCGTCTGCGTTGGTTCCAGAAACCAACAATCGCAATGGTAAACGGCTGGTGTTTCGGCGGTGGTTACGGTCCTCTGTTTGCATGTGACCTTGCGTTCGCAGCTGAAGAAGCTCAGTTTGGTCTGAGTGAAATCAACTGGGGCATCCTGCCTGGTGGTGGCGCAAACAAAGTTGCCGCTGACCTGATGCCAATGCGTAAAGCGATGTACCACGCGATGATGGGTGAAAACATTGACGGTGCTACAGCTGTTGAATGGGGCCTGATCAACGAAGCCCTGCCGCTGGACGGCCTGAAAGACCGGGTTACTGAAGTAGCTAATGTCTTACTGGCGAAGAACCCCATTGCTTTGAAAGCAACCAAAGACTCTCTGCGTCGCGTTAAAGAGATGACTTACGATAACGCCGAAGATTACCTGATTCGTGCTCAGGAAGCTGCTAACAGCTACGATAACGAAGGTCGTAAAGAAGGTATCAAGCAGTTTATCGACGACAAGACCTACAAGCCAGGTCTGGGTGCGTACGATAAATCTAAGCAGAAAAACGCTTAAGACCAGGCTGAATAAGCCTACCCCGATCTGACAGTTACTATCTCTTAGCGGTGACTGTCAGATCACCTTTACACTGAAACCTATCCATATGCTTTCAGCCCCCTACCCAACCCTATCCTCATAACAGACAATCCTTCTGAGATGGTTACACATAGCTTTGACAGCCATCAGCCCCGGGGTCAAAATAGAAAACCCCAAAGGCCGCAGCCCAGTTCAGGATTAAAAAATATGAGTGCCGCTAATATTTTTGTAAGCCAGCTCTACCATCTGGCGGAAGACAAAGGCCTTGATACCGATGAACTGTTAAAAAACGCAGACATCAATCCTGAAGATATAGATTCCCCGAATGTCCGTATAGAAACGGAAAAACTGGCCGTCATTGTTCTGAGTCTGTGGGACCATCTGCAGGATGAATCCATGGGGCTTTGTTCATTCCCTATCCCCAGGGGCACCTTCGAAATGATGGGCAAGCTTGCGATCCATGAACCAAATCTGGGCTCAGCACTGCAGATCGGCATGAAGTTCTACAGTATGGTCACCCGGGCCTTTTCACTGGAATTGGTGACCGAGGGAGAGATCACCACCCTGAAGTTCCACATGGATAACCCCGGGCTGGACAAACACAACCTGTTTGGCGAGATCAACCTGATGGCATGGCACCGACTAGCCTCCTGGTTGATTGCAGAAAACGTTACCTGCAACGAGATCTTTTTTGATTACCCAACCCCGCAACATGTCAGCGAATATGGCTACCTGTTCCCGGGACAACACCGTTTCAATGCTGACTTTCAGGGCTTTTCATTTAAAACAGATTTTCTCGACCGGGAGATCAACCAGGACGCTGCCGCACTGGATGCCTTTATCAAACGCTGCCCTCTGGATCTGTTTATCCAGCCTAAGACCGACTTCAGCGTTTCCTACGACCTGCAACGACTGCTGAAAAAGCACCTAAGGAATGGTTTTCCCCGTATAGAAGAAGCAGCTGACACCCTGCATATGACCAAACGTACCCTGATCCGCAAACTGAAAGAGGAAGGCACCTCCTACCAACAGATCAAGGATCTGGTTAGAAGAGACAAAGCCATATCACTGCTGATAAGACACTCCATGCCACTCAGTGAAATCGCAGAAGCAGTAGGCTTTTCTGACCCAACAGTATTCGCCCGCGCATTCAAAAACTGGACTGGAAAATCACCACGGGATTATCGATCTGACGCCGAGAAAGTGGCTGAGGTTTAAAGCAGCTCACACCTGACTACCCATTCAGCATAATTAGATAAGCCTGCCCTATTGGCTTGTTTATCCCCTTGCCTTTTCAACTCATCAGTTACATATTTAGAACTTAAGGATTTTACTGTGCAGACTTAAACGCACAGTGACTTATCAAAATGCGCATGCTCGTTTTTATCGGAGGAAAATGGCGGTGCTATCTAAAAGCTCTTTAGATTCAAAATATTGCAGCACTATATACTTTTGCTCTTGGCAGAAAAACGCGCACGCTCGTTATTAAAATGTTAGCTGAATATTCACACACGGAGGCAGAATGCCTAACAAGGAATTTATCGAAGAATATCCTCTTTATAGGAAATTTAAAGTTGATTCAATGCCTTCTACTTTGGATAGATTTCCAAAGGTAAAAATCAATATGTCATGCCCTATATGCAAGTCAAATCAGACTTACATTATGACTAATGAATATTACGAAAATTGTTCTTACTCAAATTTTCCTTCTGGCGGTTTAGGAGTGAGGCTGGCTTATATTTGCACTCATTGTGAAAAATTTAAAAGGTTGTTTTTCGTAAAACTAGGGGGTGATACAAGTGGTTCATGGTTTATGAAGGTCGGGCAATTTCCAGCCTGGGAAATTGCGGGTGAGCCCAATATTGAGAAACTTCTCGGTTCTCACTCTGGATATTATAAAAAAGGCCTTGTCTGTGAATCCCAAGGCTATGGCATAGGTGCTTTTGGTTACTACCGTAGAATTGTCGAAGAAACTATTGATGAAATGCTGAGTGAAATAGCAGACTTGTTGTCTGGTGAGGAACTTGAAAAGTACAACTCAGCTCTCGAGAAGACAAAAGAAACCATCGTTACTGCAGAAAAAATAGAATTGGTTAAGGATTTATTACCACCGATTCTGAGGCCAGAGGGTATGAACCCATTGGCGGCATTGCATTCGGCACTCAGTCAGGGATTGCATGCTGAGTCAGACGAGGTGTGCCTTGAACTTGCACAGCATTGTCGTGAGGTTCTGGTGTTTTTGGTCAATCAAGTCGCTGCGAGTAAGGAAACAGCAAAGTCGTTTACCTCTAGTATGAGAAAACTATTAGACAAGAAAGCAGTTAAAAGCAGCTAACAAGGCGCTCAAGCAAGGACGCGCTACGCGCGCCGCTTAGCTTGGCGTTAATGTCTTCTCTGTGTCGTTAACAGACATTCAAACCTCTCAAGTACACACCAACAAAAAAGCCCCTTAGAAAGGGGCTTTAAAGCAGAATCCGGTATGAGTTATATACTCTTGCCTGCTCAGAATTTAGCTTAGGAACTACCGTATCAATTAAAGAGTTAGCACCTGCTGAGACGGTTCTGACGAATAGATATCTTCTACAATATCCTCGCGGTTACTTAACACCGCATTGGAGTTTAGGGAGCCTTTATCTGTCATCTCGTGAGCATCAATATCGGCAGGTTTAGCTTGCAGAACCAGACTCTTAATACGTGTAGAGCTACCGGTGCTGGATGCGGCCATTGATTTTAGTCGCTCTTCAAATACTTCACGTACATGCGCGTGAGCAACGATGTCAGCCTGAGTCATTGCACCGGCATCACCGATCAGATCTTTACAGTGACCCAGGTCCGGGAATACCAGGGCGCTGATAAAACCTCTGTCACGACCCACCATCACGATGTCCTGAATATAAGGTGCAAAATGGCGGATCATGCTGGCTTTTAGCGTGCCCGCACTTACCCAGGTACCTGTATCCAGTTTGAAGTCTTCCGCAACACGGCCATCAAAGTAGAAACCACGGGATGGTTTTTCCTCTTCGATAAATTTAAGCGCATCGCCCATGCAGTAATAGCCCTCTTCATCGTAGGCTTCTGCGGTTTTTGCTTCGTCACGCCAGTAACCCGGTGTGACGCTGACACCTTTAATACGCAGCTCCAACTTGCCCTCATTTGGAACCAGCTTAAGATCCACACCCGGCGCTGGAATACCCACCACGCCTGAAGCGGCTTCTTCAATACGAGCGAACAGCGCGGCAGGTGCAGTTTCGGTTGAACCCATACCTGTCAGTAGTGGAACTTTCTTACCTGTGTATTTAATGGATAGTTCACCCAGGTCATCCCATACGTGTTGAGCCAGACCTGCGCCTGCGTAGTAGATAACCTGAAGACGGGAGAAGAAGTGTTCTGCCACATCCGGATTCGCCTTCAGCTCTTTCACCAGCATCTCGTAGCCTTTAGGCACGTTAAAGTAGATGGTAGGCGCAACTTCACGCAGGTTGTTGATAGTGATTGGCAGTGCTTTAGGAACAGGTTTACCGCCATCGATGTAGAGAGAGCCACCAAAGTACAGCACCATGCCAGCGTTCTGGTTGCCACCAAAAGTATGGTTCCACGGCAGCCAGTCACATAGTACTGGAGGTTGCTCTTTAGCAAACTGGAAATAGGTACCAATAATCTCCTGGTTACCACAAAGCATCTTCTGAGTATTAATAACACCCTTCGGCATGCCGGTTGAACCTGAGGTAAATAACAGTTTAGCGATGGTGTCACCATTCACTGTGTTATTCGCCTCAGCCACCTGAGCAGTCACCTCAGTTTTAAGAGCAGCATCAAACAACGTGTAATCAGATTTAAAGTCATCACTGCCGTGATCCGCTTCCACAGCCAGCACGTGACAATCTTCCGGAACCACCGCATCAATGGCATTACGGTATGGTCCCAGATTTTCAACAAAGACCAGTCCTGGTGTCAGCTTTTCACAGATGTAACGCAGCTTGCCAAAATCGGTAGAGATTAAAGAGTAAGCCGTAGAGATCGGTGAATAAGGCACGCCAACATACATGGATGCCAGGCCCACCAAAAAGTGAGCGATGCTGTTTTCAGAAAGCACTGCTACAGGCCGTTCAACCGATACATTCTGGTTCAGCAGGAACTGGGCAAGGCTTTTTACCTGTACCAGCGCTTCAGCATAAGTCAGTTTATTCCAGTGTTCACCATCTTCCGAACGCTCGGCGATCAATACCTGATCGGGTGTCTTTTCCGCCCAGTATTCCAGCTTGTCTGTTAACTTTTCAGCAAAAGCCGGTAGCTCTTCAATTGTGTTAACCAGCATGGAGCCATCAGACCGATGTTCAACATTGATATCGTAAGAAACCACATTCACCGGTAAATATTCTGCATTCATCTTCACATCACTCTTTTTATTATCTTATGGCTATTGCTTAAGTAGTTAAACTTCTTCGATCTGGTAATCGCTGATACCTTGATCTGCCGCTTTCAGCGTGCTGAACAAGGACAGTGCTCGCGGTGAGAAATGAGCAAAGTAGTAACGACTCAGAGCCACCATATTTTCCAGATAAACGGTATCGGTAGACTCTTCCAGTTGCTTACGTGCAGCAACTGCAATGCGCATCATCATCCAGCTACAGCAGGTAATGCCCACCTGTTCAAGGAAAGGCACGGCACCACAAAGCAGCGATTCTTTATTTTCGCCTGCCGTTTCCAGCAGATAAACGCGAGCCGCTTCCAGACTGCTGAGCAGTTCTTTCATGGTCTCAGTTTCCTGAGCGAAACCTTCCAGCTCTGCAAACTCAAGCAGATCGGTATTAATCTCTGTCATCAGACTCTCAAGAGCCTTACCTCCGTCAGACACGACCTTCCGGAACACCAGATCATTCGCCTGAATGCCAGTTGTGCCTTCATAGATAGTCGTCACACGAATATCTCGCATCAACTGCGCAACACCGGTTTCCTCGACAAAACCCATACCGCCGAAGATCTGAATAGTTGTGCCGGCCATCTGATTGCCGCTCTCGGTGGCAAATGCTTTAAAGACTGGCGTCATCAAAGCTACAAACTGCAGGTGGGCTGCTTTTTCTTCACCGCCCAGTTCAGCAAGATCCAGACGGGAGGCGATCTGATAACTCAGTGCACGCAGGGCAATAACCTGAGCACGCAAACCCATTAGCATACGTTTAACATCTGGGTGATGAGCGATAAGCACATTCTGCTCGCCAGTCACCGCATTTCGGCCCTGACTACGCTCAAGGCTGTATTCCAGAGCGCGCTGGTAACCCATCTCACCAATCGCTACACCCTGTTGACCGGTACTGAGTCGGGCCTCGTTCATCAGGATGAACATGTATTCCAGACCGCGATTCTCTTCACCAACCAGTTCACCCACGGCACCGCCATCATCCCCGTAGCTGATGCTACAGGTTGGGCTACCGTGAAGACCGGTTTTATGTTCAATGGACACGCAACGCACGTCATTGAACTCCCCTATCTCACCGGACTCATTCACCTTGTATTTAGGCACAATAAACAGCGAAACGCCTTTAGCACCCGCTGGCGCATCTGGAGTTTTTGCAAGAACCAGATGGACGTTGTTTTCCGTTAAATCGTGTTCACCGTAGGTAATAAAGATCTTCTGGCCGGTGATCAGATAAGTACCATCATCCTGACGCACCGCACGGGTACGAAGGTTACCCAGATCTGAACCTGAGTTCGGCTCGGTCAGGGACATACAGGTCGTCCATTCACCGGTAACCAGCTTTTCCAGGTAACGCTGCTTCAGGTTTTCATCTTTAGCGGCCAATAGAATTTCAGCCGTTCCCTGGGTCAACGCCTGAAACATGACAAAACCCAGGTTGGAGCTGAGCCACATCTCATGCACAGCGGCTGCTATGTATCTTGGTAACTCCTGTCCGCCATACTCTGCTGGCATCGCCAGCCCTAACCAACCATTTTCACAGAACTGCTGATAAGCATCGTTCCATCCCTTTGGGGTTATGACTTTGCCATCGTCGAATTTACAACCTTCAATATCACCCACCTGATTAAGCGGTGAAAGCACCTGACCCGCAAACTTAGAAGCCTCTTCCATAACTGCGGATACAAGGCCGTCATCAAAGTCCTGAAATTCTTCCCGCTCACCAAAAGCACGGCTGTCTGCAACTTGATTCAGAAGGAACTCTATATCTTTTAAGGGTGCTACATAATTACTCATAGTCTCTCCTACTCTGGCGGATCATTATTCGTACTCCCCTGGCACACCACTTTGCCGTTGTTCTATTTATAAGGCACAGGTAATTCCGCCACTCTTTAAGCCATGAGTATGTTTATATATAATACTGTTTACATCATCAACAATATTTTTTGCATTTGCTATAAGAATTTGAAACAGCCTTTGGAATTGGACGTTTGCTAACGAATGCCAACTACGAATGAATGCCGAGCAGAACCTACTTTTTAAAAGCCGGTTAATTAATGAATCTGGAGTGGTTCGGTATAAGCAGATAGCTCCGGTTTTTTACTGCAATAAATGTGCACTATGTGCACCTGGCGAGCTGTTTTTATTGTTGTGCTAAAGGGCCCTTTTTTATACTCGAACGTAACAATGCAAACAAAAATACAACTATAAGGCACCCAGCAATGATTACTTATTCTATGTCGACTCACTAACCAGCTAAAACAAACCCTCCTTAGATTGATAACCGTGGCCTTGATTGCGAGCAATTCAGGCTTAAAGCATCTAATTACGACTAAGATACTTATAGATGCATAGCATTTTTTTAGTAGGGCTTTTACTCCCAACTGCAACTGAAAAATGGCGGTTATTCAAAAATGTGAACAGAGGTTAGATTAAAAGATAGATTGTTGTAGCCATAAACAATTTATGTATTAATACAAATCTCTGCTAGATGATACCTACTAATAAAAAAAGCAAAGCAAGGATTATAATAATGAGCATTACAAAACACTTAAAAAGCGCGGCGGCAGCCATAGCTCTTACCCTGGGCGCATCCCAGGTTCAGGCAGCTGATCCAGAATTCACTTTCAAACTGCACCACTTCCTGCCACCTCCATCTATGGCACACGCTCAGTTCCTGAAACCATGGGCTGAGAAAGTGATGGCTGAATCCGATGGCCGTATCAAAATTGAACTCTATCCAGCAATGCAGCTGGGTGGTAAGCCCCCTGCTCTTTTTGACCAGGCTCGTCGCGGTATTGTAGATATTTCCTGGACTGTAGGCGGATACACACCAGGCCGTTTCCCTAAAGCGACTGCGTTTGAACTTCCATTTATGGCCACTAATGCGAAAGCCCTGAGTATGGCTATTCAGGATTATGCCGAGCAGGAAATGCAGGAAGAGCTGAAAGATGTTCACTTGCTGGCTATGCACGCTCACGCTCCTGGTTCACTGCATTCTCGTGATAAGCAGATTAAAACTGCTGCAGATTTAGAAGGCATGAAACTACGTGCACCTAACAAAACAATGGCTGCGGCATTCTCTGCTTTGGGTGCAAATCCGGTCTTCATGCCAGTACCTCAGATGCCAAGCGCTCTTTCAAAAGGTGTTTTGGATGTAGCGGTACTTCCTTACGAAGTAGTAAAACCACTGAAGATTCATCAGTTGGTTAAACACCACACTGAAATCCCAGGTGATCGTGGTCTGTATGCACAGTTCTTCATCTTCTCTATGAATAAAGATTCATACGAGAAACTGCCTGCTGATCTTAAGAAAGTCATCGACAACAACTCCGGTATTGAGCTGGCTGGCCACATCGGTGATTTGTTTGATCAATCTGAATTGGTAGGTAAAAAAGCTGCCGTTGATCAGGGCAACAGCATCTATGCTCTTGATGAAGCTGAAGTTGCGAAATGGCAGTCTGATCTGAAATTTGTAACTGAAGACTGGATTGAAGACATGAAGTCTGATGGCCATGATGCTGACCACCTGCTGAAACTTGCGAACTCTCTGATTGAGAAGTACGAGCAGATTGAGCAGACAGCTTCTAAGTAAGAGAAAAAACCCTATGTACCCATTCCTCAAAGTTGTAAAAACATGGGTCGAGTACATCTCCCGCCAGCTTTCGCTGGTGGGAGGCTTCATCATGATCTCCCTGGCCTTGATTACTGTTATCAGTATCGTTGGACGTACCTTGTTCGGTACATCCATTGAAGGCGATTATGAGTTGGTCGAAGTTGGCTTGGCTATATCAATATTTTTATTTCTGACTGAGTGCCAGATCAAGAAAGGGCACGTTATTGTCGACTTTTTCACAGTGTCACTTCCTAAGCGGAAAATACACTTTCTTGATGCCACAGGTAACCTTTTTTTCACGATAGTCGCAGGTCTCCTCACATGGCAGCTCGGATTAGGGGGAATGGAAAGTTACAACTATTTTGAACAGTCGATGATCCTGGAAATACCGATCTGGATTGCTTACGTCCCAGCAACCTTTTCCTTAGCATTGTTAACCGTTTGTTGCTTCGTAGACACCTTACTGGGTTACCGGGAGTATTATCACTAATGAGTAATATCGAACTAGCATTGACCATGCTGGCTGCCCTGCTGGTACTGATGTCATTACGAATTCCAATTGCCATCGCGATGCTGACCTGCGGTGCCATTGGTTACACAACAATTGCGGGCTGGAACACTGTACTGAATTATCTGAGCACAGTGCCCTATTCCAAGTTCTCAACCTATGATCTGTCTGTCGTGCCTCTGTTCCTGCTCATGGGTGAATTGGCAACACGCGCTGGCATCACAGCGGAACTGTTCCGGACCTGTAACCGTTGGGTAGGACAATTCCGTGGAGGTCTGGCGATGGCATCTGTAAGTGGTTGTGCGGCCTTTGGTGCGATCTGTGGCTCCTCTCTTGCGACAGCTTCTACTATGGGGCAAGTCGCTCTACCAGAGATGAAGAAACACAAATACTCAGGTGGACTTGCGGCAGGCTGTCTGGCAGCCGGTGGTACACTAGGTATTCTGATCCCGCCATCCATGGTACTGATTATCTTTTCTGTTCTGACCGAACAGAATATCGCCAAGATGTTTATTGCGGCCTTTATCCCGGGCTTCCTGGCAGCATTTGGTTACATTCTGGCAATTGCGATTTATGTGCGGATTTACCCTGAATCCGGACCTCCGGGTGAAAAAACCACATTCTTAGAGAAGCTTAAATCGACTCTGGATGTGTGGCATATCACGGTGATCTTTGTCATCGTACTTGGTGGTATCTATCTGGGTATTTTCACTCCTACAGAAGCGGCTTCCGTAGGTGTAATCCTGACTGCGATTCTGGCATTCACCCACGGTCATCTTAATTTTAATGGCTTTAAGGAATGTATCATCAGAACAGCAGTTTCCAGCGCAATGATCTTTATGATTATTCTGGGTGCAGACCTGTTCAGTGTCTTTATTGCACTGACTCAGCTACCTGCGATGGGTGCAGATCTGATCGGTTCATCTGACTTGTCACCTTACCTGATTCTGGCTCTGATGCTGATCAGCTACTTTATTCTGGGTTGTTTCATGGACAGTCTGGCAATGATCCTGCTGACCATTCCAATCTACTTCCCGATTGTGATGGCGATGGACTTCGGTCTCTCTCCAGAAGATGCCGGTATCTGGTTCGGTATTCTGGCTCTGGTAGTAGTAGAAGTAGGACTGATTACGCCACCGGTAGGCATGAATGTATTCATCATCAACTCTTTCGATAAGAGCTTGTCGCTGAAACAAAGCTTCCGGGGTGTTATTCCATTTATTATTTCAGACATGTCACGAGTTGTGTTGTTGGTGATATTCCCACCAATAACGCTGGGGCTTGTGCATCTACTGAGTTAGCCATTCATGACACAAAGGCTCAGCCAGATTCGGCTGAGTCTTTTGCGTATTAACTTAAGGATTTTATTGAGGTGATTTTTTGATTAATGTTGATGAGATCATCGCAATTGATTTCCATACCCATGCAGAAGAACCCTGCACCTGTTCACGTGATGACGGCTATTACGAGTTTCAGGAAGAGTTTGCCAAGTATTTCAAAAATCCCGCTGGCCACAATATGCTTCCAACCATTGAGGAAACAGCGGCGTACTATCGCGATAAAAAAATCGCCAGCGTCATTTTCCCGGTAGATGCAGAAAGGGAAACCGGGTTCCGTCGTTATGAAAATGAAGAAGTGGCACGCATTGCAGCGGAAAACGACGACATTCTGATTCCTTTCGCCTCAATTGATCCAGCCAAAGGCCGCTTGGGCGCGAGAGAAGCGCGACGACTTGTCCGCGAGTTTGGTATCAAAGGTTTTAAGTTCCATCCTACGATGCAGGGCTTTTACCCTAATGATCGTTCCGCTTACGTCCTTTACGAAGCCATTGCCGAAGAAGGCGCAATGACATTGTTCCATACAGGGCAAACAGGTGTGGGAGCAGGCGCTCGTGGTGGTATGAATATGCGCCTGAAATACTCCAACCCGATCTATCTTGATGACGTAGCAGCTGATTTCCCGGATATGCCGATTGTTATGGCCCACCCGGCTTTTCCATGGCAGGAGGTTCAGCTTTCTGTTGCCGTGCATAAGCCCAATGTTTATATCGATATGTCCGGCTGGTCACCAAAATATTTCCCGGAAATATTTATTAAATACGCCAACTCATTGCTCAAACACAAAATGCTGTTTGGGTCCGACTGGCCGGTAATTACCCCAGACCGATGGCTTAAGGATTTCGATACCATCGGCATCAAAGATGAAGTGAAGCCACTGATCCTGAAAGAAAATGCAGTGAAACTTCTAGGGCTTTAGAACAGAAAAAGGCTGCCAAAAGCAGCCAGGTTACATCTATACAATATACTAATAACAGATAGCTAAAACTTGCTTGAGGGTTTGATATGAGTGAGCGTGAGTCGATGGAGTTTGATGTTGTCATCGTAGGGGCAGGCCCGGCGGGTTTATCTGCCGCCTGCCGACTGATGCAACAGGCAAACGAAGCAGAACAGGAACTGACTGTCTGCGTGGTAGAGAAAGGATCTGAAGTCGGTGCTCATATTCTTTCCGGTGCGGTGATCGAAAGCCGCGCTCTGGATGAACTGTTTCCAGACTGGAAAGAGCTGGGTGCGCCGCTCAATACGCCGGTTACTGAAGATCAGATCTTCCTTCTGAAAAATGAAGAAAAATCGGTTCAGGTTCCAAATGCCTTTGTTCCCAAAACCATGCATAACCACGGCAACTATATCGTCAGCCTGGGTAACCTTTGCCGCTGGCTGGCGGAACAAGCCGAGCAACTGGGCGTAGAGATCTTCCCGGGGTTTGCCGCGGCTGAAGTGCTGTATAACGACGATGGCAGCGTTAAAGGCATTGCTACCGGCGACATGGGCATCAGTGAATCCGGTGAGCAGAAAGACAGCTATATGCCGGGTATGGAACTGCATGCTAAATACACCATCTTCTCGGAAGGTTGTCGTGGTCATCTCGGCAAAGAGCTGATCGAAAAGTTCGAATTGGATGCAGAAGCCGATGCTCAGCACTATGGCCTGGGTATTAAAGAGCTTTGGGACTTACCTCCAACGCCTGACGGGGAACCTGATAAACATAAACCGGGTCTGGTACTGCACGGTTCCGGCTGGCCTTTAAGCGATGGCGCAAGTGGTGGTTTCTTCCTCTACCATGCGGAAGATAATCAGGTGGTTGTAGGTCTGATTGTAGATCTTAACTACAGCAACCCTTACCTGAGCCCCTTTGATGAATTCCAGCGCATGAAACACCACCCGGTGCTGAAACAGCATCTGGAAGGCGGTAAACGTGTCTCATACGGCGCACGTGCTATCACCAAAGGTGGTTTTAACGCACTGCCGAAAATGACCTTCCCCGGAGGCATTGTTGCAGGCTGTAACGCCGGCACACTGAACTTCTCCAAGATCAAAGGCACGCATACGGCGATGAAGTCCGGCATGTTGGCGGCGGAAGCAATCTTTGAGGCCGTTCAGGCAGGCTGTAAAGGCGGTAAAGAGTTGAGTAGTTATGCGGATAAATTCGAAAGTTCATGGCTCTACGATGAACTGTTCCGTGGTCGTAATTTTGGTCCGGCGTTACATAAGTTCGGCCCGATTATGGGTGGAGCCTTTAACTTTATCGATCAGAACCTGTTCGGTGGCAAGATCCCGGTCACGCTGCATGATGATAAAGAAGACTTTGCCCAGATGCTGCCTGCCAGTGATTGCAAAGAGATCGAGTATCCAAAACCGGATGGTGAACTGAGCTTTGATAAACTGAGTTCGGTGTTTTTATCCAACACCAATCATGAAGAAGATCAGCTGTGTCACCTGCAACTTGCAGACAGCGCCTTACCGATCTTAAGCAATCTACCGACCTATGCAGAGCCTGCGCAGCGTTACTGCCCAGCAGGCGTGTATGAAGTGATTGAAGAGAGCGGAGAACAGCGTTTTCAGATCAATTCCCAGAACTGCTTACATTGCAAAACCTGTGATATTAAAGATCCAGCTCAGAATATCCGTTGGGTAACTCCGGAAGGGATGGGCGGTCCTAACTATCCAAATATGTGACTTGCCAAACAAGTAACTATCTAAACATGTAACTTGGTTCAAACGCAGAGAATGGAGGTGATTAGCAGAAAACTAATCACCTTTATTATATTAACTAAGCCAGGAATCAGCTCTTAGTTACAGAAGATGGATGTACAGCAGCGAAACGTTCCAGAATATCCATAAGCATCTCTTTTTCACCCTCTTCCAGTAGAGAGTAATATTCCTGCTCATGCAGCTTCACTTCTTTAATCATCTTTTTGTAAAACTTTTCACCCTCTTCAGTTAAGAAAAGAGCATGCGAGCGACGGTCCTGTATCGCAGGTTTTCTTTCAACCAGATTTAACCCCTCAAGGCGATCTACAACACCCACCATAGCGGATCGATCGTTGCCAAGAGCGTTAGCAATTGAAGTCTGGGTGGAACCCGGATTATTTTTAACCACCGACAATACACCAAACAAACCCGGTGTAATTCCGTACTTACTGAAGCGCTCAGCAAAGCCATTGAAAAAGCTTACCTGTGCCCTTCTTAATTTATATCCGATTAAAGTGTCCAAAATTCCGTAATCTATCTCACTTACGTTTTTTGTGCCTTTTTGATTAACCATAAAACAATTTAGTATTTAAATTATTTGAATAACTGATTATATATAACTTCAGCCTATAAGTTTAGCTTTTGTAACGTTATCAGTAATTCTCTGGTAACAAAATACAAAAATAGTTTGGAGATAAAACTCAGGAACAGTAGGTTGTTTATCCCAGACTTGAGAGTCTTCAGATCAGCCTTACCGTTGATAGCTAGATAGAGAAGCATAATTAACTATATTGAATATGTTAGTTAGGTTAGCTGCCATCTGACGTGGAATTACCAGTTTTCCACATTCATTATCAGTAACATCGTGTACATTGAACTCAATCGCAATGGCACAGAAGGCAGGAAATAACTATTGCTTGCTCAAACAAGATACAATAAAATTTCCTGATGAGAAATATAAATTCCCAATAGGAACCATTAAATTCCGTGCTGACTTCATTAAGCAACTTCAAACCTGAGCCCAGCGAGTGGGCAGTAGAGCAGCCTATCTGTATCTCTGTTAATGGTATTGCTCATGCTGTCATGATGGTGACTCCGTCAGAGCTGGAAAACTTTTCGGTGGGGTTTGCTTACGGTGAAAAGATTATTTCTGATATTGGCCAGCTTCGGGACATATCGATTTCTGAAGATACTCACAACATCACTACAACCGATTCAGATATTCCCATTGCGTGTATTGTTGCGGATCTAACCATCAGCCCAAGGCAGCTAAAAACCTATAAGGAAAAGCATAGTTTCCGGCGCGGTTTAACCAGTTGCGGACTCTGTGGCAGTGCAGCCCTAAGTGAAGCACTTCCGGAATTGCAGCCACTGCAAGCAGCTGGGCTACCCTCTTCTGAAGATTTATTGGATATCCATAAACGTACTCATTTCACCGCTGGTATGCACGTTGCGCAGCTAATGAGTCCAAGCGGAGCTCAATTAATTTCTCAACATGATATTGGTCGTCATAACGCTCTGGATAAAGCCCTGGGGTTTGCTTTACGCAAAGGCATTAACCTCCACCAGCATTACGCCATTTTAAGTAGCCGCTGCAGTGTTGAGCTTGTTCAAAAAGCTGTACGGGCAGGACTATCTACATTGGTTCACCTTTCCAGCCCAAGCAACTTGGCCATAGAGATGGCCCAGCACTATCAATTAAACCTGATTCAGGTAACCCGCTCAGGTGAGATCAAAGTTCACGCACGCTCACATTCAGACAAGGTTGAGTCATGAAAAAAGATAATGCTTCCGGCATCGAACCCTCAAACACCTCATCATCTGTGGATGAAAGTCCTGCAGGGGGCTGGGGAGCATTAAAGAGTACAACCACTCACCTTTTGCAGAGTAAAAATGCCGCAAAAAACATTAAAACTCTGCTCAATACCAATCAACATGATGGTTTTGACTGTCCGGGCTGCGCTTGGGGTGAAGAGAAAAACCCAAGCAGAATTCGCTTTTGTGAAAACGGCGCTAAAGCCGTTAACTGGGAAGCTACCTCACGCAAGGTGGACAGGAATTTCTTCAATGAGTACAGCGTTAGTTGGTTAAAACAACAGACAAACTATTACCTTGAATATCAGGGCCGTCTTTGTGAACCCATGCGTTACGATGCTGAATCCGATAAATATCTGCCGATCTCCTGGGATGATGCCAACACCCTGATCGCTGATCATCTTAAGCAGCTGGATCATCCGGATCAGCTTGAGCTTTATACCTCTGGGCGCGCCAGTAATGAGGCAGCCTATCTCTACCAATTGTTTGGCCGCCTGTTTGGCACCAACAATTTCCCGGACTGTTCCAACATGTGCCATGAAGCAAGCGGCGTGGCTCTGACCAGCAGTATTGGTATAGGGAAAGGTACCGTCACCCTTGAAGACTTTGAACATGCCGATGCCATTTTTGTATTTGGTCAGAACCCGGGAACCAACCATCCGCGCATGCTGGATACACTAAGGAGTGCCATAAAACGCGGCGCAAAAGTTGTTATTTTTAACACCTTAAAAGAACGCGGCCTGGAGAAGTTCCAACATCCTCAGAATCCAGTGGAGATGATCTCTAATAGCGCCACCACCATGCACTCTCTTTACTTCACGCCTAAATTGGGTGGGGACATGGCAGCAGTTCGAGGGATGGTCAAAGCATTACTGGAAACAGAAAACCCAGTATTTGATGAAGCCTTTATTGCTGAACACACCACGGGGCTTGAGAACTATCTGGAGGCTGTGCAAGGTACCAGTTGGCAACATATTTGCGATCAGTCCGGGCTGAGTAAAGAGGAGATTGAGACTGCCGCTAGTATTTATGCCTCATCGGATAAAGTTATTAGTACCTGGGCCATGGGGCTGACTCAACATTACCACTCGGTAGCAACCCTACATGAACTGGTAAATCTCATGGCTTTACGAGGCAATATCGGCAAAGAAGGTGCAGGCCTCTGCCCTGTACGTGGTCATAGTAATGTTCAGGGTGACCGCACCATGGGTATCAATGAACGCCCTGCTGATGCTTTCCTTGATAGTCTGGAAACGAAATTCCAGTTCCAGGCACCGAGAAATCATGGCCACTCCACGGTTGAAGCTATAGAAGCCATGCTGGCTGGAGACAGCAAAGTATTTATCGGCCTGGGGGGTAACTTTGCTGCAGCAACGCCCGACAGCCCAGTGACTGAATCCGCACTGGAAAACTGTAATCTGACTGTTCATATCAGTACTAAACTCAATCGCTCACACCTGATAACAGGTAAAGACGCACTGATTTTGCCTTGCCTGGGAAGAACCGATATTGACCGCCAAACGGCTGGCGAACAGAAGATAACGGTAGAAGATTCATTCAGCATGGTGCATGCATCCAAAGGTGTGCTGGAACCGCTGTCTGACGAAATGCGTTCAGAACCTGCCATTATCGCTGGCATTGCCGCAGCGACTCTGGGTGAAGACAAAATCAGTTGGTCAGAATTGGCAGGTGACTACTCTCATATCCGTAACCTTATTTCAGACACCATACCTGGCTTCTCTGAATTTAATCAGAAACTGGAACAACCCGGTGGTTTCTATCTGGGTAATAGTGCGCGTGAACGAACATGGCAAACCACACCGGAAAAACTAGTGATATACAGCCACCCATTGCCTACTGAAATTATTCCATATCTGCCTAAGGAGAAATGGAGCAAAAGCACTTTAATCTTGCAAACCATGCGATCACATGATCAATACAACACGACTATCTACGGTTTAAATGATCGCTACCGCGGAATCAAAAATGAACGGGATGTGGTGTTTATCAATCAACATGATATCGACCGGTTAGGGCTGGAAGCTAATCAATTAGTCACCCTGCGTTCCCTATGGAGCGATGACAAAATACGTGAAGTACATGGATTCAGGTTAGTGCCATACGATATCCCTGTAGGTAACATCGCAGCCTATTACCCAGAAACTAATCCACTGGTGCCACTGGACAGTTACGGTGACCAGAGCAGAACGCCGACCTCAAAAAGCATTGCAGTAGAGCTTTTACCTTACGAGTCCAGGTGTATTGTTTAGCTCTAAACTAGGCGTGTTCTGAAAATGACTCGATCAGATAATCGCACAGCAACTTGAGTCTTGGTAACTGCTGACGAACTTTAGGGTAAACCAGCCAGACACCTGAAAGTGGGTAACGATAATTATCTAACAGGCTAACCAGCTCGCCGGATTTAAGCAGAGGCGCAACGTAATAATCGGGTAGTTGAGCGATCCCCAGCCCTGCTGTAACGGCTTCGATTAACGCCGGGCCTGAATTGCTGCGCCAGTTACCATCTACTCTAAACTCCCGCCTCTGACCATTATCCATAAACAACCATGTGGGGGTGGAACCTTGAAGGCAGTTATGACGGCTCAGTTCATTTAAAGTATGCGGCGAACCATAAAGCTCCAGATATTCCGGCGATGCACAGATATATTCAGTGCGATCACATAACCGTCTTGCCAGAAGGCTTGAGTCTTCCATCGTGCCAAGACGTATCGCCAGATCATAACCATCCCGGATCAAATCTACACGACTGTTACTCAGATGCAGGTCAACTTTAAGTTTGGGATAACGTTTCAAAAACGCAGGCAACAGCGGTGCAATAAATCGCTCACCAAAGGTAGCACCACAGGTGATTTTCAATAAACCCGAAGGCTCTTCCGATTGCTGACTGATCTTCTGCTCTGCACTGAGAAATCCCTGCAACAGACGATTACACTCTGCGTAATACTCTTCACCGGCATCGCTTAATCGAATGGAACGGGTCGTTCGGTAAATAAGCGGTGTTCCCAGCTGAGATTCCAACTCCGCCACCCTGCGGCTGACATGTGAGGGCGAAACCCCCAAAGACTCAGCAGCAGAAGTAAAACTCCCCTTCTGTACCACTGCTACAAACGCTTCAATAGCATCCCAACGACGCATGTTGACCCTCCTCTATCCTAACAAAAACATACCTCTATTATCGCTGTATAGCAAAAATCATTTCCAACCTATGCAGAGATAGAAGTTATTTCCTGAACTAAAATGAGATTCTAAATAATTCAAAGACTCAGGAGTTAGGAATGAAATCTCGCGCTGCTGTTGCCTGGAAAGCGGGTGACCCACTTACAATCGAAGAAGTGGATGTTCAAGGCCCGAAAGCGGGCGAAGTATTAGTGCGTATTGTCGCTACCGGTGTTTGCCACACAGACGCATTCACACTCTCCGGCGAAGATCCTGAAGGTATATTCCCATCAATTCTCGGCCATGAAGGTGCTGGGGTTGTTGAAGAGGTTGGTCCGGGTGTAACCACTCTGAAACCTGGTGATCACGTCATTCCTCTTTATACTGCTGAGTGCGGCAAATGTAAGTTCTGCCTTTCTGGTAAAACCAACCTGTGTCAGGCAGTTCGTGCCACTCAGGGTCAGGGGCTGATGCCAGACGGCACTACCCGCTTCTCAGTAGGCGGTAAAGAATTGTTCCACTACATGGGCTGTTCAACTTTCTCCGAATACACCGTTGTGCCTGAAATCTCTCTGGCAAAAATTCATGTTGATGCACCTTTAGAAAAGGTCTGCTTACTGGGTTGTGGCATCACTACCGGCATTGGTGCGGTTCTGAACACAGCAAAGGTTGAGGAAGGTTCAACCGTTGCAGTCTTTGGTCTGGGCGGCATAGGTTTGTCAGTTATCCAGGGTGCTCGTATGGCAAATGCAAGTCGTATTATTGCGATTGATGTTAATGAAGATAAGTTCGAAATGGCTAAACAGTTCGGTGCGACCGACTTCGTTAACCCGAAAAAAATATCAGTACCTATTCAGGAAGCCATTGTGGATATGACCGACGGCGGAGTGGATTACTCATTTGAGTGTATCGGTAACGTTCAGGTGATGCGTCAGGCGTTGGAGTGCTGCCATAAAGGCTGGGGTGAATCTGTAATCATCGGTGTTGCCGGTGCAGGTCAGGAGATCTCTACCCGTCCATTCCAACTGGTAACCGGGCGTGTATGGAAAGGTTCTGCGTTTGGTGGTGTTAAAGGTCGCAGCCAGTTACCGGGTTATGTTGAAGACTATATGAATGGAAAAATCGAAATTGACCCATTCATTACTCACACAATGGGGCTGGAAGATATTAATAAAGCCTTTGATCTGATGCACGCGGGTGAAAGCATTCGCTCCGTCATCATCTACTGATCAATAAATGTGAAATATTAAGTTAGCGGCGGGCTTAACCCTGCCGCTGCTTAGCACATCTATACACTGATATCTGATAGGAGATAGACATGTCTGAGTTATCCAATACTCCTGAACTGATCTCATGCACTAAAAGCTTTGGTGGCTGGCTTAAGCGTTATAAGCATCTATCCAGCAGCACCGGCACAGAGATGACCTTTGCAATCTACCTTCCTCCACAGGCACAAAACGATTCTGTACCCGTTCTGTACTGGCTTTCCGGCCTCACCTGTACCGACGAAAATTTCATGCAGAAAGCCGGCGCACAAAAACTGGCAGCAGAACTGGGGATGGCGATCGTTTGCCCGGATACCAGCCCGCGTGGCACGGATTTCCCGGAAGAGCATGACAACTATGACTTCGGCTCCGGTGCTGGCTTTTACGTAAACGCCACAGAAGCCCCGTGGTCAGAAAACTACCGTATGTATGACTACGTGGTGACAGAACTGCCGGAAGTCATACAGTCTAATTTTCCTGTGACAGACCAGTGTTCAATCAGCGGTCATTCCATGGGCGGGCACGGCGCGGTCATCTGTGCTCTTAAGAACCCCGGTAAATATCAGTCACTCTCGGCATTTGCGCCTATCAGCAATCCAATCAATTGCCCCTGGGGTGAAAAAGCACTGAAGGGTTATCTGGGAAGAGATACAGAGGCCTGGAAAGCATGGGACAGTTGTGAGCTAATCGCTGTAACAGAAGAAAAACTTCCACTACTGGTTGATCAGGGCCAAGCGGATGACTTTATGGAAGACCAGCTAAAACCGGAAGCCCTTAAAACCGCCTGTGAAGCAGCCGGTTATCCGTTAGAACAGCGTATCCAACCGGGTTATGACCACAGCTATTTCTTTATCGCCAGTTTTATCGATGACCACTTGCGTCACCATGCTAAAGCGTTGGGTCTAATCTGATTACAGTGCCCCGATACAGAGAGTCCGAATTGAACAAGGCCATTCACCAGTCCAGATAGCAGGTGGGTGGCCATTTTCTCTAACTGTAACAATAAGCTCTACAGCATTTACCTAATTGGGAAAAAAGTTTCGGTGTGCTTTGAGTGTTAACACCCATTAAAGGGCCTGATAAGTGTTTGCTAAATGTTTAGCGCAGCTAAACCGGAAAAACTGTTAGCAATCACGCTTGAAATTCTTGTTAGCTTCTATTTCCCATGATGATTATGGTGGCTTCCGTGTCCAGTTCGGTTGTAGCCCCTCAAATCCATGTACTCAGATATCTGTTCATCATTGAGCATTTTAGTCTGCTGCAAATGCGCCCCGAGATGGACTGCACGAAGGCGGGATTCAATATTGCCAATATTTTCCACAAGCTTCGACAAGGATAATTTGTCGATCACCTTATTTTTGAACGCCTCGTCCAGCGCACGCTCTGCTGCCACCAGGTCAGCACCCAGATCCTTGGCGGAGGCTTCCATCTGAGAAAATATGATTTCGGTCTCTCTTCGCTGATCGGCTGAAAGCGACAGTTTTTCACTGAGTTCGAGCACATGAACGGGACCTGGGTACCCATTCAGTTCCGCTGCCTTGGCGTAACCCATACCTTTTCCAGTCATTAGGCTGTCAACCTCTGCTTTTGACAGGGATTTAATTTCTCGGGCCTCTTCTCCAGCATAAGGGGAGCTTTCAGAAGCTAGAGATTTTCCTCCCAGCATCGCCAATATCATTACGAAAACGACCGGCATTTTACTACTCATTTGATCTCCATTGTTTCGCCAGAAAGCTAACGCTTAGAGCAGCCGCGCAGTATGCGTCGGATGGCTTTTCTTGTTATAAGCCTAACCTTGTAGGCTAACGGAGGTCCAGCCCGTTTGCGGGCGATGTTGGCTAACCTTGTTAGGCATTGGGGTCTGAAGATACATTGAAAGAGTACATATTAAGGTCTTCTCGCAATTGCCACCCGCGCTTACTCCAAAATTCATTAGCTAACTTGTTGGTTTTAAATACGAATATATGTGTTTTCTCAATACCAATAGAAGACAACGACTCAATACACCTCGAATATAGATTTTGTCCCAATCCATTACTTCTAAACTCTTCTCTTACTACTAGATGCTGCAAATAACCACGACGACCATCATGGCCACACATTACACACCCAACAAGCTCTTCCCCTTCGGTCGCAATAAAGTTTAGCCCCGGATTTCTTTCCAAGTATTTTTCCGTGGCTTCTAGCGAATCAGCTTCCCTAACAGTAATTCCAGGCGTATCTCTAAATAACTTTATTAGGGATTGATGATCGCTCAGTAACATTTCTCTGATTATCATTGCGTATGCCTAACATTTTAATAACGAGCGTGCGCGCTTTTCAGCCAAAGCAAAAAACATAAAGCGCTGTGATTTATTGAATCTAAATAGCTTTTAGACAGCACTGTCATTTTCCTCCGATAAAAACGAGCATGCGCGTTCTGATGACTGCCTGTGCTCATAAGTCTGCACAGTAAAATCCCTAAGTGCCTAATATGTAATCACTTTATAAAAATTGCAAGAATAAAAGTGGGCCAGCTATAGAGGAAAACAAGCCAAACAATTGGGCTTATTCAAATAGTCTGTATGTATATAAATATGTTGCTGTTATTTGATTCAAAAGGAGTGAGAAGTTTTCTGGTACTTCAAGCCCACTAGATCAACTTTTAACTTAACACTCCCTCTTAGGTAGTTTGTTCTATCAACTCAGTAAAAAAACAGAATTCTCTTCATTGGTAATCGCATCAATCGCTTCCGATTCATCTTTCAGCATCACGCCGGACTGATTTATTTTGATGGATTCATCAATCAGCCAGATCAACTTATCGGCAGCTTCCTGAAACGATAATCCTGCAGGCCTTATGTTCGAAATACAATTGCGTGAAGAGTCCTGTAGTCCAGGTGCGGGTTTAAATGTGTAGTAGATTCCCAGGCTGTCTGGAGAGCTGAGTCCTGGGCGTTCTCCAACCATCAGAATCAAAAGGTCTACGCCAAGAATGTCCCCGATCTCATCACCAATAGCGACACGGCCCTGCTGCACAACACAGATGGGTGCCAGTGAATAATTCTTTTCTTCCATCAGGTTGCAGAGTGTTTCTGTCATTTCTCCGGCGTGCGCTTGCACCGCTGTGGACGACAAACCATCCACGATAACTATGGCAGCCTTGTATTGATCTGTCTGTGATTCCAGATAGCTATTCAGGCTGGTGACTGAGCGATCGGATAACCGTCGGCCATAATCAGGGCGTTGCAGGTAGGTTGCTCGACCCGCTGCACGACTTTCTAACACCAGATGACCATACTTTGATGGCAGACCAGCCAGCAGTTTTTGCATATCCAGCGGGATATGAACGGCGTCCCGGGCGTTGGCATGATCCATTTGAAATTCAAGTAAACGTTTTGTCGGGATTGCACAGCCTGCACGGCCCAGACCAATGCGAGCATCAGTAAACTCTTTGAGTTTCTGCCAGCTATTCGCAACCGCTGGGTCCTTAGCAATAAGATTTTTGTCAGTCATATTATTGCCCCATCAATGCTTGCATATGTTTAAACGAATCCGGAAGCTGGTCAGATACCATAACCCTGCCGGACGCATCAAAGATCTGCATTTTAATTAACCACTCTTCAAATTCAGGTGCCGGTTTTAAGCCCAGTACTTCACGGGCATAAAGGGCGTCATGGAAGGATGTGGTCTGGTAATTCAGCATGATGTCATCGGAACCTGGAATTCCCATGATGAAGTTAATGCCCGCCACTGCCAATTGAGTTAACAAGCTGTCCATATCGTCCTGATCTGCTTCGGCATGATTGGTGTAACAGATATCACAGCCCATCGGCAGTCCAAGTAGTTTGCCGCAGAAGTGATCTTCCAGACCTGCACGGGTAATCTGCTTACCGTTATAGAGGTATTCTGGGCCGATGAAACCCACCACAGTATTCACCAGCAGCGGTGAAAACTCACGCGCAACCGCATAGGCACGGGTTTCGCAGGTTTGCTGATCCACCCCAAAATGAGCATTGGATGAGAGCGCACTGCCCTGCCCGGTTTCAAAATACATGACATTATTGCCACAAGTGCCCCTGCCCAGTTCCAGAGCAGCGGTGTGGGCTTCTTTCAGGATTGAAAGGTTAACGCCAAAGCCATCATTGGCTTTTTCTGTTCCGGCTATCGACTGAAAAACCAGATCCACCGGTGCTCCACGGTTAATTGCTTCTATATGTGTGGTGACATGAGTGAGAACACAGGACTGTGTGGGTATGTCATAACGCTGAATCACATCGTCCAGCATTTTCATCATGGTTGTTACCGCTGAGATATTATCGCTCGCGGGGTTAATCCCGATTACTGCGTCCCCATTCCCATAGAGCAAACCGTCCAGAACACTGGCCGCAATTCCCGTTGGGTCATCGGTTGGGTGATTTGGTTGTAAGCGGGTTGCCATTCGCCCCGGCAAACCGATGGTATTGCGAAATGCTGTGACGTTACTGCATTTCTTCGCAACCAGAATCAGGTCCTGTACCCGCATAATTTTGCTAACAGCAGCGACCATTTCAGGGGTTAAACCTGGAGCTAAGGTCTTAAGGGTTTCTGTATCTGCTTGCTCCGATAATAACCAGTTACGAAACTCACCTACGGTTAAAGAAGCAACGGGTGTAAAGGCTACTGCATCGTGTGAATCAATAATCAACCGGGTCACTTCATCCTCTTCATAAGGGATGAAAACTTCGGTCAAAAATTGCTTGAGAGGGACGTCTGCCAAAACCATTTGAGCAGCGACTCGTTCCTGAGCAGTTTCAGCGGCTAATCCGGCTAATCGATCCCCGGAACGATCCGGACTGGCTTTAGCCATTACCGTTTTCAAATCAGCAAACTGCCAACTGTGCCCACCTGCAATTATTGAATACGCCATAACAACTCCAGAAAAGAATAACGCCAGCAAAGCCGGCGTTATTCTTGTTTACCATCTTACTTATCTCGCCTAAGAATTACTTATAATCGATAAAAGTGTCATTCTCATGTTTGATCGTAGCAATGATAGTTCCAATCGTCGCGGCGATTGATAATGAAAGAATAATCATCATCGCAGTTGGATTATCTGCAAAGGTAAAATACGCCTCTGCACCTTCCCAAGTAGTAATAGGACTTGCGTTCATAATATTCTCCTTAAGCAGTTACTGAAGTAGGTGTTGTAGTTGAATTGTCCTGTGTAGCAGGCACGGATTCCGGATAAGCTTCCAGTGGTACTTCCACTTCATCCAGACCCATCTCTTCAGCTTTTGGTGGTACACGTAGGAAACCAGCTTTTGCCATCAACCAGGACAGACCGAAGCCTGGGATAAAGCCAAGTGCAGCCATTACACCCGCACTCATTAACTGACCTGTGAAAGAGATCGCAGGTGCGCCTTCCACAACATTCGGGAAACCACTGAAGATACCCAAACCAACGATACCGACGAGTCCGCCCATGCCATGTACGCCAAACGCACCGACAGCATCATCAAGCTTAAATTTGTTGGTAATGAATTTATCTGCCAGAGGTGCAACAACACCACCGACGATACCCATCAGGAATGCCAAAGGTGGGTAGTAAAGATCCAGACCCGGTGCAGCAGAGAAGATACCTGCAAGCGCACCCGACATCATCCAGAACGGCTGACGTGTCACAACGTAAGCACCAATGATACCGCCGGAGAATGCCATCAAAGTATTGAAGCTTACTGCGGAAAGCGTCAAAGGCGTGCCAAAGATTGTTGTCCACTGGCCGCTGCCTGCATAAATGATACAACCACCCAGGAAGCCGAAGAAACCCACGATGATCAGCATCAGACCGATGATGGTCATTGGCATACTGTGACCGGCAATCGCGATCGGTGTGCCATCTGGAGCGAAACGGCCAATACGTGCACCCAGATTGATGATTACACCCAGTGCGAAGAAACCTGCAACCATGTGAACAGCACCCGCCGCACCAAAGTCGTGGAAGCCCCACTCAACAGTCAACCAACCCGTTGGATGCCAGCCCCAGGATGCACCCAGAACCCATACGACGGAACCCAGAATGATCGCCAGAATCAGGAATGAGCTCATACGGATACGCTCAATTACCGCACCAGAGAAGATCGATGCAGTAGTCGCAGAGAACAGTACAAATGCACCCCAGAAGATACCACTGGCGTTATCTGTCAGGTTTGGTCCCATGTACTCAGACCACGGCAGACCGGCTGCTGCAGCTTCGAAATCTGGAATAAAACCATTATACATAGCCAGATAGATCCACCAGCCAAAAAAGAAGAACATCGGAATAACAAAGGCAAACGCCAGAATATTTTTAACACCTGATGCCAGGGCATTTTTTAGTCGTGATGCACCCATTTCGTAGGCCAGGAAGCCTGCGTGAATGATCACCATTAAACCAGTACACCACCAATAAAAAACCTCCATATTAATGGTGCTGGTCATCTCGATTAGCGATTGAAGCTCTACGAGTTTCTCTGCTACTTGTGTTTGGTCCATTTTGACCCCCTATTGAGTTTAGAACTGTCTCATTTACTACGAATACCGCTACCTTTACCCCTAAAAGAAGAAATACTAGTAGTAATATTTATTTCTTATTAGGAAATGCAATTGCTGTACCTGAAATCACTATTTCTTTATATTTCAGCAAGTTAAATAGAAATCACATTTCCTAGAATTTTTATAAGGCACCAAAGTGGTTCTTCGAATGAGGAGTTGTTCCACTTTGTGCCACCCGCTAACTTTTCGAGGAATCAGCATTACTTTTTGCTCTGACTTAGCAGAAGCGGGCAACACTGAATCTTCCCTGCTCTATAGACGTCGCGTTAGCACTCATAAAAGCGCTGATAAGCGAAACATCCAGACTCACTCTCTCTATTTGATCGCCTCCTTTGCTGAACTGACTGCTGTAAACACAGAGCTGCTTTGAATGTTGAAGTTGTAAAAAATCATGAACGGACACGTGTGCGTTCTGGATCGTAAAAAGGCAGGCTGGTGACCTCCCCCTTTAATCTTTTTTGCTGACCGTCGAGCTTGCCAACTTCCAGGCTGATCCCCTTTTCTGCAAATTCTGGCGCGACGCGACACAACGCAATCTGTTTACCCATCAGAGGCGATGGGGTGGCACTGGTGACAATACCGACCGGAAAACGACCCTGATAAACGGGGTCCCCGTGCGCGGCTGCCTCACCCTCTTCCAGAATTAATCCAACCAGCTTTTTGCGGCTCTCTGGAGCTTGTCTGGCAATGGCATCACGGCCGATGAAATGATCTTCTTTGGACTTAAGCGGCACGGTAAAACCTATGCCAGCTTCGAATGGATTGGTCTCAGGACAAAATTCATGATCAGCAAAGATCAGCCCAGCCTCGATGCGCAACATATCCAGAGCATCAAAACCCATCGGGGCTATTTCGTATTTTTGCCCGGCATCCCAGATAGATTTCCAGGTTTCTTCGCCTTTATCTGGGTGGCACCACACCTCAAAACCCAACTCGCCGGTATATCCGGTTCGGGAAACCATCACAGGAATTCCATCAGGTCCGCCAATACGTCCGATTAAGAAATGGAACCAGGCCAGAGTATCCATACTCGGCTGACATTCAGGTGTCCAGATCAACTCTTTCAGCAGATTACGGCTCTCCGGCCCCTGTACGGCTAAGTTGTGGAGCTGATCTGTGGAGTTTCTAACACTGACTTTGTAGCCTTTTTCACGGGCTACATTACGCATCCAGATTCCGGTGTAGGGATCGCCGCAAACCCATCGAAAGGCTTGCTCATCCATACGGAAAATAGTGCCGTCATCTATCATGCCGCCGGTTTCAAAGCAGATCGCTGAATAAGCGATTTCTCCAATCGCCAGACGACGAACATTCCGGGTTAATACATATTGTAAAAAGGCTTCGGAATCGGGTCCGGTGATCTCAAATTTTCTCAATGGCGACAGATCAATCATCGCCACCCGCTCGCGACAGGCCAAATATTCAGCTTTAGCACCCCAACCTTCAAACTCGGAAGCGACCCAATAACCGCGGTACTCAATCAGCTTCTTGGTCAATTCTGAGATCGGGTTATGAAAACCGGTTGTCTTAGTCATACGAGGTAACTCCTCAGGTGTAATTCGGTGGGCTATGGCACGAGGAAATTCATTCTCTGCACTGTAAATACGGACATGGATGTCGGTGGGGTTCCAACCATTGGCCGGATCGATGTCGTCCGGACAGGCGGATGAAGCACAGATGAGGTCGCGGGTTGCGCGCAGCAGTACATAATCACCGGCTCTCGACCACGGCTCATCCATTGAAACGGTGCCACAAGGCTCTATTGCCGTATTAAAAAAGAAATTAATGGCTGGCCAGGCTGGGCGCGGCGTTACTTTGAACGGTGTCAGCGCGCGGTTAAAATTATCGCTGCAACTGATATGGCCAAAGTAACCGCTGTCTTCATAATATTTGGGTGTACAGGCCATCAGAAAACTATCGTGGCGGCCAACAGTATCCTGAACCACTTCCACCATCGATTGCATGTCTGCGCCTAGAAAACGTGAAAACAATCCCGGTTGAGGGTTGCTCAGCCCCATCACTGTACGCGTCGCAACAGCATCCAGAGCAACCTCTTCACCCTGATCTAATGCTGCTTTATCGAATGCCAGAAAGTCTGAACACTGTTTACCCGCAACATCAATAATCTGTATCCATTCACCGGCTTTAACCTCATAGGTACGCGCAGTCGCTCTTGGAATCCGAATATCTGCCTGGATCTCAGCTAATGGCTCTGGAAGGTATCCCTGAACAGGAATGGCGTGTTTAATTGTGACTTCTATCTCGGTAACCGGAGTATGCTCTTCTACCCCCATATCCGGGCCAGCAGCAGAAACGACTACCGTCATATCTGCCAAGGCTTCCATTGCACAAGGTTCAGCACCACTAATCCGTAATGCGTTGCGCAGATGAGAGGCTGTAACCCCCCATGTATTCAATTTTTCTTGTAAACGCAGAGCTGACTGTCCGCCGCCTTCTAGCTGCTTAGCGATCTCGACTGCTTCTACCGGGTAACCGCTGTTTAACAACTGAGGAGCTGGATGACCCTGCTGATTGAGCACCAATATTTCACAGACTTGCTCTAGATCGCTGCTAGACAACTCAAGCAGGTCACCCGACCTCAATTCGAATCGCTGCGCATCCTGACCCTCAACCCGGAAGAGTTGGCGATCAACAGGTCGCTGCAGATTGAGATAGCACGCCTCTGTCATGTCTCCTTTTTTATTTTCCAGCATCTTTTCACCCTATATTCTGGATTGATGGGAGCTCAAAACCGTTCGTTTTTTAGTGCAGCAATGCAATCGACCTAACAATTGTGTGCAACCTAAAATTCAGATCTTTAATGAAAATCCACATTTTCTTGATGCTAATAAATATTTATCAGCAGAGGTTTTTAGACAATCCTCCATCGGGGATACCCCTTTAGGGTTAGCCCATTTCAAATCACGCCAGCTTCACTCCTCTCAGCGCAAAATTGCACTGGAGACAGACTCGTTAAAAGATTGCATGCAAAGGCCTAGATACGGGTGCCCCAGCGACTACCAAAACAACCACAGCGACCAATTCACCCAGGCAAGCGACAGCTACGCAGGGGGTTCTGGCAACTACCAATTTTGGAGTAATTGACATAAAGGGCTTCGGCTAGGCATATTAGATTTACCAATAGGAAACAAATATTCTTATTAATAATCAGACCGAATAGCGGCTACATGTCGATTAAGAGGGTTAAAGAAAATGGCAAATTCATGGCGCATTTCTGCATTGGCAGACAGACATAGAGCACTAGGCTCGGAACTTGAAGACTGGAATGGAATGGGAACCGCCTGGACATACGACAGTGATGTGAGCGAATCGCATGAAGCAATTCGTACTAAAGCAGGTCTGATGGATGTATCAGGATTGAAAAAGGTCCATTATGTTGGACCACATGCAGAAAGCTTACTCGAATATGCAACAACCAGGGATATTTCTAAGCTTTATCCTGGTAAGTCTGTGTATGCAACGATGCTTAATGAGCAGGGCAAATTTATTGATGATTGCATCGTCTACTGCACTGGTCCTAATGCCTTTATGGTTGTACACGGTACAGGCACCGGTCACGAGATGCTTATCCGCTCAGCTCAGGGCCGTCAGGTAGCCGTATTGTTTGATGATGATCTGCATGATATTTCCCTACAGGGTCCCGTTGCAGTTGATTTTCTGGCTGAACATATAGAGGGGATTCGGGACCTGCGTTATTTCCACCATATGCAAACGACTTTGTTTGGCCGCCCGGTGATGATCTCCCGTACCGGTTATACCGGAGAACGAGGTTACGAAATTTTCTGTAAAGCGAATGATGTCGGTCTGATCTGGGATACGATTCTAGAAAAAGGCGAATCCATGGGTATTATTCCTGCAGCATTCAGCGCTCTGGATATGTTAAGGGTAGAAAGCTACCTGTTGTTTTACCCATATGATAATTCTGAAATGCATCCGTTTGAGAACGAAGCTGCTGGCGACACACTCTGGGAACTCGGTCTTGATTTCACTGTATCCAAAGATAAAACCGAATTCCGTGGTTGTTATGAACACTTCCGCTTACAAGGTAAGGAACGCTTTAAGATCTTTGGCGTACTTTTGGAAGGCCATAAAGAGGCTGAAATCGGCGATACACTCTGGGCCGATGGCAAACAAATTGGCGTCATCACCCAGCCGGCGTATTCCCGCCTGACAGAAAAATCCATGGCTATTGCTCGTGTGGATGTCGGCTTTGCAGAACAAGGTAAAGCGATTGAGGTGAAAGGCAGTCTGAATGTTCCAGCGATCACCCACACCTTGCCGTTTGATGATCCGGATAAGAAAAAACGTATCGCTAAAGGCTAAGCATTTCTTCAGCTAGCTAAGCGCAAAAAACCTCGGTAAATACCGAGGTTTTTTATTTCTTATTTACTTATTTTTTTGCTGCTGCATCAGCATTAAAACTGTGCATTTCATGTACAGTCAGATTCAGATCGCCCCAATAAAGTGCGCATTAAAATTAATAATTAACATCAAACTTTAATTTCTTAATGGTAATAATTATTTACCCGCGGTGTTTTTATTAAACTTTTCATAGAAAAGCCTTCATTAGTCTGAAATCGCTGAAAACCCCACTTAATGGCATGAATAGTGCTGTATGAATATGCATTAAGGATACAGAGCACGTGCAGGGACAGGTTAGAGATCAAGTTACTTAGGGGACCACGAATGGCAACGAAGCTAAGGCAATGGTTGGAAAGTTTTGAGTTTTCTCTGGTAAAGAAACAGCCAAGTCAAACAGAGTCCAAAATTACTCCTCCTGATCTTAATGATCTTGCATTCACACTCGCCACTGCTAATGAGATCAGTGAAACCCTACCCGATGTCTTGAGAACAATGCAGCAACAACTTGATGATCTGCTTCCTCGCTCAACTGGTGGTGAACTTCTGATTCTTTTCAGTAGTCCGGTCACCTCGGAGTCATTCCTTCATCATGGTTTGGATGAAAAGCCTAATACCAGATTTATTCAGGAACTACACCGTACCTTCACTCTAAACAAGCCACCTGCTTCGGACCTGATTAAACTCTCTATATCCAACAAACACATTGAGATAGTGCCGAGTAAACTTCTTGAGTCGAGCAATCAAACGATCTGGCTTATTTTTTCTTTTGCAGATAAAGCACCGGCAATCGAACAACTTAAATGGCGTACTGCACCGCTTGCCACAGCGTTGGAAAAAGGCATCAATGCCTGGTATCAGCGTGAAGCCAAAATACAATCCGCTCTGCAAACAGAAAGGTCCATCTATGCGGCTGAGTTACACGATTCTCTGGCGCAGGTCTTAGGTTATCTAAGAATCAAAAGTGCAAGGCTGGATAAGCTTTGTCAGAAAGATGATTACCATGAACTTAAGCCCATCACTCAGGATCTCGCAGCCTACACCCATTGCGCTTACCGCCAGACACGTGAGCTGATCACTTCATCACGTTTAACCATGCAAACGGAAAAGTTGCCCGAGGGTGTTATCAACTCAATCAAAGAATTTGAGCAGCAATCGGGCATTGTTTTTGAACTGGATAACCGCATGCAGCTGAACGTACTGAGTCCCAAACAGTCGATGCAAATTCTCTACATTATCAGAGAGTGCTTAAGCAATATTGTCCGCCACTCGCATGCGACACACTCCCGCATCATCCTCAATCTATACGCTACTTCTCACCTTGAAGTCGTCATTGAAGACAATGGCTGTGGGATCAACCCCACAGCAGCACGGGCAGACAGCTTTGGCCTACAGATTATGCAAGAACGTGCTGAACGTATTGGCGCCGAGCTAAGCATAGGTGACAGGGATGGTGGTGGCACACGCACTAAACTAATTCTTAACCTGGAAGATAATCATGAATGAGCGTGAGTTAACGGTCGTTGTAGTTGATGATCACCCCCTCTTCCGACGAGGTGTCGTTGAGCTATTAAACGACAGCGAAGAGCTGACGGTCATTGCTGAATACGATAACGGTTTTACTCTGCTGGATAATCTGGAAGGCAACTACCCAGACATCTTATTATTAGACCTGCAAATGCCGGATAAATCCGGACTGGAACTGCTGAAGCAAATCAGAGAGTGCGATGATGAACTCAAGATAATCATCATCACCGCATGTACCGATCAGGATAAGTTACTTGAGGCACTCCGCTATGGCGCGAATGGCTACCTGCAGAAAGATACACCGCCCGATGAGATTCTAAACCACCTCATCTCAGTTGCTTCCGGCAAAATCGCACTTAATGTTGATGCTATTACCTCACTTGCTTCGCATATACGCGAAAATCATGAAGAGGAAGCGTCGCAGAGCAATGAAACCTTGGCGGAGCTAACCGAGCGTGAGCGCGAGACCCTGTTTTTCATTGCTAAGGGGCTCAACAATAAACTTATCGCCAGAGAACTGGGCATCAGTGATGGCACCGTAAAAGTGTATGTTAAAAACCTATTACGCAAACTCGATATGCACTCGCGGCTTGAGCTTGCAGCCTGGGCACATAAAAACCTCACGGAAGAAGAATTGGCATAGGGAGTTATGATGGCAATATTAAAATGGCCTGGCCGATCGAAACCTACTCAACCGTCAGAACAACAGTTATGGCAGTTGTTTAATAGTTTGAATGATGTGGTGATCGCTTTTGATCATCGTCATCACATTCTCACAGTGAATGAATGCTGGCAAAAGATAACCGGGACGCCAGTTTCAGAAGCACTGGATAATCCTCTGACCGATTTTTTACACCCGGAAGACATCCCAGGCTGCGAGCAACTGTTCGATAAAATGCAGCCGGGAAAAAGTGAGCTAATCTGGTTCCGTTTGCTGCATACCAGTGGCGAGATACGTTGGTGTGAAATGCGTATTCAATCGATTAAGCCCGATTCACTCTACCCACTCTCAGCAACCTTATGCGACATCACTCCGCAGGTACGGAATGAACAGGTGCGAGAAGCCAACCATCGAAGTTTACAGAGTCTGGTCAAGCGATTACCTGCCATGCTCTATCGCTCACGTAATAACCTCAGCTGGACCATGGAGTATGTCAGCGACGGTTGTGAACTGTTAACCGGTTATCGCCCCGAAGAGCTGCTTAATCAATCACAGATTTGCCTGGGCTCACTCATCCACCCTGACGATGCCGAAGCCGTTTGGGATGATGTTCAAATTGCCCTCCAGACACACAGCTCTTTTGATCTCGATTACCGTATCCTGAAAAAGGATGGCGATGAAATCAAAGTGAAAGACCGGGGCCGTGGCCTCTACTCTGAAAGCGGTATGGTACTTGGGGTTGAAGGGATCATCATGCAAACCGGCTAAGCCAGGAAATACCCCTTCATTACCCCAAACTACCCCCTCTTTACCCCCTTCGAATTACCCATTCATGGGAATTTTTTAAACCTCCAAAGCTGGTTATTTTTTATCTCATAGGCTGCGCACTGCGCCAGCTTCCAAATTGAATTTGACCATTACGGAGAGACCTATGACTCGCATCGCGATTATTGGTGCAGGGCCCAGCGGCCTGGCACAGTTAAGAGCATTTCAGTCAGCCCAGGCAAAGGGTGACGATATTCCAGAACTCGTGTGTTTTGAAAAACAAAGTGACTGGGGCGGTTTGTGGAACTACACCTGGCGCACAGGCCTGGATGAAAATGGTGAACCTGTACATTGCAGTATGTATCGTTACCTATGGTCTAACGGCCCTAAAGAGTGCCTGGAATTTGCTGATTACAGTTTCGATGAACATTTTGGTAAGCCGATAGCCTCTTATCCACCTCGTGAAGTGCTATGGGATTACATTAAAGGACGCGTTGAAAAAGCCGGTGTGCGTGACTACATCCGCTTCAACACGCCGGTCCGTAATGTCGAGTTTGATAAAGACACCGAGATGTTCACCGTAACTGTACATGACCACAATACTGACACGATCTATTCCGAAGTATTTGATTACGTAGTGTGTGCCTCTGGTCACTTCTCAACTCCTAATGTTCCTAGCTTTGAAGGTTTCGAAAGTTTTGGTGGACGCATCTTGCACGCCCACGACTTCCGCGATGCACTGGAATTTAAAGACAAAACTGTTCTGCTAGTCGGCAGTAGCTATTCGGCAGAAGATATTGGTTCACAGTGTTACAAATACGGTGCAGCTAAGTTGATCAGTTGCTACCGCACAGCACCAATGGGTTATAAATGGCCGGAAAACTGGGATGAAAAACCTAACCTTGTTCGTGTGGATACTGAACACGCTTATTTTGCCGACGGTAGCTGTGAAAAAGTCGACGCAATCATTCTCTGTACTGGTTATCTGCATCACTTCCCATTCCTGCCAGAAGAGTTACGCCTGAAGACGAACAACCGTCTATGGCCTTTAGACCTCTACCAGGGCGTAGTCTGGGAAGACAACACTAAGCTGTTCTATCTTGGCATGCAGGATCAGTGGTACACCTTCAACATGTTTGATGCCCAAGCCTGGTATGTGCGCGATATCATTATGGGCAAGATCGCTCTTCCAGAAACCAAAGAGGAGATGAGCGCTCATAGTATGGCCTGGCGTGAACGCGAAATGACACTGGAAACAGCTGAAGAGATGTTCACTTATCAGGGTGATTACATCCTTGAGCTTATTGAAGCCACAGATTACCCAACTTTCGACATTGAAGGCGTCCGTAAGACCTTCCTTGAGTGGAAAAACCACAAGAAGGAAAACATCATGACCTTCCGTGACTACTCATACCGCTCGTTGATGACTGGCACCATGTCACCTCCGCATCACACTCCATGGATCGACGCTCTGGATGATTCTCTTGAAGCCTATCTGTCCGATAAGAGTGAAGTCCCTGCAGCAGGCTGATTCCCCACTCCCCTGTCAACTGTCTCTCTGACGGGGGAGCTTTTTATGGAGTGTTTATGAGTACGTTAACAAGAATTATCGATAAAACTGTTGAACCCATTACTACAGATCTGGAAGGCTGGAAAGTCGTCTCAGGTAATCCCACCATGAAAACCTGGATTGAATACACCAGCCCTGATGAGTCGATGATTACCGGCGTTTGGGAAGCGACACCAGGCACTTACCACGCGACATACAGCGGCTGGGAGTTTATCCACATTATGGAAGGTGAAGTCATCATCACCCCTGAAGGTGGTGAACCTAAAATGTGCATAGCCGGTGATGCCGTAATGCTGGAAGCTGACTTTGTGGGTACCTGGGAAATTAAAGAAAAGATCTTTAAACATTTCGCCATCAAACTTAAATAAAGAAGACGGGATCTTCCTCAAGGTCCCTACCTGACAACAAGGGTGTTATGAAACGAGCTATTTTTCTCACAGCAGGTTTTCTATCTCTTGCCATGGGCATTATCGGTGTAGTATTACCGCTTCTGCCCACAACCCCATTCGTCTTACTGGCTGCATTCTGCTTCTCTCGAAGCTCAACCCATTTACATCAAAAGTTGCTCGACAATAAAGTATTTGGGGAGCTCATCAGACACTGGGAAAGTGACGGTGTTATTCCACTTAAAGCCAAATGGCTGGCCACCATCATGATGGTTTCAATGGTGAGTTATCCACTCATATACAGACAGTTTGATCTATCCATAAAATTAGCCGTTGTGGTCGCAATAGCACTGTCCTTAGGCTACATTTGGAGCCGACCGTCTTTAGTTAATGAAAAATGGTAAAAAATTAACTGGCTAGACGCGTCCAAGCACTATGATGCTGATTAAAACCGAGCTTTGGGTAATAACTCTTTGCTTGAGGAGCCGCAAGAAGAATCAAGCGGCAACCGGGTTCCAGAAACTGCTCTGTTTCTAGAATCAAAGCTTGCCCTACACCTTGATTTTGGAAAGTTTCAGCAACCGCCAGATCCGATAAATAACAGCAGTAGTGAAAATCTGTAAGTGAGCGCGCGACCCCGATCAATTGATCGCCCTTCCAGGCGGTAATCAGTAAATCAGCTTCCTTCAGCATTGCTTCGATGCAGCTTTCGTCATTAACAGGTCTTCGCTCACCTAATGAAGTGCTCTTTAATAGATCAATGAACTCTTGCTCGGTAATTGAGCGGTCAGATTGGTAGGTAATTTCCATGGTTTCCCCTACAGCTCCAATTATGAATGTAAATGCTCCAGCAAAGCGTACATAACTTCACGGCTCTGCTCCAGATATTGCCTATTACCCAATAATTGCTCTTTAGACTGAACCGTTGCGCCTTGAGGCAAGCTGGAGGTTTCAAGATTAAGGAATGCTTCAGCCGTTCCTTCTTGCACCTCAAGGTGAAACTGTAATCCAATAACCGAATCACCTAAACGGAAGCCCTGACAGGGAGTTACCGCACTGTAAGCAAGAGAAATTGAACCTTCTGGCAGTTCAAAGATATCACCATGCCAACTGAGAGGAGAGAATGTTTGAGGTAACCAGTTGGCCTTTTGATCGATTCTGGAAACTTCATACCAACCAATTTCCTGCTGTTTATTGGCTTTTACAGTCGCTCCCATGGCATTAGCTATGAGCTGCCCTCCAAGGCATATTCCGAGTACAGTTTTACCAAGATCGACGGCATGACGAATAAATTGCTTTTCCTCTATCAACCAGGGAAAACCCGATTCATCATAAACACTCATTGGCCCACCCATTACCAACAACCAATCAAAACCCTCAATCTCTGGTAAGGGTTCGCCATGGTCCATTCTTATGGTGGTCAGGATAAAGTCTCTCTCACTGAACCAGTGTTCCATCGATCCTATCCATTCACCTTCCGCATGTTGCAAAATAAGAACCTGACGCATTTAACTAACCTCCAAAAAAAACGCCCACCCCAGAAACCAAGGGTGAGCGCAAGCCGTGACAGGACACAGCACACAGTTCGCTGGGTGAGAACGAGCTGTGTTCATACGCTGTTAGGTAAAGTATTTAAGCCCGGCAACACCACTAATGATGAAGAATATACAACTGATACGAATAAGACTGGCGGATTCATCCATGAACAATATTCCATAAACCGCCAGAAGCACCGCACCTATACCGGCCCAGACCGCATAGGCAGTACCCACCGGAATTGTCTTCATTGCCAATGACAACAAAGTCAGGCTGAGAACAATTAGCGAAGCGCTGATCAGTGACGGCCAAAACTTAGTAAAACCGTCACTGTATTTAAGGCCCACAGCCCAGAAGCACTCAAGAATTCCAGCAATACACAGATAAAGCCAACCCATCTTATACCTCTGAGTTTCTATGGTTTTTAATCAGTTAGTTCGCTTTATCAAACTGCGATAAGTAATCAACCACCATACCGTGATAGCGGCTCAAACCTTTGTAATCGATTAATGGTGCAGGCAGCGTTTTCATTACGCGATGCATACGCTTTGCCCACTCTGGATTAGTCACTATATCTTCCAGACTCATCAGATAAGTGCGAATACTGAACATCAGCGCATTACTACGTGGCATGCGGTCCAATACCTGTAATTCAACGCGTAGATAGACTTTTTCAGCAACGTTTTCCGGCGTTACGCTGGTACGCTCATGGCCCCATTCATGATAAGTCTCAGGCGAGGTGTCCATTCGAGCATTCACTGTCATGGTCCAGTTCATTCGACGAACCGGGTTACCTACCTGAATCGCTGTTAGATACTTCAATGCACGTTCGAAGATACCTTCACTGTGTGCCATAGGCACTGGACCGTGCCATTCGGTAAAGTTCATACCGGCATCGAAGGCCAAAGACCAGTCAGCAGGACAGGTAATAATGCCAGCATCAAGGAACAAGTCCCCTTCACGCTGATCAAGCAGTGCAAAATCGCCCTGTACTTGTCGACCGATATATTCCATCGGCGGTACAGGTAATGTGCTGCTGTCACCGAAAACAAACTCATCTTTCTGATTCAGTAGTTTGTTTTCCCAGGTCCAGTTCTCGCCGTTGCGCTCCAGCTCAAAGTGCTGAGGATAATCCTCAGACATAGTGACCATGCAACGTTCAATCATATCCCAGCAAGCCAGGTCCATATGCTCCATTGCCAGACAACGATGCGGCATCTCTTTTAATACCAGAGAGCGTTCTTTCATCTCAGAAAGATAATGCTCATCGACATCGATAAAATGTTCGTAAGCAGAACCTTCTCCACCTTTAGGTGTGTGCGGTTCCATATTTACGGAGTACCGATAATCATCCTCCGGAAATGGGAAGGGAAAACGCTGAATCGCTTCGGGGCTATTGCTGTAGGTAAAATCGTCTCGAAACGTTTGTATCTCTTTAGGTGCTACACGCATGACTCTACTCCTGAATTTCTATAACTAGTCGCTTACTTTTAGCTCTGGATACACAAGGCATGACTGCAGAACCGGATAGTTTCTCAGTTTCACTCAGGTAGTGATCGCGATGTTCAATTTCGCCCTCTTCTACCTGGCAGATACATTGCCCACATACACCCCCACGACATAAATTGGGTACTTCCACATTTGCAGCTTCCAGCGCTTCCAACATACTTTCTTCTGCACCCACCGGTACCACCACGCCAGAAGATTTAATCTCAACCTCAAACGGTTCACCCGGTTGTGGCGCAGCAAACTCTTCATAATGAATCGCGGCTGCCGGCACACCCTGTTCAGCGGCTAAGGTTTTAACTGCATGGATAAGGGATTCAGGTCCGCAGATGTAAAAATGGGTACCTAACTTTCTTTCAGCAAACAGAGTGGCGATGTCACACTTCTTGTTCTGATTTGAGTCATAACCGAAATAGCGACTGCCCAGCTCTTCCGTGAGTTCCGATTTGTATGCCCCGGTCACATCACCGCGATATAAGTAGTGCAATTCAAAATCAGTATCACGGCGCATCAGTTCAGGCAGGTATGACATGAAAGGAGTGATCCCCACACCACCAGCAATAAGAACATGTTTTTTCGCCCCCCATTCCGGTGCAAACATATTCGCTGGTGGTGTTATTTTCAGTTCATCCCCGACTGCAACGTTTTCATGCATATAGATCGAGCCGCCTCGGGATTTATCCTGCAGGCGTACTGCAATCTTATAAGCATCGGTATCCCAGGGATCACTCATTAATGAGTAGGCGTTCTTGTAGATTTTACCTTCACCAGGCATAGCCACTACGACATGGGAGCCTGGTGAAAAAGCATAGAGTGGTTCACCTACTGACACTAAAGTGAACTCTCGAATCGAAGGAGCCACCTGCTCTATCTCAGTAACCTTTACGGTAATCTGCTCGCTACTCATTAGTTCAACTCCTCTGCAGCAGGCACATCTGTCGGATCTTCTGCGTTAACCTGGTAGGCAAAGTAGGCGCCGTGCTTTCGCGCGAAATGATCTGTGACTATCAGCACACGACCACAGCCTCCGCACTCTGCAGGACTTTCAGTTACACCCGAGGTAATGTGATAACAATGACAGCAAAAAACCTGTCGGGATTTTTCCTCTGGTGCGAAAAGCTGAATCTGTTCCGGCATCATGCCTGCTGAGGTAAACAGCTCTGAGACATACCAGATAAACGCTTCGGTTCCGGCCACATAAACTGTTGTGGATAAAGGAAGAGTTGGCAGTAGCTTGGATACACTTTGCTTTGCTTCAGATGTATCGGTTACTGAGATCACACTGCACTCAGATTTGTCACAGCTATCCAGGATCTCTGACATTGCTTGTGGCATTTCACCTGCTACAACAAAGATGTGCATGCTTGAACGGCCGTTTTTCTCAACCGTTTGGTATACCGGGCGGCTTTTTACCTCAGGTAAAGCTTCTGGTTGCATTTCGCCTCTCCTAAGTTTGAATTAATAGGTATTTTTAAGGCTTGTGATCACTTCTCACTGCACTGACTCATCTTCTGCCAGCATCACTTGATTAGCCTTAATTCTTACCAGAAATACTATTTCAACCACTGATTTAAACAATCCTCTGGAAGAGGTACCCCATTAGGGGTAAAGCACATAACCTGTTGAAATAAAAAACCAATCAACCTAAGTTGATTGGTTTTTGGGGTATCAGGCCAAGGCCTGATTAATGGGGAAGGTTACTGCCCAGATACTATAAAAAAGCACCCAGGCCTACAGGTTTACCCTGGAACTCCTGCATGGCATCTATTAAGGCATGCCACAAATATTCAGAGGAGCTGCTGTCACTCATAATCGAGAAGACTGGCAAGCCATTTAACTGATGATGGATGATTATCGCACCGACCCTGGCAACAGAGGTCTGAACAACAGCTCCTAACGGAAATGCCTCCTCCCGGAGATCCACACCACAGATTTTTGCCATCAGTTCAGGTAGATGACGTCCGGTCAGGGCAAACCAAATGTGACTATGCTGACAGTAAAGAGGGTAACAACCCGGTTCATTCAAGGCGCGAAGTTCGAGCATGCCTAACCCTGAAACTTCTTGAAGAGGGTTATCCAGAACCCAAGTTTCCGTTGAACCTAAACGCGCGACCATCGCCCCCTTATCCGAGACTGAGACTTGGTTCGGCTTTTCAGGAAAAGGCAAACCTTCCTGAGCTAATACTTTTACAGTTTGTTTACCCCTTAGTCCGGTTCGGTGAACACCTGATAAGTCCAGTAAAGCGCATTCAGACAACTGCTCTCCGCTACCTTGCCCTGCATAAGTTTCAACAAGGCAGGTATCATCTCGTTCGGTATAAGAAACAGCATCATGCAATCGATAGGTTAAACTACGTTTATCATAAGATTCCGGTAATACAACGCTCATATCACATCTCCTGTCTCAGATTATCGGGATCATAAAATGGCAGACTAACAACCTCCGCCAACACCTCCGTACCACCATCAACCCGAATGGTAATGTTGGCACCGGGATCAGCGTCTTCTGAAGCCGCATAAGCCAAACCAATAATGCAGTCTGTTGCTGGTGAATATTCACAGGATGTGACATTACCGCTGACATCCGGTCCTTTAATCACCAGATGGCCCTCTTCCGGCTTTTTACTCTCTGCGGGTAGTTTAAAACCCACCAGTTTTCGGGATAGAGGTTGCGACATCATAATGTCTACTGATCGACAACCAACAAAGAACGGTTTTTTGCGGTTAATCGCCCAATGCAGATCAAGTTCACCAGGATGACTCATACCATCAGTGTCCTGACTAACAATGATGTGACCTTTTTCCAGACGAAGAAGTCTCTGGGTTTCCACTCCAAATGGTCGGATATCAAACTCTTCACCTGCAACCATTAACAGATCCCATAACGCTTCGCCGTAGCATGCAGGCACATGGATTTCGTATCCAAGCTCTCCCACAAACCCGACCCTGAGCATACGTGCAGGAATACGTTTCACATGGCCATCACGGTAGGCAAGATAAGGAAAACCCTCCGAACTCAGGTCTACATCCGACACTAACTTTTCCAAAACCTTACGAGAGTCGGGACCCGCCAGATTGACCGCTGCATAGGCAGAAGTGACGTTGTAGATATCCACATCCAGTCGCCACTGAGCATTCCATTTGGTCATATCCCGATAAACCCGGTCCACACCACTGGTGGTTGCGGTTACGTAAAAATGATCTTCCGCAATACGGCAAGCAACACCGTCATCAATCACTACACCATGTTCGCTGGTTAAGACCGCATAACGGGTTTTACCCACGGGCTGCTTCAGGAATGTAAAGGTGTAGATCCGGTTCATAAATTCAGCCGCATCAGGGCCTCGAATTTCGATCCCACCCAGCGTGCTGACATCAATCAAACCAACCTTAGTGCGCACATGCTCTGCTTCCTTGTGAATACAGTCATCACGCTGATTTTCATCACCATAGAATGCCGGGCGTTGCCAGATACCTGCCGGGATCATTTTAGCGCCCAGTTCAAGATGTCGATGATGCATGGCAGTACGCTTATACGGATCGAAGATTCGTCCCGCCACGTGAGCCAGTTTTTCAGGAGCAAACGGTGGGCGCGCGGTCGTTACACCGGTTTCTGTCACTGTTCTGTCTGTAGCATTTGCAACCAGACGTGCCGTTGGCAGTGCGGAATGTCGGCCCTGAGAAGGCCCCATACCTACTGTTGAGAAGCGTTTAACCAGTTGCACATCACGATAACCAAGACGTGTCGCGTTGATGATATCTTTTGCCTGCAGATCTTCATCAAAATCAACAAAGTCTTTACCCTTTGGATGGCTGAAGATCGGCCAGTCAAAGTTGACTGTTTTATCACAACCGACTGCCTGAGGAGCTTCTGTACTCAGACCAAGATTGTTAAGAGATTCAACTGCAGCACGGATCCCATCTTCTAAAACTTTATCCAGCTCATGGACGCCATTAACGGAACCTGCAATATGCAAATGTTCAGGTAAACCAGAAAGGGCAAATTCAGCGGCATCATCTGAGTAACTGAGTTGCGCACCAGCCTGGCAAAGCAACTGGTAAACCGGCATATAACCACCGGACATACACAGCAGATCACACTCAATAATCTCGCTGTACTCACTGACCTTACCTTTGCCGGTAATTTTGCGTAGGTCTATCGCTTTTATATGCTTATTGCCTTTGGTCGCCAAAGCTTCATAGACAGTAGATCCTGATTCAACGCGAACTCCCAGGCCACGCAGAGTGTCGGCTGAATCCGGGCTGTATTCAGGCCCACGCATGTCAATGACTGCAGCAACCATAACGCCTTGCTCAAGAAGCTCTAAAGCAGTGTTATAACCATCATCATTAACAGTCAGAACCACTGCTTTTTCGCCCGGTTTTACTGCATACCATTTCATTAGTCGCAGAGCGGCACTGCTCATCATTACGCCGGGCAGATCGTTGTTGCGAAACACTGCGTGCTGTTCGAATGAACCCGACGCGACTATGACCTCTTTAGCCCGGACTTTATACATCCGTTTGCCCTGTATGACGGGCAGATAGTTTTCGGTAAACCAGGCATTACAAACCGCTTCGGTCTTCACATCAATGCGAGCATGCGCTTGTACGGAAGAGAGCAGTTCTGCACACAGTTGATCTGCCTTTTCGCCTTCCTGGTCAAAACGGTGGTAGGTTAAAGAACCACCTAATATTGGCTGTTCCTCTACCAGTAAAACATTTGCGCCTGCATCTGCTGCTTTCAATGCCGCACTTAATCCAGCAGGCCCACTGCCAGTCACAACAACATCGTAAAACAGATATTGCTTGTCGTAATATTCCGGTTCAAATTTAAGATCCAACTTACCCAGGCCTGCTTTATCCCGGATAAAACTTTCCCATTTATCCCAAACGCCCATAGGTTTGAAGAAACAACGGTAATAAAAGCCAACCGGCATAAAGCGACTGAATTTACCCAAGTAAGCATCGCGGTCATTTTCCAGAGAGCCGTTATAGTTCTGCCCTTCTACCTGCATGCCTTCAGCTACATGTTCACGATCAGCGAGGACATTAGGTTCACCGCCTAGCTGTACCAGTGTGTTGGCATCCTGCCCCGCCATAGTTAACGGCGCACGGGGGCGATGGTATTTAAATGATCGGGACATCAGCCATTGATCGTTCGCCAACAAAGCACTGGCGATACTGTCACCCTGATAACCTGTAAAAGTCTGGCCTTCAAAACTGAAAGATACGGGTTCATTCCGATCGATCAGCAACCCCATTGGAGCCGGTAATCTCTGTAATTTCATGCGACTGACTCCTTAGGCAGGGCGGAAAATTCAACCCGGTCTTTATAGATTTCTGAAGGATCGTAAGTACGCAGAATTTCGTCTGTAGCGGTGTGCCTTTCTGCAATAAACCAATAACCAGAAGGTGCATGTAACCACCACTCCTTCACCACGGTTATTGCGTTCTCGTAGTAAAAAACATAATCAGCCCATTCGCTGTCACTGCAGAGGTTAGGGTCCGGCATCTCCCGGACCTCTCCTCCGTGAACAAACTCACTGATATTACGTGGTCCATTTAAAGGACAAGTCATAATTTTCATTGCATCCTCCTAATGGCTTGCAGCTGTTGCGCCCATTTCATTGACCTGACGGAAACTATTAAATCGCTCCATCGCAAAGGGTTTGATTAATTCAGGTACTTTCCCACCATTGGCAACCAACTCAGCCATGGTCTTGCCGCAAATTGGAGTCGATTTGAAACCCCAGGTTCCCCAACCTGCATCCAGGTAATAGTTCTCGACCGGACTCAACCCCATGATCGGGCTGTAATCAGAGGTCATATCCGTCAAACCTGACCACTGACGCATAAGGCGCATATTCGCCATAAATGGGAACAGTTCGATTGCATGGGCAAGCAAACTTTCCTTGAGGTCCATTGTGGAACGCGTGTTATAGAGCGGATATGGATCAGAGCCGCCACCAAACACCAGCTCGCCACGACCTGTTTGTTGCACATAACAATGCAAGGAAGGAGAGCTGACCAGAGGATCAAGGAACGGTTTTACCGGTTGCGTCACCATCGCCTGTAACGGATAAGAGGTGATCGGCATTTTGAAACCCGCCTTCGCCGCGAGCAGTGAACTGTGTCCGGCAACCGCCTGGATAGCACAACCACAATTCACCGTACCGCGATTGGTCTTAATGCCTGTCACTCTACCGTTATCGACAATGACATCAGTCACTTCGGTTAACTGGTGTAGTTCAACGCCTCTTTGAGTCGCACCTTTGGCATAACCCCAGGCCACAGCATCATGACGGGCAGTTGCACCATCCATATGCCAGAGTCCTGCCAATACCGGCAGATGGCCAGGGTTCATGTTCAAAGTAGGAACAAGTTCACGTATCTGTTGTGGGTCGATCAGCTCTGTTTTACCACCGAAATGTTTATTAATCTCAGCACGCTGCCTGAAACCACGAACAGCCGCATCGGTATGCGCCAGAGTCAGCTGCCCGCGTTTCGAGTACATGATGTTGAAATCAAACTCGTTAGACAGGCCCTCGAACAACTTCACTGATTCAGTGTAAAACTTCACACCTTCAGAAGTCAGATAATTTGAGCGGATAACTGCGGTGTTTCGCGCAGTATTACCGCCACCGAGATAACCTTTTTCCAACACAGCGACATTCGTAATACCGTGGTATTTGGCAAGGTAATAGGCTGTTGCTACCCCGTGCCCACCGCCACCGATGATCACAACATCGTAACTGGACTTCAGCTCGGTTGGAGCTGGCAGGTCAGCATGTTTCTCAAATGGATAGTCTTTGTTCAGACCATATTTTAATAGTGAGAAAGGCATAGCCCCCCCTCCTTAATCTTCGCTACAACAGACGAGTGATTGTTTAACTTGCCTTGAGAGTTTTTTCTCGTTTCGCTTCCAACGCTTTCGCAGCCGTCAGGGTGTTCTTCATCAGGCAGGCGATGGTCATTGGCCCGACACCACCCGGTACTGGTGTGATCGCAGCAGCAATAGGTTCGACATCTGCAAAATCGACATCACCCACCAGTTTGCGTCTACCGTCACGCTCTATGGCATTAATGCCAACATCGATCACAACCGCACCTGGCTTCACCCAGCCTGAGTTCACAAACTCCGGTTTACCAATTGCGGCAACAACGATGTCTGCCTGCGAACAGATTGACTCAATATCCTGTGTTCTGGAATGCACAATCGTCACAGTACAATTTGCCTGTAACAACAGAGCCGCCATCGGTTTTCCGACAATGTTAGAGCGACCTATGACCACTGCATTTTTGCCACTGAGATCGCCAAGCTGCTGTTTCAACATGATCATGCAACCTAATGGCGTACATGGAATCAGCGTTGCTTCACCACAGGCCAACGCGCCCACATTCAGAGGATGAAAACCATCAACATCTTTTTCAGGAGAGATCGCTTCAATAACCTCTTCCTCATTGAGATGACCTGGCAAAGGCAGTTGAACGAGAATGCCGTGTACAGCCGGATTGGCATTCAGCTCATCAATTAACTTATTCAGCGTTACCTGTGAGCAATCCATCGGCAGTCTGTGCTCAATAGAGTTCATGCCCACTTCTTCAGCGCGCTTCACCTTATTGCGGACGTATACGTGACTGGCAGGATCTTCACCTACCAGTACCACCGCCAAACCCGGAGCAAACCCATACTGAGCAGAAAAGTCTGCAACCTCAGTTGCCACCTCATCTATAACCTGCTGGGAAACCTGCTTACCGTCTATTAACGACGCCATTGCCAATGCTCCTACTTGAATACCACTGTTTTGTTGCCATCAAGGAAAGTTCGATGCTCAACATGTAGTTTGACTGCTTTTGCCAGCGCCACAGTTTCAGTATCACGACCTACCGCCACCAATGCTTCAGGGCTATAAGTATGATCAACCGGCTGTACCGCTTGTTCGATAATCGGACCTTCATCCAGATCAGCAGTCACATAATGTGAAGTTGCACCAATCAACTTAACGCCGCGTTTATGCGCCTGGTGATAAGGTTTCGCACCTTTAAATCCAGGTAGGAATGAGTGGTGGATATTGATCGCACGACCGCTCAGTTCTGCACAAAGGTTGTCAGAAAGAATCTGCATATAACGCGCAAGTACCACCAACTCTGTGCCGGTTTCCTCGACAATCTCCATCAAGGCGATTTCCTGTTCGCGCTTGTTTTCCTTATTCACTGGCAGATGCACAAAACGAATACCTTCTCGCTCTGCCATTGGGCGAAGATCTTTATGGTTAGACACAATTGCCGTGACCTCCATATTGATCTCACCTTTGTGTAAGCGATACATCAGGTCATCCAGACAGTGGTCAAACTTACTCACCATCAGCAGAACCTTCATAGGTTCATCCGCAGGGACCAGCTTCCAGTCCATATCGAACTTTTCAGCGATCTCCTCAAATTCACCTTGCAGGTCGCTCTGAGCATAAGCACCCGCCTCAACATGGAAGCGGCAGCGAGTGAAGAAGGTTTGACTCTCTGGATCGTCGTACTGACTCATCTCGCTGATATAACAGCCACGTTCAGCCAAAAATGCTGTCAGTGGCGCCACAATACCGCTACGCGCCGGGCAGCTAACTTTTAAGATATATTCTTTATTTGCACTCTCATTACTCATGACTTTGGCCCCCTATGACCTTGAGTATTTGTCTCGCACTGACCCTTCACAGTTTTTTGAGACAAAAGGATCCTGACGAGGCGCAAAGCACCTCGCTTAACCTTATGATTTAATTAAATATTTAGATTAGAACTTCTGACCTGGAACCCAGCTCGTACCGGCTAATGGCACTCGCGCCATCGCTGCTGATTCAACAGTCAGGGCGACCAGATCTTCAGGTTCCAGATTGCGCAGGTCATTCTTACCGCAGGCCCTTGCCAAGGTCTGAGCTTCGAGTGTCAGTACATTCAAATAATTCGCCAGCTTACGACCACCTTCCACCGGGTCCAGACGTTTCATCAGTTCCGGGTCCTGAGTTGAGATACCCGCCGGGTCTTTACCCTCATGGTAATCATCGTAAAACCCTGCAGCAGATCCGATTTCCTTGAACTCTTTGTCATACATTGGGTGGTTACAACCCAGTGCAACCAGAGCTGCTGTACCAATAGCCACCGCATCAGCACCGAGTGCCATACACTTAGCAATGTCAGCACCGTTACGAATACCGCCGGACACTATCAGCTGCACTTTACGGTGCATGCCCATCTCCTGAAGCGCCTGTACCGCTTGAGGGATTGCAGCCAACGTTGGAATACCCACGTGCTCTATAAATACATCTTGCGTTGCCGCAGTACCGCCCTGCATGCCATCTACGACAATGACATCAGCACCGGCTTTAACAGCAAGTTTTACATCGTAGTAGGTACGAGTGGCGCCCACTTTGATGTAGATCGGCACCTGCCAGTCTGTGATTTCACGCAGTTCCTGGATTTTGATTGCCAGATCATCTGGACCCGTCCAGTCCGGATGACGACACGCGGAACGCTGGTCAACACCCATTGGCAATGTACGCATCTGCGCAACACGGTCAGTGATTTTCTGGCCCAGCAACATACCGCCACCGCCAGGTTTAGCGCCCTGCCCTAACACCACTTCAATGGCATCAGCTTTACGCAGATCATCCGGGTTCATGCCGTAACGGGATGGCAGATACTGGTAAACCAGCTTGCTGGACTGACCACGCTCTTCCGGTGTCATACCGCCATCACCGGTCGTTGTGGAAGTACCCATTAGAGACGCACCACGGCCTAATGCCTCTTTGGCATTGGCAGACAACGCACCAAAACTCATGCCGGCAATCGTGACTGGAATATCCAGCTCAATTGGTTTTTTGGCAAAACGCGTACCCAGAGTTACTGAGGTATTACATTTTTCACGGTAACCCTCCAGTGGATAACGAGACATACTCGCTCCCAGAAACAACAGGTCATCAAAGTGCGGAAGTTTACGCTTAGCACCAAAACCACGAATATCGTATATACCTGTTTCTGCGGCGCGACGGATTTCAGACATGGTTGTACGGTCGAAAGTAGCTGACTCGCGCAGACCATCTTTTACATTAATATCATCACTCATTGTTCTGTCCTCAGATTCAGCCATTAGTACGCAGAAGCGTTATCTACTTTGAAGTTGTACAGCTGGCGAGCCGAGCCGTAACGTTTAAAAGATGCTGGATCTTCATCTACACCAGCACGGTTCAAAAGCTCGGTCAGTTCCTGAATATGCTCTTCACGCATCTCTTTCTCGATACAGTCTGCACCCAGGGACTTAACGCTGCCTTTGACATAGATTTTCACTTCATAAAGCGAATCACCCAGCGCATCACCTGCATCGCCACACACCACCAGGTTTCCTGCCTGGCCCATAAAACAACTCATATGGCCAACATTGCCTGTAACGACAATGTCCACGCCCTTCATAGAGATGCCGCAACGTGCACCGGCGTTTCCTTCCACCACCAACAAGCCACCATGAGCGGTTGCACCTGCTGCCTGGGATGCATCACCTTTAACGCGCACAGTGCCAGACATCATATTTTCAGCCACACCCTGACCAACATTTCCGTGTACAGTCACATGCGCTTTTTTATTCATACCAGCACAGAAGTAACCAGCATGCCCTTTAACGTCCACAGATAGGTTCTGATCCAGACCACATGCGATATTGTGCTGCCCTTTTGGCTCCAGAACTTCCCATTCACGCTCCGTGCATTCAGGTACCTGATCGTGCAGAGCCTGATTAAGGTCACGTACTGTCTGTGTTTCTAAATTGATCGTTTTCATCTTTTCGTTCCTTAAACTAAGCCCTTACTGTTCACGTTCCCAGACATAAATTGTTGCTGGTTCCGGTTCCCAAACGTTTGCGTTTTCAATACCCGGCAAAGTCGTTAACGCCTGATATTCAGAAGCCATCGCAACGTAATCGTCTGTTTCTGCCAACACCGCAGGTTTACAGGCAATTGGGTCTCGCACTACAGCAAAGCCATCCCGGGTACCAATGGTAAAAGTAAAGAAACCATCCAGATCATCCATCGCGCCTTCCAGAGCCTGATTCAGACTGTCACCTTTCTGCAGGCGCAAAGTCAGATAACCTGCGGCTACTTCAGAGTCGTTTTCTGTCTGAAATTCAACGCCTTCACGTTTCAGCTCTTCACGTAAACGGTTGTGGTTGGAAAGCGAACCGTTATGGACCAGGCACAAGTCCTGACCAGTCGAAAATGGATGACTGCCTTCCATAGTGACGGCAGATTCAGTCGCCATCCGGGTATGCCCAATAATATGGCTGCCCTTCATGCCAGACAGCGTAAACGTCTCTGCGATGTTTTCCGGCAGGCCAACTTCTTTCAAAATTTCGATGGATTGACCGGCACTCAGAATCAATACTTCAGGAGCCTTTGTCTTAACATAAGCAGACGCTTCAGCTGCATCTGCCTGTACCTTAAATACCGCTACCTTGCTGTTCTGAAACCATTCAACTCCACAGTCCATCTCATCCTGCATCGAGCGTGCAAGCCCGTCCCAGTCATAAGACTCATCCGCATGTCTCAGTGTCAGCTTGGTTGCACCGTCTGCAACTTCATCACCGTAAACTGCAAATCCAGCACTGTCTGGGCCGCGATCTGTCATCGCGATCAACATCGGCGTGAACAGCTCACCCAGCTGACTTTCCAGTGCCTTGTTCTTTAAATAAAGGCCAACAATTCCACACATAAAAAAACCTCGTAAACTCTCAGCTAGAAGATGTAAATTAGAAAAATTCTGCGTAACGTTTCAGTTCCCAATCTGAAACGTGGCGGCTGTATTCAATCCACTCTGCACGTTTCACTTTCAGGAACTCATCAACAATTTCGCTGCCCAAACGCTCTTTAAGAACTGTATCTGCCTCAAGTGCATCCAGAGCTTCATTAAGATTCTGCGGCAGGATATCTATGCCTTTTTCAATCCGTTCTTGCTCAGTCAGTTCAAACAGATTGATGTTCTGTGGTTCACCCGCTTCCAGCTCACGTTCAACACCATCCATACCCGCAGCAATAAGCGCCGCATGAACTAAGTAAGGGTTACAACCTGAATCAGGTAGGCGGAACTCAAGACGTCCATAAGGGATACGCACCATGGCAGAACGGTTGTTGTCGCCATAAGCGATATAAGCCGGTGCCCAGGTCGCACCAGAAGCGGAACCACCTACGACCAAACGTTTGTAGGAGTTCACAGTAGGTGCAGAGATTGCGCACAATGCTTTGGCGTGATGAAGCAGACCCGCCGTGAAGTGATAAGCCAGTTTAGATAAGCCCATGCCATGTGCATCGCTGTCATCGTTAAACAGGTTTTTACCGTCTTTATCCGTGATCGAGAGATGGAAGTGCATACCGTTACCGGTACGATCTGAAGCAGGTTTTGGCATGAAGGAACAAATCATACCCAGATCATTAGCAATTTCGCCCGCTGCCATACGAACCATGGTGAAACGGTCAGCAGACTCCAACGCATTACCATAGGTGTAGTTGATTTCGAACTGACCATTCGCATCTTCATGGTCAATCTGATAAACATCGAAATCCAATTTCTGCAGTGACTCAACCAGTGTTTCAAGAAACTCACGTGAACGAGAGAGTCCTTTGTAGTCGTAACATGGTTTGTCTAAAACATCGCTGTCATCAATAGGCGCTAAAGATCCATCTTCTGTACGTTTGAACAGAGAAAACTCAGGCTCCAGACCTGTGTTCAAAGTCCAGCCTTTATCTGCCAATAACTTAAGCTGTTTTTTAAGGACAACACGGCTGTCGTATGGGTACGGCTCACCGTTGACGTGACCATCACAAACAATACGAGCATAACCCGGCTGCCAAGGCACAATAGATAATGTATCCAGATCACCGCGAGCTAAAAAGTCTGGACCATGAGGCTCCATACCCAGACCCCAAACAGCAAAACCAGCGAAACCAGCACCGCTTTCAACAACATCCATCAAACAATGTGCTGGTACAGATTTGGTCTTCGCCACACCATGAATGTCAACGAACTGAGCCAGGATATATTTGATCTCATTCTCGCTGATAAACTTATCGATATCTTTGGACATTTCTGAACTCCGTATGCTTAGTCATGCCACTTTGTGATTGCCCAACAAAACGACATTTTCTTTTCAGTAAATTTATTTACCTATTAAGAAAGCACACATCATGCCAGCATGTTTCTTTTTAGGAATATTTATTTCCTATTGAGATAACTCTTTGTTTTATAAGGAGCTAGTAAATTTTATTTCATTATGGGAATATGTATTAACCATTAGGACTATTCTAAAAACAGCCACAATGCGCACACATTTGGCGCACATAGCACCTTTTAGAGGCATTTTTGATGACAGATCCAAAGGATAAAAAATTCGACCTCGACCAATACATCGGTATGAAGGTTAAAAAAGCACGCATGGATGAAGGCTTAAAACTTGTTGATGTCGCACGCATCTCAGGTATTAGCCAGGGCATGGTCAGTAAAATTGAAAACGCTCAGGTTTCCACGAGTCTGGAAACCCTCAGCCGCTTATGCGATGCCATTGGCCTTCCTATCTCCAAACTTTTCACAGACTTTGATCGCCCAGATGGTGGTGCTCAGTTCACTAAAGCAGGAGAAGGCCTGGAAGTTGTTCGCAGAGGCACAGATAAAGGCCATACATACCAACTTCTTACCTATAAGCGTGGTGGAAAAACCACGTTTGAACCGTTCATGATCACCATGGATGACCTGTCGGAAGTATTCCCGACCTTTTCCCACCCTGGGGAAGAGTTTATTTATCTGGTCTCAGGAAAACTGGTCTATCGACATGGAAACCACCTATACGAGATGGAAGCGGGAGACAGCCTGACTTTTGATGCCGAAGTACCTCATGGTCCAGAAAAGCTGGTCGAGGTCCCGATTCAATTACTATCCGTCATTCACTACGCAGATGAATAAGCATAAAAAAACACCGGCCAAGGCCGGTGTTTTTTTATTTATCTAACGCACTTACTTCTCGTTAGTAAACTCTGGGTAAGCCGTCATACCACATTCGTAGACATCCATGCCTTCCATCTCTTCCTCGTCGCTTACACGTATACCCATCACAGCTTTAATAATGTGCAGAACCACGAAGGAAGCACCAAACATCCAAATGAATGTTGCCACAGTACCGATAAGCTGACCGCTGAAGGTAGCATCTGAATTACTGAACATGACCGCAAAGATGCCCCAGATCCCGGCAGAACCGTGAACCGAGATAGCTCCCACCGGATCATCCAGTTTGAACTTATCCAATAACAGCACCGACAGAACTACAACAATACCACCTACACCACCGATGAACGTTGCCAGACCAGCGGAAGGCGCAAGAGGTTCTGCTGTAATAGCCACGAGCCCAGCAAGAGCACCATTGATGGTCATAGTCAGATCCGTTTTGCCAAACATAAAGCGAGCAAACAGTGCAGCAACAACCATACCAGCAGCGGCTGCTGCATTAGTGTTTACAAATATTTTCGCTACGGCATTGGCTTCTTCAACGTTGGCAATTTTCAACTCAGAACCACCGTTAAATCCAAACCAACCCATCCACAGGATAAACATACCCAATGTTGCCATTGGCAGGTTGGCACCCGGGATGGCCTGTACTTTGCCATCTTTGCTGTATTTGCCTTTACGCGGACCAACCAGAATCACTGCAGCCAATGCCGCTGCTGCTCCAGCCATATGCACTACGACAGACCCTGCAAAGTCCTGGAAACCCAGCTGATCAAGGAAACCGCCACCCCATTTCCAGTAACCTTCTACTGGATAGATAAAGGCCACCATAAACACCGCAAAAGTCAGGAAAGGCCATAAACGCATACGCTCAGCAACCGCACCCGATACAATCGACATGGTTGCCGCAGCAAATACCGCCTGGAAAATAAAGTCTGCCATACCGGAGTAGTAAGGCGCATCATCGCCACCCGCAACAACAGAAGCCGTGGAATTATCATCACCCAGCATAAAATCAAAACCAGGGATATAAGCACTGACTGGATCTGCTGGATACATCACGTTGTAACCCACAACCAGATACACAATACATGCGATGCCATAAAGCAACGCATTCTTATTCAAGATTTCAACGGTGTTCTTGGAACGGACCAGGCCAGATTCCAGCATGGCAAAACCTGCTGCCATCCACATGACTAATACGGTACACATCAGGAAATAGAACGTGTCCAGTGCATACGCTAACTCTAATGGTAAGTTTTCCATCATCTACTCCTTATAAAGCCGTTTCGCCAGTTTCCGCAGTACGAATACGCACTACTTCTTCCAGGTTAGAGACAAAAATTTTGCCATCGCCAATTTTGTCAGTAACTGCCGATGACTGGATTGCTTCGCATGAAGCCTCCAGTTGCTCATCAGTCACACCTACTTCAATTTTCACTTTTGGAAGGAACTCAATTTTGTACTCTGCGCCACGGTACAACTCGGTATGACCTAACTGACGGCCATAACCTTTAACCTCAGTCACTGTCAGCCCCTGAATACCAACGGCCTGAAGTGCTTCTCTAACGTCCTCCAACTTGTGGGGACGGATAATTGCAGTTAGCAATTTCATCTCAAACTCCAATATGAATATTTTTTTCCCAATAGGAATATTGAAGAATTGTGCCAATGTTGATATTTCTTTGCTTTTCAATCAGTTGGGGAAGCAATACAGATTTACCAATATGAAACAAACATTCCCCAAATGAAATAATTGCACTTTATTAGCGCAAGCACCATTTGGCGCACAAAGACGGGGCAGTGTTTCTGCTTAGATAAGCATCTAACCAAGGTTAAACACGCCATTCCTACATCCCCGATGAGCTGGAGTCCTAACGAAATTTAAGGATTCAAATTTCCGGGGATTTTTATTACCTTAAAATTTAACCACTCCAAGCAGAGGCAAAAGCCCACTGTAGTGGTCAACCAATTCGGTGCTGGAAAGCGAAATATCGGAAGCTGGCATTATTTAGGGTTGAGCATGGAAAATGAGCAGGAATTAGGGCCATATCTGCAAAACTAAATACGGCATGTAAAGAGCTCTACGCTCATTTTATCTGTAGTTGCTATGTTGGTCTGCAAAAGATAGGTTTTAAGATTATAACGCGGCTCTAACGCGCTTTGTGTTGATAAGTAAGACTTTGCACGGTTACGTACAACATATCCTCAAGGATGAATGGACAATGCATTTTAAAATCTCAACAATTAACGACACTGCAACTTTTGATGAAGATGATCTGTTCTATAGAGTAGAGCAGGCAGAAGCAATTACTAGTATTCTAAGTAATAGCACAGATCCTTTAGTAATTTCCTTAGAAGCCGAATGGGGACAAGGCAAAACTACGTTTGTACACAAGTGGGGGCACCTGCTAGAGGAGCACCAAATACCATATCTCTACATCGATGCTTATAAAGGAGACTTCAATTCAGATGCATTCCTGTTCTTAGCCTCCGAAATCTATGCCTTTGCAAAGAATAATTTATCTGAAGATGATGAAGTAATAAAAAACTTAAAAAGCAAAGTAGTGTCTGTGGGTGGAAGTTTGCTAAAGGCAGGAGTTAAAACCGGGCTACAGGTAGCCACTGCTGGTTTATTTAATAACAAAGCAATGGATGACTTTGAGAAGAACTTATCAACAGAGCTCACCTCTTGCACTAATGCCTATATATCGAATGCTATCGAAAATTATTCTGAGCAGAAAGAAGACCTTCTTAAACTTAGCAAGACATTGACGGAATTGGCAAAAGCTCTAAATAATTCCACCAACCCATTAATTGTAATAGTTGATGAATTGGATAGATGCAGACCCTCTTTTGCCCTAGAGCTGTTAGAGGTTATCAAACATCTTTTCTCTGCCAAGAACGTCTCATTTATTTTGGTGAATAATCCAAAACAGATGCGAGAGTCCATAAAATTACAATATGGTACTGAAGTTGATGCAGGTGCATATCTCAGAAAGTTCTATGATCTTTCTATTCCGTTATCGCAGGGAGAACGTCACTCAGCCACCACAGAACAAATTATACAGTTTGCAAAAGAGGCTTTATTGAAAGCTTCAGGAAGGGATTTTCAATCCAGAGAAGAAATTGCTTTTCAAGTGAGCCTCTATTACAACACTATTAAGTTATCCCTTAGAGATATTCAGAAAATAGCTATAACTATTGCACTTTTAAGAACGGTAAACAGCGGTAATTTGCTACATGGAATGGAAGTGATTATATCGGCAGTTGCTGTTCTATATGTAATGAACAGAGATTTGCTTATAAGAATTTACTACCAACAAGCCTCGCCAACAGAGATTGATCAATATTTTAAGTTTAAGTCTATAACCACTGAAGATTCCTATTATGGACAAATCCGTCATCAATTATTTTCATTAGCTTTATCAGATTATTCACCTGGTGCAGATCAGCTAGCGGCAAATATTATTCATAATCGCGAACATCTTTGCCAAAAAGTAATAGCCCCCCTCCTCTCAATTAGAATCTAAAAAACATCTAACCAAGGTTAAACCCACACACGGACCTATGTCGCTATTCTGGCGGCATGGAAGACGAATCAAACCGCCTTACCCCTTGTCAAACTTTAAGCAGAAATCAGCCAGTAAGTGAGTATTGCCACCTTTCATTTTCGATTAAAAAACAGACCGGATTAAACGAAGCTTTCCAGACTAAAAAGGAAACAAAAAAGCCCCGCAGCTTAGCGAGGCTTCAATGTATAAATTAATGGCGGTCAGGGAGGGATTATTTCACCCCTTTCGGGGCCGCGGTCCAAGCTCCCACGTTGTCTCGCTGCGCTCGGCTCAAACCCTCTTCTCGGGTTCTCATCCCTTTTAATTTTCGCGCACAAAAAAGCCCCGCTGTTGTGATCTAGTGATGTTATTGACACTTACAAGCGGGATATTCCGATATTAGATGGGATTAAGTGGGATGCCCATGATATGTAGGCTGAGAGAACTACATAGATAATTTGCACGGCATTAGATGAATAGTAATTTTGCGATTTGAAACAAGAGATTTATTCAAATTAGCGCTCTTATTGGCATAGCCGACAAAAAAAGCGCCAAATAATCAAATCAAGCTTCCTCAATTATCGAAGGACCTTTTACACTTGGCAAAGCAATACCCTTTCGGTCATAACTCACCAAACCAAAGTCTGGCTTTTCTTTGAAAGCTTTGACGCCAACATATACCTCGTCCTCTATTCGATTCTGAACATCGGAATGAAGCTTAGTGATTTCAGCATGCGTCTCTCTGATGGTCTTTTCAAGAGCTTCCAAAACGGGACCCAAAACTGGAATTCTAGACAGTTCTGCCCATAAATAGTTTCTCAGCAAATTTATTACAAATTCCCAGGTAGTATTTATAGATAAATACGACCCATCTTTATTTTGGTTCAGGGTTGCAATAAGAGCGCACAGAGCATTTTCCATCTCGAGGTCTTTAATTTGACCGCTTGATTTAATTTTCTCTAGTATTTTGATAATTTCACGGAAAAGCTCTGATAAGCGGCTTTCAGATCTGTATTTTTCATAAATAGCATCAAAATCAAAACCATCTTCTGAATCATGATCAAGGATCCATTCATGATTAATGATTTGCTCGCTAATAAGAGCCAATTCATTGATTAATTCGCCAAACTTTGGATCAACCAAACCTACATTATTAGCCAGCGCTGAATGCAATTCACCTAACCAGTCAGGATGATCTTTTTCAGACATCATCCCCTGAAAATTTTTCACAGTTAAGTACAGCTCTTTTACTTTCTTTTTACTATTATCTTTACTAGTACCGACAAGATCTGAGAGTAAAGCCTGAAACTCATTAATAAGTTCAGAATGCTTGTTCTCTATAAACTCTAAATGATTTACAACACTAGCTTCTGAAACCATCAAACGACCTCATCCAAATTGATTTATGAGCAAAGAACTTCTCTAACATCCCTACCGAACCCTAAACATCTTTCCCTATCCAAACCACCCTACCTATTACTTCCAGGTCATCTGCTTCGCTTGGTTCGATCTGTTGTTCTCTATACTCTTTATTATCGCTGATCAGTAATATACCTTTATTCCACAACTTCTGGATACGCTTAACTATTAGGTGGCCATCAGTTCTAATGACATAAATACTGCCGTCTGTAAGCTCTCGCTGCCCAGTATCAAGCATTAGAGTGTTATTGTCGCTTATTGTTGGCTCCATACTGTCGCCCTTAGCAAACACGAGTACCAGACTTTCTGGATTTAAGCCTCTATATCGTAACCACTTATGTCGAAAAGCCAGTTTTCGTGATGCCTGTTCAGTATCTGGAAATGCACCTGCGCCTGCAGCAACCTCTACGCTATAGCCAGGAATAAGGGCAAACTCTTCCATCTCCGTGCTATAGATCCCAGGCGGCCCTTGAACACCCCGACTTTCCAGTCGCATAGAACCTTTGCCTGTGGCAAGCCATTCAGTATTGGCATCACCTGCCTTTGCAAGCATTTCGAGCCTATCTAAGGTCGGATAAGAAACTCCTTTTAAATATTTGCGTACAACTCCCTCTGACAAACCAGCCTTATCCGCGTACGAACGTAAGCTATCCGCTTCATCGACTAGAATATTTAGCCGATCCGGGAAGTGTCCGATACCTAAAAGACGAATCGGACGCTCCGTCCCTTTTACATGTTGATTATCAGAACCATCATAACCCATTGAAATAAAACACCTTTTAAAAATAAATGCGTACGAATATAAAAATAACGAAAGGGACGCGTATTTTTGTATTGATAAGCGTACGTTTGTGCTTTATTCTGTATTACAAGTTAGCCCCACAACTAACAGTTAAAAGTAATACAGAGCAGAGCAAAAAAATGAGCAAATCACAGACTCACCCATTAGCTAAAGACTGGACCCAGAATGAGGTGCTTTTTGCCGTTAAAGAACGCGGCAGTAACCTCTCTAAACTGGCGACAGACAATGGCTACAAAAATCGTCGTGCTTTGTATGCGGTGTTCTACAGAAAGAACGCCCCTAAACAGCAGAAAATCATCGCAGATTTCCTCTGTAGAAAGCCCGAAGAGATATGGCCATCTCGCTATCAATCTCTAACAGCTAAATATACATCACCTGCGGTACGTCCGCACACCCGTGTTGCGTAACCATGACTTTTTTCTCTTTTAGAAAATCATGCTTACAGCTTATCAGTCGAGGAGCGACTGAAAAGTGATAACGCAACTTTTTGTTTCGCACCAGATTAAGAAAAGGACTGATAAATATGAGGCGATCTTTGAAGCGGGAGGTGAGCGTGAACCTACAACACGCCATTGAACTTTGCCTTAAACATGCCATGCACAAGCATAACCGAGACATTGCACGTATCGGTTCCATGGTCGGGCAGAACACAAGTAATTTTTATAAATGGCTGGGCGAAGAACGCATTCCCTTAAGTCACATTCTTGCATTTGAAATTGCATGTGACGCGCACTTTATCACTCAATATTTCGCGCACGCTCATAACAAAATGTTGGTCGATATCCCAAGTGGTCGTAAAGCTACGCACCGCGAATGGAGTGAACTAGCCAGTTATACACAGCAGGTTTTGAACATGCTGTTGGAAGCAGGCGAGGAAAAGCAGGACCCAGAAGATACCGCTAGAGCAATTACAACGCTCATTGAGGACTTCTCATATCACCGGGGGCGCATGCTCAAGCATAGACAACCCGATCTGCTTCAGGAAGAAACATCATGAAACAATGGTATACCGCAAAGGAGCTGGCAGGTCTTCCTGGGCTACCGTCAACAGAACGCCGGATTCGGAGCAAGGCCGAAGCCGCAAAATGGGAAAGCCAGCAACGTGCATTTGGTAAAGGCTACGAATACCACGTTAGCAACCTTCCTTTGGAAGCCAAAAAAGCGTTAGAAGCTCAGCAAATTAACGAGTTAATGCCACGACTACATGAGTCCAAAAATCTGGCTGCTAAACCTGCATCTACTCAGTTGGCAGGTTTGAACGAGCGCCAGCGCAGTACTGCCGATTCCCGCGCTACCGTTATCACTGCTATTAAAGCAATGGCTGATCTGGGAGTTACCCAGGAAGCAGCAATAACGACTTTATTGTCACAAGCTGTAACAGGAGCATTAGTAGAAACCAACCCGGTGCTAGATAAAGCCCTGCAGCTGGCTAAAGACCCGCGCGGCAACTCAGACAGCAACTACCCCAGCGCTCGCAGCATCAAACGTTGGTTGGCTAAAGAACCAACTAAACTGGCTCCAGAATCCAAGCGTGAACTCAAGATCCCTGAATGGGCAAACGACTTTCTTCTGTGCTGGCAACGTCCAGAAAAACCGAGTGTAGAACATGCCTACCGTCAATTTGTGGCCTTCTACCAGGGTGAAGACCAACCGCCAAGCATCCATGCTGTGCGTCGCTTCATCAAAAAAATGGGGAACGTTTCAAAACAACAGGGCCGTATGGGTGCCCGTGAACTGAAAAACATCCTGCCCTTTGTCCGCCGCGACTTCAGCAACCTACTGCCTGCAGACGTATACAGTGCAGACGGCCACACCCACGATGGCGAAGTACAGCACCCGTTTCACGGACGCCCTTTCCGACCAGAGATTACAACCTTTATCGATATCGGCACACGTCGTGTAGTGGGTGTTTCGGTAGACCTAGCAGAGAGCAGCATTGCTGTTTTAGATGCACTTATCAGCTCATGCACCCAGGCTATACCTGCCCTGATTTATGTCGATAACGGTGGCGGTTACGTTAACGCCATGCTTAAAGATGAAGCCACCGGCGTTATGGCTCGCCTGGGTAGCACAATGACCCACTCTCTCCCCTACAGTTCTCAAGCACGTGGCGTAATTGAGCGTGTACACCAGACACTATGGGTTGATGCCGCAAAAGGCTTAAACGGTTTTGTCGGCAAAGACATGGACCAGGAAGCAAGGCACGAACAGTTCAAACTCAGCCGCAAAGCGGTAAAGCATGGTGGCACCATGCCCCTAATGGGTTGGGAAGCCTTCCTGCAAACAGTGTACGAGCGGATAAATTGGTATAACAGCCGACCACACAGCACCCTGCCAAAGATTACCGATGAACAAGGCAAACGCCGCCATCAAACCCCAGACGAGCGTTGGAACCAGTACAGAAACCAAGGCTGGGAGCCAATCACACTAACGGGTGACGATGCCGCTCAAGTATTCCGCCCACGCACCACGCGAACCGCCAATCGCGGCGAAATTAAGTTCATGAGCAACATCTACTTCAGCCATGAACTAACCGAATGGCACGGCGAGCAGGTACATATCGCCTATGACATCAACGACCCGCAATTTATCTGGGTTTATGAGCCAGAAACCGGCGTTCTAATCACCAAAGCCGAACTGAATGGAAACCGTCAGGACTACATGCCACGCAGCGTGGTTGAGCAAGCTCGCGAACGTCGTGCCATAGGCCGTAAGAACCGCCTGGAAGTGAAGCTGGAAGAAGTCAACGCAGAGCTTAACGGCCGTCCAGCACTGGAACAGGAAGAGCCTGTTTATATCCCAGGAGTCGGCGCGATCACACCAGATCTGATCAATAGCCATAACCAAGTAGAAGAAGCAGAGCTTATCGAAGAGCCATCCAAGCCAACACTGGAAACGATGACCCCATCAGAACGTATCAACTTATATCGGGCCTACCAAAACGGCCAACCAGTTCCAGAACACCACGCATTCTGGTTCAAAACATACGGTAAAAGTAAGGAATTTAGCGCTTGGGCACAGCGCAATGAACAGGAGATGGGACCAGAGGCTCGAACCCTCTGATCCCAGTGCCCACCAATCTTGCGAAACGGAGCAAAGAAATTATGACTGTAAATACAACTCACCTCAACACTGGCATTGCAGACACCACAAACCTTGGTCTGTGCAACATTGCTATACAACGTGCAATGGAGCGTTCAGCAAGTCTTCCCGGCATGGTCTGCTTATTTGGTCCCAGTGGATTCGGAAAATCAGTAGCGGCAGCTTATGTGGGCAACCTGCACCGTGCACATTATGTCCAGGCCAAAAGCGTTTGGACCAAAAAGCACACCCTGGTTTCTATTCTCCATGAGATGGGTATTAAACCCTCTGCAACCATTCCAGAAATGATGGAGCAAGCCGCACAGGAATTAGCCGTCAGTGGCCGCCCTCTTATTATTGATGAGATGGACCACATTGTTGAGAAGAACGCTGTAGAACTGATTCGTGACCTCTACGAAGCCTGCCAGGCTCCCATTCTTCTGATAGGTGAAGAGCAACTCCCAAGCAAGCTCAAACGCTGGGAACGTTTTCACGGGCGTGTATTGTCCTGGGTTCCCGCACAGCCCGTCAGTCTTGATGATGCACGCAAACTGCTACCTCTCTATGCCAGAGAAATTCACATCGAAGAGGATCTGATCTCTCACCTAGTGCAGATCTCCGGCGGCTCCGTAAGACGAGTAGCCGTAAACATGGAACTCATCCAGGAAACCGCCATTACCAACGGCTGGGAAAGCGTAGACCTGCGCACCTGGGGGAAAACTGCACTCTATACCGGCGAAGCGCCAAAACGCCGTCTGGGAGCTTAAAAAGATGAATACAGCTTTGCAGCCATCATCAAAAGGAAAGCGCAAACCAGCTCAGTTAGAGCTAATCGGTGGAAAGTCATCACGGCAGCGCATCTGGGAACAAATCAGGCCCATGAAAGCAGAGTTTGAGATGTACCCCATAGCCCGTGCTGCCAATGTAGATGACGAAACACTTCGAACCTATCTGGGCTGCTTAAAGGCCGGAGGGTATATAGAAGTAGTAAAGCGTAAACGCTACGACAAAACTATCTACCGCCGCACAGATAAAGACAACGGTGTAGAAGCCCCACGCCTCACACGTAAAGGCGAAACGGTTAAACAAGGTTTTATCAGCGAAGCAATCTGGCGAACCCTGCGCATTCTGGACAACCTGGATGCAGCTCAAATCCTCAGTCACGTGGAAGCGGCAAACCACGAAACCAGCATAGCGTATGTAAAGCGCTATCTGGGCAGTCTTAAAAAAGCCGGTTATTTGCAAGTGGTTGTTAAAGGTAACCCCCACCGCTTAGAAACCATTCGTTTGATTAAAGACACAGGCCCCCGTGCCCCACAGATACAGAAAGTTAAAACAGTGTACGACCCAAACCTAAACCGAGTCATGCACGCAGAAGACCCAGAGGAGCTGTCATGAACATTGATATTTCAGCCTGGGGACAGCAGCCACCGGAATTTATTCGTGTACTGGCCAATGTCGTAGAAAAATCAGGGAGCAAACAAGCGGCAGCCGATCAAATAGGCATCAACCGCGCATCTGTAAGCACCCTTCTGGCCAATAAATACCCGGCAAGTACTCAGGCGATGGAACAGAAAATTCTGTCATTCACCACCGCGAAACATTGCCCGGTTCTGGGCCAGATCAGCGGCGATGAGTGCCAAAAAAAACGCGAGCAGGAATTCATCAGCTGCAACCCTCAACGAGTCGCGCTGTACCGTGCCTGTCGCCAATGTAAACACAACCCAAAACGAGGTGAAGCATGAATAAGCAGAACCTGTTTATTAAGGACCGTCTGGCCCACCTGAACTTAACCATCAACACCCTGCACGCATTGAACTTAACCGTGCTGGATTTTGAAGTTAAAGACCGAAACCCAGTAATCCACATAATGCCAGGTGCTGGCTGTCAGCACCTAAGAGACACCCGCACCGTGTGGAGTCCTCAAAAGAATGGCATCCGCGCCATCACCAAAGTTGCCAAAGTTGGTGACTGCGAAGTGCGCTGGGATGAAAAGGAAGATATTCAAACAAAAGGAACCCAAACATGCTGATTTTAACCCGCCGCATAGGCGAAACCTTAATGATCGGTGATGACGTAACCGTCACAGTATTGGGCGTAAAAGGTAACCAAGTTCGTATTGGTGTTAATGCACCAAAAGACGTAAGTGTCCACCGCGAAGAAATCTACCAGCGCATCCAGCGCGAAAAAACACAGGAGCAAGACAATGCCTGAGTTCAACCTGATTATCGACCTGCCCGCCAGCCGTCACGCTGGGCAAGTTCTCTTCTGGGGCGTGGCAGAAATGGTCATTACCCCAGATCCGGCAAAAGCCATGCTCGTACCTACAGAGCAAATGAACAAAAGCCTGCATCGCTACGACAACGGCAGCACCACCCGCGCAGTACTGCAAAGCAAAGTAAAAGAAATGAGCGGCGACTACAGCCAACTGATTCAAAGCGAACTTAAGGAGCAAGCAGCATGAACACAATGCAAGTGCAGCCGCACATTCCAGAAGGCTACATGATGGATGCCAAAGGTCGACTGGTACCAGTGAAAATGGTCTCAGAAATCGACACAACCAGACACGATCTGGTGCTCGAAATTATCAGCAAAGCAGAAGCACTTCAGCTGCAGCTGAAAGAGTTTAAAACCGCCACCCTGGACGATATCGGAGCCTTTATCGACCTGGCAGGAGAACGGTACCAGGTCCAGATCGGCGGCGACAAAGGCAATGTAACACTTACCAGCTTCGATGGTTTGTTCAAAATCCAGCGCGCCATTCAAGAACGCCTCATGTTTGATGAGCGACTGCAGGCTGCTAAGAAACTGATCGACAACTGTATCCACCGCTGGTCAGAAGGCAGTAAAGCAGAAATCAAAGTCCTGGTAGACGACGCCTTCCAAGTCGACAAAGAAGGCTTAATCAGTACAGGCCGCGTGCTCAGCCTTCGCCGTCACAACATCGAAGACGAAGAATGGCAGCGAGCCATGCAAGCCATCGCCGACAGCATCCAGGTCACCGGGTCTAAAACCTACGTGCGCATCTACAAACGCGCCGGGGTAGACCACAAGTGGCAACCCCTATCGCTAGACCTGGCAGCCGTGTGAGGTGACCCATGATTGTTACTGGAAAACATATTGCTCCTCGCGTCGCCATGCAGGCCAGACTCACAGCACTTCAAGCTGAAGCCGCTGTTGATGCTATCGGTAAAGCCATACTGCACCAGTTGCAGAATGGTCACCCTGTCGCACTGGAGGACTTTGGCCTGTTTGATATCGCGAAGCGCGAAGATGGCTCTAAGGGTATTCGGTTTCGCCAAGGAAAGAAGGTGAGGGAATATTTAAATGCACTGGAGGCCGGAGCCTCCTGTACAAAACCTCCACCCTTTAAGGGCGTAGGTGGTTGAGGAGCAAATGAGCAAACTCAACCAGATTCGTGTCAAGTGACACAGAGCATAATGCGTAGTTATTGACCGTACCGTCGTTAGCAACAGCCTGAGCTGTAAACAGAGCAATATAAATTTTCATGGTTTTCACCTTAAAAATAATGAATTTTTGAGGCGTGAGCCTCCCAATTAAAGGTACCTACCAGACACTTTAGGTACCTTTAGAAGAGAGACTCAAATCATGTAAATCGCATCACTCTGATAAACAAAGACAAAGGGAAAACCAAAAAGTTCAAAAAAGCGAAACATTTTTAAATGTCTATCCAGCGTGGCGGCTGGGTACTGATGAGCAGCCATTAAAACTTGAGGAAAAACCATGAACAAAGCAGACCTAATTGGCAACATTCAAAGTCAAATGCAGCTAACAGACGACCGTAATGTCAGCAAAGCAGATGTTGAATCTCTATTGAATTCGTTGGCCACATCAATACAGGACGAACTGAAAAACGGCGGCGAAGTTACCCTGCCAGGTATAGGCAAATTTTCCAAAGGTCAGCGGGCAGAACGTAAAGGCCGCAATCCAAAAACGGGTGAAGAGATCATCATTCCAGCAGCTAACACAGCCAAGTTTAAGCCACTTAAAGCATTGAAAGACGCGATTAATTAGTTGGTAAGGTGCCGCCCTTGCGGGCGGCTGGAAGGGAGCCGTCCTTGGCCCAGGATATAGCTTAACAACACTGTACCGGAACGGCTCTGGCCACTAAATAAGAAAAAGTCTTAATTTTAGTTCCCAACCACAAGCGGCTCCAGGCTGTTTCTGATTGTGAATTAACCGAGTAAAGCAACATGCAGTTAAACCGCTGCCCCGTTTGTCATAGCCGTATTGGCTTAGAGCAGCTAGTCCAGGACGAAGCCGGTCGAGACCTGTTGGCCCTGATCGCAAAACAGGACCAAACCACCGGCATGGTACTGGTCACATACATCGGCCTGTTTCGGTCCAAGAGCCGGGATCTGGCAAACGACCGAGCGCTGCGCCTGGCAAATGAAGCGTTAGAACTGGCCCCGCAAGCACCGCTTCTAACGGCAATGGCACAAGTAGTCGAAAGCATGCGAGCGAAACAACAGCAAGGCAGCTTTAAACCGCTGGCCAATCACAACTACTTAAAGCGGGTGCTGGAAAGCAGTTCAGAAGCGATCGTAATTGATGCTCTGCCAGTAGGTGTCAGCACAAGCGATAAAAAAGGAAAACGCGCAGCGATAAGTGCAGAAGTAATGGATATCACAAATACAGACTGGACCTTGTCAGGTAAATAAATGAAACCCAAAAAAGACAACCGTAAATCCGCACTCGCCCAGATCCACATTGCCAAAAAGCAACTGGGCATGGACGAAGACGTCTACCGTGATGCGCTCCAGCAAGTCACAGGCAAACGCAGTTGCAGTGATATGGATTTAACCGAGTTGTTTAAAGTCATCGCTCATATGGAAAAGTGCGGCTTTCGCCGTAAAGCACCCACCAGTCGCAAAAAGAAAAAACAATACAGCCCTAAATCTAAAGGCCAGTTCATAGACGTAATGCGCGCCCTCTGGATAGAAATGCACCACGAAGGCATCGTGGATGATGGCTCAGAAATGGCCCTCACCCACTGGGCAAAACGCCAAAGCAGCCAAATGAACAAAGGCATCGGCATCGATGAGCTGGAATGGCTGGAACGTACAAAACTAGTGGTACCGGTTCTGGAATCCCTCAAACAATGGCGCAAACGTGTATGGCAAAAGTGGGAACGCGAAGACCTTAAGCGTGTAGCCAACTACATGCGCGCAAATGGTCTCAATCCTCCAGTCGCAATCAAAACCCTGCTGGAACAGCACCGCATCATGTACCACGGAGCGTTCTACGACTACGGTGTCGAGCCAGACAAAACCTATTGCAGCAACCGCAAGGAGCTGAAAAATGGCTGAAGATCAACAAGACCTACTGGGCGAAGACACCTTCACAGACGATCTCGCCAGCCATCTCAGCGAGATCCCGGCAGAAGTCCGCAGGAAATGGCCTAAAGACCTGGCTGCGCTCATTGATATATTCAGTGACGAACTGGAGCGCCAGGGCTATGCACAAGAAGAATCTCAACGCATAACCCACCGCCTGCTGGCCGCTCAGTCCATGTACTGTGGCGGCCGTTACTTCTACCTGCCCAAACCAGACGCCCTAGAAAAAGCGGTGCGGGATCTGGACCTATACAAAGACTGGGCCGACAACGGCCTGGAACCCTCAGAACTGGCCAAAAAATATAAAGTCAGCGTTCAGCATGTGTATCGCATAATTAAAGAACAGCGGGCATACTACCGAAAACGGATTCAACCAGAGCTATTTTAAAAGGAGTTAATATGGATACGTTAAAAGGACTGCTGATAATGGTTACATCCATTATTGTTGGCACGATTGTAGTGGTTGTAGGCGTTATTTCAGTACAGGATTTTCTAAGTGGTGATCAACCTGCAACCAATGTCGCAAAAGCCCACACAAAGAAAGAACCAAAACTTCTCTTTAGTACCCCCAATAAACAATCATGGTCACAGCAAGACATTAGCAAAATACAAACAGCAATTGGCCGGTTCTCAAACCAGTGCAGTCCTCTCGTAAAATATAAAAGCGATATTCAAAGCATTGTATTAGACCTGCGAGAAACCACCCATTCATCACTGCTTGATCGCGGCTGGCAGCAAGACGCTTATGTTCAGGTCCAAATCAAAGAATCTCTTGAAGGTATACCTAAATCCTATCGAGCCTGGGGCCAAACTTGTCACTATAATCTCGGTTTAGGTGCGCATACCGGTATCTCGGTTGCTAAATCACCGTGCCAGAAACTCTGCGCAATGACTCCTGAACAAATGGCACAAGACTATATCGCTGAGCCTAAACAGATCGACTTTGAGCAAGCACCACAACAGCAGCATGAAAAGCAAGTCCGGGCACAATTCTCAAGCTGGGATGGTTCTCACCGCAATCTGGAGCAACGTGTTAAAGCGAACCTTCACGATCCTAGCAGCTACAAACATGATGAAACCGTATTCTGGGATCAGGAAGACCATATCATTGTAAGCATGAGCTATCAGGCAAAAAACGCCTACGGTGCTTTGGTAAAAGGGCACGTCAAAGCCAAAGTAAATATGGATGGTAATATTCTTGAGATTATGGATGCTTGGTGATTATTAAAATTGGGATAGGAAAAGGCCATGAGTAGTACCTACCAAAAAAACTATTGGACAGAAATGGGGCAGTTAAAGCTTCATACTCTGTATTTAAGTGCTCTTCTTAAAGAAGCTGAAGATAGAGAAAAATCTATGAATGTATTTTTAGCTATTGCCTCAAGCTCAAGCATCGGAGCATGGGCAGTATGGGATAAATATACATTAGTTTTTGCATTTATAATTGCACTCTCACAACTGCTGTACACAGTTAAAGCTTTTCTACCTTTTCGAAAAAGAGAAACTCGCCTTCCAAGCATGATAATTGAACTTCAGTCTCTTTTTCTAACTATGGAAAATCAATGGTTTTCAGTATCCGAAGGTAAGTTATCTGAAGAACAGATACATAAGCTTCATCATCAAATTAAGGTAAAAAAGCAGAGTATATTTAACAAATATAGTAGGCTGGTTAGCATTCCAGAAATGAGACATAAGATAATTCTTCTGGCTTCGGCACAAAGGGATGCTAAGCAGTTTTTTGATACCAATTACAGGAGTTAACGAGATGAGGAGCATTTCGTCTAGGTCTGGAAAGAATCGGAAGAAATTGAGTCGTAGGGAGGCTTTTGAAATAGCCCAGCAAAGAATCGTAGATAAAAAAAGAAAACGTCGAGCGCGCTCGCACGATGATTATGCGGTAGTTGTTCAACCCTCAGTAGAAAAAATAAGGCTGTCTCGAACCGAATTGCTTATCGCTCGTAGGTTGGCTAGCAAGCTTTATCGAACTCAGTCACTTCAACCAATACCATTCGATAATCCAATGCCCCCTGTGAAACCACCAAAAGGGAAATTCGGAGATGACGATGACGATGACGATAATGAGGTCGGAGTTTTCATTTAGGTTTAACATCTAACCAAGGTTAAACCGACCTAATCACAATCCCCGATAAGCTGGAGTCCTAACGAAATTTAAGGACTCAACTTACCGGGGATTTTTTATGTCTGAAAATTCAACCGCTCCAGCCGCACCTGTATATGTGCTGGGGCGTCGCTCCAAGCAAAGGCTGGCCGATTGCCACCCGGTTTTGGCAGATGTAGTTGCCGAAGCACTCAGTGTCAGTCCGATTGACTTTACCGTACTCGAAACCCTACGCACCGAAAAACGCCAGCGCCACATGGTACGCCAGGGTAAATCCTGGACCAAAAACTCCCGCCACTTAGGCCGCGTTCCAAAACACGCCCCCGAACTTGGTCCCATAGCCCATGCGGTGGATCTGGGAGCCTGGATAGATGACACAATCAACTGGGACTGGGATCACTACTTTGACATTGCCGACGCTATGAAAGCAGCGGCAGAAAAGCACAATATCCGCATTAAATGGGGTGGCTGCTGGGACTACCTAGACCAGTACGACAACGCCAAACAAGCCCGCCAAATGTATATCGATCGCAAAAAAGAAGCGGGTGAAAAGCCTCTATCTGACGGCCCCCACTTTGAGCTTTGCTGGAAGGAGTTTCCTGTATGAGCATCATCAACAAAGTGCTGAGCGCAAGCGCAGGCAGCTTTATGGACAAAGCATCTTCAGCCATCAAAAGGTTTGTAACCACCGATCAAGATCGCCTTGAATTTCAAAAAGAGATGGAGTCGTTGTTACAGCAGCGAGACGCTGAAGTTGAACAAACGATTCGTGCAGAGCTGGGAGCAAAAGAACGAACACTCGTTGCAGAACTACAACAAGGCGACACCTACACAAAGCGTGCCCGCCCCACAGTTGTTTATGCTGGTTTGCTTTTTATAGCCATCAATCATGTCCTGTTCCCAATGGTAGCAAGGATTCTAACCCTCTTTGCTGGAGATGCGTTGTCTACAGAGGACATCGCAATGCTAACCGCCCCAATTGATTTGCCCTATGAGTTCTGGGCAGCGTGGGGAGGCATCTGCTCAGTATGGGTGTTGGGGCGTAGTGCTGAAAAACGCGGTGCCCGCAACAAACTTATTAGCACCATCACTGGCACAAAGAACCCCAGCAGTATTTTGGATTAACTCATGGACGTAATAGATCACGCTAAAGAGCTAGAGCTAAAGCAGCGCCAAATTGCACTAGATAAAACCCTAAAGAATGCATCTGAGCCGCAACAGGAAATCATAGATGGGGTTGTCATCTGCATCGCTTGCGGAATCGACATCCCACCTGCTCGGCTCGCGGCAAAACCCAACGCAGCTCGATGTATCGACTGCCAACAGATTGAGGAACAAAAACATGGACGTTGATTGGGCAAAATTCTGGCTGGATCTATTTATCTGGGCGGTTGCTATGGCAATCGCCATTGGCGCTTGGATTCGATCGGGTAACAAGCGTAATCAAACATCTATCAATGGATTTCAGGAAGAGCTGCATTTACTGGATAAACGTGTTCAATCCGTAGAAGCACTGGCAAAGGCGGCTCCAACCCATAACGACATAACTGAGTTACGCGAACAAACCGCAGAACTCGGCAGCAAACTGGACGGAATGCAAAACACGCTAGATCTGATCCACGGCTACCTGCTTAATAAAAAGGACTAACTCATGCCATTTGCAAAGTTTGAAGAAGAAGATCGCCGTCTGGTCATCCTTCGCCACCTGGCAGAGGATCAAGACTACACCGTCAACAGCTCTATCCTGCAGAGTGCCATTGCAGTCTGGGGGCACAAAGTAAGCCGCGACCGTCTGCATGCAGATATCGCCTGGCTAAAAGAGCAAGGGCTAGTGACTTACGAAGAAGTCTCCAGTGTCTACGTGGCAAAAATCACCCAGCGTGGTCTCGATGTTGCAGAAGGAACCGCCTCTGTTCCCGGTGTTAAACGTCCAGGACCGGGAGCCTGATTATGGCTCTTAAACCTTTAAGTAGCGCGCAGAAACGTACTTTGACTGCGTTAGCCCGTGTGGCAGTTGCATCTGATATGTCTAAAAAAATCGAAGGCATGGAGGATTTTAAAAACCACGTTCTTAAAACCGATTCCGAAGCAGCGCAAGCCGAACGCTTCTTTAGAAAAGCGGTGAACAAAGAATGTCAGGCAGTATTAGAGGGGTTAGAACGCGATGGCTCGTAAATCCTCAATCGACCTGCTGCCAGATGAGATCCGCGATGCTCTGCATGAGCTGCTGCGAGATCCGGCTGTCACCCAACTGGAAGCCACCAAGCGAGTCAATGCTTTACTCGATGCTGAAGGCTCAGAAGTAGAACTCAGCAAGTCCGCCGTCAACCGCTACAGCCAGCGCATGGATGCGATCGGCGACAAAATGCGACAGTCTCGCCAAATAGCAGAGATGTGGATAGGCAAACTGGGTAACCAGCCGCAAGGCCAGGTCGGCAAGCTGCTGAACGAATTCACCCGCACAATGGCCTTTGAAACAGCGCTGCATATGTCCGAGGGTGAAGATCCCGTACCGCCGAAACTGCTTAAAGAGCTTTCACTCTCCATCAAGCACCTGGAAGAAGCCGCCAGCGTGAATGAAAAACGCGAGCGCGAGATCCGTAAGCAGATAGCAGAAGAAGCAGCAGAAACCGCTGAAACAGTTGCCAAACAGCAAGGCCTAACCCGCGAAGGTGTTAAAGCAATCAAAGAACAGATTCTGGGTATTGCCTAATGAGTTCGGAGTTATTAAAGCAACCTCTTGGCTCTATAGCAGAATCCAACTTTCAGGAGCTTCAGCAATTTGATTCCAGCGAAGTACTCCTTGGGTACCAAAAGCGCTGGATAGCCGACGAATCCCCACTCAAGATTGCAGAAAAGTCTCGTCGTACAGGTTTAACCTGGGCCGAAGCAGCTGACGCTGTTCTGTGTTCCTCGTTGGCCCGCTCCGAGGGAGGTTGTAACCATTTCTATGTTGGTTCCAACAAAGAGATGGCACGTGAGTTTATCGAAGCAGCCGCCATGTGGGCTAAGAGTTTCGACAAAGCTGCAGGCGAGATCCGCGAAGAAGTCTTTGTCGATGAAGGTCAAGACGGCAAAGAGATTCTAACGTTTGCCATCTACTTTGCCAGTGGTTTTAAAATCCAGGCGCTCTCCAGCAACCCTTCCAACCTCCGTGGTATGCAGGGTAACGTTACCATTGATGAAGCCGCCTTCCACGACCGGCTGGCCGAAGTACTCAAGGCAGCACTTGCCCTGACCATGTGGGGCAGCAAGGTTCGCCTCATCAGTACCCATAACGGCGTAGATAACCTGTTTAATGATCTTATTCAGGACAGCCGCGCAGGCAAAAAAGACTACAGCGTCCACACCATCACTCTGGACGATGCCTGTGCCGAAGGCCTGTATAAGCGTATATGCCAAATCACCCGCCAGGAATGGAGCCAGGAAGCCGAAGATAAATGGAAGTCAGATCTGCTACGCGGTACCGCCACCGAAGACGACGCGTTAGAGGAATACTACTGCGTACCGAAACAAGGCGGTGGTGCCTACCTTAGCCGCTCGCTTATCGATCGGGCCATGAATCCAGAGCTTCAGATCATAGAATACGAAGCGCCAAAAGGTTTTGAAGATCGGCCTCTGTCCCAGCGTAAAAAGGATATCCGCCAATGGCTGGAAGAAACCGTTCAGCCGCACCTGGAACAGCTCAACCCAGATCTATGCCACATCTTCGGTGAAGACTTTGCCCGTAAAGGTGACTTGTCCATCTTTGCCGTGGGTGAGATCCAGCGCGACACCCGCATTACAGTGCCTTTCCAGTTAGAGCTGCGCAATGTTCCCTACAGCCAGCAGGAACAGATCATGTATTACGTGATCGACAACCTGCCTCGTTTTACCGGCGCAGCCTTCGATGCAACGGGTAACGGTGGATCACTGGCCGAGAAAGCTGCCGACCGCTACGGCACCGAAATGGTCGAGCAAGTCATGCTGAACATAGCCTGGTACCGGGAATGGATGCCTAAGCTAAAAGCCAAGTTTGAAGACTTCGACATAGAAATTCCCAAAAGCACCGAGGTTGTTAACGATCTGCGCAAGATCATCGTCACCAAGGGTGTGCCGCAAATTGAAAAAGGCTCTGACAAAGACGACAAAGGTAAACAGCGCCACGGCGATTCTGCTGTCGCTTACGCCATGATTGTCCGGGCCAGCTACCTCGAAGGCGGTGAAATCGACTTTATGGCTCTCCCCGGCAAGTCTGACCCGTGGGGCGAAGTAGACGAAGACGACGACCTCCCAAGTTATGAAAAAGGAGCCTGGTAATGGCTGAATCCACCATACTCGATATTGATGGCAAGCCGTTTAAGCTGTCAGACCTTAAAGAACCACAAACCGAAGCCGACTCAAAACTGGCACAGCTGCACCGCCACTTTGCAGAGCATCCATCCAGTGGATTATCACCCTCCAAGCTGGCGGGAATCTTACGAGAAGCCGAAGAAGGCAACCTTATTGCCCAGTGTGAACTGGCTGAAGATATGGAAGAGAAAGACGCCCATATCCAAAGCGAGCTGGGCAAGCGCCGCATGATCATGCAAGGTGTGGACTGGAACATAGTGCCGCCACCCGATGCCAGTGCCGCCGAGATCCGCGACGCTGAAATGATCGAATCCTTACTTCGTTCAGCAACCTGGTTGGATGAAGCAATATTCGACATGGGCGATGCGATCCTGAAAAGCTTCTCCAATCTGGAGATAAAATGGGACTTCGCCGAGGGCGAGCACTACATTGCAAAAACCCACTGGCGTGATTCAAGCTGGTTCCAGACTCATCCAGATAACCGCAACGAACTGCGCATACGCGACCAAAGCCAGGAAGGCGAAGCCATGCGCCCCTTTGGCTGGATCTCCCATGTGGCTAAATCCAAAAGCGGCTACCTGGCACGTAATGGATTATGTCGAGTACTTGCCTGGCCGTTCCTGTTTAAAAACTACTCTGTACGCGACCTGGCAGAATTTCTGGAGATATACGGCCTGCCTATGCGCCTGGGTAAATACCCATCCGGTGCGAGCGATCGCGAAAAGCTCACCCTGCTGCGTGCGGTTATGAGTATTGGCCATAATGCCGGGGGCATTATCCCCAAAGGCATGGATATAGAGTTTGAAAATGCGGCCGTAGGCCAAAGCGACCCATTTATGGCCATGATCAACTGGACAGAACGTTCCCAGTCCAAGGCGATCCTGGGCGGCACACTCACCAGCCAGGCAGACGGTAAATCCAGCACTAACGCTCTGGGTAATGTTCATAACGAAGTGCGACAAGATATCCGCGACTCCGATCTTAAAGCCGTAGCAGCCACACTTACCCGTGATGTGGTTTACCCAATGTATGCGCTCAATGGCAAATCATTCAGCAGCCCGCGCCGCATTCCCCGGTTTGAGTTTGACCTGAACGAAGGCGAAGACCTGACAGAATTTGTAACACCACTGAAAGAGCTAACCGAATTAAACGTGCCTATCCCGGTAAGCTGGGTGTACGAAAAAACCAAGATCCCGATGCCAGGCAAAGGGGATGCAGTGCTGACCATAAATACACCACCGCCACAAAATACAGCATTAGCGGCCCTTTCCGCTCAGAATCAAACAGCAGATGAGATGGACAGTTTAGTCGACAATTTGCGGCAGAAAGCCGGGCAAGCCACCACAGATATGCTCGCCCAGTTGCAACAGTTGGTCGAAAAAGCAGACACCCTGGAGCAGCTTCAAGAGCAGATCATGTCCCTAAATCTGGACAGTTCCGAACTTGAAAATGTGCTGTCACAAGCGCTAACGGTTGCCGCAGTCGCAGGCCGTTATGAACTGCTGCAGGATGCCCAGTAATGCCAGCTGCCAACTACGGATCAGTCCCATTTCAAGAGGCGCTGGATTACCTGCAGCAGAAAGTCCCGCTACCCACCAATGGCTGGGCCGATGTGTATGGCCAACAACACGACCACGCCTTTATGGTGGCCGGTGCAAAAAAAACCGCCATCGTTGAAGAATTTCAAAGTGCTATACAAGCCGCCATTCAAGATGGAGAAACCCTGCACGACTTTCGCAAACGTTTTGACAACATCGTAGATAACCACGGCTGGGACTACAAAGGCTCCCGTGGCTGGCGCTCTAGGATCATCTACGAAACCAACATACGCCAGGCTTACAACGCCGGGCGCGAAGCACAAATGGCAGAGCCGGGCTTTCAGGAACTGTTCCCCTACATGGAATACCGCCACTCCGGTGCCGAGAACTACCGCCCACAACATAAAAAATGGGACCGGTTGGTGCTCGCTGCCGACGATCCCTGGTGGGACATTCACAGCCCCTCTAACGGCTATGGGTGCAAGTGCAAGAAGTTTCCAAAGTCAAAAAGGGCAATGAAACGGTTAGGTAAATCCGGTCCAGACTCACCACCTGCAGACGAACATAAAGAGTTCCTGGACAAGCGCACAGGTGAAGTAAAACAGATCCCTGCAGGTATTGATCCCGGCTTTGAACATCGCCCTGGTGTTAGCTGGTTAAGACACAGCACACCACAGTTCCAGGAACAATGGCCAGCCAACGTGCAGCCCATACCCTTTGGCCCAGTAGCTAAGCCGCCGCTGTCTGCAGCAACTAAAACCACCGAGTCAAACATCATGCCAGATGGCTTGAATGATGAGGAATACGTCGAGGCCTTCCTGGAAGAGTTCGGCGCATCCGGTGCAATGGTTTACCGGGATAAGCTTGGCGAAGCGCTGGCTATAAACGACTATCTGTTCCGCTCGGCAGACGGTTCACTTAAGGTTTCCAAAGATAAACTGCGACACCGCTATATTCGCTTGCTGGCCAGAACGATCCAGGAGCCAGACGAGATCTGGGCAATATTAGAAGCTGACCGCGCCCGCCCAGGTAAATACCGGCTTAAACGCCGCTACATAAAACGCTGGCAGATGACAGAATCAGGCCAGCCCGTGCAGGGCTTCAGTGCCTTTGAGTTTGGTCAAGGGATCTGGACCGGCAGTACAGTATTCACACCACACCGGAAACAAGCAGGCGAAAAGGTACCGGATAACGACAGTTACCTGGAGCGTCAGCGTGAAGGTGTGAATATTTACCGCAGAAGTGAAACAGAAGGAAAATAAGCGGGTGCCGCGCTTCGCCGTTGCACCCCACCAGCAGGTCAGTGGACGGAACTCGAAGTCCTTGCCTGCCTAGAGAGCTATAAGTATAGGATAAAACCACAATGGCTGGAACCCTTCTTAATCTATCGGTCGACTTTGACGATGCCGAGATCCAAAAGTACTTCCGCAGGCTTCACCGCCTGGGTGCGGATATGTCGCCAGCCACAATGGAGATCTCCGAGTTCCTACACGAACGTACCCGCGACCACTTCGACGACGAACAAGCCCCGGACGGAACACCCTGGCCAACCCTCACCCCAGAGACGTTAAAACGTAAACAAGCCAAAGGCGTACCCACTAACAAGATCCTCCACGGCGAAAGCCTGCACCTGCGCGATACCATCTTCCCATTCCACAATCCCTTCGCGGCGGGTGTAAGCACCGGCCCAGGCACAGCTGCTTATGCTGCCACCCATCAGTTCGGTGATGAAAGCCGCAATATTGAAGCCCGTTCCTATCTGGGTTTAAGTGCTGAAGACGAGCTGGAAATTATCGAAATTCTCAAGGACCATATCCGCGAAACCAAAAACGCCCTGTAAGGCGCTGTAAGCTGCTTTTATTTGTGGTTGCTATGTTGACCTGCAAAAGATAGGTTTTAAGTTTCTAACGCGCGTCTAACGCGGCTTATGATTATTTTGGTGGGTTATGGAAGACGATATAATTTCAATTAGAAAGTTATTGGAATCAATAAATAATAGTAGTTCCATTCTGAAGGCTGTGAATAAAACTCGAAAACAATACGACAGACTCCAGGCTGATGTATCGAAACATCACACTTTTCTTTATCAAATTAAGATGCAAAGTGAGCAGTTTCAGTCGATAAAAAAGAGTCTTGATATGAGTGGTTTCAATCAAGTTGCTGAACTAGCGGCCAAGATGGATGTAAATTCAAATATATTAAGCAGCGATTTCTTCAAAGCATACCGCTTAAAAAGCTCAGAATTGGTTGATTTGATTAATCAATTTAGTTCGATTTCCAATCATCGAACCATTTATTCTGAGGCGAAACTGGACCTGTCACCGAAGGTGGTAGAATCCACAATAAGCATTGTAAGAAAGCATGTTGTTGTGGATGCCGATCTCTCTGAAGATAAGAAGCTAACGCCAGAGCAACGAGCCGCTATAACTAATGCACTTTACGCGCTTTTAAGCATTATTCTGGCCATATATCTGCATCTAGATTCACTGCAAGATGCAAGGGATAGCGAAGAGCAGCTCTTAGAACAACACGGTAGCACCCAAGAGATGCTTAGTGAGTTAGACGTTAATGTTCATAAGTTGTCTACTCAGCTAAACACATTTCAGACTGAATTTAACGTGCTTCATGAAAAATTAGTAGCTGGCTCTGATAGTGAAACAAGATATATTACTGCCAAAAGAGGCGCTCATCTGCGTATTGGCCCAAGTGTGAAATTAGAATCAATCGATGTCTTGCCTTATCACACCAAGATCACAGTGCTGGATAAAAGTGATAGAACATGGCTTCAGGTTGAAGTAGAAATCAACGGTTTCCCCATCATTGGATGGACTAATCGGAAGTTAACAAAACCCCTAAAAACATCTAACCAAGGTTAAACCCACGCACCAACCCATGCCGCTATTCTGGCGGCATGAAGACGAATCGAAACCCGCTATCTCTTGCCATTCTGTCAGCGACCACCAGTCAGCATGTTGGTATCGCTGCACTTTCATTTGCTGTTGATGAAGACACCGGCTGGGTGCAGTTACTGCCTGCAGGCCACTTTAACGCTGTAGATGGCCGACCACATGAAGTCCCTGGCGGCAAATGGTTTATTGATGCAGAGATCGCACAGCGTCTGATTACAACCGCCCAGAGTGCAGCCAACGATCTGGTTATCGACTACGAACACCAGACCCTCAATAAAGATAAAAACGGCCAGCCAGCTCCTGCGGCAGGTTGGTTTAAAAACATGGAATGGCGGGAAGGCTCCGGCTTATGGATTAAGCCAGATTGGACCCCCCGCGCCCTTGAGTTCCTCACGAACAACGAATACCGCTTTCTCAGTGCGGTGTTTCCCTACGACAAACAAACCGGCGTACCGCTCTACATTCACAGCGCTGCACTCACTAACCGTGCCGGTATTGATGGCATGCAAGAGCTGGAAGCACTCAGTGCAAACATCCTTTCTGATCAACAACTGGAGAAACCCGCAATGAACGAAACAATGCGCAAACTGCTTGCCAAACTCGGGATCTCGCTGCAAGAAGGCGAGACACTGAATGAAGAGCAAGAAACTGCCGCCCTGTCTGCACTGGATGAGCTGGCGACCAAAGCAGGTAAAGCCGACGACCTGGAAACCCAGGTGGCTACTCTGTCCGCCCAGGACAACCTGTACGACCCATCCAAACACGTGCCGCTGAAAGCCTTCCAGGAACTGGAAACTCAAGTGGCAGCTCTGACTGCCAAGTCTGGTGAAAGCGAGCTGGAAACAGCCATCGCTAACGCCAAAAAAGACGGTCGTCTTCTGGCATCAATGGAAGACTGGGCCCGCGACCTGGGTAAAAAAGATATGGCTGCACTGACGGCATATCTGGACAAAGCCCAACCTCTTGCCGCGCTGTCTGAGCAGCAAACAGATGGTAAAGACCAACCAGAGACAGAGCACAAAACAGACCTGACAGAAGAAGATCTGGCGGTTCTGTCTGCAACCGGTATGGATGAAGAAGAATTCCGCAAAACAAAAAAGGAGCTGATCTGAGATGAGCGCTAAAGCACAACGTCAAAGTTTAAAACGTGCCTACGCAGTAAAAGCTGCGGTAGTGATCGCCGCTAATACACCCACTGTTCTGGATGCAGGTTACCTGACCACCGTCGACGATGGCGCGGGCTCGGCTCTGAGCGCCGGTGTCACCACGTTAGAAGTGGACAACAGTGCCGGTGCTAACGGTGAAGTTCTGGCAGAAGTCGTGAGCGGCGATCATAAGTTTGCCAACAGTGGCGACATTACCGTGGCAAGCGTGGGTTCCACTGCTTACTTCGTTGACGACTCTACAGTCTCAATCGACCACGCAACCAATACTCGAAACGCTGCAGGCAAAATCACCCAGGTTGATGGGGATGGTGTCTGGGTAGAAACCGGCGTGTAAGTGTCGGCCTTAAAGCGCTAACTAACTACAGGATAAAACAATGGATATTACCGCTAACGCACTAAAAGCCGTCTACACAGCCGTGAAGCTGGCATTCCAGACAGGTCGTGGTTCCTATACTCCGCTCTGGACACGGATCGCCACCCTGGTGAATTCTAATACAGCCTCAGAAGATTACGCATGGTTGGGTGAGTTCAGCCGCCTGCGCGAGTGGATTGGTGACCGCCAGGTCAACCGCATGAAGATGTACGACTACAGCCTCAAGAACAAAAAGTTCGAGGCCACCGAAGGAGTCCCGTCAGAGCGGATCGAAGATAACCAGTTCGGCTCTCTCACTCCTAAGTTTCAGGATATGGGTTATGCCGCAGCTACGCACCCGGACGAAATGCTGTTTGCCCTGCTGGCGGCTGGCTTCGCTACAACCTGCTACGACGGTCAGAACTTCTTTGATACGGACCACCCGGTAGGTGAAGAAGGCTCAGAGGTTTCTGTCAGCAACATGCAGGCCGGTGCCGGAAATCCTTGGTTCCTGCTGGATACAAACCGCCCGCTTAAGCCGATGATCTACCAGCGCCGCAAAGACTATACCCTGCAGGCTAAAACCGATGCAGGCAACTCAGACCATGTCTTCATGACAGACGAATATCTCTACGGTGTAGATGCTCGCGGCAACTGGGGCTTTGGTTTCTGGCAGCAAGCGTTTGGCTCTAAAGCAGATCTAACCGAGCAGAACTTTGAAGATGCGCTCGCGGTTATGGGATCTCACGAATCGGACAAAGGCCGCCCGCTGGGCATTATGCCAAACCTGCTGGTTGTTGGTCCTAGCAATCGCTCTGCAGCTAAGCGTGTCGTTGACCAGGAAAACAAAGCGAACGGCGAAAGCAATGTCAACTTCAAAGCAGTTGAAGTGTTGGTTGTCCCTTGGCTGAAGTAACCCTTTAGTCAGCAAGTTAAGGAAAGCCTGAGCAAGGATGCTCACCTTTAAATCGATTTTAAGAGGACATTCCAATGTCAGTATTTCTAGTCATTTGCGCAGCACCAGACGGCTACCGTCGTGGCGGTGTAGCGCTGAAACAAGGTGAAAACCTTCTGGACACAGACGACTTCACCGAAGAGAAGCTAAAGCAGTTGAATGACGACCCACGCCTGACCATTGGCGAAGCAGTAAAACTCGACCCAGTGAATGACGACAACAGCATCGCACCAGAACGCCTGGCAGAACTTGTAACGCATATTGAAGGCTTGGACAAAGACGATGCGTCCCTTTGGAAACAGGATAACGCTGGCCCTAAAGCGTCTGCATTCCCTAAAGGCACAACCGCTGAAGAACGCGATGCAGCCTGGGATGCTTTCGTAGAACAGCTGGACGGTGCTGAGTAATGTACTGCAGCACTCAAGCACTCATCGACCGCTACGGTGAAGATGAGCTGATCCAGCTCACAGCCGAAGCGGACGATCTCGGCGAGTTCCCGGACCAGATCAACCAGACCCAGGTTGACCGGGCCATAGCCGATGCCGCCGCCACTATCGACAGCTACTTAGCAGCACGTTACCCGCTGCCACTGTCAAAAGTGCCGCCAGTGCTTGAGCGCTTTGCCTGCGATATGGCCCGCTATTTTCTGCACGACCGCAGCCCACTGGAAGAAGTCACCAATCGCTACAAGGATGCGATCCGTTACCTGGAGAAAGTAGCCAAAGGCGACATCTCCCTGGGTATCGACAGCGATGGCCAGCGACCACAAACCACGGATGGAGCAATCATGGAATCGGGCGGCTCAGTATTCAGCCGCGACGATAAGTCCTTTATCTAACGGGGTAAACCATGCTGCAAACCGTAGAAGCCACACTCATCGACACCATCAAAACAGCGATGGGCAAGACGGTGAGAGAAGTGGACAGGCACCCAGGCCACTGGGGGGCAGAAACCATCAAACACATGGTTGCTCATGCGCCTTCGGTTTATGTCGGTTTCAGTGCGGGCAACTATCTGGACCGTGGCCAGGACCAGCTAAAAGCAGAATGGCATATCTACCTGGTAGGCGAAGCCCTTAACGGCAGCCGGAATGTCGGCATCTACGCCATGCTGGACAAGCTACTCCCACAGTTGCACGGGGCAGATCTTGACCAGGCCGATGCACTGAAATTTGAGCGGGTAAAAAATCTGTTCAGCTTTGCTGAGGGCAAACGCGGTGTTTGCTGCTTTGATGCCACCTTTACCCTGCCCATGAACTGGCCAGATCTACAAGACGAAAGTTCCCTGGACGACTGGCTCCGTTACCACGCAGAGCACTACGACTCTGAAGACGAAAACCACTTAATGGCGGCAGACACCGTCGAAATATCACAGGAGTGATCCATGAGCGACATGCTGAAAGT
>JAILXS010000020.1:0-5954 GCA_050789425.1 Neptuniibacter sp.
AAAATTCACAAAAAAATGTGTCCGGCTGGGGTTGACCAGTACATACCTCTGACCTCTTACAAACCTATTCACGGAGAGGCATATAAACCTCGAAATCCGCAAGTAATTTTTTATTTTATTAGTCGTTAACCAACAGATTGACTAAGAAGATGCTGGCAAGCATTTGAAAAGTCTTCAATACTAATGAACTCAAGGGATAGTAAGTTGGCGCCACAGGAATAGATGATCCATAGTGCTTTCTATAGGATTTAATGTGCGTAGTTATACTTATAAGTATGAATGGCATAAATAAAGTGTTGAGAGATATCGTCTTGAATAACCGATCTCTGGGACTTTATTTCACAATAAATTGTTAAATTCACAGGACGTGTCGGTTGCGTGGTACAAAAAAATGGTTATGACAGCTACTAGTTCTGGCGGGTGGGTTGTAGCAATCGCTAGAGCCCTAGAGACTTACAATATTAAAATCGAGCCTATATTTGAAAAAGCAGGAGTTGATTTAGAGGCTGCTTGGGACCCAAATGCGAGATTTGAAGTACTTAAAACCACAAGGCTTTTTCATTTAGCTCTAAAAGAATGCGAAGACCCCTGCTTTGGACTGACTGTCGGAAGAATGATGAGACCACCCTCTTGGCATGCTCTAGGCTACTCATTATGGGCTAGTAAGGACATGCGAGAAGCCCTGGATCGAATTGTTAAATTTATGAAAATTTTTACCACGAGCGCTTTCGCAGGTATAGAGGAATCAGAAGATAGAGTTAGGTTATGGGGAAAAGCTTATCCTGCCTATAGACCCGTATTGAGCGATGCTCAATACGAAGCTTTTTTGGCGACACTAATTTTAACCTTTAGACATTTGTATCCTGGCACGTTTAGACCATTAAAAATTGGGTTAACGCGTAAAGAGCCGTTGGAAGACATGAGCAGATTCGAAAGAACTTTCAAAAGCCCAATGGTCTTTGGTCAGGATAGTATTTGGTTTGAAATAGATAGAAACACCGCCTACGAAAGGCTGCCTACATTTAACGCTGAGCTGGCACAAACAAACGACATGCTTTGCGCCCAATACATTGCACGTTTTGACAAATCAGATTTGCTTAGTCAAGTATTTTACTTATTACTTGAAACACTGGTTGATGGAGAACCAGCGATGGAGGATATAGCCGACTCCTTGAACGTTAGCACTCGAACTATGCAGAGAAAGCTTAAGGATCAAGGCACAAGTTTTAAAGCTTTGCTGGATGATGTGCGTAAAGAACTTTCATTACAATATATCCAACAATCTCATATGCCTCTTGGAGAAATCAGCTATAGACTAGGCTTTTCACATGTAAGTAATTTTTCTAGAGCATTCAAAAGATGGACTCAACTTTCGCCTGCAGAATGGAGAGACATAAAAAGTAGCGGCAAATAATGTGTAAAGGCCTGGTTTCGATCAGAGAACTGTTGTCAGATAAGTGCGGGATCAACATGTCTCATAAGCCAAAACCGGACATCAGCAGTCGCCCAAAGCCGCATATTTAAAACTTTTTTTTATCCTTGGAAGACTTGCGCATAACTTCAATACTCTTTTCATAGCAGTATACATATGATTTCTGTTCCTCCTAAAATTTTGAAATTCGTGGAATCCTGCAAGCTGACCAATCGTAACTGGTTTTACCTAATTTCGAATGATCAGTTGCTACTACTATCCTTCAATGATTGCGAGTTAAGGAATGTTGGAATCGTTTTGGACTCCACCCCAATCCCCATAGATTCTATAGTGTATTTCAAAGATCTTGATTTATTTGAGTTCTCTGATGACAGTTGCTTTCCAAATAAAAGTTTCAATTGTCGTCTAGTTAATAGTGTAGATGAAGTGGTTGTCTGTCGAATAACAGTTAAAGAATTTGAATCTCAAGAACCTGATCACTTACGAATATTCTATTGTGATGCGCTGGATGTGAAATCATTAGTCAACGAGACTGTTCTTGATAGAGCCAATCGAATCAATTTTCGTACCATGATGAATCAGTCAAATGATTTTATTTTTTTTAAAGATAAGTTTCACGTTTTGACTGCTGCAAGCCAAACATTGGCAAATATTACTGGCTTTGATACTGGAGAATCACTCATTGGCTTGACAGATTATGAAATTTTCCCATTAGAGTTAGCAGATGATTACTATAGGTTGGAGAAAGAAATATACAGAGGTGATCGCAGTTTTGTTTCTGAAATTCAACCTTACTTTGATGAAGATGGTGAGCAAGGCTGGGTACATAATATTAAGTACCCAATTGTAGAAGATGGAGAATTAGTTGGTCTGTTTGGTATTGCTCGCTCAGTAACAAAGGAAATTGAGACTGAACACAAATTAAAAGCTGCATTAGAGGAACTTAAGAAAAAGAATGAAGAACTAGAATGTATTGCACAGACAGACCCCCTCACCGGACTTGTTAACAGAATAGGTATTGCGGGTTCTTTCGAAAAGGAGCTACTGAGGTCTCAACGCTATGGCATCAAAACAAGTTTGATCATGATCGATATAGATAAATTTAAAGAAGTTAATGATTTATTTGGTCATCAAGCCGGGGACCAAATCCTAAAAGAAGTTTCTAATGTCCTGCTTGATAACATCCGACAAGTTGATCAATTGGGAAGATGGGGTGGTGAAGAGTTCTTAATTATTTTACCTGAAACGGCTTTAGCTGGAGCGATGACGCTAGCCGAAAAACTAAGATCTTCGGTAGAAGAGTTCAAATATACCGAATCAGGCAACCATACAGTTAGTATTGGTGTCTCAACATATCGTGAGGGCGATACACAGGATACGCTAATACAACGTGCTGATAACGCCATGTATCGTGCAAAGGGAAAAGGCCGCAATAGGGTTGAGTCAGAGATTTCTGTATGGCCATCAGATTATTCATCATTCCGCCAGTAAACTATGTAGTATAAGAAATCTAAAAGTCTACTTTATGTCGGCTGCGGACATGTACTGTAACATCAGGTTTGAGCTAGTAGAGATTATAGATCAACCAAAAAGCGAACCAATAAGGTTCTGTTAGCTAATTTCAATTTATCCAAAATATTTGTGATATGCCTTTTTATAGTAGATTCTGAGACATTTAACTCATATGCTATTTGTTTATTCAAATATCCACTCAGAACATACCTGCACACCTCAAGCTCTTTTCGTGTCAACGAATGGAACCTATCTAAAGCAGTTCTTTTCACCTCTATAACAGACTTGTAACTAATTTTAGGCGAATCACCCTTAATAATTGCATTTATTATTTTGCAATATTCATCAGCTATAGATTTTTTATTAACAAAATATACTGCTTCTAATTTCTCCGCAGAGTTGAAAGAATCAACACTTAACTTATCCATTATAATTACAGGAACAAAATTACCCATATAGATCAGTTTATTTATTTTATTGACATTAGATAGATCAATAAGACCCAAATCTATGAATGCTATATCAAAGCTTTCTATATTCTCTAGGAGTAAGTTAATACTTGTATTTGCTTGACTGACTTTAAAATCATGTGAAATGTTTTCAAGGCAATTCTGAAGACCTAATGAAAATAAAGGCGACTTATCAGCAATTATAAATTTTTTACTTAACATATATAAAAGCCAGCTCACACCTTGATTAGTAAAATTAAATCTAAAAAAAGGTGTGAACTAGCAGATTACTATCGTTACTTAAGAGTTGGATTGAATATCAAACTACTAACTTATTAATAAAATTTGTGATTCTCTTTACATCGTCCATTCAATTCTTGTGGCATTTTATATAAAGGCCCATACTTTTCATTTTCTTTAACAAGATTAACAAACTGAGCGAGACCTATATTATCAATATACCTAAGTGCGCCTCCTCTGAATCTTGGAAAACCTAGCCCTAAGATCAACCCCATATCAACTTCTACAGCACTTTCCACGATGCCATCAGACAAACAACGTACAGCCTCTAGACACATTGGAATCATCATACGATCAATAATCTCTTGATCGCTTATTTCAACCTTATTCTTGATATGATCATTAATACACTTTTGGGCAATAATTGAAGGTTTTTTGAACCGCCTGCCTTTCTCATCTTTACCATATGAATAATACCCTTCGCCACTTTTCTGTCCTAAGCTACCCTTAGAAAGCAACAACTCATTAATTACAGGTCCATCATGTGTCATTCTCTCTGGAAATCCTTTTTGGATAACCTGGTCAGCATGAACCATCGTATCTATACCAACGACATCTGCTAGATAAGCTGGCCCCATAGGCCAACCAAACTGTTCCATGACATGATCGATACGCTCATAATCCACACCATCTAAAAGCAACCTGTTAAAGCCATTGAAATATGGAAATAAAATACGATTAACTAAAAAACCAGGGCAATCGTTAACAACGATAGGTTTTTTACCCATGGCAGATGCATATGCAACCGTTCGAGAAATAGCTTCTTCACTGGTTTCTTTACCTCTGATAACTTCTACCAATGGCATCTGATGAACGGGATTAAAAAAGTGCATGCCACAAAATTGATCAGGCCTTGACAGGCCTTCCGCAAGTTTATCTATTGATATAGTCGATGTATTAGAAGCTAAAACAGCATCTTCAGGAATACATTTTTCAACTTCTGCTAACACTGACGATTTAATTTCTGGATTTTCAATTACAGCCTCAACAACAAGATCAACTGCTTTGAAATGATCATAGTTTAGTGAGGGTGTAATTTGAGATAAAACTTGTTCCTTACCGGAAATATCAAGCCTGCCACGCTCTATTTTTTTATCTAAAATCTTAGTTGCGGTATCTATCCCAAGTGAAAGAGCTTCGTCTCGAATATCTTTCATTACAATGGGGATTCCTTTTGAGGCGGATTGATAAGCAACTCCACCACCCATTATACCTGCACCTAATACAGCACCTTTTTTAACGGGCGATGCATTTGCAGCAAAGTTTTTAGATTTATTATTCAAGTACTGATCACTAGTAAACAGTCCAACAAGATTTCTAGCTGTTTCAGTTTTAGCTAGTTCTATAAAAGCATCAGCCTCGAGCTCTAAAGCCTCGTTGAATGTTAACGAATTATTTCGAAGGACAATGTCCAAAATAACGTTGGCTGCAGGATAATGAGGGTCCAATTTTTTTGTGTATTTATCCCTTAATAGGCCTACTTCAGAATTCATTGGTGCTATGTTTGGCGAGAATTTCCTTTTCTGTTCCCGATGAGCCTTATAATCACTTTTACCATCAATAGCATTTTTTAGTAGCGTAAGAGCTTCTGAGAATAAGCTCTGATTATCTGTAACAACATGGTTTATAGCTCCCACTGCATATGCATCCTCAGCTTTGCAAGGTTTACCAGTAACCATCCAATTCAGTGCATTTTTCAGACCAATTAAACGTGGCAATCTAACAGTCCCACCCCAACCAGGACAAATGCCAAGATTTACTTCAGGTAGACCAACTTTTGATTCTTTGCTGGCTACCCTGTAGTCAGTTGCTAATGCTAGTTCAAACCCTCCACCTAAAGTCATACCATTTAGGACAGCTACAGAAGGAAATGGAAAATTCTCAATTGCTGAGAATAGCTCATGTGTTTTTGTAATCCATTCTTTTAACTCTAAACTAGTTAATGAAAATTTTGATTCGAACTCTTTTACATCGGCACCCACTATAAAGTTGGATTTATTGCTTGTTATAAGCAATCCTTTTATCTTTTTTTCGTTTTCAATTATCTCAATTACTTCTGCAAGCTCTTCCAATGTTTTACTATTTAAAACATTTACAGAACTTCCTCTTTTATCAAATGAGAGTTCTAATATTCCATCATCAATATTTTTAAGACTTACACTTTTCCCACAATACATTTTGATACCTATAACCTTAAATTCCATAAAAAAGGGGCCATTGTACTGGTCAACCCCAGCCGGACACATTTTTTTGTGAATTTT
>JAILXS010000025.1:0-2465 GCA_050789425.1 Neptuniibacter sp.
GGTGTCAGTAATGGCGAGATCAACATCGAAATGGCCAGCGGGCCAGCACAATCAATCTAAGGAACCGTTATGTCTAACACAATAACTGGCACGTTGCCTCACGGTTTTAAGTATGAAGGCACTTTGCAAACTGAATACGAGATGCGGAAAGTAGCAACCGCCGGAGAGTTATTTGATGCCGAAGTGGAAGCGGATGGCGCGCATAACCAACTAGCGTTCAATGGTGCCTTAATGGCCCGCCAGTTAATCCGTATTGGTTCGTTTAATGGCCCCTTTTCATTTGAGCAAATCCGCTCTATGAAACCAGAAGACTTTACCGCACTACGCATAGCGCAGGGAAAGCTCAACGCTGTACTGCAGGACGACAGCAGCGGCAGCGAGTCTGGGACCAAATAGCCCTATTAGCACTGAAATTCCACTGGTCGCGTGATGAAATTCTGGCGTTGCCAGTGGATGAGTTCAACTACTATCTAGAGTTAATGACCCGTGACCGATCTGACAACTAGTTTAGTACTCAGCCTTCAAAACTCTCAGTTCACTCGTGGACTGAGGGATACCACTATGGGTATGGATAGGTTTGCGGCTAAAACTGATCGCAATATGCGAAAAGCTGATCGATCTATATCGGGTTTCACTAAACGAGCCAAAAAGGAATTCGGTGATTTAAACCGAATGACAGGTGGCGTTTTCGGTAATCTCCGCAATGAGATCATTGGAATAGGTACCGCTTGGGCAGGACTACAAATTAGTAAAGATTCTGCTGTTCTGGATAAACAGCTAATAAGGATGTCTCAAACTGCAGGCGTGACGCGGGATAAAACCAAAGAGTTACGCAATGAGCTATTTCTGCTACAGAAAGATCATGGCACCCAAGTAGACCAGATGGTGGGAGGTTATGAAAAACTGATCCAAATGGGCCTATCCTGGAGAGAATCGCTAGGTTCCGGCCGGTCCGTCAGTGCAGCTTCTGCTATCACCGGCGCGGATCCACGCTTGGTAGCAAGTGGCTTGGGAGTCGCCTCTTCAACCTTCGGTTATGACCTTTCAGATGAAAAGGTAGCCAAGCGTCTAACGAATCAGTTCCTTAAAGCCACTGACTTTGGTGCAGTGGAATTTGAAGATCTCGCCAGTATGTTTGGACGTGTCGGCGTTAATGCGGATGCAGCGAATTTCTCCATGAGTCAAACGCTTGCTCTGCTGGAATCCATGTCAGCAATTGAGCAGAACCCCGATCGATTAGGCACCTTGTTTGATTCCGGTATTCGGATTTTCACCAACGGCGAATATCGGAAGCGTGTATCAAAGACCACAGGGGTTAATTTTTTCAACGAAGACGGAACAGCCCGCGATCCTTTAAAGGTGCTTGGTGATCTATCAACTAAATACAAAGAATACGGCACCACCGAAGACCGGAAAGCACGTTTTTCCAGTGTCGTTTTCAAAGGGATGGATCTGGACACCCAAAAATTTATGCGAGGTGTATTAGGCGGGGACATTCTCAATAAAGCTGACGGCTTCGATCGAATTCTGGTCAGTGGTGCAGATGAGATAGACAAACGACTTCAAGATGCAATCGATAACGCAGTGGATTCCACCAGTCGGTTAAAAGGTGCGCTCCGTGATGCCGCCGATGGGCTGGTTCAGCCCATTAACGATAGCATTAACAAGCTCATTCAATACGGGCTCGACTCCAAAGAAAAAGGCGGCTTAGGCCTGGACGGTAACGACCTGCTTTTAGGCGGGGCTGGTTTGCTGGGCGCTGGTGTCGCTGGCTACAAATACGGTGGTCCTTTGGCCAGAAAGGTTCTCGGTAAAGGTGGCCGATTAGCAGGGGGGGTTGCCGCTGGTAAAGCTTTAGAGGCGATGGTAGGTGTCACCCCTGTCTATGTTGTCAATATGCCAACTATGGGTGGCCGTAACGGATCAATCATTGATGACCTCATCGGGGCGGGAGGTAAAGGTCGCGCTCGTTTGCCTGGCCTTCCAGGCCCAGGTGGTTACACCGGATTACCTGGTGAAGGTATGGCAAGTAAGCTGTCCAAGCTCGGATGGAGATCAGTTTTTAATGACTATGCATCTCATTATGGTGGTAAGGCTCTGGGATGGATGGGACTTAACAGTACAGTACTGGGTGGTTCTGTCACATCAGCGGGGTTAGGTTCTGCCAGTTTAGGTGTGGGTGTGGCCGGTGCTGCTGGCTACGGTGTAGGCACTCTTGCATATGACCATCTACTACAAGGCACAGACCTCTCCGACGATATCGGCAGAGCCATTGCAAAAACGCTGGCATTCTTCGGCAACGACAGCGCCCAGGCCGCAGTTGATGCAGAAGAAAAGTACAAAGCTCATCTACGCGTCGAAGTAGACGACAACCGCGTCACCGTTCGTTCAGTTGAAGCCACAGGCATGGAAGTAGATGCCTACGAAGGCGGCTCTATGGTGGCTCCATGAGTTGGCGCGAGCGT
>JAILXS010000026.1:0-2325 GCA_050789425.1 Neptuniibacter sp.
GGTGTCAGTAATGGCGAGATCAACATCGAAATGGCCAGCGGCCCAGCGCAATCAATTTAAGGAACCGTTATGTCTAACACAGTAACTGGCACGTTTAAGCACGGTATCGAGTTTAACGGTAAGCGCCTGAAAAAATTTGAGCTACGCGAACTGGAAACCGTAGGCGAAATGTTTGATGCCGAAATGGAAAGCGGTGGCATTAACTTTCAGCTGGGTTTCTCTGGCTCGTTAGCTGCTCGTCAGCTGGTACAGGTTGATGATTGTAAAGGTCCGTTCTCGCTTGAACAGATCCGTAATTTGAAACCGGAAGATTTTCACATCCTGCGTAAAGCGCAGGGAAAGCTCGGAAGCGAGCAGATGCCAAACGAGAGCAACGCAGAAGACTCTGGCAGCAAGTAGCGCTGCTGGCCCTTAAATTCCACTGGTCACGTGATGAAATTCTCGCGTTACCAGTGGATGAGTTTGATTACTATCTAGGAATCGCACGTGGACGCACTGACAACTAGCCTGATACTTAACCTGCAGAACAACCAGTTCATGCGTGGACTGCGTCAGTCAGGTCATGGAGTAAATGCGTTCACGAATAAATCAGAACGGGAACTGCGTAGCCTGCGCCAGGAGTTTAAACAACTCACAGGCGGCGTGCTGGGCAATTTCCGTAATGAGATTGTTGCGATCGGTGCCGCCTGGTCGGGTTTGCAAATAGCCAAAGAGTCAGCGCTCCTGGATAAAAACCTAACCCGCATGTCACAAACTGCGGGGGTGGCCCGTTCAGAAACTAAAGAGCTGCGCAAAGAACTCTATGAGCTGCAGAAGCAATACGGCGTAACCGTTGATAGCTCGCGCAGATCGGGTGAAAACTTACTGCAGTCTGGGTTGGATTGGACGCAGGCACTCAAAGCTAACCAAGCAATTGCACCGGCCACAGCCGTTACAGGTGCAGACTCTAACGTTCTGGCCAGTGGCTTGTCCGTTGGTTCCAAAATCTTTGGATTTGATCTGGCACAAGTGGGTGTTGCCACTGATCTGCTGGACAAAATGACCGTGGCCGGTCGTGCTGGTAATGCCGAACTGGAGGATCTATCAAGTATCTTTTCCCGTGTCGGTGTTAATGCCAAATCAGCCAACCTGGACTTTGATCAGACTCTGGGCTTTATCGAGCAGCTGTCTCTGTTCGAGAAACAGCCAGAGCGTCTGGCCACCATTGCCGACAGTACCCTGCGTATCTTCACCAACCTGAAGTATCAGGACAAAGTCAGCCAACGCCTGGGAATAAACTTTTACGGTAAAGATGGCAACCGCCGCGATACCTTCTCGGTCATTGACGATATTGCCCAGCTTTACCAAAAGCAGAAAAACGACCAACAGCGTGATGCATTGATCGGTGCAGCCTTTGGCGAAACAGATCTCGATACCCAGCGTGGTATTAAGGCATTTCTTTCTGGTGACTCAGTCGCCGGGGCAAAAGCAATCACTGAACAGATCCGCAACGCTACAGGCACTATTGACCGTGATCTTAAAGATGCCCTGGATAATGGCGTAGACCAGACAGCACGCTTAAGAGGTGCGTTGGGCCAGGCAGCTGACAGTTTTGCTCAGCCCATCAATAACACCATCAGTAACCTGATTAAGTACACCCTAGACAACAAAGATCAAGGCGGTCTTGGGTTGGATGGTGCCGACCTGATGCTCGGCGGTGCGGGAGCGCTTATTGGAGCCGGTGCACTGTATAAATACGGTGGCCGGGCTGCAAAAAGTTTCTTTGGTAAGGGTGGTGCTCTGGTTGGCGGTGTCGCTGCCGGTAAAGCCCTGGAAGAAGTCGCCGGTGTAACTCCGGTGTATGTTGTGAATATGCCTGGTGGAATGGGTTCGATGCCCGGTATGCCGGGAGGCATTCCAGGAATATCTGGAACAGCGGGCAAAGTACACACCACCGTATCCAAAGCAATGGCAACCGCTGGAATGGTCGGTGGAACTAAAATCAGCAAATTACCCTGGCTGGGTGCAGGTGCTATGGGCTGGGCCGGTTTAGGTTTAACCGCAGCCGGTGGTGCAGGTTACCTTGCAGGTGATCAAATATATGAACACGGTCTAAAAGGCACAGACCTCTCCGACGATATCGGCAGAGCCATTGCAAAAACGCTGGCATTCTTCGGCAACGACAGCGCCCAGTCTGCACTGGATGCAGAGCAGAAAGCTCTCGCCCACCTTAAAGTTGAGGTGGATGACAACCGCGTCACCGTTCGTTCAGTGGAAGCCACAGGCATGGAAGTTGATGCCTACGAAGGCGGTTCTATGGTGGCTCCATGAGTTGGCGCGAGCGTT
>JAILXS010000027.1:0-2283 GCA_050789425.1 Neptuniibacter sp.
TGTTAAATTCATGGTTCCGGTCCATTCTCCGGTCACCAGTTTTTCTAGATACTGGGTTTTCAGTTCATCCGAACCGTGATGTGTGAGTGCTTCGATTGCACCTTTCGTCAGCATCGGGCACAGGGCGAATGCCATATTGGCTGAGTGCCAGATTTCGTCGACAGCAGTGCCCAGAACATTTGGCAGATTCTGTCCGCCAAACTCTTCATCTGCTGTCAGGCCACCCCAACCATTTTCAATAAACTGTTGGTAAGCTTCAGAAAAACCTTCTGTTTCAGCTACACCTTTTTCTTCAAGTTTTGCCCCTTTTGTATCGCCAACAACATTTAAAGGAGCCAGTACTTCTGAACCTAATTTACCCGCTTCGTTTAACACCACTGAAGCCAGTTCGGTATTGATATCTTCAAGTGATGCACTGACACACAAGCCATCAAAATCTACTATTTCGCTCAAGAGAAATTCAGCATCACGGTATGGGTGTACATATTCAGTCATAATTCATCACTTTTCTTTCGTACTTAATTTGATAATCACTAACAAACAGTGACTGGTTAAAAAAGCCATCCTTGGCTAACGAGCGTTGAGATACCTACAATCCGAGCCTGTTATCAGTAGGTTAAACGTCCCTGTAATCGAGGTAGAACCTCAAACACCCTATGAAGGGATGCGAGAGTGATTCTTTCATTACACAGAGTCTTAACGGCCTGATGCACGCAGATTCTGTACTGTCATCTTGCTTGGCGGTGTCAGAGCACCGTCCACGATTCCTTTAAACTGACCTGTAGTACAGTGGTTAGCCTGCACGTCTACCATTGAGAAACTGTCATCAACCGCTACACCTTTACCTTTGTTAACTGGCAGGTGGTGATCCGGGTGAGACTGACCAATAGTGAAGGTTTTCCAAAGGTCGCCTTTACGGTCGTAAGTAACGTTACGAGGCAGGATGAATGTCTGAGCATCCATAAAGTGCACACGCTTACCTACAGGGTGGTTTGGATCGATCGGGTCAGATTCAACAATGTGAGTCTTACGCAACTGCCAGGTAATATTTGGGAAGCAACCGCCCTTTCCGCCGAACGCGATCATCTGATAGCCTTCATCATCTTTATGAATCTCAGCGTCCAGTGTCATATCGTTGTGGTTATACATAGGCAGCAAGATGTTTTTTGTGCCTTTGTAGGTCCAGTTCATATCACTGATACGACCGTTAAAACCCTCAAAGTCTTCGATCATGATGTCAGAACCCAGGAACGCATCCGTGGTCTGACCAGTAGACAGACGACGTACACGACGCTGGAAGCCAAGGTACAGATACGCGTTATCACGCTTCAGGTCATCTTCGTAACGCTGGATCAGCAACTGTGTGTTTTTAACATCGTAAGGTTCCAGTACCTGCACGTATGTAGCACGGAACAGATTGGATGGGTTTGGCGTAATTTCCGGGAACGGCTCGTCTTGAGTTCGGCGAGTAAAGTTCAGGAAGTTGAAGTTAAACTTAACTTTACGCTCAACCTTGCCGCTGTTCATATCCCGGTACTGCCAGTAGAATGGGCTGATCGCAGCCGAGTCACCCCAGTTGTAACCGTACTTGAAATTCCACGCCAGTTTCTCACCGGCACGTGGATCATCCATAGACGGTTCCTGCGGGAATGGTCGACCTGCACCAGGAGCAGTGATTTCACCGACCTTTTCACCCAGAGCAGTATCACCCGCATATTTACGTGTCGCGTCAACATAAGACTGGTGCAGACGGAAGTCCGTGGTTTCACCCACTTTCATTTCGTAATCACCGTTCTTAATGAACTCATACATCGCAGGATCCAGGTACTCTTTTACAGATTCCACATTACCTGAGTTAATCACCATACCGACTTTCACAGCATCCACAGCTGGGGTGCCGTTGTCATATGGAAAAAATGATTTTTTGACAATCTCTTCTGCGATTGGGGCTGCCTGCACACCAGCGGCCATAACCGAGCCAATCGCCAACGTTAATAATGTTTTCTTCATCGCATTTCACCTTCTTATTATCATATTGCGGGGTGGAGACAGGCTCCTACCCCGCATGTTCTCTTAGAAACGGTACTGAACAGTCAGCTGGTACTCGTCCTCTTCCTGAGCCATGCCCAGGATGCCGCTGCGGAATCGACCGGTTGGTTCAAAACCACCCAGACCTGCAGAACCGGCAGTCAGACCTGCACCGTGTTCAGACGCTGCACCGTAAGCAGTGAACGGACCGTATGGGTTACATGCACGGCAGTCGTCCGCTTCTTTCGCACCGTC
>JAILXS010000003.1:0-358270 GCA_050789425.1 Neptuniibacter sp.
TTCCTACACCTCAATGTTTGACGTTTATAGTCTCTTATTAAAGTGTCGGTGTCATTAGACCATTACAGGCTTATCGAAAACTTACAAAGCAAAACTGTTGTTGTATTCCTGCATGATTAACTGATTACATTTCCGCTCCTGGCATGTAGCAGATCTTCAGGAAGTTATTCATAGTAATTGTGCAGCCTTCCAAACCTGCAGTGGTAACACCTCGTAAAGTATTTATTTAAAGGAATGGTGTTTGCCCCATCTTGCTATATCCAACTAAGAAAACTCCAAAATGCAATTTTTCATTCTTTAAGCGAAGACTGAGAGTAACGGCATGACTCTGACGAATTAGCTGTTGACTGCATTTATGAAGAATAAACAAGGCGTTTAGGTCTGGGTTGAATATAAATTCGTAATCTGGACTGTCTTCATTCTTAAAACATGCTCTATGTGGTTAATCTAAAGGGGGGCTGCATTGATGAGTAAACTTTGCCGATAAAAATTTAGCCCAAATCTAATCTGGTAGTAGCGCAGGAATTATCAGGTAACTTTCAGATTAGGTCTGAGCTAATTCATTATTAATGATCGATATCAATAGGCTTTTTCCTAGTCTTAAATACCTTAAATAAAAGGTTCTAAAAGGCTAGAAGTGATCATCTATATGTTTATCGAGACGTTTCAAGTCATCATCAATCTCTGGATTTTTCATTACGTCATAACACGCAAACGTAGGAAGTCCTTCCATAGCAAAGAATCTAAAGTTCATATGCATGGGAAACCAGAGGTCATCCACGCTTTTGCCTTGAAAAAGGTATTCATTTGGATTGTCAAAAGCTTCTTTAGGAGCATTAAAGGTTAAGGAGAGCATATATTTTTTCCCCTTTAGCGTACCTCCAGTACCGTAACCTTGTTTTGGGTTTACTTCCGAACGGCCATCTCTATCGCACAAGGCTCCAAACATTCCCGCCGTGTATACTTCATCCATATATTTCTTCATAGGCCACGGAACGCCCATCCAGTTCACGGGTGCTTGTACAATTACCACATCCGCCCATTGATGCTTTTCAAGCTCCTCTTCTATATCCCAAGATTGATCAGTCTCCGTCAGGCGAGTTTCATAGCCTTTATTTTCAAGCTTTTCTTTAAAGATTTTTACAATTTCAGAATTCAACTCACCCTTAGAAAATTCATAATAGTGATGAGTGTTAATAATGAGCGCTTTAGCCATTCTGAATACCTTCGTGACAATAAGGTTGATAAATAAGATAAGAGTAAATGAAGATGCAATTTTCAAGTAGATGGAATTCTGTTTTAACTTTGCCTAATTCTGCTTACATTGATAGGTATTGGCTTTATAATTGAAGTATGCTGATATGATTATGCTTAAAGGGAGATGAGGTAATGTCGGAATTAAGTCAGTTGTTAAGTCGAAGTCGGGACCATTTTGGGCAAGGACAAAGTAATGGATTTGTAGAAACTTCAATTCCTGGAGTTCGGCTCTTTTGGTCAGATCACCCTGTTGCACGTTCGCCGATGCTATATGAAGCAGGGATTATTATTATTGGGCAGGGCCATAAAATAGGGCGCATTGATGGTAAATCATTTCGATATGACTCTGGGCATTATCTTGTAGTGAGTGCTCCTACCCCAGCTGAATGTGAGTCATTCGCAACAGTTGACGACCCACTTTTAGGAATTTTTATTGATGTAGACCTTTCTGATCTTCAACTTCTCGTAGCTAAAGTCAGTAAATATTCAACGTTTTCTCATGACTCTGAATCAAAGCTATACAGTAATATCGAACCTGTCCAATTAGATCATGACATGGAAGATACAGCTATTCGTCTTCTGAAGGCGATGTTATCTCCACTAGAAGGTGAAGCCTTGGGTACTAACTTGGTACAAGAAATTATGTTTCGAGCTCTGCAAGGTGAACGAGGATCTGCACTTTATACATTAACCCAGCATAACTCTCACTATGCAAGAATTGCCAAAGCACTGTCTCACGTTCACAAAAATTTCAAATCTCCAATACGTGTAGAAGATCTTTCAGAATCATCAAACATGAGTGTTTCAGTTTTTCACCGTACGTTTAAAAAGATTACAGGTGAAACACCTCTTCAATACTTAAAAAAAACACGATTGAATAAAGCAAAAGATTTGATTGTAGACAACGGGCTTCGTGCAGGGGTTGCGGCATCAGAAGTAGGCTATGAAAGTGTCTCGCAATTTAGTCGTGAGTTTAAGCGTTATTTCGGCAAAGCTCCTACAGATATGTATTCATTAAAGCAGAAATAGGCAAGCAATAGGCAGGTTTATTAGTGTTACAAAAAAGGGGGGGCAGCAAAAATGTAGTTATTAGATGAAGCACACGCGTCAAGGTAACTACATTGATAAAACTTATCGTAATGCTGATTACATATATCTCTTGTTTTTGGGGAGGCACTGTAGTCGCTCAAGAAAATCCTCAAACGAGTCCGAATCATTGGCAATATCCTGGCCCAGAAGGTGCAGTAATTACTGAAGTTGCTAGTCATCAGCTAATGCCAAATGTGATCTACTTTGACCAAACTTTAAAAAAATTATTAACGGAAAGAAATTTATCTTGAGATCTAGGCAGACTTCTATGTGGCCGCCTTTTTATTTTTCACATCATGAGCAATAAAACGATGAACAAACATCATTGTTTGTCACCCTTAAGGCGTAAAATTTTATTAGGTTGGGCTAGTGGAGCTGTACTTGCAGCTACTGGGGGGCTGAGTTTAGTTCTCTATAAAGATCAAAGTTGGGTTAACAGTCCCCATTACAGTACAAACGAAACGAAAAAAAGTAAAACTCTAGTTGTTGTTTACTCGCGATCAGGCAACACACTTATTGCAGCAAAAGAGGCTGCTGGCGTTTTTCAGGCTGACTTATTAAATATTGTAACAGACGATTATCCTTTAAATATTATGGGGCAGCTTAGGGCTATGCGTGATGCATTAAATCTTAGCTCAATTTCTAACATACAATATTCTCAATTTAACACTGGTGAATATGACAAATTCATATTGTGTTCACCCGTTTGGATGTTTCGACCTGCTATACCTATTTGGGCTTTTGTGAAGGCGAGTGATTTTTCCCAGAAGAGTGTTTATCTATTAATGACGGGTAATAGTAAATACGAAGAGAAAAATATTACTCTTTTTTCTGAACAAATAAAACATAGTAATGGTTTTTTTAGTGGCTATGATTTTATTGAACGAGGTCGGGCTTTATGGCAATTAAGTTCAGAAGAATTGCAATTGAAGGTTAATGAGGTGATTAAAGATAGGTTTTTTTAAAAGGTCAAAATTATATTGGATTTGGTTGAATTTTTTTATTTATGGTTCGTAGCTTTTATTGTTTATAAACATAGTTTTTGGTTAATGCTATGTTGCCATAATAAATTTTTTATAGGTAATTTGAAATTAGTTTTCAGTTATTAATGTTTTAAATGAGAATTAACTGTTATGGCTTTACAGAATCACCCGATGTGGCGTAAACCTCAGCACCACCACGATATAGATAACCCCAATGACCATGTTCACTGGACCGAGTTGTTTTATGATTTGATTCATGTCGTGACGATCTTTCTTCTAGGAAGCTATCTATCAGAAAACCTAGATTTTAATGGATTTTTTGTTTTTGTCGGCCTATTTATTGCCCTTTGGTATGCATGGGGTGAACTAAGTGTTTTTAACTCGATATATGTTAGTACAGATATATGGCACCGAATCATCATGTCTGTGATGGTATGTACATTAATGGTTATGGCGGCTGCGATTCCTTCAATCGAAAGTAATGGTTGGTCTTATTTTGCATTGGGGTTTTCAGCTAATCGAATCATGCTAGCTGCATTGTATTATAGAGCGAGACGAAATAATGAGACCTCTCATTCTATGTGTTTCGAACAGATTAGAAATTACTTATGTTTTGCAGCAATCTTTGCAATCACTGCTTTTTTACCGAAGCCATACGCTTTTGGGTTTTTTGCTGCGGCTATGATTTGTACTCAATTAGTTTATATGATTCCCCGTATTTCGGTCATTCGATTTAATACTTTTTCACCTCGCTTAGGACATATGGCCGAACGTTTTTCATTGCTTACTTTGATTGTTCTTGGTGAGGGTTTTTTTAAACTTGTTTTAACCTTGTCTGAAAAAGGGATATATAAGGTCTCACCTGAAGTTCTATTTAATTTCGCTTTTGGGGGATTTTCAGTTTTTATAATGTGCTGGATCTATTTTGATTTCGTAGGTAACGCTAAGCCTAAAGATAGTCAATTATCAACATTAGTGAAATGGTGGCTAGCGCACCTATTTTTAATGCTGTGCGGAGTGATGGTTGGGGTTGCTTTATCTGGAGAGGTCAAAGTCGGATTTTGGGAGGTTTATCCGATTAAATACGCTGCTATTGGCTGTTTTGGATTAGCTGGGTATATAGCAATGATATGGGCTTTAAGGCATATAACAGAGCATAGAATCGCTTTTGACCATGGTCGAGGGGGTGTTCGTCTTTTTGGAATATATACAGCAATTGCCTGCTTCGTTGTGGCTCCACATGTCCCTTCTATTGTTGGGAATGTTATCTGGGCCACTGCTCTTTTCTCGCAACTCATAATACCCGTAACACGTGCTTGGTTACTGTACCGTACTAGCTGAAATTATATATAAGGGAATAATATGGATGCCAATAAGTCTCTTTATTTAGAAGATATTGCAATAGGACAGATCTTCAGAAATGGGTTTGTCACCATAGCTGAGGATAAAATAATAAGTTTTGCGCAGGAGTATGACCCCCAACCATTCCATTTAGATGCTGGTGCAGCAGATAACAGCCTATTCAGAGGCTTAGCTGCTAGTGGATGGCACACAGCTGCAATCACAATGCGCCTTCTTGTGGAGGGTGGGGCTCCTTTCGCTGGCGGGCTTATTGGAGCGGGAGTTGAAATCACTTGGCCACAACCAACTAGACCAGGAGATACGCTTAGAATAGTTTCGACTGTAATAAATATAAAACTATCTAGTACTAAGGATGATAGGGGGATAGTTACTATCAAAACAGATACATTCAATCAGCATGATTCTGTAGTGCAAAGTATGATATCAAAATTGGTTGTTTTTCGTCGTTTATCTGATAAAAGGTAGAGTGAATTTGTAAAGATTATTTATTTAGTGTACAAATTAATTTAAACCTTTAGATTGGCACTATGAACAGAAAGTTTTCTACCAGTGATTGTATTTTTAATTTGTTAGTTCAAACAGCAAAAACAGGTACCCACCATTGGAAAAACACAATTTCCGATCTAGGGGTTACTGCTGTGCAGGCTAAAGTACTCGCATTATTGTGTGAGACTGGTGCTGTATCAGCGAGTGATCTTGGGAGCGCTGCATGTATTGATAATGCAACAATGACCGGAATATTAGACAGGTTGCAAGCTCTAGGGATTGTAACCCGACATCATAACCCAAATGACAGGAGAGCAATTATTATTAGTCTGACTGAACCGGGAAAAGAACTTGCCACAGAAATATACAGCCGGGTTGAACCTGCTAATAAGAAATTTTTGGAAAACCTCTCTGAAGCAGAGGTTCTGTTGTTGAAAGAGTTGCTACGAAGACTATAAAAATTTACCCATATGGTTTGTATACATAATATATTTATACGAAGGGTTTAGAATTATGCAGATTGATGAAGTATTAAATAAGGTAGTTGCAGGTGAACTCCCACTTATTTCTCCAGGTTGGGGGCAGGGTAGAACAACGTTTGGTGGGTTAACAGCGGCAATTTTGTGTCAGAAAATGCAAAATGAGGTTGAATTAGATCGAAATTTGCGTAGTTTTGAGATTAATTTTGTACGACCATTTGAAGCTTTGAAGCCATATTCGGTTGAGGTACAAACATTGGCTAATGGAAGAACCGCAACTATTAAAAGAGCATATCTTACGCAAGATAAAAAGTTGAAAGCCACTGCAACAGCTCATTTTCTTTTACAAATTGATTCTAAGGTAACAATAAGCCATTTTATAGCTCCAGATATGAAGAGTGTTGATGATTCTATTGTGCTGCAGGGGGATGACTTACCTGAACTTTTCCAGCACTTTGATGTAAGAGCTGCAACTGATGCGCTACCGTTTAGTGCTAAACAAGTACCCGAACTAGGTGGTTGGGTCAGGTTTAAAGAAGCGCCCTCAAAAATAACGGATGCGCATCTTGTTTGTATGATAGATGCCTGGCCTCCAACGGCCTCAACTCATTATGATGGTTTTCTGCCTTTATCCACTATTTCTTGGACTATTCATTTTACTCTACCAAGTAATTCATTAGACCCAAAAGCCCATATAGGGTATCACTCAAGAATAAATTTTGCTGAGCATGGTTTAAGTTCATCAACCGCCGAGGTATGGGATCAACATGGCAACCTATTAGCAAACAGTACTCAAACCAATATCATTTATGGGTAAAGATTCAGTAAGGGTTTGGATGAAAGAATAAGTAGAAAAAATTTGATTGTCAGTTGGCTGAATTATCATTAGAAAAGAACTAACAGTATCAGTTTTAATATAATCGCCTACCATGCTTGGGTAGCTAGAATAGTAGCTTTTAGTCTTTCTTAATAATCTAAACTGCTTTCCAAAGCACACAATGATTTTGCTCAAAGCTGAATATTAACTGATTTTACCAAGCGAGATGCAAATTTTGATTAAGTGCAATTTACTACGGGTAAGGGTTTTGTCCGGCCAATGCCGACAAATCCTAGACTAAATGTCTGAGGATTTGCCTGGCATGATTCTTTAGGTAAATCAGTTTACATGTAAAAAAAGTTTAGTTTATTTCCATCAGGGTCACGGAAATACCCAGCATAAAATTTCAAACTTTGATTTTCTCTAGGGCCTGGAGCACCTTCATCTTGAGCACCTAAATCGAGAGCTACTTGGTGAAGCCTATCAACTTCTTCAGGACTTGATGCTGCTAACGCGATCATAGACCCGTTGCCTATGCATGCAGGTTCACCATTTGCAGGCTCTGCAATTCCAAAGAAAGGAGTACCTTCTGTTCCGGCATATAACGTAACTCGGTTTACTTCAACAGCACGTTTACCACCTATTTCTGATAGTAATGCATCGTAAAACTTCTTTGACCTTTCAGCGTTTCGAGTTCCAACTATAGTGTAAGCAATCATATTGTGTTACCTCTTAATTGTTTCCAGAGTTTATCTATTATCTAGTTTGTTAACTTTGAGAAAGTTCGTTTCTTAAATGCCCCGACTTCACCCAAACTTTTGCGCCAGTCGAACTAGCAACGGCACTAATTTTTTGATCTGGGGCCAATCTCATCCAAGATTGCTTTTCGAAGATTTCATCTACAGCTTGAAATTGACCATCAAGAAGCAATATCTCTGCACCATTTGTAGCGTCTATCTGTACTTCTCTGCCTGCTTCCCATATTTCAATACGAACGTTTTCACGGTCATCTTGAAATAGTGGTATTACGGATACGCCCTCTCTAGTCTTATCGTGAACGGGCATCATTTTGTTTGTATCTAACTTCACTGAAGTTCGATCTTTTGGGTCAAATTGCGCTAGTTTGACAAATATTATGCAGCCATTTTCTGATCGCGGGGTGTGCTGTGAAGTTGGCGGGTTTCTTAGATATGACCCGGCAGGGTAGTCTCCATGCTCGTCTTGAAAAACGCCTTCTAGCACAATGAATTCTTCGCCTCCATCATGGGCATGTGAAGAGAAACGACTCCCAGCAGCATACCTGACAATTGATGTTGCACGGTCCACAACTTCATCACCAATCCTTTCAAGCATTTTTCTTTCGACTCCTCTCATGGGTGATGAGATCCACTCAAGGCTATTGCTATGTAAGGTGACATTTTTTTGGAAATTCTCATTTAATTTCATATTCCCTCCTCAATGTCTGTTTAAGTAACAGACGGCTATGGGCAATAAGGGCTTACCTATCTATCAATAGGTAGTTATATTAAGCCTAGCACTTAAGTTTGTAAACCCCTATCTTATAAGGGTAAGAAATGGAGTTATTAAATGTCAGAATTAAATATGAGAGACAAGATCTTAAATGCGGCAGAAAATCGCGTTAGATCAAAAGGTTATCATGGTGTTAGTTTCCGAGATATTGCCAATGAAGTTGGTATAAAAAGTGCGAGCGTGCATTACCATTTTCCAACTAAAGATGCACTTATGGAGGCTCTAGTCGCTAAATATTCTTTGGCGGCAAAAGACACATTGTCAGTGCCATTAGACTATGCAGATGCAATATGTAAAGTCGCGGCCCTATTTAAAAAATCTCTACTTGATGACAGGCTAAGCTGCCTTTGTGGAATGTTTGCTGCCGAGCACGATGTCTTACCAGAAGAAGTACAATCTGCTACCGCATCTTATTTCGAAATGGTTTGTAAATACCTTAATAGTGCTCGTAATTCAGATACTGAAGGGCCTTTACCTATTGTGGTCATATCTAGTTTGGAAGGGGGGTTGATTCTCTCAAGGTCTTTGGGTGAAGAGGAAATTTTGAACAAGGTAGTGGAAGAGCTGCTGAGTTTTTCTAAAAAATAATAAGCATTAAGGCCTCTATAAAAGGGGATAGAATCAATTTTGGGATATTTATAAAATATGAGTCCTATGGCTTATGAAAAGCAAATGGCGTAAACCAACTGAATGTTCGCCGATAAGGTGGAACTCCAAGTTGTGTTAAGCGTGAGAACAGTTGCATCACGCCCTGTTCTTTAGACGCTCGTAAGCTGTTCCTTTTATGTACACCGAGGCATTGACATGTGCCTTGTTAGATATTGGAGTGGGTGAGCCATAATATAGAAAGCACTGGTCGTTCAGATGGGCTATCCTATTTCATTACTGATTGGGAGTATCTGATGTCACTAACTAAGTTGATTCAACGTGTTAGAAAAGGCGAGAAAACGATAACCGCTCATGAACGTAAAGAAAGGCTGATCAGGGCGCGTATCCTCGATACTGAAGGATGCTTTGACACTCAGTTTATCCCCTCACGCCAAGCACCATCAGACTCTAAAAAATGAGGCCGCATTAGAAGGGGGGGTGAATCGTTACCAGTTTGATAGATACCTTTCATCCATAGAATGAGTATAACGATGACAATGCCAATTGATGACTTTCTTGAAGAGGCGCAGATTCCAGCTGATGCCCTGACTAATAGAGCAGTTTATATTCAGGTAGTGCGCCGAGGAATCCCTGGCACGGCTGTTAAAGTGGGGGCAAAGCTAATCAGTCGTAGTTTATTCATTCGCTTGTTTAACACCAGTTCTTCAAACCTCAGCCGTTTTTATCGAAAGAAATCTTTAAGCCCCAGCGATTCAGAAAAGGTTTTGGATATATTTCGTGTAACTACTCAAGCTATTAACTTGTGGGATGATAAAGAAACAGCTATTGAATGGTTGCACACTCCGGTTCCGGCTCTTGCTGGGGATACACCTGTTGATTTATTCGATACATTTGACGGTCGTAACTGGGTACGAGAGGTATTAAGGAAAATCAAATTTGGTGAATATTGTTAATGGATTGTTGTAAAACCATGTATCAGTTCGTTATGGCGTCAACGCCAATATAGGTTCTCATCCCGAGGCCTAGCAGATTGCCTTCAGCTTGTGACCTTAGCCCCATTCTAGTGATCAGTATTAGATCTCACGAGTCACCTCTATTCCTAAGCAACCTCATTTCGATTTTTTTATCTGCGCTTAATCGAAAAGTCGATCTGCCTCTCCAAAGACGAGATATCAATACCAAGATTATTGGCAAGATCAATGGTTGAAAGTGCTCCCGGGTTTTTCAGCCGTTCTTTTTTGCGTTCAGCTAATTCGGTTACCTTGTTTTTGACGAGCTCTAGCTGTTCTGGTGTGAGTTGTTCTAGCCAGGATGTGAGTTCAGGATTCATCGAATTTACGTACTAATTGTTGGGTAAAACCTTATGCAAGGAGCTCATGTTGCTTGCTGGTTAGGTGCCTAATTGTACTCGATTAGTTACTTTTCTAGGGAAAAATCCCCTTTTGAGGTTGCGTAGTCCATTCCAACCGCAATTTTGGCGGTTCAATCGAACTAACCCTTTCAGAAACCCCATTAACCTGTATGCAGAACAGATGATTGTTCTGGTGACCCATCGTCTTAGTGATTATTGGATAGCAGAGCTATAGGTACAAAGGTGGGTCGATATGTCGAATGATTGATTGCTCTTGTTTCTAATCAATTGGAAGTTTTATGGAGAGTTAAATGGTAATAGTTAGCTTAGCAGTAGAAGAGGAAAATTTAGTTTCAAAGTTTGAGTTAGTAGGGAGTTTCATGGATGAAGAAACTCGTTTCAGATACATGATTAATGCATGCACTAACCAGATTAATCATGTAGTTGATGAAGTGTATTCGCAATTGGATGTTCAAGGTTACGTAACTACTGAAGAGTTAGCCGTAAATCTGTCCTCGGTTATTTCTGGTCTGTACCCCGACTTTCAACCAGGCATACATTGGGCCCGTTTGATCTTATTGATGAGTGTCGCTCGTTTCTCGCGGAAGAATGGGATCAATCACTAATTAACGTTGGCTTAGAACTCGGCTGGTTTGTACTCACAGATGAGGGAAGGGTCAGCCTTGCCCCTTCAGACTCCTAACACTGGAAAAGTAGTTTTTTGGTAACCAAGAAAAAATCTACTGCTTCGAGTTGTGCCGTATCATTCTCTTATTTAGGGAATGGTGCGGCTGTCATGACTGTAAATGCTTTCAAGATAGCGAGTTTCATTAGTAGAATTTATTAAAAGGGGTAGCGGTACCTTGATATCTTGAAAATTTGAAGAAAAAATTTTCACATGGTTAAGCGCCTTCCGTGTTTTACACGGTCAATCGATCAAACCTCCGTGTCTAGTCGTTCAAACTGATAAGTACATATCACTTCAAAGGAACTAACGACTATGACTTGTCTTGAACATCCTAACTGCAACGTCGCAGTATTTATCTTACCCAAGCCGCTCTCTAATGCTGTTAGCCAGATTGGTTACACGATGAAGGCTTTGAAAGAAACCAGTAACAACTCCATTACTCGTTTCTCAGAAGTACTTCAGACCGCACATAACGAATTTGATCCATCTCCTGATATCACCTTCTCGGTAGTTTGGGTGCCAGATCTTTCAAGTACCATTGATCCTGGCTTGCTTGACAGCAAACGTTTAGCTCACGGTGGCGCATTCGTAATTAAAGCTAACCGCCCACTCAATGAAGGGGAAATGGCGATCCAATGCTCACGTATCCGTGCGATTGGGGAAATCATGTCACCTACACCGGATATGGAATCCGGTGGCACAGAATCTGACTCTTCGAATGAGATAAAAAGCTTTATAGAGGAAGAGTTAGTTCGGGTGTTTATTGGAGCTTCGGAAAAGATACTTCATGGTTTTTTCTTTGCCGTTTTCTTCGATACAAGTCCATTTCTGGAGCCATTCCGGGTCGATATTGAAAAGTACATTGAAAACTCTGAAAGTACGGCGAAGGTCAACGTTTGCGGCAATCTAGCTGGGCATACTGCCACCCCATGCTTTATAAGTTTGAATGCTCTTTCGTATGAAGAAGGTTCCTCTCATCTTTTTCCCAAAAATAAAATCGATGTGCAAATTCCGACAGAGAAACAGTTAGTCGATATTCTGAATCAATGGCTTTCTGAGGGGCAAGTTCAACTTCCAGTGACTGTATGTGAAGAAGAAGTAACGAAGAAACTCGAGTATAAAATTGAGCAATGAAATCCCTCACACCTTCAATGGATGGTAAGTGTATCTATTGGATTCAAACTGCTCGGTTCTCGATTCCAGTGGGTCAGCAACCCAAAGGAAAACAGAATGAAGGCGAGTTCATAACTGTTTCTTATATTGGCATTTTTATCATTGGTTAATTGCACTAGCACCATACTACGCGAATCCCACTGTCCCCCTTCAAGCTCATATGAGGGGGGGCGGTACGCTAAATGCTCGGTCTGAGCTACTGCGTCAATTTCTTCATCGAGCATTCCAAGGGCTTTAAACAAGCCATGATTGGGTTTCGTGTTTCCAGAGTACTCAACCTTTAATCGACTTTTTGTAACACCAAAACGGCTCATGACATTGTTAAGAAACTCAGCCTGCTCAGTCACTGATATGCAAATGACACGCCGTGCATTTATCATTGAAAGAACTGATGTAAATTCAATATCGGTATCTTCGTCGCCGATATCCTCACGCGACAACCAGCTCTCTCGCTTCATTGGAGAAATGTAACGCAACAGTGGATATCCTTCAGCCGGCTCCCTCATCCAGCTTCCATTGCTCCCCTTGAAAACCATATACCCATTCAATTTATAAAACTGATCGTGGACTAGGTGAGCAAATTCTAACGGAAGGCCAGAATTGGTTGCCGCGCGTTTAACGCCACTTGCGCTAGGTAGCGAGAACAAAAATTTTGATATGGTTCCAAGCGTAGGTTTGTCTTCGTCTGTTTCGCTTAGCGTATCCAGAATTTCTGGGCGATCACAAGATTCCCAGCTTTCCGGATAAATTGCTCCCTCAAGGACGGCATTTGCAGAATCGACAGGAGTTAATGCATCAATCCAGTCGGCCAGGATGTGAATATAGTTCTTAAGCGTAGTCTGAGCACTGATGTGGCCTTGATATAGAGCGATGGCTGGCAGTGTCCGTCTAGATACCCTTTGTTCATCACCGAGCAGGATCTGTTGGACCCGCGTTTCATCAACGCCTTCTAGAATCAGTTGCTTTAAATCCGACTGGAAAGGTAGCAGTGACGCTGAATTTCGACTGGCGCCTGAGTGTCGACACCAGTGGAATACTGCGCGCGGCGATCCGGTCGCTTTCTTAATTAATTCAATTAAAAGTCTGATCAGATCATCCGCCTCGTCAGGGCGACTCAAAGGGTCTAAACCTATTCCTCTGAACAGAGATTGATGGTCATCTTTAAGATTCAGCAAGTCGTATTGTGTTAGCAGAGCGTCTATGTGCTGTTCAGCAGGCATGTCGATGTCATAAAGTTGCGGCAATACCCTACGGCTACCTGCACCTTTAAGTGGACGATGTCGATGCTGAACTACAGTTAATACCCAGCCGTACTTTGTTGTCTTAGAAATATCACAGCGCCGTAGTCCCAAAACCTCCCACTTACGGCATCCCCAGTTCAATCCCAAGCAAAGCACCGTTTGCAAAAATAACCGTTGATTGGATGGAATCTGAAGTGAGTCTATTTGGCTGGTAATCCAACCAATATCTTCATTTGATAGATATCCTGGATTTACAGATCGGTGGGCATCATCTATCTGTAATTCACTCCAATCTGGCTCCTCGGCGCCATGCTTCATCAACCAGCGGTGAAATTGTGAAATTCGGCCAGTTAAATGGTCACGCTTGCGGCCCTTTTGATATGCGCTTTCGATAATATCAGAGTAGACCTGAGTAATGTCTTCACAGGAAGCAGTTAATAGATTAATCCCGGCCGAAAGATCACGAAGGGGAATATAAAGTCGGGATAAGTAGTTCTTCAAAGTTCTCCAGGCGTACGATTCATATCGTTGATTACCTGGATTTTTTCCTACTTCTATCAGGTGTGCTATCCATTGCCCAAGTAGTTGAATGTTCCCTAGAGGAGCATGAGCTGTCTTGTTGCAAAACTTTACTAGGGCTTTAGCTGTTCGTTTACGGTTACCGACTTGAAAACCTTTAATTTTATCGTCAAGTGTCTGTTTAAACAGTTTACAGCCTTCCATATCAATATTTTCGTCATGAGCTACTTTAGCTAGAACAGGGGTAATGGTTGGCTCGTTTTTCGCCGAATTTTCTTCATTTAAACCTTCGTAGGGGGAATCACTTTCTGTGAGTGAGGGAGGAAGATAAATCTTATTCGTCCGGATGCGAAGTAAGTCAGGTATACAAAGACAGGTCGTTGGATTGTTTCCATTAAGAGCCTGCCCAACAGCAACAGGCAACTCAATTCGGTTAGCTAGATCAATCACTTCCGAAAGTAACTTCAAATACTCTTGGAGGGTAAGTGTGTGTTCTTCTTTGCTCTCACCCTGTAAAGCTGTTTGTAGAGGCGAAAGTTCCGAATAGAGCGCTTGATCCAATTTCTTTTTCCAGTCGGTCTTTTCCGAAGGCTTTGCCAATAGTAAACGAGCAGTATTTTCTGATATTGCCAGTCGCTGGACTGGTGCTCTGAAGTCAGAGGGATCAAGAGCTTCACTGTATTCGATATGGAAGTAGTTATTAAGAAAGCAAACTCTATGGTTCTTATTGGTGAATACGTCCTCTGCTAGTTTTGTGTACCCCATTCGTTTTTCTACCAATAAAGAAACCGTGCCTAAAAAGCGGCTGCGAATGGTATGGCTACCTTCAGCTGAGAAACTGGACAGTAAATTGGGTAGGACCGATTGGATCGCAGCTAATTGTTTTAGAGCGTTGATCGAACTAGAGGCAAGTTCTGGACTCTCCGATAAAATTGGTCCTGCTCGCAATCTAATCTGTGCAAGGTGATCACTACCTGAAAGTCTAACCCCGCGGACAAGGGTCGTTAGTCTTAATGCGGCATTTGGGTGTGGTAATCCTTTTTGTGTCAGTAACATTTTAGTCACTAGCTCATCAATCTCGGTCGTTTCTAATTCATCGAAAGACCGCTGTGATAGGAACTGTTTAATGTCATTGAGAGCTTGCTTTCTGGCTGCTTTTTTCGCTTCAAGTCTTTTGACTCGACGTAAAGACTCTCCAAAAGGCCGTGTTCTAATGCAGATTTCCTCTCCTAGTGTTTTTTCGACAGCCGGTACCTTGGAACAAGCATGGGAAAGATTTAGTGGGCGGAAGCCTAGTAGATCAAAAACACTATCAGATAGGTGACGATAATCATTAATATCGTCCAGCAGAGATCTTACTGATGTTGCACCGTAGGTCGCTACCTCTCTGGAGGAATGACCCATCCAAGCAGAAGCAACCTCGTGGTCTATGCCAGCTTCCAAAAGTCGTTGATAGAACCTGTGCCGTAAAGCGTTGGCTGGGATTTCTAAATTAAACAGTTCACTGTCGAAAAGGGAACGTCGATGGATGGGTCGAACTTCAAGATTGTCAGATAGATAAAAGAATAGAGGAATTTTTTGCGAAGCAGCCTCACCGGAAAGTAGTGAAGCGATCAGCGATGTCAGCTCATTGTTTTCAACCAGACTTTCAAGTGTGGACAGATGCTCGATATATTGGGAAAGAACAGTCACGGCTTCTGAGGGTAAGGGAACAATTCGGCCAGTATGAAGATGGTCATCTGATTTGTCGTTTAGATACACGATCTTTCGAGAGAGATCGAAATGGGTTAACGATTCAAAAGGATCCAGTATCGGTCGTCCTCCGGTTGCCGCAAGGAGAGCAACGACAGTGTACCGACAGATCAAATTGTGGCTGCGAATAGGGTCATCCCCATAATCCGATTCCAAAATTCGTATCGCTCGAGCGACTCCACTAGATATTTCTTCATCTGAGAAGGAGCATAAAGAACCTAATAAAGTAGGATCGTTATCGTCGCGCGGACCCATTTGGAGTTCTTGATCGTAAAAAGGGCGGACAGTCGAATGTTTCCAAAAAGAGTAGCTAACTGAAGCAGCTAAACCTTGCCTGGGGTTCGATGAGATTAAGCTCGCAAGATCGGGCTGCCGCACCTTTTCGAATACTACTTGGGACATCCAGTTCGCTATTTTTCCGCTTGTTAGGCGAGGGAAGTGTTGCTTAGCGATAAAATTAAACCAGACTTCGATTTTATCTGGAGAGACTGATGCCCATACATGCGCCAAACGCTTAGGCTCATCGAGCGATTCGATTGACGTATCGCTCGAAATATGAGCTTCCTCCAGAATAGAAATGAACTCATCAGATAATTCCAGAGCCCATATTTCCTCGAACGAAGAGATGCGAGATAAATGGGTTTCATTTGGATGCCAAGCATCATGACGAGATGGGCAAAGGCGGTGAAGACGAGATAAATCTTCTGATAATCTCCATTCATTGTCCGCTAGGTTTTCAATTGAAAAGTCGAGTACTTGGCGCAAAGTTCTGCTGCAGTACAACCCTAAAGAAACAAATAAAGCCCCAAGCCTTTCCCTTAAGTCAGACCCACTTAGAGCTCGTTCAATCCAGAAAAACAATGCGTCGATTTCTGCAGGGTTGGGTTTATCCCAAGACCACGGCAAAAACATCAAGTGCTCAGCTGTAAGCAATCGAATACTGTGGATGGACAATCGTTCTTGCAAAGGATTTGGTGGGGGATCTATCAGTACGAAATTGGTATCGGGATCCTCCAAGTCTAAAGCATCTGAGTCGTTACCAGCGTTTGGGTAGTCGAATGATATCCAAGGGTTAGAACCTGATGTTTGGTCAGTTGGTAAAAGCCCAGAAATCATTCCCGGAAAGGAATTTGACGCATTCCTTGGGCCTGACGAAGTCTGTGTGTTGACCAACTCTGGAGACGGACAAACTTCCCCAGCAGCAATGCGGGTGAGATATCGGCATAGTTCCCTTAATTCTTTCGCCCCATTTTCTTTTAAGATTCTACCGGCTCGGTTAGCTAGTAATCTACCGTACAGCAAAAACGGGGCTTCTACTTCTTCAGACCAGTTAGACTCTATCTCTCGGAGTATTGGATCTAACTTACTCCACTTGCGCTTTTGCTGTTTTGATAAGAGAGATTTCAGAACCCTTTCGATGTTTTCGTCTTTCTTACATCCGTATTCAACGTATCGGCCCCAAGCTTGAACAATCAGCCACAGAAGAAAACGAGCGCGTTGTTCAGAATAAGAATTTCCGAGGGAAATTAAGTTATAGAAACTGCAGAAATTATTGTTAGACGAGATTCGTGTGTTACCAACATGATCACCTTCAAAGTTCTTGTGGATTTTGGAGTCTGTGATCAGAGAAACGAAATCGTCGATGTCTAAAAGAGTATCGGAATCAGCGAAACCATTGATTAAACCATCACCGACTTTCAGCTTTAAGAAATAGCGGAAGTTTCCAATAACTTGTCCTACTTCATCTACTCCGCAAAGATCTGCAAGGGTTCTAGCAGCTTGCTGAAGTCCGGCTTTATTGAGCCAAGAGTGAAGTGTAGAATAATCTCGTATGCTTCGCGCTAGTGACATTGGCTAGCTCCAATGATTGATGACTTAAGGTCAAGAATTCTGTGCCGCCTAAGAAATCAGTTGTGCCACATAACACGTCATTAATGGTGTTAAATCACCATAACTACTACAGGCATTAAAGTTCCTAAGCTCCCTATCCATCAATGATATTGGCACTTGTTGCACTTTAAGGCAACTTTATGTTGCCTTAAATATCTCACTCTCATAACCAAATCCAGCCCCCGCTACCAAATTTAAGGAAGCAGATCAGTAACTTACTGGTCTGCTTTTTTCGTTTATGCCTCCAGAAAATCTTCTGTGCCCAAATTGTGCCCATTTTGAGCCCAAAAATGCAGGCACCTCTAACTTACCTAATTTCTACTGACCTTCAGGCTTCATCTAGTCTTCGGGAATATGTGTGATCAATTTTTCTATTGGGCACTCAAAGTATTTGCATAACTTATCCAGGTTATCCGTCACCGTGCTATGACCACGGTGATTAATTATTTTGGATAGCGTCATGCGATTGATACCAGTTTCTTTAGCTATTTCAGCAATTGTTATTCGCCTTTCTTCTGAAAATTCTTTTTCTGCTATCAACTCTTTTATGTGGTAGCGAAACATAAATATCATCCGATAAAAAAAATTATCAAAATATGCTTGCAATTATCATTATTGCAGTTATATTTATCATCAAATGATAATTTATATTATCACTTGATTGTTAAAGTAGACTAAGGATGATCTCATGAATATGACCTACCTTACAACTGAAGAGCTTGCGGTTCGTATTAAATACGATCCAAAAACTATCAGACAGCAGCTTAAAGACACGGTCTTGCTAGAAGGCAAGCATTACATCAAACCCTTTGGACGCCGGAAGATTCTTTTTATCTGGGAAGCGATAGAGGAAGAAATGCTTTTGGGGGCAAGTAAGAAGGATGTGATCAGCATTCCTATGGCGAACGGTGAGGTGTGCCATGGCTAGTGTTCGAGTGAGAAAGGAAACCCGAAACCTGTTTTTCGATTTTCGATACAAAGGTATTCGTTGTCGAGAGCAAACTGCTTTACCTGATACCCCAGAGAACAAAAAGCGGTGTAAAGACCTGCTGGAAGTGATTAAAGCAAAAATTCTTCTAGACGAATTGAACTATGAAGAGTTTTTCCCAGGTAGTCCAAATATTGCCAAGATCGAGAGTGCTATTAATGCGAGCATGAATTCCTTGATCCCCCAAGGAGCTTGTTATCCTGGTTTTTCAGAGTTTTCCGATCTTTGGTTCATGGAATCAGAAGTACAGTGGCGGTCTTCACATACTAAGAACGTCAGAGGCATTGTTGATGGCTCTTTGAAACCTGTATTCGGCTCTAAGCCCATTGATCAGATCACTAAAGCTGACATTCTGCAGTTCAGAGCACATCTGGCTCAAAAGCCCGGACGTAACTGTAATGGTCCTATGACAGCTAAGACTGTGAACTCTCATATGGGAATCTTGCGGATGATTATGACGGAGGCTTCAGACCGTTATAACTTCCAGAACCCTTACCGGAATATCAAACCGCTTAAGCAGAAGAAAACCCACATTGAGCCATTCTCGCTGGTGGAAGTGAACAAGATCATCAACACTGTGCGTGCCGATTACAAAAATTACTACACAGTACGCTTCTTTACGGGCATGCGGACAGGGGAGGTGGATGGCCTCAAGTGGGAATATGTCGATTTCGATAAACGGCAGATTCTTGTTCGGGAGACCATTGTTAATGGTAAGCCTGAATATACCAAAACAGATGGTTCGCAGCGTGAGATCCCTATGCTCAGTCCCGTTTTTGATGCGTTGAAAGACCAGTATGAGAATACAGCACACCTCTCTGAGTATGTCTTCTGTAATTCGAGTTACCAGCCGCTGGATCACAACAATGTAACCAAACGCGTCTGGTACCCGTTGTTGCAACACCTGGGCTACAAGAAACGTCGCCCTTATCAGACTCGCCATACAGCAGCCACGTTATTTCTTGCTTCAGGGGAAAACCCAGAGTGGGTAGCCCGAGTGTTAGGGCACTCGTCTACAGAAATGCTATTTCGTGTCTATTCACGTTACATCCCAAATCTTACTCGCCAGGATGGCAGCGCTTTTGAACGCCTGCTGGGTGCTGCATAAGAGGATCATTGAAGATGAAACCAATCGTTATTGAAACGACGAAGGATCTGAATGAGCTGGTGCTTTTGATTATGTCGGTTAATCACATCCCTGAAGGGAAGGGGATTGCCATGTTGTTGGGTGACTTTGAATCACAAAACAACTTCGAAGCCATCAAACGTTGGACGCTGAAAACGCTATGGGAAAAACAGTCCATCAAAGAAGATCTGATTCTCAACGACCTGTGTGAGCAGCTCAAGTGCGCCCTGAATAGAGGGCTATTAGATGTTGATCCTTCAGTGGTTCAGCACTAACCGATGTTTATATAGGTGAATAAAAATGGCGGATATTGTTAAACGTCCTTGGACTGCTGAAGAAGAGCAACAATTAACAGAGATGTACGCAATGGGAATTGATGCGCGGATTATCGCTCAACGGATGGAACGATCACTCTGTTCTATTTGGGGTAAAGCACATTACTTAGGAGTGAGTCATAAAACGCGTGATGATTATCTGTATTCCTCTATGGAAGATGATTTTTTGATAGCGAATGCTACAACGATGACACGTGCAGAAATTGGGACAATGATTGGTCGTTCAGAAGGCTCTGTTTCTTTAAGGGGCAAACGCTTGGGGGTGGTGTTTACGGCCTCTGGTAAAACTGCGCGTTATACCAAGAATATGATGTTCTTTAATAAACCGTCAGTTGTTAACGCTTATATTGCCGGGTGGCTGGCATCCGATGGTTGGATCAGACCTGAAAGTAATGGAAAGCCGATTAATCAGGTGGGTATTTCTTTAGCCAGGAAAGACCGTCATATCCTTGAATACATTCGGAGTACTACTGAATACAGTGGAGTGATACGTGATTATGAAGCGGATGGTTATCCTCAATCTGAAATGAGGATTTCAGGTGTGCCGCAGTGGCTTGAAGATCTGGAAAAATATTGGAACCTTGTTCCAAATAAAACAAAAATTCTTCAGCCACCAAATCTGGGGTTGCTCAGCGAGGAACAAGTACTGGCGTATATGGTTGGTTTGATTGAAGGGGACGGCTATATCTAAATCAGTAATAACACCCTGTGTGTATGCTTTGTAACTGCTTCCAAGGTTTTTGCTGATTGGGTAGCTCAGTTCTGGAAGGGAATCATCGAAGGAAGCGCATCTGATACCATACTGATCCGAAAACGGATGGTTGAACATCCCTTCGGGTCAATCAAAGCGTGGATGAGATCGACTCATTTCCTGACAAGGCGATTTAAGAATTTCAGCACAGAGATGAACTTACATGTTCTTGCATATAATCTTAAGCGAGTTATCAGCATTTTGGGTGTGGACGCGCTAACAGAGCAGTACGGGCCAATAAGACCTGTTATCTTGCCGTCAGAAGCCCGGCAGGTTTACGGTAGATAAATGATTAGCCACTGATCTAGCTTGAACTGAGAATAAGGCATCTATGCCAATCTACACGGACAGTCGCCGTTTTACGGCCGAAATACGAATCTAATCCGCCTTTTCACACAGCCTGTGCCAGAAGCTGCCATTGCCTGATCAGGAAATAGGAAATAGGAAATAGGAAATAGGAAATAGACAAACTATGTGCTTTTACCATGTTAATAAGTATTAACGTGGGTTCTCCTTGACATGGTAGAGGGCGGTGGTTCGAATCCGACTAGTCCTACCACATTTATATTGGTTATTCAGTAGCTTAAGAGCCGAACCTGTTGATTCGGCTTTTTCGTTTCTGCGGATGTGCCCAAATTGTGCCTATGCGTTGCCCAAAGCCGTTTCGAAAGAGCATATCTTGATCTCTATTCTAAAAAGATAAACTGGACTTCCCCCATATCGGCGGACACTCAGTTGGTTAACGCCATTTGCTCCTCATAAGCCACAGGGCTCATATTTCCTATATGCGTATGGCGCCTAGCTCTATTATAGAAGACCTTAATATAATCGAATATTTCTGCTCTCGCTCTTAACTGACTGTCCGAGTTATCTGGGTTGAACCAACAAGAATTAGCAGTGTGATATTGATAAATTGCCTTGTATTTATCAAATCCTATTTTTAATTGGTAAAAATTGTTAATGATCGAACAGTCTACCTTGTTCTTTTAAAGTGATATAAAACGTATCAATTTAATTGACATGGTGCGCTTGTTGTATAATGATATGAAATGTATCGTTATTGATTGAGTGTGGCTGAGACGCTGATTTTGGATAGTTAGACTTACTCGGCTGTCCTTTGGAGATATCGTTCTCTAGTTTCACTCGATGGTGATCATTTATCCCCAATAACTAATGGAGAAGAAAATGTCTACACAGGTAATTTTGCCGCGGATCATGCAGGTAGGTGAAGATGCTAGTCTTGAGATTCCTAACATCTTACAAAGTCTTGGGTGTAAGCGCCCATTAATTGTTACCGATAAGGTAATGGTGGATTTTGGCTATGCTGCAGGCATTCAGAATTTATTAGAAAGTCACATGATTTTTTGTGATGTATTTGACAATACAGTTCCTGAACCGACGGTGTTATCGATTTTAGATGGGGTGAATAAAGCAAAAAATGGTGACTATGACTGCATCATCGCGTTAGGCGGAGGTAGCCCAATAGATAGTGCTAAAGCAATCTCTATCCTTGCTAAACATGGCGGTGAGATGCGTGACTATAAATTTCCACGCATTGTTAATGAGCAAGGGTTGCCAGTGATTGCAATTCCAACCACAGCTGGAACAGGCTCTGAAGTAACGCGTTTCACCATCATTACTGACGAGTCATGTGATGAGAAAATGCTATGTGTGGGTATTGGTTTTATGCCTGTTGCTGCATTGGTTGATTATAAGCTAACTTGCACGGTGCCTGCTCGTATCACCGCGGATACAGGTGTAGATGCTTTGACTCATGCAATGGAAGCTTATGTGAGTAAAAAAGCTAATCCCTACAGCGATTCGCAAGCCTTACAGGCTATGCGCTTGATTGGGCCAAATTTAAGAAAAGCATTCCATAACGGCACAGATAAAGATGCTCGTGAGGCTATGATGCTTGGCTCGACACTGGCAGGGGTTGCATTCTCAAATGCATCAGTTGCTATGGTGCATGGCTTAAGCAGACCAATTGGGGCTTTTTTCCATGTTCCTCATGGCCTTTCAAATGCGATGTTACTTCCTTCCGTTACACAATTCTCAATTCCTGCTGCTCCTGAACGTTATGCAGATTGTGCGAAGGCTATGGGAGTTGCGGATTATAGCGACGATATAGAGACAGCAAATAAAAAACTTATTGATGAATTGTATGCTTTAAACGATGAATTACAAGTTCCTACAGTAGAGCAGTTTGGTATTGACCGCGAAGAGTTTATGAAAGTGAAGCAAACAATGGCAGAACAGGCATTGGCTTCCGGTTCGCCAGGCAATAATCCACGTGTACCAACCGCAGATGAGGTGGTTGAGATCTACGAAGCACTGTGGGCTTAAACATAAAAACGTAGGCCAGTTAGATAGTAAATTTTTGTTTATTGAGGAAAGAATAATGTCAATTGTTGGACACTTTATTAATGGCCGGGTTGTAGAAGATGCACCGCGTAGCCAGGATGTTTTTAACCCAGCTACTGGTAAGGCGGAATCTAAGGTTGCACTGGCATCAGTCGCTACGGTGGAAGAAGCGATTGCTTCAGCTCAGGCTGCTTACCCTGAATGGCGTGACACTCCAGCAATTAAGCGTGCCCGTGTTATGTTCCGTTTTAAGGAACTGCTAGAACAGAACGCCGACAAAATCTGTGAACTGATTGGTGCTGAACACGGCAAGATCTGCCACGATGCAGCAGGCGAACTGCAGCGTGGTATCGAAAATGTTGAGTATGCTTGCGGTGTACCAGAGTTGCTAAAAGGTGAGCACAGCAAAAATGTGGGTCCGAATATAGACTCCTGGAGTGAGTTCCAGCCACTGGGTGTGGTTGCCGGAATCACACCATTTAACTTCCCGGTGATGGTGCCACTGTGGATGTTCCCAATGGCAATTGCCTGCGGTAATACCTTTATCCTAAAACCATCAGAACGTGATCCAAGCTCAACAATGTATATCGCACAGCTGCTGCAGGAAGCCGGTCTGCCTGATGGTGTATTGAACGTTGTAAATGGTGATAAAGAAGCAGTTGATACGCTGCTCACTGATGAGCGTATTAAAGCGGTGAGCTTTGTTGGTTCTACGCCTATTGCCGAGTACATCTACTCAACGGCTAATGCCAACGGTAAGCGTTGTCAGGCGTTGGGTGGTGCAAAAAACCACGCGATCGTTATGCCTGATGCGGATATGGATAACGCGGTAAACCAACTGGTGGGTGCAGCGTTTGGCTCCTCTGGGGAGCGTTGTATGGCATTGTCAGTTGCCGTTGCAGTAGGTGATGCTGCGGGTGACGCTCTGATTGAGAAAATGACAGCCGCGATGCAGTCTCTGAAAGTAGGTGAGCCAAAAGATGCCAACAATGATTTTGGTGCTTTGATCACTAAAGAGCATAAAGAGAAAGTAGTGGATTACATCAACAGCGCAGAAGAGCAAGGCGCTACAGTAGTTGTTGATGGTCGTAACCCAGAAGTTCAGGGCTTTGAGGATGGTTTCTTCGTAGGTGGTACATTGATTGATAATGTTACTACTGAAATGAAAAGCTATCAGGAAGAGATCTTTGGTCCAGTACTGCAGGTTGTTCGTGTCAAAACCATGCAGGAAGCGATGGATCTTATCGATGCCCATGAATACGGTAACGGCACCTGTATCTTTACTCGTGACGGTGAAGCAGCGCGTTATTTCTCTGATCACATTCAAGTGGGAATGGTGGGCATCAACGTACCGCTGCCAGTACCTGTTGCGTATCACAGCTTCGGTGGCTGGAAGCGTTCACTATTCGGTGATCTACATGCTTATGGTCCGGACGCAGTGCGTTTCTACACCAAGCGTAAAACGATCACGCAACGCTGGCCGTCAGCAGGTTTGCGCGAAGGTGTTGAGTTCTCAATGCCAACCATGAAGTAAAAGGCTGCAAGTGGCTGCGGTATTAGCCGTAGCCACTTATTTTAAGTCGTAAGTGAATAGTCAGATGATGAAACCGGTACTTTTTGAAACCCATAAAGCGGCACAGGATAAAGTTATTACTGTGATCAAGCTTAATGCGCCGGACAGTTTGAATGCGCTAACTCTGGAGATGGTTGACCTTATCCAGGGGCACTTAGATGCGGTTCGTGAGAATGACAGAGTCGTTGCTGTGGTTCTCGACAGTGTTATCGACAAAGCCTTCTGTGCTGGTGGTGATGTTGTTGGCATTGTAGAAGCTGTTAAACAAGGTAATACACAACTACCTCAGGATTTCTTTCGACGGGAGTATCGTCTGGATCTTGATATTCATCACTACCCCAAACCTATTATCTGTTTAGCAAACGGCATCGTGATGGGCGGTGGAATGGGTTTAATGAATGGCTGCAGCCACCGAGTTGTAACTGATACAACTTATATGTCTATGCCGGAGATCTCTATCGGTTTGTTCCCGGATGTAGGAGCGAGTTGGTTTCTTAATCGGGTTCCAAAAAGAATAGGGCTGTTTTTGGGTATTACCGCAGCACCAATGAATGCAGCCGATGCTTTATATCTCGGGCTTGCTGACTTTATGATCAGCAGTACTCTGAAGCAAGAGGTATTAGAGCTTCTTATTTCTGCGGATTGGGATCTACCGGCGCATAATACGGTTGATGTGGTGTTAAGAAACTTACAAAGTCGTTCCCGTGAGCAATGTAGAGCGATAGAATCTAGGGTTAGCCAACACAAAACGTTTATTGATCTAGTAACTGATAAAAATTCTATTAGCGATATTGTTGAGGCAATTATCGACTTTCAGACCGATGATCCATGGCTCAACCGGATTCGGGATAACCTCTTATATGGAAGTCCACTATCTATGTGCCTTATTTACTGTCAGTTACATCGGGCGTTTCATATGTCTCTGGAAGAGGCCTTTGAGTTTGAGTATGGGCTTGCGTTAGCCTGCTGCGAACACAGAGAGTTTTCCGAAGGAGTTAGGGCGTTGTTGATAGACAAAGATCGTCAACCCGAGTGGACCTATAAGTCGATACGGGAAGTTAATGAACAGGTGGTTGGAGCATTTTTTGCGTAGGTTTTAGTAACCGTTTTGTAGTTAAAAGTCGTGTGACATGTTAAGGATATTTATGACAGAGCGAAGAGAAAAAGGGTCATCAATTACTCGTGTACTTGAGATTATTGAGGCCGTAGCTTGTGCCGAACGCCCTTTAAGTCCGGCTGACCTGGCTGTCATGTTAGATATCCCTAAACCCAGTGTTCATCGCTTACTACAACAGCTGCAGGCCAGTGGTTACCTGCAAACTAATATGCGTGGTTTGCTGCTACCGGATAAACGTTTGCACACCATCTCTTTGGGAGTGTTGTACAGCAACCGTTATAAAACAGTACGTAAAACTATCCTGCAAAAACTATCTGCGGATATCGGGGAAACCTGTGGTATTGCGATCCCGGATGGTATTGAGATGATTTATTACGACAGAGAACAATGTAACTGGCCGCTTCAGATTAACCTACCGGTGGGAACACGAACTCCGGTCTGGTGCACCGCAAGTGGAAAACTGTATTTAAGCACTCTTTCCGAATCACGCTGTAAGAAGGTGATCGACAATTTGTCGTTGGAAAAATTTGCTCGAAATACGCTTGATACCCCAGAGGGACTTAAGGGCTCAATCAGTGGCATTCGTGATACTGAGATCGGAATTGATAACGAAGAGTTTATCGATGGCATGGTGGCATGTTCTGTTCCTGTTAAAGACCAGTATGGAAAAATGATTGCGTGTCTGTTTACTCATGCTCCGGTTATTCGGAAGAGCCTGGACGAGTTGGTTAAGTATGTGCCGTTAATGCGGAGTGCTGCGAAAAGTTTAGGTGATTTTGTAACCGAGCAATAGCTTACTAAGCTTGAGCTAAGAAACTATTGATAAAAGCTTAAATAGAAAGTTTTTATCAATAGTTTATTTTGGTTTTGAAAGGGCCGGAGATCATAGTTTTATGGGGATCCTTGGATCTGGGAATCTATGAGAAAATTAAAGTGTATCGTAGCTGATAAATGCCCTGTTTATAGTTACGGAATGATTTTGGCGATAAAGAATAATGCAGACTTATTCGATTTTATTGAGGTGGACAACCATAAAGATCTTCTCGAAAAGTTTGATGATAGTGTTGATTTTTTAATTCTTGATGCTGGCTTGATAAGTTCAGATCAAATTTGCTTCTATAATCGCTTGCTTGATAAAGTTTCGATACCAGTTTTGGTTGTTTTTGACTATGCAAACGATTTTTCTATTGAAAAATCTAAATTGATTGGCGCAAGAGGTTTTTTTGATAAAAGGTTAAATGAGAGTGATTTCAATAACGCAGTATCTCTAGCTTTTAATGGAGAAAGTGCTTTTTTTATTTTTTTGAAAAAAAATTTGAAAAAGCTCATAGATTTATCACAGATGAGAAACTATCAAGTTTAACAAAACAACAGAAAAATATTCTTGGCTGTGTTCTTACAGGTAAGCTAAATAAAGAAATCGCTTTTGATTTAGGGCTTTCAGAGAGTACGGTTAAAAATCACATTTCAAATATTTTAAGAAAATTAGACGTTTCAAATCGACGAGATATCGTTGTGTGTTTTAATCATAGGGATAATGCATATGTAAAGAATAAAATATTAAAGTAAAGCGGCTTGCAGCTTAACTGTAACCCCTTGTTTTATGGTTTTAATGATAAGTGTATTTCAGTTAATGCATTGCTTTATTTATGTTCTTATAAAGTTAGGTGAAATCATGTTTTTTTTTAAATCCGAAAATAAAAATATTACTGAAGAATTATTGATTAAAGTAAAGGCAGTTAGAAGTTATGAGTTGAATCAAGGTAATTTGTCGTCCTTATCGTTTTATAATTCATCAACATCTTTAGTGATCGCTTTTATATCGCCCCACCTAGATTTTGATAAAACAATTCATGAATTAAAAAAATCTATTCCATTTTGCTCAAATATAATAGGCATTATGACTGCAGGAGAGATCAGCTCCTGCGATGGTGGCCTCTATCATCAGGCTAATGCCTCTTGGGATAATATAGTTATTCAAAGCTATAGTGCGGATGTCTTTAAAGAGGTCCACATAGCTACAATCCCATTGCATTGTGAAGATATCCGTTCAGGTAAGGTGAAGTTAAGTCGTCAGGAGCGGGTGGAAAAGCTTGAGCAAGAACTCGCCAGAGTTACTCCACCTTTTGACATCAATTATCAGGACACCCTAGCCCTGACGTTTTTTGATGGTTTATCTGCGAGTGAAAACTTCTTTATGCAGGGGTTATACAACAGTGGGCTATTCCCTTGTTATTTTGTTGGTGGGTCGGCTGGAGGCAAGCTGGACTTTCAGAATGCCTTTATCTATGACGGCCATAAAACCGCGCATAACCAGGCGATGGTTATTTTTGCAAAACTGGCTGATGACATCCGCTTTGGCATCTTAAAATCGCATAATTTTGAACAAACAAATACCTCATTTGTTGTTGCTGAATCTGATGTTCACTCTCGTGTGGTTAGTTCAGTTATCCGCGAAGGCTCACATGAAATAACCCCTTTTGTAGATGCTTTATGTGAGCACTTCCGCTGCCCCGAATCACAGTTAAATGATATTTTGACTGATTACTCCTTTGCGGTAGAAATTGCAGGGGAGCTGTTTATTCGTTCAATCGCCGGTGTCGACTTTACCCAGGATAGTGTCTCATTCTTCTGCGATCTGGAGTTTGGTGATCGTCTGCACCTGATGAAACGTATAGATTTCGCGCAAAGTACAGCGCGAGCATTCCAGCAATTTATGCACAATAAGCCCTCACAGCCTTTAGCGATGTTAGCTATTGATTGTCTGGGACGTCGTCTGAACAACCAGATGAGCTTAGGTAGTGTAAATAGTTTTGAGGCGTTTCCTGTGGCAGGCTTCTCTACCTTTGGGGAGCTACTAGGGGTGCATATGAATGAAACTCTGACAGCTTTGTTTTTCTTTAAAGTGCCTGAAGGCGAGTCTTTTGCTGATGAGTATGCGGATAATTTCCCTATTTATTACAGTCATTTCCGCCACTATTTCCTCTCTACACATATCAACAGTTTGGAACATATCAACCAACTGCAGTCTCATCTTATTGAGTGTATGGGGGCTTACCGTCCTTTGCTTAGGAAAATGGTGTCTAGTTTTGATGATGTGGCTAGGTATGCGGAAACAACAGGCAGTGTACTTAATGATATTAAGGAACGTTTCTTAGGTTTCTCTGATGATATAGAAAACCAGGGTGGTGAAAGACGAGCGTTACATTCAAAAGTTGAGGATCTGAAAAGTAACTCGGAAGAGGTCTTAAGTATCCTCAATGTTATATCGGGTATAGCGGACCAAACCAACCTGTTAGCGCTTAATGCTGCGATTGAAGCTGCACGAGCAGGAGAAGCGGGTCGAGGCTTTGCCGTAGTTGCTGACGAAGTTCGTCAGTTGTCCTACAACACCCAGCAAAGCCTGGACCAGACTGGAGAAACTGTGCATGCAGTGACCTCTTCTATTAACTCAATTCGTCAGACTATCAGTAATACTGAGGAATTTATGGGACGGATCTCAGATAGCTCTGCAATGTTAAGCAGTGAAATGGGTGAGTTGGTTAGATCTTCAACCGAAGCAGGGGCGCGTGTAGAGGAGAGTATTCATTACATCTCAGGTGTTACAGAAGAGATGGATGGTATCGATCGCGAGGTGGCGGCGATTGATCGTCTGCGGCAATTGGATAGTCGTCGGGGGTGATTACTTGCTACTAAAAGAAAGTCTCCTACTTTCGCTTTGGTTCTGAAGAATAATGTAACAGTGCTCTAAATTGGTGCGCGCTTTTAAGCGCATGTAAGAAATTAAAATACCAAGGAAAAAAACAATGAAAAATAAGGTGTTAGTTACTGCTGTGATGTCGGCTTTTCTATGCCCTCCTTTAGCTTCCGCTGGGAGTATTAATGTTGAAGAATCTATCAGCCTGAAAGTAAAACCGGATGCGGTTTGGGCTCTGATTGGTGATTACAATGCCCTTTATCGTTGGCACCCTGCTGTAGCTGAAAGTAAGCGCGATGGTGATATTCGTATTTTGACGTTGGGCAATGGCGCAAAATTTGTCGAAACACTGACCGAGCAAAGTGATGATGTACGTAGCTACAGCTATGTTATCGATAAATCTCCTCTACCCGTTGCAGGATATGCTTCAAAAATCCAGGTTAAAGCAGATGGCGAGAGTGGTTCTAAGGTTATCTGGAGTTCCAGTTTTGATCCGAACGGTGTTACTGCTGAAAAAGCGGGAGAGATCGTTCGAGGTGTTTATCAGGCCGGTTTAGGTAATCTGGCCAAATTGTATAACTAAGATAAAAAACGCCACCTGAATTCAGGTGGCGTTGTTTCATAACTTCATAAGTAATGTTGGATAGCCTTGCAGGAACCTCTTATTGTTCAGGTTCTAGGATAGCTGTCTCAAAACCAGCATTGATCCACGCATCTATTCCGTCCTTGAACCAGTAGACCTGTTGAAACCCCATCTCTGCAGCTCTCTTTGCCGCATTCCATGACATCCAGCAGTCAATTTTGCAGTAAAAAACTAGACCTCTTTCCTTATTTTCCAATGGTAAGTGATCACGCATATATTGCATGGTTCTAGCGTCGATCTTGCCTAACCCAATGTTCGGCAGCCAGATACTACCCGGAATACCATAATGCGGGCTGTCCTGAAAAAAGATTCCGTCGTACCAGGTAAGTGGGAATACATCGATCAGCAGTAGAGCAGGTTTATTTTCCAGCAGTTGGCGTAGCTCATTGGCAGTGATCGTGGTGGCAAAACTAGTGCTATCAGGTGTCGGAGCTCGGTAGTTTTTAACTCGGTATCCCTCTGGAGAAAAATTGTGTCCATCCGTTACGGGGGCTGCTAACAGTGGGGGTAATGTCGTACTGCACAGTATGAAGCCTAGAATCAGCTTGCGCATATCTTATCTCCTCTTAGTCAAAGTACTGCTCCTCATAGTGATGGAAAAGGTGGGTAGCAGAGCGTGATAGCTCATAGCTAACCAAGGCGCGATTATTGATTGATTCAGGGATCTGGGCATTAATCACTTCTGTGATATCCGCGCCAGAACTGGCGGCATCAGTCAGTAGTTGATGCAACCATGTAAGATAGTTTTTTGTGTCTTTAATGGCTGCACTGCCATCAGACAGGGGACCGTGTCCCGGTACAATTGTGGTGGCTCCAATCTCTGCTAATGCATCCAGGTCTTTCAGCCATGTTTTTATATCTTTGCTATGTGCGGTTGATGCAGCGCGCTGGTGGAACAGGAGGTCTCCCGCGAAAAGTGTATTTGTGGTCAGATCATGCAGAACTAGATCAGCACCACTGTGTCCTTCAAATTTGATTAACCTGAAGTTGTGCTCACCCAGGCTGAACTCAGTTTCTGTTAAAGGGGTAGGAACAGTGATCTGGGTTTCATGCATCCAATCCCCCAGAATCTTATAGAAGTTATCACGGTAGTGTTCAGCGTATTTTTTTATCTGTTCAGAGGTTTGCTTTAAGGAGATGATCTTGGCACCTGTGAAAGCAGCATTTCCCAGGAAGTGATCAGGGTGAAAGTGGCTGTTGATAACTTTGCAGATAGGTTTTTCAGAGATAGATCTGATGTGATAGATCACCTCACGGGCAAACTTCACCGATGACCCTGAATCAAAGACCAGCGTACACTCTTTTGTGGTTATAAAGCTGGTGTTGGCAATGTGGCCGCCATTGCGGTTGTTTATCTCCTCATTCTCGCCAAACAGCACGTAGGTGTTGTTACCGATTTTTACCGGTTTAAGGTTGTAACTGGTTGTTTCTGCGAACAGCGGCAATGAAGTCATCAGTAATAACGCACTCAAAAATCTCTTCATCATCAATCCTCTTAGAGCTGTGTCGTTGAACTGTTGCCACGTGAGTCAAAAATCTTAACCTGAAATGACTTTTCATTGTTGACGGCACTAAAGCTAAATGAAGGATCTTGAGATACGGCTGAGGTTATTTTCATTTTTGCAACAATCTTTCCATCTTGATCGATTAATTGAAGACGATTCATATGGAATTTATGAGTACCCATCCGTAATCCGGTTTCCATTGGGTGATATGTTTTGAGCTTTATCCTAGTAAGTTGGTTATCAGTGATAATCCGACTTTTCATTTCCAATAAATTTGTTAGAGAAAGGCTATTATCTACCTCAGGGGGAGTTGTACATCCACCTCCTGAAGTTCTTATGAATGTACCTGAAACATGCCAGGTACCCTTGGCATCTAAAACGGCTACTCTAATTGGAGAAGATTGTTGTAGTTTAATTTTAGTAGATAGCTTAGGTTGAATCTCTTCGCCGGGCTCAAAACTAAGAACATGGGAGATAGGGTTAAGATCGACAAATACCTGGATCTTTTTAATAGTGCCCCCATTGAATTTTGTGGCATCGATTGAGATTGGCACCTGAGATGAGTCTTCCGCAAATTCTGGACCACTAACCAGAATGGAACTGTTGAATTGGTATGGAGCATTTCCGATATATTTGTTTTTTACGTAATCCCACATTCCTGAATTAAAAGGGTCTTCAGTTTCTATTGCAGTCGCTGAAAAAGGCATTATCCAAACAATAAACATAAGAGTTACTGTGTAGTAATTCATAATTATTTACCTGTTCTATTTATTTCCTTAACAAACAAGGGTGAAAAAAGGCCCCCTAAATTATTAGGGGGCAAAGACGGTAACGGATTATTGAAAGGGCTGAAGATCGTTAGGTATCTGCAGTTTGTTATCCGAACCGTGCCAGAGCGAGAGGTTATGTTAATTGGGTTTAAGCAGTTGCAAGTTCTTGTTTTGCTTCATGACTCATGAAAATTGGAGCTGTCGCAACAGCTGCTTTGCCAAACAAGGCTCCTAATACAACAGAAGACGAGATAATTAATAATGGATTGCTAAAATCTATGGCCGTAAGAGTATTGTTAGACATCATGCCATCGGTTTGCATTAGATAAGCAAAAGTAGCTGCATACGCTAAAACTGTAGCTGGCACTGCGCCAAACAGAGCGAGGTGAGATGAGAAAACAACGACAAAAGCAGAGATGCCAACTATAAGTCCCGCCCAAGCTGCAATGCCAATCACTTCTGCAAGTGGAATGTTCAAAAATGCAATGGCTGTAGCCCAGCCAATAAACACTCCATATAAACCACAGATGATTGTACTTTTCATTGCGCTGTTATCACCTCCGAGCGCTGCAAATGCTGCCCAAGCTACAAAAATAGCCCAAATCAGGGTGAAGCCTGCTAAAGGGGAGAGAGCCATCCAAGTGGCTATACCACCATAGATTGCGATGCTTAAAGCAGTTGAAGTAATTGCATTCATGAGTATTACCTTTTTTATATTTGTTCAATAATTTTTATGAATTTATAAAAAATAAAGGGGGGAATCAAAAAGGAAGCCTAACAATGACGGGGGACAATATATTAGGCTTCCAAGGATTGCAGGTTAGAACAATCCCATTGGATTAGTATCGATACTAAGCATTACATTTTTGGTCTGCTGGTAGTGTTCAAGTGCCATCTTGTGAGTCTCGCGACCAACACCAGATTTCTTGTAGCCACCAAATGCAGCGTGAGCAGGATATAGGTGATAACAGTTGTTCCATACACGGCCCGCTTGAATACCACGGCTCATGCGGTAAGCAACATTTACATCACGTGTCCATACTGCAGCACCTAGACCAAACTCAGTATCATTAGCGATTGCAAGCGCTTCAGCTTCATCGCGGAAGGTTGTTACGGAGACTACTGGACCAAAAATTTCTTCCTGGAACACACGCATCTTGTTGTGTCCTTTAAGAAGAGTTGGTTTCATGTAGTAACCGGCTTCATAACCTTCCACTTTTTCAGCTTCACCACCGATCAGGAACTCAGCGCCATCTTCTTTTGCTACTTCCATGTAAGAGAGGATCTTATCTAGCTGTTGCTGAGAGGCCTGTGCGCCGACCTGTACATCTTCATCCAGCGGGTTACCACGAACGATAGATGCAGCTTTGGCAATAACACGCTCCATCAAGGCTTCATAGATGCTTTCGTGAACCAGTGCGCGTGATGGACAAGTACAGACCTCTCCACCATTCAGGAAGCCTGTTACCAGACTCTCAGCCGCTTTATCGATAAATTCTTCTTCCTGCTCCATAACGTCTGGGAAGAAGATGTTTGGAGACTTACCACCCAGCTCAACAGTAGATGGGATGATGTTCTCAGCAGCACACTTCATGATGTGGCGGCCTACCGGAGTGGATCCAGTGAAAGCGATTTTGGCGATACGAGTACTGGTTGCAAGTGCTTCACCGGCTTCTTTACCAAAGCCGTTCACTACATTCAGTACACCTGCAGGCAGTAGATCTTCGATCAATTCCATCATGATCATAATCGATGCTGGAGTCTGTTCTGCAGGTTTCATAACAATACAGTTACCAGCAGCCAGAGCGGGTGCAATCTTCCAGCAAGCCATGGTCAGAGGGAAGTTCCAAGGGATAATCTGACCAACAACACCCAGAGGTTCGTGGTAGTGGTAAGAGATAGTTTGGGAGTCAATTTCCGCTGTACTGCCTTCCTGAGCGCGGATACAGCCAGCAAAGTAACGAAAGTGATCGATACTGGCAGGGATATCACCGGTCAGGCTTTCGCGAACCGCTTTACCGTTATCCCAGGTCTCGGCTACCGCCAGTTTTTCCAGATTCTCTTCCAGGCGATCGGCAATTTTCAGCAGAATGTTGGAGCGCTCAGTCACTGAGGTGCTGCCCCAGGCATCTTTAGCCGCATGTGCCGCATCTAGTGCCAGTTCGATATCTTCAGCAGTAGAGCGTGGGATTTCGCAAATAACGTCGCCATTAACGGGAGTTGTGTTTGTGAAATATTGACCTTTAACAGGTGGCGTCCATTTACCGTTGATAAAGTTCTCGTAGCGTTCTTTAAAGGATACGATTGATCCTTCTGTTCCCGGTTGGGCGTAAATCATTGTTTAATCCTCTTTCTGTTATTTTCATCATCGTTAAGATGTTGGATTTTTTCACAAAAGGCTATTAGCAGGTTCTGTGCCAATAGCTTTTTTGTTTTTATCTTCTTGATTTAAAAGGATTAAAGTTAAGGTGTTGCAAAAATTGGAAGTGTTGCCAAAAAAGCTAAACGCAACAAAATAAAACATCTGTGGCATTTACAATCTGGCAGATCGAAGAATAAAAAAGCCCTCAGAAAGAGGGCTTTGGAACTTAAGAATGGTAGTGATTAAAGAGCTTTTTCACTCCAGGCTGCCAGTACTTCATCCACTGTTTTCAGTGCAGGAATTGGCAGAGCATGGTTAACCACCGCTTTAACGTTACCACCGGTATATTCTGGTAGTCGGTTCTCCCACATCGCCTGATGAAGCGTTGGTAGGTCTTCCCATTCGCCCATGTAGGTTTCCGGGATCTCCAGAGAACCGCCATTGATCATACGGTTCAGACCAACAACCTCAGCAGCGTTACACAGATGGGTGCCAATGATGCTTGCACTTGGCATCAGAATCTTTCTCTGACGCATCCACACCTGAGGAGCGTAGAAGCTGTAGCGGCGCTGGCTCATATCTCCGATGTAGAGGATACGACCCTCATAGGCTTTCACCATCATGCTGGTGATAAACAGACTATCGCTGTGTGCCCGTTCGAAGATAATGCTCGGCTGACCTTTCGGGTTTTCAGCGGATTGCAGCAGTTTGCCTACCACTTTACCGATCGGTTTCAGACAGTTTTCGCTCATCAGTCGAACCGTCTCTTTAAACGCAGCGGTTTCTTTGTTCGGGTCAGGCAGATGAGGCATCGTCTCAGGCCAGATGAAGTCCGGGGAACGACGTTTAATCTCTGCAATACTTACAGCGCCCTGAATCGCATCGCCATACCCTAGCGAAAGAACAAAGTCCCTTTCCGCGTCAGTATCGGTTACCACAACAATACGCAGACCGATAGAACGAGAGGCTTCAATTGCGTTTAGCGCATCGTTATCACGCACCTCTGAACCCGTGCCATAGAAGATGACACAACCTTCGCCGGGTTTAGCTTCAGCCTGACGCAGCAGGGTATTGGCCTCAATGGTTCCCGGTTTACCCATAAAGGTCATCTGGTAACCAGAACTTGCGCCGAAGTAGGTGATTTTGCCGCCCGGTGCCAACGCCTGGAAACTACGTGGGAAACAATCCTGACCAGCATGGGATAGTGCGTGAGTGCACAACTTACCATCGTTACTGGCTCTTACAGCATCAAGGAAAACCTCGCCCGCTTTTTCCCACTCAGCCCATTGTGACGGATCAGCTGGGATCTGTTGGAAGCACTCTTTAATTCCCGCCTGAGTACGGTTAACCGCTTTAGCACCTTGTGCTTCCAGCATCTCGCAACGTGTCTCGGAAGAGACCAGACCAACCGGAGTTGCCCCTGCTGCCTGACCCAGAGTTACTGCCCAGGCACCTGTACCTGTCGCGGCACCCTCTACGAACACCTGATCACCATGACCTAGCTTCAATGCATTAAACAGGGCACGGTAAGAGGTGCCTGCAGCGAGGATATAACTGCCCGCATTTTCGATACTGATATCGTTTGGCGGTGTAAACAGCTGCGGTCCATCGGCCACCATAAACTGCTGATGCGAGCCGTCAGGCGTCTGGTAGCCCTGGTTGTAGAAGTTGGTAAACATCGGATCTTCACCAGAGGCTGGGTCGAGCAGATCAGAAACGCCTGAATAAATTGAGACCAGTTTACCTACGCTGAGTCGTCCCTCTTCTTGCAAAGCTTCACCCAATGCGACGACGATGCCTACACCACCAGAGCCGGTAACATGGATATCTTCATCATGCTCATCAAACAGAGAGATTGGGATGCCTGAAATTGCCCAGCAATCGTTGTAGTTAACCTCAGAGGCGAGTACATAAACCAGAGCCTGGTTGGCTGCAGGCTGCGGTACTGGAATAATCACCTCTTTCTCAGCGTCAATAGGGTCACCGTGCAGATAGTTACCACTCTTCTCATCACGGACCACTCCGTGAGCCAGTTGGTATTCTGGTATAGGGGTGACACCTGGATAGAAGGCAGCACCTGCCGGTAGCAGCATATTCTCTTTGATCAGACGATCTTTACAGCTAATTTCCAAACGTGGGCGACTAGGTAGAGCAGGTGATTTCTTATCCATAAATAGCTGGATTCCTTTCTTACCTCCGTTTTGCGGGTCCATCACATAGTTGGTGAACTGCTCAATCTCTTCGGTGAGACCCTGCTTAAACCCTTGGCGGAAGCCCATCTCAACCAGATTAATGATGGTTTGTGCCACAGGACCTCTTCCGCATTCTTGTGCAGCCTGTAAGCAATTACTTACATACTCATTGTTTAGTGCATCGGGGTAGAATAGACTTGGCTCATTCCAACTAGCTACCTGTTTATGTCTGCGTTGCATCGCTTCATGCAGTAACCCTTTACCTGTTAACGCGGCTTCACGGGCTAACTGTTGAGCTTTAGACAAAATATTCTCGCTATTATGGGTCACCATATCTAGCAAACCTATAGCACAAGCTTTATCCCCTTTAATTTGGCGCCCAGAGATCAACATAGACAGCGCATCGATAATGCCATGCATTGGAGTGACCTGTGGGTTGGTTTTAGCTTGTTCCAATAGGATGCGTGGAAGACGTTGAGTACCGCCGTATCCAGGTGGCAGATAAAGATTGATCTCTGGCTGACCCAGTACAGTATTACGATTACCAATACGCATATGACAAGCCATTGCCATTTCACAACCACCACCAAGGGCAACACCCTCTACTGCGGCAATCACTGGCTTACTCATATTTTCAATCAGGTTTGCTACCGCATGAGCCTTGGAGGGAAGAGAGTGGGCTTCCGCATGTGTGTGGACATCTTCGAGTAGCTGACGAACATCAGCACCGGCGATAAAGCTTTTTGAGCCTTTACCTGCCAGAACAATGGCTCCGATATCGTTACGGCGCTCGATATGAATCAGTGCTGTTTCCAGCTCATCGAGTAAACGCTCAGAAAGAGCATTAACCGGTGGGTTACTTACGATTACGGTAGCGATTCTGACAGTTTCCCCATCGCGCTGACCAACAGGTGTGTATTCCATTCGCAGCATGCGTGTAGTTTCGATCAGTTTCTGTTCAGAGGCGCGTTTTTCAACTTCCTGCCACTTGGCAACAGCAGTTTTGATCTCATCCAGACACTCAGGGTTACGCAGAGTAGAGGTGTCACCTAACTCTTCACCTAAAACAATCGATTTCAAAAAACGGCGCATATATTTACCGCTGCGAGTTTCCGGGAATTCGGACAGAACGATAAAGTCCGATGGTACCGCTACTGCACCTTTTTCTTCGCGGACTAATGCAGACAGACGCTTTTCATCGTCGCGAGTGATTTTGTGACCCGGAGAAGCAAGCAAAAATGCCAAAGGTGTCAGGCCTTTCTCGCGGTGTGGAGCACCTATAACGATACAGTTACCCACAGGGGAATCTGGGTTTAACTGCTTATCTTTAAGAATCGCACTTTCTATCTCTTCAGTACCCATACGGTGACCGGACACGTTGATTACATCATCGGAACGACCGTGTAGTGAGAAACTGCCATCTTCATATTTACGCGCAAAGTCACCCTGAATATAGATATCCAGTGGATTACCTTCTGCATCTTTATAGTGGCTGAAGTACTGCTTCTTGAAGCGACCAATATCACCTTGCCATTCTGGACTGCCAATATTTTCATCATCTCCCCAGATGGTGCGTGCCAGGTATGGATAAGGTTTAGTGATAACCACTTCACCTTTTTCACCGGTCTCCGCTTGGCGATAGAAGTGGCGACCATTCTCATCGGTGCTACCTTCAGAGATCAACACATCACCAAACACCCATGGCAGAGGATAGGTATGAGTATCTGCCCGTAGTGGCTGATCCGGGTTACCGTAGGCATGAGTCCAGGTGATACCACCGTGCTCAGTTGCCCAGTAGGAATTGATGTACTGTGGTGTCATCAGTTCCATAGCAAACTGCTGTACAGAAGGACTAGTAGGTTCGGCACAGAACGTTGCCACCTTTAGTGATGACATATCGTAGGTTTCAACATCCACCCGGTTTTGAGGATCGGTCATAACCGACTTGAGGAATGTTGAACCCGCTTTAAAGATGCTGATTTTGTGGCGCTCAATGATTGAAGAGAAGCGTCCTGCATTTGGAAAGACCGGTGATCCCTCAGTAACAATCGTTGGGATTCGAGCAGCAAGGCTAGCAGTGATCATATAAGCCTGACCGGTAATCCAGCCCGGATCAGCGATAACCCACATACGGTCTTCACCGGGAACCGCATCAAAACTTACCTTCATCGTGTGGGCGATACCGGCTACATACCCACCATGAACATGCACAACCCCTTTTGGTTTGCCTGTAGAACCCGAGGTATAGATCACAAACAGTGGGTACTCTGCATCAACTGGTACAGGCGCGTTATCGCTTTTCCAGAGAGCGTCAACTAACGTGATGCCATTGAGCGCTTGTAACTCTTCACGGCTCATACTGCAGCCAGCCAGAATCTGTGATTCAGCTTCTGTCAGCAACTCATGAGCGTAAACATCTCGCTCTTCATTCCACGGCATATCGTTGATACCGGCATGGTCAACAACAATAACTTTCTTCACACGTGATGGTGACTTGGACAGCGCTTCAGCAAAGTTAGCGCGGGTATCAGCGGTTTCCTGAGCGCTTAGCTTCTCTTCGTGCAGGATCTTGCCTACCTCACGCATTACATCTGCACGAGTAATAGTGATCTCATCTTCAAGGGCCGCGCTACAGTGTTCAACGATACGGTCACGCAGCGCTTTATCAGTATCGACTGTTGCCAGAATCTTTAATGCGGTCACTGTGCTGATGTAGTTATCCAGCGCAGGGTCGGTATATACCTCTTTGAAACCAACAACCTCGGCGTTGCGCGACGCACCATCAGCAGTGATAACCACACTTGCCCCTGAGTTCTCAATACGGTCAGACAGGGTCTTATCGGAGAAACCACCGAAAACCGGAGTATAGATAATGCCCAAACGTTTAGCGGCTTGAGTCCAGACCAACTGCTCCAGAATATTTGGCATATTCAAAGCGATACGGTCGCCTTTACTCAGGCCAAGGTTCTTCAGGGCTTGAGCTGCATAAACCGAATCGATCAGTAACTGCTTGCGGCTCATTGTACGGTGGTCAACTGGGCCGCCTTTACCGTTATTAGCGGAAGGGTCCCAGCGGTCGCCTTCGTACCAGAAAGCAGCTTCATCACCGAAGCCATTAATAACGTGCCGATCAACCTCATTAAATGCGGCATTCGTTAAGCCGCCACTAAACCAGCGGTAGAAAGGTGCATCGGAATCATCAAAGCTGGATTTCCAGGGAGTCCACTCTGTGAGTTTTGTCTCTTTACCCGTATCTACATCGATACCGTGCCAGTTCTCCTCGCTGTTCTGAATAAACCAAACTTTCTTTTCCGGGTGAAACCAATGAATTGTTTTCGCTGCAATATCAGCGTGGAATTCGCCAAGATTATCCTCACACTGCTGTCTCTGGTTTTCCCAATCACTAGAGGACTTAATTGGATTTACCAAAACCGTGTCTGGAACCGGAGGAGTGTAGATATTATTTTTTATTGCTGTATTCATACTATACCCAATTTAAAGTTAAACTTTTGTCTTGTTTTTTGGGTTTAAGCAATAAATGGGCCTAATAATTTTTTATGCTATAAGTTATTGATATTATTTAATTGTTTTGTTTTTTGTAGTATTGCTACTTTCTGAAGAGTGCAAATGTTGCTATATGTAGTTTTTTTATCATTTTCGTAGTTTTATTTTAATTAACTTGGAAATTTATTACCTAGTTGGCTTATTAAAATATAGTTACTGATTTTAATAAAAAGGCACTTAAATTAGTGCCTTAACTATCTTTATTGAATAAAGTTTTATTCGTTTTAAAAAATATGATTAGGTTGGTCAATATCAAATTTCTTCATTTGACGATAAATGGTTGATCGGCTAGTCCCCAGCTCTTCAGCGGCATTGGTTATGCTCCACTTGTGACGTTTTAGGGTTTCCAAAAGTAGGTGGGCTTTACGACGATTTCTTTTTTCTGAAGCGCTCAAGGGTCCTCCTTCATTTGGCTTTGATAGAGTTGTCGGCCTCAGTTCTGTTTTGAGTGGCGGTGTTTGCTCGGTGTTGGAGGCCGGTTCCTCCATTATGAGAGGCGAGATAGTTTGACTACTATTAATTTCTGCGGGCAAACAATCTAAATCAATAATTCCGTCTAGGCTGATTGCTATTGCATAGCGACTAGCGTTTATAAGTTGTCGGAAGTTTCCTGGCCAGTGATAAGTAACCAATTTATTTAAAGCTTCCCGACTAACTGAAACTTCGCCATTAGCTTCCTTCTCAATGATGGAATGTATTATATGTCTCTTGTCAGAGCGCTCACGAAGTGGGGGTAGTTCTAATGTCATACCGTTAAGGCGGTAATACAAATCTTCCCTAAAAAGCTTTTCATGAACTAAGTTGAGTATATCTTGGTGGGTAGCTGAGATAATATTAATATCTAATTGAACTGGTGAATCTGCTCCAAGTGGAAGAACTTCTCTTTCAGCAAGAACCCTTAGTAGCCGAGTCTGTAACAACACTGGCATGTCACCTATTTCATCAAGAAATAAGGTACCTCCATTAGCTAACTCAAGCTTACCTTTCATACCTTTTTTATTTGCACCGGTGAAAGAGCCACTCCTGTATCCAAATAGCTCGCTTTCAATTAATGATTCAGGTATCGATGCACAGTTGATTGCAACAAATGGAGCGTTCGCTCTTTCACTACAATCATGTATAGCTCTGGCAAAAGCCTCTTTACCTGAACCTGTTTCCCCCGTAATAAGAATTGGAATACCTCGATCAATAACCCTGACAAGGCGATCAACGTTGTTTTTGACTTTATTGTCATACCCAGTTAACTCAGCCAAAGATGGATGACTGGTTTTGGTTGAGATAGAGCAAGTATGCCTTATTGAGGATCTCTTAGCGGTGATGGCTTTTGGGGGAGTTTCTAAATTAACTTGAACTTCTTTGCCGCAACAGACTGATATGCAAACGGTTTTTGGTCTGTTTAATAATCCTTCAAGATCTTCCTTTATTATTTCTGATAATGAGGCACCAATCAGGTTCTTGCCGGTAGTTGATTTGAAATGTTTAATTGCACTTTTATTTGCACCAATTACAGTCTCTTGATCGCTGACTGCAATCAGAATTTCGGTGTCAGTTTCTTGAAAGGTTGTGTTTGGTTTAATAGATATAATATGGCTATTTTTATGTAGATAGCGTAGATAAGTATTTTCTATCCATTTGGCGTAAATGCTGACCAATTGAAGAACGACCTGTTGTTCATCTTTCTCATGTTTTGAGTTAATGCAGGAGGCACCTAATATAGCAATAAGGTTCCCTGAACTGTCAAATATAGGAGCAGCTGAACAGCTTAAGGGTGTATTGTTGATCATGAAATGTTCACTTAGGTGAACAGTAAGTGCCTTTTCTTCAATCAGTGTTGTTGCAATAGCGCTAGTTCCAGACAATGATTCCTGCCAAACAGCTCCTGCAGTAATCCCTAAGCTTTTCCAGTCACTCTCACTAGAGCTGTGACTGGACGAATAGAGCGTAAGCCCTTTTTTATTGGTTAGTATTACTGCGTAACCTGCTCCATTGAGGCGTTGGGATAAGTTTTGTGAACCTACTTTGGCAATATGAAAGAAGTCTTCAATATTATTTATTTGCTCAGCCACTTCGTTTTTCGTCAAAATGGCTCGCAAGTCTTTTTGTGTAGGGTCTAAACCATGATTGACAACACTGCGACACCAAGATGAAGAAATTATGCTATCAGGTTTCAGGCTTCTGGCGTGGAAATGCGATGATATATAGCTAACCACGTCTTGAGTTGTCGAATTTAGTTTTGTTGTCATTTCGCTTCCTCTCACTTTTACCGGGAGGATTCCTTAAACACAATTACATCTAAGCCTTTTGATCTTAGGTGTATCATTCCTTGGCATCCGGTTTTTATTATTTTTAGTGTGTTGCTTGATTGCGAGAATTCATTTATTGATCTTCGTTGTCATCAATTTTCATGTTCTAAGCATCAGCGCGTTTGGTTTTTAGTTTTGCTACAAATGTTACATTTGTGACTTTAGAGTCTAAAGTTGAGCATGTCAATAATGATTCTATTGTATCATTATTTGATAATTTATTGGTGGTGGTTATGTTTTTGGCAGGGTTTATCTGTTGTATAGAGTTTCGATACAGCTTTTGGTTGTGGTTATCAAAATAAACAGTTGTAGCTATTGACTTAGTTGGAGGGACGGATAGTGGTTTAATTTCTTGATTTATATGGGTTATGTGGGTGTTTTTTTAAAATTATTGTGCTGGCATGGAAATCGCAGGGGAATTTAATTGGGTGGCACGCTTGTTAAATGTGGCAAGTTTTTGTTTCATTTTGCAACATGTGTGGCAGCTTAACTCGTGAAACTCACGTATGAAAATAAAATTTATCAGGAGATTAACTATGAATTGGACCAAGCCAGCTTATAAAGATCTGCGTATCGGTTTCGAAGTAACTATGTATTTCGCAAACCGTTAATAGAGAGATCTATTAATGATTTTATGAATTACCCCGGCACCTGTCGGGGTAATTCATCTTGGACGGAACCAAATTAAACTCTGCATGATGCACCTCATCCTCCCCCTGTAGGCAACAGGACTTCAGACGGTTAAAGATAATAACAATGAAAGTACAAGTATTAGGCTCCGCTGCCGGTGGTGGTTTCCCTCAGTGGAACTGTAATTGCAGCAACTGTGCCGGGTTCAGAGCTGGCACGCTCAACGCAAAATCTCGCACCCAATCTTCTATTACTGTCAGTGTTGATGGTGAGAACTGGATTCTGTTTAACTCCTCGCCCGATATTCGTGAGCAGCTGGCTAATTTTGGCCCTATGCAGCCCAATCGTGCGATTCGTGACACGGGAATTGCAGCGATCGTCTATATGGACAGTCAGATTGACCATACAACAGGTTTGCTGATGTTGCGTGAAGGTTGTCCGCATAACATCTGGTGTACTGAGATGGTTGAGCAGGATCTGAGTACGGGCTTCCCGATTTTTAACATGCTGAAACACTGGAATGGCGGTAATAACATTAACCGTATTCCAGTTGGTGAAGGTGAAAACAGTTTTGTGATCCCGCAAGTACCGGAACTGAAACTGACTGCAGTGCCACTGTTGAGCAGTGCGCCGCCGTATTCACCACACCGTGACGACCCCCATCCGGGCGATAATATCGGTATCCATATCGAAGATACCCGGACGGGCAAAACTCTGTTCTATGCACCTGGTTTAGGCCAGATTGAACCTCACCTGCGTTCTTATATGGAAAACGCTGATGTACTGATGGTGGATGGCACCATCTGGACGGAAGATGAACTGATCACTTCCGGTGTCGGCGATAAGTTGGGCGTAGCGATGGGGCATCTGCCGCAATCAGGCGAGGGTGGCATGATTGAGTATCTGGATACGCTGGAAAAACCGCGCAAGATACTTATCCATATCAACAACACCAACCCGATTCTGGATGAAGATTCAGCAGAGCGTGCGGAAGTAGAGTCGCACGATATTGAAGTGTCTTACGACGGCATGTCGATCGAGCTTTAATCCCTCTGAGGGTTCGTGGAATAGAATAAAAAAGGCTAAGTGTATTATGAGTAGTCAAGCAAACGAACAGTTACCGATGAGCCGGGATGAATTTGAAGCGGCACTAAGAGCTAAAGGTGATCTTTATCACACACAGCATCCTTATCATATTGCTATGTATGACGGCAAAAGCACGCCAGAGCAGATCCGTGGCTGGGTAGCAAACCGTTTTTATTATCAGATTAGTATCCCTGTTAAGGATGCCGCTATCATGGCGAACTGCCCGGACAGGGATGTGCGCCGACACTGGGTTCAGCGTGTTCTGGATCATGATGGTTATGATGGTTCAGAAGGTGGTATTGAGGCGTGGCTACGCCTGGGTGAGGCTGTGGGCCTTACTCGTGAAGAGATCCTTTCTGGCGAGCATGTTTTGCCGGGTGTACGCTTTGCGGTGGATGCCTATATCAATTTTGCGCGTCGTGCCACTTGGCAGGAAGCAGCAAGTTCATCGCTAACAGAGCTTTTTGCGCCTACTATCCATCAGAACCGTTTGGATACCTGGCCGCAGCACTATCCGTGGATCAAAGAAGAAGGTTATCAGTACTTCCGTAACCGTCTCACAGAAGCACGTCGAGATGTTAAGCATGGTTTGGATATCACTTTGGATTTCTATACTACGCGTCAACAGCAGGAGCGTATGCTTGAGATCCTGCAGTTTAAACTGGATGTGCTCTGGACCATGCTGGATGCCATGACTATGGCTTATGAGTTGGATCGTCCACCGTATCACACGGTTACCAGTGATAAGGTGTATCATCGGGGTCTGTTTAATGAGTGAGCAGACAACCTCAGTTAATACACAGGTTGAGCCGGATATGATTCCGGCTCTGAACAAGATGTTTCGGTTCCAGTGGGAGAAAGCCCAGGACTGTTATGTTTTGCTCTATCCTGAAGGCATGATCCAGCTGAATGGGCCTGCTGGTGAAATTCTTGCTCTGGTAGATGGTGAGCGCAGCGTGCAGGCGATCACTGATGCTTTGCAAGCTAAGTTTCCTGACGCTGGCGATATCAGTGCCGATATTCTGGAGTTCCTTGGAGGCGCTTATGAGCAACACTGGATCACCCTGTAATGCTCAACCGCAGCTGAACAGCGGCGCCGCTCCTCAGAATGATGATAAAAGTCACGGCCAGCCACTCTGGTTGCTGGCCGAGCTGACCTACAAATGTCCTTTGCAGTGTCCGTACTGCTCTAACCCGCTCGACTTTGCTGATTTCGGTGGCGAACTGACCACCCAGCAATGGCTGGATGTCTTCCAGCAGGGCCGGGAGCTGGGTGCGGTGCAGCTGGGTTTCTCAGGTGGTGAGCCCTTAGTTCGGCAAGATCTGATCGAGTTGATCGGTGGTGCCAATGAGATGGGTTACTACACTAATCTGATTACCTCGGGCGTCGGATTGAATGAACGCAAGATGGCTGAGTTTCACAAAGCCGGTCTTGAGCATATTCAGGTAAGCTTTCAGGCCAGCGATGAATCGGTTAACAACATGTTGGCAGGTTCGAAAAAAGCCTTTGATCAGAAACTGAAAATGGCTCGTGAAGTTAAAGCACAGGGTTACCCTATGGTGCTGAACTTTGTTACCCATCGTCACAACATCGATCGTATTGATCGCATCATTGAGCTCTGTGTTGAGTTGGAAGCGGACTATGTGGAGCTTGCTACCTGCCAGTACTACGGCTGGGCGCATGAGAATGTTGAGCAGCTTCTGCCAACACAGGCGCAACTGGAAAGAGCTGAACGGATTACTAATGAGTATCGAGAAAAGCTCGCGGCTGAAGGCAATCCAATCAAGCTGATTTTTGTGACTCCGGATTACTACGAGGAGCGGCCAAAACGCTGTATGAATGGTTGGGGTGAAGTCTTCCTGACGGTCACGCCGGATGGAAAAGCGCTTCCTTGCCACAGTGCACGTATGTTGCCGATCGACTTCCCGAGCGTTACGGAAATGAGTTTAAAAGAGATCTGGGACGACAGTCCTGGCTTTAACTACTTCCGTGGCAAGGGCTGGATGAAAGAGCCTTGTCGCAGCTGTGATGAGCAGGATGATGATCTGGGTGGTTGTCACTGCCAGGCGTATATGCTGACAGGGGATATGCATAATGCGGATCCTGTGTGCAGCAAATCTCCGGATCACCACAAGATTCTGGAGGCCAGGAAGCGGGCTGAGTCTGTGGTCAATAATCCTGATCAGTTCCAATATCGCAATGAGCGTAACTCTAAGGTGTTTGCCAAAGGCGGTTAGTTTACTCTTGTGAAGTGATGCTTGAACAAAGAATAATAGGGATCAATTTGATCCCTTTTTTATTGGTTAATTATGAAAGAAATCGACCCGGGCTTCTGGCAATCAGAGCTTACAGAAGAGCAGGCCATAAGTGCATCCATTGATTACAGTCATTTACAGTGCTCCGAAGAGGGTGATCTTTTCTGGGTAGAGCAGCGACCTGACCAGCAAGGTCGTAACCTTATTTGCTGTTATACCGGAGGTGCAGTACGTGAGCTGACAGCTGATGGTTTTAGTGTACAAAGCAAAGTTCATGAATACGGTGGCAGAAGCTGGTGTTTAGTAAAAGATCGGTTGGCTTTCGTTAACGCTACTGATCAGCAGTTGTACCTGCAGTCCGCTTATAAAAATGAGAAACCGCAACAGCTTACAAAATCAAGTTTATCGAGATTTATTGAACCTGTTTGGGATAAAAAACGTAACAGGTTGCTTGCTGTTGAAGAGCTTCATTGTGGTAAAGAGGTTATCAATCGCCTTGTTTCGGTCGATATCAATACGGGAGCGATTCAGGTTTTACATCAGGGGTATGACTTTTATGCCTACCCCGAAATCTCTGCTTCTGGTGAATATTTAGCATTTGTAAGTTGGAATCACCCTGAGCAGCCATGGACCAGTACGCAGTTGCATATCGCTGAATTTGATCAAACGGGTGGGTTGTTTCATTGTGAAGTCATAGCTGGGGCTGAGGGAGGGGAAGCTGTTTCCCAACCTTGTTTTCGAGCAGAGGATCAGCTTAGTTATATTTCAGATAGATCAGGGTGGTGGAATATTTACACCTGCTCATTAAATGGTGAAGTTACTCATCATCTGAATGTAAAAGCGGATATGATGCCAGCGCCCTGGCAATCCGGACTAACAAGTTATGCTGTTACTGAGAGCGGCTTAGTTTGTGTTGAGCAGCTTCACGGTGGGGCTCGGCTAAAATGCACTGATAAGGACTTAACACCCTCTGGCTATACGCAATTCAGGTCTTTGTCTGCATTTGGTGACAGGGTGTTTTGTGTAGCGGCAGGTCCGGACAAGTTGCCTCAGGTTGTCTCTGTCGAAAAGGCAGATCTGGAGGTTGCGGTGATCTCCGCTAACCCCTCTCCATTATGTAAATCTGAATGTTCTAGTCCTATCCCTATGGAATTCGGGCAAAAGGATAAGAGCTATGGGTATTTCTATCCGGCTAAGAATTCTGCATACCACATAGAAACATATACTCCTGTAGTAGTGTTTCTGCATGGAGGGCCGACTGCGAGTGCTTATCCGGTACTCAACCCAAAAATTCAGTACTGGACCCAGAGAGGTTTTGCGGTACTGGATCTGAATTACCGGGGAAGTAGTGGTTACGGTAGAGATTACAGAATGGCTCTGCATCACAAATGGGGAGAGATTGAGATAGAAGATATCCGGCTATCTCTGGAGCAGCTGAGCAAAGAGGGTAGGATTAATCCTGACGCTATTTTTATTCGTGGTAATAGTTCGGGCGGGTACAGTGCGCTCAATGCAATGTGTGAGCTGGACTGCTTTGCAGGCGGTGCCAGTTTGTATGGTGTTACAGACCCTCTTTCACTTACGTCAGCAACCCATAAATTTGAGTCCAGATATCTGGATTGGTTAATAGGCGACCCTGAGACGGATCGAGCCCGTTACTCTGAATTGGCTCCTATAAATAAATCTGAGTATATCTCATGCCCTGTTATCTTTTTTCAGGGTGAATTAGATCGCGTTGTAGTGCCTGAGCAAACTAGGTTGATGATTAATAAACTACAGCAAAAGCAATTAATAACCGAGGCTGTGTTTTTCGAAGATGAGGCTCATGGTTTCAGGAAGCGGGACAATCAGATAAAAGTTCTTAAAGAGGAGCTCGGTTTTTACCAGAGGGTAATGCGGGCGAATTAATCGGCTTATTTTAGGCAAAAAAAAGCCTGCAGAAGCAGGCGAAGTACGACGGTTAGAGCTCTTAGATAGATACTCAAAATGCCAGAGTGGATGTAAAGAATCAGATGCATTCCTTAATGATCTAATTATCCAAAATTTATATGGGTAATACCTTTCTGCAACAGGAGGAAATTGACTAATACTTTAGCAGTGAGGCTTTATATTTAATGGGCCTGGCTTTGGGATGGTATGTGTTTAAAGCGGGTTTTTGAAGATAGGGAAATAATGCGTGGTACAAAAAAATTGACCGCAGCTCTGTGAAGGGGGGGCAGAGTTGCGGTCAACGTGTAGCTTATTTCTTACTTAATCTTAGGATTAGTAAGTGATAACAGCACCGATAGCGAACTGATCAGTGTCGTTGCCAGCTGAGCTATCGTACATGTCGTATTCAGCTACCAGAATCAGGTTGCTGTTTACGTTGTAGAAGTAAGCGATAGAATCCAGCTCATTGTCAGATGCAGCATTTGTATCTGTCTCACCGTGAGACAGTACGATGCGGTGACCATTTGCAGAGTAAGAACCCTGTACCAGGTAGCCGTCAGATTCAACGTCGCTGCCTACAGTACGGTCAGCCAGTACTGAGCTAATACCTTCCTGGTCAAAACCAGAAGCTGTCAGCTGGAAACCGCCCATGTTAACGCGAGCACCGAAAGCTACGCCTTCTACGCTGCCACCGTCTTCAATTGATTCGCCAGACGCTGCACCGATCCATGCATTGAACTTGCCGCCGTCAAAGTCAGTAGCGTATGTCAGCTCACCTTCAAAGCGTGCTTTGTCAGAATTTCTGTTAAGAGTTACGCGGTTCGCACCTTCACCATTATCTGGATCCAGAATACCTACTGCCAGCTGGAAGCCGTTGGAAACAGGTGAGCGGTAAGTGATCTGAGAGTTTGGAGTCGCGTACGGGTAGCCAATAGAGATGTTACCGAAAGTTACGCCGCCAGTTGTTGGCATTGGAAGACCAGTACCCAGAAGCAGCTCGTCAGAGAAGATGTTTGTACGAGCGTACAGACCGAAGTCTTTACCGAACAGTACCTGACCAAAGTCACCGTCTACAGTTCCGTAGAACTGACGAACATCGATAGCAGTATCAGTAACGTTGTTAGTACCGTCGTTGATAGTTACCCAGAAAGAAGAGCGACCGCCCAGTTTCAGATCGTCCATCTGTTTAGTTACGTTAAAACCGATCCAGTTTGGCAGGAAGCCCATGCGAACACGGTTTGAATCGCCTGCTGTATCATCGTCAGTGTTAACGTAGAAAGCATTGAATAGGCCATCAACAGCAAAAGTTGTGTTGTCCTGGTTGTACAGTTCGATAGCTGCGCTAGCCTGTACACTCATGCCCATTGCTACTGCTGCTGCAAGCAGCTTAGCCTTATTATTTTTCATGTCGCCCCCGATATTACGGATTGTTTTATTGTTAAACGATGGAGCGATTATTAAGAAGTGGGCAGTAGTTAAGAATCCGGCAATGGGCGGTTTGTTTCTAAACCTTAGTGCCGTAATACTTTTACTAACAATGGACGTGCCAATAAGGCGCTGCAGGATGAGTACTAAGAGGTTGCTACTGGGAGTACTACTGAAGTTAGTGTTTTTTACGCGAATGCGTTATCGTGTGTAGCACCGAATTATAAGACAAAAATGTTGCTGAATTCTTACAGTTTTTGTTACTGGAATCAAAGCAGCATGGATAAAAGATGAATGCTCCATATTGATAACTAGAGAGCAGCACTTAATGAGTAGTGACATATCAAATCTGAGAAAGTTCGTTTCTCCTGAAATTATTTTTGGCGCGGGAGCTCGCCATTCCGTCTCTAACTATGCAAAAAGTTTTGGTGCCAAGAAGGTATTACTGGTTTCTGATCCGGGAGTTACCAAAGCGGGATGGTTAAAAGATATATCCGATACGTTAACTAAAGCAGGCATTAAGCATGTGTCATTCATTGATGTATCCCCAAATCCCCGAGCTGATGAAGTTATGCAGGGGGTGCAGGTCTACCAGGAGAACAATTGCAATGTCATTGTTGCAGTTGGCGGTGGTAGCCCAATGGACTGCGCTAAAGGCATAGGTATTGTCAGTTCTAATGGCAGACATATTCTCGATTTCGAAGGGATAGATACAATCAATGTCGCTATTCCGCCACTTATTTTTATCCCTACAACAGCAGGGACCTCTGCTGATGTTTCTCAGTTTGCAATCATTTCCGATCCTGTGGAAAAAGTAAAAATATCGATTGTCAGTAAATCAGTAGTGCCGGATGTGGCTTTGATCGATCCTGAAACAACCATGACGATGGATCCTTTCCTAAGTGCCTGCACGGGCATTGATGCTATGGTGCATGCCATTGAGGCGTTTGTTTCGACAGGGGCGGGCCCTTTAACGGATATGCATGCTCTCGATGCAATGAAACTGATCAATGAAAATATTGCTGGCCTGGTAAACAACCCAATGGATTTGCAACTGCGAGAGCAGGTTATGCTCGGCTCAATGAAAGCAGGGCTCGCTTTTTCAAATGCAATCCTTGGGGCTGTGCATGCTATGTCCCACAGTTTAGGCGGTTACCTGGATCTTCCTCACGGGTTGTGTAATGCGATGCTGCTCGAGCATGTCATTAATTATAATTTCAAAGATGCAGAGGATCGCTTCAAAGTTGTGGCCAATGCTCTCAACCTTGAAATAGCAGGTTTAAACTCTAAGCAGGTTCAGAATAAATTAATTCAGCATGTGATTAATTTAAAAGCAGAGGTTGGGTTGTCGCAGAAACTTAAAGAAAGTGGCGTTGCGGCGTGTGATATTCCATTCCTTTCCGAACATGCCATTCTGGATCCCTGCATGCTCACAAATCCCCGAAAATCCAATAAGCGCGACGTAGCAGTGGTTTATGAAGAAGCACTCTGATATGGATGATGAAGCAGTTGCCAGCCTGTTAGGTCTGGGCAATCATTCAACACGTAAAAGCTATTATCCAGAGCTGGTTGATAAGCTGGAAGAGCTTGAGGAAGAGAAGAACCGCTATAAATGGCTCTTTGAAAATGCACTTCACGGAATTTTCCAGGCAGAACTGGAAGGACGGGTTCTCAGTGCCAATCCGTCTATTGCAAGAATTTGTGGTTACTCTTCATTAAATAACTTTCTTTCATCTATTACCCATATAGGTGAGAACTTATTTGCTGACCAAATTTGTTATCAGCGATTTTGTTCTCAGTTGAAAAACTGCGGCAGTGTCAGGGCGATGGAAGCTACATTTCAAACCGATGCCGGTCAGGTTATACATGTTGCGATCAACGCGTTATTAAAGAAAAGTGAAGATCATAAACCGCTCATTATTGAAGCCTTTGTACAGGATGTTACCGAAAGGAAGAATGCCCAAAATAAGCTGAAGCAGCTCAATGAGGAACTGGAAAACCGGGTTCAGAATCGAACTCAGGAACTGGTTTCGTTAAACGATCAGCTGTGGCAAGAGATCAGGGATAGAGAGCAGATATCACAGGAGCTCAAAATTGCTAAGGATCAGGCTGTTCAGGCTAACAATAGTAAAGATAAGTATCTTGCTGCGGCAAGCCATGACCTTTTGCAGCCGATGAATGCAGCAAGGCTGCTCATATCTGCGCTCAGAGAACGTGAGTTACCTAAAGATGATTCTACTCTGGTAGAGAGAGTACATTTAGCCCTGGATAATGCAGAAGAACTGTTAACGGATCTATTGGATATTTCCAAGTTAGATCAGCAGGCGGTAAAACCAGATGTCAGCGAGTTTCATCTTAATCAGATCCTGTCGAGCCTTACCGCTGAATTTCAACCTGTAGCTGAGAGTAAGGGTTTGGAGCTGGTTTATATGGAGTGTTCTGCCTGTGTCCGCAGCGACTCCCGACTTCTGGTCAGAATTATCAGAAATTTTATCAGTAATGCAATTCGTTATACTGACGGTGGTAAGGTCATCGTGGGCTGTCGTAGGAAACCTGAAGGTATTTCTATTCAAATTTGGGATACGGGAGAGGGTATTCCAAAAGACAAGATTGAACATATCTTTCAAGAGTTTCATCAGTTGGACAGAGATAAAGGCAAGGACCGACAAGGCGTAGGCTTAGGTCTCGCTATTGTTGATCGGATTTCAAAAATTCTTAAACACCCATTAACAGTCCACTCAGTAGAAGGTAAAGGGTCTGTTTTTGCTGTTGAGGTGCCTATAGCTAAGCGGCTGGATAATAAATGGGAAAAGCCTTCAGTTTCTCAGTCAGTTCCAGATCTTGTTGCTGGCACGAGCATCCTGGTGATTGATAATGAAGAAAATATTCTCGCAAGTATGTATGCCCTTCTGCAGCAGTGGGGCTGTGATGTGATGATTGCGACGACTGCTAAAGAGGCTATTCAGCTTTGCCGGGAAGATTGTTTTATTCCCGAAATCATTCTTGCTGATTATCATCTGGATGATAACGCTTTAGGAACAGAGGCTATTAAAGAAGTACGCAAAGAGTTTAATCTGGAAATCCCGGGTGTCATGCTAACTGCTGATAGAAGCACAGAGTGCAGGCAGATGTTTCGATCTATGGGATTGCCGGTACTCAATAAACCGGTTAAACCTGGAAAGCTAAGGGCGTTAATTACCCATCTAAAGTGATTTTATGTATTCGTACTAAAGTTTATGTTTGGTTTTTAGTTGATATAAAACATATGGTTATGAATGCTTTTATCGTATTTAAATAAGGGTCTGAAGTAGTATTTTTGTATTTATTCTTAAGTCTTAGAATTGTGCTTGACCCTGCTTGGAGAATAATAAAATGGGCGCTGAATCAAATTTTAAGACCGCCTCTAGTTTTAGTTCTGACCCTTTTGCAGCTGCTAGCGAATTAAAGCAGCAGTTATCTGACCCTCAAATCAGTTTTATCCTGTTCTTTTGTTCTGCCGAATATGATCTGGATAATTTGGCTACAGCATTAAATAATGAATTCAAAGAGATTCCACTAACCGGTTGTACAACTGCTGGTGAAATCACTTCTCAGGGCTATGGGCAGGGCTGTATAACAGCGATTGGCTTTAAGCTTGAGGGATTCGCAATTGAAGCTGCGCTCATTGAAAGCCTGGATGAATTCAGTTTAACGGACGCGCAGATGGTTGTAGAGCAACTCATTGCGGGTTGTCGAAAACATGAAATTGCGCTGATCAAAGGCAATACCTTTGCACTTACACTGTTTGATGGACTCTCCATTCAGGAAGAAAATGTACTGGTCGCACTTAACTCGGCCTTAGGTAGTATTCCTAACTTTGGCGGATCAGCCGGTGATGACCGGCACCTGGCTAAAACCCATGTGTTTTATAAAGGAGAATTCCATACGGGTGCCGGGGTAGTCATGTTGGTTAATACCATTTATGACTTCCAGGTATTCAGTACTCACCATATGACCAGCCTTGGTGAAAAACTCATCGTTACAGAAGCCGATGCTGATGCGCGATGTGTATATGAATTGAACGCTGAACCCGCCGCAAAAGAGTATGCCCGTGTCATTGGTATACCTGTCGAAGACCTTAATCATGAAGTATTCGCCCTTAACCCAATAGCGGTAAAAATAGGTGATGAATACTTTGTTCGTTCGATTCAGCAAGTAAATGAAGATCTGAGCCTGAAATTCTATTGCGCAGTTGAAAATGGAATTGTGATGACGGTTATGGAACCGGCAGAAATGACCTCTGATCTCATTCAAAAACTGGATGGAATTCGTAAAAAAATAGGCGAGCCACAGTTGATTATCGGTTGTGACTGTTTTTTAAGAAAACTGGAATCGGAGCTTTTAGGTTATAAGGATTCCGTATCAGACCTTCTTAAAAATAATAATGTCATTGGTTTCAATACCTACGGTGAGCAGATGGAAGGCATGCACATTAACCAGACATTCACAGGGGTAGCCCTGGGGAGAAATCTGGATGCAGGATAGCTCGCTAGAAGCACGCTTAGCTGCCTTAGAAGAAGAAAATCGCAAACTCAGAAAGATTAACAAAGTTCTGGTTGAGCGTGTTGAATCTGGCAGTGCCCAGGGTACGAATGCATATTCAGCTTTTGAGCACTCGGTGGTGCTGGCGGAGCAAGTACGGGAAAGAACTGAAGCACTTAACATGGTTCTTTCGGAGCTTAAAAGCAGTCACCGTGCGCTTAAGCAAGCGAATGAACTGGCAGCATTGGCGAATCAACGCCTTATTGATGCGATAGAAAGTATCTCTGATGCGTTTGTACTTTTTGATGCTGACCGCAAAATTGTTCAGTTTAACAGTAAATTCAGTTCTGTCTGGGAATCTACGGGTCTATGTATTGAGACGGGAACTACGATTCAGGATATCACCCGACTGGCCAAAGAGAGTGGCCTGATCGCTGAAGAATATCCATCCTCGAATATTGGCAGTACTGTTTATCGCCTTTCGGATGGGCGATGGGTGCAGATGAGTGAGCGGCCGACTCAGGATGGTGGTTTGGTAATTCTGTATACAGATATCACCGCTCTGAAAGAACGGGAAACAGCCCAGCGAGAGTATGAATTAGCCGAAAAAACAGAGCTTCTGCAGCGTACAGTCGATAACTTATCTCAGGGCGTTGTACTTGTGAATCCGGAGGGAACGGTCGAACTCTGGAATGATCGTTTTCTTAATTTAACGGGGGTTGAACCATCTCTGGTTGAGGATCAGCCGCCCTTTGCTGCGTTGATGCTGGATAACCATGCAATTCTTCAACATGCGTTAACTGCAGCGCAGCAAGGTGAAGTACTTGCTTCGGAGCAGCGAGGGGAGAGCGGTCAGGTTATTGAGGTCAGGACCCATCCGATGCCTCAGGGGGGATTTGTAAACACCTATACTGATATTACTGAGCGCCATCAATATGCAGAGAGTCTCAGACAAAATGAGCAATGGATCAGACTGATAACGGATAACGTGCCTGCATTGATCGCTTATCTGGATCAGGATCTGCACTATCGTTTCGCTAACAAAGTTTATGAAGAGTGGTTTGGTAAGCAGCATGGTGCTTTAAATGGTGAAAGCATTCATAGCGTATACACCGTTGAGCAATTCAATGAACTTAAACCTTACATTGAACGGGTTCTGTCGGGTGAAAACGTTACGTTCGAGGTCTGGCAAACCAATGTCGCTCAAGAACCACGTTATCTATTGAAATCTTATGTCGCCAATAAAGATCAGTATGGTAATACTGATGGCTTCTTCGTAATGATTCGAGATATCACAGAGCGGAGACGTTCAGCGGAAGCGCTTAAATTATCTCACCAATTGCTTGAGCAGCGAGTTGAGGAACGTACTTCGGAATTAACCGAGTTGAATGAGCAGCTTCGCTCTGAGATTGAAGAACGCGCAGGTGTGGAAGCTCGTTTGCGTGAAGCGAAACTGGAAGCGGATCAGGCTAACTTATCTAAAACTAAGTTCCTTGCCGCGGTCAGTCATGACCTGTTGCAGCCGTTAAATGCTGCCAGGTTGTTCTCGGGAGCCCTGGCAGAAAAAATCGAAGAGGATCAGCATCAGTCTCTGGCGCAGTCAGTGTCAAACTCTCTGGACGATGTTGAATCACTCCTAAGAACGCTTGTTGATATCTCCAAACTGGACGCAGGTGTAGTAAAACCTGATGTGGTTTCTTTTTGTATTCAGAGTTTGTTCGAAACCCTATCTGCTGAATATCGTGAATTAGCCAACGCAGAAGGTTTGGATTTCAGATATGTAAACTGTCGGGCCGTTGTGAAGTCTGACTCTCAGTTATTGGCACGAATTCTCAGAAACTTCCTGACAAATGCTATCCGTTACACTAAAAACGGCAAGATCCTTCTGGGGTGCCGACGACGTGGTGGCAAGTTGTTGATACAGGTCTGGGATACCGGAAGTGGTATTCCAGAAGAACAGATCGGTGAGGTTTTTCAGGAATTTAAACGCCTTAAAAAAGATCAGCCGGGACAGGATAAGGGTCTTGGTTTGGGTCTGGCGATTGTCGATAAAATCTCCAGTGTGCTTGGGCATGAGATTAGCGTTCAATCTATCGAGCATAAAGGTTCGGTTTTCTCAGTAGAGGTGCCCTTTGGCGTCCCCGCTCAACCTATGGAGGCTTCCGGACCTCATATGCCTATAGCCACAAACAACTTATGTGGCGTGAATATCTGGTTGATCGATAATGATGAAGATATTTGCCGGGCAATGGATACGCTGCTGAGTGGTTGGGGCTGTAATGTGACGACTGCCTATTCTGTGACAGATCTAGCGGAGAAAGTGGAGTTTGATGAAGATCCTGTTGATTTGCTCATCGCTGATTACCATCTTGATAATGATGAAAATGGTATAGATGCGGCGAAAATTGTTACGGCTGAAGTGTCCCAGCATTTGCCTGTGCTTATGATTACAGCCAATTACAGTCAGGAATTGAATCAGGAAATCCGTGATTTAGGCTATCAGTTGGTGAATAAACCAATAAAACCTCTGAAGCTTAAAACCATGCTTATCCATATGCTCGAGACATCGGTTTTTTAAGCATAAAAAAGCCCCGCATCGGCGGGGCTTTTTAGTGAATATTTCTGCGGAATAACTTACAGGTTAATTTTCCCAGCCAGCATCGCTACTAACTCGTCAATTTTAATATCCTGTTTCTCTGCCTCTCTGCGGCCCTTGTATTCCAGTGTTCCTGCTTCGATACCGCGAGGTGAAATCACAACACGATGCGGAATTCCCATCAGCTCCATATCTGCAAATTTAACGCCCGGGCTGGTCTTTTTATCACGGTCATCAAGAATAACGTCATAACCGGCCTGGCGTAGTTCCTGATACAGATTATCGGTAAGTTCTTTTACCTCAGCTGACTTGTCATACTGCATAGGAATCAGGGCAATATGGAATGGAGCAATAGCATCAGGCCAGATAATGCCATTCTCATCATTATTCTGCTCAATGGCAGCAGCGATTACTCGGGTAACACCGATACCGTAACAGCCCATATCCATGGTTGCTGCCTTACCATTCTGGTCCAGGACTTCCGCTTTGAGTGCTGCAGAGTATTTCTGACCCAGCTGGAAGATATGTCCGACTTCAATGCCGCGCTTAATAACCAGAGCACCCTGACCACATGGACTAGGATCACCTTCGATGGCATTACGAATATCAGCAACTTCAGGTAGGTCTACATCACGATTCCAGTTAATTCCGAACAGATGTTTTCCATCGATGTTGGCACCTGCGCTAAAGTCGCTGGTTTTAGCGACTGTGCGATCAACTATACAGGGAATGCTAAGTCCAACCGGACCCAGTGAACCCGGGCCGGCACCGATCAGTGCACGGATCTCTTCTTCTGAAGCAAACTCAAGAGGTGATGTAACTTGAGAAAGCTTTTCTGCCTTAATTTCATTCAGTTCGTGGTCCCCACGAACCAGAAGTGCAACAAAATCAGATTCGCTCTCTTCTGAAGCTTTAACGATCAGAGTTTTAACTGTTTTCTCAATTGGCTGATTAAACTGTTCTACCAGGTCATCAATGGTTTTTGCATTTGGGGTATCGACTGTTGTCATTTCAACAGAAGGAGCAGCAAGTTCACCTTCAGGTGAAAGCGCTTCTGCCAACTCAACATTGGCTGCGTAATCGCTGCTATCAGAAAAAGCGATATCATCTTCACCAGATTCCGCTAGCACGTGAAACTCGTGAGAGGTTGCACCACCAATTGATCCGGTATCTGCCAGTACTGGGCGGAAATCCAAGCCCAGACGACTGAAAATGTTAGTGTAGGTCTGGTGCATTACATCATAGGTTTCTTGAAGTGATTCCTGGCCGACGTGGAAGGAGTATGCATCCTTCATGATGAATTCTCGGGAACGCATTACACCGAAGCGTGGACGGATTTCATCGCGAAACTTAGTCTGGATCTGATAAAAGTTAGCGGGTAATTGCTTGTAGCTTTTAATCTCTCTACGGATCAGATCGGTAATAACTTCTTCATGAGTAGGGCCAACGCAGAATTCACGATTATGGCGGTCGTTAACTCGCAGCAGTTCTGGGCCGTATAACTCCCAACGCCCCGATTCTTGCCAAAGTTCAGCAGGCTGAATGGCTGGCATGAGAACTTCCATAGCACCAGAATTATCCATCTCTTCCCGAACAATGCGTTCAACTTTGCGTAAGGTACGAAGCCCCAGAGGCAGCCAGTTATAAAGACCTGACGCTACTTTACGGATTAAACCAGCACGTAACATTAATTGATGGCTGATCACTTCCGCATCAGATGGCGTTTCTTTAACTGTGGAGATGAGAAATTGGCTTGTGCGCATTATATGTAACTCAATCGATTCAAATTCTGTTTAAAGTCGCAACATTGTAGGGGGCTGTAGATTAACTGCCAAGTAAAATTCAGGCCTGTTTTAAGATTACTTCCCGTTGAGGGAAAGGTATCTCTATCTTTGCTTCTTTCAGAGCATTGAGGACAGCCAGATTAACCTGATACTGAATCTCAAAATAACGGTCGGTTGGTATCCAATACCGGTATGCGATATTGATGGATGAATCCGCAAAAGCTTCAATACCCACCTGAGGCGCTGGCGTGGAGGTGATGTCATCAAAACCTTTCAGGGCGGATACAATGACCTCAATCGCTTGTTCGGGCTGGTTGTGATAACTGATACCCACTGATGACTCAACTATCTTGTGTTCAAATGAATTGACAATGACTTCACCCACAATGTGTTTATTGGGGATTGTGATCATCTCTCCATCTTCATTCGATAGCACGGTGTAAGCCAGTTTAATTTCAGTAACAATGCCAGAAACACCATTGATGTCGATTGTATTCCCAACAACAAAGGGGCGGGTGAGGATGATCGTGAATCCAGCACCATAGTTTGAAAATACCCCTTGAAGAGCGAGACCGGCGCTTAATGAGATTGCACCAATGGCTGCTACAAAAGGCGCGACGCTTATTCCAAATTTGCCAAGGCAGATAACCAGTACCATGGCGACAATCAGTAGCTTTGTCGTACTGGCGATAAATAAGGCCAGGGTGACATCAACGTTATGTTTATTACAAATTTTAAGGGCTAGTTGTGAAACCCAGCGGGCAACAAGAAGGCCTATAAGAAATATGATGATGGCGCCAATTACATGAAAACTGTAATTGACAAAAAAATCGATGATGAGATTTGTTAGCCGGGTGATGGTTTCCAGCTCTTTTTGAATTTCTTGCTCCATGAGAAAAATACCCGCTCTGAAGTTAAGCGGGTATCCTTTCAGAATCTTCTACAAAAGCAAAGAGTTCGTTGAGTTGTTTTTCATTAAAAACAGGGATGCCATTACGCATCAGTTCAGCTGCTGCAACGCCTGAGCCTTCCACCAGTTTCCCAGAAAAGTTGCCATCAAAGATGCGTTGGTTACCACAGGAGGGACTTTTAGCTTTCATTAGGGCGCAGCTAACACGCTCCCGCTGAGCTATTTCGAGAGTTTTCTCAGCTCCAGTGAGGAATTGTGGCGTGACATCTTCACCCGTCTGTGTGGTGATTAGAATTGGAAATTTACACTGAGTTTCAGCGGCGGGGCGCGGGATTTCCATTCCACCTGCAATTTCCGGACAGATAGGGACGAGTCGTCCTTCTTCTCTCCAGCGTTTAAGGACCGGGTGATCAATCAGATGGTGGCCGCCATCATAACGGACCTTATCGCCCAGCATGCATGCGCTAATTAATATTTTTTTCATGTGTCGATGTAATTGTTTTTATTTTGGGCACATTCTACTCAGCGGAAAAAACTTAGCAATCAACTAAAGTATTAACCTTTGAAAAAAAATGACTCGGATCAAAAAACAGAACAATTGAAAAAACTTAATTTTTTAAAAGCGCAGACTTCTGCACAAGTATCGCCAGATTGTCGCAGTCCATTTTTCGCATGACTCTGGATCTGTGTACTTCTACTGTTTTGGGGCTGATTTCCAAAGTTTCCGCGACTTCTTTGTTGGAAAGGCCGGAAACTACCAATTGCATAACTTGTTTTTCACGTCGGCTAAGGCTATCGAAATGTCTTTGAACTCTAGCGAGCTGGGATTCATGTTCAGATATTTCACCAGCTTGGCAGAGGCATTGATTAATCACGCGGATTAGATGTTCATCGTCGAAAGGCTTTTCTATGAAATCCTGAGCACCTTGTTTCATAGCACGAACGGCGATTGGTATATCACCATGCCCCGAAATCATAATGACAGGCATATTGATATTTTTTTCCCGGATCAGTTTCAGCGCTGCCAGGCCATTAATATCTGGCATCCTGACATCCAGAAGAATGCATCCGGTCTCGTTGTTATAAGTGTCTAAAAAAGTTCTGGCAGAAGAATAACCACAGGTGCTGATGTTCTCTGCTTGCAATAACCAGTGCACAGACTCCCTGAATCCATCATCATCATCGATAATAAATACGGTGCTTTGATACGGGAGTGTCATGATTTTTCCTCTACAGGTAAACGGATTTTGAATTCTGTACCTGTTACCCCATCACTTTCAACCCAAATTTGCCCACTATGGTTTTCAATAATCGTTCTAGAAATAGGTAATCCCATACCAAGGCCATATGACTTGGAGGTTTGGAAGGGCTCAAAAACAGATTGCTGCGCTTCTTCCGAAATTCCGCCTGCGGTATCGGTGATCGTGATTTGAATGTGTCCAGAGTTATATTCAGTGGCGACGGCAACCGGCCTTAGTGCTTTATGCGTGTGATTATAGGCTTCAATTGAATTACGAATGATGTTTAACAGAACCTGTTCAATCTGGATCTTATCGGCGTAGAGATGAGGCATGTTTTTGCTCAAGTCATACTCAAAACTAATGCCATTGTTTTTAGCTTCCTGAGACAAGAAGTCACAAACATTCTGGCAGGACTTGTTAATAGAAAACAGGGTTTGTTTTGAATCATTTTTTCGCACAAAACTACGTAATCTTTTAATGATTTCAGAGGCACGTTTAGCCTGTTTTGCGATCAGATCCATTGCCTCAGTGACGACCTCGTCGTTATATGCGCTGGTGTCTTTGAGTCGGCGTTTTGTGCCTCTGCAGTAGTTAATAATTGCCGCCATAGGTTGATTCAGCTCATGAGCTAAACCGGTAGCCATCTCACCAACAGAGAGATATCGAGACATATGGGTTATTTCCTGCTGCTGTATGTTGGCTTGTTTCTCCGCTAATTTTTGTTCAGTAATGTCTCTGGCAATAAGTGTGTAGTATTCAACTTCCGGTGATTCAGATTTGTTCCTATTATGGTGCCCAATGATCTCTCTGACTTCCGCATGTTTATTGTCATTTATAGGGTGGGGAAGTTGCATCTGTACACTACCTAACCATTTCCCAGTTCTGCCGGCTGTCTCCAGTGCAGGTTTGATTGTGTCTTTGTAATCATTTGGATTGAATAAACTAATCAGGTTTATTTCATGGTCTGGGAAACCAGAAAATTCGAAAGTGCTCAGGCAGGATTCATTCATATAGGTGATGATCTGATCATCGTGATTACAGAACATAATCATGTCTGAAGAGGCTTCTACAACTCGTGCTAAACGACGCGTTGCTTGTTCAGCAATTTCCCTTTCAGACACATCCCTTGAAACGCAGATAATTTCTTTAGGTGTGCCTTGGTCATCCCGGATAGTGCGGCTGGTGGTTTCAAACCAAACATAATAGCCGTCCTTGTGTTTAATTCGATGAACGTTAGTGTAAATGCCTTGGCGGTATATTACTGATTCTGCTCGTTGCTTAAGATTGTCAGCATCTTCAGGATGAATCTGCTCATAACTGGAAGTGCCAACTAACTCTTCTGGCTTGTAACCCAGTAATTTCTCGCAGGCAGGGCTTACGTCAATATAGATCCAATCAGGGGTGGCCGTATGGCGAGAAAGCATGTCTGTAGAATGCTCGAACATCTGGCGATAGCGAGCAGCTTCTGTGGTACAACGGGTCAGCTCAGAATCATCTGACATGGTGTCTGTGTCCATCATTTTCTTAAACTTAATGATGGACTTAGAATGAAAGAAAGGGAAATAAAATAACAGCCCCGTAAAATTTCACGAGGCTGTTTGTCTTTGGATTAAGCGTCGCGCTTATCAACCATGAATGTGGCTGCGCCGGTAGCAACCAGCTTATCGCCTACATGTACTTCAGTTGAGCATTTTACGCGTCTTCTGCGAGAATCGATTTCAAGAACCGTCACTGTCGCCTTAGCGGTATCACCAATAAATACAGGTGCTTTGAATTTTACAGACTGGTCCACATAAATTGCACCAGGGCCAGGTAACTTAGTGCCTGCCACTGTTGAGATTAATGCAGCGCTAAACATACCGTGAACGATGCGCTTACCAAACATGGTGGTCTTCGCATAATCGTCGTTGATATGAACGGGATTAGTATCACCTGAAATGCCTGCAAATAGGCAGACGTCTGCATCGGTAATCGTTTTGGCAAAGCTATCGCTCATGCCGACTTCTAAATCTTCCAGATAATAACCATGAATTTCCTGCATGGAGCTATTCCTATACGCAAAGGTCGAATTAACAAAGTAAGACAGCATGATACTAAAGTGCTGGCCGATTGGCAGCAGTATACTGTTTAAGTGTGTCAAAAGCTTTGCTGTAAATATTTTAATAAATCCTGTATCTTAGCGGCTTATTTTCCCTAAGAAACAATGGATTTGAGACACGATAAATCATGATTATCAAACCAAAAATTCGCGGCTTTATTTGTACAACTACACACCCAACCGGCTGTGCTGCCAATGTTCGTGAACAGATAGCTTACACGCAAGAGCAAGGCTCAATTAAAGATGGGCCAAAACGTGTGCTGGTTATAGGAGCATCAAGTGGATATGGGTTGTCATCTCGTATTGCTGCTGCTTTTGGTTGTGATGCAGCAACTATCGGTGTCTTTTTTGAAAAACCGGGTACTGAGCGTAAACCTGGGACTGCGGGTTGGTATAACTCAGCTGCGTTTGATGCTGAAGCTAAGGCTGCAGGTTTGTATTCTAAAAGCCTGAATGGGGATGCGTTTTCTCATGAAGCAAAAGCAAAAACCATTGATCTGATCAAAGAAGATATGGGTCAGGTTGATCTTGTTGTTTATTCTCTGGCATCGCCTGTACGTAAGTTACCTGACTCTGGTGAGTTAGTTCGTTCATGTTTGAAACCTATTGGTCAGCCATACAAATCTACTGCCATTGATACCAATAAAGATGTCATTATCGACGCTGAAGTCGAGCCGGCAACTGAGGAAGAGATTGCAGCGACTGTTACCGTAATGGGTGGCGAAGACTGGGAATTATGGATGAATGCACTTGGCGATGCGGGTGTATTGGCTGAAGGATGTAAATCTGTAGCTTATTCTTACATTGGTTCCGATATCACCTGGCCAATATACTGGGATGGTGCGTTAGGTAAAGCGAAACAGGATCTTGATCGTGCTGCTTCAGCGATTGACACAAAACTAAAACAGCAGGGCGGTCAGGCTAATATCGGTGTGTTGAAATCTGTTGTAACTCAAGCAAGCTCAGCGATTCCAGTAATGCCTTTGTATCTGGCTATGTGCTTTAAAGTGATGCGTGCAAAAGGTCTTCATGAAGGCTGTATGGAACAGGTTCAGCGTTTGTTTGCGACAGGTTTGTATGGAGCTACAGCGGAAATTGATGACAGTAACCGCTTCCGTATGGATGACTGGGAACTAAAAGATGAAGTTCAAAACGCCTGCAGAGAGATCTGGCCGGAAGTTACTTCAGAGAATTTATTCGATATTACTGATTATCAGCTTTATAAAGATGAGTTCCTGAAATTGTTTGGTTTTGGTATTGAATCAATCGATTATGAAGCAGATGTGGATACAGTTGCCGATTTTGATGTTGCTGATATCTAAGAACTGATTTATCTTAGAAAGGTCAGTGCATAAGATCTTATGCGCTGGCCTTTTTTATTATTTAGCGTCATCGATGACGGACTTTCATTTCAATGATGAAAGATTAAAAGGATTTAACTTTGAGTTTTCGACATATATTCCGTGTTTTTTTCTTCCTCACAGTGCTTCTATCAATTGCTGGGTGTCAGTCTGCGGGCGTTCGCCAGGCTGGAACAACCCAGATAACAATTGAAGACAATGGGTTGAACCGAATTTCAGATAAAGCCCTGGTCAGCATTCAGATTAAATCTGGTGATAGTATTCTGGAAACTGTGGAATTTAATGGCTTGGCTCCTCTCCCTTATACTTTTACGCCTAGTTTGGTTTCTGGAAATAGCCCACTAACGGCTCTGGTTACTGTAACTTTTGCCGATGAAGTTATCCTTCGTGCCGAGAAGGAACTGACAGCCAACCAAATGAATAGCATTAGTTTTCAAAAAACTGGCTCGGATACAAAAGAAGAAAGTTATTGGGCAGCGGTAGATATTGCAGGCCGGGGAATTCCACCGGATGTATCCACAACTATAGCTTTGAGAGATAAGGGTAAGATTACAGGCTTCGCGGGTTGTAATCAGTACCGTGGCTTTTATCGTACAGTTTCATCACTCATAGTATTTGATGAGATTGAAAGCACGAGTAACATTTGTGCAAATCCTGTGATGTATCATGAAAATCGCTATTTTAAATTCCTAAAGTCGGTAGAAATTTTTCATCTGGATAATGACCAGTTGATGCTTTACACATCCGAAAGTGACAAGCCTATCATTTACACTCGTATCGATAAGCAGGAAATTCTGCTGTCCCTTGGAAAGACTAACGCTAAATAGAGCTGTGACATTGACTGTGTTTCTGGGAAAATAGCTTTTTTCCAGAAACTTGTGATCAAATGATTCGTACAGCGCCTGATCTTTTCTCATATCCTAAATACTGGGCCGAGTGCTTTGGACCAGCCCCTTTCCTTCCAACCAGTCGTGAGGAGATGGACTCTCTGGGTTGGGATAGTTGTGATGTTATCCTGGTCACCGGTGATGCTTATGTTGATCACCCCAGTTTCGGAATGGCTGTAGTTGGCAGGGTTCTGGAAGCCCAGGGTTTCAGAGTAGGTATTATCAGTCAGCCTGATTGGACCAGCGCAGAGCCTTTTAAAGAATTGGGTAAACCTAACCTGTACTTTGGCGTTACAGCCGGAAATATGGATTCCCTGATCAATCGCTACACGGCTGATAAACGTATCCGGCATGATGACGCGTATACCCCTGGAGGTACTGGTGGTAAAAGGCCGGATCGGGCGGTAATTGTCTATAGCCAACGCTGCAAAGAAGCCTATAAAGATGTTCCTGTTGTCCTCGGTGGTATAGAGGCCAGTCTCCGCAGAATTGCTCAGTACGATTATTGGAGCGATAAGGTGAGGCGCTCAGTTTTGTTCGATGCTACCGCTGATATTCTGTTATATGGTAATGCCGAACGGGCAGTGGTCGAATTAACACTCCGGTTAGCTGCAGGTGAGCCAATTGAACAGATTGATGATCTGCGTGGAACGGCAATTCTGAAGAATTATGTTCCCGATGGTTACATTGAAGTAGATTCCACTCGAATCGACTGGCCGGGATCAATCGATAAACTGCCTAACCCATACGAGTATGATCATACTGCTGAGTGCGATAAAAAAGAAACCAGTGATAATGAAGAAGCTCAGCCGCTGAGAATAATCCCTGCCCCTTTAAAAGGTAAGGAGAAACTTCCCGATCAGACATACATTCGGCTGCCTTCCTTTGAAAAAGTATCCAAAGATTCATCCCTTTATGCGCATGCATCACGAGTGCTTCATCAGGAATCAAACCCTCATAACGCTCGGTTATTACTGCAAAAGCATGGTAATCGTGAGCTTTGGGTGAATCCGCCAGCTATTCCTCTTGAGACGCGAGAGATGGATAAAGTGTTTGACCTTCCATATCAGAGGATTCCACACCCCCGATATGGACAAGCAAAGATTCCCGCCTACGATATGATTAAGTTTTCAATCAATATCATGCGTGGTTGTTTTGGAGGCTGCACATTTTGTTCAATCACTGAGCATGAGGGGCGGATTATTCAAAGCCGCTCCCATGAGTCAGTACTTAATGAAATTGAAGAGATCAGGGATAAGGTTCCTGGTTTTACCGGCGCCATTTCTGATCTGGGTGGTCCTACATCGAATATGTACCACTTAAACTGTAAGGACCCTGACATACAAGCCTCCTGCAGAAAGCTTTCCTGCGTTTACCCGACTATTTGCTCTAATCTTGATACAGACCATAGCCTAACCACGGAGCTTTACAGAAAGGCCCGCAAAGTAGAGGGTGTTCACACGGTTTCGATCTCTTCCGGATTAAGGTATGACCTTGCCGTTGAGGACCCGGAATATGTCAAAGAACTGGTGACTTATCATGTGGGTGGTTACCTCAAGATTGCTCCGGAGCACAGCGAAGAGGGCACGCTGTCTAAAATGATGAAGCCGGGAATGGGTACTTATGATGCATTCAAAAACATGTTTGATAAGTTCTCGGCAGAGGCAGGCAAAAAACAGTATTTGATTCCGTACTTTATTGCCGCTCATCCGGGGTGTGAAGATGAGGATATGGTTAAATTGGCTCAATGGCTTAAGAGCAATGAGTTCAAAGTAGATCAGGTTCAAACGTTTTATCCATCTCCTATGTCGTTGGCAACAGCCATGTACCACTCGGATAAAAACCCACTTAAGCAAGTGACTTATAAGAGTGAAAAACTGTATACACCCAAAAATGATAAACAACGAAAAGTACAGAAGGCGTTGTTGCGTTACCACGATCCACAGAATTGGGATGTGCTCAGAGGTGCCTTGTCTGATATGGGGTATCAGGAATTAATTGGCGACGGCTCAAATTGTCTTGTTCCGGCAAAAGAAAAAGAGCAGGGCGGTTCAGTTAAAAAGAAAAACAGTAGAGGTCGTAGTCCTGGTGTAGCGCAGCCTACTGAAAGAAATAAACCGAAAACTGCTAATCGGAAACAACAAAGCAAACGTAAGCATGCGGTAAAGGGAAAAAAGGCGCAGCAGAAAAGCATAAAAAAGCGTTAACGGTTATTTGGTAAAGGGTTTGACAGATTAAATTAAATCTATAATTGTAATTATTTTCTCTACGGGCCCCAGATATGATGTATTTTGCTTATGGCTCGAATATGAGCTTTCAGCGTATTAATTACAGATTACCTAACACTCAGTTATTGGGAGTGGCTGTATTGCCTCACTTCCAGTTACGTTTCCATAAAAAAGGAATCGACGGATCCGCGAAAGCAGATGCTCTTTTTACCGGCAGGGCTGAAGATCGGGTATTGGGAGCACTTTATCAGCTATCAGATAGTGAGTTAGCTCACCTCGATCGTGTAGAAGATTGCGGCGTTGGATACGAAAGGAAAGAGGTTGAAGTGTGGGTTCAGGGCGAAAAGCATTCAGCCTGGACTTATTGTGCGCTACATATAGATAGAAGCCTGAAACCATTTGATTGGTATCATCAACATGTTCTAAGAGGGGCTGAGCAGCTTGGTTTGCCAAACAGTTATATCGAGCTGATCAAAAGTTTTGCTTTCTGCGAAGATGACGACAGAATAAGGGTGGAGCGGGAAATATCAATTTATCGTAACTAACAGATCAGGAGAGGTTGGAGTATATGGTGTTTCCTGTTTTCTAAAGTACCATGAAGAAAATTTGCTGTAGTTACAGTAATGCACTGATAGAATGTTGCTGTAATCTTCATTCATTAAGATGGGTAGTTGAATATCCTTATGGGAGGGCTCAGTATGACTGCAAGTGAAAAGGTTCATCCTAAATTTATCGAAGCAATGGAAAAGCTTAGCGCTATGAGTGAAGAGGAGCGTCTCTCTGAGAAAAACAAGGAGTTGTTCGAGCAGGCTATGAATTATGCGCCATTGGATATACAGCCCAAACTGGTCGCAATACGGAAAAAGTACGACGATCTGCATTAATTCAAACAAGTAATTATTTATAAAGAAAACGCCGCTATTGCGGCGTTTTTTTTGTTTAAAGTTTAGTGCGAGATAAGCTCTTTACTCCATAAGTAATGACTTGGCTTTTCAGAATCATCCGGCATGGAACTACCGAAGTATTCATCGCAGCTATATCCAAAGCTATTTATGAACTCGCTGTTTCTTTCGGCGATGTTTTCCGCAACATCATCAAGGAATGATGTTGCTTCATCATCAAGCAGATGAAAATTATCCAGTATCTCTTTAATATCGGCAAATGCCATCTCAATACTGGCACAAGCCATGTTCATGAATTGATCCAGAGCTTTTTGTTCCGTCAATTCCGGATGTAATTCAAAATATGTTCTGAAAATGTCAGTGGTCAGAGTCACCACCTTGTCAGAAATCGAATGTATAGATAGCTCTTGTCCAGGTTCTAAAAAAGAGTCTAAAGATGTTTTGCCTAAATCATCTTCAAAGACGTGGTTGAAATGAAAGATAAACGCCTGGAAAAGCAGTTCCAGGTTGTTGCGTCCTATGCCGGGCTGTTGTGACCTAAATCTTTTTTTATAGTTTGATCTGTTGATTTCTCTGCTGATGACTACGGATGAATCTGTTGTTACTGCTTGTTTCTGATTTCTCTTCCCTATCAGCGTGGAGTGTTGTGCTCGCTTATAGCTTTCCATGAGTGTCTCCACAGCTTATGAAAATGTTGCTGATATTAAGTATCGTGCAATTTTTTAGAGGTTGACTGATTTATATTCATTGTTCGCGGGAGTTTATTTCAAATTTTTCAAACAAAAATTTTGAAATGCTGCTTACTTAGCCGATTTGCTGATTTTGTAACAGGAAATAGCAATTTTACTTATACGATACTGATGCAATAATCCTATATATCAGGGAATAATCGTCGATCAATTACATTATGCTGAGAAAAATTGCTTTTTTAACTCTACTATCTGCATTACTGGGTGGGTGTTCATCGCTTTCAACAGAAAAACGATTAGATGAAGGTCAGCAAGTATCGTTTGGTAATAGTGTTCAGCTTCTATCTACGCTTGCTGATGAAATCAGGGAAACCTCAGGTCTGGCTCAGAATAAAGGGTTACTTTGGACCATAAATGACAGTGGTGATGGCCCATATCTTTATGCGTTGGATAAACAATTCCAGTTACAGAAAAAAATCTTTGTGGCAGATGCGCAAAATATAGACTGGGAAGAATTAGCTCAGGATGATAAATACCTCTATGTTGCAGATTGCGGAAATAACCTTGGTTATCGTCAAAAACTACAGATTTATAAGATTCGCTGGGATGAGTTAGAAAGTATCGACAAAAAATCAGGTGGAAATGTTACAGCTGAAACGCTTACCTTTGAATATAAAGACAGGGTAAGAGGGAGCGGCACTAAGGATCATAATTATGACTGTGAAGCGTTGGCTTCAGTCGGTAATGAACTCTGGCTTTTTACCAAAAACCGCAAGGATCAAAAAACCAATCTCTATCGTTTAAACAAACACGAAAAATTCCAGAGTGTGGCTTCGTCATCAGGTTTTAATGTGGGTGGTTTAATTACCGCTGCAGATTATGTTCGCGAAACAAATTATCTGATCTTAATGGGCTATGAAAAAAATTATATTTTCGGCCAGTCTTTTATTTGGTTGGTGCCACTGATACAGAGTGATCCATTACAACCAGATTGGACACGAGCCCAGTACCACAAACTCAGTATTTATGCTCAATGGGAGGCGATCCTTTGGGATAGATCTGGGTTGCATACAAAACTCTTGCTTACTTCGGAGAAAAGCCCGCTACTCGACGTTTCAATAGGAGAAATTAGAGTGGGTTTGCCTGGTTCAACTTCTTCGATCGAGAAATAACTGTCAGCTCAGGTAAATTTCCCTATAATATTGCCCCTTTCAAAGCCTCAGAATAGTTTAAGTACACAAGCCATGCTGCAAATCTACAACACGCTAAGTAAAACCAAAGCACCTTTTGAGCCCCTCGAAGAGGGTAAGATTAAAATGTATGTTTGTGGTGTGACCGTTTATGACTACTGTCATATCGGTCATGCACGAGTCATGGTTGCTTTTGATGTCATTACGCGTTTTTTACGTTCGCAAGGCTGGGATGTGGAATACGTGCGCAACATCACAGATGTTGATGACAAAATCATCAAGCGCGCAGCTGAGAATGGTGAAGAACCGCATCAACTGACCGAACGCATGATTGCAGCCATGCATGAGGATGAAGCTTCTTTGGCAGTGCTTAGGCCAGATCAGGAGCCCCGTGCGACAGCGCATATTGGAGACATCATCAATCTGGTTCAAACTCTGGTGGATAAAGGTTATGCCTATCCGGCTAAGAACGGTGATGTGTATTACCGTGTTGAGAAATTTGCAGAATACGGGAAATTAACCAATAAGAATGTTGATGAGTTGCGTTCAGGTGCTCGTGTTGAGGTTGAACAAGCCAAAGAAAGTCCGTTGGACTTCGTACTGTGGAAATCCGCAAAAGAGGGCGAAGTTAGCTGGGAATCCCCGTGGGGCAATGGTCGTCCTGGCTGGCACATTGAATGTTCCGCCATGTCAAAATGCTGTTTAGGCAATACCTTCGATATTCACGGGGGAGGGCCTGATCTTCCATTCCCGCATCATGAAAATGAAATAGCACAATCTGAAGCTGCAAACGGTTGTACTTATGTAAACACTTGGATGCATGCAGGCCCCGTACGTGTTAATTCAGAGAAAATGTCTAAGTCTTTGGGTAACTTCTTCACCATTCGCGATGTGTTGGAAAAGTACAACGCAGAAGTAGTACGTTTTTTTCTCGCGAGAGTGCACTACAGAACTTACATTGATTACAGTGAAGAAAGCCTGAAGGAAGCCCGGGTAATGCTTGAGCGTTTCTACCAGGCTTTACGTGAAGTGGATGCTGTCGAGGGTGAAATCGATAATGATTTTGAATCCCGGTTCATTGAGGCAATGAACGATGACTTCAACACGCCTAAAGCTATTTCTGTGCTGTTTGAATTGGTTAATGAGTTAAATAAAGCCAGTCGTGAAAAGTCTGAAGCAGCTCCTTTGCTGGCCGGTCAGTTGAAAAAGCTGGGTGGAATTCTGGGTTTATTGCAACAGGATCCTGCCGCATTCATGCAAGGTGAAGCAGAAGAAGGCGGTTTAACGGCTGAAGCAATTGAATCCCTGATTGAACAGCGCGCTGCAGCAAAGAAAAACAGAGAGTTTTCAGAGGCCGACCGAATCCGTGATGATTTGGCGGAACAAGGAATTATTCTTAAAGACAGCCGCGAAGGCACTAGTTGGTATCGGGAAACTTAATAAAAAAAGGCAGCTGAAAAGCTGCCTTTTTTTATCCGATTGTGTCGCTTAAGAAGCGTCCTGCTTATTCGCGGCTTCCAGAGTGTTTTCCATCAGGGTTGCCACTGTCATTGGGCCTACACCACCCGGTACCGGAGTGATGAAACCCGCACATTTAACTGCTTCATCGTATCCGACGTCACCGACTAAACGACCATCATCAAGGCGATTGATGCCCACATCAATGACTGTAGCGCCTTCCTTGATCCATTCACCTTTAACCAGGCCTGGAATGCCAACGCCTACAACTACAAGGTCTGCACGTCTTACATGTCCTTCCAGATCTTTTGTGAAACGGTGGGTGGTTGTGACGGTGCAGCCGGCAAGCAATAGCTCAAGGGACATTGGGCGACCAACGATGTTAGAGGCCCCGACAACAACAGCTTCCATACCATGAAGGTCCTGACCGGTAGATTCGAGTAACGTCATAACACCTTTGGGTGTGCAAGGGCGTAATACCGGCATGCGCTGTGCTAAGCGGCCAATGTTGAAAGCATGAAAGCCATCGACATCTTTTTCTGGAAGAATGCGCTCAAGTATCAGATTGCCATCCAGATGATCTGGAAGAGGTAGCTGTACAAGAATGCCGTTTACAGAGGCATCCTGATTCAGTTCGTCCACCAGATTAAGTAGTTCTTCCTGAGTTGTTTCAGCAGAGAGGTCAAAAGAGCGAGACTCAAAACCAACCTCTTTACAGGCATTTTTCTTATTTCTTACATAGACCTGAGATGCCGGGTCCATGCCCACAAGGATTACAGCAAGGCAGGGTGCAGCTTTTCCGTCTTCAATACGTTGCTTAACACCTTCTGCAACCTGACGGCGAACTTGTGCGGCAATTTGCTTACCATCAATTATCTTCGCGCTCATTTATAGGTTTTTTCCTAAATAAAATGTTTCTGCGGTGGATTCTCTCATGGTTAATAAAATGCGCCAATAGGCATTTGTCAGCTTATAAAAAGCTTAAGTATCTAGGCGCGAGTAATTAAGGCTGCTATTTCAACGAATTGAATGCTTTTTGGTCATTTTTACATGGGGTTGGTGAGAAAATAACCTGTTTATTTTATTAGATAAAAAAAATGTTGACGGTCTAATTTGAGCTGTATATTATTCGCACCTCCTTAAGACGAGGTGCTTGAAATGCTTGCCAAGCAGGCTAAATTAAGTGCTTAATTAAGGAACTGACATTATGTCGGGCGCCTATAGCTCAACTGGATAGAGCAACGCCCTTCTAAGGCGTAGGTTGCAGGTTCGAGTCCTGCTGGGCGTGCCAGTGTCAGTTAAGAGAGTAATGGTGGGCATAGCTCAGTTGGTAGAGCTACGGATTGTGATTCCGTCGGTCGTGGGTTCGAGCCCCATTGTCCACCCCAATCTCTTATGTCAAAAAATGCGGACGTGGTGGAATTGGTAGACACGCCAGATTTAGGTTCTGGTGCAGCAATGTGTGAGAGTTCGAGTCTCTCCGTCCGCACCATTTTTTTTCATTGAAAACAATGAGTCAGGGTTTTCTCTTTGTTTTTAGGTCACCTTTGGGCCACTTTTCAAAATAATATGGTTTTCGGTTTGTCTTGATTGCGTATGCATGCGTAATGAATTCAAGTCTCTCCGTCCGCATCATCTTTCTTAGGAAAGCACAATGGTGGGCATAGCTCAGTTGGTAGAGCTACGGATTGTGATTCCGTCGGTCGTGGGTTCGAGCCCCATTGTCCACCCCATTATTCTTCAGTTTTATTAGCTTATTTCTCTTCTTTGTCAGATAGCGTTAATTAATTTCAACTTAATTATTTATTTTCTTCTGTTTGCTTGACTAATACCCCCCTTTGCCGGAAAATTTCGCGCTTTAATTTTGCTCTTAATACGAGCGATGTGCAGACTAAAAAGGCAGTTAATGTCGGTCTGTTTAAGATTATTGTGTACAAATTTTTGTGAGGCATTACATGCAAGTTTCCGTTGAAACGACTTCTGGCCTAGAGCGCTTGATGACGGTTTCTGTTCCTGCAGAACGTATCGATCAGGATGTAAGCAAACGCATCCAGCAAACTGCACGTACAGTACGTATTGATGGTTTCCGTCCAGGTAAGGTACCAATGAAAGTAGTTAAGCAACGCTACGGCAAAGGTATCCGTGAAGAGGTTCTTGGTCAGGTTGTTCAGGAAACCTTCTACCAGGCTCTGCAGCAGGAAGAATTGACTCCAGCTGGTTCACCAGCAATTGACTTCACAACTGATGTTGAAGGTGAAAACCTGGAATACACTGCGAAGTTTGAAGTTTACCCTCAGGTTGAGCTTGCTGATTATTCATCTGTTGAAATTGAAAGAAGATCTGCAGATGTTAAAGATGCCGATCTGGATCAGATGATTGAAACTCTTCGCAAGCAGCAGGCTGACTGGGCTGAAGTTGAACGTGAAGCGGCTGAAGGTGATCGTGTTCGCATCGATTTCGAAGGTTTCGTTGATGGTGAAGCTTTTGACGGCGGTAAAGGCGAAGGTATGGATCTGGTTCTGGGTTCCAATACCATGATCCCTGGTTTTGAAGATCAGCTGGCAGGCGCTAAAGCAGGTGCGGATGTTGAGCTGAACGTGACTTTCCCTGAAAACTATCAGGCTGATAACCTGAAGGGTAAAGACGCTCTGTTTAAAGTTAAGGTTCACTCTGTATCTGAACAGGTTCTGGCTGAATTGAACGAAGAGTTCTATGAGAAGTTCGGTCTTGAAGAGAAAACAGAAGAAGCTTTCCGTTCCGAAGTTAAGAAAAACATGGAGCGTGAACTGAATCAGGCTGTGAAAATGAAGCTGAAAGATCAGGTGTTCTCTAAGTTGATCGATATTAATCCGATCGACGTGCCTGCAGCTTTAATCGACGGCGAAATTGATAGTCTGCGTAAACAAGCTGTAATGCAGTTTGCGGGTCCTGATTCAGATATGGATCACACTGCTCTGCCAAAAGAGATGTTCCAGGATCAGGCTGAGCGTCGCGTTAAAATTGGCCTGTTAATGCAGGAAGTGATCAAGGTAAATGAGCTTGAAGCTGATGAAGAGCGCGTTAAGAGCACTCTGAATGAAATGGCTGAAACTTATCAGGATCCTCAGCAGGTTATCGATTGGTACATGGGTAACGAAGAGATGCTGGGTCAGATCAAAGGTCTGGTTCTGGAAGAGCAGGTTGTAGACAAGCTTCTGGAAACTGCTAACGTAACTGATACTGAAATCAGCTATGAAGATGCGATCAAACCTGAGCAACCTGAAGCACCTGCTGAAGAAAGCGCAGAATAAGCTTTATTTGCATTAGTTTTAAAGCGGCAGCCAGTTTTCTGGCTGCCGCTTTTGTTTATCTGGCAGACACGAGTGGTTTTTTAAGCCTTGCCTGTAGTGTGTATCGTAGTATTATCTTGTGTCTGGTTATTTTTTCCGTTTTAAGGAGTTATCAATGACGGATTTTGGTGGAAAAGGTGGCGCGGATGTTCTCAGCAGTCTGGTGCCGATGGTGGTTGAGCAGTCTGCACGGGGCGAGCGCGCGTATGATATCTATTCCCGTCTGTTAAAAGAGCGAGTCATTTTCCTGGTTGGACCTGTTGAAGACCATATGGCTAATCTGGTTGTTGCGCAGTTGTTATTTCTGGAAGCGGAAAATCCAGATAAAGACATTCACCTTTATATAAATTCACCAGGTGGTTCAGTGACTGCCGGCATGTCTATTTATGACACTATGCAGTTTATTAAACCGGACGTAAGCACTATGTGCCTGGGTCAGGCTGCAAGTATGGGTGCATTTTTGTTGGCCGGTGGCGCTAAAGGTAAGCGTTTTGCGCTGCCTAATTCCCGTGTCATGATCCACCAGCCATTAGGTGGCTATCAGGGCCAGGCTACAGATATTGAGATCCATACAAAAGAGATTCTTAGTATCCGGAATAAACTGAATACTTTGCTTGCCGAGCATACAGGTCAGGATTTGGAAACGATTTCGCGTGATACAGATCGCGATAATTTCATGGATCCATACGCGGCTAAAGATTACGGCCTGATCGATGATGTGTTAGATCGTCGTTCCGCTGAATAATGATTTTTTATTTTTGTTACTATAATCATATTCACAGTTATTGCTCTAAATGAGTGTTGATAGGTTAGTGACAAAACAGGGTGAACCCCTGATTTGTAATACGAGGAAGTCGAATGACTGACGAAATCAAAGGTAAAGATGGAGATGACAGCGGCAAGCTGCTGTACTGCTCATTCTGTGGCAAAAGCCAGGATGAGGTACGCAAGCTGATCGCAGGGCCTTCGGTATTTATCTGCGACGAATGTGTAGATCTGTGTAACGATATCATTCGTGAAGAGATACAAGATGTTGAGCCTCAGGAAAATGGTGATCAGTTACCAACTCCGTCTGAATTGAGTGCGGCTCTAGATGAGTACGTAATCGGCCAGGAAAGGGCGAAAAAAGTTCTTGCTGTTGCAGTATATAACCACTACAAGCGCTTACGTTTTCAGAAAAGCAGTTCCAGTGAAGTTGAGCTGGGCAAGAGTAATATTCTACTTATTGGTCCAACCGGTAGCGGTAAAACGTTATTGGCACAGACACTGGCTCGCTTACTTAATGTTCCATTTACCATCGCTGACGCTACAACGCTGACTGAAGCGGGTTATGTGGGTGAAGATGTTGAAAACATTATCCAGAAGCTCCTGCAGAAGTGTGATTACGATGTAGAAAAAGCTCAGCTGGGCATCGTATACATCGATGAGATTGATAAGATTTCTCGTAAATCTGACAACCCATCAATTACCCGTGATGTGTCAGGTGAGGGCGTACAGCAAGCTCTGTTGAAGCTGATTGAAGGCACTGTTGCTTCTGTACCGCCACAGGGCGGTCGTAAACACCCGCAACAGGAATTTCTGCAGGTAGACACTTCAAATATCCTATTTATCTGTGGTGGTGCTTTTGCGGGTCTTGAGCAGGTTATTCGTGATCGTTCCGAGAAAAGTTCAATTGGCTTTAATGCCATTGTGAAAGGTAAGGATGAAGAGAAGACCGTCTCTGACAGTCTGCGTGAACTTGAAGCGGAAGATCTGGTTAAATATGGTTTGATTCCAGAGTTCGTGGGCCGTTTGCCAATGATCGCCACTTTGGCTGAACTTGATGAAGATGCTCTGATTCAGATTTTAACTGAGCCTAAGAACAGTCTGACTAAGCAGTATGAAGCTTTGTTTGATATGGAAGGAGCTGAAGTTGATTTCCGTGAAGGCGCATTACTCGCAGTAGCGAAAAAAGCACTTGAGCGTAAGACTGGCGCCCGTGGTTTGCGTTCCATTCTGGAGGCAACTCTTCTTGATATTATGTATCAACTGCCTTCGATGGAAAATGTGAGCAAGGTTGTGATCGATGAGGGTGTTATTGAAGGTGATAATGATCCAATTCTGATCTATGAAAACTCAGAGCAGGCTAAAGCAGTTCCAGAGGACTGAAATAAGTCTTTTATCTGAAAGTTGAGCAATAAAAAAGGATGGTAATTACCATCCTTTTTTTGTGTCCGTTTTCCTGGAAAATTAGCGCTTACCAAGAACATTCTTCAATTTATCATTCATGCCCATCAGGCACTTCTCAGTCGCGTCCCAGTCAATGCAGGCATCTGTTACAGATACGCCGTACTCGAGATCTTCAAGGTTCTCAGGGATAGACTGGTTACCCCAGCCAAGGTTGCTCTCAATCATCAGGCCAACAATGGATTTGTTACCTTCCAGTATCTGGTTGGCTGCATTTTCTGCAACCAGAGGCTGCAATGCTGGATCTTTGCTGGAGTTGGCATGGCTGCAGTCGATCATAATGTTCTGAGCGAGTCCTGCTTTTTCCAGGCCTTGTTCGCTTAGTGCAACGCTGACAGAGTCATAATTAGGTTTGCCGCCGCCACCACGTAGTACTACATGGCCGTATTGGTTGCCTTTGGTGTGCAGGATTGATACCTGACCTTCTTCGTTGATACCCAGGAATCTGTGCGGAGCTTGAACAGATTTTAGCGCATTTACAGCCACGTCCAGGCTACCGTCTGTACCGTTTTTGAAACCTACCGCGCAGGAAAGACCCGAAGACATTTCACGGTGTGTCTGTGATTCGGTAGTGCGTGCCCCAATTGCTGACCAGGAGATCAGGTCCTGCATATACTGTGGCGAAATTGGATCCAGAGCTTCAGTTGCCAGTGGCAGGCCCAGTTCCGAAAGATCCAGCAGTAATTTACGTGCGATGTGCAGACCTTCTTCAATTTCGAAGGAGTCATTGAGGTGAGGGTCGTTAATCAGACCTTTCCAGCCTACAGTTGTACGTGGTTTCTCAAAATACACGCGCATAACCAGATAAAGTGAGTCTTTCACTTTTTCCTGGAGTTCTACCAGTTTTTTGCCGTACTCGATAGCTGCTTCAGTGTCATGAATAGAGCAGGGGCCAATTACAACAAACAGACGTGGATCTTTTCTATCCAGAATGTCACGTATTACTGAGCGACCTTCCATAACTGCAGCTGCAGCTTTGTCTGAAATTGGCATTTCAGCTTTTAATTTGTCTGGTGAAACCAGAACTGTGGTTGATTCAATATTTAAATCTTCAACGCGTGTATCAGTCATTATTTCTTAGTCCTGCTAACGAGATCCGTGACAGGGATACCAATAGGGAATATAGGCCAGGCTTGGGATCTCAGAGCTCTTTGTCAATGTGAGCCTTTTTTACCACAAAGCCTTTCACGTTATAAGTATACGGAGGGGCTATTATGCGAATTAGTTGCTTTATATAAGGATTAAGTCAAAGTTTCATGCTTGAATCAGCTTGCAGGCAGCGGTTATCAGTCGTTAGGAAGGCTAGAAATCTGGTATTATTTTTTTATTCAATATACCTACAATTCAATTTGTGCCGAACTCTAGTGAAGTAAGTGGGTCAATAGGTCAGTTGAAACATCTATTTAAGGGTTGTTTGTGTTTTTAGATTACAAATCAAGATTTCTTTTTCAGATATGCGCTGTTTTATTCTGGCTACTAAGCGCACCATCACAGGCAGGGCTTTTTGATAAGAATCCCTTTGCTGATACTGCTGGACCCCTTGAGGTTGAGAAAGCATTTGTTTTTTCATACCAACAAGAGGGCAATCAGCTTCAGCTGTTATGGACAATTCCCGATGACTATTACCTTTACAGAGACAGGATAGAAGTTGAAGGCTTTGAAACTACCCGTCTGCAAAAAAGAGTTAATGCGCCTGCGGAACAAAAAGATGACCCCTTATTCGGTAAAGTATGGGTTTATCATAATTTTGCGGAAGTAACGCTGGACTTAAGCAGTGTTACAGAAAAAGTAGTGGATGATCGTCTACAGGTGACGTATCAGGGTTGCTGGGAAGGGGGTATTTGTTATCCACCGGTAACCAAAGAGGTAATCGTTTCAGGTATCACAGCTTCAACTGATTCTTTATCAGTAGAGGATGAAAAAGCGACAGCAATATCGGCAGCACCAAGTAACTCGAGTGTCAGTGAGCAGGATCAGTTTGCGCAGATGCTGGGGCAGGGTAGTGTTATAGTGACTCTGGGAGCTTTTTTTCTTGCAGGGTTAGCGCTTTCTTTCACTCCTTGTGTGTTTCCAATGATTCCTATCCTTTCCAGTATCATTGCTGGACAGGGTAAGAATGTCACTGCTCGAAAGGGATTGGCGTTATCACTTGTCTACGTGCTTGCTGTTTCCGTAACTTATACTGTTGCGGGCATTATTGCCGGGTTGTTTGGGGAGAATGTTCAGGCGCTGTTTCAAAATGCCTGGGTTATCGGTTCATTCAGTCTGATTTTTGTTTTATTAGCACTGGCTATGTTTGGATTCTATGAGTTGCAGCTTCCAGCGGGTTTACAAGCTAGATTGAGTAATGTCAGTAATCGTCAGAAGGGCGGCACCATGTTCGGTGTTGCCATTATGGGTTTTTTGTCTGCGCTGATTGTAGGGCCTTGTATGGCTGCTCCTCTTGCGGGCGCACTTCTTTACATAGGTCAAACGGGTGACCCGGTTTTGGGCGGTGCTGCTCTCTTTGCTCTGAGTATAGGTATGGGAGTGCCCCTGCTTATTGTCGGTGCGTCAGCAGGTAAGTTTCTTCCTCATGCCGGAGCATGGATGAACCGGATTAAAGAATTCTTTGGCGTGTTGCTCCTGTTGATGGCGATCTGGATGCTTGATCGTATTATTCCGGTTACAGTAACTATGTGGTTAGCCGCAGTAGTACTGCTGTTGGCTTCTGTTTATATGGGGGCTTTGAACCGCCTCGACTCTCATTCGTCTTCAAGAAACAGAATTTCCAAGGGAGTTGGGATTATTGTTTTACTTTATTCGATCTCTCTCATGGCAGGAGCATTAGGCGGTAATCAGAGCTTTTTGTATCCGTTAAAAGGGTTTGGTGTTGAGGCCAATGAGACTACCAAACTTCCATTTGAAATCGTAAAAACACCAGAGGAGCTTGAGAAACAGTTACAAGTAGCTCAAGCACAACAAATACCGGTTATGCTCGATTTCTACGCCGATTGGTGTGTGTCATGTATAGAGCTGGAAGTGTACACATTTGCAGATCAACGCTCTCGTCAGGCTTTGGAACGATTTAAACTGATTAAAGTGGATGTCACTGCCAATGATGAATCAGCCAAACTACTTAACAAACAATACTCCCTGATTGGACCGCCAGCATTGATTTTTTATAATGCGGCGGGAGATCTGTTAAATCATAAGACTTTAATAGGGGTTGTTGATCCGACAGACTTCGTTAATCATATAAGCGAGATCTAAATTAGTCCTGTTTGTTTCAGATGGGGCTTCAGATAATGAAAATAACAAACACTGAGATCGGAGATGAGCATGATTGTCATATCCAGAATGTTACTGACAGCTTCCGCTAAGCTTTCTTTTATCTTATTTACTGCTTTAACTGCTTCAATGGCGGCTCACTCTGCTGATATTGAAAGTGGTAAAGAGCTGTATCACGAAGTTGAAATTAATCAGACTATAAATGGCGTGAATTATGAAAACGCCAATTGTGATACTTGCCACAGTAGTGATGTGTTTATCCGTTCCAATCGTCTTGCTACGAACTTCAAAAAGCTTGAGGCATTTGTTGAACGCTGCAACACAAATCTTGATGTGGGGTGGTTTCCTGAAGATGTGACCGCTGTAGCGACATACTTGAATAGTGAATACTATAAATTTGAAGAATAACTAACTGATTTATTTTAAAAACCGCTCTTGTTATGAGCGGTTTTTTTTATCTTTAATATGCCTATTTGATTAAAAAGCACTCAGATTTGTTGTGTAGCACCCAGATTTATTGTATTAATATTGTGCAAGTGCGTAATGATTTTGTCACTATGCATGAATAAAATCTGGACAACTAACTGGAATGTACAAGGAGTTATGTGATGAACGAGTTAAGATGCTATTTCGTTGGGCACATTCCACAAGGGAGTGATGAAATTCAATTGGCAGAGCCAATGCGCCCAAACAATCTTGCTGTTAGCTTTACCGAATCATTGAGTGAGTTTTTCTTTGATTTCGCGGAAAAGCATTTTTATTGCGAACAAGGTGATGACATTGTGCTTATGTCCGCAAATGTAGATTGTAGTGAACTGGATGATGCTGACTTTATTCAGGACTTTAAGAAGAAAACGGAGTCTTCTTTACAAGCTCAAGCGAGTGAAGTGCTGAAGCGGAGAAAAGCGATTGCTTCTGATTCTGTAGAGCTGTCAAAGAAAGTTCGCGAGAACCTGTATGAGACACACCGACTAATATCTCAGCACAAGCATAGTTAAGTAAATTTCAATTCTTACTGAGCAGCTCTGAGGCTAGGTTGTTGCAATCACTGCACCGTCCTGACGGAGTAGGCTGGATTGCATCTCAGGGTTGCTGAGTAACTGTTCCAGGTTGTAATTACGCAGTACAGACATAAAGGCTTGCTGCGCCTGACCAAGGACCCCTTGAAGTGAGCAAAACCCTGTCAGGCAGCATTTCTGTTGCGAGCAGTTAATCAGAGGCTCATTCCCTTCAGCCTGACCAACAATAGTGGCTAAATTGATTTCAGAAGCAGGCTTGGCAAGTTTGATGCCCCCGTTTTTGCCCCGATAAGTATCCAGATAACCGGTTTTGGAAAGGGCGTGAACAACCTTACGGAGGTGCTCTACTGAAATTTCGTAAAATGCTGCGATTTCAGACAAGGTAACAAGCCTGTCGTCATTACTGGCTACATAAAAGAGAACACGTAGAGTGTAGTCGGTGAATCTGCTTAATTGCATGGGTATTTTTTCTGAAAGATGTAACTGAAATATACGTTAGCGATTGTATATCTTGCAAGGGCTTTATCTTTCTAAATTTGTTATCTTGCCTCGGAAAGGGGCGCTTCAGATTGTTCTGGGGCCTTCAGTTTGAAATTTTCAAGGAAGCAGATGTATAAATTACTGATCTTTGACTGGGATGGCACAATCATTGATTCGGCCTCAAGAATTATTTCCAGTATGCAAGCGGCTGCTCATGATTGTGGTCATGTTGTACCTTCTGATGAGCAGGTTAGAAATATCATTGGATTGGGATTGCCTGAAGCATTGCGAATACTAGTTCCTGGAATTGGTGAAGAGGATATTGAAACTATGAGGGCTCGCTACGGTCATTATTACCTCGGAGTGGATTCTACGCCTTCGCCTTTGTTTCCTGGGGCGCAGCATAGTTTGGAGTCCATGCATCGCAGAGGAATGAGGATGGCTGTTGCCACGGGTAAAAGCAGAAAAGGTCTGATACGTGCTTTCGCTGATACGGGTTTAGGGCATCTTTTTGAAACTTCACGTTGTGCGGATGAAACCACCTCTAAACCTGACCCGCATATGCTGGAAGAGATTATTGAGGTAACGGGTGTGTCACCATCAGAAGCATTAATGATTGGTGATACTGAATACGACCTCGAGATGGGTAGGCATGCTGGCATGGATGTTATAGCAGTGAGTTATGGTGCTCACCATCTGGACAGGCTTAAAGGATATAATCCGGTTCTGGAAGTGGATCATTTTCCCGAGATTGAAAAATGGTTAGAAAAGCATGGCGTTATTGCCTGACTTAAGGAGTTTTTGTGTCTGATAATAAGTGGAATGAGCCTGAAAATATGGCCGATGCAAGTGACAGCGAGCAGAAGGAATCTGACATAAAGGTCGATACTCAGCCTCAAAATAAACTGGAAACAGCAGTCAAGAATGCTCAGGAAGGTCAGGCTTCAAAAAAAGAGTGGAAACTAATTGAGAAGCTCTTAAATGGACTTTTTGTCGAGCAAAGAAGAGCCCGTCGGTGGGGTATATTTTTCAAGCTTCTGACGTTTGGGTATCTGTTTGCATTGTTGGGTATTCTGCTTATAGGTCAGGATCTGAGTACAGAGACTAAACCGCAGGAGCATACCGCGATAATTGAAATCAAAGGCGCAATAAGTGCTGATGAAGATGCTAATGCGGACTCAATCGTATGGGCATTACGTGAAGCTTATAAAGAGGGGAAAGCTAAAGCTGTTATTCTGAGAATCAACAGCCCGGGTGGTAGTCCTGTGCAGGCGGGTTACATCTATGATGAGATTAAAAGGCTCAGAGCCAATAATCCACACAAACCTCTATATGCAGTTATTTCAGATATAGGTACATCCGGTGCCTACTACATAGCTGCCGCTGCTGACGAAATCTATGCCGATAAGGCGAGTTTGGTTGGCTCCATTGGAGTCGTTGCGGGTGGATTTGGTTTTGTTGATCTTATGGAAAAGGTGGGTGTTGAGCGTCGTCTATACACAGCAGGTGAACATAAAGCCTTTCTAGATCCATTCTCTCCGAGTGATGTGGCTGAAAAAGAGTTCTGGCAGGGTGTGTTAAACACCACTCATCAGCAATTTATTGATCAGGTTAAAAAAGGGCGTGGCGATCGCCTAAAGGATGAGTCGAAACTTTTCTCGGGTCTTGTATGGACTGGAGAGCAGGCACTTGAGCTGGGATTGATTGATGGTTTAGGTAGTGCAAGCTATGTTGCTCGCGAGGTTATCAATGTGGAAAAACTGGTGGATTACTCCCCGAAACAGGAACCCTGGCAGAAAATTGTTGATCAGCTAGGCGTCAGTTTTGCCAAAACCATGGCAACTCAGCTGGGTTTTAATGAGGCGATCTCGCCATTACGTTAACTGCTTAAATTAAAAGGCTCCACTTGGAGCCTTTTTTTATTAGCGCTAAATACCCTTCAAAGAATATTCATTCCTTCATTTTCCAGCATGCGCACTAACCGGATTAATGGCAGGCCTACGAGCGTGTTAGGGTCTTCGCCTTCAAGTCTTTCAAAGAGGGCAATACCAAGAGCTTCTGATTTAAAACTACCGGCACAGTTATAAGGTTGTTCTGTCTTAAGGTAGTTTTCGATCATCTGTTTAGATAATGAGCGGAACACGACTTTAAACGGAACTGCTTCGGATTGTACTTGACCGGTTTTACTGTTGATTAAAGCCAGACCTGTTAAAAAAGTAACGGTCTTACCCGAAAGCTTTTCGAGCTGTTTAACCGCCTTTTCATGGGTATGAGGTTTGCCCAGAATTTCATCTCCCAGTACGGCTACCTGATCAGATCCTATGACCAGGCTGTCGCTAACAGAATCAGCAATTTTTCGGGCTTTATTTTCAGCCAGTCGCTTAACAAGTTGCGAAGCTGTTTCGTTTTCTAATTGTGATTCGTCAATATCTGGAGATATGCAGGTATATTCGATCTGTAATTTATCCAGAATTTGCCTGCGAAACGGCGAACTGGAAGCTAAAATCAGTTTTGTCATAAGGTTTTTGCTTGCTGAATGAAGTGAGTCGCCAATATTAGCGTTTTTCTTGTATTTTTAAAGCCCAAACCTTTGACACAAGAGTGATCGAAGCCTAGAATTGCGCGCTTATGTCAAACGGTCCATTACCTATTAGAGTTGACCCGCGCAAACTAGCTGAGCGGGGAGTGCGTTTATCAGGCGAAACATCGCTTGGTACTATGCCAAATCTTTGTCAGGCTTTAGCTGATGAAGAAGGTGTTGTCAGTGTTGATCTACAGTTTGATGTCGATCAGCAGGGAATACGTACAATTACAGGTGAAGCTCACAGCACTGTCAATATGACGTGCCAGCGCTGCCTGGAATCGGCTAGGGTTGCTGTTGAGGCAGGATTTAATCTTGGCATCGCTGCCAGTGAGGAGGCTGCAAAGAACCTCCCGCGTAGTTATGACCCTCTGATTATTGAGGGTGACGAGATTGAGCTGCTGCCTGTGATAGAAGAGGAGTTGATATTGAGTCTGCCATATGATGCTTATCATGATGACTGCTCAGTACAAACATCCTTTGGCAATGCAGAGGCGGTGGCAGATGACAATGAAAAACCGAATCCATTTAGTGTGTTGGCCCAGCTAAAGGCTGACAACAAGTAGAAAGAACCAGGAGCTATTGAGTCATGGCAGTTCAGAAAAGTAAGAAGTCACGTTCCCGCCGCGATATGCGTCGTTCTCACGATGCGCTGGGTAACCCGACACTGTCTGTAGAAGAAACTACCGGTGAAACTCACCGTCGTCACCACGTATCTGCTGACGGTTTCTACCGTGGTAAGCAGGTAATCAACAAGCAGGATGACGAATAACAGCTTGTCAGAATACTTAACCATTGCAGTTGATGTGATGGGCGGGGACTTCGGTCCCCGCGTTACTGTTCCTGCTACACTTAGCGCTCTTAAGCGTTTCCCGCATCTCTCGGCCAAGCTGGTCGGCCACAAAGATTCTATTTCACCGCATCTAAATCGCTTAAATGCTGATGTTGCATGTCGCATAGAAATTGTTCATGCCGACGATGTTATTACTATGTCCGACAAGCCTGCTCAGGCACTTAGAAACGGTAAAAACAGCTCCATGTATAAAGCGCTTGAACTTGTTGCGGAACATAAGGCTCAGGCCTGTGTTAGTGCTGGCAATACAGGTGCGTTGATGGTGCTTGGTCGTCACATATTGAGGACGTTACCGGGGATAGATCGGCCTGCAATTATCTCTGCTGTTCCTACAGTTGATAAACATTGTTATATGCTTGATCTTGGCGCTAACGTAGATTGCAGTGCCGAGCACTTACTGCAGTTCGCGATTATGGGTTCTGTTATGGCCTCCGCTGTAGAAGATATGCCTCAGCCTAGAGTTGGCTTATTGAATATCGGCCAGGAAGAGGTGAAGGGGAATGAGCAGGTCAAGCTTGCTTCGCGCTTAATCGAAGAGCGGGGAAGTCTCAACTACATTGGTTATGTAGAAGGTGATGACCTGTACGCAGGGCGTGCGGATGTTGTTGTTTGTGATGGTTTTGTAGGCAATATTGCTCTTAAAAGCAGCGAAGGGCTGGCCCGGTTAATTAGTAGAAAATTCCGTGCGAGTTTTAAAAAAGGAATATATCGGCGCTTTCTTGCTCTGATTGCGAGTCCTGTATTAAGTGAATTAAAGCGTCAGTTGGATCCGTCGCGTCGTAACGGCGCAAGCTTGCTTGGATTGCAGGGGATTGTAATCAAAAGTCACGGGGCTGCTAACCGAAAATGTTTTGGTTTTGCTCTGGATCAGGCGGTTGCCGAAATCGAGCAGGATGTTCCCCGCAAGATCTGTCATGAAATTGAAAGCAGGCTGGCTTAAGTCGGTCTGATACAGTTTTATTTAACACTAAATGCTGTAAACTAGCCTGCACTCTTCTGAGTAAATTCATCTTTGTTCAAAATGTCGATTTGAGGAAATCATGTCGCAATCTTTAGCTTTTGTCTTCCCGGGGCAGGGTTCCCAGCAGATGGGAATGCTCTCTGAACTGGCAGAAACTCATCCAGTTATTAAAAATACTTTTTCTGAAGCTTCTGAGGTGCTTGGTTATGATCTGTGGGATCTGATCCAAAACGGTCCTGTAGAAGATCTTAATCAAACAGATAAAACCCAGCCAGCGTTGTTAACCGCAGGTGTGGCATTATGGCGCTTGTGGCAGGAGCAGGGTGGAGCTAAGCCCGCTTTAATGGCTGGTCATAGTCTGGGTGAATATACAGCGTTGGTTTGCTCTGGAGCTATCAGCTTTCCCGATGGTGTCAATCTGGTTAAGCTGCGTGGTGAATTTATGCAGCAGGCTGTCCCTGCGGGTACAGGTGCTATGGCTGCCATCCTGGGTTTGGATGATGCGTCCATTGAGAAAGCCTGCCAGGCAGCAGAAGAGGGTGAAGTTGTTTCACCTGTAAATTATAACTGCCCAGGTCAAATTGTTATTGCTGGTCAGAAAGCTGCTGTTGAACGCGCAATTGCGAACTGCAAAGAGGCGGGCGCGAAACGAGCTGTACCGCTTCCTGTAAGCGTGCCATCTCACTGTGCGCTAATGAAGCCCGCTGCTGAGAAAATGGCGGAGCAGCTGGCAAATATTGAAATTTCTATGCCTGAAATTTCTGTTATTCAGAATGTTACTGCAAGTGCTGCAGCTTCAGTTGATGAATTAAAAGATAATTTGTTGCAGCAACTGTACAGCCCTGTTCTGTGGACTAAGAGTGTTCAGTCTATGGTTGATCAGGGTGTTGAAAGCACTGTAGAGTGCGGACCGGGTAAAGTATTATCTGGACTTAATAAGAAGGTTCACAAACCTCTGAGCGTAGCAGCAATTAGTGATGCCGCGGGTCTGACGAAGGCTCTGGCTCAGTAATTTCTCAAGCAAGGAAAACAGAATGAGTATTGAAGGTAAAGTGGCACTGGTTACCGGTGCAACCCGGGGAATCGGTAAAGCGATTGCTCAGGAATTGGGTAAGCAGGGTGCAATTGTTGTAGGTACGGCAACCAGTGAAAATGGCGCTTCATCTATTGGCGCTTATCTGGACGAATCAGGCATTAAAGGTGCTGGTTTGGTACTTGATGTTTCTGATGCTGATTCAGTTGCTGAAGTATTGAAAACCGTCCAGTCTGATTTTGGTGCGATAGAAATTCTGGTAAATAATGCTGGTATTACCCGTGACAACATTATGCTGCGTATGAAAGAAGATGAGTGGGATTCGGTACTGAATACCAACCTGACTTCTGTATACCGCCTCGTAAAAGGTTGTCTGCGTGGTATGACTAAAGCTCGCTGGGGTCGTATTATTAGTGTCAGCTCAGTGGTCGCGTCCATGGGTAATGCAGGACAGGCAAACTACGCTGCTGCAAAATCTGGTATGGAAGGCTTTACACGAGCTCTTGCTCGTGAAGTGGGCTCCAGAAATATTACAGTTAACTGCGTTGCTCCGGGTTTTATTGATACGGATATGACCAGTGGCCTTGCTGATGAGCACAAAGAAACACTGAAATCCCAGATCCCAATGAATCGTTTGGGGCAGCCAGAAGAGATCGCTTCAGTGGTTGGTTTTTTAGCCAGTCAGGGTGGCGGTTATGTCACTGGTGAGTCAATTCAGGTAAATGGTGGCATGTATATGGGGTAAAACCCACACGAAGGAATTGTTTTTTTCTTCGAATTGTTGATAATGTGCCGTCAGGTAGAGAATGAAAATGCATCTTGCTTGATTTAGTATGGGTGCTTTTAATAAAATTTCTTTCCGTATACCAAACGGTATGCGGTGTTAATAAGAGATAGGAAGAGATATGAGCAACATTGAAGAGCGCGTAAAGAAGATCATCGCTGAGCAGCTGGGTGTTAAAGAAGAAGAAGTTACACAGGAAGCTTCTTTCGTTGAAGATCTGGGCGCAGACTCTCTGGATACAGTTGAGCTGGTAATGGCTCTGGAAGAAGAATTCGAGACTGAAATCCCAGACGAAGAAGCTGAAAAAATCACTACAGTTCAGCTGGCTATCGATTACATCAACGCTCATCAGTAATCGAAATTAAGCAAGACTTTCTCTAAGCCGCCTATCCTGGATAGCGCGGCTTTTCTTTTGCCTGCAAGCAGTAAAACATGTAGCCTCTGGCTCTGCGTAGAAATATGGAGATGGTAAATGTCACGTAGACGTGTTGTTGTCACTGGTATGGGAATGTTAAGCCCGATCGGAAATTCGGTTGAGGAAACATGGTTAAATATACTGGCTGGTAAGAGTGGTGCAGCGCCGATTCAGCATTTTAACGCGGAAGCTTTCGCAACTCATTTTTCTGCATCGGTAAAGGATTTTGATGTCACCGAGTATATGAGCAATAAAGATGCTCGTAAAATGGACCTGTTTATACAATATGGAATGGCGGCTGCTATTCAGGCATATACGGATTCGGGTCTTGAAGTGACTGAAGAAAATGCCCCCAGAATTGGTTGTGCTATTGGTTCTGGTATTGGCGGCCTGCCAATGATCGAAAAAAATGTGGATGTGCTGAATACCTCTGGTCCTAGGCGAGTCAGCCCATTTTTTGTCCCTGGAAGCATTATCAACATGATTGCAGGCAATCTGGCTATAAAATATGGCTTCAAAGGTCCAAATATTGCCATTACAACGGCATGTACGACCGGGACGCATAATATTGGCCAGGCTATGAGAATGATCCAGTATGGTGATGCAGATGTGATGTTCGCAGGTGGATCAGAAATGGCGACAACACCTTTAGGTATCGCCGGTTTTGCAGCTGCTAGAGCGCTTTCCACACGTAATGATGATCCTGAAGCAGCGAGTCGCCCCTGGGATAAAGACCGTGATGGTTTTGTCTTAGGGGACGGCGCGGGTGTTCTTGTTCTTGAAGAATATGAACATGCAGTTGCGCGAGGTGCTGAGATCTATTGTGAGCTTACTGGCTTCGGAATGAGTGATGATGCATATCATATGACTGCTCCGCCTGAATCGGGCGAGGGAGCCGCTCTGGCGATGTCTAACGCAATTCGTGATGCAGGCATTGCAACCGATAGGGTTCACTATATCAATGCTCACGGTACCTCGACGCCTGCTGGTGATATAGCTGAGTCCAATGCCGCTAAGCAAGTACTGGGCAGTGCAGCAGACAGTGTTCGCATGAGTTCAACCAAATCTATGATTGGTCACCTTTTGGGTGCTGCTGGTGCAGTTGAGGCGATCTTCTGTGTCTTGGCAATAAAAAACCAGATTGCTCCTCCGACTATCAATCTTGATAACCCCTCAGATGGGTGCGATCTAAACTACGTTCCACATACTCCTCAGGAGTGTACTATCGAAGCCGCTATGTCTAATTCCTTTGGATTTGGTGGCACGAATGGAACGCTGCTATTTCAAAAGATCTGAGCATCAGAAAGAACACTATGAGTAAGGTCTGGATCAACGGCTCATTGCAAACGCATGTCACAGTTAATGACAGGGGCTTCACTTATGGTGATGGCTTGTTCGAGACCGTCAGGGTCAGATCTTCCAAACCTGAGTTGCTGGATGAGCATTTAAAGCGCCTTGAAGATGGTCTAAGCCGTCTTAACTACCCTCGAAATGTATTTACACAGTTACTGGCTGAACTTGAGGAAATTACCTTCTCAGGAGATCAGGTGCTTAAAGTAATTGTCAGCCGGGGAGAAGGGCTGCGAGGTTACGCCCTTCCTGATAAAACTAATAGCACAAGGGTTATCCAGCTTTCAGAGCTTAGTGATTATTCTTGTCAGTTTGAGAACGGTGTAGCGATCCGGACTTGTCAGTATCAGATGGCCATAAATCCTGCGTTAGCGGGAATGAAGCACCTGAACCGCCTGGAGCAGGTAATGGCTAGGAGCGAGTGGCAGGACCGAGCTATTGCTGATGGTGTCGTAACTGATCTCGATGGATTTGTTGTTGAATGCACCATGAGTAATATTTTCTGGTCGGATCATCAAACTGTTTATACTCCTGCCCTGGAGCGCTGCGGGGTTAAAGGAGTTATGCGTGATCACCTGATATCTAAGTTGGCAGAGCAGGGGTTAGTGGTTCAGGAAGGCAATTTTACATTGGCCGATCTAAAAAATGCTGACGAAATATTTATCACCAATAGTTTGATTCAGGTTTGGCCCGTTATTCAATATGATGACAGCGCCCTTGATATTGGGCCTGTTACACGTAATCTGCAAAAGTTGTTGCTACAGGAATGCTGACTTGAAGAAATTTCTTATTCTATGTGGGGTTGTCCTATGTTGTATTTGCGTCGCGTTGTTCTGGGCATGGCGTGATTATGAAAGCTATCTCAATAGTCCTTCTGAAATCACAAAGAATACGGTTTTTAGTCTAAAGAAAGGCTGGAACTTCAATAAGTTAGTTTCTGAACTTAAGGTGGAGGGTTTGATTGATAAGCCCCACTATTTGAAGATTTACGGTCGAGTATCTAAAACTTCTGGGCAAATTAAAGCAGGAGAATACCTGCTCGAAGCAGGGGTTACGCCACTGGAGCTGATGTCTGTACTCACTTCTGGCCGGTCTATCAATTACAGCTTCACTATAGTTGAGGGCAGCACCTTTAAGCAGTTACAGGCATCGTTATCAAAGGTTGATAATCTGGTCGATGATTTGGAAGGGCTCTCTGGAGATGAACTTCTTAAACAGCTTGAAATTAATTATAAGCATCCTGAAGGGTTATTTCTGGCTGAAACATACAGCTATGAGCGAAATACAAAAACATCAGAGCTTTTGAAGCGGGCGCATAAGCTGCTACAGAAAACGCTTTCCACTGAATGGGAAGCCAAGCAAAAAGAATTACCCTATAAAAATCCATATGAAAGCCTGATAATGGCCTCGATTGTTGAAAAAGAGACAGCGAGAGCTGATGAACGGCCTATCATTGCAGGTGTATTTAACAGGCGCTTGAAAACAGGGATGAGGTTGCAGACCGATCCCACCGTTATCTATGGAATGGGGGATCGGTATAAAGGCAATATTCGCCGATCTGATCTCAGAAAACCGACCCCGTATAATACTTATGTGATTCCGGCACTCCCTCCTACACCAATTGCAATGGTGGGACGTGAAGCGATTCGTGCTGCTTTAAACCCCGCACCAGGGAAAGCTATTTTCTTTGTTGCAAAAGGCGATGGCAGTCACTATTTTTCTGAGACTTTGAAAGAACATAACAGAGCCGTACAGCAGTACCAGATTAATCGCAGGAAAGACTACCGTTCATCACCATAGCGGAATAAGATAACTTTTATGAGTAACACACTGTTAGGCCGCTTTATTACCGTTGAAGGTACAGAGGGGGTTGGAAAGTCCACAAACATCGCTTTTCTTTGTCAGCTGCTTGAGCAACAAGGAATCGAAGTTGTACTAACCCGGGAGCCGGGCGGTACCCCTCTTGCAGAAGAGTTGCGCGCCTTGTTATTAACTCCTCGTGATGAGAACGTCAGCCAGGATACGGAGCTGTTATTAATGTTCGCAGCCAGGGCTCAGCATATTGAAAATGTTATTAGCCCGGCTCTTGAGCGTGGTGCCTGGGTAATAAGTGACCGTTTTACCGATGCTACTTTTGCATATCAGGGTGGTGGAAGAGGTGTAGATATGGAGCACATTTCTACACTTGAACATCTCGTTCAACATGGTTTGCATCCAGATCTGACACTTCTACTGGATCTGCCTGTAGAGATAGGCTTGAAGCGTGCATCAGCTCGTAGTGCCCCTGACCGCTTTGAACAAGAGCATTTGGAGTTCTTTGAAAAAGTACGCTCTGCTTACCTGTTGCGAGCCGATAATGAACCTGAGCGCTTTGCGGTCATAGATGCGTCTAAGGAATTGGATGCCGTTAAAGATCAGATCACTTTTGCAGTCCACAAATACCTGGGAATTTAAACATGGCTGCTCTCAAGCTTCCGCATGATTGGTTCAATGAAAGTTTAAGCCATCTGGCAAACTTGCATTCAGAAGGCCGTTTACCTCACGCTCTTTTATTGCATGGGATGCCAGGCATAGGCAAAGCCAACTTTGCCAGATATTTTGCCCAGTACCTTCTCTGTCAGTCGCCCCAAGGATCAAGAGTATGCGGAACATGTAAAGCATGTGAGTTAAATGCAGCTGGCAGTCATCCCGATTTGTACATTCTGGAACCAGAAGATAAGGGCAAACAGCTCAAAGTGGATCAGGTACGTGCTTTGGGTGATTTTATCTACAATACGGCACAGCAGGGTGGTTATAGGGTTGTTGTGCTCAATCCCGCAGACGCTATGAATGTCGCTTCAGCCAACGCCTTGCTGAAAATGCTTGAAGAGCCGGGGCAGGAAACGGCCTTACTTTTGGTAACCTCTAAAATGGGGCAGATACTGCCGACTATCAAAAGTCGTTGCCAGCATATTGATTGCAGCTCCCCCCAAGAGGCCGATGCAGTTGCATGGTTGCAACAAGAAGTAGACATAGATCATCAGGAAGCTGTAAATATTCTCAGTATCAACCGGGGAGCTCCTGAAGAAGCAATACGCTATATTGAAGAAGGACTCGGAGAGCAGCGGGCTCAAGTAATTCGGGGTCTTGCAGATATACTTAAACAGAGAAGAACAGTCATTGAGGTATCTCAGGGTTGGCAGAAGCTGGATCTGGAGATGGTGTTGGGTTGGTTTTATGGTTTGCTGACAGACATAGCCCGTTCTTCAGCATGTGCTGACAGCAGTGTCCTAAGACAAAAGGATGCTCATAATATGCTGTCTGCAGTTGCTAAAAAAATAGACCCGGTTAGAATCTTTAAATTAGCAGATAAAGTTCATGAAGAACGCAAAGGGATTATGCTCAGGCAAAACCCCAATAAGCAGCTGCTATTAGAATGTTTGCTCCTTGAATGGGCTGCATTGCTAAAGTGAGGAGAGTTAGGTAATTATGGTCGCAGTACCACGCTTAAGCCACGGTATATTGTCTTTGACAATCACTACTAAGGAAGAGCTATACCAAGCATATTTGCCATATATCACCAATGGTGGCTTATTTATCCCTACTATGCGCTCTTATCATCTGGGTGAGGAAGTTTTTATGCTTCTTGAACTCATGGAAGAAGAAGATAAAATCCCTGTGACTGGTAAGGTCGTATGGGTTACACCAAAAGGTTCGCAAGGCGGACGCGTAGCAGGTATAGGTATCCAGCTATCATCTGATGATTCTTCTTTAGTTAATAAAATTGAGAACTACCTTGCTGGTGCTCTTAATTCAGAGCGTAAAACAAACGCACTGTAAGTTTAAATTCCCTTATGTTCATAGATTCGCACTGTCACCTGGACAGGTTAGACCTGTCTCCATACGACAATGATTTTTTAAAACTTCTGAATGCTGCTCATGACCGAGATGTAGAGAAGATGCTCTGTGTTTCCATCTCAATGGAGCAGTTTCCAGCCATGTATGATCTGATCAAATCCAGTCCTTCTGTATTTGCATCAGTCGGTGTTCACCCACTAAGTGCAGCAGAAGAGCAGGTTGATGCGGAGACTCTGTCTGAAATGACTGAGTTGAATAAAATCGTTGCTATTGGTGAAACCGGGCTCGATTATTATTACCAAACAGATACTCAAGAGCAGCAGTTACAAAGCTTTCAGACGCACCTGCAAGTGGCCGGTAAACACAAATTGCCAGTTATCGTACATACCAGAGACGCTCGTGAAGATACTTTGCAAATGATCAAAGCGCACGGTGATCCAGAATCAGCAGGTGTTTTGCACTGCTTCACCGAAAGCTGGGATATGGCGAAAGCAGCAATGGATCTGAATTACAGTATTTCCTTTTCCGGCATTATTACTTTCAGGAATGCCGAGGAACTCAGAGATGTGGTCAAAAAGGTTCCACTGGATCGGATATTAATTGAAACCGATGCGCCGTATCTGGCTCCTGTACCTCATCGAGGTAAAAAAAATGAGCCTAAGTTTGTAGTTGATGTCGCGCAGTGTGTGGCTGATCTGAAAGGAATCAGCATTGATAAACTAGCCGAAATTACCTCCGATAACTTCCACCGTTTATTCCCGAAAGCGCAAAACTAAATGTTTACCTACCCTCCTATAGAATACATTGAGCCGGTATTTCGCCCTCCCAGCGAAGCAAACTCACTGATTTTACAGGTGACTAATGGCTGTAGCTGGAATGAATGTACCTTCTGTGAGATGTATACGGCCCCTCAGAAGAAGTTTCGCCCAAAGGCGCAACAAGATATTGAAGATGAGCTTAAGCGTTGTAGCGCTGCCCTAGGGGGTGTGAGAAGAGTATTCCTTGCTGATGGCGATGCAATGGCGCTTTCCTATAAAAGGCTGGAATCAATTCTAAAGGCTATTCGGCAATACCTACCTTCAGTTTCCAGGGTTTCTGCTTATTGCTTACCCAGAAACCTGAAAAATAAGAGCGTTGATGAATTATCTGAGCTTAACCGGCTTGGGCTCAATCTTCTTTACGTTGGGGCGGAAAGTGGCAATAACTATGTTCTGGGCGCAGTAAATAAAGGTGAAACCCTGGAATCCACTTCTGAAGCACTCATTAAGATCAGACAGGGAAGAATTAAATCTTCAGTGATGATCATTAATGGCTTAGGTGGCGTTGTGCACAGTGAGCAGCATGCAATCGATTCTGCCAGACTCGCAAATGAAGTACAGCCAGATTATCTGGCAACATTAGTTCTCTATTTTCAACAGTCAGATCACCGACTCCTTGAATCGTTTCCCGAGTTTAGAATGCCATCTCAGCGTCAACTCATCGAAGAGATGCAAATTTTCATCTCACATCTACAGCTCGAAAGAACTATCTTCCGCAGTGATCATGCTTCCAACTACATGGTCCTTAAAGGTGTGTTGAATAAGGATAAAGATAAGTTGCTGAAGATGATTGACGGAGCTCTGCAGCAGGATTCATCAGTTTTTCTCAGGTCTGAGTCTGCACGAGGCTTGTGATTTTTCCAAACAATTTACCTTCTGTAAAAGGCTATCCGGCTAGGCTTCCATTGCTGAATTAAATCGTTATACTTTTGTATTAGCGTTAACTTAGTTAAGCATAATAATACAACAAGAGGCTAAAGATATGAGACGTCCAGTTCGTATAGCTGTTACTGGGGCTGCAGGCGCAATTAGTTATAGTTTGCTGTTTAAGATTGCTGCAGGCGAAATGATGGGTAAGGATCAGCCTGTAATTTTACAGCTCATTGAATTGCCCCATGCTATGGACTCACTGAGAGGCGTAGCAATGGAACTGATGGATTGTGCGTATCCACTTCTACACACCATTACCTTGCACGACAATGTTGAAAACGGTTTCAAAAATGCTCACTATGCTTTGTTGGTAGGGGCCAAACCTCGTGGCCCAGGTATGGAGAGAAGCGACCTTCTGGAAGAAAATGCAGAAATTTTTGCGCGTCAGGGTAAGGCGCTGAATGATTTTGCTAACCGTGACGTTAAAGTTTTGGTAACGGGTAATCCAGCAAATACCAACGCTTTGATCGCCAGCCGTAATGCACCTGACCTCAGCCCATCGCAATTCACTTGTCTTACACGATTAGACCATAATCGCGCTAAAGGAATTCTGGCTAATCATTGTGGCGCTACCACACGAGACATCTGCGGTATCATGATCTGGGGTAATCATTCAGCCACACAGTATCCCGATCTTCATCAAGCTACGATTCTGGGTAAGTCTGCAATGTCGCAGGTCGATACTGCTTGGTATCGCGATGAATTTATCCCTAAAGTTCAAAAACGTGGCGCTGAAATAATAGAAGCGCGTGGGCTTTCCAGTGCGGCTTCTGCAGCGCAGGCGATTGTTGACCAGATGCGTGATTGGGTGCTGGGTACAGATCCTGGTGAAATCATCAGCATGGGAATTGTGAGTGATGGCAGTTACGGCATTACAAAGGGCGTTTTCTACTCTTTCCCTGTACGCTGTAATTACGGTCGTTATCAGATTGTGCACGATATTGAGATCAGTGAATTCAGTCGCCAGAGAATGACCGCAACAGAACAGGAACTACTGGACGAAAAAGAGGTTGTTGAACATCTGCTTCCTAAGGAAACAGAAGAGTCACATCAGAACCTGAATATCTGTTTGCGCTCCGGTGTTACGCTCTATGCCGACAATACCGGTCCGGACTCTGAATCACGCTTTATGACAACCAACCGTGTGATGTAAATGAAATCGCAATAAAAAAGCCCCTTATGGGGCTTTTTTATTGCCTGCATTCTTAGTGAAGTTTCATCTTCGGTCGAACAACTTTGCCTATTTTTTCCGCGGCTATTACCAATAAAGCTTTAAACTTTCCGTGTATCGCCATCTGATGCATTCGGTAAAGAGAGGTGTAGACCAGTCGAGCTATTTTCCCTTCAATGAACATACTGTTTTGGGTCAGATTACCCATTAGGCTGCCTACAGTACTGTAGCGGCTTAGGTTCACCAGAGAGCCATGGTCTTTGTAGACAAAGTTCTTTAGCTCCTTGCCCTGCAACTGGTTGATGATATTTTTCTTAACCAGAGAGGCCATTTGGTGAGCGGACTGCGCACGTGGAGGTACCCAGGTTCCATCTTCCTGCTGGCAAGCACAGCAATCACCAATAACATAGATATTGTCATGATTACTGCTTTGCAGAGTTTGCTTCACATGAATCTGGTTGTTCCTGGTAAGTTCGAACTGGTACAGATCGGCAAGGAAATCAGGTGCTTTTACCCCAGCCGCCCAGATCATCATGTCAGCATCGATCAGCTCATCATCAGCCGTAAGAAAACCATCCGCTGTAGCTGATTTAATCAAAGTGTTTTCAAATACTTCCACTCCCAGAGCTTCAAGCTCATGGCGTGCAGATTTGGAAATGCGGGCAGGCAGGGCCGGTAAAATACTTGGGCCTGCTTCAATAAGCCGGACTTTTAGTTGCTCAGAAGTCATGTTGTCTAAACCATATGACTTGAGCATTCCGGTTACGTTGTATAGCTCTGCAGAGAGTTCAACGCCCGTTGCACCACCGCCTACAATGGCGATGTTCAGTGCGCCTGAATCCTGCTGATTTATACGCATAAAGTTGTTGGTCAGAGCGTTATGGAAGCGCTGAGCCTGAGTCGCCGTATCCAGAAAGAAACAATGATCCTGAACGCCTGGTGTCTTAAAGTCATTGCTGACACTGCCAATGGCCATCACCAGAGTGTCGTAGGGCAGGTGCCTTTCAGGCAGTACAACCTCGCCGTTGTTATCAAGAATTTCGGCCAGTGAGACGGTTTTTTCGGTAGCATTTAAGTCACATAATGTTCCAAGCTGGAAACGATAATAGTGCTTCACTGAGTGTGCGTGATAAACCACAGCATCTGTGCTGGGATCAAGAGAGCCAGTAGCTACTTCGTGTAACAGTGGTTTCCAGATGTGTGAGCGGTTCTTATCAATCAGAGTGACTTCGACATTCGGGTCTTTGCGATAGCGGTGACCTAGCTGTGTAACCAGCTCCAGTCCGCCAGCGCCTCCACCAACCACCAAGATTCTATGTGGATTAGTTGAACTATTCATGGGGTATCCTCAAAAAATATGGGATTGATCACAAATGAATATGAGCAATCCCATATTTTTTTATTCATAGCACTTTCAGTCGAAAGCTTCAGAATGTAAATATCAGCGACGCAAAATAGCTCTAAAGCACGACAAAACGGCTCTCAATAAGTAGAAACGGCATTCTACTAATGTCTAAAGGCTGCGCGCAATAGCTTTTGAGTGTAGGGATGTGAAGGTTGCGAGAAAATCTTTTCTGCTGAGCCTTGTTCTACAACGTTGCCGTGATGCATCACCAACAGTTTGTGGCTGAGTGCACGAACAACAGCAAGGTCATGACTGATGAACAGGTAACTGAGCTTGTATTTATTTTGCAGGTTACGAAGCAGCTCAACAATTTGTTTTTGGACGGTACGATCTAAAGCGGAGGTGGGTTCATCAAGAACGATCAGTTCGGGTTTCAGGACCAGAGCTCGGGCTATAGCGATGCGCTGGCGTTGACCGCCGGAAAACTCGTGCGGATAACGATGACGGCTATCAGGATCGATACCTACATCCATAAGCGCCTGAATGACCATCTCTTCATGGCGTTGTTTATCCTCCTTGAAGTGAATCTGTAGCCCCTCAGCGATAATTTCTGTTACAGATAATCTGGGGCTTAAGCTGCCAAAAGGGTCCTGAAAAACGATCTGCATCTGCCGGCGCAGGGGTTTAACCGAACGCTGGTTAAGTTGCGAAAGTTCAGTGCCAGAAAAATTAATAGAGCCTTCACTGCTGATCAGTTTCAGTATCGCCAGCCCTAAAGTCGTTTTACCTGAACCAGACTCTCCGACAACGCCAAGTGTTTCGCCGCGTTGAAGTTGCAGGTCAAGCTCATTAACTGCTTTGACATGATCTACTGTTCGCTTCAGAAGTCCTTTTTTAATAGGGAACCAGACTTTTAACTGATCAGCCGTTAGCAGCGCTTCTTTGTTGATATCAACTTCAGCGGGTTTTCCAGAAGGTTCAGCATCAAGCAGCTTTTGAGTGTACGGATGCTCTGGCGCAGCGAACAGGTCTGCAGTAGATGAAGATTCAACCTGTTTGCCCTGATACATGACGCAGACTTTATCGGCATAACGCCTGACAATATTCAGATCATGAGTGATCAGAAGCACCGCCATATCGAGTTTCTGTTGCAGGGATTTTAGCAGCTCCAGAATCTGTTCCTGAATTGTTACATCCAGAGCCGTCGTTGGCTCATCTGCAATGAGCAGCTCAGGATCATTGGCCAATGCCATGGCTATCATTACACGCTGGCGTTGACCGCCAGAAAGTTCGTGAGGGTAACTTAATAAACGTGTTTCAGGTTCAGGTATGCCGACCAGATCGAGCAATTCTAGAATCCTGACGCGAGCCTGTTTACCGGTTAAGCCACGGTGTAACAACAGAGTTTCGCCAATCTGTTTCTGAATCGTGTGTAATGGATTCAGAGAGGTCATAGGCTCCTGAAAAATCACACTGATTTTATCTCCGCGTAATTTACGGATCTGCTTCTCGTTCAGCTTAAGCAGGTCTTCACCTGCATAGAAAATCTCACCACTGGGATGGCTTGCCTTAGGGTAGGGCAGCAGTTTAAGAATCGACATGGCCGAGACTGATTTACCTGAACCCGACTCTCCTACCAGAGCGAGTGTTTCGCCCTTATTGATATCAAAACTCAGGCCTTTAACAGCATCTACAGGCTCTTCATTGCCCTGATCAAATCGTACAGACAGATTCTTTATACTGAGTAACGATTGGGTCATGACACTTTCCTTGGGTCAAAGGCATCACGTACGGCTTCGCCAATAAAAATCAAAAGCGTCAACATGATTGAGAGTGTTAAAAATGCAGTTATACCGAGCCATGGGGCATGAAGATTGGTTTTGCCCTGAGCCACTAATTCGCCCAGTGATGGGCTACCCGGAGGTAAACCAAACCCGAGGAAATCAAGGGCGGTTAAGGTAACCACTGAACCATTAAAAATAAACGGCATAAAGGTCAGGGTAGCGACCATAGCATTCGGCAGAATATGGCGGTACATAATCATTCGATTATCCAATCCAAGCGCCCTGGCTGCACGAACATACTCAAGATTGCGGCCTCTCAGGAATTCGGCACGCACCACATCAACCAGATTCATCCATGAAAATAAAAGCATGATCCCGAGTAGCCACCAGAAATTTGGCTCGACAATACTGGCAAGAATAATAAGCAGGAACAGCACCGGTAAACCTGACCAGATTTCGATAAAGCGCTGGAACAGCAGGTCAACTTTACCGCCGTAGTAACCCTGAACAGCACCAGCAACGACTCCAATGACTGAGCTTGCCAATGTCAGCACAACTGCGAATAGAATGGATATGCGGAAACCATAGATCACCCTGGCTAATACATCCCTGGCCTGGTCATCAGTACCTAAGGGGTTCTCCATTGAAGGAGGGGATGGGGCAGGTACAGGAAGGTCATAGTTAATAGTGTTATAGCTGTAACGAATCAGAGGCCAGATGATCCAGCCATCTCCCTGAACATGGATCAGATCCTGAATGTATGGGTCTTTAAAGTCTGCTGGGCTATCAAACTCACCGCCAAAGGTTAGTTCGGTATAAGACTGAGCAACAGGGAAATAAAGGTCACCTTTAAAAGACACTACAAGCGGGTCGTCGTGAGCTATTAATTCAGCAAACAATGAAAGAAAAAACAGGGCCAGGAAAAGCCATAATGACCAATAACCACGGCGGTTCTTTTTGAAGTTTTCGAGTCGCCTGCGATTAAGCGGGCTGAGGTTCTGAATGCTCGCAATCATGGTTAACTCTCCCTGCTCTCAAAGTCGATTCTCGGGTCAACCATAACGTAGGTAATGTCACTGATTAATTTCAGTAATAGACCTATCAGTGTGAATATAAATAAGGTTCCGAAAATTACCGGATAGTCTCGCTTGATAACTGCCTCGTATCCAAGCAGGCCAATGCCATCAAGAGAGAAAATAACCTCAATTAACATTGATCCCGTAAAAAATATTGAGATAAGTGCTGCGGGCATTCCGGCAATAATGATCAGCATAGCGTTACGGAAAACATGACCATAAAGTACTTGATTCTCTGACAGGCCTTTAGAGCGAGCGGTTAACACATACTGCTTGTTGATCTCATCAAGAAACGAGTTCTTAGTCAGCATTGTCATTGTGGCAAAGCCCCCGATGACAAGTGCTGTAACGGGCAGGGTTATGTGCCAGAAATAGTCCTTAACCTGTTGCCACAGGGTCATATCTTCAAAATCCGGGGAGGTCAGGCCTCGAAGCGGGAACCAATCCAACCATGTGCCGCCAGCAAAAATAACGATTAACAGGATCGCAAAAAGAAAGCTTGGAATGGAATAACCGATGATAATTGCCGTACTGGTCCATATATCAAAGGGAGTACCGTCCCGAACTGCTTTTCTTATGCCCAGAGGAATTGAAACTATATAAGTGATCAGCGTCGCCCATAATCCCAGAGAGATGGAAACGGGTAGTTTCTCAATAATTAAAGCCACAACTGTTTTGTCACTAAACAGGCTCTCGCCAAAATCGAACATGGCATAGTTTTTTAACATCTGCCAAAAGCGCTCATGTGCGGGTTTATCAAACCCATACATCTCTTCAATCTCTTTAATCAGCTCTGGATCGATACCGCGGGCACCACGGTAACTGCTTTCAGAGCTACCGTTAGTTACTGTCTGGCTGGATAGGTCGTTCTGGCTACCACTGACTCGAGCAGTGGCACTGGTATCCAGACCCTGTAACTGCGCAATAGTCTGCTCAACAGGGCCACCGGGTGCTGCCTGAATGATGATGAAGTTAATGGTCAGAATGCCGATTAAGGTTGGGATAATCAGCAGCAACCTTCGCAGAATATAACCAGCCATTATTTACTGCCTCCTGCAGATTTACTCCACCAGGTATCAAAACCCAGATCATATTTTGGCCGTGTCGACGGCATACTGAATTTGTCCCAATAAGCAATGCGGTACTTGTTAATATGGTATTGCGGAATCACATAATGATTCCACAGCAGAACACGATCCAGCGCCCGGGTTCGCAATACCAGTTGTTTGCGGTTTGGAGCTTTGATTAATTGATCAATCAGGTAGTCGACTGCCGGGTTTTTTATACCGATCAGGTTTCTGCTGCCTTCCGTGTCAGCCACTGAAGAATGCCAGTAGTTTATTTGTTCATTGCCTGGTGAGTTTGACTGGCCAAAGCCGCTGACCACAATATCAAAATCAAAACTACGAAGGCGACTGATGTATTGGGAAACATCGACTAGGCGTATGCTGGATTTGATCCCTAGTCTGTCCAGATTCCGGATAAACGGGGCAACTACCCGTTCAAATGCTGGAGAGTAGAGCAGCATCTCTATGGTGAGCTGATCACCGTGAGAATCCACAAGTTTGCCGTTTTTAAAGGTCCATCCGGCTTCACTCAGCAAACGCTTAGCTTGTCTGAGTTCTTTATAGATACGGCCGTCACCGTTTGTTTCGGGGGCGCGATAAACCTGGGTGAAAACTTCAGGAGGCACTTGATCGCGGATAGGATCAAGAATCTCAAGCTCTTCTGCATCAGGTAGTTTAGATGCGGCCATTTCAGAATTGGAAAAATAACTGTGAGTTCTGGTGTAAGCATCGTAGAAGATATTTTTATTGGTCCATTCAAAATCAAAGGCCAGCGCTAATGCCTTGCGCACGACAGGATCAGAAAACTTATCTTTACGGTTGTTGAGGATGAATGCCTGCATACCGGTTGGATTTTCATGTTCGAGTGCAGCGGCAATAATACGGCCATCATCAAAGCCCTGCCCGGTATAGCTGGTGGCCCAGCGTTTAGAGGAGTTCTCTTCGCGGAAATCGTACTCACCCGCTTTAAACGCCTCCATAGCAACGGTTCCGTCACGGTAGTAATCAAAAGTAATTTCGTCGAAATTATATTTACCTTTGCGTACCGGAATATCTGCTCCCCAGTAGGTTGGGTTGCGTTTGTAGGTCAGGCTGCGTCCAGCCTCAAAGCGATCAATGATATACGGGCCAGAACCTATAGGTTTATCCTGAGATGGTTTTTGGAACTCTCTTTCACTCCAGTAGTGCTTTGGCAGGATGGCGACCTGACCAACAATAAGTGCGAGTTCTTTGTTCTGGTTGTTCTTAAAACTAAACTTAACCCGGTGCTTATCTAAAGCTTCAATTGTCTCGATATCAGCGTAGTAAGCTTTGTAATGGGGAGCGCCTTTTTCCCTTAAAATATCAAAACTGAAAACTACATCTTCAGCGGTAACGGGTTCTCCATCGCTGAATCGAGCTTCGGGGCGGAGGTTAAAAATAATCCAGCTCCGATCACCGGGGACTTCCAGAGATTCAGCTAACAAACCATACAAAGAGAAGGGTTCATCCTGTGCTGTTGCAAGAAGGGTGTCGTAAATATAACCGAGTCCATCAGCGGGCGTACCCTTAACGATAAAATTGTTAAAGGAGTCAAAGGTGCCTATTGCTGATTGTACAACCTTGCCGCCTTTGGGGGCATCCGGGTTTACGTAATCAAAATGGGTAAACTGTGGTGGGTATTTAAGATCTCCATGCATGGCTATGCCATGGGAAACGGTCACCGCATCAGCGCAAGCCAAAGGTGAGACTAATACAAATAGAAACAGGGTCAGTCGTTGAGAAATCGCTTTGCAGCATGCTAAAAATACGTTGTTTGCGAGCATGTAACTGAATTTCCTTAGACGGTATAAGCTTGCTTAATTCGGTTTATGTTATAGCAATAGGGGTGTTAGCACACCAGACAGGTAACAAAGTGACCGCTAATTATTATTTTTGTTCAAACTGTTCTGCTAAATCAGTAAGTAACTGGTGGTACTCTTTACGTTTTACTTTATTAGCAACAAACTCCAGGTGCTTTTGAGCAAGAAATTCATGCTTTACCGGGTTTCCCTCTGCAAGCCCTTTGATAAGGTCCTGATCGATCCAGCGCTGAATTTTTTTATACAAAACATACTTAAAAACAATCGCAAGAACAGTGGCTACGATTATTATAAAAATACTGGTGGCATCCATTTAAGTCTCCCGGGAATTTATTCGGGTAACGTCAACATAAAGAGTCAGATGTTGCCCGGGTTTCAAGTAGCGGTCTTTTTGGATTTTATTCCACTGCAGGATATCTGAAACGCTGACATTAAATTTATTGGCGATACGGTACAGTGAATCCCCATTCCGAACCTTATAACCTACTTTACGAATAATCTGACGATCAGAAGAGGAAAGGGCGGTTTGCTGAGGTTTGCTCCAGATCACCAATCGTTTACCCGCTCGGAGTGGGTCACCCGGGGCCATACTGTTCCAGCGGGCAAGTTGACGAACACCGACCTGATATTTATTCGCAATTTTCCAGAAGCTGTCTCCCGATTTCACCGTGTAATACTGTTCATTACGATCGGTAGTGCGGGCAATAACTTTCTGTTTGTGGGCATGTCGCTGTTGCTGGCTTAAGGCGTACTCGCTGGAATTCTGGCTTGCAGTTGAAATCATCAATGACTGACCAATACGTATGTTATTGCTTCTCAAATCATTAGTGTGTTTGATCTGTGAGACCGTGGTATCAAATTTTTTGGCAATAACAATCAGCGAATCTCCGGATTTAACCTTGTAGCGCGCCCAATTAACGCGTTTATCTTGTGGTAGCTGGCTTAGAGCTTTCGTGAATACCTGAGATTTGTTAACCGGGACTAGTAACTCATGCGGTCCTTCAGGGTCGGTAGCCCAGCGATTAAAACCTGGGTTAAGCAGGTAAAGCTCTTTGGTTGATATTTCAGCCATTTCAGCAGCCTGTGCCAGGTCAATCTGACTTTCAATGGTTGCGGCCGCAAAAAAAGGTGTGTTTTCAATGGCGGGCAGTTCAATACCGTACTGCTCGCTGTTTTTGAACAGTTCAGCAATTGCCAATAACTTAGGCACGTAAGCCATCGTTTCTTTGGGTAATTTTAAAGACCAGAAATCAATCGGTTTGGAGTTGCGTTTGTTTCTTTTAATCGCTTTCGAAACGTTCCCGCCACCGGCGTTGTAGGCTGCAATCGCTAAAAGCCAATCACCGTCAAAACGTTTATTGAGCTGTGCCAAGTAGGTATATGCAGCATCGGTTGAGCGAATAACGTCACGGCGACCGTCGTACCACCAGTTTTGCTTCAAACCGAAATGTTTACCTGTAGAGGGAATGAATTGCCATAAGCCCGCTGCTCGACCATGGGAATATGCAAATGGATCAAAAGCACTTTCTACAATGGGCAGTAAGGCAAGTTCTACAGGAATGTCACGTTCCATCGCTTGCTGAAGGATGTGGTGGTAATAAGGTTTAGCCCGGTTAACAACTCTTGCTATGTATTTAGGGTGCTTTTTATACCAGTTAAGTTGTGACTGAACTCGAGGGTTTGTGACATGCAGATCAAGCTGCATCTGCTCACGGGTCAGGGTCCATAGATTGCCTGGCTCTTGCTGTTCTTGCGTCTTGTCTGTTTGAGCAGAGCCTTTTTCAACTGAGGACTGGGGCTCTGCTTTGAAATCGGTTAAAGAGGCGGATTGATCAGTAGGCTGTGAAGAAGACTGTTCAGGTTTTTCGGCCAGGTTCTGGCAACCGCTTAACAAAAAAGCTGTCATTAAGGACAGCAGAACCGAATGTTTGCGAGACAAGATAATGCTCCAGTGCAGAAGGAGATATAAAGCGGTTCATTCTAACAGTGGCGCATTAAGGGTCAATAGCGATTCCGTACTGAAAGCACCATGCTCTAAAACTGATTTTTCCATTCACGGATTGCAGCGAATATTTCTACTTCGTCAACCAGTTGTGATCCAGAAAACTGTTGTGCTGCGCGTATCACATCCTGATGTTGAGTTCGCATAAATGGATTGATCTTTTTCTCTTGGCCTATAGAGCTTGGAAGAGTCGGTTTGTCTTGCTGTCTGAGGGATTCGCAGTTACCAATCTTGGTGCCTATATCTTCATTGTTGGGTTCTACTGTTGCGGCAAAAGCAAGATTGGCGAGAGAGTATTCGTGGGTGCAATAAACCTCGGTAGTGTCGGGTAGGCCGTTGAAGTAATTCATCGCCTCCAGCATCTGTTTGGCGGTGCCCTCAAAAAGCCTGCCACAACCTGCCAGAAATAATGTATCTCCACAGAAGATTTGCGGTAACTCTTGTTCAGAAAAGTAACTAATATGGTCTAGTGTGTGGCCGGGTACTTCCTGGATATGCAATGGATAACCAAACAGGTTAACGCTATCGCCGGATTTAAGAGGGTGAGTAATGCCCTTGAAAGGAGAGCTTGCAGGACCATAGACTGGAATATTAAAGCGATCAGTCAGCTCGCTTACGCCGCCAGTATGATCATTATGATGATGGGTGATTAAGATAGCACTTAACTCAAGCTTATTTTCATTCAGATATTTTAGAACGGGCTGGGCATCACCAGGATCAACTACTGCAATGCTCATCTGTTCTGGCAAAGCAATTGCCCAGATATAGTTATCATTAAAAGCGGGGATTGGAGTTACAGTAAACATTTATCGGATCTCACTGGTGTTGTGCTCTCTTGTATGAAATATAATACTCAATCTATTACTCTGTTACAGAGATTTTTAAATCAGAAGCCAAATGACATTTCATAATCAACAGCCCATAGAAGTTTTATTGCCACACTTAAAAGCCTGGTTTGATTCCGACATGGGCAAAGAGCTGCTTGCCGCAGAAAAGGTTGTTGTGGACCGTTTAGTCTCCACTTTGTTCGGTGTGCACTTAGCCCAGTTTTCTGTTGACTCGCGTGTTAAATTGTATGAAGAAAGCCCGGTAACGCATTGTTTTTCAATTATTCCATCGATTGAGCTTGGGCTTGATGAGCACAATATCGTTGCAGATAACAAAGACATTCCACTCGCTCATGAAAGTGTGGATGTTGTGTTATTGCATCACGCATTAGATTTCACTGATTCCCCGCATCAGGTTTTGCGAGAAGCATCACGAATTCTTAGACCCGGTGGGCATGTCGTAATAGTCGGTTTTAATCCATTAAGTCCCTGGGGATTATTCAGGCTGTTTTCGCGTAAGAAAGATCAGCCACCCTGGAGTGCTCACTTTATCAGCCACCGACGCTTATCTGATTGGCTACAACTACTGCATTTAACTGAACTCAGGCACATAACGGGTTATTATAGTCAGGCTTTTGAAAAGGCGACATTCAGATCTCGTCTCTCTTGTATACGAAATTCAATTAAACGCAGTCCAGCTCATAATGGTGCTTTTACAGTCATGCTCGCCCGGAAGGACATCGCTGGAATGACACCTCTAAGATCAGGCTGGACACTGCGACGCTTAATCAATATCCCGGTAGCTGAACCATCAACTCGTGGTTCACTAAGGAAGGTTCGTGAAACTCGTTGAAATTTTTACTGATGGTGCCTGCAAGGGCAATCCTGGCCCTGGTGGATGGGGTGCCTTATTGCGATATGGGGAAAATGTTAAAGAGCTGTTTGGTGGCGAAGAAAATACCACCAACAATCGCATGGAGCTAATGGCAGCAATTGTTGCTTTAGAAACGCTAAACAGGCCATGCGAGGTTGTTGTTACTACCGATTCACAATATGTGCGGCAGGGTATTACTGAATGGCTTGAAGGCTGGAAAAAGCGAGGCTGGAAAAATTCTGCAAAGAAACCGGTGAAAAATGCCGATCTATGGCAGCGCCTGGATACTGCAACTCAGCCTCATCAGATAGAGTGGAAATGGGTAAAAGGGCATAGTGGACACCCTGAGAACGAAAAAGCGGATCAGCTTGCGAATAAAGGGGTAGAGGAGCTGAAAAAGCTATGAGACAGATTGTACTGGATACTGAAACCACGGGTCTTGAGCCATCAGAAGGGCACAACATTATTGAGATTGGTTGTGTTGAAATGTTCAACCGTCGGCTCACAGGAAAAACATACCACCAATACATAAAACCTGAACGTGATGTTGATGAAGAAGCGGTTCAGGTACATGGTATTACTAACGACTTCCTCGAAGATAAACCAAAGTTCAGCGAAGTTATGGATGAGTTTATTGAGTTTGTGCGTGGCGCAGAACTCATCATTCATAACGCGCCCTTCGATATAGGATTCCTTGATACCGAGTTGGAGCGCAATAACTATCCAGAACGCATGGAGAATTTTTGTCTGGTAACTGACTCGTTAAAAATGGCGAGAAAGAAACACCCTGGGCAAAAGAACAATCTGGATGCTTTGTGTTCGCGTTATGGCATCATCAATTCCCATCGAGAATTGCATGGGGCTTTGCTTGACTCTGAGATTCTCGCTGATGTTTATCTGGCGCTGACCGGCGGACAAACTAATTTGTCGCTAAATGCGGACTCTGATGATGGTAATGATGGTGGTAGTTCCATCAGACGCCTTACCGGGGCCGATGATCTTCCTATAGTCGAATTGATGGATGAAGACATACAAGCCCATACAGCTTTTCTGGAGATGTTGGATAAGAAGAGCGGTGGTGAGTGTGTATGGAATAAAAAAGCGGAATCGCCTGAAGGCTGATTCCGCTTTAATAATGCTACCTGGTGTTAGCGTTTCAGGTATTCATTGAAGTCGATATTACCCGCAGACAGAACTGCTTGAATTCGATTATGTACACCTAGTTTTCTTAGTATTGCTGAAACGTGAGCTTTTACAGTGGTTTCAGCGATATTCAGGTTATAAGCAATCTGCTTATTGGATTCACCTTTAGACATTCTCTCCAGAACCAAAAGCTGACGCCTGGTAAAAGATGAAAGTAATTCCGGAGGAATCTGGTTGTCATCTTTACGCTGGGTGCGGCGATTATCCGGCTGACTTGAGCGGATAATATCGGATGGAAGATAAACGTTACCCGCAAGGATTTGCTGGAGAGCGTCAGTCATCTGCTCGCGAGGGGATGACTTAGTGATAAAACCAACGGCTCCGTATGTAATCGCCTGCAATACGATCTGCTTGTCTTCTTCAGCAGAGACAATAACTACAGGCACTGTAGGTAAGTCATTACGTAGTGTAATCAAACCGTTGAGGCCGTTCATACCAGGCATATTCAGATCAAGCAGAATGAGGTCAAGATCTTCTTCTTTCTGAGCCATCTCAAGAGCGCTTTCCAGATCTTCAGTTTCTAATGTTTCGCAACCGGGAAAACTGTTCTTGATTACATTGATAATCGCTTCGCGAAATAATGGGTGATCATCTGCTAACAGGATCTTGTACACGGTACTTCTCCAAATTATATTTATTATTCAACGCAATACGCTCAGCGTTAATCTTCTATTCTTGAAATATAATACTGTTTTGCTGTGTAGCACAGCGGTATATCTAATTTTTCTTCTCCCGGTAAGGGAACGGTTCCGGTGTGGCTACAATTACTTTTCTATCCGATTCAAGCCAGGCATCTGTCCCATCCCTGTACCAATATAAGGTTGTATAACCCCATTCAGCAGCACGTTTAATTGCATTCCAGGACATCCAGCAATCCGCTCGGCAATACAAAATAATCGGATGAGATTTATTCTGGTTTGTCAGTCGTTCAAGGTGTTTCTGGTAATACTCGGACCAGCTTAGCTCAAGCTCTCCTAATCCCACATTGGGTAACCAGGTGCTTCCCTTGATATTTTTTCTTCTCTCATTCTTTTTATGGATGAACTCACCAGACCAGGGTAAGGGTTGTACATCTAATAAGACTACTTCGGGAACCTTATCCAACAAACTTATTACACCTTCGGTATTCAGCGTTTGTGCGTATTCGCTGTGTGAAGGAGTAGGACTTCGGTATCTCTGAATGCGGTACCCATCAAAAGAGAAAAGCTCAAAATCATCCTGATAGTCTTCCAGCCAGTGGCCTGAAGAGCGTTCTTCTGTGCTACCGAGGCTGGGTAAACTCAGTAACAGAGAGAAGAGTATGCAAAAGAATCTAATAGGAAGATTGATCGCTAAATGCCTCGGTTACTTTCTTTAGACTATTACAACACTGCTAAAGTGGGGGTCAAAATTCTACGAACGAGCAAAAAAACAGGTACGAAAGTACAATTTTGACACACAGGGGACGCGCTGTATGTTGGGCTATCCTATATAAGTATAACTACATTGGCGGCATTTGGATGTTTATATCCCTAAGAAAATTAATAACTTATGCTTTGTTGTTGTTTAGTTTTAACGCGTTTGCGGAACAATTGCCGCAAGTGCGCGTAGCGGTACTGCAATCAGGAACAGTCAATTGGGAATTGCAGCATTTAAAAAATCAGCGTTATGACAGGCAGTTCGGGTTTGATCTGCAAATCAATAAAGTTGCCAGCCTTTCTGCTGCAAGATTAGCGTTAACAAGCGATAGTGCAGATATCATAGTTTCTGACTGGCTTTGGGCTGCTAAAAGAAACGCTGACGGTGGCCGGTTACGCTTTATTCCTTTCTCATCTCAAATTGGCTCAGTCATTGTTAAACCTGGGCAAACTATAAAAAACCTTGCTCAACTTAAAGGTAAAAATATTGGAGTAGCTGGTGGTCCGCTAAATAAGGGCTGGGTATTACTTCAGACAGCAGCAAAAGATGCAGGGGTAGATTTACAAAAAGAAGCTAAGGTGCAATTTGGAGCGCCTCCGCTGTTATCTCAGGCGCTTAAACGTGGACAGGTAGATGTGCTGGTTACTTTCTGGCATTACGGTGCGAGGCTTGAGGCTGAGGGTTATCAGCGTTGGTTAAGTTTAGAAGAGCTCATGTCTGGCCTGGGTATGAAGAGCAAAGTACCTATGCTCGGGTATATCTTAAAAGCTGATTTTGCTAAGCAAAACTCAGTTGCAGTAGACGGTTTCACTAAAGCGATTCAGCAGGCTAAAAATGATCTTGCTGAAAATGATACTTACTGGAATGGCCTAAGGCATTTAATGAAAGCGGAAAATGATGAGATCTATCAGGCTTTAATTAAAGGCTATCGTAACGGTACGCCTAAGCCAGTGGATACAGATCAAATTAGCGATGCGGTTAAGTTTTTTGAGCTTATCGATCAGCTGAGTTCATATCCATCCGGAAATAAACTGAATCCTACTTTATTCAGAGTCGTTGAATGATCTTAGAAAAGTTAAGAGATCAAATAGTCGCACTCATAGTGCTCCTGGCTGTATGGTTTATTGCAGCAGGTATGGCTAATAGCCCTTTGTTACCAGGTCCAGATCAGGTAGCCAGCTCTATCTATATTGAGTGGACGCAGGGGCGGTTACTGGAAAACCTGCTCGTAACGCTGCAGCGTGTAGTGATCAGTTTTGTATGTGCAATGATCCTGGGCGGTGTAATGGGCGTAATGATGGGACGGATCAAAGTGGTGAACCGGATCTTTGATCCGCTGTTGATCATGCTGCTTAATATCCCAGCTCTTGTGGTTATTATCTTACTGTATATCTGGTTTGGTCTGGTCGAGGCTGCTGCGGTAGCCGCTGTCATTATCAATAAAATGCCAAATGTCGCTGTCACGCTTCGTGAAGGTGCTCGCATGTATGAGCCTGAGCTGGAAGAGATGGCCAGGGCTTATAAGTTCAGCTTCAGACAGAAGGTAGTTGATCTTTGGTGGCCTCAGCTTTTTCCATACGTCATGGTGGCGACACGCAGTGGCTTAGCACTGATCTGGAAGATTGTTCTGGTTGTAGAATTACTGGGTCGCTCAGATGGTGTTGGATTTCAGCTGCATCTTGCATTTCAGATATTTGATGTGGCGACAATTCTTGCGTACAGCTTTGCATTTATCGCCGTCGTTCAGATGATCGAATGGTTCATCCTGCAGCCGATGGAAAAATACGCTACCCGGTGGCAGAGAGGAGATCAGCGTGATTGAATTTCTAGTCAATGGCCGTAGTTTCGGATCCAAACAAGTGCTTGCGAGTATTGAGGTTACCCTGGAGCCGGGAAGGTCGCTTTGTATTGTGGGGCCTTCTGGTTGCGGTAAAACAACATTGTTAAATGCGTTATCCGGACTTGAGGGTGGTGATAAGGCAGTTTTGTGGAAAAACGGTACGCCTGAGATAGGGTATTTGTTCCAACAACCACGGCTATTACCCTGGAGAACCTTAAAGCAGAACCTGATGCTGGTGGAAGCAGACGAATCTAAAGTTCTTTCTATGCTTGATGCGGTGAACCTGGAAGAGTACGTAGATTATTTTCCTACTCGCATCTCTCTGGGAATGGCGCGCAGGGCATCACTGGCTCGCTGCCTGTTACTTAATCCTGATCTGGTTCTTATGGATGAACCTCTGGTTTCACTGGATTCACCTACTGCGCAACAGATGCGTCAGCTTATTCAAAAACTCATCTGTGAAGATCCGCAGAAGAACCTGATTTATGTGACTCATGATCTTGAAGAGGCGCTAGAGATCGGTGACCAAATAATTGTGCTGGGTAACAGCCCATCCGAAATAGTATTTTCAGCAGATGCCAGTGATTTGTCTAAAGAAATGCTGGAGTCGGAACTTCGGAATCAGCTTGGCCTCTAATTGAGATCTTTCCTGTCAAAGAATGTAAGATCCAAGCATGATTCAACGCCCTGCTTATATTTTACCTGCAATAGTCATTGCTCAGTTTCTGGGTACTTCAACCTGGTTTGCCGGCAATGCCATTTTACCTGTGTTGCAACAGGATTGGGATCTACCAGCATCAGCTGTAGGTGGCTTAACAAATTCTGTGCAATTGGGGTTTATAGTCGGCGCTCTGATTTTTGCGCTGTTAGCACTGGCTGACAGGTTATCACCAAGTAAACTGTTTTTTATCTGCGCCTCTGGCAGCGCAGTGTTTAATCTTCTGATCGCATTATGGGCTGATAATCTCAATCAGGTGCTTCTGTTGAGGTTTCTAGGTGGAGTAATGCTTGCGGGTGTTTATCCTGTCGGTATGAAAATAGCCACTGGTTGGTATCCAGAAGGTTTGGGGCGTGCTTTAGGCTTTCTTGTTGGCGCCTTAGCAATCGGCACCTCATCGGCTCATTTCTTTTCCTCGCTTTCATTTCAAACATGGCAACCGGTTATCTATGCGGTGAGTATTGCATCCCTGGCGGGTGGTTTGCTGGTATTGCTTTTGGTTCCAGACGGTCCGGCACTGCATAAAGGTAAAGCGCTAAAGTTCAAAGACCTGATGGTCGCAATGAGGCATAAGCCTTTACGTGCTTCCGCAGGAGGGTATTTTGGTCATATGTGGGAGCTTTACGCGGTATGGGCGTTAATTCCCTATTGGTTGTCCGTGTGGAGCCTTAGGCAGGGGATTGAACTTAATGTCTCTTTCTGGTCTTTTTATATTATTGCGATCGGGGGAGCTGGCTGTATTTTGGGTGGGTATTGGTCATCCCGTATAGGGAGCAGAACAGTTGCGCAGGTAATGCTGGTTATATCCGGCTGTTGCTGTTTGTTGTCGCCTATAGCGATTAATTTCTCATTTGCACTGATGCTGTTGTTCTGGACTGTATGGGGTTTTTCAGTCGTTGCGGATTCTCCTCAGTTTTCAGCTTTATCTGCGCAAACTGCTCCGAAGGAAGTTGTTGGAGCGGCCTTAACTATGATCAATGCGATTGGTTTTACCATCACCATTATTGCCATTCAGATCAGTGCCATGTTACTCGATGTGGTGGCTGTTGAATGGATTATGTTGATGTTTGCACCTGGTCCGGTACTGGGCGTATTGAGCTTGCGGTGGTTGAAAAAGCTGCAGGAGCAGGGCGCCTGACCTGATGGCCAAGCCCCTGGTTTTGATTATTTCTTGGCGGATTTTTGCGGGTTGAATCCGATAACAGCCATTGCTGTAAAGAATGCTGTGGTAATGACCGTAATCATTAATGCCTGTTCATTCAGCTGCATGTAGAGTGCATATCTGACTAGCTCCACCGCGTGCGTGAAAGGGTTGAACAAACAAATCCAGTACAGCCATTCGCTGGCTTCCTGCATTTTCCATAAAGGGTAAAGTGCAGACGAAAGAAAAAACATTGGGAAGATTACAAAGTTCATTACACCTGCGAAATTTTCCAGTTGCTTGATTCGGGTAGACAAGAAGAGTCCGAGAGAGCTAAGAAGCAGAGCGACTACCAAAAGGGCTGGAAGCACATTCAGGTAACCCCAGATTGGTGGATCAACATCCACAATTAAGGCGATTACCAAAAAAGCGTAGACCTGAGTCAACGAGATTAATGCGGTAGCGACCATCTTACACAGCAGCAGGTAAGGTCTTGGTAACGGACTCATCAGCAGAACACGCATGCTACCCATTTCACGGTCATAAACCATGGATAAACTGCTTTGCATGCCGTTAAACAGCAGAATCATGCAGCACAGGCCAGGAGCTATATAGGTTTCGTAGGTAATGTAAGTCTCGTAAGGCTCAATGATGGCGATACCCAGTGCTGCTCTGAATCCGGCTGCAAACACAATTAGCCAGAGTAGAGGTCGAACCAGAGCACTAAGAAAGCGTGAACGCTGCTGCACAAATCGCAGAAACTCTCTTGCAAGAATGCCTTTAAAACAATGCCAACCGGATGCTATGTTCATTTCACTCCCTCCTGCTTGTCGGATTCGGTAAGGATATGAAACGCTTCGGTAAGATTATCTGTAGCAGCCATCTGTAAAAGACTTTCAGCTTTATCGTCCACTAACACCTTACCTTTGTGAATCAGGATGACAGGGTCCTCAGGAATAACTTCTTCCATCAGGTGAGTTGCCCACAATACGGTGAGATTATCCTCTTCGCATAAGCGACGAACGTGCTGATTGAGAGAGCGGCGGGTTTGAGGGTCAAGACCTACAGTGGGTTCGTCTAACAGTAATATATTCGGCTTATGTAGTAGGGCACGGGCAATTTCTACGCGTCGACGATGGCCACCATTCAGGCCACGAACTTTTTCATGCATTCTTTCCGCCATTTCCATTCTGGATAGCTCTGTTTCGATACGCGGCATAGCGGCTTTATTTGAAATTCCATGGAGCGCGGCATGGTAAAGCAGGTTTTGCTTTACCGTCAGGTCCAGATCTAATGTGCTTTGTTGAAACACTACGCCCAGCTGTTGCATCAGTTCTGCGGGTTTGATTTTGATGCTTTTGCCATCAATTGATATTTCGCCTTCCTGTAGTTGATAAAGGCGGGTGAGCAGGGCAAATAAAGTAGACTTACCTGCACCATTTGGTCCGAGCAGAGCATGAAAGCCGCCTGTTTGCAGAGTGAAGCTAACATCATTCAAGGCTTTACGGCTGCCGTAGCTGAAATGGATGTTATTTACCGAAATGGTCATAGTGTTCCTAAATAGATATAAGGCCCGCATATCGCGGGCCTATTACTTAAATGCTGATTAAAATAACCAAGTATTTATGGTTTAACAATCACACCCCAAGGGTATCGTCCTACTTTAATACTCTTAATCGCTTTCATTTTGCTGATATCGATTACAGAAACATCACCACTTATGCCATTTGTTGTAAGTAGCATGCTCTGATCTTCGTTAAAGTCCATGTGCCAAACACGGCGTCCTACCAGGATATAGTCAATCACTTTATAGCTTTTAGCATCCACAACGGCCACATGATTCGCAGGGCCCAGAGCTACAAAAGCATATTTGCCATCATCGGAGAGCTTGACGCCAACAGGTTGAATTTTATCTGGGTGTACGCCTTTGATTTCAAAATTAAGTTTTTGGAAAATCTTGCGAGTAGCAACATCGATTACAGATACCGTGCCACCAATCTCGGAACTAGCCCAAAGGATTTTGCTGTCTTTGCTGAACTCAGCATGACGAGGGCGCTGGTCAACCAGGGTATTGTCCACGATCTCATACGATGTTGTATCGATCCAGTGAACCATATTGGTGGTTTCGCTGGTATTAACCGCTATCTTTCCATCAGGACTTACTGCCATACCTTCAGGTTCAATACCTACGTCGATCTGTGCAACAACCTCACTTGATTCTGTATCGACAATAGTAACAATAGCGTCATCTTCGTTTGAGATGTAAAGGTGGCGGTTATTAGGATGCAGAGCAAACTGCTCAGGATCTTCACCAGATGGAAGCTCTTTGATAATCTGATGAGTTGCCAGATCCATCACCTGTACGGTGTCAGAGTCAGAAGCGCAGATATATAACTTGGAGTAATCCTTGGAGAACGCAATGCCTCGTGGGCGCTCACCGACCTCTATGGTGTCTGTTACTTCCAATGTATCCAGATCAATGATGGAGATAGTGTCATCTTTTTCATTAGATACGTAAGCCGTTTCCGCAAAAGCAGCTGGGGTAGATAACAACAGAGCTGCTGCAAGAGGTTTGAGTACTGTTTTAATTTTCATTGTTTTACCTTAGCTAACCGTGTTATTTGCTGCACTTAACTTCACGTTTGTCGAAGCCGAGCGTATCAAGTTCATTGGTAGGATGTAAAAAACCTTCCTGTGGAGATTGGGAAACCAGCGATCGAGGGTGCACCAGTGGAATTGGTTGGCGTAACTGACCACTCCACTCACGATAATCTAGTTTTCTGCCTTTAAATCCCGCCAGCTCAAAATTATCAGAACGAATAAAACTGTTTACTGTTTCGTAATCGCCTTTATTAGTACGGGTTACCGCTTCTGCGATAGATCGTACTGCGGCCCAGGATGCATAGTCCTCACTGGTCATCCAGCGGCCTGTGAGTTTGTCAAAACGGCTCTGTAACTGGGCAGCTCCCCATTGCTCTACAACGCGATGCCAGGCAACAGGCGATAAACCTTGTGTTCCAACAACGGGTCTTGGGTACCAGGTGTTGTATAAAACGTATTCGCCGAAATCACCGCGTTCATCTGCAACAAATACTACGTCATATTCTTTAGTTTGCGTGAAAAGAGGCATCTCTTTCTGGGCGACGCGGCGTAAGTCTGTGTCAAAAGACCATTGCTTTTCTTCAACTATTTTAAGGCCGAAGCGTTTAGCTGAGCGCTTGAAAGCGGAAGAGTAAGCTTTATCTCCATCGGTTGGGCCGGTGATGATAAGAATTTCGTCCAAGCGTTTATATTTAAGCCACTGTGCCGTTGCATCATTGAGCATGGCACGGCTTGGTAATGTATGCAGCACATTTGACAGGCAGGCGTTGCTGCGTAGGGCATCATCCGCACTGCCGGCGTTGAAAATAAGCACATCAGCAGGTAATTGATCGGAAAGCTGTCTAACTGTATTTGCAGAAGTGTTGGTTACGAAATAACGGATACCGTCGGTATAATGTTTTTTCGCAATTTCAATTAACTCGGCCGGAGAATCGCTTGCTTCAGAAGTAAGGTTATATTTTTGCTTTAAAAAACGTCCGGTTGTGTTGCTGTCTTTTATACCAAGTTCGGCGCCCTTTAAACCCGCATCATCAGGCTTTGGCTGTATGTTCGATAGTACTGGTCCGGAATCTATCTCCTGTTTAAGGTAGCTAACATTTATAGCGAGCTCTGCATTTGCTTGTGTAGAAATAAGCATGCAGGCTAAAACCCCGGAAATACTGTGCTTTTTAATTTGGATATTCATTTTTTTTGTAATTAGATTAGGCAATTTAAAGCCAGCATAGGCTTGTTTACCTGAACTATGAATATGAAGAAAGTAGAAAACAAATAGTCCTCAAGTAGTATTCTTTTGCCTAGTGTATGTTTAAGTATGCAGGTCTTTGCTTAATAGCAATTGAATCCAAAGGGCTGTAAATGCGCAGGGTTAAAGATTAATCCTATTTGCTTAAGCAGTAGCGGGTTCCGTAAATGGAGAGGTAATGGTCTTCTCGGGCAGGGGCGGTGTGTTTATAAATCTATAAGAAAGAGAGCGTATTAAACAAAAAAGCCCAACAAAATGCTGGGCTTTTTATTTGCTGACTCACGTCAGGATTGATTGTGTAGTAAGTGCTTTGCGTCTTTGAGTAATTTCTCGGCTTCTGAAACTGCGCTATCTAATACTTGTAGGTAGCGTTTTTCATATAACCGTTCAAAACTCTCGGACAGGCCACTGTTAGCTATTTTCGGCTCTCTTATGCTCGATATATCTGAATAGTTTTTATTATTAGTATGCATTTCGTCTTCCATGTGTAGTACTTAAGACGCTATATACCTTAGTATACTCAGCTACAACTTCAAGCCTAAATTGTGTTTTTTTTGGGAATATTTCCCAGATAATGCAATAAGGTATTTTTATTATGACGTTTTTACGAAACCGCATAGGGTCTGAAGCATTAAGGATGGTGATGTAGTACTGTACCCATCTGCTTTATCGCTCGATAAGGTTGTCGCTGTTCGGAGAAGAAATGAAAATTTTAATCACTGATGATCATTCTGTTGTACGCCAGGGGTATGCCAGCTTATTGCCCGCAGTGATTAAGGGTTGTGATATTGCAGAAGCATCAACCGGTGAGGAAGCGGTTGAAAAGTATAAGCTCTGCAAACCCGATATAGTAATCATGGATATTAATCTTCCTGGCATTAGCGGAATCGAAGCGGCTGTCAGAATAATCCAACATGATTCAGAGGCTAAAATCCTGTTTTTCAGTATGTATGATGAAGCCCCGGTAGTTAAGCAGGCTTTAGACTCAGGTGGTTTAGGTTACATAACCAAGTCAGGCTCCCCGGATGTGCTGATGGAGGCCGTTGAAAAGGTCTCAAAAGGTCAGATGTTCATAGAGTATGAATTAGTGATGAATCTTGCACTAAATGCACAAGATGTCTCTGACGATCGCTTACGTGAACTGACTCAAAGAGAGTTTGAGGTGTTTGTTATGTTGGCAAGGGGGGAGAGTAATAGTTTGATTGCAGAGAAGCTATCAATCAGTACTAAAACTGTTTCCAATTACGTAACCACGTTGAAAGGTAAGCTCGGAATCACCTCAACTGCTGAACTGGTTCATTTGGCAGTCGACGCTGGCGTGATAAAGTTTGGGCCATCATCCTGAATTCAGGAATATCTATAGTAAAATCTGGGTGTGGTTTGATACCTAAGATGTAGTTTGTTTCCCTCCTTAGTGGGGTTACCTCAAAGTAGTGATTATTTGCATACTTTACCCTTGGTTTAATTTTGGGTGTGCAAATGAATGCAGTTCTGCGTCTGAATCTTATTGTTTCTCTAATGTTCTTTATTGCTCTGGCAATAACTATTTCTATGATGCTGGAGCAGGCATCAAAGGACATTAATCGAGAAGTTCTCACCAGTGTCAGCTTTAACCACCGATTGCTTACAGCAGCTTCAAATGATGAGGCCTTTATACAGGACCTTCTTCAAAACCATACCCGTCATGTAACAATTGATCTTATTGAGCCTAATGAGCTGATGAGTAAAGGCCCTGGGTCTGATAGTGATAATAAGGTGGAATTGGATGAGGAAGAACCAGAAGTCCCTAAGTGGTTTTTAGATCTCATTCCTGGAATCGAAGAGCTGGAAGAGAAACAGTATTTTCGCTATTTGGATAACGGGAAAGTTTTGAGGCTCCAGGCTGATAGCTCTGACGAGGTTGAAGAGGTCTGGGAGTCAGTTCAGCATATCTTCATTCTATTTATCCTGAGTACTTTATTGTCGAACATTGCGATTTATGCAGGAGTTAGGCACGGAATAAAGCCAATCGCACATTTTTTAGCGGCGCTTGGTGAAATTCAAAAAGGTCACTTTACTGCGAGATTGAAACAGTACTCAATCAGTGAAATCAATGAGTTATCGAGACATTTTAATATGATGGCTCAAGCACTTGAGGCTTCTGAAGAAGACAATAAAAAGCTGACTCATGAATTGATGAAAATTCAGGAAACTGAACGAGCACATCTTGCCAGAGAGCTTCATGATGATCTTGGGCAGTACCTGACAGGCATTCAGGCGCAAGCGTATTTAGTATCACAATCTGCGGATGATCCTGAAATTGTAGAGGCTGTTTCTAAGCAGATATCTGAGAACTGTGTAGCGATGCAAACTAGTTTCCGACAGTTGATTAGGGACCTTCATCCGGTAATTCTTGAACAATTAGGTTTGGCTGAAGCTGTTCAGGCCATGGTGGATAGCTGGTCACAGCAAAATGGCATTGATGTGCAGTTAAATATATCTAGTGATATTCCTAAACTGGATGATGAAGGCAATACCCATATCTACCGAATTGTTCAGGAGGCTTTGCACAATATTTCCCGTCATTCCGGAGCTGACCAGGTTTCTATCAATATTGAAGGGGCTGCTGGACGGCTGGAAATGAGTATTTCAGATAATGGCAAAGGGATTACTGAGGATGTTCCCTCAGGCATGGGTTTGCGCTCCATGAAAGAGAGAGCGAGGTGCCTGAAAGGGCAATTGCAATGGATGGAGCCTGAAGGTGGTGGGTGTCGAGTCGACCTTGAGTTGCCTTCTGTAACAGGAGTTAATGTATGAATATATTAATTGTCGATGATCATGCTGTTGTAAGGCAGGGGTACGCCAGTTTACTTTCAGCGATGCTGTCACCTTGTGTTGTTAGAGAAGCGGGTAATGGTGATCAGGCCTACAGTATGTGCCAGGAAGACGCGCCTCAGGTTATGATTATGGATGTAAATATGTCTGGTATCAGTGGTATTGAGGCTGCGAGACGTATTCTGCAGAGCTTTCCTGATGTAAATGTACTTTTCTTTAGCATGTACGATGAGGTGCCGGTTGTCACTCAGGCGCTTGATACAGGGGCCAGAGGATATATTACAAAGAGTTGTGCACCTGAAATCTTAGTTGAAGCAGTGAAAAAGGTTTCAACAGGTCAGCTATATGTAGAGCATGAGCTGGCTATGCGGCTCGCGGTCTGTCGTCCTGAGCAAAAGGATCAACGGCTACGTGATATGACCCAGCGGGAGTTTGAAATTTTTGTCATGCTAGCCCAGGGTTTGAGTGTAAAAGAAATCTCTGAAGAGCTTTGTATTAGTAGTAAAACAGTTTCCAACTATACGGCTATTCTTAAAAGTAAGTTGAATATGACATCAACAGCGGAGCTTGTTCATTTAGCAATAGAAACAGGCCTGGTTAAGGTTGGTGTTTAAATCAGGAAGGGTAAAGCAAAGAGGATTCCGGGCGGAAAATTCTTTTGGATATTTAAATTTTGGGCTAATCAAACGAACTTTTTTGCGAGTTTTTTAATTGCCGCTTAAGAGGAAAGAGTTTTAGATTCTTTCCTTTTTGGGATTTTTAGCAATGAAATTGTCCTTGCTCGACTGGATCAAATGGTTAGATTTGAAGCGAATGGTTCTGCAGCTATGAGAGCAAAAAGCCTTGATGATCTTAAAGGTCTAATGCTTGCGTATTAGTTATTTTTGTGAATTTGGGTACTTTGGTGTTGCCGTGAGGACTAATTGATACCAAGGGAGTAGTTTTTGGAATCCAAAGTACAATTCTGGCGTATTTTGCACTCGCAATATCATATATAGATTGATATCGGAGTGGGTGGGCTCTGGCTGTACAGGCTGTCTGTCAGCGTTTGTTTGTGAGATCAAAGACGATCTCTTAAGTAAGTGTTCAGTTTAAAAGTTTAAAACTGAGCTAAGGCTTTCAGATACAGTATAAAAACTAAGTGGTGATAAATGATGTCTATTAACAAGAAATTTTTGGGTCTAACTGCAGCAGGAATGTTGACGGCTGTAATGTCAGGTCAAACTCTGGCTCACGGCGATGTAACTCCTCAGAATGTTGATATTGCTGGTTTGACTCCTCTGGGCGAAGAGTGGTTGGATGAGAATCCATATAATGCAGATTATGAAAATCGTGAGCTGGCAGTAAAAATTGGTTCTTCCGCTTACACTCAGAACTGTGCACGTTGTCACGGTCTGGACGCAATCTCTGGTGGTATCGCACCGGACCTGCGTTACCTTGAGCCAGGTATTGATGGTGACGAATGGTACAAATACCGTGTTGTAAACGGTGCTGTTCGTGATGGTCGTGTATATATGCCTAAAATGGCAGAGCATCTGAGTCAGGAAGCTCTGTGGGCAATCCGTGCATACCTGGAGACACGTTATACAGATGAATAAGACTTTAATTGCTAAAGTCGTTCTATTAACTTGCGCCAGCCTGCTTAGCAGCCTGGCGCAAGCTCGTTATTACGACGACGTTATTGATAGTGGTTACATCAGAATCGGTGTTTACCGCGATTTTCCGCCATATTCATTTATGCAAAATGGAGAACCTGCCGGTATTGATGTTGAGGTAGGTAAAGTAATTGCTAAAGAGCTAGGTGTGGATTTTCGAGTTCATTGGATGATCCCGGATGAAAACCTGGAAGACGATTTGAGAAATAACGTCTGGAAGGGGCATTATCTCGATAAAAATGAAGAGAACCCTCTGGCGCTGAAAAATATCGCGGATGTGATGATGCGTGTGCCATACGATCGTGATTATTCTTACAAGATCGACGGTTATGGTTTGGCGCTAAATGACATGGTCGTTATGTTTGGTCCCTATCACCGTGAAAGCTGGCAGGTGGCGTATGACAGCACTAAGCTGGACAATGTGTCGACTGTTGCGGTTTTTCAATATCATCCAATCGGTGTGGAAATAGATAGTCTTCCAGCAATGTACTTAACATCTGCTTTTGGTGGGCGCATGCGAGATAAGACGCATCACTACCCAAATGCCGAAGCTGCTTTTACAGGAATGCTGGCTGAGGAAGTGGACGCTGTAATGGCGATGCGTTCTGAGGTTGACTGGCTAATTCAGAAAAGTGATCACGATCGATATAAGCTGGGTGAAAACAGCTATCCAATGATGGGTAAGCAGAAATGGGATATTGGTATGGCTGTTAAGCATACCTATCGTCAGCTGGGTTATGCTGTTGGAGATGTCGTTGAAAAAATGATTAAAGATGGCGAAATGGAACAAATCTTCAGTAAGCATGGTCTCAGGTATGAGCTACCGGGTCTTTATCAGGAAATGAATCAATAGCTGATATTCCAAAGGCCCTAAAATAATAAGAAGAGGGATGTGTAATGAAACTTAAGTATGCAGCTGCGTTGTTGGCTGCTTCTGTCTCTTTGGGGGCTCAGGCATCTCAAAGTGATCCCCTTGAATCCCCTTTATGGGATTATATGCGTCAGCTATTTATAGGTGATGCACCTTATGTTTTTGATGACAAGGTTTCTGTAGATGTTCCTGAATTTGCAGAAGATCCAACTCAGGTTCCTATTACCGTAAATGCTTCTGCTCTATCGGGGAATATCCAGAAAATTGTTACCTGGGCTGACCTCAACCCGATACAGCATATTTTCACTTATTACCCTCATCCAGACATAGTTCCTCGTGTTTCCTTGCGTATTAAAGTGCAGCAGGGTTCAGCAATTCGTGCTGCAGTTCTGACTAAGGACGGCGTATGGCATATAGGCGGTAGTTATCTGGATGCTGCTGGTGGCGGCTGTACTACTGCAAGCGTGGGTAATGCCAATCCTTATTGGGAGAGTCATCTGGGCGAAACCAAAAGCCGGTTCTTTCCAAGAGAAGAAGGGGGGCGTTACAAATTCAAGATTGTTCACCCCATGGATACCGGCCTTGTAGATGCCATCCCGGAATTTTATATAGAGCAGGTTGTGGTTAAGTCTGAGTCCGGTCAGGACCTGGCTAAAATGGAGCTATCACAACCTGTCAGTGAAAACCCTGTCATTACCTTTGATGTGCGCAATAAACAGAGCAAATACAGTGTCTGGATGCGTGATAATGGCGGTAATGAATTTGAGACAGCACTGTAAGGGGTGAGACATGTTTAAAAAAATTGCAGTGGCTATATCGCTCTTATTCTTGATAGGAGCTGCGAATGCGTCTCCCTTAAGTTACAACCTAAAAGCAGAAAAGGTTGCTGAGAACACCTGGGTGTTCCAGGGCAAGCTGGAAGACTTCAGTAACCGTAATGGTGGCAACATAGTCAATACAGGTTTTGTTGTGACTGAAGAGGGTGTGGTTGTTATCGATACCGGCCCATCTCTCCGTTACGGCCAGGCTATGCGCAAGGCTATAGAGTCGGTAACCGATAAACCCATAAAGGTGGTGTTTAATACCCATCACCATCCGGATCATTTTTTGGGTAATCAGGCGTTTAGTGATGTGGACATACAGGCCTTACCGGAGACAGGAAAGCAGATTGCGCTGCACGGTAATGCCTTTGCTGAGAACATGTATCGCCTGGTTGGCGACTGGATGCGTTCTACAGAAGTGTATTTGCCAAGTCGTCCCATCGAAAGTGATCATTTGAAGCTGGGTAGTCATAGTTTTAAATTAATGAGCTACACAGGTCATTCCGGTTCGGATCTGGTTATTCTTGATGAGAAGACCGGTGTGCTGTTTGCGGCGGATATGATTTTCTTTCAGCGAGCCTTAACAACCCCGCATACTCCGGGTCTGCATGTATGGTTGGACGAAATAGCCAAAATGCGTGATATTGAATTTTCACTTTTGGTGCCAGGTCACGGGCCTTTAGTTGAAGATGCCCGTGCCTTTGATCAGATGACAGCTTATCTGGAGTGGTTGGATAATGTGATGACTGAATCTGCTAAAGAGGGCTTGAGTATGACAGAGGTTATGAAGTTACCCGTCAAGCCTGAGTTTAAAGAGGTTGCTCTAAAACGCAGAGAATTTATGCGCAGTGTGGTTCATCTATACCCTAAATATGAAGAGAAATATTTCTGATTTGGCTCTTTTTAAGTATTAATAATTTACGAATTTGGTATAGGTTTGCTGTTAAAGTTATTGATATTTAATAATTATTTTATTGAGTGCTGTTGTTATCCATGATCTGGCTGATGATGTAAAAAACTACCATTTTGGCGGTCTAATACATTCAGAGCAGTCCAGTGATTATTTCTTGCGAGTGAATGGCTCAATTATCTGGCGTATTTGGCTGGAGTCGAATTCAGTCGGGCGTTAATCCATCAATCTATATCTACCTAAAAAATTAAATTTCTTCATAAAAAATAATCGCTGATTCTCCTCTGGACATAAGATCGAAAATTAAACGTTTAGGTTGTTTTTTACACAGATCAACCCTTGCAAGTCGACTCATCATTTCTGATGTGTTTATTGATACTTAGGTACTGTTTTTATTGGGTTTAATTGTTATTCAGCTGCACCTTAACTAAACCTACTAATATTCATTTTTAAGCCGTTTCAGCTTAAATCGCAGAAGGAAAAACCTTGTTTGTTGGTGGTATATGTCAAATTACTACCAAGGGAGGATAAAAGTAGTTCCGCTGTTTAATTGTTGGAAAAGCTGTAAAGAAAAAGAATAAGACGCATGGTTCGGGAAAATTTCCCGGCTCACTCGCAAAACGCTAATAAAAAAATCCGTAGAGGAGCGTACAATGAAAAAATTCGCACTGTCTGCCTTAGTTGCAGCAATGACTGTTGCGGGCACGGCACAAGCTGGTGTTACTGATAAAGATATCATTAACGATCAGATGACTGCAGGAGATGTTGTATCTAACGGCATGGGTCTACGTGGTCAGCGCTACAGCCCAATGACTAAGATCAACACTGATACTGTTAAAGATATGCGTCCAGTTTGGGCTTTCTCTTTCGGTGGTGAGAAGCAGCGTGGTCAGGAATCCCAGCCAATGGTTAAAGATGGTGTAATGTACGTTACAGCATCTTATTCTCGTGTATTCGCAGTTGACACTAAGACTGGTGAAGAGCTGTGGGAATACAATGCACGTCTTCCAGACGGCATCATGCCATGCTGTGACGTAATTAACCGTGGTGTTGCTCTGTATGACGACCTGGTTATCTTCGGTACTCTGGATGCCAAGCTGGTAGCTCTGGATGCTAAGACTGGTAAGGTTAAGTGGAAGAAGAAAGTAGAAGACTACAAAGCTGGTTACTCTATTACTGCGGCTCCAATCGTAGTTAAAGGTAAAGTAATCACAGGTGTTTCCGGTGGTGAATTCGGTATCGTTGGTAAAGTAGAAGCTTACGATGCTAAGACTGGTCAGCTGGCTTGGACTCGTCCAACAGTTGAAGGTCACATGGGTTACATCTGGAAAGATGGCAAGAAAATGGAAAACGGTATTTCCGGTGGTCAGGCTGGTAAAACATGGCCAGGCGATCTGTGGAAATCTGGTGGCGCTGCAACTTGGTTGGGCGGTACATATGATCCAGACGTAGATCTGCTGTTCTTCGGTACTGGTAACCCAGCACCATGGAACTCTCACCTGCGCCCTGGTGACAACCTGTTCTCCTCTTCTCGTGTAGCGCTTGATCCAGATACTGGTAAGATCGTATGGCACTTCCAGACTACTCCACACGATGGTTGGGATTACGACGGTGTAAACGAGCTGGTTTCTTTCAACTACAAAGAAGGCGGTAAGACAGTTAAAGCGGCAGCTACTGCTGACCGTAACGGCTTCATGTATGTCCTGAACCGTGAAAATGGTGACTTCATCCGTGGTTTCCCATTCGTAGACAAGATCACTTGGGCTAAAGGCCTTGATCCAAAAACTGGTCGTCCAATCTATGATGATGCTAACCGTCCAGGTAACCCAGCTGAATCCAAAGATGGTAAGAAAGGTAGTTCTGTTCTAGCAATTCCTTCTTTCCTTGGTGGTAAAAACTGGATGCCGGTTTCATACAGCCAGGACACAGGACTGTTCTATGTACCATCTAATGAATGGGCTATGGACATCTGGAACGAGCCAACTGCATATAAGAAAGGTGCAGCGTACCTTGGTGCAGGCTTCACTATCAAACCAATGAACGACGAGTACATCGGTGTTCTGCGTGCGATGGATCCTAAGACTGGTAAAGAAGTATGGCGTAAAGCTAACTACGCTCCTCTTTGGGGTGGTGTACTGACTACTAAAGGTAACCTGGTATTCTACGGAACTCCAGAAGGTTACTTGCTTGGTCTGAACGCTAAAACTGGTGAAGAAGTTTATAAATTCAACACTGGTTCCGGTATCGTTGGATCTCCAATCACTTGGGAACAGGACGGTGAGCAGTTCTTGTCTATCGTATCCGGTTGGGGTGGTGCAGTACCTCTATGGGGTGGTGAAGTTGCTAAACGTGTTAAACACCTGAACCAGGGTGGCACAGTTTGGACATTCAAACTACCTAAGTAAGTCTAGTGACATATTGAGCCTCTAAGGAGGTTCAACCTGTCCCAAAAAAGCCAGCGCTATGCTGGCTTTTTTATTGCCTGAAATTCGCGATATATTTAGTTTTGTTTGATAGGTCGGGTATTAGAAACAGAGGTTAAATATGGTTGAGATCATTAATGTTCAAACCGGGCGGCAGGGGTTATTTGAATTTACTCGTCAGTTGGAGCGCGCTGTGCATAAATCAGGTATCCGTGAGGGGATTTGTAACTTGCTGATTCAGCATACCAGTGCAAGCCTGACCATTCAGGAGAATGCTGACCCTTCGGCAAAGCATGACCTTGAGAACTGGATGAACCGGCTGGTACCTGAAAAAGATTCCCTCTATACCCATACACTGGAAGGTGAAGATGATATGCCTGCTCATATCAAAAGTGCGCTTACGGCGACAACCCTTTCAATCCCGGTTATCGATGGGAGATTATCTTTGGGAACATGGCAGGGGATATATTGCTGGGAGCACAGACATTGTTCGGGAAGTCGGAATGTAGTTGTGCATATTGGTGAATAATACAAAAAAGGCTGCGAATGCAGCCTTTTTAACTAAGTGGAGTTAATTAAAAAACGTCATCGTCAGCATCAACAGGGGTGATGCTCTGCAGCATTTTTAACAAATCCAGTAGGATGATAAGAATGTTGTTGTAATAGCAAACGCCCTGAACAAAACGTTTAGTTGTTTCTTCGCCCGTTGCATTCGGCGCGCGGTCGATATCATTTTGCGGGAGATTTATTACTTCATCCACGCTATCTACCACCAATCCAACAACTTCTTGCTCGTTGTATTCAACAACGATAATGCGAGTTTCATCGTCAGGTGTGTGTGGAATCAGGCCAAACATCTGGCGGGTATCAATCACGGTTACAACGTTACCACGAAGATTGATAATGCCGCGTATGAAGTGGTCAGAGCCCGGCACTGGAGTAATTTCGCTGTACCTTAAAACTTCTTTAACCTGGACTACATCAACGCCGTAGAGTTCGTCATCTACCTTAAAAGTTGCCCATTGGTGGTAGATGACTTCTTCCTGGTTGCTGCGTTTTTTTGTTTCCACATCTTTTTGCAGATTTTGCTCTGCCTGGATAGCTTTGAGTTGCTCTGCAGCTGCTTCTAGACCCATTACTCTCTACCTGTGCCGATTAATAACTTAACCTAAGTAAGCCTGAAGGTTATAGGTTGATAAATTATATTGAGTATCCCATAGCGTAAAGGCTATTGAAAACCTTGAATTTATCTACGTAAGCATAGACCAGAGAAGGCAAGGATGAAACAGAATAATTAGACGAAATGCTAAAAATTACAGGCAATTATCCGGTTTAGGCAGACCTGCGATTTTAGCCAGAAGTTTTGCCGGGCTGCCTGGAAAGAGCTTCATCAAGTAGATGCTTTTTCCTTTGTCTTCACCTAATTTGATTTTTACAGATTTAACCAGTGGGCGCATGGCTGGAGAATGTTCGTAATCATTATAAAAATCACGAATCACTTCTATAAGTTCCCAGTGGTCGGGTGACAGTGTAATCCCTTCAGCTTCAGCCAGTTGTTTGGCTATATCAGGAGACCAGTCATTAAGATTGCGTAGGTAGCCTTCGTCATCAACTTCAATAGACATTTCAGAACCAGCTTATTGTTTTAGAGTACTTGCAGCACAGGTCAACAAACTCTGCATCATCAATGATTGTAATAGTTTTGCTGAGGCGTTCTGTAAGGCCGCGCGCCAGCAGATCCGCTTTTAATGCGAATACTGGGGTGTCTGTTTCGGACTGTCCATTAAAAGGCGGCTGAAGAGCTGCTATCACTCCATCTTCGATAAGGATGATGGCATCCTCAGGGGATAGTGCCATTAACATATCCTGTATTACGGAAGTTTTGTCAGGCGCTTGATTGAGTATGTGTAAATTCATATCAGAAAGTCAGTACAGTTTCATGGTCGTTGATAAGTGAGGCAACACCAGTATCTTCGATGATTTGCACAGGGAGGCAGAGATCTTCGACGGTCAGATCGTATGCCTGCAATGAACTCTTTGTGGTGTATAGCTGATCAATATCGTACATCGGCAAGGATGACATTATCGATTCTAAGTTCTTCTGATCAATTGATTCTGTATGCTGATTGTTTAATAACTGAAATAACCCCGCACCTAAAAACAACAGAGAAACGGGTTGCTCAAAAATTGAACATGTAAGAGCGACGTCGAGTGCTTCCCTCGGGCTAGAGCTGCCATAAGGGGGAGTGCGGTTAATGATCAAGACAGACTTTGTGCTCATTATTGCCCCCCGAAGGTTATTACACGGTCCGATACGGCGATAGCTTCTGCGAGTTGACCCAGACCTGAGAGCTCAAATTCAGGGTGTAGGTTTGAGTTTTCTTTCTCATAACGCCGAGCCTCATTTTCATTAATCACTCCACGTTTGACAGCTGCAGCGATACACACAACGATATCTAATCCATTTTGTTTTTTAAATTCAGCCCAGGCTTCAGGAAGATCTCTTTCATCCTGGGGTGATGTGATCAGATTATTGGCAATAAGAGTGGCATCGGCATAGAAAAATACCCGGTATAGCTCATGCCCTTGTTCCAGCAGTGCTTTAGCAAAGCGTAATGCCGTAGCAGGCGCCTGGCTGGAAAACGGTGAAGATTGAACGACAATTGAAAATTTCATAGCTGTACGCAGTCAATAAAAAGCCCCGCAATCTTAACAGAAAGCGGGGCTAGTCGAGAACAGAAGTATTAATCGTCGCTCATAAACCCAAGCAGGCTCATCAGGTGGATGAACAGGTTGTAGATATTTAAATACAGACTAACGGTAGCCATGATGTAGTTTGTGTAAACACCGTTAACAATGTTGCTGGTGTCATACAAAATCATGCCGCACATCAGAAGTACGATCAGTGCAGAAAAGGCCAGGTGCAGAGCGGCGATCTGAACACCAAACAGTGGCAGAACAAAAAGCGCCACCATGGCAACCAGAGCAACAATCATCCCTGCAGATAGGAACGACCCCATGAAGCTGAAGTCTTTCTTAGATGTAAGCACATAAGCAGACAGGCCAAAGAAAGTGATTGCAGTCATGCCCAGAGCTGTAGTAACGATCTGGCCGCCGTTAGACATGCCCAGGTAATGATTGATTACAGGTCCCAGGCCAAAACCCATCAGCCCGGTGAAAAGGAAAACCAGTGGCAGAGCAGCTGCGCTGTTCTGTTTTTTATTCAGTACGAACAACATCACAAAGCTGAGAATGATGGTACCCAAATGAACAATCATTGGTACCTGCAGCAACATTGATATACCAGCAGTTACAGCACTGACAACCATTGTCATTGCCAGCAGCATATAGGTGTTGCGAATTACTTTATTCGTCTGCAGCACTGATTGCTCAGAACGAACATCGTAAGTATTTACGTTACGCATAATTTCCTCGGTCGAGTATTTGTGAGTAAGTTATTTCTATATATAAGCATTATAGTCGGATAAAGGGTTAACCGTATGTTTTACCGATATTTTATATCGTGTAGCAAAACGGTGTGCCCCTGAAATCTGACTTTCAATTCAGTACTTAGTGTTTAAAAAAACATCCTACCTAAAAATCACTAAGATCCACCAGCCTTTTTTATATCTTATGGACATTAATAATTCGCTTCTTAGTGATTCTTCTTAGGCGACTCTAGTGAAGAGCTTAGATGAAGAGCTAAGGTGAATGATTGGTTGTTGTGCTGAAAGGGCGTCTGAGATTCCTAAGGTGTAGTAAAAGGATTTCGGCCAATGGTTGAGGAGATATAATATTGTTTTGATGTCGGCGAATGTTGTATATCAATAATTTGAGGTTTTTCTTTTTGGGGATAGCTTCTAAGCCTGATGCCGGAAGACCGGCACGCAGACTAAGAAGTGGAGGCGTATATAAGACAGAAAAGGCCTTTACGCCTGAATGCGCAAATCTAGTAAGAAACGAAAGCAGGGCTTAACGTTTTACTTGATTACGATATTAATACCCTGTGTCTCACCTTTGGAGCCTGGAACGTAAAGTCTGTAGTTGCCCGGTTTAACGGCTACAAAACCAATTTCCATTTCACCTGCATCATCAAACTCGATGCTATCAATACCATATGGGCGAATTTCAAGGTCATTGATTACAACTTCATCAACCCAGATTGCTCTAAAGAACCCTGGGCCGGTTAAAGCAAGTTCACCGGAACCGTCACTGGTAATTTCCAGTTCATAGTAACGACCAGATTCCAGAGTAAAGGTAGATTCTTCAGACAATGGCTCACCAGCTGACAGAGTAATTTCAGGGATGTCAGCGCGGTTTTTGCTGGAAAGCAAACCAGCATAACCAAGCTCATGAGCCACAGAAAAACTTGAAGTTGTAAGGCATACGAGCCCAGCGGCCGCTATTGTTTTTATAAGTCTCATACGTTCCTCTCTGACTGAGTATTCAAATTAAGCGTTAAAGGTAACTTTCACCCTCATACAGTACGATTGATCTTTTGTTCCAATTGGTTAGTACGTTCGTAGCGGGTTTATTCCCGAACAGTATGAAGCTGATGGAAAAGCACGTTCGAATACGGTCAGTTTTCTCTGTAAATATTGTCTATAATCCGCGCCATGTTGTCGGAGTGAATTTTAGAAGATGTCTGAGTTAGAAATTCTGTATGAAGATGAATACCTGATTGCCATCAACAAGCCTACTGGTTTATTGGTGCATCCAAGCTGGATTGCTCCCAGAGGTACGCCAAATCTTGCTTCAATGTTGAAAGAGTACTTTGAAGGTGGCACGCCTTACACGATTCACCGTCTTGATCGCCCAACATCGGGTGTTATTTTGTTTGGTAAAGATAAATCGGTCGCTAAGGCAATGAATCTGCAGTTTGCCGAGCGAGAGGTCAATAAAACCTACCTCTGTATGTGCCGAGGGTATGTTCCGGAATCTGGCGTTATTGATTACGCCCTTAAAGAGCAATTGGACAAAATCGCGGATAAACATGCGGATCAGAATAAACCGGCTCAGGAAGCGGTGAGCCATTATCGAACTCTGGCTACGGTTGAAGTGGATATGGCCGTAGGGCGCTATGAAAAGTCACGATATTCACTGGTTGAAGTGAAACCTGAGACAGGACGAAAGCATCAGATCCGTCGTCACATGAAACATATCTTTCATCCGATAGTCGGTGATACTAATCATGGAGATAACAAACACAACAAAGGGTTAAGGCAGCATTTCGACTTAAACCGATTAATGTTGATGGCCCGCGATATCGAGTTTGTTCATCCAGTGACTGAAAAAACCTTATGTATTACCGCTCCGGTGGATCTGTTTACGGACAATTTGTTTAAGCAGTTCGGCTGGTCAGGTTTATATCCATCTGCAAATAATGATTTGCCGTAATTGAAACTTATGCCCAAACTTAGACTGATCTCAATTCAGGGGGTGCTATGAAACTCAATTCATTATTCATTGTTTTCGCTATGCTTTTCAGTTTTTCAGCTAATGCGGAAGAGACGCGCTTAAATAAATATACCGGTAGTGAAATAGAAACGCCGTTCTGGTTTAAGGATAGTTTTCTGGATATTGCAGACGATATTCAGGAAGCTCAGGAGGAGGGCAAAAAACTCCTGATCTATTATCACCAGGCTGGCTGTCCTTATTGTTTTAATCTGGTGCAACAAACCCTTCTTGATCCGGTCCTGAGTCAACATATTCAGGAACACTTTGATCTTGTTGCTCTGAACCTTTGGGGTGACAGGGAAGTGACACTAGCTGATGGAAGTGCCATATCGGAGAAGGAGCTGGCGATAAAGTGGAAAATTCAGTACACGCCGACTCTGTTGTTTTTCTCGGACTCTGATACGCCTGTATTGAGAATTGATGGATACCGCAGCCGTGAGATGATGGCCAAAGTGCTGGATTATGTTGTCACTGGAGATACAGAAACCTCTTTGGCGCAGAGTATGATTCAAAAGGATGTCTCTGCCGAATTGTACCCATCCACTCTTTTGCAGCCTGCTTCAGCCTATGCGGCAAGTCCTGCCAACAAGCCTGTCGCTCTTTTATTTGAATATCCGGGCTGTGATGATTGTTTGCAGCTACATAAGCGGGTTCTTAGTCGTTCCGACACACATCAATTGATGCAGAAATATGATTTCTACCGTTTTGATGTTTCCAGCGAAGAGCTGATTCAGTTAAAAGATGGTAGTTCCAGGACAGCTGCTGCATATGCAGAAGAACTGGGGCTTTCATACTATCCAGCTATGATCTTGCTCGACGAAGATAGACAAGAGAGGTTACGGGTTGATGCCTATGTACAATCGTTTCATTTCAATACCGCTCTGGAGTTTGTCAGTGACAGGGTTTACCAGCGCATGCCTGAATTTCAGCGCTATATTAATGAGCGAGCTGATCGGCTTCGGGAAGCTGGACAGGAAGTTGTAATTACGCAGTAACTCTGTGTGATTGATCTGTTTTTTTTTCTGCACCTATGGTCTAATCCGCGGACTATAAGCGTTTCGAGAAGATGGTAGTTGCCTGAATGAATACAGAAAAAAATATGGCGGCTCTGCTTAAGCAGAAAGATGGAGATATTCGCATCGGGATTATCGGTGCGATGGATGAAGAGGTAGAGCTTCTAAAAAATACCCTTCAGGATAAACAGGATCATCTGATTGCAGGTTATCACCTGTACACAGGTACCATTCATGGTAAGCAGGTGGTTTTGCTCAAGTCGGGTATCGGCAAAGTAAATGCAGCCATTGGCTGTACCATTTTGTTACAGATGTTTAAGCCCGATTGCATAATCAATACTGGCTCTGCCGGTGGATACGATCCGCAACTGGATGTTGGCGATATCGTTATCTCAGATTCTGTGCGCCATCATGATGTTGATCTCACCGTCTTTGGTTACGAATACGGACAGGTTCCTAAACAACCGCCAGAATTCACCCCAGATACTTTCCTGGCAGACATTGCTGAGCGTTGCATCGCCCGCATGGAAGGAATGAAAACGGTTCGTGGTCTGATCTGTACCGGAGATCAGTTTATGAATGATCCGGCACGTGTTGAACGTAAACGTAAGCTTTTCCCAACAATGAAAGCTGTTGAGATGGAAGCTGCTGCAATCGCACAGACCTGTGTGCAGTTCGGTACTCCGTTTATCATTATTCGCTCCCTTTCAGATATCGCCGGTAAAGAGTCTGGCGTCTCTTTCGATCAGTATTTAGTCAAAGCGGCTAAGCATTCTGCGGAAATGATCATCACAATGATTGATGAGTTGGCTGCAAGCTGATAAAAAGAAGGCCTTTATAATATAGCTACAACCTATAAGGGCCTTTTAATGACTACCTCTTTCCACCCTCCTGTCCGGACGCTGATGGGTCCCGGACCTTCTGATGTAAGCCCTCGTGTTCTTGCTGCCATGTCACGTCCTACCATTGGACATCTTGATCCTGAGTTCATTCGTATGATGGATGAGATCAAGGTTATGCTGAAAGCCTTGTTCAAAACAGAAAACGAACTGACTATGCCAGTATCTGCTCCTGGATCAGCAGGTATGGAAGCATGCTTTGTAAATCTGGTTGAGCCGGGCGATAAAGTGATTGTCTGCCAGAACGGTGTGTTCGGTGGCCGTATGAAAGAGAATGTTGAGCGCTTTGGCGGTGTTGCGATCCATATTCAGGATGAATGGGGTAAGCCGGTAGACATTGAGAAGGTTAAAGCTGCCTTTGCTGAGCATGATGATGTGAAGGCACTTGCATTTGTGCATGCAGAAACCTCCACAGGTGTCCGTTCAGATGCAAAAGCATTATGTGAACTGGCTCGTGCAAACGATTCACTGGCGATCGTTGATGCTGTTACTTCGCTGGGTGGGATCGAGGTTGATGTGGATGGCTGGGGAATAGATGCGATCTATTCCGGTACCCAGAAGTGCCTTTCCTGTCCTCCAGGTATCTCTCCTGTCAGCTTCAGCGAGAAAGCGCTTGAAGCTGTTAAGAGCCGAAAAACACCAGTACCAAGCTGGTTCCTGGATAAAAACCTGGTTATGGGTTATTGGGGCGGTGGCGGAAAGCGCGCTTACCACCACACAGCGCCGGTGAACTCTCTGTATGCCCTGCACGAAGCTCTGGTTATCCTTGAAGATGAAGGCCTCGAAAATGCCTGGGCTCGTCACCAGAAATTACATCTTGCTCTTAAAGCGGGTCTGGAAGCCATGGGCATCACATTCCTTGTCGCTGAAGAAGACCGCTTGCCACAGCTGAATTCAGTTGTCATTCCTGAAGGCGTGGACGATGCAGCTGTACGTACTGCATTGCTGCAGAACTACAATCTGGAAATTGGTGCAGGTTTAGGTGCTCTTGCTGGTAAGGTATGGCGCATAGGGCTTATGGGTAGTGCCTGCACTAAGCGCAATGTGCTTTTATGCCTGGATGCTCTGGAAAATACACTGATTTCTATGAATGCACCGATTAAAGTTGGTGTAGCTGCTCAAGCTGCGATGGCAGTAATGGAAGGCTAAATTCGACAACTCAGCACTCTGGTCATGCTTGATCAGAGTGCTTTATCAACCTCTTGCATAATCAGATCTACTGATTTCTTGTCATCCCAGTCTCTTCCACCTAATACTTTCTCAATAATATTGCCTTCATGATCAAGAATCAGGGTCATAGGTAATCCTCTTAAGCCTAGTTGCCCAAATGATTTAGCATCCTGATCAAGCAAAATAGGGAAGGTGAGTTCTGTATCAAGCTCAAGCATGAAACTCGAAACGGTGGTCGGACTTTCACCCACATTGATTGCAACAACTTCGAAGGGTTTGCCAGAGAGCTGATTTCTTAACCGCTCCATTGATGGCATCTCTTTGATGCAGGGTGGACACCAGGTCGCCCAGAAGTTCAGTAGTATCACTTTACCTTTAAAGCTTTCGAGTGCTACTGGTTGCTCTTCAACATCTACCAGGCTCAGGCTTTGAAGCCCGTCGTTAGTGGCTTGTGCTGAGAATGAAACTACCAGAGTAAGGCAGAAAATACTCAATACTGAAACAATCTTGGACATTAATGCTGTTCTCAATGTGATGGTGTTATGTGTAAGCCGGTGAAAATGATATCAGATTTGGGTTTTTCAGGCGTCAGCTTGATTTATACTCCAGTGAGTCATCAAGAATAATCAATAGACCTGAGGTTGTTATGAAAGTTGCATTTATCGGTTTGGGCGTTATGGGTTACCCAATGGCAGGGCATTTATGCAAATCTGGGCATGAGGTTACTGTTTACAACCGTACGAGTGCAAAAGCTAAAGGCTGGGTAGATGATCACTCAGGTTCTTATGCTGTGTCACCTGCAGAAGCAGCTAAAGGTGCCGAGCTGGTTTTCACCTGTGTAGGTAATGATGATGACCTCAGGCAAGTTACCTGTGGCGAAGGCGGTGTATTTGAGGGGCTTGAATCCGGTGCGATTCTTGTGGATCACACAACCGCATCTGCTGAGATCGCAAGGGCGTTGAATGAAGTTGCTGAATCTAGAGGTTGTGGATTTTTAGATGCACCGGTATCGGGTGGTCAGGCCGGAGCAGAAAATGGTGTGTTGAGCATCATGGTGGGAGGAAATGAAAACCACTTTGCTAAAGCGGAGCCTGTAATGGGCTGTTACGGAAAGTCGATTCGTTTAATTGGAGAGACGGGCGCTGGGCAATTAAGCAAGATGGTGAATCAGATCTGTATTGGCGGTTTGCTGCAGGGGTTATCTGAAGCGGTGCATTTTGCTAAAAAATCAGGATTGGATGCCGAGCAGGTTTTCGATGTTATTCAGCACGGTGCTGCTGGCTCTTGGCAGATGGTTAACAGGCACCAAACGATGCTTGCAGGAGAATATGATTTTGGTTTTGCGGTTGACTGGATGCGTAAGGATTTTGCAATCGTTCTCGAAGAAGCACGTAAAAACGGTGCCAAACTTCCTGTAACCGCGCTGGTGGATCAATTCTATGCTGATGTTCAGGCAATGGGAGGTGGGCGTCTCGATACCTCGAGCTTACTCAAGAGGCTGGAAGAGTAAGAGAGAGTTGGCATATAACCCTTTATTTTAAATGGTTTTTGTGGGCTATTGTGGCATAGACACAGAGCTTTCAGACGATATAATGCCCCGCGGATAACTATTATATTTCTGAGGACAGTTCTATGGATAAATACAGCCTGATTTCTGTGGCTCCAAGCCTGGTTATTGTTGCAGCCATGATCATCGGTACTGTTGTTGCCGTTGGTGTACTAAAAAAAGTTATTGCTAAAGACGCTGCAAAAGCTGGGCAATAAGTTTTAGCTGGCAGTACTCGGGCTATCCTGCGTGAGCAGGGTGGCCTTTTTTATGCCTGCTCACCATGAATCGGGAACGATAAAACCTCGATCATGTTCCTGCCAACTACCTTCTGACATCATTCCCCGTGTTACCAACAGCGGAAAGTTAGTTTCTTTCACAACTTCTTTCAGTGAGCTTTTGTCGATGGTTTCTGTGATTGCTGCATTCAGCCAGTATGGCTTCTGCATGATCGCCGTTTGATACTGTTCTCCCAGTAATGAGATATCCCGGCTTCTTAACCACCAGCCTTGTAGGTGTTGAGGGTTAATCTCATCAGCTAACTGTTTCGGGGTTCCTTCCTGAAAAGGGTGAAACAGATAACCTTGTAGAAGAAGGACTTTGGTTTGTGGAGATAGATGGTGATCCTGGCAGACTTGAATGCCTTCTGTGCAGCTGGATAAAGGTAACTGATGTTCCAGCATTCTGTTCCATTTAATATCGAGTCTGTCCTTCTTTCCGGGCCCTACATAATCGGATAGATTATTGCCCGGGCCAACCCTCAGGTAGAACTTTATAGCGCACTCAAGGTGGAAGTCATCACTACCTATACGCCCTATAAAATCAAATTCACCAAGGGTGGTTTTATGTTTTTTTACTTGTATGTTTCTTTTTAAAACAATAGGTTGATCTGTATTTAGTAAAGTTCTTTCTACAAGGTTTTCGTAATAGATTCCTAGTCTTTTAGGTTGTTTGGTTAGGTCAATATTTACCTTTGAGCCAACTGAATTTCCGAGTCGATCGATCAGCCAGGTAAAGGGCTTTACACCTTGAGGCGTGCTCATCAACGAAGGTTGCTTAAGTATCCATAAAAGGTCGGAATTCATAGTAATTATCTAGTTACTTCTGTACGGTTTCATCTTAAAGTAGAAAGCAAAATATATTATCTAATGAGCATAACAAGATGAGCCGTAATTACGACAAAGAAGTTCCACTCAGTGCGCAGAATCGTGATGTAATGCTGTCAGACTCCGATATCAATACCATCCTGGTTAATGGTGCCCAGATATCACTAACTAAGCTGCGCCGGGCAAAAAACACAGATGCGCGCCTATGTTATTACGCTGAGATTGGTGTGTATCTTGAGGTGTCTTTATCCAGAGGGGCGGGTATCACTGAAGAAACTCTGAATACTCTTGAAGAGCTTCATCGCCAGGCAACTTATGAATATATGAACACGCGTAAGCAGAAATCCTTAGCATCCCAGTAAAAGAATTACCGTGACAGAAGTCTCCTTTGATGCCAAAGCCTTTTTACGACAGTTAACCACAAGGCCTGGTGTGTACCAAATGTATGACAGTGAACAGAAGCTGTTATACATAGGTAAGGCAAAAAACTTAAAAAACAGAGTCAGTAGTTATTTTCGCAGTACCGGCTTGAGTGTTAAAACCCGCGCTTTGGTTTCGCGTATAGCTGATGTGCAAATCACAATCACTAATAGTGAGACTGAGGCTTTGCTGCTTGAGCAGAATCTGATCAAGCAGTATCGCCCGCCATATAATATTCTGCTGCGGGATGATAAGTCTTATCCCTATATTTTTATCTCGGATAAAGACGATTATCCAGCCGTGCGCTTTAGTCGTGGTGCCAAACGTAAAAGTGGTCGTTACTTTGGGCCTTATCCCAGTGGCGGTGCTGTTCGTGACAGTCTTAATCTTCTGCAGAAAATATTTAAAATTCGCCAATGTGAAGACAGCTTCTATAAAAATCGTTCACGCCCTTGCCTGCAATATCAGATAAAAAGATGTACAGCTCCCTGTGTTGAAATGATCTCAACCGAACAGTATCAACAGGATATTCGTCATGCGGCGATGTTCCTGGAGGGAAAAAACAGCGCTGTTATGGAAGAGATTGCATCTGAGATGGAGCGGCTTTCGGCTGAACTGAAATTCGAGGAAGCCGCGGAGTATAGGGATCAGCTTATCAGTCTGCAGAAGGTGCAAGAGCAGCAGTATGTTTCTGGTATGCAGGGTGATGCCGATGCAATAGGTTGCGCGGTTCAGCCTGGCGGTGTCTGTATTCAAATGCTGTTTATTCGTGGCGGCCGGATTATCGGTAGTAAAACCCATCACCCTAAAGTTTCCGTTGAAGAAACGCCGCAAGAGATCGTTTCTGCATTTGTAGCCCAATGGTATCTGGCTGGACAGAGGGAGATCCCTGCTTACGTAATTACGCAGGACCCGCTTGAGGATTCTGACTGTTTAGAAGACGCATTGGCTCAAGTGCGCAACAAAAAAATCACGCTGACCAGTTCCGTACGGGGAGATCGTTCTGCCTGGCAAAAGCTGGCCCAGACAAATGCCGAGCAGCAGCTAGGCAGTTTTCTCGCCAATAAGAAAAACATTTATAACCGCTATCTGGAGCTGCAGGAGATTCTTGGTCTTGATGAAGTGCCGCAGCGACTTGAGTGTTTTGATATAAGCCACAGCTCCGGCGAGGCGACTGTCGCTTCCTGCGTTGTTTTTGATCGCAATGGCCCGCTTAAATCCGATTATCGTCATTTCAATATAGAGGGAGTGACTGCCGGGGATGATTATGCAGCTATGCATCAGGCGCTGGAAAGACGATACAAGCGTCTGAAAAAAGGTGAGGCCAAGCTGCCTGATATTCTGTTAATCGATGGCGGCAAAGGACAGGTTACCCAAGCGCTGGAGGTGCTTGATCAACTGGAAATAAGTTCTGTGCTCGTTATTGGTGTTGCTAAGGGGCCCACACGGAAAGCGGGGTTTGAGGTGTTGATCTCTGGTGATACTGGCGATGAGGCTGTTCTTGAAAGCGATTCCGCTGCACTGCATTTGATACAGCATATCCGGGATGAGGCACATCGTTTTGCCATAACAGGGCATAGAGCCAGAAGAGGCAAGGCTCGTAAAAAATCTGTCTTGGAAGATATTCCTGGAGTAGGGCCAAAAAGGCGACGTGAACTGCTGCGCCATTTTGGAGGAATTCAGGAAGTTGAGCGAGCCAGTGTTGAAGAAATTGCAAAAGTCTCTACCATAAGCCTGACCATAGCCGAAGAGATTTACGCGGCTCTCCATCCTGAAGCATGATTTGTTGATGAAAATACCCAATATTCTGACATTGTTAAGAATTTTACTGATCCCAGTATTTGTTCTTGTTTATTACTTACCATACGACTGGGCTCCTTTGGCAGCAGGTGGTATTTTCGCTGTTGCTGCGATTACTGACTGGTTTGACGGTTACCTGGCGCGCAAGCTTGATCAGAGCACTCCCTTTGGGGCTTTTCTTGATCCGGTTGCGGACAAGCTTATGGTGGCTATCTGCCTGACACTGCTTGTCGAAAGTTACGCAAACTTATGGATAACAATTCCCGCGGTGGTCATTATTGGCCGTGAAATAGTGATTTCAGCTCTGCGTGAATGGATGGCAGAGTTGGGCAAAAGAGCCAGCGTGGCTGTTTCTTATATTGGTAAAGTAAAAACAAGCCTGCAAATGCTGGCTATTTTTCTGATGATCATATCTGATCCCTACTCAACAACCGTTTCATGGGTAGGTATTGGGGCGTTATATCTGGCTTCTATTCTGACATTATGGTCTATGTATCAGTATCTTAGAGCTGCCTGGCCGTCTTTATCAGAAGATATGTAAGTGGTTAATCTTTAAGCATATTTTTTTCTTGTTACGGTGTTGACATAAAAGGGTGGGGCTCTATAATACGCACCACTTGTTAAGGCTGCGGGAATAGCTCAGTGGTAGAGCACAACCTTGCCAAGGTTGGGGTCGCGAGTTCGAACCTCGTTTCCCGCTCCAACTCAACAACAAGTTCTTTGAGGCGCGGTGGCAGAGTGGTCATGCAGCGGACTGCAACTCCGTGTACGCCGGTTCGATTCCGACCCGCGCCTCCATCTTCCCAGCCCGGGTGGTGAAATTGGTAGACACAGGAGACTTAAAATCTCCCGAGCGCAAGCTTGTACCGGTTCGAGTCCGGTCCCGGGCACCATTTTTAAAGTCTTCCAGAATTTATAGTCCCAGCTAAAAGTCTCTCCAGATATTTCCGAATTCCTTTCCGTATATGCATTAATTCTTCCGCAATTATTAACGGAATTGTCGCCTGTATTGCAGCCTAGTTTAAATCACAATTATTCCTTCAAAGTTTTGCTTGAATTAATTGTAGTTTGTCTAATTATGATTTGACGCAGGTCAAATCAGTGTCGCCTAATGTTGCATGGCACAATAATGGCGAGCTATGTTGTAATTAGTTTGAAATGGCGATCATGTTTTATTGTTTCTTTTGTAATGCCCAGCCAGTGAGTATTTCGTACGGCTGGATTATTTGTGGCTAAAAACAGACCGCATAGTTGGTTTGAGTTTTTAAGGACGAGAATGTATGAGTAATAGTGGTGTAGAACGGAAGTATTCAGAATCTGTAAGGTTGATCTCCACAACAGATCTGCAGGGTATTATTACTTACGCAAATCCAGAGTTTTGCGAGGTCGCGGGTTATACGGAAGATGAGCTGATAGGTAGACCTCATAGTATAGTCAGACATAAAGGTATGCCTTCTGCAGCTTTTGCTGATCTTTGGCAGCATGCTAAAGATTCAAAACCCTGGATGGGGTTGGTAAAAAACCGTTGTAAAAATGGCGATTACTACTGGGTCAAAGCATACGTAACGCCGCTTTATGATACTAATGGCTCCAAAGTCGGTTACCAGTCTGTAAGAACAAGGCCTACAGATGCGCAGATTGAGCGTGCAGAGAAGGTTTACGGTAAAATTAACTCTCGCAGTAAGCCTCCTGCTCTTAAACCTAAAAGTGTTTCTGCTTCGCTCTCACTTATCGCAATTATGTTTTCCGTACTGACAATGGGTGCCGGTTTTTTACCGTTAGCTGATCCTATTCCGATGGTGATACAAGCGGTATTGCTGGTGCTGATGATTGCTCTAATCTGGAAATCAACTGCCTCTTTTAAAGATATATCTAAAACGGCAGATGAGATTTACCCTAATCCACTCGCACAATATGTAATGACTCCGTACATGAATGAAGTGGGGGCTGCTGATCTTTCGACTATGATGATGCAGGCTCGTCTTAAAACAGTGATTGGGCGAGTTGAGGATAGTGTTGATACGTTGAATAGGTTTGTCGAACGGACTCATGAGTCGCTTGCTCAAACCTCGCGCGGTATTGAACAGCAAAATATTGAAACAGACATGCTGGCCAGTGCAGCAACAGAGATGTCAGCCACGGCTCATGAGATTGCAGAAAATACTTCCCAGACATCACATGCAACTAAGCATGCAGCCACGCTTGCGGAGCAGGGTAAGGGGATTGTTGCAGAAATGATTGATGGGATCAGAGAGCTGGTTTCAGAGGTGCAGTCAGCTGCTGAATCTTCAGGGGAGCTTAAGAATAAAGCGATAGCGGTAGAGCAGGTGGTCAATATCATCAATGATATCGCTGAGCAGACAAATTTGTTGGCATTGAATGCAGCGATTGAGGCAGCCAGAGCAGGTGAGCAGGGAAGAGGCTTTTCGGTTGTGGCTGATGAGGTCAGGGTGCTTGCGCAAAGAACGCGTGAATCTACCGATGAGATCAGGAATACGATTGATGCCATACAGCAGCAGGTAGATACCACAGTAACAGCGATGCAAAGGTGCGGAGCCAATGCCCAGGATAATATTGAAAGAGCTGAAAGTGTTGGCTCGTCTTTCGATAGTGTAAATGGTGCTATGCTAGACATTACTGATCGTAGCACTCAGGTTGCTGCTGCCTCGGAGCAGCAGAGCGCAGTTGCAGAAGAGGTTAGTAGAAATATTACTAATATCAGAGAAATTGCTGCTGAAAATAATACCATTGCACAAAGCACAAATGAGTCATCTAAGGAGCTTTCGGAGTTGGTTGGTGATTTGAAATCCATGATGAAAGCAATATAGATAATCTGTCTCAATGAGCGGCGGGGTTGTATGGAAAGGATTAAGACTTCGGATTTGCAGGAAGGCATGTATGTTGATTTAGGTAAAGGTTGGTTAAAACATCCTTTTCTAAGAAGAGTGTTCATGCTTAAAGATCAGCAGCAAATCAATAAGATACGCGACTATCTTGACTTTGTTTCATACTGTCCCGAACGAAGTAAAGTGCTGGCAAAAAGCGCTGAGCTTGAACTTGAGAGAGAGTCAGAATGGAGCCTGGGCCGCCTCCTGAAACAGAGATTTCTGTAGCGGATGAAGAAATCCAATTTGAACCACCTCCTGAGGAAGCATGGGAGGAGATTAATAAACCGACTGAGAAGCTCGCTGCAGCGATACAAAGTGATCAGGAGCCTGAGAAAAAAGCTCAGGCTATCTTTCAGCACAGTACAGAGCTTATGGATTCCTTATTATCTCAGGAGCCAACAGCGGAGCTTATTTATGACAGCTCCGAGGCAATCAAGGATCTTGCGGGATTTATAGTAGAGGATGATGAGGTTTCGAATCGCCTTCTGGCTATCACATCTCACGATTATTACACTTATACGCACAGTGTAAATGTTGGCTTAAAATCACTCCTAATAGCAAAAAAGCTCCTTAAAACCACGGATGCTGGGCTTTTGCGTGAGCTGGGCGTAGGTTTCTTTCTGCATGATATTGGTAAGTCTCAGGTTGACCCTGGAATTCTAAATAAACCAGGTAAGCTAACCGAAGAAGAGTTTGAGATTATGAAATCTCATCCGCAGCGGGGTGTGGATCTTCTAAGGTCTGCGGATTCTCTTACTGAAACTGCGCGAATCATAACAGTCCAGCATCATGAAAAAGTTGACGGATCCGGCTATCCCTATGGTTTAAAAGGCAGGCAGGTGCATGAGTTCGGACAAATTTGTGCGCTGGGTGATATCTATGATGCATTAACAGCAGAACGCTCTTACAAGCATGGAATGACACCATTCGAAGCCTTATATTTGATGAAAAATAAGATGAAAGGGCATTTTGATGAGAGGCTGTTTAATGACTTTATCTTATTGTTTGCTGAAGAGTCTAAAAAGGAGTTGTAGAATCAGTAGGCGGGCATGTCTTTTTTATGTCGATTTAATTTACATATGTAAGTTCTCAAATATCATAAAGTTAGGTTGTTATTTTGTTTTTTATTTGAATTTTTGGTTAATTTTTAACCGTGTTTTTTGCTTTGGGGTTAATAAGTGTCGAAATTAATTACACTTTTGGTGGTGGTTTTTAAGGAAGTATATTTTATTTAATAATTTCAATAGGTTGGAGTTGTTGGCTCAATCTTTGTATATATAGGATATAAGCGAGCGTTTTGGTTCGCAGCTCATTTAAAGGCTTTTTTGTTTATTGGAGATTCGGCAATGATTAAATTTATGCATGGAGTTCTGCTTGCATTGGCAGTGACTGTTTCTGGTTATGCTAGTGCGGTAACTATTGATCCTTCTACTGGTTTATCTGGTGGTTTTTCTTTTGGCGGTACTGGTGATATCGGTACTTATCAGACTTCTCCTGTAGAGGGCTGGGAAGTAACAGCGGCAACAACTTCTACAATTGATATCTCGGTTTTTGATTGCTGTGTGATTGGCGATGAGTTTGCTTTGTATGTGAATGATGTTCTTGTTCCTTGGGATACCACAACTGCATCAGGCTTATTCGAAGGTCACGTTACAGGTCTTGTGCTTGCCGCTGGTACTCATACATTTGACTTTATGCTGACGGCTGCCTGCTGCTCCGGTGGCGGTGGTTCTTATAGCTTCTCTGCGCTTTCTCCGGTACCTGTTCCTGCTGCTGCTTGGTTGTTTGGTACGGCACTGCTTAGTTTTGTAGGATTCTCTCGTCGTAAGAAGCTTGCTAAGTAATTTGAATAGTTAAAGCTGTTTAAATTGAGCTCCTGTAGTTGATCTTCAGGGGCTTTTTTATTGTGATTTTTTAGCTAGTAGCTTGCCAATATAAATCGCACTATCGATCATGCGGTTTGAGAATCCCCATTCATTATCATACCAGGCCAATAACTTGACCTGTTCGCCATTAACAGCGGTTTGTGTGCTGTCAAAAACACAAGATGCCGAGTGATGATTGAAATCCACGGAAACCAGCGGCTCCTTGTTGTATTGAATGATTCCAAGATATTTATCAATTGATGCTTTTCTTAGGCTTGTGTTTATTTCATCAGCTGAAGCGTTTCGATCAATATGCAGGGTTAAATCCATAAGTGATACGTTTGCTGTTGGTACTCGGACTGCCATGCCGTGAAGCTTGCCATCAAGCTCTGGTAGGACAAGACCTATAGCTGCAGCGGCACCGGTTTTGGTTGGGATCATTGATGCTGGTGCTGATCTGGAGCGGTAGTAGTCTCCAGAATTAATGTCTACTAAGTGCTGATCGTTTGTGTAGGCGTGGATGGTGGTCATGCTGCCGGATTTTATTTCAAATTCGTCGTGAATAACTTTTGCGAGTGGGGCTAAGCAGTTTGTGGTGCAGGATGCGTTAGAGATGATTTTGTGTTCATCGGTAAGGCTGTGATGATTTACGCCGAATACGATTGTAGCATCGGCATTGGTTGCTGGGGCTGAGATAAGTACGCGCTTAGCACCGCTATTAATATGTTCTATAGCCTTTTCTTTGCTGGTAAAGAGGCCTGTGCATTCTAAGACCAGGTCTATCTCCAGTTCCTTCCAGGGTAGTTTGTTTATTGATGTTTCCTGTAGGTAGGCAATCTTATTATTGCCAATATGAAGCGCGCCTTCGGCTGTCGTGACGGGGAAGGGGAATATGCCGTGTGTGCTGTCGTACTTGGTTAGGTGGGCGTTGATCTCAAGACTGCCCGGATCATTAATTGCAATGATGTCCAGCTCATTGGAGTGTCTGCTTTCATAGAGCGCTCTGAGTATATTTCTGCCAATTCTTCCGTAACCGTTAATCGCTATTCGTATCGACATAGCGCACCTCCGAATTAATTCAGGCTTGTTTCTTCAGCATAGAAGAAGATTTCTAAATAGGTGAATTTTATCGCGAACGCATATAATATGTACCAAATAATACATATTTGATATTTATTGGCTTGGTTATGAAGGTAAATACACAGGAATTAGCTAAACAGGCGGCTGATGAGTTGCTACAGGAAGGGATTCGTCCGACGCAGCAGAATGTAAGAGCTCGCATGGGCAGTGGCTCAATAACCACTATAAATAAGGCATTAAATTCATGGTGGCAGGAGCTTGGGCAGAGGTTTAAGGCTAATACTCAGCATCCCATGATTCCAGACCCTGTTGCGGAGTCTGCAAGCAAGCTGTGGGTTCAGGCTCTGGCTTATGCGGAGAAAGATTTTGAGGGTAGAAGGGAGGAGCTTGAGAGGGAGTATAGGGCGCTTAAGCTTGAGAGCGTTGGTGGACGGAATGAGGATCAAGAGGAGCTCAAGCAGCTGCGGGCGCAATGTCTAAGGCTTCTTCAGGATGCTGAAAAAAACCAGGCGCAGAAATATGAGCTGCAATTTAAGGTTTCTGAAGGGGAAGGTAAAATCCTGTCAATGCAATCAGAGGTTGATGCGCTGAGGCGGGAGGTGAAGCAGCTTGAGGTGCTGGGGGCGCAAGGAAATCTTCAGGAATTTATAGAGCTTCAGGTGGTAAACAGGTCGCTAAAAGAAGAAAACAAACGCCTTAATAAACAAATAGATATGCTTGTAAGTGAAAAATCGTCCCTAATGCTTGAAATTGCCCGGTTAGAGCAGGACAATCAATAACCATTAGAATCTAGGGCTTGAGAAGGGGTTTGGTCTGCATGGACATAACGCTCAGTCATGAAGCGGAAAGGCAAGAAGTTGTAGATGCGGTCCATCAGTGTGGTGCTGAGGACGCAGTTTGTTGCTTGAATGAAGATATGTTCAAGCTTGCTAAGCTTGTGCTGGTTCAGGAAAAGATAGAGAACGTTACTATTCAGCTCCTTGATTCTGATGGTTACGCTGTGCGTCAGGTAACAAGTAAGAAGCGCAGCGATTCTTTAAAGCAGGACCAGTTAAATGATCGCCAGAGGAGTGTGGTTAAGGCTCTTGAAAAGGTTTTGGCTCATTGCAAGCAAGAAGGTGTTCAGCTTGTAGGGTATAGTGATGAGCTTGTCGCACTGCCTGCACATGTTTCGCTAGAGGATATCTCAAGCGCGGGTGCGATTGAGGTTCAGTCTCGGGGTGTCTATAAAGGCGCGGATGCGATTCAGTCTTAATTTGGATTAAGATCCTCGATTAACGCTTTGTTTATTAATGATTAAATGGAATTTTTTTAGATATAGGGATCTATGAATGTCTGCTTCAATAAGAATTTTACTTGTTGATGATCACCCTTTGGTGAGGGCTGGTTTTCAGCGCTTTCTTATTTCTGACGATAGTATTGAAATAATCGGCGAGGCTGATAATGGTTTGTCAGCTTGTGAAATGTACATGGCGCATCATCCGGATGTTGTGATCATGGATCTCAATATGCCTGCAGTGTCAGATTCTGATGAGCATGAAAGTAGTGTAAATGGTGGTCTCGAGGCTATTCGCCGCATTATTTCTCATGATCCGAATGCTAAGGTGCTGGTTTTAACTGCTACAGAAACAGATCCGTTTCCTGCTCACGTGCTCAGTGCTGGCGCAAAAGGCTTTTTGACTAAGAGATGTCCCCCGGATGAGCTTCTGGAGGCTGTAAAGGCCATACATAGAGGCGAGGAGTACATTACTGAAGAGATTCGCCTCAGGATATCCGGGGGTTCTTCATCGGCTGCTGAGGCTTCGTTGGCAAGTCTTACGCGTAGGGAGCTGCAGATCTTTTCTTTGCTTGCGGAAGGAAAAACGGTTTCCCAGGTAGCTGAGGAGATGTTTTTAAGCCCCAAAACTGTCCATGCTCATCGTACAAATATTTTCAGAAAGCTGGGGATTAGTAATAATTCTGAGCTTGTTCATCTCGCAATTCGTCACAACTTGGTCCAAGCTTAACGTATATCTTGCTAAGGGCATTATCTATGGAAGGTTTGGATTTTACCGAGCTTCATCTTGAAACTGAGCTTCTGTGGAGTGAAATCTCCGTAGGTGACAGTGTTATGCTTGAGGCAGATCTTTACGAATCAAATATCTTTAAGCTCCGAAAAAATCAGATGTATGAGGTTGTGGCCAAGCTTCAGAGCATGGCACCGGAGCCTTCAATGTTGGTTGTTGAGTCAGACATAACCGGCGATCTTATTAGGCTGCATCCAGCGCTTTTATGTAGCTATCAAGCCTCTAGTAATTACACTTCACATTCTCAATAAGTAAGCCATTACTAATCTGGTGGCTACTGGTAACACTGGTTTTTGTCATTTTTATAGATTCGCATAATGTCTACACTTTATGTTAATAGGGCCTTATGGCCCGATTGAGCTTTTTGCTCAATTTAGCATAAAGGTTATTATGCGATTATATTCATATGAAAAAACTCTCCTGGAACTGTTCCGGATCCCTTTTTTTCATATGAATAGTTGAATCTTGATCGAAGAAATTATATGATTATTTTACCAGGTAAAGCCTGGTTAAGGAGAAAATCATATGAAAAGAGTTATTCAAATACAGGCTGATTCTGAAGATATAGAGGCTTTGATCTCTTTTACTGGTCAGAAAGCCGCATCTAAAGCTTTCTTGATTGCTGCTGATGATATGCCTTTTTATAAGCAAAAATCAGAACGTCTTGAAAAAGAAAATGATGAATTAAGGTTGCAGTTATTAAAGCAAAATGATTTGTTAAAACAGATAGAAGCTATTTATCGTCAGATACAAGAGATCACCGGACAAGAGGATTTATTGTGATTTTACCTTATCCTGATTTGTCTGATTTTAGTATTTTAAATTCTCTTTTAACGCTTCTATTGTTTGCTATTTTCGCTGTTTTTGTATTGGCTGTTTTTGCTTATTTTGCTGCTTATATTTCAATTATTAGTGAGCGTAGGACTCAGCGATTACATCATCTTGAATCTTGTAAAAGGGGTTTGTTATATGGCTCTGTTCGAACATACAAATTAAGGACTGATGATGATGAATGAACTTTTAATCTATTTTGTGGTTTTTTTTACTTCTTTAAGTTTTGCTATTTGGTCTATTGGTAGAGCTGCTTATCGCGCTAATTTAGATACGCAAGCTTTAGCGCGCAGGCGAAGCCGTAGAGAACGTTAGTTCTGATTACCAGCTCTGTAGACCTTGTGTCGAAAGAATTGCCCCAGAGGGGCAACGGGGAGCTTTAGCGTATGGGGCAGAGCCCCATGTTTAACCGCCAAACGGAGTGCGGAGCGATAGCGGAGAAGCCCGCGCAGCGGTTCGGGGTTCTGTGACACCCGAACTTTGGTATGGTTTCCCGTACTTTTATTTTCTTTTCTTTCTTGCTAACTCTTTATAATCTTCTTCTTCTATTCCTTGAATCCCTTTTAAAATCAATGCTTTAAGCACTTCTGTATCTTTTAGGGATGTTTGGCTTGCTATAACAGCTCTAACCGTTTCCTTTTCGACCTTCCTCCATGTCACATCATCTATATGTTTTGTAGGCATTTTTTTCCGTTTCCTGTGTTTATCTTCCATGAATTATAAAGCTTATAAACTAATATGCTTGACAATTAGAATCTAAGAAACTTAGAATCGCAGTCAAATATAAATTCTTAGATTCTTAGAAAGAGACATTGGATGTTCTTTGACTGGGTTGAAATGTATCAGGATTTTGATCACGAGATACCGTTACGCGGTAAGCGTGCTTATCAGAATATTGATACTGAGACAGGTGAAGCAGGGAAGATGGTGCAGCCTTCTTGGCAGCATCCTGGCTCTTTCTCCACTTCTATCACTATTCAAATATCTGGTAATCGTATAACCATGAAGGGCAATCCAAGTCGTTATGGTCGTGCAGATAACTTGTTTGGATTTAAGGCGCTTGATCAGTGTGTCTCTGTTTACAACTCAATTCTTCGCTCTTTAGAGCTTCCCGTTTTTACTAAATGCACAAAGGTCGACTTTCTCACTGATAAAGTCGGTGGTTCTGCGAAGATGCGGACTGTAAGTGATGGTGCAGTTTTTAAAGAGATTCATATCACGACCAACAAGGGGGTAGGGTGTGGAAACCAAGGTGATTATCTTAGAGGAATTTCATCCTTATCCTACCGCAATGCAGTACCCAGACTTCATACCAATGGAAAAACCGTCGATTGGCTTAGTAAAAAGGGCAATGCGAACCTTATATACCCCTCTGTATATGACAAAGCTCACGAGCTTGAGCTACACACAGTCGACAAAATAAAGGCCAAATACGGTCAAGATTCCAAAGAATATCATTACCTCATGCAAGTTTTAGATTTCTGCAAAATGCATGGCGTTGTACGTTTTGAGCAAAAAATAAAGGGTCGTATGTTGACCCGATTGAATGCCCGTTTCTGGGGTTTGTTTGATGAAAAAAATGCCTTCGAGGCTCTCCAGAGAGATTTTATAAACATTGATGAAAAACTTCAGGTGACAGCTATGACTATTGAAGGAATTAGCGGGCGACTTTTGCGCCTAGGAATAGTAGATACAACTCGCGCAGCCAATACTACCTCTTTATATGCCCTTCAGTGGATGCATGGACAAACTTTTGATTTGGCGAAATCGCAAGTTAAAACCCATAGAGCGCGACTGCGTAGGGTTGGTATTGATATTGGTAAGCCTTGCAATATTTCACAGGTATCACCTGTTTACATCAGAAAGGCAAAAGAGGTTGTTGTCTCTGATGTTGAAGCGCCAGCATGGTATCAAATGCCGGTTTCTCAGCCTCAATTGTCATTGGTGGCTTAAATGACTTGTTACATGGGAGAGAAGGGTGATTGGTGGGAGCTGTACGACTCTTCAGGTTCCCTGATCAAACTTTGTCTCAAGTCTAAATATGAGTACATCGATGCTTTTTATCACTTCGTCGACTATGTGAATCAGACATTCTCAGTAGAGCCGACAATGGAAAACTATGAACAGTACCCGGGGAGGGTTTAATCATGTCAGAAGCTACTAAACTTCAGCCTTTAACTATGTTGTTTCAGGGCAAAATTACACAGGCTCGCCAGTATCAGGGTAAACATTACACGCGTGTTGTAACTCCTGCTCCTGATCAATATTCTCAGCCATCATCTTTTGAGATTCGCTCTTCCAATCTCATGGGACATATCGGTCAGGAGGTGTCTGGTTATTTGACTATGTCTGGCTATGTTAGGGAGCGTCCTTACACTGATAAAAACACAGGTGAGATGAAAACAGCATCTGACAAAGTTGTTTTTCTCGATCTTGTAGAGGCTTAATCAAATGCCTTGCCCTTACTGCATCAATAACGATGGGATTTGCCAGCAACGCTGTATAGCTGCTCGCAAAACCCCAATTCGTAAGTCCGATAAACAGGTTTTAATCACCATAAAGAGTCAGCGAGAACGCGAACTTTATGAATTAAAAATTCTGGAACAGAGGACATCTTGATGCTTTTAAGGGTTTTTCGTGATTTCGCTTTTTTTGCACTTGGCTTCTTGCTTGTCTCGCTTGTTGCGCTTTTACCAGAAGTTGCTTTTGCTGCTCCTTTATCTGATACAGATATACAACAGCAGACTACAGAACTTCTTGCTTCTTCTTCTGAGACTCAGATTCTTTTTATCAAATTTGCCCATGTAGTTTGTTTTGCCTTGGGCGTAATGACAGGAAACATGAGATGAATAACTCAAATGAAAAACCAACTTTTTGGCAGTCTTATAAATTTGAAATTGGTGTCATTACTGGCGCTGTAGTTATGGCTATTGCTGTAGCTGTTTAGTAATGGACTATTTTGAACTTTTTCAAGATTCCTTATTCGGTGCTTATGCCATTGGTGTGGGCATCGGACTCTTATTTTGTCTGTTTAGAAAGGGCTCGGACAAAATTTGATTATTAATTAGCCCTTGATAGGTGGTCTTATGCCTCTTAATCAATCAGCGTGTGAAGTGACACGCAACCCAAGCCAGTCTTCAGCTGGTTCATCTCTGAAGAAAGTTGTTGTTCCTTGCCTTCTGGCTGCGGGTGCTGTCGCCGCTCCTGAAGTCTTCGCTCTGGACACTGCTGTTGAAACTGCTATTGATACTCAATTAGCAGCAATTCAGGCTGATGCAACTTCTATTTCTGCTAAAGTCTGGACTCCATTGATCGTAGTAACTGGTCTTACTATCGTGATGGGTCTGTTTAAACGTATGGCTAACAAGATTTAATTCTTGACCTATGTTTAAATTCTTCGCTCTCCAGCGAGGTGTTACAGGGCCCTTCACGTTGTGTTGTGGCCTTGTATTAACCTTCCTTTCTATTCCTGTCTATGCGGCTGATTTTTCTGTATCGGCTCGACAGGTTAAAACCGCTACATTGAATTCATCAGGTGCAAATGTTGATTATTCATTGCAGGCTAAATTTGCTAACCAGGCACCAAGATATAAATCTGTAAAGGTAAGCCATACTCCAGGTAAAGTTGTATCCCTTGCTTCAGCTCGTAAGGCAGTTAATCCTGCTGCGGCTGCTGTTAATGTTGTTGTTGTTGGTGCTATAGCTGCTGCTGGTTGGGTTATTGATGATCTTACAGGGCAGGTTTCAACTTCAAATGTAAATGGCTTGCCTGTACAAGATGATTCCTATGATCCCGGTTATTTCTATGCGGCAACAAGTCAAGGCGTTGTATATAAAAACATAAGCGCCAATACGGCATGTTCTCAAATGGGAGCTCATTTTGGTCAAAACGTTTGGGGTAATTCAGGCGGCTGCTATAGGGTTAGTAACAATAATAATTACGGCACTATAGGTAAATACTCATGTTCAGAAAGCTGGGCGCCTGCTGGTTGCGCAAATCCTGATTTTTTTGTTCCTGAGTCTATTCCTGATTCTGAATGGTGGCCGGTTGTTAGAGATGCTATAGAAGGCATGTCAGAAGAGGCTCAGCGCGAGTTCTGGAATAACACTGCGGGTATGCCTGAATTAACGCCAGAGCTTCAGGCTGCATTAGATGATTTTCAGCAGGGCTTAGAAACTGAGACAGGCTTAGCTGGCGAGTCATTAGAGGAAACCACTTCTGATGTTGCTCAAGATGTTCAAGATGTTCGAGTAATAGAGCCTGTTCAAGTAGATGCAACTGGTGTGGATGCTCTTGATTCAAGTACTCAAAATTTCAAAGACTATTTTGATTCTTTGATTCCTCAAATTACTGATGAATCCTTGCCTTCATTGCCTGCTTTAGCTCCATTGCCTGATTTGCCACAAGAAACACAATGCCTCGAATTTTCTTATGAAATCCTTGATTATGGTGTATTAGAGATTCCAGGCGAATTAGGTTGTGCCGCATTTGAAACCAGAAAAGATATGTACGGTTGGTACATGACTGTCATCACTTTTTTTATCTGTATTGGCATATTGATAAAGCCGGGATCGCAGGGTGTATAGATGCTTAAGTTAGCCGAATTTTTACAGAAGTTTTTCGGTGAGTTTTTTACTCGTCATTTAGAGTCTTTTGGATCCAAAGCAACTTTTAGAATTGGTCTTATTAGTTTATTGATTTCTGTTGTTGCTGCTACATGGGTAGCTGTTAATGCCATTGTTGCGACTATTTCTATGGCTATGCCTTCTGAGTTGAATGCTGCTGTTAGCTGGGCGATTCCTTCGGTTTGGGATGATTGTGTTGTTGCGATCGTAGATACAATGCTTCTTAAAGCTCTTCTTAACTATAAAGCCAAGATTATTATGATGTGGAATCATACGGTGGATTGAATGATAACTGATGCCAATAATTTTCTTCTCGTTGGAACTCTGGGTTCTGGTAAGTCATTAACTGCTGTCAGAATTGCAGTAGAGCAGTATCTGACACGAGGTCGACCGATTTATACTAATTTGAATTGGTACCCTGAAAACTTCGTTTCAACACAGAATAAAGACATTCGCATTATTCGATTACCTGATTATCCAAAGTCGGAAGATTTGCTTGCTATGCCTGTTGGTAATCCAACTCTTGAACAAGATCCAGATACAGGTGAATGGATAGCAGGTGCTAATTATGATCCTCAACAGCAGTCTTTATTGTTGCTTGATGAGGGATCTCATTTCATGAATACACGAGATTTTAGAGACAAGGATAGGGCGCCTTTAATCGAAGTTGTTACTATGCTTCGTAAAATGGGCTATGACACGTGTTTTCTTGCTCAACATCCAGACATGTTTGATAAACAGATCAGGCAGTCTATAGCTCAACAAGTTGGCTGGTGTCAGCAGGTGGGAAGCATGAAGATTCCTTTGATCGGTGTTTTTGTAAATGCTGTTCGTAAGATGATTCAGATATTCACTGGCAAAAAAGTCAAATTTAATATGGTCACTTTTCGTTATGGCACCACTGAGTCTGGTCTTGTTGCTAGTCGAGATATGTTTATTCCTTCAGGTAAGATTCTTACTTATTACAATACTGCTCAGAAGTTTGATCCTAACTATGACAAAGGTACTTTTTGCTATTTAACGCCTTGGCATCTTAAGGGTAGATATGAAACCAAATCAGGTGGTTTTTTTGTTTCTTTGTTGAAGAACGTAGTTAAAATTCCTTGGATTATTTCTTACTATATTGGTCGTTCAATTCCTTCTTTGAAGCCTTATTTTGGAATGATTTAATGGAGATTGTTTTCTTTTTATATGATCTCTTTTATATCCTTTCTCATTTTTTCGTAATTGATCTTATTCAGTCATTAGTCATATCTTCATTTCTTGTTTTCTTTTTCTTTCCATTCCGAAAAGCAAGCGACTGAGGTAGGCACACGCAGTGTGCCAGCCTCAATAGCTGCGCATTCGTATATTCGCATAATATATATTATGTTAAATAGAATGTTTTGGTATTTCCTACCCTTTATTGGGTTTGCGTTAATGGAAATTAAGCGTGGGATTGATCTCATCGCCAAGTAAAAAATCAAGACTAGTTCTGGCCTGCTCTAGCCAGTTAGTTATTACTTTCAGGGAATGAGGTATTGTGTGCAATCCAACCCACATCCAAACTGAGTTTGGAAAAGTTTGTACTTTTGAAAATACTCATAGGCCCCGTCACGTATGCACCTGATTGCATTGTTGCAGCATGAGTGCCAAATGCTCCGTCCAAACTTTTCCGCATTTAGGTTTATTTAGGTATAAATTAGACCGTGCGGAGAGCACCGTAAAATACTTTTTTGTGGGTAAAGTATCGAAAGCACACCGTAGCGCACGCTGCTCCGAATAGTTGCTAGCTGTCTTTAGGTTTCTCTACATCTTTTTCTGGGAAACAAGAAATCATCGTGACTTTCTATGCAGATCTAGAGAGTTATCTATCTATTTATATTCTAAGGGTTTACGCCATCTGCTAAACACTATACTATGAGCGCGCTTGATGCTTTTCTGATATTTATGCACCTCAATTCGAAGTTCTTCTAGATCGCTCGTCCTGTTTTCATAAGTAGAATAAAAAAATCCTGCAAAATGTTTGCCCTTTGAGGGCTATCTACTCTTAATCCGAAAATAGGATGATTATTATGTCTAATACTACAACTGGTGTTGTTAAGTGGTTTAACGAAGAAAAAGGTTTTGGTTTCATTGAGCAGCAGTCAGGTCCTGACGTTTTTGCTCACTACAGCGCTATTTCTGGCGACGGTTTTAAAACTCTGGCTGAAGGCCAGCAGGTTGAATTTTCAGTAACTCAGGGGCAGAAAGGTCCTCAGGCTGAAAACATCCGTCCTCTGTAATACCTCTGCTCTTCCAGCAAGCATGGTGTTCACTGTGCTTGCTTTGCTCCACCCTCTCCTTTCTTAGTGTTCTTGGTGTTTCTGCCTTTATCGGTCCGCCTTTTTCTATGTTTGTGCAAGGGTTTGCTGTCGTAAAGTTTGGCTTTTACGTTCTATAAAAAAGGAATATTTATGTTGGAAAATCTTAATGGCGAGGTTTCTGTTTCTCGCGTAAAAGGAAAGGATGGTGACTTGTGGGTTTGTTATGAGCCGTTAGGTTCCAGTGAATCTAAGCGCCAGCTCTGGAAGCGAATTACTGGTTTGCTAACAGGGGTTGAAATGGATGTGTATCTTGGGGAGCGGTATCACTCTTCAGAATTAAGTGAAAAGTTTCGCCATATTTCTGGACGTTAATCCCAATATTTAGCCTTCTGGCTTGTCTTGGCAATTTCTGAATTTCTCTTCCCAGCTCTCGTCTATCTCTCTCGCGATAATCTCAATTCGGTTCTCTTTGATTTCTTTAAGTGGTGTTTCAGAAAGAATGTCTGAGCTGAGGTTGAATGCTATTGCGCCTTTGTTTGTGTTCAGTACGGCTTTCATTCTTTCAGCTTCAATTTGACCAAAAAAATCCTTTATCTTTAGATAGTTAAATTTCATATCTAAAGTTAATTTTAAGCCTGTTGTTTTGAATTTTTCTGTTGTGGTAACAGTTTTTATGAAGCCAAATGTTGTATTGCCTGCTTTTGTTGACGGTTCTTGTTTTGGTCTTTTATTTGTCAGGCGATGGGATTTGCTTGGCTTCTTGGGATTGTTGCTGAGTAGCTCTGTGGTAATTATTCCATTCTCAGTGAAGTGTACCTGAGCTTCATCTTTGCCGTGTTTCTTTGCGTATGTCAGTAATGAGCTTCTATCGTTCTCTGTGCAGAGGTCGTTTTTGTTGCCAATGATATGGTCGGCTATGGAGAGCTGCTGATTAAATGTTGAATGCTCTGTGTAGAGTTTATCTGAAAGGTTGCGCGCATCAATCAGGGCGATTACCTTTTGTAAATCGATTACCTGTTCGAAGTATTTGCTTGTGAGGGTTTCGATGACTTCTATGGGATGCCCAAGTCCAGTGGGCTCTATCAGAAGACGGTCAGGTTTTGAGTGTTTTAGGAGTTGATTGAGGGCTACCTTCATGGGGGCTCCTGCTGTGCAGCACATGCATCCTCCAGGTACTTCTTTAATATATACGCCCTGCTCTTCTTCTGAGTGCTGGCCTTTGATGATTTGGCCGTCAATTCCTACCTCTCCGAACTCGTTTACAAGTACGGCCCAGCGTTCCTTTTGGGGTTTGTTTTTTAATAGGTGCAAGATTGCTGTGGTTTTCCCTGCGCCTAGAAAACCTGTGATCACATTTGTAGGAATATTGGTTATCTGTTTGGGGCTGTCATCCATTTCGCTTTCCTGCCTGTTGTGGTCGCAGTCATTTGTGACTGTCACTGATACCCTTTTAATTTGCCTAGCTGCATCCAGGCGTATTTCTGAAACGCCTCAAACTTTTTCGTTGAGAGTATGCGCATGCAGTCAGATTCCGTCCACATATGGAAGTCAGAATCCATGATTCTGGAGTCCTGCTCTCTTCTTTGGCGTGCCTTTCTTTGTGCGGCTGTCATTGCTTTTGAAAACAGAGGTTTTCTTCCAAGCTTCTTTGCTTCTTTGATGCCCGGAAGGGTTGCGGTGTTTCTATCGTAAGGATCAACCATGGCTCTAATCTCATTATGTGACTGTCACATAATTATACATAGTGATAGTCACTAAATCCAGTTTTTAGTACAAAAACCTGAGACTGGATACGTGCTTTATTTGACCATTATTAGTCTTGCGAAATTGCTTATAAATGCATTATGAAACAGTAAGATATGTTGATTTATTGAGGCTTTAGTTTGATCTTGTGTGTTTTAAAAAAAACTGTCGTTTTTAAGGCAGTAGCCTGTGGCGTTTTAGATCGTGTGCTATTAGCTAGTGGCGAGTGTGGAGAGTTGGGAGAGAGTTCCCTTAGGGCGCGGTTTTATTCGATGTGAAAATGTCAGATTCAATTCTGTCGGCAGTGATGGGTTTGCTGTAGTGATAGCCCTGCCCTAACTCGCACCCCAGATCTTTTAGTTTGTCTGATTGTTCTGTTGTCTCTATACCCTCAGCAATGGTTTTTAAAGAGAGTGCTTTGCCCAGGGAAATTATGGCATCAACTATAGCTATGTTGTCAGCTGATTCGGACATGCCTGCAATAAACGACTGATCGATTTTAAGTTTATCGATCGGAAGGTTCTTTAAATAGTTCAGGGATGAATAACCGGTACCAAAGTCATCGATGGCAATCTCAATACCAAGCTCTCTGAGTAAGGTCAGGAGCTCTTTGCTTAGTTGAGGGTCTTTCATTGCAAAGGTTTCGGTAACTTCCAATTCCAGCTTTTGTGCTGGCAGCTTTGATACCTGCAGTATTTCTTTAACCATTTCTGGCAAGCTGGCATTCATTAGCTGTGGGGCCGATAGGTTCACTGCGATTCTGCCAAAGTCGTAGCCTTGCTCTAACCAGTTTGCTGCCTGTGAACAGGATTGTTCGAGCACCCAGTTGCCTATTTCATTGATTAACGTTGATTTCTCTGCGATGGGTATGAATTTTCCGGGAGGAATTATGCCTAATTCTGGGTGCTGCCATCGAATCAGGACCTCCAGACCAATCAGTTCACCGCTACGGATGTTGTATTGGGGTTGGTAAACTAAGTAAAGCTGGTTTTTTGTAATCGCAGTACGCAGTGCGTTTTCAATTAAAAGGTTTTCTTTTGCAGCTGCGGTTAGTTCAGCGGAGTAGAACTGATAACTGCCTCCACCCTGCTCTTTTGCCTTTGATAGGGCTGTATCTGCGTTTCGTATCAGGGTGCCGGTAAGGTCCGAATCATGCGGATATAAGCTGATACCAGCGCTCGCGGTGAGATAGATGTCTTGGCCATTGATCAGGAACGGTGCTTTGAGTTTATCGAGTAGGTGCTCAATTATTTTGTGGATTTGTTTTGAATAATCAATATCTTCAAGCAGGATTGCATATTCATCACTGCTGATTCTGGCAACGGTATCGTCCTGCCTTACCGCTCCTAGAATGCGGGCTGCGGTTTGCTTCAGTAGTTCATCACCTTTACTGAAACCCATGCTGTCATTCACATATTTAAAATTATCCAGATCCAGGAGAATAATAGAGGTGATTTTATTTGTGCGTTGCGCGTGTTTAATGGCTCGGTCAACATGCTCCTGGAAAAGGCTTCTGTTGGCCAGTCCTGTTAGCATGTCATGGGTACTGATGTGGATCAGGCGATTTTCAGTATCCTTTAGGTGTGAAATGTCAGAGAAAATGCCGGCATAACCACAGACGCTGCCGTCATCTTGTGAAACTGAGTTTATAGTGAGTAGCTCTGGGTATACTTCGCCATCTTTTTTGCGGTTCCAGATTTCCCCTCTCCAGTAACCCTTATTGCTAACCTCTTGCCATAAAGAGGAGTAAAAATTGTCATCATGACGGCCAGACCTTAGAACGCCGGGAGTCTTCCCGATCACCTCAGCGCTATCGTAGCCAGTAATGTCAGTGAAGGCAGCGTTAACCTCTGTGATTTTCCCGTTAAGGTCTGTAAGGATCACGCCTTCTGAGGTGCTGTTAATGACAAGTGCAGCATTGCGGAGCTTATCTTCATATCGTTTTTTGTCTGTGATGTCAGACGCAACTGCATAGATTAACTTTCCACTTTCAGGCATGAGTGCTGACCATGACAAAAGCCGGTATTTACCGCTTTTGGCACGGTAACGATTTTCAAAATAGAAAGTTTTCTTGCCCGATTTCAGGTTTTTTATTTCTGAAATTGTCGGTTCGATATCCTCAGGGTGGATTATGTCTAAGAAGCTTTTACCCTCAACTTCACCCCGTTCGTATCCTAGAACAGTCTTCCAGCCTTCATTGACTCGCAGTATGGTGCCATCTGCCGAGGCGATGATGTGCAGATTCATATCAAGATCAAAAAACGTATCAATTGCCTTCTGAAATTCAGATTTTGTTGTCACATCTTCGACCGTAACAATAACGGTGCCCCAATCATCCTTGGCAAGCTTCGGCATGGACATTGATGTACTGGTCAGGATTTTCTCGCCGTTGGGTTTTGTAAGTTCATCTTCAAAATGAATGGTCCCCTTACCTTGCCAGAACGCAACGATTTCCTGCTTAAAGAACTCATATGATTTCTCGGTAAAAAGATTACTGAGTTTAAGGTCAGAAAGAATGTCCTCTGAGCGTATCCCAAATATTTCGTAGGTAGGCCCGCCCAGAGATATTACTTTTATTCTATCTACCATTTGAACAACGCAGTCCTGATTTTCATCCATCCATGTCCTGAGTGAGTCCGCATCTGCAGGATTTATCTGTTGATCGATAAACTGTTTCACTTCAGAAAAGTCCTGTTCCCACACAGAAACGGGCATGGACTCCAGTAGGGCTATGTTTTTCTTGTTAGATTTGGACAGGTTATAAAGGGCGTTTTGCAGTTCATGCTGAAGCTTAAGAGCTTCTTCGCTTGAGAATTTTAGCAGTGTATAGATAAGGGCGCTGGTAATTACTACAAATAACCAGCCTTTGGATGTTTGTAGAAGATGTTGAAATTCAAAAGGAAATAGACTGACCACCCAGTCTGATGCGAAGATCCACAAAGTAGAAAAAATAAAAAAGATCAGAGTGGTTTTTCTGGCCAGTGTAGCTAACTGCGACATCTTCAACGCACGCTTTAGTAAATGGTTTGTTTAATTATAAATAATGCATCTAAAAGCGTAGCATAATCTTGCTTCTGTCTAATCAAGATATGACGTGAGTCAACATTGATCTCATCAAACAGAATGGGCTCTTTACATTACAGCTACTGATTTAATCTGAATCCAAACTTGCTGGTGTTCTTGAAGATTTAAGGTCATAAGGGAGCGCCTTGATAGCCTTGCCACAATAAATTGTGGAGAGGGCCCTGGTATAGCAAGCCTCACTAAGGCTATTGCATTGCCCTCCTCTGTATTTATTTCGATAATTTGAGCTCTTATTGAATTAAGAATGCTGCTGCCATTTAGTGATTCATGGCTAATGCTGACATCCCGGGCAAGAACGCGTATGCGAATTGGATCCCCGAGTGTAAGATTTTGATCCCGGCACCACATAAAATCATTATTCACGCGGACCTTTACCAGCCCCCATTCTGGTTCGAGTTCACTTACAGTACCTTCCAGTATGCAGTCGGCTATCTCTTCATGCTGAATAGGCAGGTCTAGACGTGAAAAGATTTTGTTTACTTCCCCGGATGCTATGGTTTTGCCAGCCTCTATTACAACAACGTGGTCTGCTAGTCTTGCCACCTCTTCTCTGGAGTGTGTGACATAAATAATTGGGATTTTGAGTGTTTGGTTTAGCTGAATCAGATACGGGATGATCTCTTCTTTGCTTTTCATATCCAGAGCAGACAAAGGTTCATCCATTAAAAGGATTTTGGGGTTAGTCAGTATTGCTCTGCCAATGGCAATGCGCTGTTTTTCACCGCCGGAAAGGTTGTGGGTGCTGCGAGTCAATAGTTGTCTCAGATTCAAGAGATCGATTATTTTTTCATAATTAATTAGGTCTTCTTTATCGTCACACCTACTTCTTTTGAAACCATAAAGCAGGTTTGACCGAACACTGAGGTGCGGGAAAAGTGATGATTCCTGGAAAACATAGCCAAGTTCACGTTTATGGGTAGGAATAAATACACTGTCACTCTGCCAATATTTATTTCCTATTTTAAACTGACCATCGGGCATTCTTATCAAACCAGCAATGCATTGAAGAAGGGTCGTTTTGCCGCAGCCTGAAGGGCCAAAGAGTACGGTTATTCCCTGATCCGGGAAACTGAAGTCAGTTTCAACACGCAGTTGCCCTAAGTTACCTTTGAATCTGGCGTGTAGCTTCATGCTAAACGCCTCTTCATACGCTTTTCACTCAGGTTCATCAGTAAAATGACAATAAAGGAAAATACGAGCATGAGTAGCGAAAGCCGATGTGCCATATCCCAGTTCATGGTTTCGACATAATCATAGATAGCTATAGATAAAACCTGAGTTTCTCCTGGGATGTTTCCACCGATCATTAGAACCACGCCGAATTCCCCAACTGTATGTGCAAAACCAAGAATTGAACCTGTCAGGATGCCCGGTCGAATCAGGGGTAAAGCGATAGTGAAGAAAGAGTCTATGGGAGAGGCTCTAAGTGTTGCCGCAACTCGAAGAGGATTTGTGCCTAAAGAATCAAACGCATTCCGTATTGGTTGGACAACAAATGGCATTGAGTAAAAGACAGAGCCTATTACAAGGCCAGTAAAAGTAAATGGCAGTCGAAGGCCAAGTGTTGAATCTAACCATTGTCCAAAACCGCTGTTAGGGCTTAGTAAAATGAGCAGATAAAAGCCCAGAACTGTCGGTGGCAAAACCAGAGGCAATGCAACCAGTGTGGCAATAACTTCGCTCCACCAGCTTTTGGAGCGGGATAGCCACCAAGATAGAGGTATACCTACCAGGAGTAGGATAATAGTGGTTACTGTTGCCAGCTTAAGAGTAAGTAAAATGGCTTCAAGCATCCTGCTCTCCTTAAGTGCCAGGCTCTAAAGGTAATACCCATGGTTACGAATAATCGTTATTGTCTCCGGCGCTTTCAAAAAGCTCATGAATTCATGAGCAATGCTGTTGTCATGACCGCTACGCAACAGAACTGCATCTTGTTTAATGGGTTGATGAAGCTCTCTCGGAATGAGCCAGTAATTACGAGTATCTTTTCCAATAAGCTGTGAGAGGGAAACGAAGGCGAAATTTACATTCCCGGTTTCAGCAAATTGAAATGTCTGAGCTATGTTTTCCCCGTATACAAATTTTGTTGCATTCTGTTCTGGTACTCCCAGATTTTCTAAAACATTGAGTGTTGCCGAACCGTAAGGGGCTGTTCTGGGGTTGGCAATTGCCACGTTTTGTCTTAACAAAAGTTGAGGTAGCTGGCTTGACTCAAAGTCAGTAAATCTGAGTTTTAAGCTGTAAAGTGCAACCCTGCCCTCTGCATAGGTAAAGCGAGTACCGCTTACACCGTTACCATCTTCAATTAGTTTCTTAGGGCGAGCTTCATCCGCGGCAAGAAAAATATGATAGGGAGCACCGTATAGAATCTGTGCATAAAGTTTACCTGTAGATCCGAAGCTTAAAACAACCTTGCTCTGGTGTTTCTTTTCAAATGCATACGCGATCTCTTTAGCTGCAGCAGTAAAGTTAGAAGCTACTGCGACATTGATCTTTTCAGCAAATAAAGGGGAGCAAAACAGGTAAAGTACAACGAGCGTATAGAATCTTTTCATGTTTAGTCTCATCCAGGTAAATAGAAATGAAGTTGTTACTTACTACAGCAATTTCTGTACCTTCAAAAAATCTTTAGGTTTTTCAAATGGTTAAGATTATGAGTTGTGTGGAGGAATATGTAATTGTCATGTTTGTTACAAAGGCGTTTTAGTGTTGCTTAATGTCGTTTACTTTTGTGACTTAAAACTAGGGTAAAAGGCTAACCTTTTGTTTTTATTAGCGGCATGAATTTTGTAACAGGTAGAGATAAAAACGGAGGTTAAGATGATTGCACAGTTTTATATGACACCCGGTTCCTGTTCTACAGGTATTCATATTCTACTTGAAGAACTGGAGTTGCCTTTTGAGGTCTATCTGGTTGATCTGATTAAGGGGGATCAACTAAAAGAGAGTTATTTACAACTTAATCCGCGTGCCACCATTCCTATGTTTATCCCTGCAGGTGGCGAGCCGCTTACTGATTATCTTTCTATATCCTGGTGGCTTGCTCGGCAGCATCCTATGTATAAGCTTCTCCCCGATGGGATTGAGAATGAAGTTAAAGCGCTGGAGATTATGAATTTTGCGGTGAGTGAGATACATGGCCGTGGATTTACCCGGATTTTTACTCCAGAAAAATACCTCAACGAAGAAGAGCAGATAGTTAACCAGCTTAAGCAACAAGGAATGGACATAGTGGTGAATGGATTCAGGCTGATTGAGCAAATGATTGATAAGGTGAGCGCAACTAGTGGGGAGGGTTTGATTTTTGAGAATCTGAGTGTGGCGGACACAGCTTTATTTTATGTTGAATTCTGGGCTGACCGAACTGGAATAGCCTTACCACTCCGCTGTGAAAAGCATTATCAGGTGATGTTAGAACGACCTGTTGTACGTCAGGTTTTAAGTGAAGAAGGATACGGAAATTTGTTTTATCAATAATCAAACAGCCCTTCTTGTCTGATTCTGGCTTTAAATGCTTTCATGACGGGTCTCGAGATAACGGTTTCGGCAAGTACGCGCTGTTCATATGCCTCCAGTTTCAAACTTTCGTCCTGCGAGTTTCTGGTTCGGTCTATAAGCTGATGTACATCTTTGGGTAAAAGAGAATGCTTCTGGTATCGGACATGGTCATAAAGCGTGGCCATGACGATTTTTTCATCGGATGGCATTTTACATTTACCGTCTATGATTTTGAGCATAACCGCGATAGCACAGTCCACCTCTGTGGGTTTAAAATCATGTTCTGATACCCAGTGTTCAATGTGTTTGATGAGCATGGGAATAGCCTTTTATTCCTTTCTGAACGTAATCCAGAAGGGATTCCTCTATAGCTTCATAAGCATAATCACTGACCGATTGAACACCTATGTTTTTCAGCTTTTCTATTGGCCCATCGCCAATCTTTGCGACAAATACGGCTTTGCAATCATCAATGGTCTGAAGAATCATCTCCATAGCGGACTGGCTGCCTGTATTACCGTGACAATAGTGTTCTACTTCCCGACGGTGAAGAAACACGCATTGGTCATTAGTGACCTTGTAGATCAGGAAGGCTTTAGCATGGCCAAAGTGAAGATTGATTGATATGGCATCTTTACTGGCAACGGCTAACAGAATGGACGAATAGTTCTGCACGATCTTTACCTCGACAGTTTATTTCTCTGAAACAGCTCTCTTGTAAGATTCAGTTCCGTTTCTTGTAGGTTGTTTGCGTATTAAATCTTAAGATTGCAATTCCTATACCATCAAGAAAGTTGGCTTATTAATTGCTGAACCCTGTAAAAGTTTCTAACAGGTGTAGGTCATGCAGCAGCTTAAGTCTCCAGCCCTTTATCTTTTAAATAATGCAGAGATCGATGAGGATCATCTCTCTTTTGTAGAAATCACCGAACAACTTAAACAGGCCGGTTCTGAAGAGTTTAAGAAACTTTTCAATACTCTCGTTGTTCATACTGAAAGGCATTTTTACAGAGAGGAACTTCTCATAGAGCAATTTAATTACCCCGGTAAAAATGAACATTGCGGTGAACATAATCGCGTGTTGGGGGAATTGAGGCAGTTAAATGAGCGGGTTCAGAAAGGCCGACTCGCCATGGCAAGATCCTATATAAATGAACGTGTTGAAGAGTGGTTGCATCAACATATAACCAATATGGATGCGGCATTGGTCAAGTATATAGAGGACCATTCATGAGTGCCGTGTTACAGCATATCAAACAGCTGGAAGATGGCTTAAAAGCGCTGATCACTCTCAAGGAACAGCCAGTTGAAGGTAGTTGGATTATGGAGGTTGAATTGAATTATCAATCACATTCAGTTGGTTCAACCAGCTTTACATTGAATGGCTATTCAGAAGAAGAGGCTCAGGCCTTAGTTAAAAGCTTGAATAAAAATCATTACATTATGAAAGAGATTGACCATTTTCTGTCGGGTGACTGGGGTGAATAGTATTTGTCGCAAAGTTTACATAACGGAAAAAAAAGGTAATGGAGTAAAACTGACAAAAAGTTCTGAATTTATTACATGAAGAGCTGAAATTTCCTGCCAGTTCTTTATAAATCAATGGATTAGATTTGGGTATGCATATTGCACTTAGCTAATAAAAACCCGCTTATGTGGTTAATTATGAACTCTGGAGTCTAATCATGTTATTTGACACTTATAAAGAAAAAGGCCTGCTTTTTAACGTCAATTTTATCGAGCCAACTGATACTGAGCTGCAAGCCTACCGTGGAGAGCTGATTCTTATTGAAGGTGAAATTGGTGATGATAAAGGTCACGCAAAACCTCCAGTTGAAGTGATGCGTGGTGCGGTTATGTTGGCGGATGAAAAAATAAAAATGCTGGTAGGTGCTGTAGATACCATTGCATCAATTCCTGTATTGGTTGAGAAGTATAAGGCTGATTTTGATGCGGGTATGTCTGCCCTGCTTTATGTGGTTGACCTGGAAGATTCAGTTATTACAGAAATTGAAGGTTATAGTTTTACTTTGATTCCAATGTCACAAGGACTGCCATGGAACGAGACAATGGAAGAGCTGGCTATGGAAAAAAGTGATTTTAAAGGTCAGACGCCAGGTAACAAGCTGGTAACCATGTATGAAGAGTTAAAGAGCTATAAACCTAAGTTTGAGACTGTAACGCTTGAGCAGGCTCTCTCTATGGCGACTGATACTGTTCGTGAAGGCTGGGGTGCAGTTTAAGCCTTTTCCTGGTAGGAACCTCACTCACTGACTACTGGGATAATAAGGCACCATAAAGCCCGCTTTGTTGTAGCAAAGCGGGCTTTTTTTCTGGAGTATAAGGATGTGTTTGAAATATAGTTGCTGTCATTACCGATTAAATATTTCCTGCTGAACAATAATTCTATGAGATGGCAACTGGCTTTTTTTTCATTGCTTAGTCTGATTGTGATGACTGGGATCGACTATATGATTGGTCCTGCAGCCGAATTTTTAAATGCATACTCAGCTTTATTGCGTTTATTCAGTGGCGAACCTGAAATACCTGATTCATTAGTAGCGCAGCTAATAGGCGAGACGGGTGAGTTGCTGGTGGTTGTATTGATAAATATGTTAATCGGGGGCTTGCTGACAGTGCTTTACCGAATGCTGTACAGGCGTTAATACCTGGCTTAAGCACGAAAACTTTGATCAGTATGAATGTCAGTGCGGGACTTGTTTTTCAGCTAGAGCTAGCCAAAGAGATTCTTACATTGGGGTGGTACAGAGAATAACCGCGTTATTCTAGCAACCAAGAGACCTTTCTGATGACTCGGCGGTATTCAATACCTTGATCATTAAGTCGGTGTCCATACTCGCGAAACTTTCCACTATTAAGAGTTTCAAGAGCGAAATGATGGATTTTTAGTAACACAAAGTGCTCAACCGGTATGGATAATTCGCGGATCTCGCTGACGACCTGTTCTGGTTTGTTCTGCATAGCTGAAATGGACTTTCTGATGGCGAGTAATGGGTTATACGCATGTAAGGGTGGTCTTAACTCGCCACTGTTAAGCAGCTTTTCAGCACAGCATTCAAACTGTCTCAGTTCTGTAGGTGGAAATATATTCCAGACTAAGCGTCGAACGTTCATATTCCCTATTCTTCCCACTCGTCTTCTGCGAAATTATCAAAACGATCAACAGACTGACAGGTTTTTTTATTGAGGATATTTTTTAACCAGAATTCTTGCTTACCATTTAGTTGTTTCTGGATATCCTCAATCAGCTCGTCGACATCGGGGCCGCCTTTTACCTTAAAAGGTGTGATGCCCAGTGATATAAGCTGTTTAGTGGCAGAGCCACCTATAGAGCCGCAATAGACCACATCTGAACCGATCAGCCATTTTATTTTGGGTTTGAGTTTGTCTTCGTTACCGTCCTTTTTTTCGTAAGCAAAGGACTGTTCAGCGATTAGTTTTGCTTCATCACTATTAACGGAGTACACAAAGAAACCCTGGGATGAACCAAAATGCTGGTCAACCATATCCCCGTCCATGGAGGCAAAGGCAACGATCAAATCTTGAGGTGCGGTACTGACATCAGAAACGCATGAATATGAGTTGTTACTCATCAATCACAGCCTCCGTTTTTCTTCAGAAAGAGATATGCAGCTCAGGGGAGAAATCCTACCCCCTGGCTGCTACAGAAAATTCAACTACGCATATACAGGAGCAAATGCTGCTTCTGGATTTTCAACTGGCCCGTTATCGCTCCAGTATGGGGACAGCTTGCGGAGTTTTGCTACGATCGGTGGGATCTCTTCAATTACTCGCTCAACCTCTTCCATGGTGTTGTATCGGGAGAAAGAGAATCGTACTGTTCCGTGAGCAGCGGTATAAGGTATACCCATTGCACGCATTACATGTGAAGGCTCAAGCGAGCCTGAAGTACAAGCGGATCCACTTGAAGCTGCAATGCCGACTTTATTCATCAACAGTAAAATTGCCTCGCCTTCAATGTATTCGAAAGCAATGCTGGCTGTATTCGGCAAGCGGTTATCTGGATCGCCTGTTACAAAGCTGTGAGGAACAGCAGCAAGGATGCCCTCTTCAAGCCGATCACGCATCTCTTTTACGTGCGTGTTTTCAAATTCAATATTCTGCATGGCTAATTCGCAAGCTTTACCCAGGCCAATAATCGACGCGACGTTTTCAGTACCTGCACGGCGACCACGTTCCTGGTGACCGCCACGAAGAAGCGGACGGAAACGAGTACCCCGTTTTAAATAAAGAACCCCTACACCTTTAGGTGCGTGAAGCTTATGACCGGAAAGAGACAATAGATGAATATTACTCTCTTTAAGATTTACGGGGATTTTGCCAACCGCTTGAACCGCATCGGTATGGAACATGACTCCGGCTTCCTGGGCCATATCAGCCATTTTTTCAACTGGGAACAGCGTACCACTTTCGTTGTTGGCCCACATCACACTAACTACCGCAACTTTATCGCTGAGGAGTTTTGCGTATTGATCAAGATCAAGGCGGCCTTTGCTGTCCACTTCCAATTTATGGATAGTGTAACCCTCTGTTTCCAGATATTCGCACAGAGTTAGCACTGCAGGATGTTCAACAACCGTGGTAATGATCTCTTTACGTTCAGGCTGCGCTTTAAGTGCAGATAAAATAGCCGTGGAATCTGCTTCACTACCACAGGAAGTAAAGATGATTTCTGAATCGTGTTCTGCACCCAGTATAGACTGCACCTGTTGACGCGCCTTTTTGAGTGCGAAGCCAACTTTGTTACCAAAGCTATGCAGTGAGGATGGGTTGCCGAACTGTTCGCTGAAGTAAGGAATCATCTCCTCAACAACGGCAGGATCTACCATTGTTGTTGCGTTATTATCAAGATAGATATCGCTCATGATTAACCTCCCAGTCCAACTAACTCATCTTTCTTTTCAACCTGTACCAGGCGTACAAATTCACCGAGAGCTTCGATCAGCTGTTGTTGAATTCCACCTAGTGTCATTGCTGCCATCTGGCAGCCCATGCAAGCGCCTGTCAGTTTTACGTAGATATCTTTGCCTTCTACATCAATTAATTCACAGTCGCCGCCATCAGCTTTAAGTGCAGGTCTTACCTGCTCAATGACATCCATGATGACTCTGATACGTTTCAGGTCGGATAATTTTCCATCGTCTTCAGGCGCTTTTTCGGTCTTTTTCGCTGCTGCAGGAATGACACTTGCTGCTTCAAAAGTCTGGCCATTTTCAGCCATAACTTTAGTAAGGATGTTCTCAATTCCTTCATGGCATGCAGAGCAACCACCACCGGCTTTAGTGTAGTTTGTAACATCTTCTACAGTTGTCAGGTTATTAGCTCTGATGGTGTCTTCAATCATTACTTCATCAATTGCAAAACACTTACAAACCAAAGCACCTTCGTCATGATCGTCTGCCCATTCTTCACCTCGGTAATCAGCTATAGCAGCCTCTAAAGCTTCGCGGCCCATCACTGAGCAGTGCATTTTTTCCGGGGGTAAACCGTCGAGATAGTCAGCAATATCCTGGTTTGAAACTTTCAAGGCTTGATCAAGGGTCATTCCTTTAATGATTTCTGTAAGCGCTGAAGAAGATGCGATGGCAGATCCGCAACCGAAAGTTTGAAACCCAGCATCCAGAATAATCTCAGTTTCTGGTTCAACCTTAAGGGTTAACCTCAATGCATCACCACAACTTAATGAACCTACATCACCTGTTGCGTTTGCTTCTTCAATCGCACCGGCATTTTTAGGGTTGTAAAAATGTTCTTTAACCTTTTCAGAATAATCCCACATGATTAAATTCCTCTTTAATTCTGTTTACCGGCCAATGGTTAACCTGCGAAAGACTTACCACAGTTACAGCTTTCTGTGGCATTCGGGTTTTCAAACTTAAACCCTGTACCTTCGAGTCCATCAAGAAAATCTACTGTGACGCCTTCAAGAAGTTCGACACTTTCGTTATCCACCAGGATCTTTACGCCATCACAGTCGTAAACCTGGTCTGTATCTGCACTGGTTTCTTCAAGTTTCATTCCATATTTGAAACCTGAACAGCCGCCACCATCTACACGGATACGTAAGCCAAAAATGGGTTTATCTGCTTGGTTGATAAACCGGGATACAGCATTTACTGCACTATCTGTTAACTGAATCATTCCTATGCCCCCACTAAATGAGTGTTCTGAAATGGTTAGTGCAATCTGAGTGCCATAAGGGTGTTTACAGAGAATTGCTTTTAATAACAGAAAGATAGAGGTCTTTGTTGATGGTTTCTTTTAGTGCTTTGGTGCGACAAATAATAGATTGTAGTAATTGCGACAATGACAAGCAGACAAAAATTAATCACCCAGAAGTATTTCGTAGGACTTTTTGAAGAGTAAGCGATCGATGACTGGAACTTTAAGTAATTCCATAAGAGTTATGTAGTTGCATTCGATATTAAGTTGCGGCGGTTCTGGGGTGTTCAGTTTTACCAATGCTATAGCGGTAAGGTTTTGGGGGGTTTCTACCCAGCTAAGTAGCGGAGTAACCACTTCAAGGCAGTTGACATCAACGCAAAGCTTTTCTGCCAGTTGCTTTAAAGGTAATGCAACGTGTGGTGCGGGTGGCAGTTTTTCATGAGAGATATCAAGCGTTGCCAAAGGATCGAGAGAAGAAGGTAAGCAGGCTGTAGCTTGCTTATTTTCGAGGGAAACCAGAAAGTGTAATCTGGCACTGAGCGGATTAAGGTGTACCAGAATAAACTTTAATTCTGCCTGCTGTGGTGATCCGTTCATTATGAGCAGTCCGTGGTGATAGGTATTTGGGATAGGTTAGATTGTTGGCATTAATGTGATTTCTGAGCGCAGATTGTCTTTGTTCTGGCCCCAGACAGATACCAGCTCGGCCCAGCGGCCATCTGTGTTTGGTAATTCGCAGATAAGATCAATTTCAAGCATTAGGCTGCCATCACCGTTTATCACAAGGTTGCCTCTGCGCTGGCTGTTTAGATCAGCCCAGCGCCCACACAACGTTTCCTGACGAGAAAAAGGATCTTCTCTGGACTCAAATGCAAAATTCTCTATTCGGGGTATATTGTCTGAATTGAGACCTGATTTTTTAATCGTTGTCTGGGCACACTCCAAAGCATTTTGGATAAGCGCAGTAAACTTCTCTTTGAGCGATATTTCTGCTGTAACCTGCATAATGATTACCAAACGGCTTCCGGTGCCAGGAATTCAGGTATCGGTTCACCCCCGAGTATATGTTGCTCCATGATCTGTGCAGCTTTTTCAGGTGTTACATTGATATACAGGTAAGATCCTGGATATATCAGTACGTTGGGGCCGCAATCGCATGGGCCCAGGCAGCCGGTTGCTGTAACAGCAGCTTTATTAAACAGATTCCGTTTTGCGATCTCTTCCGAAAAATACTGTGTGATCTGCGCAGCCCCAGAGGCACCACAACTTCCACGTGGATGTCCCTCTGGGCGCGTTTGGTTACATATAAATAAGTGAATTTCTGGTTTTGGCATGACAGCTCTCCTGATTTGAGATGGCAACTCTGACTACAGCGTTATCAGGCTGCAGCCTCCTCATGACTATGGCACTTTTTCGGACAAACGCGAACGCAGGACATGCAACCAATGCAGTCATTCTCGTCTGCAATTGCCATGACCTTCATTTCATCGTCATCATCCCAATCATCATCGTCATCGACGTCGTCGTTTAACGCTTCTGAACGATCTACCAGTTCAAATACATCCCTTGGGCATACCTTGTAGCAGCGTCCACAGCCGATGCAGGTTTCCTGGTTTAGATCATTTATAAAACTAGGGGTCCACTCATCTCCCCCCCGGGTACGCCCTTTAATCAGCTCAGCAGACATACGACCTCTCCTCAATAAGTTTACTGAATGCTCTATTGTGCAGCACTCAGTTTTGCCTCGGCCTCTTTCCAGGCCAGACAAGCATTCAGTGTTTTCTGTGCAAGTTCAGGTAATCGTTCGTAATCGGACCAGAGTTGATCCTCAACCAGATCATGAACTTCTGATGCGCACTCAGTTGCAATTCGTTTGGCTTTACGTGCTTGTTTTTGAAGCGCCTTAAATTCTTCATCAGTCATGGCAATCTCCTAGGCTTCAGCTGCGTCACGGTATTTAGTGATTGCTGCTATTGCTTTATCGATTAATTTGGTTGCGTCTTCTTCCATTTTTTCTGGAGAATCAAAGCCAAAGCGATGAACATCACGGAGTGATTTATCTAATGCAACCAATTTGCCAACCATGATGAGCGCACGGCCAAAACCTTCGTGGCTGAGATTTACCATAGGGACAGCCATCAACTGACATTCTCGTTCAATGCTCACGGCAAGGGCGTTATAAAACGCTTTAACGCGAGAAATGATGATTTCATCCGGATCACCAACAACAGGGATTTCACGTCGACGTTCTTTGGTGAGGATCATAGGATCCAAAACTTTTTCGTCACTCCAGCTATCGTATGTTCCGTAACTATCAACGGCTCTTAATTGCACAATCATCTGTTTGATGAAAGGCGAGTTCATAACTTCGCTGCCTTCGGCAACACATAGTGCTTCACTCATGATTTACTCCCCAGCTCTAAATAGAATTTGTTTATTCTTCCCAACTGTTACTGTCCATTGGGCTGAATGTATTACCTAATAACCGTTTTTCCCGTTCAATGGCTTTGGCAAGCCAGCTGCCGGGCCCTTGCTTGATCTCTTTCTGTAATGCCTTTATTAGCTCATGTACAGGGGCTTCTTCGGTAACTCGGATCGGCTGTATACCTGTGGTGATTAACCGTCTTACTGCGGAAGCACCGCAGGCATAGCTGTATACTGCTGCGCAGCCGTCGAGATAATCGATTCTTGCTTGTAGCTTATCCTCGCCATGCTCCATATCGTCACAAAACTCTGCAACAGATAGCAGGTCTGCCTGAGTCATGGATATTCCATAGATCTGTATGGTCTGGGCGTAACCAAAATGCTGATTCACGGTCTTGCCATCACTGGTTGAAAACGCCACACGTAACATGTAATTTTCATTGGATTCCCGGACGACATTCAGGTGACGTGACACCGGAACCATATCAACCTCCCTGCTGGTGTCGGATGTCGGCTCTCTCTTCTTCCCGTTTCTGAGAATAAACGGAGTAATAAGGAGAGATCTCTTCATGTTGGGCTACTCGCATATTGGCAATATCAAACAATGCCTGTTGAATGCCACGGTAACCTACCCAAACTCGGTTAAATCCCCCCAGGTGGTCATACTGCGGAAATCCTGCCCTCAGATGAGGTAGATGTAGCCTCTCTGAGCACTCAGCCAGATGGCTGTTTCCGATCACAAATTCGGCTTTGTTTTCCAATGCCAGTTGCTCAAGATCCTGAAGGTCACCTTTCTGCACAGTTTCCAATGCAATCTGCTTAAGAGCGGGTCCTTTATCGGGACTGACAGCAGCAACAACTTCACCGCCCATGCTGACGACAAGGTCATGCATTGCGAGAAGCAGATCAGGATCGGCGGCTATAGCAACACGCAGTTGCCCCAGCATAAAGTGGGTGTCGAGCATGGCGTCCTGAAGCTGACGGCGCTGCCTGCGCCAGCGGTTAGGGACCGGCATGCCCGACAGATCAGACAGAGTCATAAGCCAGCGATCGACCTCTGTCATGGTGTGGAGGTGGGGGAAAGCTGTGTAGGGCACACCGGTTTTATCGTTTAATTTTTTTGCGGCGGTTTCCAGAGAGCTACCAACCACCAGGGTCATACGGCTCTCTGCAGCAATACTGAGTTCATCCATGGTCAGTCCACCTGTTGTAAGCGAACTGAACTCTTCATTGGGAAGGTGCCCATCAAGTGAGCGTGAAAGGTCCGGAATCAGTAATGGTCTTAGCCCAAAACTCTCAACGGTATCGATTACAAATTCCAAATCACCTGGAGTCAGGTGGCTGCCACATAAAATATTGACCTGTTTTGCACGAAGCCCAGACCTTTCACTGGGTTCAATCAGCTGATCTATGATAGCGGCGGTAGCTGAAGCATAACCTGTTTCAAAGCAGCCGCTGAAATCAGGCACATTCACTTTCACTACAGCGACTTTTTCATGTTCCGGGTAACGCTTACGGAACTCATGAATTGCGAGATTCATATCACAACCCTGAGTTTCAGCGAGGCCTGTAGAGCAAACTCCTATGATTGCTGGTTTCTGCTTTTCTGAGATAGTTTTAAGGGCCTCAACCACATTCTCGTCAGCGCCCATCACAGAGCTGACCTGATCCATGGCGGTTGTCTGAAGCGGGATCGGCTCTCTGAAATGACGAACAAAGAATACTTTTGCAAAGGCGGTACAACCCTGGCTGCCATGCATCAGCGGCATTGCGTTACTGAAGCCAAGAAAAGCCAGTGTGGCGCCCATGGTTTGACTGGCTTTGAGCGGATTAACTGAGAGTGCCTTTTTACGTTTATTTAAGGTAGCCATACTCAGCCCTCCATCTGTAACAGTTCAGTTTCAGTCGTGGAATCGCCCCAGGGTGCGGGCTCGCGAACGGCTGACCAGATTGGGCTTTCAATGGTAATCGCCAGTTGTTTTACAAGCTCCAACATGCCGTCGTAGCCGGCATAGCCAAACTCACGTTCCTGGTTGATGTCCAGAAACGGAATACGAGCTTTAAGTGCTGTGTAAAGGTTCCGGCCACCCGCAATCAGGATGTCGGCTTTATATTCGTGAACAATATTGATCAGCTCTTTAGCACCACCCTCTTCGATCATTTTGGTGTCTTCACCCATCAGTTCTCGAATTCGGGCTTTATCTTCTTCGGTAGACTTCTTGGTGCCCGTCGCTACGACAACCATGCCGAGGTCCTGCAAGGCTGAAACTACTGACCAGGATTTAACCCCGCCGGTGTAAAGTAATACCCGTTTGCCACTGAGACGTTCTCGCCAGGGTTCTAGTGCATCACGGATCTTCTGCTCTTCTCGCTCGATCAGTTTCTCGGTGCGGTCTGTGAGATCCGGGTCATCGATCAAACGAGCAAAGTCCCGCAAGGCCTGAGATGTATCAGAAATGCCGTAGAAACTGCCTTCAAACCAAGGGGTGCCATAGCGGTCTTCAAGCTTACGGGCAACATTAACCATCGCTTTAGAGCAAACCATCATATTAACTTCGGCGCGATGCATGGACTGAACTTCATGGAAACGAGCATCACCTGACAGTGTGCAGAGTACGCGTATGCCCAGTTCATCCAGTAGTGGTAATACATGCCAGAATTCACCTGCAATGTTGTACTCACCCACTAGGTTCACATCGTGAATCGTCATGCCTGGAGTTGTAGGCTCTGGCTTAGGTTCAGGTTCTTTGGTTCCGATAACGTGCTTAACCATTGCTTCACCGGCAATGCGGTTGCCGAGATTTTTTGTGCCATAAAAGCCAGCACCATCTACCGGTACTACCGGTGTTCCCCACTGTTCTGTAGCCGCTTTACATACAGCGTCGACATCATCGCCGATTAAAGCAGGAACACAGGTGTTATAGACAAAAACAGCCGCGGGATCATATTCTTCAACTGCCTGTTTAATTGAGTGATACAGGCGTTTTTCACCCCGACCCATAATGACGTCTTGTTCGGTAAGGTCGGTGGTCATTCCTATGCGGTATAGCTCCGGGCCGCTTGAGCGTGTTCCGCGGTTATCCCATGAGCTACCTGCGCAGGCAATCGGTCCGTGCACAATATGAGCTACATCCGCAATGGGTAACAAAGCAATCTGCGCTCCGTCAAAAGCACAACCACCCGCAGACGCACCCGGTTGGGGTTTTGCACAACCAGATTTCTCCTTTTTGTTGTGCTCACAAGCGGGTTCGTCAAGTAACTCAGCAATCTCTTTGGCTTTCATATTTACCTCCGATCTGTAAAAGATCTGCGGATTGTGCGTGACATTTTTTCACTAAAAAGAGTTTATAAAGTGATAATGCAACAGATATACCAGCGGTAACTCATTGATTTTTAGTGAAAGGGGTTCATGGATGTAGCAAAGATGACATAACAACCCCACACTTAAAAAAACAGCTTTGTTAACTATTCGACAAACGTTCTTTTACCAAACTGCTGACTTCAGGATCAGGATCGTCGGTCAAACCTTCTAAGAGGTTTAACGGTGCTCTCATTGCAGCGGTAAGTCGTACTGTCCAGTCCGGATCTTCAAGCATTAAGGCCATCTCTTCCGGTTCCATCCTTTCAGCAACTATTCGTCTTACTTCGGACTCCGGGTCGTTGGACATCAATGCAAGGCTTACAATGGGTAGACGTTTGGCAACAATTTTTCTTACCTGGCGATCTTCATCTCTGATCATGCGAAATAAACGACCTTCAGGTATCCGCTGTGCCACATAGGCACGTACCAAGTAGTCTTGGTCTTCAGCCATTTGCTCCAGTTGTTCGAGATTAATGCGATCGGCAACCGTGATCCTCACTTCGCGATCTTCGTCATTCATCAATTTGGCAAGCTGATCGCGAGGCAAACGGTAGGCAACCGCTCTGCGCACGGCTTCATCCGGGTCATTAACCATTTTTTCGAGCGCTGTTAAGGGTGAATAGCGAACCGCAATGGCTCTGCGTTCCCAAAAACTGTCTTGTAAGTAATAAAGGGACAGTTCCGGATTCACTCTTAAAAACCGGTCTATCTGACGACCGCTTTGAGCCACAATGCATGCATCACCCGGGATACAGCGCCCGGCCAGAAGTAATGTGGACTTAAAGCGGCAGAGCCGACAATCTGCAACAGGTGTCAGATCGTCTCCGTTAGTCATCATCAATCACCTCGGCAATGACTACTCCACTTGAGCTTTCGGGATCATTTGTCAGGCATGAACAGTGGTTGTCGGAATTGACCAGATAGAGGTTAAACCCTTTCCCTTCACTGTATGGCTTGGCAGTTGCTCCGATGTCGTCGTCAAAACACCAGTTGAAGTGGATCTCCGGAAAGTGCTTGCGAAGTGCAGATACAAGTTCTTCCCCGATCTCTTCCTGGCTCACAAATTGATTGATTTCGTTTAGTTCTGCGACTTCAATCATGCCTCTTCCTCCTCTGTTTGGGAGAAACGAATACGTTCTTCAGGTGTCTGCCCCATTACTTTGGCAAGCCATGGTGGAGGGTTGTTTGCAATGACAGCAGATAAATCGGTCATGCGTTCAAGGCTATCACCACCGTCTGGTTGTTTTATTGGATGCAAACCTGCACGAATGACTTTGGCAGCAGCTGGCCCACCGATAGAAACTGTGTAAAGAAGTTGGCAGTCTTTGATCAGTCCGGCACGGAATACATTTTTGTCTTCCGTATCTTTAGGGACTATCGCTTCGCGAATATCGATCAGTCGGAATTCTTTATCTGAAACCTGATACACAAGATAACGGGAGCAGGAACCAAAATGGCCGTCGATCAAGGTGGTGTGATTTGAAGCGCAGGCAACTTTTATGGAGCCTGGCATATCGCCTTCTGTATAAGGTACGGTTTCTGGAAGAGGTTCCTCTTCCATACTGACGCCAATGCCTTTTAGAAGGTTGATCGCCTGTTTCAGGAAACTGGGTTCAATCTCATCCAGTTCACCGCCTGAAGCCTGGCGTAATTTGTTGACTTTAAGGCGAGCTAGTTTGGTCTCGGTAATTGGCAGACCAACCGCATCTACCAAAACAGTCATCAGACGCTTAGCATCTGTATCCGGGAGTGCTCTGGATGCGAGGCCTATACGTAAAGCAACCTCATTGGAAATCTGAGTTGACATGACAACACCTCCTTATCCTCGACGTGCTCTGAGAGTTTTAGGCAACGAAGGTGCCTCGCTCAGAGGGTCAATAAAATACTTAGTGCCGTCGGTGAGTTCGATTAACCCGCCCCACTTGTCCTCAGCTTCAAACTCAATTGAAGCGATCTCATCTTCCTGGTCTTTTTTAGCAACGTAGAGGGTCATTTTCCCCTCACTATCTTTGCGAATCATAACGTTAGGCATAACTAAGTCTCCGACAACAACAGTAAGATCGGGGCAGTACCCTGCCCCTGATGGGATTACTTTGGGATTGATAACGAAAAGCTCGGGGACATACCCACTGGCGTTAGCCAGTGAGTACAAAGCAGACCAATTATCTGATGCCCGAAAGCAATCTGTAGTCACTACAATGACAAGGGCTTAACGCACCAGGTCATAGTTGTAGTCTGTGGTCTGCATACCACGGGTTTCGTCATCCAGACGCTCCAACACTGCGTTAACAATAGTAGTTAACATCTGCATAGCACCTTCATAACCTAAGGTAGTCTGGCGATGCATGTGATGACGGTCGAAGATTGGGAAGCCCAGACGGATCAAAGGTACTTCAAACTCTTTACCTTTGTGCAAAGTATCACGGGAGATCTCTTTACCGTATGAGTTACCGATCAGGAAGTCCGGCTTATTAGTGAAACACAGGGAACGCATGTGCCACAGGTCTTTACCAATATGAACTTCACAATCAGCACCAAATGGAGATTCAGCAAGCATTGCTTCCATTGCTTTTTTCCAACGCTTGTTAGCGTGGTTACACAGAATATGTGTAGGTTCAGCGCCTAGCTCCATCAGGAACTTAGATAGACCCATTACAAAGTCTGCATCTCCGTACAATGCGAACTTCTTACCATGTAACCAAGTGTGAGAATCGGTCATAGCGTCTACAAGACGGCCACGCTCAATTTCAAGCTTCTCACCTACTGGTTTACCGGTAATTTTAGACACTTCCATCAGGAATTCGTCAGTCCAATCCAGACCCATAGGGATGTTCAGCTTAGGAACTTCATGTTTCCAAGTGTTGGATACGAATTTCTTGGTTTTAACAAGCTGCCAAGGCTGCAACATGATGGTATTAAGTGCATTTGGTGCATCCTTAATCTCATCCATTGTTGTACCACCTTCATACATACGGTACTGACCATCAGCAGGTGTATCCAAAACTTCTGTTGGATCGGATAGCAGATTCGCATCTACACCCATATCTTCCATCATACGGTTGATTACACGGAAGTTACCCAGATAAGTTTCAAAACCTGGAACCAGGTTCAGCTTACCGTTACTACCAACTTCCTTATCTTCCATGTAGTTCAGAGTAAAGTAACGAGCAATACCCTCGAACATGTTGTCCCAACCGGTTGTGTGGCTACCCACGAAACTCGGTGTATGAGCAAACGGAGTTGGGAACTCCTGCTCGATATGGCCTTCTTTTTTCGCGTTACCAATGAACGCGTTAAGGTCATCACCGATTACCTCAGCCATACAGGTAGTAGAAACTGCAATCATCTCTGGCTTGTACAGTGCTTTCGCATTTTCCAAACCATCGAACATGTTTTTCTGACCACCAAATACCGCTGCGTCCTCTGTCATAGAGTCTGATACGCAAGCAACAGGTTCTTTGAAGTGACGGTTAAAGTAAGTACGGAAGTAAGCAACACAACCCTGTGAACCGTGTACATATGGCAGAGTTTTTTCAAAACCCAGTGCACACAGTACAGCGCCCAGAGGCTGACATGCTTTAGCAGGGTTAACCGTTAGCGCTTCACGCTGGAAGTTAAGCTCCTGATACTCTTCTGTTGTCGTCCACTGGAAAACTTCATCGATCTTTTCCTGTGGGTGTTTTTCCTCGAAATTATCACGCTTCTTAGCCAGCATGTCCTGGTAGTCATCTTCCAGGAACAGCGGATAACTCGGTTTGATATTGTCTACTGATTGACTCATTTCAATCTCTCCTCCCGCGCCACTAATCTGTGAACAAACGGGTTAACATGGGTAGAAGTGCTCACGATGCATTGCGCTAACAAGCACCGTGAACCTCTAAAGCCAACTTAGGCGCTGGCAGCAACTGCTTCTTCAGCAGTTTCATCAGCCTGCCAAGGTGCCTGCAGTTTTTTCCAACATGGGTTGTTCAGGGTCATATCCATATCGCGGGCAAAGATAGCGAAGCCATCGTAGCCATGATATGGGCCTGAGTAGTCCCAGCTGTGCATCTGACGGAAAGGCACACCCATCTTCTGGAAGATGTACTTTTCTTTGATACCGGAACCGATTAGGTCAGGCTTAACCTTCTTAACAAACTCTTCGAATTCGTAACCAGTTACGTCATCGTAAAGCAGAGTAGCGTTGCCCATCTCTTTGATAGTACGGTCGTAATCATCGTTATGAGCGAACTCATAACCAGTACCTACAACTTCCATACCCAGATCTTCATACGCACCAATTACGTGGCGTGGACGCAGACCACCGATGTAAAGCATTACGCGCTTACCTTCGAGACGTGGACGGTACTTATCGATAACTGTCTGATACTCAAGCTTGTACTTAGCGATAACTTCTTCAGCTTTCTGCTGAATAGACTCATCGAAGAACGCAGCAATTTTACGTAGAGATTCATCAGTTTTTGTTGGACCAAAGAAGTTGTATTCCATCCAAGGAATGCCGTACTTCTCTTCCATGTGACGTGAGATGTAGTTCATAGAACGGTAGCAGTGAACCAGGTTCAACTTAACCTTAGGTGTCAGCTCCATCTCAGAGATAGTACCGTCACCAGACCATTGAGCTACAACACGTAGACCCATCTCTTCAAGCAGGATACGGGAAGACCAAGCATCACCACCGATGTTGTAGTCACCAATGATAGCAACGTCATAATCGGTTTTCTCAAAGCTATCGTCATCATCACGTTTATCCAGTGCCCAATCACGAACCGCATCGTTCGCAATGTGGTGACCCAGTGACTGAGATACACCACGGAAACCTTCACAACGTACAGGAACAACAGTTTTACCTGTATCTGCAGTTGCTTTTTTAGCTACCGCTTCAATGTCGTCACCAATCAGACCGATTGGACATTCAGACTGGATAGATACGCCTTTGTTAAGTGGGAATAGAGATTCCACCTCTTCAAGAAGCTTAGCCAGCTTTTTATCGCCGCCGAATACAATGTCTTTCTCCTGGAAATCAGAAGTAAAGTTCATAGTAACGAACGCGTTAACGCCGGTAGTACCGATATAATAGTTACGACGACCATTACGTGAGTACTGACCACAGCCAACTGGGCCGTGTGAGATGTGGATCATGTCCTTGATAGGACCCCAAACCACACCTTTAGAACCTGCGTAGGCACAACCACGGATGGTCATAACACCTGGCAGGGACTTCTTGTTAGACGTGATACATTTTTTAGACTGCTCAACAGATTGATCGTTAGTTGCAAGGTGCTTAGCACGATCTTTCTTTGCTTTAGCAGGATAGACTTCTAGCACTTCCTGAATGAGTGCATCAGTCTCTTCGCGTGACATGGTTGACATAACCTGTCTCCTTTACATTATGGGTTGCGAGCAGAAGCTAATCCGCTACATGCTCGTCAAAAGTAAAACGCTGTGCTGAAGAGCAATTACTCTTCAGTCGCTGTTTTACCGATAATGCTTTCGTCTTCCTCTTCCATGATGCCGAACTCCATCAACAGATCTTCGAGTTCGTCCATGGTGCATGGTGCAGGAATAACCAGCTTGGTGTTGTCGATAACTTTCTGTGCCAGAGCACGGTACTCGTCAGACTGCTTAGCTGAAGGATCGTATTCGATACAAGTCATACGGCGAATCTCAGCACGCTGTACAACGTTGTCGCGTGGAACGAAGTGAATCATGTGTGTACCCAGCTTCTCAGCCAGAGCAATGATCAGCTCGTCTTCACGGTCGGTGTTACGAGAGTTACAGATCAGACCTGCCAGACGTACGCCACCAGAGTTAGCGTATTTCACGATACCTTTAGAGATGTTGTTTGCAGCGTACATCGCCATCATCTCACCAGATACTACGATGTAGATTTCCTGTGCTTTGTTTTCACGAATTGGCATCGCGAAACCACCACATACAACGTCACCCAGTACGTCATAGAACACGAAATCCAGATCTTCTTCGTATGCACCTTCCTCTTCTAGGAAGTTAATCGCAGTGATTACACCACGACCTGCACAACCAACGCCTGGCTCAGGACCACCGGACTCAACGCACTTAATGTCGCCGTATCCAGCTTTCAGTACATCTTCCAGCTCCAGATCTTCTACAGTACCGGCTTCAGCAGCCATTTCCATGATTGTGTTCTGTGCTTTAGAGTGCAGAATCAGACGAGTAGAGTCTGCTTTAGGGTCACAGCCTACGATCATTACTTTCTTACCCGCTTCAGCCAGAGCTGCTACAAGGTTCTGAGTGGTAGTTGATTTACCGATACCACCTTTACCGTAGATCGCACATTGACGCATAGCCATAATCTTGCTCCTCAATTTAGGACTTAGATTTTGAATCAGGGCATCATTGCCCAAATTTGTTTCAACTCACGTCACTAGGTGCGAAACTCGTACCAATTGAAAATAGTTTTTCAATCTATTGATAATAAAGGATTAATTTTAATTGTTAGGAATGCTACACAGGTGTTTTGCACGACAAATCGTCGGTTGTCTGTTGTAATTCCAACAAAAAATATAGGGTTTTGTCGTTGTTGTATCTTTTGCCGGAATAAACCACTCACTCATATCTGATTTAGCGACAAAATTACGACTGTATTTTGGTTAACTCATTGATTTTTAAGGCGTGGCCCGAGTATTGCAGAAAGCATTCTATCTATTAATGTATTAAGACCTGCGGGAAGCATTGTTATGTACACAGAATTGATTGAAGGCATTAAATCGGGAAAGATCGTGCCTTACTTGGGCCCTGGAGCACTGGCAGATGTCGTCAGTGTCAATGACAAATCCCCTATTCCAGCGGATAGCGATAGTTTGATACTGGCTATGAATAATGGCCAGCCCATGGCGCCGCGTTTGATGTATGAGTTCCCGCGTGCAGCTATGAATCTGGAAAATAAAAAGGGTCGTAGTTTTATCACTCGTTTTATGAATGATACCTACCTGAATACAGAATGGACTGAAGGTAAGCTGTATAGCTGGCTGGCTGATCTAGATGCGCCATACGTTATTGATATAAACCGTGATACACAGATGATTACTCAGTACGCAAATCGTGAACATATTCTGATTCAGGGTTTATCAAGAGTAATGGGAACAGACTTCCGGTATAAGCTGTTTAAGTATAACGGTAAAAAGTATTCCGAGATCGAACTGAGTGAAGTGATGGCGGGTTTACCTATTCTGTTTAAACCCCATGGGTCTCCTGTGCCGGAAGCTAACTACATAGCATCAGATGCTGACTTTGTAGATTACATCACTGAACTGATGGGTGGTTTTGCCATTCCTGAATTCATGAAATTGTATCGTCAAAATAAACAATACCTGTTTCTGGGAATGCGTTTTACGCGTGATACTCAGCGTATGGTTATGGGTGATATGGTTTATTCTGCTGATAAAAAGCAGACAGGTTGGGCCTTTATTGAAGAACCTACAGATAAAGAACGTCGTTTTCTTAAGCTTAAGAATGTGGAGATTATCGAGGAACCGTTGAGCAACTTCCTTGATGCTGCCTATGGGTTGGCTGAAACCGCTTGAGTTGAGTTCGTAATTAAAAAGAGCGCTTGATGCGCTCTTTTTTTATCTCTTATTTCAATAACGCTTCTATTGCCAACTTTAACTGAGTGTCAATTTCAGGGTCTTTAATTGTTTGCGTTTTTGTATCAAAAGCCTCTCTGAATCGTGGAACAGAAATATCTGCAAGTACCTCTCCTGCAAAATGGGGAGCTGAATTTTTCGCTTGTGCCAGAACATTCTTAGCACCGCCCGGTCCCGGAGATGTCGCCATGATGATCATGGGTTTATCCTGAAATACTTTTTTGTCGATGCGTGAGGTCCAGTCAAACAGATTTTTGTAGGCCGCTGAGTATGTGCCGTTATGTTCGGCATATGAGATAAACAACACGTCTGCCGCGCCAATCTTGCTGTAGAACTGTTGTGCTAATGCAGGGGGTTCTCCAAATTCGGCTTCCCTATCTACGCTGAATAACGGAAGTTCAAAATCGTTAAGATCGAGAACTTCAACCTCTGCGCCCTGAACCAGAGTGGTAGCATAGGTCACGAGCTGTTTATTGATCGAATTACGGCTATTGGTTGCTGCGAAAGCCAGAATTTTCATGATGCCTCTCTTCAATGCCCGTTCAAGGTAAGTGATAAAGCAACATAACGGAATTAATAGAGTGACGCCACTGAGAGAATGGAAATGTCTAACCGCAAAAATAAAACCGGGAGCTAAATCGCTCCCGGCCACCCATACAACATATAACTGACCATTAATAGGTCTTAAGCGCCACCTGGCTCTCCGGTGAATTCAATCAACAGATCTTCGTCCGTAATGATTGTCTGACAAGCCAAACGGTAGGTAGGAGGCAGATCTTTAACTTCTGCTTTTTCCTGTTCAGCTTTTGGCAGTTTGCCTATGGATTTAAGAACACCCTTCTCTTTATCAGTAAGCATCATGCCTTTGATGCGCATACCATCAAGATGAGTGACTTTTACCAGGCAGGAACCACAAACACCATCTTCACATTCACAAGGAATTTTGATGTTGTTTTCTTTTGCCAGACCTAAGAGCGTGTTGCGCTTACCCGCTACAGCTTCAACCTTAAGGTTTTTCGCCATAATAGGAGACGTGAAATAAACGTTAGCCATTAAATAGCTCCCTCACTTTCGTTGTAATGGAATACAGCTAGGAGCAAGAAGCGAACCACAATATAACCAACTGATATTTAAAAGTATTTTCTAAATCTGCGTAGATATGCGTTGTTGATGTGACATTTTTTGTCGTAGACGTGACGAATCAATCAGACCAGACCGTCCTGTAGGTAGCGTTACCTACAAGACTCATTGGTTGGTCTGTGCTCGCTGATAGATCAGTTAAGGGCTGATTTCTCAACCTCGGGTTCTTCACTACCGGAACCCATATATTCCTCAAAGTGAGCAACGTATTCCTGCATATTGCCATCGTAAAGCTGGCGAAAACGGTTGGAGAAATAATCAATTGCTTTAGGTCGGCTTTCTTCAAGCGCTTCAGCACTGGTTACACTGCTAGCAGCAATGTAAGCATTATACCGAGCTGCAGCGTAGATAAAGGCAACACCGGTTTTATGATCACCATATTTAGCCCCCATTTCGTTTGCTATCTCGATCAGTTTATTAGTGGTATCAAGAAACTCATCGTCCATTAATTCCTGTTCACTCATATCAGCGACCTCTCTAAATAATTAACCGTCTAGTTGAACCAGATGTGTATTCTGCTTTGCCAGATATTGCTCCATTGTGAAGGCCTTAACGCTCAGCGCATGGAGAATACCGGACTTGAGTTCGGCTTCGAATAATTTCAAAACCCGTTTTTGGCGATCCAGCAGCGATTTGCCTTCAAAGGCTTCGCTGATGATGCTGACGCTGAAATTGCAGTCTTCACCGCTAATATCCAGCTCTGCACCCGGGAATTCGCCTAAAAGTCTTTCTTCAATTGCTTTAGGGTCGATCATCTCAACTCCCTGCTGTATCCAGCATTGGTTTCAGGCTGCCGTCGTCTGCCATCTCACAAATAACGTCAGAACCGCCCACCAATTCACCTTTGATAAACAGTTGCGGATAGGTAGGCCAGTCAGAGATTGAAGGTAGTTTTTCACGAATAAAAGGCGCTTCCAGTACGTTTACAAAACTGTAGCTGGCACCCAAGGTTTTAAGGGCATTCACCGCATTGCGCGAAAAGCCGCATTTAGGATCATCCGGTGTGCCTTTCATATAAAGCAGAATCGGGTTGGTCGCTAATTGATTGCGAATTTTGTCTTCAGTACTCATACCAACATACTCCTTTCACGCGCGTTCATTTGTGCGTGCTGAAATCATCTTCAGGATCTTGCGGTTAGCCGCCAGATCCAATGCTGTAAAATCGTCCAGCGTTTTCAGAGATGGGTCTGCGCCCTCCTCCAGCAGCAGTTCAACCATCTCGGTTTTGCCTGCTGAAGCGCTGTAAATCAGAGCGGTTGCGCCACCCTCATTCTGATGATTGATATCAATGCCATGCTGTATCAGAAGAGCAGCTACTTCTCTGTCTTCGCGGTAGCAGGCAAACCACAGTGAATTGTTCCCTTCATGGTTTATCTCATCGATATCAACACAAGGTAATAACTTAATAATCTCTACCAGGTCACCATCCAGTACTGATGTGATCAGCGGGGTCATGAGAAGATCTCGCTTTTCTGAATTAAAACCTGCTGTTCCTCGGCGAAATCTTTAACTTTTAGAAACTTCTTCCAGGCAGTAAATCCACCCTTGACGCTAAAACAGTTCTGGAACCCAAAGTCGGCAAACAACTTGGCCTTTTCAATGCTGGAATGTCCCAGATAACAGTAAACAATGATGTTTTTATCCTTCGGTGTACGTTTGATTAAAGCCATAGTGTTATGGTCGCTTAGATTAATGGCGTCCGGGTGGCGAGAGCTGATGTAATCACGTTGATCCCGAGTGTCCAGAATTAGTGCGCCTTTCGTGTTGATAAGCTCTTCTGCTTCCTGAACGGTAATCTCTGTAATCTGTGACATCATTCCCCCCTCTTTAAGTGGTAATAACCGGATAGTTGTGTAATTCGGCTGTCTTTGATGGGTTCGCCTACGGCAAAGCCATATAGAGCCTGCAGGCTTTTATCTTCCAGCCCCAGAAGTTCGTGGATGGCATCATCAAAGAAGCAGCCAATACCTGTTCCGCTGTAGCCCTGAGCTGTTGTTTGTAGATAGAGTTGTTGACCAAGCATGCCCGCTTCGAGATAAAGGTCGGAATAGCTACCTTGATCCAATTCGGAATAAAGGGCTGCGTATTCGCCCAAAAAGAACAAGGTAAAGCAGCTGTTTGCAGCGATAGCCTGATTGCAACTTAACTGCCCTACTGCTTTACGGGTATTGCTGGATTTTATTAGCCAGCTGTTTGGGATGCCTTCAAGGCTTGTTTCACTCCAGGGCTGCCAGCGTTGAATGCAGTTCTGAATAAGTGTTGCGCCTGAATCTGATCTTGGGATTAGATAAATTCCTGGTTCAAGCCCCTCTACAGAATGTACAAAGCACAGAATATGAATAGCGGTGCTGTCTGGAATAAGCTGGGTGCTTCCTGGTATTAAGGTACTGATCAGTTGTTCAAAGTCAGCAAGGTTGTATGTGGCAGTCCCATTATAGGCCTGCCCGCTTCGCCGACTAAGAATGATGTCAGCAGCATTCTGGCTGGTATCGGTACCGGTAGGTTTGTTATTTCCGATACATGTTAGAGATGGTGTAGTTGTCAGCTCATTTGCTTCTGCGGTTTCCTGAGCATTTGGCCAGTTAATTACAAATTCACTGCCAAGATTATTTGCGGTTCCTTGCCATTCGCCAGAAAATACCAGAGGAAAAATAGAATCTTCCTTGTCTAACTGGGTATCCGCACGACTCACACGGTAGATCCATTCAGGGTACTCTTTACCCTGGCCTTTAAAACCTGAATCTGGGAGTCCACAGAGGCTGCGCAATTGTAGTTTGGACATGGTGACAGGTGATAAACGCCAGCCCAGCATACCCGCCACCGCATGGCACTGTGACAACTGGTGACCTGCATCAAGCCAGCAGTAGCGTAACGCTCGCTCTCCGTACTTCCATAGCTCTCGCTGGATAACGCTTGTCTGAATAATGTGAATATCAAATGTGTTCAGAATATCCAGCTCACGACGCAATTCGAGCTGATGGCTGTATACATTGTAATGATAGATACCTGCATTGCAGAACATCGTGTGTGGTAATAGCAGGTAAAGCTCACCTGGATGAAGGTTACCACTAGAAGGTACTGCTCTTAATGACCAGCTGTCAGGGCCATAGGTTTTCCATGCAGTCAGCCCCGCGCAAAACTGAAGGAAAAACGAAATATTTTCCAGTGTCAGCATTTCTGGAATGTGTTGGCCGTTCATCAGCTCAGTAAAAAAATAGGGTTTATGATCGCCTCGGCTAAATACTTTGAGGTCGATGGTTTTTGTGCCTTCGTACTGACGAAACGGATCAGGTTGATCATCCCAATCAAGGGTTTCAGGACCCGGGGCGTAGCCTTTGAAATGATGTTTAGTCAGTTCATGGTAATTATCCATAAGCTCACTCAAACTTCTCTCTATTGGGTACGTTTGTGCAGATGTCATTCTCACTCCTCCGGCCCAAAGCAATCATCATAAGCTGCGCACTGTTCGCAACTTGGAGCTCTGCACACATAACTTCCTCCAGACTCGCAAAGTTGTTTGTAAAGGAATCTTTTCCATTTCATATCTTTGTGATTCAAAGCTTTGAGGTCTGGGTATACCAGTTGTATAAAATCTGAGAGCCAGCTTCTGTCAGGGAAACCTAAATCCCTCCATAAGTGATCGCCACCCATGCAGCCAGTTGCAACGATGATAGAGATTTCAGCTTCAAATAATTGATTACGATGGGTTTCTAACAATTCATAAAGCTCCTGAATTTCATCTGCGCGCATACGTAGTAGCTCGTCGCGGAGCATGCTGCGTTCAATATCCACGGGGTTTGGGGCGAAACTTTGTAAAAACCAGGGTGTCATGTCAGGAAAGCGCCGATCAAAAAACTGCTGGAAGCGTTCTTCACCCAGGCCCATATGCAGGGGTAATACACCAGTTGATTCCCTGGGTGCAATGATAAGTCTGGCAATATACTGGTCGATCAGACGTTCTCGACTGGCACCTAGTAATTGCATATATCTGTTATCATGGTCAGTCGCCATCATCAACATAACGGTCCTCAGCTGCAGGCTTGCTGTGAATGGGTTCTAGGACAGGTTTCTATATCCTCTTGAGGTAACTGCTGTAGACCTATTACACGGTTCAACATCTCGGCATCGAAACCTTGGTAATAGTTATCCGCAATTTGCATAAGTGGCCTGCGGATAAGTAAAGGGTCATTACATAAGGCATCAATAACTGCATCCGGCTGTGTAATTCGTAGTTTTAACGCTCCGGATTTGAGATCTGGATGGCTGCGGTTTATCCAGTTTTCACATGCAGCCCTATCCAGATATGGAATCAGAGATTCTTTACTCCAGGATTCCGTTAACAGGTTTCTGGCATCCACCTCATGGCCTGCTTCCCGTAGCAGCTTTTTCTGCTTGGTGTTGTTAATACAACCAGGCTTTTCGTAGAAGATTACTGTTGCCATGCCATTTCACCTATCTTGCTGAAATTTCCTCAATGGCTTGCTGCATCTTCTCAGGTGGTATGCCTGTGAGAGAACCAGCAGGGTTGACCTCTGAACCAAAGGCATCCAGGATTGCTCCCTCAATTGGGCAGATGCTGGCACATTGAGTGTCTGAAAAATCCCCTTCGCACTCAGTACACTTCTTGGAATCGATCATGAAGTGGGGGTCAGCGTTATAGATGGCATCGCTGGGGCATACATCGATGCATGCCCAGCAGTTAACACAGCTTTCAATGATACTTAGAGCCATAATTAATCTCCTAAATCTCAGCTTTTTTCAGCTCAGTGGATTCATCCAGACGGCCTGAAGCAATCATCTCCTGATATAAAGACATAACAGCTTCTTCAATCGGCTCCATTGCATATTCACCATTTGGTTCAATGCCAGCCTCTTCAAGCAGTCCCCATGGTTCAAATCCAATCTTCGAACAGAGGACAGCTTCACAGCCACTCAAAGATCGGATGCTGCCAGCCAAAGCACTTTCTTTCTCACCACAGGTGTCATTACCAATGCAATACTGATCCACTTTTCGATGACCGATAAACCGAACACCATTGCTTGATGCTTCATAGATCAAGAATTCTGTGGCATGACCAAAGTGCTGGTTGATTACTCCGCCACCACTGGTAGCAACCGCCATCAATACTGGGCGGAAATCCTTGTTGTTTGCGGTAGGCCCTGATGGAACTTTGACTGCTGCTAAGCGTTCTTTCTTCGCTTGTTTCTCAGCAAGTTCCTCTTCGATTCCCTGATGAACAATGGCACGGGTCTTCATTGCTGACTCGTAGTCGATATCCATCTCTTCGATCTTATCAAGGGTAAACTCAGAACCACGATCTTCCCCAAGAAGGCCAACGGCATCAGCACGACATTGACGACAGTGGCGCATCATATTCATGTCGCCTGCGCACTCATCCTGCAGATCCTGTAGCTCTTCATCAGAAGGTCCGCGCTGACCCATTACACCGTAGAAAGTACCGTGCTCAGCTTCAGCGATCAGAGGCATTACGTTGTGTAGGAAGGCACCCTTCTGTTTCACAACCTTGCTTACCTCTTTCAGATGTTCATCATTCACACCCGGGATTAACACGGAGTTAACTTTTACGAGAATGCCCTTCTCGACCAGCATCTCCAGGCCTTTCTGTTGTTGCTCAATTAAAATCCTGGCACCTTTCTCTCCACGGATACGGCGATTGTTCCAGTAAATCCAAGGGTAGATCTCGGCTCCAATTTTAGGGTCGAGTGTATTAATGGTGATTGTTACGTGGTCTATGTTGTGTTTAGACAGTTCTTCAACACAATCAGGAAGTGCAAGCCCATTCGTAGAAACGCAGAGTTTAATATCTGGTGCTTCTGCACTCAGGCGTCTGAACGTTTCAAATGTTCTTTCTGGGTTTGCAAGTGGATCACCAGGTCCTGCGATACCTAAAACGGTCATCTGAGGAATGTTCGCTGCAACCGCTTTGGTTTTCTTAACTGCCTGATCCGGAGTTAAAAGTTCTGAAACCACACCAGGGCGTGATTCATTTGCGCAGTCGTATTTTCGGTTGCAGTAATGGCACTGGATATTACAGGCCGGAGCAACAGCGACGTGCATTCGCGCAAAATAGTGATGCGCCTCTTCGGAATAACAAGGGTGGTTATGTACCTTTTCCCGGATTTCGTCTGGAAGGTGGTTTAACTGATCATCAGTACTACCACAGGCACTTGCACTGCATCCCCCTTCAACTTCAGGGGCTTGATCGATAACATTCAGTTCCATCAGTTTTTCTCCTGTTGCCCTCACCGGCCATCATTCGATTCTGTATCTTGACTTATGTATTGCAATCAATGCGCCACATCCTAATCTTTTGTTTTTCAAGGATTTTTGTTTTTATTGGTTTGTTTTTTTTGTAACAGTATTTACAGATTAGGATGGATTGTCGGTTCTCTTACATAGATTAATAGCTGAAGAATCAGACCTACCTTTGAATAGATAAGAATAATGAGCAGCAGTTTTTTGGGGTGGATAATTGAAAACTCTATACAATTCGAATGTCTGATTAATAAGGGAATGAGTACTGTTATTGGTTAAACTATGATCTAGGCCAAGGAGTTGTGCCTTTATGGTGTGTATATTCACGCCAGCTTCCCGCCTGTAGTTTGAAATAAGGCTGAATGGCTTTCAAAACGTGTTAATCAATTCGAGATGTATGATGCCCGTTTGTGACATATATACTGATCTGAATATAGGATTATACGAAATGACGCTTGAGCCAGAGATCAAAATAATTCAATCCCCATGTATCCGAAACTGCTGTCTGGATGATGAGGATGTATGCCTCGGCTGTTTTCGCACAATTCATGAGATTACTGGTTGGAACGCTTCGTCTGCTGAGGAAAAGCAGGCTGTGCTGGAACGTTGCTCACTCCGAAAACAAAATCGTTCAAGTTTATTTAGCTCCTGAGTAAATACATAAAAAAGCCCGCCAGGGGCGGGCAAAGTTGCCAAGGTTACAATACTAAATTTTCTTAAGTTCAATGTTCATAGTCTGGATGCGATAAGCTATTTGGCGTGGCGTCATATTAAGTAAACGAGCGGCTTTAGCCTGAACCCACCCTGTCTGCTCGAGAGCAGCGATAACTTTGCTTCGCTCATCCATCTCCGAACCAGAATCGTTTTGAAATTCACTTTCTTCATCAAATCTGACGGTGCTGGATTCCATGGGTGATTGGATTGATGACGGCGGAGGCATTGCATCTGCCGTAGTATTGAAGCTGAAATCGTCCTCTTTTATACATCCTTCATCTGCCATTATGGATGCTCTTTCTAATGTGTTTTCAAGTTCGCGAACATTACCGGGCCAGCTATAGGTCATCAGCTTTCGTACCGCCCGATCATTGATTGTTAATTTTCTACCCTGGGCTTTACCTATTTTTCCGAGTAAAAAGTTAACAAGTTCAGGTACGTCCTCGATGCGTTCACGTAATGAAGGCAGATTGATCGGCATAATATTGAGCCGGTAGTATAGATCTTCCCTGAAGTTGCCCTCGCGAACCTCTTTCTCCAGATCCCGATTGGTTGCAGCAACGACACGTACTTGAACGGAGATAGTTTTGTTACCCCCTACCCTTTCAAACTCACCTTCCTGCAGAACACGAAGAAGTTTGGCCTGAAACATCGGTGAAATTTCACCAATTTCATCGAGGAATAGCGTGCCTTTATCTGCTTGTTCAAAACGCCCCTGTCTTGAACGGGTGGCTCCGGTAAAAGCTCCTTTCTCATGACCAAAAAGTTCTGATTCGAGAAGGTTCTCCGGTAAAGCTGCACAGTTAAGGCGGACGAAACTGTTATGTGCTCTTGGCGAATTGTAGTGTATTGCGCTGGCAACCAGTTCTTTACCTGTACCTGATTCACCACGGACTAAAACGGTGGTGTCCCACTTTGAAACCCGTCGAATCTGATCAAACATTTTAACCATTAATGGAGTATGTCCAACCATGAGTTTCTCGAAGCCAAACTTCCCGCGTACTGTTCGCCGGAGCTCATCGCGCTCGCTTTCGAGTTCCTGGTGCTGGTTTTTTACTTCACTCATCAGGCGGATTAATTGAGCCAGAAGGTTGGCTATCATCACCAGATACCGACACTCTTCTGCTAGGAATCGCATAGGGTCAGATACCGGTTGCGCTGCAAGGACCCCTGCAACTTCACCGTTACTGTCTTTAACGGGTACGCCGATAAAAGGGAGATTCCATTCAAATAACTCCAGTCGGTCCAAAAACCGTTGTTCATTATCAAGGTTAGGTAAAACAATGGATTGATTGGATTTTAAGATGGTACCAACTAATCCTTCACCAGCCTGGTACTTGGCGGCATCTTTGGCTTTCTGGATGTCATCGTTATGACTATGAATGGCGCTAATATATAAGTGTTCCTGTTCATAATCTTTTAAAGCGATGAGTCCATTTTTCATACCCCCTTCATGATGCAGGATCTCCAGTACTTCATCCATGCTGGGTTTGAGGTCCAGAGAACGTGTCAGCGTCCATGAGATCTTATCTAAAATACAAAGCTGGCGTTCAAGAAGTTCGGTACGGGTAATAGCTGTATCAGACATGTCACCCCTCCTACACTTCTGTGTCTGTTGGTAGATGGACAAGAATACGGCAGCCATCTGTGTACTTCGGATCAACAGATACAGTTCCGCAATGTTCAGTTACAATTTCCTGAACCAGGGTCAGCCCCATGCCGGTACCGGTTGTTCTATCACGGTTTTCTTTCGTACTGAAAAAAGGCTCAAATACTTTTGTGCGAATCTGTTCGCTGATTCCGTAACCAGTATCAGCAATGCTGATAAGAATGCCCTGCTTCTCAACCCATGTGGAAACCTCGATTTCACGTCGGTCTCGGTTTGCTGAGATGACAGCATCCATTGCATTTTCAAGTAGTTGCTTGAACATGCTGTGTAAGCGGCTTTCGCGCCCGTGAACGGCATTCAGGTAAACAGAAGGTTTCCAGTTTACCTGGATTCCATTTCTTAATAGCTGGGGAGTAGCAAGATCCAGAACATCTCGCAAAACCTCATTAATATTTACAACCCCAGATACTTTGTTCTGCTCATTCGGAACAGCATCTTCTAACTCTGTACATGTGGTCTGACCAATAGAAATCGCTTCTTGAAGTGCCGAGATGATCTGCTTGGATTCTGCCTCGCACTCTGGTAGTTCCTTTTGGCGCTGCTTGATCATTCTGACGGCCGCCTCCATAAGATTGAGAGGCTGCTGGAATTTATACAATGCACCATTCAAAGCTTCACGAAGGTGGTGTACAGATTCTTCTTCTGCAATAAGAAGTTGCAGGGCGTTCATGCGTTCAATGCGTTCACGGTTGTGAGTATTCGTGATGTCTGTAATAACCAGCATCTGATAGCTGCGAACAGGGTTTGAAAAGAAACCATCCGCACTTTCGTCACCTATTCCGATAATGCTGTAATCGCATGAGAAAATTCGTTGTATTTTGTTCTTGCCTACGTTGAGGCTGATCTCGTGACCCTGAACGGAATAACCGGGCTTTAGCTTATTAAGTTCAAAGGTTAACTCCTCACGTAATGAGGATAGGAACAGTGTTCCTGGTTCAAAGGGTGCAATATCAGTGGCCAGTGTTTTGTATGCAATATTATCAAGAACAATCTGATCTTTATGATCAAACAGTACAATTGCGGATTGAGCTGCATCCAGTGTTTGCTCGATCAGCTCTTTTTGATTTTGAACTCGTTGTTGTAAGGTATGGAGCTGGGTTACATCTCGGTGCATACCCAGATAGTTAATGGTTTCGTTCTTATCATTAAGAACTGGTGCAACCATTAGTTCAGCAAGATAGAGTTTGCCGTTTCTGCGGCGGTTAACCAGAACACCTTCCCAGGGTTTCTGTTGAGTAATTCTGCCCCACAGAGCCTCGTATACAATCCTTGGTGTTGAATGATTAGACAGTATGGATTCGTTTTTTCCAATAACCTCTTCTTTCTGATATTCCGTCTCACGTGTAAAGGTCTGGTTGCAATAAAGGATATTTGCATTCAGATCTGTGATTGAAATAGATATAGGTGCGTGTTCTACGGCCTGAAAAAAGACACTGCTGGGTAAACCCGAGTGCATACCTTTCTCTTCAGTCGTTATAGAAACTTCAGAATCGCTACTGGCTTTATCTGTATTTGTGACATTTTCTTTGGTCATACCCCACTCCTATGACAAAGATTAGTCATTACGCAGTTGCAATATATAAGCCAGATATTTAAACCTTAGTATTAATGGGTGTTTAGGCGATATTAGCGTTGATTGAACAAATGCTTTACGCACCAAAGCAGTACAAATAGTGATCAATTTTGTTGCAATCCCTACAAATTAAAGGAGGTCGGTTTTAGTGTAGGATTTTCAACATTGTCATTATTCAAACAGTACAAAAACCTACCCACTTCTTTAAATTCAATAACTTAGCCATGGCACGCTAAATGCACCTACTGTAGTAATTCGTAATTGTTCTGGATATTTGAGGTGAAGCTTATGGAACTCGTTACCCTGCTGGTTGGAACAGTGCTGGTTAATAATGTTGTTCTGGTTAAGTTTCTTGGTCTTTGCCCTTTGATGGGGGTCTCAAATAAATTCAGCACGGCTACAGGTATGGGTGTTGCTACTACCTTTGTTTTAACGCTTTCCTGTATCACCGGCTGGTTAATGGAGCATTACATCCTCGCCCCATTTGGTCTTCAGTTTTTAAGAATAATTTGTTTCATTCTGGTAGTTGCTGCAGTAGTGCAGTTCACCGAGATGATGATTAAAAAAACCAGCCCGTTATTACATAGAACACTGGGTATCTTTCTCCCTCTTATCACGACTAACTGTGCCGTGCTTGGTGTGGCTCTGATTAATATCAGTGAAGGATTTACCTTTATTCAAAGCATTGTTTACGGGATTGGGGCATCTATAGGTTTTACGGTGGTGTTGATTATGTTTGCAGGTCTCAGGGAGCGCCTGGCGTTATCAACAGTGCCTGCAACATTTGAAGGGACTCCGGTAGCGCTTGTAACTGCGGGTGTTCTTTCTTTGATTTTCATGGGTTTCAGCGGGCTTGTATAAGCTCATAATTTTTACGGGAATAAAATTATGTTTGTAACCATTACTGTGCTCACCTCATTAGGTCTTTTACTGGGTTTTGCTTTGGGTTATGCGGATAAAGTATTCGCAGTTGAAGAAGACCCGCTTATTAAAGATGTAGAAGGCATGTTGCCTGGTACCCATTGCGGTCAATGCGGATTTACAGGTTGCAGCGGTGCTGCTGAAGCCATGGTTCAAGGGGATGCTGAAGTAACCTGTTGCCCCCCAGGAGGTGCTTCATTAGCAAAAACACTGGCTGAAAAGCTTGGCGTGACAGTTGATCTCAGCGATATGGCTGAAGGCCCTTTGACGGCTTCAATAAAAGAATCTCTATGTACAGGATGCTGTCGTTGCTACCGGGTCTGCCCAACTGATGCCATTGTTGGTGCCAATAAGCAGCTGCATTACATTTTTAAAGATGCTTGCACAGGTTGCGGCAAGTGTGTGACAGCGTGCCCTGAAGATTGTATTGCACTCCATCCGGAAGAGGAAACTCTGGATAACTGGCACTGGCCAAAACCTGCAGCGGTATAGCTTATGTTGTTTAATAAATTACATATTCGTGGCGGTGTTCATGCTGATGAGCGTAAAGAACAAAGCACTGATAAGCCAATAAAAAAGTTAGGCATACCGCCACTACTGTCTATTCCATTAAGTCAGCATTCTGGGCTGGCCGCCAGACCTGTTGTTCAAGAAGGACAGTACGTCAAAAAAGGTGAGCTGATAGGTTCAAGATCTGGTGATCGCTCTGCCAATATTCATGCGCCAACATCTGGTTATATTGCTGGTGTAGGTCAGATTCAGGCACCGCACCCTTCCATGCTGAGCTACGATGCGATCCATTTGGAACCAGATGGCTTGGATCTTAACTTTGAGCAGACATTAAAAGTTGATCCTGTTGAGCTTTCTGCGAATGAAATCGCAGATTTAGTTGATAGTGCAGGTATCGTGGGTCTCGGTGGTGCAGTTTATCCCGCAGCCCTGAAGCTAAAAGCGGGTGCTAAGCAAGCGGTTAATACGCTTATCCTGAATGGCAGTGAATGTGAGCCATACCTAACCTGTGACGACATGCTAATGCGTGACCGTGCGACAGAGATAGTAAGTGGTGCGTTGTTGATCAAAAAGGCAATAGGCGCCGAAAAAATCGTTGCTGGTATAGAGGATAATAAGCCGGAAGCAATTCAAGCAATGGAAGCTGCCGCAGCTAAGTACGAGGATGTTGAAATACGGGTCATACCGACTCGTTACCCTATGGGGTCTGCAAAGCAGCTCATAAAAGTAATTACAGGCAAGGAAGTGCCCAGTGGTGGGCGTAGTTCTGATGTTGGTGTTCTTGTGCATAACGTGGCGACTACTTATGCAGTGCATCAAGCGCTGTATGAGCAGATACCTCTAATATCTCGTGTAGTAACGGTATCAGGGCACTGTATTCAATCACCTCAGAATGTAGAGGTGCTGTTGGGCTCTCCGGTTCAGTGGGTCATTGATCAATTAGGTGGTTTTGTAAGCACTCCAAACAGATTGCTGATGGGTGGGCCGATGATGGGTCAGGTGCTTCCTAATACTGGTGTGCCTATTACCAAAGGTGCCAGCGGAATTCTTGCTTTAACGGATGAGGAGGTAAACCCTGATGAGGTGTCGCCTTGTATTCGTTGTGGAAGTTGTATGAAGGCCTGTCCAATGGGTCTGGTGCCATTGGAAATGGCCAGGACGGCTCGGGCTGATCAGTATGAAGAATCTAAAGAGTACGGTTTAAGTGATTGTATTCTTTGTGGTTCTTGTGCGTATGTATGCCCATCTCACATTCCTCTTGTGCAGTATTTTCAGTTTGCTAAAGGCAAGCTTAAAGAGTCTCAGGTACAGGAGAGTAAAGGAGAATATACCAAGTCTCTCTCTGAGCAGAAGCTTGCGCGAATGGAGAGAGAGGCAGCAGCAAAAGCAGCAGCAAAAGCTGCTAAAGCGGCCAAAGCTAAAGCCAAGCGTAAGCCCGTAAAGAAAGCTGTTGAGGAGGTATCCTGATATGTTGGTAGCATCACCTCATGCTCATGATCGAAGTTCAATTGAGCGAACGATGTATCTGGTTTGTATGGCATTAATTCCTGCTACGTTGTTTGGATTCTATCTGTTTGGGTGGCCCGCAATAAATTTATGGTTTTTATGTGTAACCACCGCCATTCTCAGTGAGATGTTTTGCTTGTTTCTGGCTGGAAAAGCCCTGAAACGTTCACTGGATGGTTCTGCAATTCTAACCGGATGGTTAATAGCTATGACCCTTCCACCCTGGGCTCCATGGTGGATCGCTGTGGTCGGCACTTCATTTGCAATCATGCTCGGTAAACAGCTGTATGGAGGGTTGGGTCAGAATCTGTTTAACCCCGCTATGCTGACACGAGTAGCTTTGCTGATATCTTTCCCTGTAGAGATGACAACCTGGGCAAATGTTAACCCTATAACATCTGTGACCGCTCCTGATTTTTTTGAAAGTCTGGCCATAACATTTTCTGCAACGCCCCTGCCTGATGCGGTCACTGGAGCAACACCGTTGGGCTACGTTAAAACAGCCTTGACGACAAATGTGCCTGTAACAGTCTCAGTGGCAGAGGTTTTTGCAGTAAAAGATGCATTTATGGGTTTTACACGCGGCAGCATGGGTGAAACATCGGCTTTTCTGCTGCTTCTTGGTGGTATTTACCTGCTTTGGAAACGTGTTATTAGTTGGCATATTCCATTGTCTATTCTTGTATCCATTTTGGTTGTGGCTTATCTCTTCAATGTCATTGATCCAGAGCGATATGAGCCGCCGCTTATGCATATTCTTTCGGGTGGCATGATCCTTGGTGCGTTTTTTATAGCTACAGATCCAGTTACATCGCCTAATGATCCTAAGGGTCAGATTCTGTTCGGTATTGGCATTGGACTTGTAGCTTACATTATTCGTACCTGGGGTACTTTCCCTGAGGCAGTTGGATTTGCTGTGCTGTTTATGAATGCACTAACCCCTATTATTGATCGCTATATGCGCCCAAGAATTTACGGCTATAACCTTCAAGGGCAGCCACTTAAAGCTGGGGAGGAGTGAGAATATGAGATCAGTAACGAATGTGGCCAGACCTAGCTTCACTCAGCGTATTGGTTATCAGGCAGGCCTTCTTGGTGGAATGGCAATGATCATCAGTATCATGTTGTTGATGGGAGAGCAAAGTACACGTGAAGATATCAAGCAGCGTTTAGAAGAAGATAAACGAGCACTGCTGAATCAGGTGTTGCCTGCCTCTATGTACAACAACAATCCGCTTGAGAGTCTATACGAGTTAAAAGAAAGCCCGTTTCCAGGACATAGTATGGCGTACATCGCCGCTATTGATGGCACTTTATCAGGCATGGCTATGGAAGTGGTCGGTAAGGGTTATACCACGGACATTGTAGTTTTGCTTGGAGTGAATGCTAAAGGTGAAATTACCGGTGTGCGAACTATCAGTCATGCAGAGACTCCTGGTCTCGGAGACAAGATTGAAATCAAAAAAGATGACTGGGTCACAACCTTTAACGGTTTCTCATTAGAAAACCTTTCTGAATCACAATGGAACGTTAAAAAAGATGGTGGTCATTTTGATCAGTTTACCGGCGCAACTATTACGCCACGAGCTGTAGTTACAGCCGTACACCAGGGCTTGATTCAGTTTGATAAACAGCGTGCCTATATACAGAAGCATCTCACCGAGAGTGCTTCAGTTGGTGGTCTTGTCACAACGGAGGAAGAATAATGACACAACCTACATATCAGGAGATCTGGTCTGAAGGACTGTGGAATAACAATGTGGTCCTCAGTCAGATGTTGGCTCTTTGTCCCTTGATGGCAGTTACAACAACGGCAAGTAATGGCTTAGGGATGGGTTTCGCAACCCTCGTGGTGATGCTGGCTTCGAATTTGTTGGTGTCCATGCTCAGAGGCATTATCACACCACAGGTACGTATACCGATCTATATTTTGTTAATTGCGTCGATGGTGACGTTAGTCGATCTGTTTTTGAATGCTTGGATGCATGAGCTTTACAAGGTTCTGGGCTTGTTTATACCGCTTATTGTAACCAACTGTGCAATTTTAGGTCGTGTTGAAAGCTTTGCTTCAAAACAGAGTATTGCACCCTCTTTAGTCGATGGTTTGGCAATGGGGTTGGGCTTTACCTGGGTTTTAGTATTGCTTGGCGGTATGCGTGAGTTTTTCGGTAGCGGAACGCTGTTTGCGGATGCATCTTTGTTGCTTGGTGAGTCATTTTCTTTCATTGAGATGACTGTATTTCCGGATTACGGCGGTACTCTTCTGTTTATTTTGCCGCCGGGCGCATTTATTTGCCTTGGGATCATTCTTGCGGGTAAGCGTGTTACTGACAGATTAATTGCATCGCGTAAAGATGCTAGTTCTGTAGGTGCGAATCTGGAGGAAAGTTCTGCATGAAAGTTTCTATCGCCTATGCCGGAGAAAATAAGCAGTTTTGGTATGAATTTGATATCGATGAAGAAAGCACCGTTGAGACTGCTATTGATGCATCTGGCATTCTGGATGAGTGCCCCGAAATCAATATCAAACGGCAGAAAATCGGTATTTTTGGAAAATATACGAAATTGACTGCGCAGCTTGTTGATGGTGATCGAATTGAGATTTATCGGAAAATCGTACGTGTTATGGATGAAGATGATGACGACGATGATGATTAAACGGTTGGTGTTCTCTGGTCTGATATTTGTCAGACATTTTGATCCCCACTTTGTGGGGATTTTTTTTGTACCCTAAAAGGTTTGTAGTAAAGCCAACAATGCTTACTAAATGTCGCTGGTTGATTTCTGTATGATTTGTTACATAAATTAATTTTTATGCCACGCACCCTTCTTTATTTGTTTTATATCAATGGCTTGAGGCCTTTATTAACAATGGTACGCTCCCTGCATTACTCCTAATAAGTAGCATCTAATGTGGTTTACATTTAAGCACAGAGTGCATAAGGAGTTAGATATGTCACGTATTGGTTTATTTTTTGGCACAGATACAGGCAAGTCCCGCAAAGTGGCCAAAATGATTAAGAAAAAGTTCGATGATGAAGTGATGGCTAAACCACTTAACGTCAACAGAACAGAACCAGGTGATTTTGCAGAGTATGAATACCTGATAATTGGTTCCCCTACTCTGGGTGAAGGCTTGTTGCCTGGACTATCTGCAGATTGTGAAAATGAAAGCTGGGAAGAATTTTTACCTGAAGTTGATGAAGTGGATTTTACGGGTAAAACTGTAGCGATTTACGGTCTTGGGGATCAGGTTGGCTATCCGGACGAGTTTCTGGATGCTATGGGTGAGCTATATGATTTTGTCACTGAACGTGGTGCTAAGGTTGTTGGTTCATGGCCGAACGAAGGTTATGAATTTACCCACTCCGAAGCGCTGGGTGAAGACGGTAAATTTGTAGGTCTGGCACTGGATCTGGATAACCAGTCTGACCAGACAGAGGCGAGACTGGATGCCTGGCTGGCACAGATAGCCCCTGATTTTGATCTGCCGCTGTAATTGCGTGCAGTTCCATACTTTCTCTTAACTTCTGGCATATTGCCAGGCCCCTTACGCGTAGCTCGTTGAGCTACGCTTTTTTTCCGCGGGTTTAATACCTGTCCGTTTTAGCTTTTCAGGAGTTTTTTATGTTCTCCAATAGCGGCAAGCCTTCAAATATTGTAAGCAGCTTAGTGCCAATGGTAGTTGAGCAAACTACCCGGGGTGAAAGGGCCTACGATATTTTTTCGCGATTGTTAAAAGAACGAGTGATTTTTTTGGTGGGTCCAGTAGAGGATCACATGGCAAATCTGGTTGTAGCGCAGCTTCTGTTTCTTGAGGCTGAAAATCCGGATAAAGATATTCATCTATATATAAATTCCCCGGGAGGCTCAGTAACAGCTGGAATGTCTATTTATGACACCATGCAGTTTATTAAGCCAGATGTGAGCACTATGTGTCTGGGTCAGGCAGCCAGTATGGGGGCATTTCTTCTCGCGGGTGGAGCCAAGGGGAAGCGTTTCTCTTTACCTAATTCCAGGGTGATGATTCATCAGCCTTTAGGTGGTTATCAAGGCCAGGCAACAGATATTGAAATACATACCAAAGAGATTCTAAGTATCAGGCATAAGCTTAACTCGTTGCTCGCGGAACACACTGGTCAATCATTGGAAACTATTCAGCAAGATACTGATAGAGATAATTTCATGATTCCTGAAGCGGCAAAAGATTATGGCTTGATTGATGATGTTATCAATGCCCGGTCGATTTCTGGTGAGTAAGTGTTATGCCTGTACCTACAGATTTTGATTTTTTTTATCTCAGTTACAGCGGTATTTCCTTACCGCTGAAACTAGTCAGTCCTATAGATGCCGCTAGCACGCAGAACCGGAATACTTTTTTTGCAGAAAAGCAGAACGCGGACGGGCTATCCATTGAAATTGCTAAATTTACCTACGGTGAGATGGATCTCTTACATAAATACATTTATGACGAGTCCGGGATGATTGTGAAGGCTGAAATCACTGACGGTGAAGGTGAAATCCAACACTTCTCGTTTGACTCGCAAGGCAGACCATATCCAGTTTAAACAACCAGGAGAAGGAAGATGTTAGAAGCGGATTTTTTTGAAGTATCGGATGAGTTTGTGAATTTGGCTAACGAACTTACTCAAGAGTGGGCGCAGCCTATGGTTAGTGCAGCGGTTATGCATGCTGCATCACGTTTTAATGCTTACCACTTAATGACAGAAGGTGCGCCTGACGATATGAATGTTGCGGTGGATTTTCTTACAAATCAGTATCGTCAGATGCTGATCGAGAATTTACGCGAACTCAAAAGTGATCAGAGTAGCGAGTTAAAAGGTGATATTTGAGTGGGAATTAATTTCTTGCTCTTTTTCCGCAGCCTCTCCACAGGCGTGTATATCTTGTGGTTTATCGTCTTCCTCTTTATAGCCGTTTTCTAGCAGGCCATGTAAAAAAGCAAGAGCTGCACGTTCTGGATGGAACTGTTTTGTAATGTAAACGTGGGTGTCACGTTCTAATAGGCGTTGAATAACCCCCTTCCCTGCGGACCTTGCCACTACTACATCTACAGAGTGTATAGGGTGGCGATTACCTCCATCAGCGCGAACATGCCAAAGGTGCAGGCAGGCTTCTTCATCGAGTTGTATCTGCCAGCCGAACTGTACTAAACCATCGCTACCTGAAAAATAGATGTCCCAGTCCAGCGCTCTTCCCGCATGCTCAGCAATTATTCCATTTTCAACAGGTACTGCAATTAATAATGGCTTCGCCATAATATCCTCCTGCTAAGGCCCCTCACAGAGTGAGGAAGCCCAGGTAATCTATACCGATGCGACAGTAGAGGTCGTTTCCTGTTCGGTAGGGTCAAGTAAGATCTCTTTTACGATAAGTTCATTTGCTTCATCAACTTCATCGCGGTCTACAATAACTTGCTTAATTGCAGGGTTTGACGGCATTTCGAACATACATTTGCGCAATATAGATTCCACGATAGAGCGAAGGCCACGCGCTCCTATGCCACGGTTACAGGCCATTTCCGCAATACGCATTAACGCATTGTCAGTAAACTCGAGGTCGACCCCCTGGTATGAGAACAGTTGACGATACTGTTTCTGTAGTGAGTTTTTAGGCTCAGTTAGAACCCTGACCAGGGCCTCGGCATCCAGTTCATGAAGGAAGGTTACAACTGGAAATCGCCCTATAAATTCTGGGATTAGTCCAAATTTCTGCAGATCTTCCGGCTTGAGCTCTGCCAAAAGTTCATCATGTGTATGTTCTTCTTCCGGGGCCACAAAATCGGCCTGGAAACCAATACCGGTGCCGTCTGGTTTAAGACGTCCGCGAACATGATCTTCAAGACCGGGAAAAGCGCCACCTACGATAAAGAGAATATTGGTAGTATCAATCATCTCATCACCGCTCTCTGAGCGCCGGCCACTCTTTGGTAGTTTAACTTCATGACCCTCGACCATTTTCAGAAGTGCCTGTTGTACTCCCTCGCCTGAAACGTCTCGGGTTGATGTAGCTCCCCCGCTCTTGTCAGCGAGTTTGTCAATCTCATCAATGTACACAATGCCCCATTGTGCTCTCTGAATATCGCCGTCGGCAGCATCAACAAGTCTGCGTAAAATTACGTCTACATCTTCACCAACATAGCCTGCTTGTGTAAGAGACGTTGCATCAGCCACTACAAATGGAACCCCGATAACCCGAGCCAGGCTTTTAACCAATAGAGTTTTGCCGGTGCCTGATGGGCCTACCATAAGGACATTGGATTTTTCCAGCTCAACACCGCCATCTATGTCGGTAATTGATTCGCTTTTATTCAGGTTCAACAGGCGTTGATAATGGTTGTAGATGGCAACAGAAAGAATCTCTTTAGCTCCACCCTGATCGATCACATATTGATCAAGATGATCCTTTATCTCTTTTGGTTTCATCAGAGATTCAGCAAGATCGTTCTGCTTGGCTTTTTGCCCCCAGCTGCTGGAAACTTTGTGTGCTAAATCTACACATGCAGAGCAAATATAGCCTTCATTCCCAGAGATAAGGGGGACTTCTGCTGACTGTGGTACGCCACAGAAGGAACATTTAATTTTGTCTTTATCACTCATGAATTCACCAATTGAGGCATGCCGGCCTGAAGATTTAACTGTTCGTTGATCCATTTGCGCTGATGTATGGAACGTTGGCGATCAGTTAGTGAGGCTTTTAACTTAGGCAGGACTTCTGTAAGCGGAACGGTACGCGGCTCTTCAATTTCATCACAGTAAATAAGGTGATAACCCATAGGCGATAAAATAGGTTTGCTTATCTCTCCTAGCTCCATATCAAAGAGAACTGAATCGATTTCAGGGTAGAGCTGCCCTTGTTCCACATGACCAATTTTACCCCCGTGTAACGCTGTGGGGCACTCAGAATGTTTTTGGGCTTGTTCGTGAAAGCGTGATTTCTTTTTACAAATCCGTTCACGAATTTCATTGATGCGCGCTATAACGCTTTGATGCTGATTTTCTTCAAAGTCTTCATTAATGGTAATCAGAATATGATGCGCTGTTCTTCTTTCTTTAACCTGAAAGCGTTCCGGATGCATGTAGTAGAACAGCTCTACTTCTGCATTAGTAACCTCTTCACATTCAGCAGATACTCGATCCAGAACCGCTTCAACTTGAAGATCATGGCGAACGCCTTCTTTTAGAAGGTTCAGGTTGAGATCGGCTGCTTCCAGAGCTTGCTCAAAGGAAATATAGCTGTCATATCTTGATGTGATTTCATCAATAGATTGATTGACCATTCTTTCAGAAATAACTACGCCTTGATTCTGATCGGAATTAAGTACCGCATATTCAATTCCAAGCTGATTTGATATGCGGTTTGCTACTTCCTTTTTCTGTAGATCAGTAAGGCTTTCAGGCGCACATTCATACTGACTCCAGGACAATTTGAATAGCGCATAGATAGAAAGTGGGTTATTACTGGATTGCATATTAACCTCCCGCCTCGACAGCCTGGGCTGGAACAGGTTCAAGTGCCCTTTCAGGTATAGAGATGCTGTGGCCGTTTATGTGAAGGTTGTAGTGAATGTTAGATTGGTCCTCGCGCAGTACGCCTTCAATCTCACCTTCATCGCCTTTACTGGCAATATGTTGATCTTCCATTTTCAGATCGCAGGTCACTAGCACTCTGTCACGATACTCAAATCGGTTTTGTATCCACTCTTCAGCAGCAGAGATGAGTTCTTCCTCACGGCATCCGACTGTACGGCCAGCATCCAAAAAATGAACACGGTAAATCAGTTGATCCTGAAGATAAGTCCCGACATCGTAGACGCAACCAGTTTCTCCGCGCCTGATCAGTAACTCACCGACTTCACTGCCTGGGTAAGTACCGTCATTTCTCACATTTCGGATCAGTCGTACTTCGCTGCCGTATTCATATTTAGGTTTCATGGCATATCACTCCAGAATCTGATCAAGAGGGACAAATGTCGACTGCGGGCCTTTCATGTGAAATACGCGAAATACTTTTTCTGTCAGGGCATCTGATTCAACGAAATCCTGATAGGCTTGTTGTAATAAGCTCTTATAAACAGCTTTTACTTCTTCCTCAGACATAGAATCATCGGGTTCCCCGGCTTTGTTTAAATAATCATGGTAGCGCTGCATGATATGCAGTCGGTTTACCTGCACTATGCTACGATCAAAATCAATGCCAAAAAAATCCAGAAATTCTTCAGCCGAACTCAGTTCTTCAAGGTCTTCTATAAATTCAAAATCACTCATGTATCACCTCACGCGCTCATACGATGTTTAAGGCTGTATATTCCTTTCTGGTTGTACGCTACTTCCAGAAGATGCCCTGCTCCAAGGCGGTCAGAACTGTCCAGTTCAACCACTTTTTCCAGCCGTTCTATGCCCTCGTCTATCTGACCTAGCCTTAAACACAGATATCCGCTGCCTTTAAGTGCCAGAAGGTAAAAGCGAACCATGCCGAAGGATTCCAAAAGTCCATATGACATTGCTTCAAGGTTCATTTGTCGCCAGTTGCGATCAAAATTGAATAATTTTCCTGATGTTCTCAGTGATTGCTCTGCAATATTCAATGCATCTTCGTATCGGTGCTGGTAGTAATAAAAACGATACAATCCAACCAGAACCATCAAGTTATTAGGAGCCAGTTGCTGTGCCTTCAATAAAAAAGGCTCGGACTCTCCGTCTTCATAGGCTTCAGCCGCTTTCTCCAGAAGACTGATTACCTCAACTTCAACAGGTTTGTCGAAATAAAGGTCATCCACTTCGAAGCTATGTAAATCCATAATCATTCCCCCCGGGCATAATGTTTGCCATCAGGACAATCGTTGTCGCAGATCTCACTGTAAGACTCGCATTGGCCGTACAATTTGAGCTGATAGCCTGATTCCAACGCACCGTGCTCTTCAAGTCGGGCTTCCAGCTTGTCTATTCTTTCTAAAAGACAAGCGATTGCGCGACCTACTGGGTCAGGAATCATGTGATGGTTGAGGTTAATACCATGTGTGCCGGCATTAACTTTCTGATCGGTGACAATGCGTCCAGGTATGCCAACAACAGTGCCACCTTCTGGAACATTGCTTACGACTACAGAATTGGCGCCTACTCGTGCATCGGCCTCTACCGTTATTGGTCCAAGAACCTTAGCGCCGGCTCCAATTAGAACTCGGTTGCCAAGTGTTGGGTGGCGTTTTCCTTTGTTCCAGCTGGTTCCGCCAAGAGTTACACCGTGATAAAGAGTAACGTCATCACCCAATACAGCGGTTTCACCAATGACAACACCCGCACCGTGATCTATAAATAGGCGCTGACCTATTTGAGCACCTGGGTGTATGTCAACATTGGTGAATAAGCGTACTAAAAAGGCGAGAAATCTAGCGCTAAATAGCCAGCCACCAGACCAGAGTCTGTGAGCAACTCTATGCATTAATAATGCATGCACACCTGGGTAAGTGAGTAAAATCTCGAAAACGCTACGTGCAGCCGGGTCGCGATCAAAAACACACTTAATGTCTTCTTTCCAGGTAGCGAAAAGCCCTTTTTCGTTGCTGATGGCTTCCGCTGTGGCTGAGGTGCTCATGTCACTCTCCTTGTTTAGCGCTGATCTTCGCTACGAACTTCGGTTTGCGTGCTGTTCTTGCAAACAGCACCTCTCTCTGTTTCAACCATGAAGCCTCGGAACAAAAGGTTCTGACGCATCATGTTTAGATGCTTGGCTTCTGTCATTGGGTGTGACTTAGTACGCATAGTTGGATGTTTCATAAGTTTTCCCCTCAGAGTGAATACACTCTTCGCTAAGTTTAATCAGCTCTATCTGAGACAGGCTGCGTTTGTTGCTTGTAACTATTTGTCTGATTCGGTTTAAGAGTGAGCTGGCTTGCTCCCGAGTGAGTGCAATACCTAGCTCTTTGTAGACGTGCTTAACGATACTTATGCCGGAGTGTTTGCCCAGCACCATAGTATGTGTTCGGCCAACAGTAATTGGATCCAACCCCTGATAGTTACGCTGATCTTTCAGTAAGCCATCCGTATGGATTCCTGATTCATGTGTAAATACATGGCTGCCTACAACGCTCTTCTGGCTTGAAACTGTTCGTCCTGATGCGTTTTCAACTAAAGCTGAAAGTGGTTGAAGGCTGTGGCTATCAACACCAGTGTCAATCCCGTAAAGCTGAGAAAATCCAATAACAATTTCTTCCAGTGCTGCATTTCCTGCTCGTTCTCCAAGGCCATTAACGGTTGTGTTTACGTGAGTTGCTCCAGCTGACACTGCTGCAAATGTGTTCGCTGTTGCCAGGCCGAGATCGTCATGGGCATGCATCTCAATTTCGAGATCAGTCTCTGCTCTGAGTTGCTTTATTACGCTATGAAGAGCAAAAGGTTCCATTAAGCCAAGGGTGTCTGCATAGCGCATCCGTTTTGCGCCTGATTGTTCAGCAACCTCGTACATGGCTCTAAGAAAATCTATGTCCGCTCTTGATGAATCTTCACAGCCAACACTAATACTGAAACCCAGATCCAATCCTTTGCGGACAAAATAATCTATCTGCTTAAGAACCCAGTCTGGTGTTTTGTTCAGCTTGTGTTTTATCTGTTGGTAGGATGAGGCAATGGATAAATTTAGCACCTCTACACCGGTATTTTTTGCAGCTTTAAGGTCTTCATCGCACATCCGACACCAGACCATCAGTTGTGGACGCTCTGAAAGAGCAGATATGGTACGGATTACTTCGCATTCTGCCGGGCCCATTACTGGGATGCCTACTTCAAGTTCCGGTACACCTGCTTCGAATAACGCAGAAGCTATCTGGATTTTTTCGTCAGCATTAAAAGCTACGCCAGCGGTTTGTTCTCCGTCGCGAAGTGTTGTGTCGTTGATGACTACAGATTGAGTTGCTGGCATGTTGTACCCCACCTAAAGTTTCTATTAGGTACAGTGCAAACAACATTCCAATAAATAATTACTTTTAAATCAAGTAGTTGCTAATGTTCTACATGATTGAATCACAACAAAAATCAGGTTTTGTAAGGAATACGACACGGTTTTAATGTCTTGATTGATCAACAGGAAATAATAGCTGCAGGGAGCTCTGCCCTACAGCAAAGTACTGTCAGATTAAACGCTGAAGAAACTCAGCCAGATGCATAGTATTACGATTAGAATACTGTTTGATTTGAGATTTGCAGGAGAAGCCATTTGCTATAATTACAGCGTTTTCATTGTTTTCCAGCACTTCTTTTAGTGTCAGATTAAACATCTTTTCAGAATCAGGTTGGTGTTCAACTTCATATGCAAAGCTGCCTCCACCCCCGCAACAGCTTGAATCTATAAATTCAAAATTCAAGTCGGGAATGAGTTTTAAAATCTTCCGGACTGATTTCATCGCGCCTACGGCTTTCTGGTGGCAGTGTCCATGGATCAGCAGGTGATCCTGAGTTGGTGTAAACCTAAGATTAAAACGGCCTGTACTTATCTCGCGGGCAAGGAATTCCTCAAAAAGAAAGGTGTTGTCACTCAATTTTTGTGACTCTTTCCCTAAACCTAGCAATTTATACTCATCTCTAATCATAAGTGTGGATGATGGTTCCAGCCCTAGAACAGGAATAGATTGCTCAACATAGGGTTGTAATTGCGAAAGTAGTTGAGAGGCTTTATCTTTGCTTGCCTCAATTAAACCTGCAGAGAACCATGTCCGCCCCTCAATTATTGCAGTTTTCTGGCCAATCAGTCGCACGTCATAACCAGCCTTATCGAGTATGTCGTAAGCTGCTGCTATAACTTGAGGTGAAAAGCCCTTGGTGAAGCTATCTGCTAATAAGACAATTGTTTTGTCGGTTATTTCTGGGGCTGTTAGTAGTAAATCTTTTGTAATTTGGCTAGCGCTTGGTAAAGGTAATTGCACTTTTGTGCTGATACCCAGGCCTTTCTCTATAATTCTGGATATAAAGCCGGATTTGTTTCGGGTCTTAAATAAAAACCTTAGCAACTTAGGGTATTCAAGTAATTTGGGAAGGTTAGCGAAAAGAATATCTCTAGTAAGAAATGGACGATCTGAAAGGCTTTTAGCCAGATATTCTGCTCGTATTGCGGAAATATCAAGCCCGGTTTCACACTCCCTCTTACAGCCTTTGCAGCCGATGCAGGCAGACATGGACTCATCTAATAAACGTTTTTCTTCTTCTGTGATTTCGCCGTTGAGTGAACGTTTGAGAAGTCGGCTTCTGCCGCCTGGTGAGAAAGCTGCATCTTGGCGGACTCTGAAACTTGGGCACATTACGCTTTTATTTACAGGCCTTAAGCAAACCATGCTATTTATACAGACGGCTACGGCTTTAGCAAAGTTTCCGCCTGTTTTGGGTATGTCCGCGTAAGCATCACCCTGACCTTCGTTTTCATAGTCTGACCAGTCTAACTTAGGTTCCATCATCAACTACCTTTTATAGAATTACAGGTTCACTGCAGATTGCTCCTTGAGCGTATCCGGAAAATCCAGCATGGAGTTAATAGCAAAACCTAAGCCAGTCAGCTTGTAGCCAGTAACGTATTGATTGCTATTGATATTTCTTAAGCGCATTAAATCATGTCTTAAAAATACAGGTTATTGTAAGTATGAGAATGTGGCAGAAAATGTTTTTGTAGCATTTGCTACAAAGCGACTAATGAAGAGTATTTCAGGCTTTATTTTGGTAAAGATTGATAGCTAAAGAGAGGATTCTTTCGTTTTCATATAGTTTTTTATACCAGTCACCACGAATACCAGAAAGTCCATAGTATGCTCCAGCAATCTGGCCGCAGACAGCAGCTGTTGTATCTGCATCGTCACCTAGATTTGCTGCTAATAGAACAGCGTCGTTGAAGTTGTCTGTTTTGTAAAAACACCATAAGGCTGCTTCTAAGCATTCTATGACATAGCCACTGCCTTTGATCTGGTCTTTAGTTTTTTTGAGGAAATCCAGATTGGCAATACGAGCAACTTTTTTGCTTTTTGGGGTGTAATCCAGACGCATTAGTTCTGATCTGTGTGTGCCAGATAAAATCTGTTTTATTAGTGATCCGAGATAACAGCATGCATCCAGACATTCAGGTGCGGAATGAGTTGTTCGTGATGAGTCCATAATGTAGTGATAATAATCGGGGGCCGTATAGTAAAATAATATGACCGGGGCTAGGCGCATTAAGGAGCCGTTTCCTGCTGACATAGGGTCGGTATCACCGCAGAATGGCTTTTTGCTTGATTGGTATGCATGTAATGCATTGGCTACGGTGGTGCCAATGTCAAAACACTTTCCGGTGCTGCTGTTTTTGCCTTGCTTCCACCATTGGAGGTATCGATCCATTTGGTCTGCTGCATCAAATCCTTTGCGATCAATTAAGGATTCAGCAAGGCAGATGGCCATTGACGTGTCATCGGTCCACTGTCCTGGTTTAAGGAAAAACGGCCCACCACCCACCATGTCAGTAATCGGCTCAAAACTGCCTCGATGTTTAAACTCAAGGGTGGTTCCAATAGCATCACCCACAGCCAATCCAATCAGGCATCCTTGAAATCTATCTTGTAATTCCATCATTTTGCACCAGTAAAATTTGTTGGAAATTATTCAGTTTTTGACTTGAAGCAGCCTGCATTGGTTGCAAATGATGTTATTTTCAACCCGTATAAATTATGGCCAATCAATAATGCCTATAGATTTGCTTTCAGCAGAGACTGAATTACCTGGATCAGTACACTTGCCAATCAATAGGTGCAATTACCCTGCCACTATTTTGGGTAGTCATGCCTTTCAGGAACACCCTGAACCAATACATATAGATTATGTTCAGGCTTTTCATCGTTATCTATTTGAACGACTTGATGCCATTGAAAGTGCTGTTGAGAGGGCCTTGTTGTTCGATGAGTACATGCAGGTTTCTTTTTTGTTGGGGCATCCTGATCAAATTGGACTTGATGAAAACAGCCAAAAAGTTAAGCGTCATAAGTTTGACTATAAGCGATTGATACGGGGCTGGATGTTTGATTCAAATGGTCGCGAAGGTGCGGTTTTAAAAGGCTGGGTGGAAACAAGGTTTGGCTTATGTGCCCGCAGTCATAATGGGCCACTTAGGAATTCTGGGTCAGGAAACTACCAACAGTATCTGTCTGATCGAAGTCAGGGGTTGTATAACACTAACGGTATAGAGAGTCAGTTGGATCTTCTTTATACATACTGTCAATATGAGCTCAAAAGGCAAGATATGGAGAAGTATTTAACTCTTTATCGAGGCACGAACGAACTGAAGCAATATGAACATTTGTTTGCTGATAATAATAAGCAGCGTATCGTGCTGTTAAATAATTTGAATTCATTTAGCGATAAAAAGGAATATTGCGACAACTTTGGTGACCATGTGTTTAGGTGCAAGGTTCCTTTTTGCAAACTCTTCTTTTTTCCTGGATTGCTGCCTGGTCTTTTGAAATGCGAGAATGAACACCTTGTCATTGGAGGTTTGTATTCAATCAAAGTTCTTTGAATGTACCCCTCAGCGCCCAAAATACTGATCAATCATTTCCGGCAATTTATCAAACAGCTCCATTTCAAATTTATCTATCTCCAGATTAAAATGTTGCAGGTATTTGGATGCGTGATCGCGTGTAAGAGGTCTGCCGCCAATACTGTAGTCAAGTTCCGGCAGGGTTTTGTCATGTCTTGGGATGATTTTCCAGTTCATAAAGCCTGAATTAAGATTGGCAAATGACTGGTGGGCTTTAGCGCAAAAGCTTGCTATGTGAGAGACGCCCTGTGGACCTAAGCAGCCCGCTTCGACACGGAAAATAACGGTAATTTTCTTTTCTTCTGGTAAAGACATTAAATTGTTCTTGTTTGGTTTTGTGGTTCTTGTAATTGCTGTGAGTCTACAACAAATGCGTTTCTAAAACGTAATGTACTTTAGTCCTCTGTTTAATTTATTGATGTTCATTAGTAATTCTGACTATAAGTATTGAAATGCTTTATAATCGCGCGTCCGCTAATTTGCTTGATAAGGGTTAACCATGAAATTTGCAGCCTTGGATTTTGCTTCAGAGATACAGTCGGCTCTGGATGATTGTGGCTATTCTGAGATGACGCCGATCCAGGAAAAAGCAATTGTACCTGCTCGCCGGGGCAAGGATATTCTTGCCAATGCTCAGACCGGAACAGGTAAAACTGCTGCATTTTCTCTACCGATTATGCAGAAAATAGCGGATAAACCACAGGCGTTAGAAGCTAACTGCGCTCGAGCAATTATTTTGACGCCTACCAGGGAGTTAGCCCAGCAGTTACAAGAGACAATCGGTCGCTATAACAGCTACTTAAACCTTAGAGTTTTATCTGTTTATGGTGGGGTTAACATTGAATCCCAGCAGAAGAAGCTTAAGCATGGAGCGGATATTCTTATCGCCACGCCAGGTCGTTTGCTGGAGCTGTATTCAGCTGCGAGCCTTAATCTGTCCAAAGTAGAGTTTGCTGTGCTTGATGAAGCAGACAGGATGTTGGATATGGGCTTTGTTTCTGATGTTCTGGCAATTCTTGAAGCAACGCCAAAACAACGACAAACGCTTCTCTTCTCAGCCACTCTTTCCGATGCCGTGCATAAGCTTTCGACAAAAATTCTTAGCCGTCATGAGCAGATCAAGGCATCCAGGCAGAACAGTATAGCGGACACAGTAGAGCACGTTGTGTACCCCGTAGAAGAGCGACGCAAAGCAGATTTGTTTGCGGAGCTGATCAAGGAGCAAAACTGGTTTCAGGTTCTGGTGTTTACTAGTACCAAGGCTCAGGCAGATGAGTTGATGCAAGATCTCAAAATCGATGGTATCGATGCAGTCATTTGCCACGGAGATAAAAGCCAGGGAGCACGCCGACGTGCAGTCTCAGATTTTAAAGAAGGTAAGGTTCAGGTATTGGTGGCAACCGAGGTTGCAGCTCGTGGTCTGGATATTCAGGGACTTGAGCACGTAGTAAATTATAATCTCCCCTATCTTGCTGAAGATTACGTACATCGTGTGGGCCGAACTGGCCGCGCAGGGATGAAGGGGCATGCAATATCGTTTGTTAGCCGTGAAGAAGAAACTGCACTGGCAAATATAGAGCGTTTAATAGGCTCGCAGATAAAGCGAATCTACAAGCCGGGTTTCGAAGTCGGTAGTCGCGATGGTTTGCGTAAACGCATACATAAAAAAGGGCCGAAAAAGCGCACCAATAAAGCGACCCGTACACAGATAATCGGTAAGCGAGCCGCCAAGAAGAGATAGATTGTTCAGAATCTCTCGTGTTCTGTGCTTTGACGCTTTACTGAGCGTGCTGCATTGTAATCTTCGAAATTCTGTTTGTTGCGTTTAGGTTTAGATGTCTTGCTTTTTGCCCGAGGCTCTTGCTCTTCCATGAAGAAGTTATCTTCCATGTCGTCACTGTCATAGGACAGATCGTTTAGTCTCAGTTTGCTGCTCATGAGTTTGTATGTCCGTTAGTCTTGTTCTTTTATTTCAGGTTGTTACGTCAATTACACCGAAAGTGATCATATAAAAACCTGTTTATGTGACCATTAAATTAAAAGCCTGTGACATTTGCGTGTAGATGGCGCGGCAATATAAAGGGAGAAAAACCTGAATGAACAGCAAGGAAGAAGTAAAAGGAATTTACTATGCTGTCCTGGCTTTTGTAATCTGGGGCTTGGTCCCGGTTTATTTTAAAGCTGTAGATCACATAGAACCTCTTGAAGTGGTTTCCCATCGTGTGATCTGGTCTGCCCTGTTTCTTGCGTTGGTTTTAATGCTCTCACGTCGATTGTTAGTGACTTTCAGGATGCTCAAGTCTTCCAGGCTGATGCTTGGTTTGTTGTTTTCAGCACTGGTTGTTTCTATCAACTGGCTGGTATTTATATGGGCGGTTGGCCAGGAAAAGATTGTTGAAACCACGCTCGGTTATTTTATTAATCCATTGATAAATATAGTTTTTGGTTTTTTTATTTTTTCTGAGCGTTTGCGTTTTCTGCAATGGTGCGCTGTAGCTTTGGCAGCTGCTGGGGTTGCTTATCAGTTAATAACTTTCGGTGAATTACCCTGGATTGCGCTGGTGCTGGCTTTGAGTTTTTCAACTTACGGTGTGCTTAGAAAGAAGATTAAGGTTGATGCGGTAGCTGGGCTCTTTATTGAGACACTGTGGTTATCTCCTTTAGCAATTATTTACCTTTTGGTACTTAATCATTATGGGCAGCTGCAGTTTTTTCAGGAAGGTACGGATTCGATGTTTTTGTTGCTGGCTGCCGGGCTAGTAACAAGTTTTCCTTTACTGGCTTTTGCGGCCGGTGCTAAAAGAATAAGTCTGACTCTACTCGGATTTATTCAGTATCTGGGCCCTTCTTTAGCGCTCTTGATTGCTGTTTATTACTACAACGAACCAATGGATATGCAAAGACTGGTCACATTTGTGTTTATATGGGCAGCTTTGGTGTTGTTTACAGTAGAAGGTGTTGTTTATCAGAAAGGTAAACTGTCAGCTCAGGATGAGCTGAACTGACAGAAGGCAGGCAGACTACAGCTCGCTCATTATGCTGCGCACTTTTTCCAGATATACAGGTTCGGGTAATGCTCCGCTATCATACAGCGATTGCAACTTACGCAGCCTTTCCTCGATGCTTCCGCTTGAGGCAGTTATGGTAGGTTTTGCTTGTGTCTGTTGCTCTAGCTTCTTGATTCGAGCTTCCAGTTGGTCTGTTTCTACAGACTTTTGGCGTTCAGAAAAATATTTCTCTTCCACGCGCTGCTGTTCATTTTTTGTGATGGCATATTCATAGTTCTGGTTTGTGTTAATCGCCAGCCAGTCGTTACGAGAATTTACTTTTGCTGCTCCATCAAAAGCGTGGATTTTCCAATCATAAGGGAATGGCTTCAGGATATTTCCGGTATCCAGGTCATTCTTTATGCGCCCATAGGTCCCTGTAATGCCTGAGCGCGACTGTTTGGCTAAGAGGTCACCATGAACCGTGCCGAACAGTACGTTTAGCTGTTGGCCTTTCAGGAAGGCTGTGCCGCTTACAGAGAGTCGTTTACGGCCAATAAATGAGGATCGGTAATCTGAAACGGAAAATTTTAAAACTTCATTGGTATTTATCCGGCCCAGTCCTTCACTGATTTTTTTGCCAAGAAGATCTATTTCACGATCGGTAAAAACTCGTTGTAAATTTAGCTCATCATCATCCCAGAAAGAATTCTCAGGATTGTATGGACTGTCTTGAACCTGAACCTGACTTAGAATTCGAGCAATTTTTTCTGCGGGAACAGACGCAGGATGATTGTTGTTAGTCGCTCCTTCAAGTGAGCTCACGGAAACATAATCAACCTGGTTCTTCCAGATATGTTCAGGCTCAGCCTGAGATGATGATGAAAGGAAAAATAGTGCTGGCAGTAGCCAGATAGTTTTAAATTTTATGGTCTTCACAGCGGTGGTCCTTTTCTTAATTGTTATGGACCGGATAACGCAAGAACTGTGCCTTTAAAATAAAGCAGTATTTAGCTAAAAATGGCTGTTTTTGATGTTATTTATGCCGTTTTGAAGGTGGTTGCTACACTCTGTGTCAGATTGATGCTCCACTCTGTAATAGTCAGTAATTAATCAGGCTAACGCATCTATCCTTTGTGGGAAAATAGCAGTAAAGTTCTGCTCAAATTTAAATTGTGAAAATACGTAAAAAAATGAATATGGAACTCATACAAGATCGCTTTTATAAACTGAGAAGCAATCGGTTTTTTGAGCTGTTTGTGGTTGCTGTTATTTTGTTTTCAGCCATCGTAATTGGCGCTAAAACCTACGATATACCTGAAAACGTTCTCACTGTTATGGGGTGGCTGGATACCGGCGTCACCTTGTTTTTCTTAATTGAGATTACAATACGCTTTATGGGTGAGCCTGATAAAAAAAGGTTCTTTTTTAATGCCTGGAATGTATTTGATACGCTGATAGTTGTAGTGAGTCTGATCCCTATACAGGACAGTGAAATGGCCCTTATTGGCCGTCTGATACGTATATTCAGGGTGCTGCGTATGGTCTCAATCGTTCCAGAGCTACGCCTGCTTCTGAACTCATTGATCAAGGCCTTGCCTCAGCTTGGGTATGTGATCCTGTTGATGTTCATCATCTTCTATATCTATGCCGCAATTGGCGCCTCATTTTTTGTAAATATCAATGAGACTCTATGGGGTGATATTTCTATAGCCATGCTCACCCTGTTTCGTGTCATGACATTTGAAGACTGGACCGATGTCATGTACGAAACCATGGCTGTTTATCCATTCAGTTGGTTCTATTACCTGACCTTTATTTTCCTTACGACCTTCGCATTCCTGAATATGGTTATTGGTATTGTCGTTAATGTGATGGAGAACGAGCATGCCCAGGAGGAGAAGGAGAAAGCTATTGCTGAAGGTAAGCTAACTATTGAAGACCTCTCCAATCAGATAGAAGAGCTTAAAAAGCTTATTGAAGAGAAAAAATAGCATTATGGCGGCTGGATTAAATTAAGATAATTCAGTCGTCAGTATCTATATCATGGTATAGATTTAACGGGGCCTTGCCCTTCATATAAAGCTCATTGCAGATGCTGCACCAGTCTGGTTGCTGGCTATCCCCTATTTTCTTCACAGCCTCGGACCAGAGTTCACGATTTTGCTCAAGTAATCGTTCTGCGCATGACGCGCAATTGCCATCCTTTTCCATGCTATGCATCCAGCTGTTTATTCAGAAATGAAACTTCAACCATTCTAAGAAGAAATTAAAAGGTTGTCATCTAGCCTTAGGTTTATAGGCACAGTAGCCAGGTTTTGGTCCGATTTTGGGGTGGTTGCGGCACGTATCAGGGCGATTCTGATAGATATCACATAGACGTGTTTTCTGGTTGAGGTAGATACAGTCGTCGTTTGAAAACCTTGAAAGCGTATACACTTCAGTTTTGTGATTAAAATGCCCAACTACGCCCTGTTTCATAAGCCGCTTGGCAAGCTTTTTCGCCGGTTCATCTACTTCAAAAGCGTCTGCAAGGCCCATTCTAACTAAGTCACTAAACCGTACTTCTACTGGCAGGCTACAGCATGTGCCCATACAGCTCTGGCATAGACTGCTTTTGTATTTAGCCCAGGTAGATAGATCGTCGATATTGGCGGCTGGAATGTTTTGCATAGGTTGAGTTTTTAAGCGTTCTTTGTGGGGTGGTGATCATACATTAATCCGTATTTATGAACCAGAAAGGCGATGCTCAAGGCTTCTCTCCTTTCTTCCGCGCCTCATGTTTTCTGAAACCACCGTGATTTCTGCTAATTTAAAGGTGAGACAGTGCGGCCATGGGTCTTGGGATTCATTGGTTCTGCATGAATTTATCAGAAGAGCTGGGGTTGTTATGAATAGGCTAATAATTATATCTCTGATAACTGCTATAGCGGGATGTGCATCACCACCGAGATCTCTATCAGGAGAATATTATTTGATTGATACAGGTCGTGGTCTTATGTGTCATGTTACAGAGTGTTATTACCTTGATTTGATCGGGGCATCACATAATGAGTTGGATGTGGCGAAGGCTTTTGGTTTGCCTGCCAGAAATTACACTTGGTCTACTTCTGAGTTTGTAGGGTTGTTAACAAATCCACCAGAAGATTTATATCCTGTTTATAAATTATCGGAAACCGAATACAAAATTCCTAAGAATTCCGCTACAGATGCGGGTTTTCGAGTTTTAAATGAAGAGGATTTAATTCTTTACAGAATCGGTGGGGATGGTAAAAGCCTGTAATTTTGCAGCAAAAAAAAGTGGCCCATTAAGGGCCACAATCAAACGCAAGAAGCTACATGAATAGCTTAGTGGTCGGAACCCGCATTGCTGCGGATTCCTTAGCCAAATCGGCTTAGAAGAAGCCCAGTGGGCTTTCGCTGTAGCTAACCAGCATGTTTTTAGTCTGCTGGTAGTGCTCCAGAATCATCTTGTGAGTTTCACGGCCTACACCAGACTTCTTGTAACCGCCGAACGCAGCGTGTGCTGGGTACAGGTGGTAACAGTTCATCCATACTCGACCAGCCTGGATGCCACGACCCATCCGGTAAGCGATGTTGGTGTCGCGAGACCATACGCCAGCACCAAGACCGAACTCAGTGTCATTTGCGATAGCCAGTGCTTCAGCTTCATCTTTAAATGTAGTTACGGAAACTACTGGGCCAAAGATCTCTTCCTGGAAAACGCGCATGTCGTTTGTGCCTTTAAGAAGAGTAGGTTTGATGTAGTAACCTGAACCGTATTCACCGTCCAGTTTCTCAACACCACCACCAGTAAGAACTTCAGCGCCTTCTTCACGACCGATGTCGATGTAACCCAGGATCTTATCGAACTGTTCCTGAGATGCCTGAGCGCCAACCATTGTTTCAGTATCTAGTGGGTTACCACGTTTGATCTGTCCAATACGGTCAACAACTTTAGCCAGGAACTCATCTGCGATGTCTTCCTGAACCAATAGACGTGAAGGGCAAGTACAAACTTCACCCTGGTTAAAGAATGCCAGTACAGCACCTTCAACAGCTTTGCTAACGAACTCGTCGTCCTGAGCCATAACGTCATTGAAGTAAACGTTAGGAGACTTACCACCCAGTTCAGTAGTAGATGGGATGATGTTCTCAGCAGCACATTTCATGATGTGAGAACCTACTGGTGTAGAACCAGTGAATGCAATCTTAGCGATACGAGTGCTTGATGCCAGCGCCTGACCTGCTTCTCCACCGAAACCGTTAACAACGTTCAGTACGCCTGCTGGTAGTGCTTCTGCGATGCACTCCATCAGGACCAGAATAGAAACTGGAGTTGCTTCAGCTGGTTTCAGGACAATAGAGTTACCTGCTGCCAGTGCTGGTGCAATTTTCCAAGCTGCCATCAGCAGTGGGAAGTTCCAAGGAATGATCTGACCTACAACACCCAGTGGCTCGTGGAAGTGGTAAGCAACAGTAGTTTCATCGATCTCACCGATAGAACCTTCTTGAGCGCGGATGCAACCAGCGAAATAACGGAAATGGTCTGCCATCAATGGTACGTCAGCAGCCAGTGTTTCACGTACGGCTTTACCATTATCCCAAGTTTCAGCTACTGCCAGTTTTTCCAGGTTAGCTTCGATCAGGTCCGCACATTTCAGAAGTACGTTCTGACGCTCGATCGTTGAAGTCTTACCCCAGGATTCTTGCGCTGCGTGTGCAGCGTCTAATGCTAAATCAATGTCTGCTGCATCGGAGCGAGGAATTTCACAAACAGCTTCACCAGTAACAGGAGAATGATTGGTGAAGTACTGGCCATTAACAGGAGCGACCCACTCACCGTTGATAAAGTTGCCATAACGTTCGTTGAATGAAACAACAGAGCCTTCTGTACCCGGCTTAGCGTAAATCATCTTCTAAGTGCCTCTTTTGTTGTTATAAACTGCCTATGAATAAGACTCGACAGTAATAAGTTACTTTACAGACCAATATTAGCCATCACCTCCGAAATACAGGTATCATCCCTTGGCATCGAAGGATTACTTATTTAGTACTAATTAACGCGGCCAGTCACAAACATCTCTTTTTGCCATTGATTATTATTAGGCTTATATTGTGTTCATAACTCTTTGATTAGATGGTAATTTGTTTGCAAAGATTGGTTCTTATATTAAGTTTATAAGTATCAATTGGGCATAAATCCCTACGCTACCTAAGGTGAGCCGTTATGACGCAGATATACAAAGTTGATAGCTGGAAGGAGTTTTTGCAACTTGTTGAGTCCGAGGAATTACGCGGCTGGGCGTTTCGTGGCCAAAGGGATTCCAGCTGGGTTCTTGAGAGCTCTCTGACCCGTAGATTAAAACAATTTGTGCCTCAGGAAATCTGGAAAGAAAGAGAAGGACGAGCGATTCGTGTATTTAAACGCAAGGCGCATCACTTTCTAAATGATACCTCCTCCCTCAATGATGATTTTCGCTGCCTTGCATTAATGCAGCACCATGGCGCACCCACTCGTCTGCTTGATTTCACCAAATCACCTTATGTTGCCAGTTACTTTGCTCTGCAATCCTGTACAACACCGGCTGCGGTTTATGCTGTTAACACGCCAGCCTTATGGCACGAAGCAACACCGCCGGGTTATCCCGAGCTGACGCGAGAGGCAATCGACCCGAGAAATAAGGATGCATTGCAGAAATACTATTTTTCGAACGATTATCCAGTTGTCTGGCCAGGTGAACCATGGACTATGGATCGCCGTATTGTGGCTCAGGCCGGGACATTCATGCTTCCTGGTCAGGTTGGTACCTCGGTTGAGAGCCTTCTGAGTAACTATATTTATGACAAACCTTTGCTAGTAAAAATCATCCTCTGTCCTGAAATAAGGAAAGAGGCTATGGAGGCGCTATACAGAATGAACATTACTAATGCGACTCTATTTCCTGACCTTGATGGACTTGCACGTTCAATATCCTATGAGCTTGAAGTTAGCTGGGTGGGTTCATCTGGGCCCTTAAAATAAGCGCGCTTTCCGCTACACGCAGGAAAAGATAAAATAGCCAGATTCTTTTGACTGGTTATTCATGATGTCTTATACCGCCCCGCAGATCGAACCCATTTCAGCTTGGTCTTCACACCTCTTTGTTGTTTCAAATCCAGATCATGAGTTCTTGAAAGATGAGCTTCTGGAGCATATTTATCATTATCAGGACAATCAGGTTCAGACTATCGCTAGTGATGTGGCTGTTACGGCAAAACATCAGCTGAGTGAAAGTAAATTGTGCTTTCTGGAGTCTCAGGAGGCGGTGATTATGGAATTACGCCGAATGCTTGAGGAACTTATCTCAGCTGTGGCATCCGAGGTGAATCGTGACCACTGGCCGGAAGGAGCTGAAGGCGATGCTTCAATAATTGAGTCATGGTTTCATGTAACAAAAAATGGCGGTTACCACGATGTGCATTCACATCCGAATTGCTCGTGGTGCGGCATATACTATCTTGATCCAGGTGAAAGTGATTTGGGTTCCAGAAATGGTGTAAATCGTTTTTATGATCCTCGAGTCAATGCGGATCATTATTCTGATGCCGGGTCTGCATATATTAATCAGCAGGGCTTTTGGGATTTTGAGCCAGTGGAAGGCCAGATCGTGATTTTCCCCTCGTATCTTAAGCACTCTGCACTCCCCTATTTTGGTGATAAGGATCGAGTGGTTATTGCTTTTAATGCGGTGATTGATCTGGCCTGATCAGTAGTATTGTCAGTATCACTGCCAGGTGACAACTTTACCTCTATCAAACAGGTGGCCGGACTGAACTTTCTGATAGCTTATAAATATATTGCTATAAGAAACACCGCTTCGTTTTGATACCGAGAATGCTAAACACTCCAGCATAGTTTGTATGGCATCGGCTTTATGGAAGCTTGGTGCGTGCAGGTCCACCAGAATTGGGTGGCTGCCGGTTTGAGGTTGGGTTGCTGGCAATAAACCAGCGACAGCATAATGACGTGGGGGAATAAATTCCCAAGTGACCGTTATGTGCTCGATGCTGATATCCGTTCTTCGAGCAAAGTCATCCGTGATGCTTTTAATCATCCCTGGTACATCAACGTCATTATCGAACGGCAAAGACTTTATACTGATAAGAGGCATAGGTCTTCTCAATTCATTTTTAAAAAACTTAAGCTAGATGAAACCAACTTAAAAAACAAGAGCTTATTGTTCGAGTGTTATTTTCTTTCGGAATTAAGAATATATTCTTCTAGCTTTTTATCAACACCGAAGATGTGACGTTTCAGCCATTCAGAGAGAAATGATGACAGCATATCCCGCAAGCCTGAATCATAACTATGGTGTTCATCGATCATTCTCTGAAGCTCGGCTCTGAACTTGTTATGGGCTTGTAGGTGTTGTTCGTACTCTGGGTAATTAAGCTGCAGCATATAGGCTTCTTCCATCAGGAAGTGGTGTTCTGCGTAGTCGTTAAGGCGCGCAAAAGTGCTGCTATCGACATGCTCTGCTTTAATTTCATCAATCAGCTCAAATAAGACCTGATGTTGCTTATCCTGCCAGATCAGTTCACTGGTAATTATCATGGATGCCTCTGATTATTGTTTTTGCACCAATCCCCTATCCTGCAATATTTGTAAGTTAATGGAACTGATCTGCATCAGTAGCTTTGATATGTTTTAAGGCTCGGAACATGATTTACAAATTATTTACATAATCCAAAACATTGTCTGACTTTTGCCAATCAACACGGGCGTACATTGCTATTAACCATTTGAATCAATGTGTAGGATAAAAATCATGAACAGTTTCAGATTTCTTAAAATGTTTGGCGTGCTTTTGGCGGCTGTAATCACGCTGCTACCCTCTATGCTAGTTCAGGCTAAACAAGTTGAATTAGATATTAGTCTGGCCACACCGGTGATTGAGGCTGAAAAGCGCCATAGTACCTTTATCAAGATATCTCTGGAGGGGCTTAAACATTATCAGGAGCAGGCCCGGATTCCTGCAAATATAGCAATTGTTCTGGACAAGTCAGGCTCTATGCAGGGAGAGAAGATTCAAAGAGCGCGTGAGGCCGCAATCATGGCAATCAAGCGCCTTAACGGAAACGATATAGTTTCGGTTGTAAGCTACGATACCCGGGTTAAGGTCATTGTACCGGCCACTAAGGTTAGTGATAAAAAAACAATATTCAGAGCCATTAACAGCATCAGAGCTAATGGTAATACAGCTCTTTTTGCAGGCGTAAGTAAAGGTGCGCACGAGCTGCGTAAGTTTCTGGATATTAACAAGGTAAACCGGGTTATATTGCTGTCTGACGGCTTAGCAAACGTTGGCCCTAGTACTCCGAACGAATTGGGTAGCCTGGGGTTGTCACTGGCAAAGGAAGGGATGAGCGTGACGACCATTGGTCTGGGTTTAGGCTATAACGAAGATCTTATGACAAAGCTTGCAGGCTATAGCGATGGCAATCATGCTTTCGTTGAAAATGCTGATGATCTGGCAGAGGTTTTTCAGTATGAGTTCGGTGATGTTCTCTCAGTGGTTGCACAAGGTGTAGAGATAATTATCCACTGTCAGAATGATGTTAAGCCTCTGCGAATTCTAGGTCGAGAGGCTGAAATTCGCGGCAGTAAGGTTTATACACGTATGAATCAGCTTTACAGTCAGCAGGAGAAATTCATCATTCTCGAAGTTGAGATTCCTGCGCAGAAAGCTGGAAGTGAACTCAGTCTGGTTGATGTAAACGTAAATTACACTGACCTTTATTCAAAAAAGAGTGAAAACCTTAAAAGCAATGTCGCTGCATTATTCAGTCGTTCGCAACAAGAAGTACAAAGCGCTGTTGATGCGGAAACATACGAGTCTGCAGCTGAACAGGTTGCTAACGAATTAAACCGGGAAGCAGTGCTGTTGCGCGATAAAGGCGATATAGAAGGTGCCAAAAGCATCCTGCAAAAAAGTGCAGATTATCTGGATAATCTAGGGCAGTCATTAGCGTCACCGAAGTTGCTTGAACAAAAAGAGGAAGCTCTACAGGATGCTGACGATCTCGAAAACGAAGAAGAATGGAATAAAAAGCGTAAAGAGCTGAAAGAGCGTCAATACAAACGCTCAACTCAACAAAGTTATTAATGCGGAATAAATCTATTTTGAAAAAAACACCCCTGCTTTTGATGATCCTGATTCTGCTGCCAGTGCTATTGCTGTCCTGGTACTCAATCAAGCTGGAAAAGCAGCAGCAATTGCTGCTGGGGCATCAGCTCACAGGTTTGATTGAAACTCAGCTTTTAGAAGTTGATCAGCAATTGCAGGGGCATTTTTTTAGAATGGAGAAGGCTCTAAGGAATGCATTCGATGATCAGTTTTCTCTTAAAGATTCTGAATATATCCATGACCATTTGCGTGAGTTAGAAAGAAGCAGCCCGTATGTGGATCAGATATTTATACTTAATCGCAATAAAAAAACTATTTACCCTGCGCTGCCTGATTCAAGTTTCCAAGAGCAGGTGTTTTTGGAGCAGTACCGCCCTCTTTTATCTCAAGGCCATCTTTTTTCCATAAAGACTGAATTAACAATTAGGTCAGAAGATTCGGCTGCAGCGACTGAGGACGAGTTAATAGAACTGGAGCGCTCTGCTGAAACTGTCGGGATTGTCAGCGCGCAGCTTAAATCAGCACCTGCTGCTCCTGAACTGGAAATATCTTCAAGGAGAATTGCTGAGTCTGAATCTGAAACGGAACTTAGGATCGGTTATGACGCCATGTCTGATAGTGAAACAAAATCAAACCTGGCAGAGACCAAATCTGAGGCTGAGCTGCTTCAGTCAGACGCTTCCGGATGGATAGCCTGGCATCAGGGCGCGGATTTGCAGCACATCTACTGGATAGAAGACCCGGATGGTCAGGTATTTGGTTTTAAGCTTAATGGCCAGCGACTCTTGTCTGATCTTCTGAATATATTGCCGGATCAATCAAGCGCTCAGATTCATAACTCATTAACCAATTCTGCAATTCGGCTGGTAAATAGTCAGAGCTTGACCACTTACGAATGGGGAGAGTTAACCGAGATAGATAAGCAGCTTAAACCATTAGAGATACTTCAGTTAAGCCATCCTCTGGGAAGCTGGCATCTAGAGTTTTATAGCCCCTCTTTACAGGCGCCTGCAACTAACTGGTTAGAGAAATTAATGATTCTAGCTTTAGTCTTAACTGGTTTACTGGTCATCGGCTGGATTGTTTATAGAGAGCAAACCAGAGCCACAAGGCTTGCGGAGCAAAGAGTGAACTTTGTTAATCAGGTCTCCCATGAGCTCAAAACGCCTCTGACCAATGTTCGTATGTATGCGGAAATGCTTGAGCATCGCCTGAATGAAACAGATACGCAGGAAAAGCGTTACCTTGGCGTGATCAATAGTGAAAGTTTAAGACTCTCGCGGTTGATAGAGAATGTACTTAGCTTTTCAAGGTTAGGCAGGAGCGCATACTCGATCAATCCGGAACCGGGAAATATTGGTGACGTAATAGATAAAGTCCAAGAAAGCTTTACCCCTGCGTTTAATCAGAAAAACATTGAGCTTCAATTTGATAATCAATGCGATAGAAAAGCGTTTTTCGACCATTTTGCGGTTGAACAGATCTTGAATAATCTGCTAAGTAATTGTGAGAAGTATGCAGCGGATGGAGGTGCCGTCCAGCTTCAGTGCTGGTGTGATCTGCAATCTGGTTTTGCTTTTGTTAGCGTGCAAGATAATGGCCCCGGCATACCTCAGTCTGAGAGTGAGCGAATATTTGAACCATTCTACCGAATAAGTAATAAACTGACCGATGGTGTTAGCGGAACGGGAATTGGCTTAAGCATTGCCAGAGAGCTGGCACGGTCACACGGCGGAGATCTGGTGCTGAAAAATAGTCAAAGTGGAGCCTGCTTTTTGCTTAAGTTGCCGCTCAGTGAGGTTTCTTTATGAGGATCTTGATTGCCGAAGATGATGTCAACATACGCACAGGCCTAGGAGACCTTCTTGAGATGGAAGGTTATGAGTGCATAAAGGCAATTGATGGTGAAGAGGCTTTGGCATTGTTTGATAAATATCGACCAGATATTGTGCTTCTCGATATCATGATGCCTAAAGTTGATGGTTATACCGTATGCCGAAAGATAAGGCAGGTTGATGAACATGTGCCTGTGATTTTTATTACGGCCAAATCTGAAGAGATTGATCAGGTATTAGGTCTTGAGCTTGGGGCAGATGATTATATTAAAAAGCCTTTTGGTACTCGTGAGGTTGTAGCTCGTATCAGAGCCGTCTCCAGAAGAGCTTTGAAACACAATAATCAGAATGAGCATTCAGCAGTAGAGTCAGGATTTGAGCTGAATGGACTGATTGTTTATCCATCTCAGTTGCGTGCGACACGCCATGATGAAGTGATTGATCTTAGCTTGCGTGACATTAAGGTTCTTACCTTACTATATGAAAAAGAAGGAGAAGTGGTAAGCAGGGACTCACTGTTTGATTATTGTTGGGGCCGAAACTACCTGCCAAGTAGTCGCACCCTGGATCAGCATATTTCAAAGTTAAGAAAGCTGATTGAGGTGGATTCAAAACACCCTGAGATTATTCAAACAGTCCATGGTATTGGCTACCGATACGATAAGAAATAATCTCAGTGTTGAATGCTGAACTGGGTGGTTCTAGCTTATATGCTGCACCAATTCATCAAGAATGTGTCTGCGGGTTATTACGCCGATAACCTTATTCTGCTGATTGATGACTGGGTAGGATTTAGGTTTGGCTTCAAGCATCTGCTGGGCTACCGTTAAGAGGTCATCCTCAGCTTTTACTGTCAGAACATCCTTGCTCATAATTTCTGAGACAGTAGCTACCCTTTGATTTAAATAAACCACTTGAATAGTTACCTTGAGACAGTCTTGCTCGGATACCCAGCCAGCCAGTGTTCCGTCATCATTCACTACGGGGCCGCCAAACAAAGGTTTCTTAATCAGATGGCGGGAAGCTTCAGCAACTGGCATTCCAGGTTTTATGGTTGCAAAGCTCTTACTCATGCAGCTTTCGATTTTAGGTAAGTCCATATCTGCTCCGGGTTTTCAGCTGTTTTGTTTTGGGGCGGTAAGCGCACACGCTGCTTGGTTGCACCAAAAAAGAACATAAAGGTATTCAAAACAGCCTTTTTAAGTGTTCCTGAAACTAAGCAAATTAAGCGCCAGAACAGAGATCTGGCTTTGAGGTTAGACTAATTGCTCCATTTTTCAGCTGAATCAAGATCGCTCTGCTTCTGTTCCACCCAGTTCTCCCCTGAAGGTGTTACCTCTTTCTTCCAGAACGGCGCATCCCGTTTCAGATAATCCATAATGAACTGAGCTGCTTCAAATGCTGCGACTCTATGAGCGCTAGCTACGCCAACAAAAACAATATTTTCGTTTAAGTTCAGCTCACCTACGCGGTGGCAGACCACTGTATTGCCAAGCGGCCATTTTGCCCTTGCCTTTTCAATGATCTTATTCAGGGCTTTCTCTGTCATGCCTGGGTAGTGCTCTAGAAAAAGAGAGGTCAACGAAGAGTCGGATTGCTCCAGTTCGCGGACAATGCCAGTGAATGTTACAACCGCTCCGCAGCTGCCGTCATCACATCGGACTTGCTCCGTCAGTTTGCCGATATCAAAATCTTCTTGTTGGACAATAACTTCTGTTACAGGCATGTTTTTACTCACAATTGCAGGAGGTAATATCCTACCATTAAACTTTTCTGTGGGCTGATACTTAAAGGTTATATATCCTGCTTTTAACTGCAAATCTCTACGTTTAATGGTATCGTGTGCCGCTTTATTCAGCGCATAAATCGAGGGAAAGGATGGGTTGGCATCCACATGCGACTGTTGCCGTGGTCGTCGAAAAAGATGGAAGATTCCTGCTGGTTGAAGAGGAATCATCCGGTCGGGTTGTTTTCAATCAACCTGCTGGGCACATAGATGAAGGTGAAACATTTATTGAGGCAGCCTGCAGAGAAGCTTTTGAAGAAACTGCATGGCATGTTACACCTAAATATCTGATAGGTTTTTACGTTTATAAAGGCAGTAATAATACAACCTATCACAGGGCATGTTACGCAGCAGAAGCTGTATCCCATGAGCCTGAAACAAGTCTTGATGATGGAATTATCAGGGCTCTTTGGTTGAGCCGGGACGAGATAGCTGAGCTGGGTGATAAGTTACGAAGCCCAATGGTGCTTAAATGCATTGATGACTATCTTGCCGGGAATAATTATCCACTAGAACTAATTTACGAGTATCAAAGCTGATTCATAGCATGTCTGAGCCAAGTCAAATTAAAGTCATCGTCGGCATGTCTGGCGGTGTTGATTCATCTGTATCCGCACTTATTCTTCAGCAGCAAGGTTATCAGGTCGAAGGCCTGTTCATGAAAAACTGGGATGAAGACGACGGTACTGAATACTGTACAGCCAAAGATGATCTCGCTGATGCTCAGGCGGTATGCGATAAGTTAGGTATTCATCTCCATACAGCCAATTTTGCAGCGGAATACTGGGATAATGTTTTCGAACATTTCCTGGAAGAATACAAAGCCGGCCGCACTCCCAATCCGGATATACTCTGTAACCGCGAAATAAAATTCAAAGCCTTCCTGGATTATGCATTGGAATTGGGAGCTGACATGATCGCAACCGGCCATTATGTGCGTCAGGGTATGCGAGATGGGCAAACCAGACTTTTGAAAGGGCTTGATAACAATAAAGATCAAAGTTACTTCCTACATCAGGTAGGCCAGAAAGAGATCGAAAGGACGTTATTCCCTGTGGGTGAGCTTGAAAAACCCGAGGTGAGAAAGCTTGCTGAAGAGCACGACCTGATAACGCACAATAAAAAAGACAGTACAGGTATCTGTTTTATTGGAGAGCGCAGGTTTAGTGATTTTCTTAAGCAATACATCCCAGCGCAGCCCGGTAAAATTGAAACTCCCACTGGCGATATTATTGGTGAGCATTCCGGACTGATGTATTACACCATAGGGCAGCGTCAGGGCTTGCATATTGGTGGGCTGAAGGATTACCCGGAAGATCCGTGGTTTGTGGCTGGGAAAGATCTTGATCGTAATGTTTTGATAGCGGTTCAGGGTAAGCAAAACGACTTGCTGTTTACTGATTGGTTAACGGCTAACGAAATCTTCTGGATCAATGGTGAAGAACCTTCACTGCCCTATTCCTGTAAAGCTAAAGTCCGCTACCGTCAGAGTGACCAGGAATGTATTATTGAGCGTAACAATGAGTCAGGTTATCTAATCAGATTTAATGAGCCGCAAAGAGCAGTTACTCCCGGACAGTCTGTCGTTATTTATTCTGATGACATCTGTCTTGGTGGCGGTGTAATTGAGCAGGCTGGCAAAGACTCAGCGCTTTCTAATTGAGGTTATTCTAGTGTCACGTCTTCATGATGAGCAGGCTTTAGGTCTTGCAGGTTTATTTCAGGCAGCTGCCCTGGTTGAGCAGATCGCAACCCGTGGAATTGTTTCTCAGAACAGCCTGGAAACATCCATCTACAGCATCATGCAGCTTAACCCTAATAGCACTGAAGAGATTTATGGGCGGCCTGAAGATATTGCTTTTAATCTACATCTTGGGTTGCAGAATTTAAAAGACATGGTGGATAAGCCAAGCTCAGCGCATAATAAGGACATTACTCGTTACGCATTGAGCATGATGCATCTGGAATCCAAACTGAGTAAAAATCCAGAGATGCTTAAGAATCTGGGGCAGCGTCTTAATCAAATAGTTGAGCAGGCACGTTACTTCAGTCCCGATGATCCAGAAGCATTACAAAAACCAGCGACTTATTGTCACCCCAATGTGGTTGCTAACATCGCAAGTTTGTATCAGGACACCATCAGTACCTTCAGTTTCCGAATTCAGGTCACTGGTGATCCCAGACATCTTCAGAATAATGAAAACGCCGCTAAAATACGCGCACTGCTTCTGGCCGGTATCCGCAGCTCTATGCTTTGGCGTCAGAAAGGCGGTAAACGCTGGCACCTTCTGTTCTTTAAGTCACGCTTACGCCCTTCCCTGAAGAATTTTCTGGAAAAATAGCATACTGAATAATTTAAAAAGCCGGATAACTATATCGATAAGTTATCCGGCTTTTTTTAGCCTAACAGGGTGTAAAAGCTATTACGCCGGATTGTAAATCTTTGAGCGCTGTGAGTTCGAATAATCCTTTCCACGTCCCATTCCATGTTGTCTGCGGTCATTACTTTTACTGCGTTGGCTTGCTTATCCACAAATACTTGCTCTCTGGGAATTCCTTTCGCTATCAGATCTTCAAATACCATTTGAGTCTGCTCTTTGGATGCATAGGAGCCGGTAACGGTGATAGTCATCTAGGCTCTCCTTTGAAATTTGTTTATCACAATAGACGTTACTGTCAGCATAGAAACGCTATAACAAAGTGTCCAGAAGCCACTACGCAAAAAAGCTCTACTCAGGTATAATTCGCGCCTTCCTTAATTCCTAACTAATGGTAGAGATCGATTCATGGAGCTTTCCGCACTGACTGCCGTATCTCCGGTTGATGGTCGCTATGGCAGCAAAACAGCTGACTTGCGTGATGTTTTTAGTGAATATGGCCTGATTCGCTTCCGCGTTGAAGTAGAAGTTCGCTGGCTGCAGAAACTGGCTGCACATCCTGAAATAACAGAAGTACCGCCACTGAGCGCTGACGCAAATGCTCTGCTGAACTCCATCGTTGATAACTTCGGTCCAGAAGATGCGCAGGCTGTTAAAAACATCGAGCGTACAACAAACCACGATGTTAAAGCGGTTGAATACTTCATTAAAGACAAGTTCAAAGATAATGCCGAGCTGATGGCAATCAATGAGTTTGTTCACTTTGCCTGTACTTCTGAAGACATTAATAACCTATCCCACGCGTTGATGCTGAAAAACGGTCTTGCCGTTGTGTTGCCACAAATGCAGCAGGTTGCTGATGAGATCGCTCAGATGGGTCGTGAATTTGCAGCACAGCCTATGCTGTCACGCACACATGGTCAGACAGCCTCCCCTACAACTGTAGGTAAAGAGATGGCTAACGTTGCTTATCGCATGCAGCGTCAGATCAAACAGCTGGAAGGCGTTGAGCTGCTGGGTAAAATCAACGGTGCAGTGGGTAACTACAATGCACATATCTCTGCATACCCAGATGTAGACTGGGAAGTTAATGCCAAAGACTTTATCGAAAGCCTGGGCCTTAACTGGAACCCATACACCACTCAAATTGAGCCGCATGATTACATTGCTGAGCTGTTTGACGCTGTTTGTCGCTTCAATACCATTCTGATTGATTTTGATCGTGACGTTTGGGGTTATATCTCACAGGCGTACTTCAAACAGAAAACTATTGCTGGCGAAGTGGGCTCCTCCACTATGCCGCACAAAGTAAACCCAATTGACTTCGAAAACTCAGAAGGCAACCTGGGTATTGCTAACGCTATCATGGGTCACCTGGCTCAGAAACTGCCGATCTCTCGCTGGCAGCGCGACCTGACTGACTCAACCGTTCTACGTAACATGGGTGTTGGTTTTGGTTACAGCATGATTGCTTACCAATCCTCCCTGAAAGGTATTAGCAAGCTGGAGTTGAACCCAACTCAACTTGATAACGACCTTGAAAATGCCTGGGAAGTTCTTGCAGAGCCAATCCAGACAGTTATGCGTCGTTACGCGATCGAAGAGCCATATGAGAAGCTTAAAGCTCTGACTCGCGGGCAGGATATGAATAAAGAAACTATCCTGGCATTCGTAGATACACTGGATATGCCTGAAGAAGCGAAGCAAGCTTTGAAAGAGCTTTCGCCACACAGTTATATCGGTAACGCTGTAGCTCAGGCCAAAAAGATCTGATCTTAGAATTCTTCACATTAAAACGGGGCTTTATGCCCCGTTTTTATTTCCTATCAATATTGAATAACCTGAACAGAAAACGAAGGCTATTGGATTTCTATCGCATTAAGTACAATTTCTTTGCCCTGATTTTCTAACTCCTCTACTGGCAGAATGTCCGCGCTGGGCCATAAGCCATTCAACAGACATTGCGCATAAGGTTGGCTAAGTTTAAGTAATTCCATCTCTTTGATTGTATCGCTGACATTATATTCAAGACGATGCCAGCTAATACTAACCTTACCGTCTACCGAATTGATAAGCATATACCAGCCTGATTGACTGCCATCGTTCGCAGGCATGCCTATCACACCGGCATTAAGCCAGTAGCCCACCTCGACTTTCTGTCCAAATGGAATGCCGCAATGGCCGCCAATAATTACATCTGCAGAGTTATTTTGTAATTGTGTTTGTTTAAGCGTGTTGTCAGTGCTTTCAAATACAAATTCATTAATACTGTTCGCCGAGCCATGCACTACCAGATAGCGTTTACCGGAATAAAGGAAAGAGATTTGTCGCGGTAATTCGGCCATCCAGTGTTTGTGCTCGCGGGATAAATGCTTTCTGGAAAACTGGTACCACTCATTTGATAACAGCGAGCAGCTGCTGCTTTCATCGAAACCGCAACCACAGTCATCTGCATCCAGCGCCAGAGACTCTTCGCAGTTGCCCATTACAACCTGGCAACCCCATTCCCGTATTGCAGAAACAGTCTCGGAAGGTTTGGCGCAATAAGCAACCAGATCGCCTGTACAAATCACATGGCTAGCAGGTATGCCCAGTTCAGTAGCCGTTTTTTGCATGGCGGTAGTAGCTGACAGATTGCTATAAGGACCGCCAAAGATCAGAATCGAGCCATCCAGTTCACCTAAATCTTCTATCATAATCACGCACTAACCGTTGTTTGAGTCCGTTTCTGGCTGGCCATACCCAGAAGAAACATTAAGCAGCCGCCTAACAGAACAGTAATACAGATCCAGAGTAGTTTTGTGTACTTATGAGATTCACCCAAAAGTGCAGTGTGTGCAGAGGACTCAGTAAAATAGAGTACAGCGCCCGTCATGGCCAAAGTGAAGCTTCCGATATAACTCCATAGTGGGATCTGCTTCTGATTCCCCCAAAGACTAAAGATAATAACCGGCACCAGATACATGGATGCCGTGCCGCTAACTGCAACTGCGCTAAACAGATCTTTGTTGCCGACAAAAACCAATACCAACCCAGCGAGCATAAACAGAGACATAACAAAGCGCCCGCTCTTTAAGCTTAATGGCAGAATGCGCATATCTTTAACTACCATTTTTGCAGAGCTTGTCAGTGTGCTGTCCAGCGTGGACATGGCGGAAATAATAAGTGCTGCGCTGAACAGGAACATTGGGATCTCCCCTAACAAACGATTGAGTACAGCGTTCATGGACTCACCGGCCTCCGCATTAACGCCAGCAATAACCCCCAGAGAGCCAAATGCAATGATACATAGGGAACTGATCCAGGCTGCATGCTTAAAGCTTCTCCGCGTAGTATCTCTGTCAGCGATAAAGCCTCTATCCATCATGACCGGGTCATGCATGGGATAACTCCATACTTGTAACAAAGCTACCATAAGCAACATTGGCCCCGGCTCTGCGATATCAAATGGCTTGAATGCAAACAGCTCAGAACTGAAATGCCCATCTCCAATTGCTATCAGAACCAGAAAAACTAAAACCACCAGAAAGATGACCATCTGGAAAAAATCAGTTCTAAGTGAAGCATGTAGTCCGCCCATCATTGAATAGATAAGTGTTACGGCTGCCAGACCGATGACAGCAAGCGTGTAGGACTCAGAACCTGCTGCGCCGAACAGGATGCCAATAACCAGGAGGTTGGCAAACACCTCACTTATCAGACGTACGCCAATCACAAAGTTGTAGCAGCCAGTCCCCCACGCACCAAAGCGATCATGCAAAAATGCCTGAACACTTTGATAGCCATGCTCAAATCTCAGATGATCAATTATTTTTCCGCCGGTAAGAAATGAGAGGTAGTAAGCTGCATAAGCAAGTGCGCCCCAAATACCATAATAAAAACCCAGTATTGCTGCATTTAACAGGGAGCGCGCAAATATCCAGGTAGTGACTTGGGAAAAGGTCAGAGTGAGTAATCCGGGAGCAGCACCTGACTCAGAATGCCCGCTGTAAAAGCTGTTTGTGTGAGTGGCTCGCCGGGAAAGTAGAATCGAGATTAATGCCAGGCAGGAAACAAGAGCTATCAGCCAGACTTCCATATTTTGCTCCGAAAATTACTAAATAAACTTTGCGGTATGACCTGACTCTTATGGCTAAGTTCCTCGGAGCTTGTGGTATAAATTTACCGATTGTGCATTCTTTAGTTACGCGCAAATAGGCAATGCACCATTGCAGCGCATTGCAAATAACCTTTACGTAACAATCGTCAGTTAAAACAGGCCCTAATAAAATCCATGCTTGGCCCGCAGTTTGCTCCACGCATGGGTACTCACCCATCAATAAGGAAAATTTAGATGAGCATTATTCATTTTGTCGGCGGAGAAAAAGGTGGCGTTGGCAAATCGGTTCTTTCACGGTTGCTGTCACAATACTTTCTGGATAACTCAATGGCATTCTCGGGTATGGATGCCGACCAGTCACACGCAACCCTGACTCGGTACTACAGTGATTTCACATCAGCAATCAATATGGACGAATTTGAGAGTATTGATAGCGTAATGGAGGTTGCACTCGAGGAAGAGCGACAGGTTCTGATTGATCTGCCAGCACAAAGTGAACGTTTCCTCGATAAGTGGATTGAAGAGAATGGTGTGTTGGATCTGTGTCAAGAGATGGGCGTAAAGCTGGTGTATTGGTACACCGTAGATGGCGGGCCGGATTCAGTCGACTTGCTCGCGAAGTTTCTCGATAAATACAATGATGTGATCCACTGCGTTGTGGTTAAGAATCATGGTTGTGGTAATGATTTCAGTGGGATTGAATCCCTACCGCAGCTTGAATCTGCAGAGGCGTCCAGATTTGCAGAGCAGATCGTACTCCCTGCCCTGCATACTCCGACCATGGAAAAAATAGACAAGCTGGGTCTAAGCTTCTGGGCTGCCGCTAATCTTAAAGACAATAGCGTAAAGCATCTTAGTCTTATGGAAAGGCAGCGAAGTAAAGTCTGGGTAAAAAAAGGTTATGCCGCAGTAAACTCTGTTATGGTGAAACTTGCAGCAATTTGATTTATTGCTTTGAATGTCCAGTTATAAAGCCCCGAAAAACGGGGCTTTTTCTGTTCGTCAGTTTTTACTGAAACAAACGTTTAGGTCATTACCTGTTATAGAAAAGCTAGGTATAACACCGTCAATACTTTTGGCTTTGAATTGCTTTGAATTAAAATCAGCAAGGTTATCGCAAGTCATTACGGTATATTGTTGCTCAAAATTAAACCCGCCCCCTTCTTTGATCTTGAAGTCAAAACAAACGGCATTGGAATTAAGGGTTAGCCCTCTGGTTAAAACGAGTTTATTTACTCGCTTTCCAAGTTCTATATTGATAGTTCCACCAGATATCTCAAGCGTATCCAGGGATATTCCCTTATTGTGATTGCTTATATCCAACTCAGCGTTACCTGATAGCTGCACCTTGGCTTGCCCACCTAAAGCGTTATCATAGAAAACGATGCGTCCGCCGTAACCACCATTGGAACCACCATAGGCTATTAGTGTAGCGTTGCCGGCATTGCTTTGGCCTGAAAATACGGTATAGCCCCCAGCAGCCTGATCAATATACCCTCCAAGATTTATCAATGTGGCATTGCCAGCCGTAGGTACTTTATCTCCAGCGGTACCGTTTCCGAAGATAGAAAACTCGGTAAAACCCGCTGCCCCGTTTTTTGTTGATGCTGGATGGTTACTGATGTGGGCCTGACCTGCCGTTGGGAAGTACTCAGTAGGCAGGTTTATAGAAAAAATGGTGTGTCCTGCACTGGATTTTTGAGGTATTGAACTACCGTAATTTGTAATGGATGCGCTTGCGGCAGTTGGTGATCCATATTTTGCACTGAATTCAAGGTGGCCTCCCCCACCTTCTTCCTCGGATCTGGCACCATAGTTAAAGTAAGTCCCATGCCCAGCCGAAGCTCCTTCAGTTTTCATATAAGGGGGATTGTTATTAAAACTGGTAACGCCGCCGTAAGCTCCGGCTGCCTTTGCAGCATGATTGTAGAAGTATCCATTGCCACCATCTGTTGTAGCATCAAACGCGACATCTCCGCCATTGGCTTTGTTATGAGTTCCGCCCCAGTTGTTATAGATTCCATGAGCCGCTGTTGAATTACCGTAAAACTGGGTGTTGCCGCCGTCGCCACCGGAAACAGTTCCGCCTACATTGGTAAAGTTCGCGTTGGCAGCCGTTGAATCATCATGGAATACCACGTTACCAAAGGTATCTCCATCTGTGCCCAAGGTGCCATAAATTGAAAAGTGAGCATTACCTGCTGAAGAGTTATTACTAAAACTGACCTCTCCACCCACTGTACTGTGTTTTGGGGGTATACCTGCGCCCGTCCAGACCTTAAAGGATGCAGAACCAGCAGTAGCTGTATCGCAGAATGAGATGACGCCACCTCCATAACCCTGTTTAGATTCTGGTCCTGCTGAGTAAAATGCTGAACAGTCACCTGCAGATGCAGAGTTAATAAACTGTAGCTGTGGATCTTTAAAACCACTACTAGTAGCAGCAACAATAAAACTTTGGCGTTTGCTGGACAGGTTGTGAATTCCATCTCCCGAAATAATCAGGGACGGTGCTGATGAAGACCTAAATAAAAAAGTAAATGCTGTAGCGTCATCTGAGAACTGAATGCTTTTAATCTCAGCAGATTGGCTGGCCGAGAACATCAGTTCAGTCTTATTTGAGAAACCAAAGTTTGCACATGCTGTTGGTTCTGATGGGCTCCAATTCAGAGAATTGTTCCACTCATTGTTCTCTGGTTCGTCCTTCCATGTTGCCTGGTCCATTTACATCTCCTTGTTTTCTTGTTGTTATTTTTAGTGTTATTGCTAAGCCGTTTGCAATTGGTTGCGCCCTAGCTTTTTTGCACGATAGAGAGCAGTATCTGCTTCACGTAATAAGCTTTCGGTAGCCCCATTTTTATTTGGAATTACTGTCGCCGCCCCCATGCTAACTGTGACCACTGAAGCTGCCGTAGAATGGTCATGTGTAATCGCAAGCTCTTCAATGGCTCTCCTGACTTTCTCACCGACCTGAATTACACCCTCATGATCGGTATTCGGGAGAATAAGCATAAACTCTTCTCCGCCGTATCGAGCTAACAGATCAGAGGGGCGTTGCAGTTGTGTCTCGGCAGTTGTCGCAACTTTGACCAGACAGACATCCCCCTCCTGATGTCCATAATTGTCGTTGTATGCTTTGAAGTGATCAACATCGAGCATGATTAGCGATAATGGTTGATTTTCCCTGCGTAGGCGAACCCAAACCTCAGCTAAGTATTGATCGCCTCGGCGACGATTAGCCACTCCAGTCAAACCATCACAATCGACCAAGCTCTGAAGTTCGTTGTTAAGCTGCTCCAGACGCATGGTGCGTTCAGTCACTTTCTCTTCAAGTGTGCGTGAGTAATCTTGTACTTGCTCATATAAACAGGCATTTTCAATTGCTACAGCAGCCTGTGCTGCAAGCAAGCGAATAACTTCAGCTCGGGACTCGGTAAACACGCCGCTGGCAAGGTTGTTTTCCATGTAGATAACACCTTCAAAACGTTCGCGCTGTATAGGTACACAAAAAACTGATTTGGGCTTGTGTTTGATTACGTAAGGGTCCTGTACAAATAGGCCTTCACTGGTTGCATCATGCAACACAATCGCTTCGCCACTATGCAGGACTTCACTGATCAGAGTTATAGGCAGAGGAACGCAGGCTCCGTTCACAGAGGGTATAAGAGAATGATTAGGCAGGCCTTCCACTGTTATTTCTTGATCCGGTAAGCGACTAACCTCAACTGTTAATGCCCCTTCCCGCCTGGCAACAAGACAACCCCACTGTCCACCAGTATTTTCCAGAAGGATTTGAATGGTTTTATTGAGCAGTTTCTCTAAAACGATTTCACCGGATATTTCACGGGAAGCTTTCATTACTGAAGAGAGATCAAGTTCTGCTGAGCTACCATGCTTTAGAGTGATATTTACTTCAGATACCAGCTCGTTTAAAACCGGAAATTCCTGCTCTAAAAGGGCCAGCTTACGCTGGGCACCCCAGCGATCATAAAGGCGGTGAGCTCCACGCAGATAACCTTCTGCTGAACGTTTCCTGCCAAGTGATATCAGGTGGCGAGCGGCGCGTTCACTGGCTGTGGCTTCATCATGCAAAAAACCACTCGCTCTTGCGGCATCGATTGACTGGTCATAAAGCTCCATCGCTTCACCGTGATAACCATCAATTTTAAGGAGCTCAGCTGTCATGAGGTACTGAAGGTGGCGAAAATTCTCTTCGCAGTTATCCGCCCATAATGTCATCCGCTCAAGGTCACGCTGCAGCCGTGCACGGGTTAGTTTTTGTTGATCGTTGTCTTGAGATAGATAATCAATAGCCAGGGTAATAAAGGCAACAACATAAAACCGTACCAATTGCGGTAGAGACATTGCTGATTTGATCAGTTTGTCCTGCTCCCTAACATGCTGTAGAGCTCGGTAATAATCCCCGTACAGCAGACATATTTCAGCGCTGTAGATATGATAATTAGCAATGCCGGTTATAAATCGACGCTTACGCATCCCCTCCAGACATTGTTGTTCATCAAAACTGTCATCGCTTAGTGAGAAAGGAGAGTTGGTTAAGCCTAAAAGGTTACGTTGTAGCTGCAGGAACAGAGTGCCTGAATCAAGCGAGTCCTGATATGCGCATTCACGTACAACTTGAAGGTTTTCTGCATGTAGTTTGTGCGCAGTTTCCAGATCCATTCTTGGATCCCATATCACACAATCCTGAGCACTGTATGCCAGATAAAGGAGGTCTCCGGAATGATAACCCGCTTCGATCCCTTTTCTGAACCATGGAGTCAGGCTGGACCAGTGTTCGTTCCAGTGATGAACAAACATAGCGTAAACATATATAACACGAGCCCTGAGAGTGACATCGTCCAGTTGCTTATTGATTGCCAGTCCTGCTTTTGCATAGCGATATCCAATATCCGGCTCATCAAATTCACCACATAAAAGCATGCCATAGGCCGCATAGGCAAAAGCGGTTTCCGGGCTGTTGCCGTATTTAAGGGAAAGGTTGGCGGACTTGAGCACAAGGTAGGGAAATAAATTACCACTGGCAGACAGGAATGCTGCTGCAAATATTTCCATTAATAAGCGCATAGCTGTAAGTGTTGCGGGATCTTGCACCTGATCGGAGTTGACGAGATCTTCAATACTGCGATCACCAAGATTAACTTTTACTAACCTCCGCTCTTTGGCGATATCATCAAGCGTTGGTTTATCTGTAAAGTCTATGCCCAATAAAATCATACCCTGTATAGCGGACTGAATAGATTCCTCCATTCGTCCGAGGGTGGCATATTGGCGCGTACGAATTGCAAGTATATCGGCTTTCTCAAGATCGGATTCAGCGTGTTCAAACATAATCCCGATCCAATTTTCAGCCTCCTCGATACAACCCGTGAGATATAAACAATGTTGCATCTCAGCCGCCAAAAGTTGCATCAACTGCGGAGTTTGTTCCCATGGGTCTTCAGGAAGCAAAGATGCCGAAGTCTGCAAAAAGTTCAGAGCTGTTTCATAAGCAGATGAGTATTTTGCTCTTGAACCGGCTTTGAGATTAAGTTCTGCAAGGCGTAATTTCTCAACAGGAGAATCAAGAAGTAAGGAACCTGAATTCAAATGACCAACGATATCAATTAGGCGATCATCAGGAACAGCATTACCCTCTTTTTGTAGCATTAGACGACCAATAGAAAGGTGAACAGCGGGCAGGCGATGGTTGGCAATCAGAGCATAAGCGGCTTGTTGAACCCGGTCATGCTGAAACCTGTAAACAGGATTAATTGATTGCAGATCTTTACGATCAAGCTCTTGATGATCCCCGACAAAACGATAATCACTGTTAACAGGTAAAACAGTATAGTGCTTCAGAGCAGGCAGCAAAGCAGATGCCGCATCTGCAACCGAGGTTTCGTTAATTGTTGCCAAAGTCTGCAGATCAAAACTGCTGCCTATACAGGCAGCCAACTGCAGAGCTTTTTGTGTTTCCGGTGGCATTTTACGTAGGTTGGCAACCATGAATTCCACGACATCATTGCTGACATCTTGCCAGTGAATAGCATCCAGGTCCCAATTCCAGTTTGAATTGAGAGGATCAAAAACCAACCCGCCGTCCTTATTGAGCTGCCTCAGTAGCTCCCTGGTAAAGAAAGGATTGCCCTGAGCTTTATCAAACAGCATATCACTGAGAATGCGAGTTTCTTCTGGTGTACGCTTTAAAGCGTCTGCAACAAGGTCTGCTACTGAATCGCGTTTTAACAATCCTACAGGGAGTTTTCTTATGTTTTTTTGTGATTGAAGGTCATCCAGCAGCAAGCGCAAAGGATGCCCTGCTCCTATATCATTGCTTCGATATGCACCAATTAATAATAAATAATGCAGATCGCGTGATGTCATTATCCGACGTAACAATTCAAGTGTCGGAGAATCACACCATTGCAGGTCGTCAAGAAACAAAACAACAGGATGTTTCTTCCCGGCAAACACTCTCAGAAAGGAGGTCAAAACGATATGTAGACGGTTGCGCTGCTCAGCCGGCGGTAAATCAGCAGCAGAGGGTTGCGGGCCTATGATTAGTTCAAGTTCCGGGACAAGATCTATTACAAGGCTGGCATTGGGATGTAATGCTTCGCTGAGGTCTTTTTTCCATTCAGACAGCGTTTCTTCCGCCTCTCCCAGTATCTGCTGAACTAGTCCACGAAAAGAGGCAGCAATAGTTGTATAGGCTTCGGTGTGCTGAAACTGGTCGAATTTACTTTGGACGAAAAAACCATGCTCGCGCACCAGTGGTCGGTTAATCTCGTTTATCAGAGCAGATTTACCAACTCCAGAATTACCATATACAAGACAAACCTCTGCACTTCCAGCAACAGCAGACTTAAATAAGCCAAGCAGATCACTTACTTCACGTTCTCGCCCATAGAGCTTCTGCGGAACCATAAATTTATGTGCCACATCCTTTTTACCCAATTGAAAAGGCTCAAGTGACTGGCGAATCTCAATTTGATCTGCACAATATTCAAGATCATGCTTAAGGCCAGCCGCACTTTGATAACGCAAGTCAGGGTTTTTCGAGAGAAGCTTTAAGGTGATGGCGGAAAGTGCTTCCGGAATATTTTCATTGAGTTCATGCGCCGGTGTTGGTACTCGACTTATGTGGCAATGAACCCATTCGAGCATATTCTCTGCATAAAATGGCAGTTTCCCGGTCAGAAGCTGAAACAGCAATACACCAAGGGAGTAATAATCGGAACGATAATCGAGATCTCGATTCATTCGTCCGGTTTGCTCCGGAGATATATAGGGTAACGGTCCTTCAAGAGAGTTAGAAACTTGCACCGCCTGCCTTTCACTATCTAGCTCAGACGCAATAGTCAGTCCGGAAATTGCCACAGTGCCACTCGCTGGATTGAATAGCACGTTATCAGCACTCAGGGCTTTATGCACAATGTCACGACTATGCATCTCTCCCAGAGTTTTAACCAGACTCAGCATGATCTCCAGGACTTCGGTAACCGGTAAACCGGCTCCAGCTGCCTGGTTTAAATGGAACTGTAATGAGCTCTCATAAAGTTCAGTTACCAGGGCGAGGTTGCCGCTGCTATGAGAAATCGTAGTGTAAATATCTCTTACACCTTTGACCTCAATGAGTCGTTGCGATACCCCAGCTTCATGTCGCATAGCGGCGATCTGACTACGGTCAGGATATTCACAATCAAGTGTTTCAATAGCAACTGGGCTATCGTCGGAGGAACGAATCGCCCGGTAGATTACACGACCATTAATCCGCCCAAGTACCGAACCGATCGTATAACCGGGTAGTTGCAGACTCAGTTTTTCCACTTTGTCACCGCAGTTTGGTTGAATCTATACGCCAAAGAGGCGGCTAAAGGTGTCACTGAACTCTTCGTGCGCCGTATCTATCAGAGGCTGACCGTGACCACAAAGCGCATGTTTGAAGGATAATTGTTTGAGGCGAGCAAAGTCGCTGCCGTCAGGGCTTGCTACCTGCATCCAGACAGGCCCGATATTCGCTGGCGTGAAGAATCCCATGTTTTGCATGAGTTCTCGGGAAGAGTCAGAGAAAAACTGATCAGGCTGGTGCCAGTTTTGTAAAGCGTCACAGGCGATCATGATTCCGCCTTCACGGTCCAGGCGTATAATTGCTTCAGGCATTTGACTTGACGGAAACTGAAACAAAGTTGCACCGCTAATAGGAAGCTCACCATCGGGTGTTAGCTGATGATCTGCTTGTAATCCGGATTCATGTTCAGTGGCAGGCAACGCCCAATACTTTGCTTTATAACGATCAACATAGAATGGATCATCACGACCGTGCAGCGCACCTAAACGGATGACATCTGTGACCTGACCAAGAGAATCAAGTTGTTTAAGGCCTTCCTCGTTCAGGCGTATGCTGTTAATGATAATCAAACGTTCATCATCTCGAACAACAGTCATATTACGGCTGAATTTCCAATCCATCTCCTGAAGTACGGTTTCCATAGCGCCGCTAACGAAGAAAACATCCGGAAAAACCTCTTCAATAGCTAAGTGTTCTAAGGCTGGGGGAAACTTGTCCATTTAATAAATTCCTTTATTTATCGCTCAGGCGGCATTTGCAGGTTATTACTCATAAAGATAACGCCCCACGTATTGGTATTCTCGGTCATACTCATTTAGATAACAATTGAGGTAACTCAGCTGGGGCTCATTAAGTTGACCCTGAATAAGATCGTTAATGGATTCGCGACCATTGCTGATATCCAGTCTTTTAATATGAAACAAGGTCATATCGCGACCTCCAAAGAACCCTTTTAAGTAGTGGTGGAGTGGCCTGGCATCTGACATATCAAAGACCGCTCCGTGAATAGCGGTATAAAGTGGCTTTTCAGCAAGCGTGTCGGCATAAAAAGTAGGAAACACCCCTTCAGGGTGGGTAAAAACCGGATACTCTTCCTGTTGAAGAACAGGATGAGACCTTAACTTTTCAACATATAACTGATCAAGATCGGCTGCCTCCGCTCCACTCACCAGAATGTTAAGGTAACGTTGGCACGGTAGGCAGTTGTTATCAATAAATTCATGCATGCCTATATAGGTAAAAGCCGAGATTAATTGCCCATCTACGTCAATATCTACTGTGATTCTGTCATAGCCATGACCGTAGGCTTCAACTGCATCAAGAGGTGCCAGTGATTCATCAGGGCATTCGTAGACAATTCCAATAACTTTGTCTGATGGATCATTACTGGGCTCAATGTTCCCTACCCCACCTTCATGACGAAAAAAATGTTGCACGTTGAAACGTAACCTCCAGCCATTCAGTACGCCCACTCGAGCAGAAACGGGCATTACGCCCTTTGCTTTCAGGGAGGTGATGTTTAGGTTAGAACCAAAGCCAAAATAGCGAAACATAGAATTAGTCAGCGTAAGCAAGTAGGTATCATTGTTTGTAGTTGGAAAGTAAGTTTTAGCTGTAACGCATTAAAATTACAAGGGTTTAAGTCTTTTTAAAAAACAATCAAATTTTTTATGTTTTTTCTCTTCTATAGCAATATGATCTATTCATCCATATTTAAGATTATGCTCTTATAGTTAAAATAAATTAAAGAGATAAATTGAGGGCTTTGATGCTTAGCGCAAAAAACCAACAGGGTGAATCGGTCGATTGGTGGTTTATTTATAAGACTCCTAAGCAGTCTGGTAACCATTCCAATCAGGGGTTTGACTTCTTTTATTATGATCACAACTCATCTTTTCTTGCGCTTTCTCCTTTTGGTCTCGATGAGAAGCGGAGCGCTCTTGGTTACACACTGGGAGATGTATTTAAATCATCCCCAGATTGTGGCTACATATCCTATAACGATGAACATGCTAACGCTGAAAAAAACAAGTCAGAAAAAGGGCACTGCAAAGGTGTACTGGCATTTAATAAGCGCAAAAATTCTGCATTATTGTTACTTCACTCGACACCACGCTTTCCGACTAAAAATGAATTAAGTCTTCCTGAAAGGGAAGCGATATTTGGGCAAACCTATCTCTGCATTACACTACCTGACTATCATACTGCGGAGCGTATAGCTGAGCAGATGCTAAGACAGCAAAATCCGCAAGTTTTAACTGAAAGCTCTTATCTACCGCCTGATATAAACTCTGAAGAGTCCCTTTCACTGTTATTCCACGGAGGAAACATTGAGGAATCCAGGCAGCCTCAGACTCTGAGCTTCACCTCTAAAGCAGGTAAAAGATTCTTGTTTATTGCTAAGAGTAGAAAATGGGGTAAGGATTTTTGGATAGATCTTGTATCACCTCAGCTTAAAGCAGATCTGGTGGTAGAAACCTGGCGCCGTGGAGCAGTTACGCCGCTAAGAGATACTCAGTCTACAAGTTTTGATGAAGACGCCTTAACGTTAAAATTTAATGTTAACTCGTATCTGAGTTATGAATGGCCCTATACAAAAGACCATTCCAAGTGGGCGGTAAGCCTTAAAAACTCTGGAAATATTCTTCCCTGGGTTTGTGTTGGCGATATGAATCGCATGGTTTCTCAGGAGAAGCGTGGTGGAGGCTGTTTATGTTTTCAGGAAGAGAACCTGTGGCAGGCGCTTATGCATGCTGAAGAGAGGCTGCATAAACCAGCCTCTACTTCAGTAAGCCATTCCTGAAAAAGGTTTTAATCACCCTCCTGACTTTGGAAATGATTTATCGTAGGGAGGTGATAGCTCAGGCATGTCTTTACGTGGCTCTTCGCATTGAAATATCTTTTCAAAAGTTGGCGCATTAGCCATGCGGTCACCTAGCGCCCACAGTGAGCGCGGTATACCAAACCAATTCAATAGTGTCGCGGCGAAAGATGTAGAATCAAAAGGCACGTCACCCTCCGCACGGAAAACAGTCTGTTCTTTAATCCAGGGGGATACCATTATGGTGGGTACTCGAGGTCCTAGCAGATCGTATTCAAAGCCATTATTTATATCATTTGGCCATGGTTTCATCGCATAGGGAGGAGCTACGTGGTCGTAAATCCCGTTGTTTTTATCAAAAGTGATGACCAGCAGAGTTTGCTCCCAGTTAGGTCCTTTCTTGAGGGCTTCATAAATCTCGTTTAGAGCCCTTTCTGCAGGAACCAAGTCAGCTCCAGGATGGTAAGAAGTTGCACCGTTTGGTGCTATCCAGGCGGGCTCAAGGTAGCTAAAGGCAGGCAGGTTTCCACTTGACGCGTCCTTTTTGAACTGTGCCAAATCAGCAAGATGTTTTTGTGGTGCCTGATCTACTGAAGGAATTTGTCCCTTAAGGTAAAGCTGATAGGTAAAAATGCATTTTTCCCATAACACTGCGTTATATATTTTCCAGTCACTAATCCCGTGACTCCACAGAGATTTCCACATTGATTGGCGATGAGGGAAATCCGGCCAGTATTGATATGCACTTCCCCCTTCCCAGGTGCCGAGCTTATTAAAAGCTGATCCGGTAATTGAGAAGGCTCTATTAATGTCCGTGCCCCCTGGAACAGAACAGAACCAACGGTCAGAAACCGAAAAGTTTCGTGCCAGCCCGTTCAGGATCGGTAGCTGTTCTGGGCTGAAACTTTCCATTACCTGTGGATTTGCATTATTGAGTATGAATCCTCCCATATCAGGAGTTTGTTTCCCCCAGTAGCCCGGGTCCTGAGCAAACATCTGCTGTAAATTGTCTGTAGTGTCATGGAATGGGTCCTGGTCCAATGAAACCAGATTCCAGTCTTCGCTAAGCTTTCCGTCTTTAAATTTACTGACAAAAACTTTCTCTTTTCCATCGTAGTTGTAATGTTCAGTACTAGATCCATCATAAGGCTCATCACTACCAACAAAGTGACAATCTTCACTGCCATTTTCATAGAGCCAACCGCAGACGTTGTCGAACGAACGGCTTTCCAACATGTAATAAACCACATGTTTTATATTGGAGCGCATAAAGTCTGTGCTGCCCGGTTGTTTTGCTCGATCATCTTGTATGGGAATGTTGGGCTGAATAGCGGTCAGAGATGAACCTGTGCTAATTTCTTTAGGTAAGCTACCTGTCTTAAGCAGTCCAGAAAGTACATTAGCGCTTCCAGGGTTAAAGCCCCATAGGGTGTAACGGCTTTCTTCAGTATTTATTTCGAGTAGCTGATTACCTACAGCTACAAGCTCGCTGCTATCCTTTACCCCATCAAGCGTTCCTTCCTGTATCGCAGGCAAAGAAAGAGGCGGATGTAACTGAGGGTCAAAACTCCATAGCCGGAATTTATTACTGTCAGGTAAACGATCCAAAACATAGTTTTCGATTGTAATAAGGCGATGCCCTTCTTTAATTAATGGAAAACCTCCCTGTCCGGTATAAGGATAAGGGATTGGATCGTTATTTCCCGGGTTACCGGGCTGAGGGTCAAAGTTCCAAAGCTCATAAGTACCGCGGCCTTTAGCTGGAATCATATTCAGGATAAAGTTCCCCATGGGTATCAGATCAAGCTCGTGGTCCTCATCGGGGTTGTCGCTATAAAAGCTTCGGTAATGTCCCCAGAATTTAGTTTTTAACCAGAATCCGCTCTGCAACACACCCCCATTCAACGGGTCTTCTGTTTCAGGGTTAAAGCTTAATAAATTGTATTGATAAGCGGGCTTGCCACCCTGCTTGCATACTGGGCTCCATTGCAAAAGGTAGCCGCCAATCTGGGCCATACGCCAGGTGTGATCAAACGCAGCCCCTGCTTTTAAATTTACCGGGATAAAAGGTGAGTCTGCATGGGGGTCAAATCGGTATAACAGATACGAACCATTGTGCTGATTACGGCAGATTAAAAATTGATATGATGAAATATCCTGCGGGCGCTGAGTCATAACCACTCCGTGTTAATTATTATTTGATAGAGCTGGAGTTTACTTATATAGAGCCCGTATCAGATATTCAACATTATGATTCTCAGGCAATAGAAAATCTGTCTGGCTGAATTTCAAGCAACCAGACAAACTTACAATACAAACAGATTAAGAATTTAGAGTGGATTTGCCGTCGATTCATGGAGTTACACTGATATACCATCGTGGGTGCATGGCTTCAAAATCAGTGCGTAGGTTAGAGGCTAAATAGCTGGCTGAATCCAAAACAACAGCGTTGCCGTCTTGTCTTTTAAATACCACCCAATGCCAATAGTAGATGCCATTTTCCTGATGATGTTTTATTGCCAATAATGCAAGATCCGGCAGTTCAGACCAGGAGCGAAATGGTATTTCTTCTGGTGAGCTTTTAACACCAGAAGCAGCAAGAAGTTTGCGTACATAGAGTGTGTCTGACCATAATGATTCGTCAGAAGCGTAAATACCCATCGTATTTGCGATGCTTTTCATCTCTTCGTAGGTTTTACCCAAAATATTAGCTACAGCTGCAATACCGCAGCCGGTGGTTTCTTCCTGAATAACGGGTTTTATATCCATTTAAATGTGTCTGGCCCGAAAGTGCCATTCCGAGGGTTCCATTGTATTGCTGATTAAATGTTTAATGCTTTCATCAATCTCTTCGGAATCCTGTTCATACAGACCGCAAAATGAAAGTGCGCGTCTTATATCTACCGACTCACCCAGATATTCGTAGGCGACTCTGGCTGCGCATGGCATACGCTCACCACTACCTGAAACCCCCTGCTTAAGCCCTGAAAGTCGGTTTACGCGATTTTTAAATGAAGGAAACAGAATGGTCTGGGTCATCTCATTACCTGTAAGCGATTCAAAATCGATCATAAAAATCCGATCCGTCAGGAGCAATACTGTTCCCAGATAAACTGCATGGCAGGTTTTTTCATCTGCACTTTCCCGTAATCGTTCAGTGCGTTGATAAAACACATGATCGCCCTGCTTTTCAAAACACACTAACGTCCGCAGGATCTTACCCGGACAAGCCATCGACTGATAATACTCAAAATAGAACCCGAGGTATTTTTCCAACCCTTCATTGCCGCCTTCAAGAAGCTTATTAAAATGCTTTTGAACAGGCGATTCAGGTTCGCTATTCGTTTGAGGTTTGGGGCGTACCTGGATCAGTCGTTGAAACTGCTCATGAGGAAGTAGGATTTCATACTCTTCTACCCCGAAGAAATCACAAAATCTCAGCATTGTGTTGGCTGAAGGTTTGCTTCGCCCATTCAAGTAACGGTTAAACTGCGGTCGATTGATATTTAAACGACGGCAAACCTCAGCCACTGATTTGTAATAGCTGCATAAAAGTCGAAGATTTTTAGGGAAGTCTTCCTGCATGGAGCTGTCTCTGTTGTATGCGTATTAATCAAAGAATGCATATTAAGCAAAAACAAACACTGATAACAGGTATGCATTGATGCTAGTTGTCGCTCTATGGGTTCTATTTAGCATCACTCAGCACCCGAGAGTCAAATGTTAGCCTTCCTGTGCATCTGGTTGAATAGAAAACTCCTGACAATAAGAAATGCAAACAGCGTTTGCTAATTAGGAGTTTAAAAATGCTCGATTTACTTAATGACTTGCTGTGGGGCAAGGTTCTGATCGGTGTGCTGGTCGTACTGGGAATCTGGTTCACGGTAGCATCGGGATTTGTTCAATTTCGTTATTTTGGACGAATGTTTCGAATTCTGGGAGCTAATCAAGCTTTCAAAAAAGACAAATTCGGTCACCTCAGTTCATTTCAGGCACTACTGCTGTCAGTAGCGGGACGTGTGGGTGGCGGTAATATCGCTGGTGTAGCTGTTGCTATTACACTGGGTGGTCCAGGTGCAATATTCTGGATGTGGGTTGTTGGTTTAATGGGAATGGCAACCAGTTTCTTTGAGTGTACTTTAGCGCAGACCTTCAAAAAAGCTGAACCCGATGGAACCTATCGTGGCGGCCCTGCGTACTATATTCGTCGTGGTTTAGGTAAAAACTGGAAGTGGCTTGGTGCACTGTACTCTGTCTTGCTGCTTCTTACCTTTGGTTTTGGCTTTACCGCCCTGCAATCATATTCTGTGGCAACCTCGTTTGATGATGCTTTCGGTATTCCCGTGTATTACACCGGTATCGCCCTTGCGATGATTGTTGGTTTGATCATTTTTGGTGGTGTTAAGCGTATCGCCCGTGTTTCAGAAATACTGGTGCCAGTGATGGCGGTTGGTTATCTGAGTATTGCTCTGTACGTCATCGGCATGAACGTTGATCGCGTTCCAGATGTATTCATGCTGATTGTTAAAAGTGCATTTGGTCTTGAGCCTGCAATTGGCGGAGGCATTGGTGCTGCAATTCTGATGGGCGTTAAACGAGGCCTGTTCTCTAACGAAGCCGGTCTGGGTAGTGCTCCGAATGTGGCGGCAGTGGCTTATGTGCCTCATCCTGCAAGTCAGGGTGTGGTTCAGTCGTTCTCTGTTTTTATTGATACGCTGATTCTCTGCTCTTGTACCGCTTTCATCATTCTTATGAGTGGTGTTTACGACCCTGCAACCATAGGTGAGCAAGGGGGTGTTGCCCTTACTCAGATGGCCTTGGCAGACCATGTAGGTGAATGGGGAAGAATGTTCGTCAGTGTGGCGCTACTGCTGTTTGGTTTCAGTACCATTCTGTACAACTACTACCTGGGTGAAAACAGTCTTAACTTCTTCAGCGAAGAAAACCAGAACCTGTTCAATGCGTTCCGTGTGGCAATTATCTGCCTGTGCTGCTGGGGTGCGATTATGGACCTGGGAACTGTATTTGCCTTTGCAGATGTGACCATGGGTTTCCTGGCGCTAGCAAACCTGTTTGCTTTAGCCCTGCTATTCAAAACCGGCCTGCGCATTATGCGAGATTACGATGCCCAGCTTAAGCAAGGTTTGGAACCACCCACGTTTGATCCTGCAAGATTTTCAGATCTGGAAATCGATAATGCAGCCTGGGAACTTGAACCTGAGCACCAACGCGCAAATGTAAACCGCAATACAGCGACTTCTGGTTCGGTTGAAACCGCTTAATATGCTGAATGGAGCCGGGGTTTCTTGCCCCGGTCTCTATTTCCACTGAAACAGCCACGATTAAACAACATCTGGATAATAAAAAATGAATGCAATGCTTAAAACCAGAATTGAACATGACCTGCTGGGCGATCTGGAAATACCTGCCGAGGCCTGGTACGGCATACAAACTCAACGTGCGGTTGATAACTTCTCAATCACTGGCGTGCCGATTAGTCACTTCCCAGAACTTGTTCGTGCTCTGGCACTTGTGAAGATGGCTTCTGCCAAAGCAAATGCTCATCTTGGCACGCTAGAGCAAACCAAAGCTGAAGTGATTATCAGTGCCTGCGATGAGATTTCTTCAGGAAAACTACATGACCAGTTTGTTGTTGACCTTATCCAGGGTGGAGCTGGTACATCTACGAATATGAATGCTAACGAGGTTATTGCAAACCTGGCTCTAGAAAAGCTTGGGCATAACAAAGGTGAATATAAGTTCCTGCACCCTAATGATGATGTTAACTGCTCACAATCGACTAATGATGCCTACCCTACTGCAGCCTGCCTGGCTATCCAGTTTGGTGCTGAACCTCTGATAGAAGTTATTCGTAGCCTTGTTGCTTCACTATCAGCTAAAGGTGATGAGTTTGCAGATGTCGTCAAAATGGGACGCACTCAGTTACAAGATGCGGTTCCAATGACATTGGGACAGGAGTTTGAAGCATTTGCAGTAACCCTGAATGAAGATATAGATCGCCTCGAATACGCATGCACATTGCTATCTGAGGTTAATTTAGGCGGTACTGCCATCGGCACGGGTATTAACACTCACCCAGAGTATGCGGAGCTGGCAGTCAGTTATCTTGCGGAAGTATCTGGCAAGCCAATGAAACCTGCCGCGAACCTCGTAGAAGCAACGTCAGATATGGGTGCGTTCGTACTCTTCTCAGGAGTGCTGCGCCGATTCGCAGTAAAGCTGGGCAAGATTGCAAACGATCTGCGTTTACTCTCCAGTGGGCCGCGTACGGGTCTGGGGGAAATCAAATTACCGCCCATGCAACCCGGCTCCTCAATTATGCCTGGCAAGGTCAATCCGGTTATCCCGGAAGCGGTTAACCAAACAGCGTTTCAAGTGATCGCCAATGATCTGGCGGTAACTCTGGCGGCAGAAGCCGGTCAGTTACAGCTAAATGCCATGGAGCCTCTGATTATCTATAACCTGCTCAACTCTATGCGTATGTTATGTAAAGCGTGCACTATGCTTGAGAATCGATGCATTAAAGATATTGAAGCGGACAGAGAACGCTGTGCAGAACTTTTGGATATCAGCATCGGCAGCATCACGGCATTGGTTCCCCATATCGGCTATTCGAACTCGTCCAGAATAGCAAAGATTGCTTTGAATTCAGGAAAGACAGTAAGAGAACTCGTGCTTGAAGAAGGCCTTCTCAGTGAAGAAGCGCTGGAAAAGCTTCTTAGCCCTGCCTCAATGCTGGCTCCACAACAGGTTAATAAATAATGAAGAAACATATCCTGATCATATACACCGGTGGAACCATAGGGATGGAAGGCTCGGAACAAGGCTATGTTCCAACCGATGGTTTTGCCTCCAGACTAGACACCTTGTTAAGCGCCAGAGCCACAGACCGGCTGCCTGCATACAGCATGATTGAGCTGGAGCGATTGATTGACAGTGCAAATCTGGTTCCAAATGACTGGAGCCATATTGCGCAGCAACTGGTTGAAAACTGGGATATGTACGATGGATTTGTAGTCTTGCACGGCACTGATACCATGGCGTACACCGCTTCGGCGTTATCGTTTATGCTGCGTGGTATCGATAAACCCGTTATTGTCACTGGCTCACAAATCCCTCTTGCAGAAGTACGTAATGATGCGCTGGATAATCTTGTATCCAGCCTTATCCTTGCAGGTAACTTTCCTGTGCCAGAGGTGTGCATCTACTTTAATGGCAAACTCCTTCGAGGCAATAGAAGCACAAAGCTTAAAAGCGTTGGTCTGGATGCGTTCGACTCCCCTAACTACCCTGCACTCGCAGAAGTGGGAATACATGTAAACCTGCGACAAGAGTTGCTGTTAAAACAACAGGCTAAAACAAGTTTTAATCTGAAACCTTTTGAGCAAGAGTCTGTAGTCGCTATCCAGGTGTTTCCTGGAATTTCAGCCAAGGTTATCGATGCGTTACTTCAGGGTGATGGTGTACGTGCTTTGATTTTACAAACCTACGGTGTGGGCAATCCGCCGGGCAATAACAAAGCATTCATTGAAAGGTTAAGGCAGGCACATGAGGATGGCATAGTCGTGGTAAACCTTTCTCAATGCTTATACGGCGGTGTTTATCAGGGTGCTTATGCAACAGGCGATGCTTTTAATCAAATCGGCATAGTGCCGGGTTCCGATCTGACCCTGGAAGCAGCCTTTACTAAGCTTCATTGCCTGATCAGTGAGGGATATTCAAATGAAGAGATACGCAGGCTAATGCCAGAATCTATATGTGGCGAATGTACACAGAGCTTAAACGCTAATTAGTATCAGTTTCTATGCGCGCACGTTCGATTGTGCTTTGGAGGTCTTAGGGCCTCCCTTTTTAGTTTTAAATCACAGGTCTGGTAAAGCATTAAACTCTTCACGTTTAGACTCAAACCAGCGCTGCATATCTTCTGGTTTTTTCATTAACCCCTGCATATCCTGCATCGCTTTAAGATGGGCTGGGTCCTGTTGCTTAAACATGTCCATGCCATGTTGTTTGCTTAACTCAGCGATCTCATCAAATGAGTTTGCGCGAAACTCCAGATCGCAGGCACCACCTAGCTGCTTACAACTCATAACTTTCATAACGACTCCTGTCTGATTCACCCGTTGGCTGAAGGTCATACCTTTCAAGTTTCGGTTATTACCGTACGCCAGGTAAAGATTTGATATTGATTATAGTTTTATATTCTTCACCTGGAGCTAAGTGGCAATAGCTTTCCAGCAAGTTGGCGTTTTCCAAACACAGCATGCCTTTATATTCCTGATCACCAAATTGACCCAGACGTTTGGCTTTTTCAGCCCAGGGATTCCATACCACCATGTCTGGCGAGTTCGTGTTTGTAATGACTATGCTGCGATCATGAGCGCTATCAAGCATCCGAACTTCACCAGGGATATTTTGATAGATCCGATCTACCTCAGCGTTAAATGCAAAGCTATCTGCATCGGATTTGGTGTTCCAGTTATCCAGCGTATCCAGATAGTCTATTCCCTCAAGCCCAGCTACCGAGGCATTTGCACTGTCACTGATAGTAAAATAGCTGTGCAGCGCACTGGTGAAACAAAAGTTCGTTGAACTCTTGTTTAAAACCCTGAACTCTATTTCCAACGATGGACCAATAGTAACGCTCATTCCTAGCCGAACGGTAAAAGGAAAATCTTTGTTGGGGGTAATTTTTAAAGAGAGATTGAGAACAGTAATAGCTGTATTTGGGCAGTGTATGGAATCAAGCACCCAGTCCAGTTTTCTTACAAAACCATGAGCTGTTTGTGGGCCGCTATATTGTTCTTTCACTGCTGCAGGGTTTCGATCAAACTCACTGAACCAGGGCCAGCAAATCGGAATGCCTCCGCGTAAAGGGCTGCCCTTTTTATAATCACAATATTCGCTTAACCAAAGCACGGGCTCCTGCCCCTTTGGCTGAAACTTAGTAACCTGAGCGCCCTGCAGGAAGATCGTCGTCTCTGCGGAATCGTTTTTTATATCCACAGCAAGCAATTCGTTGTGCTGATTAAATTCGATACCGCTTCGTGATCCGAATTTATCCTGAAGCTGTTTTATTTGTTGCTGTATATCCAAAGCTTATCCTTGGTCTGACCCTTTTCGACAATTAAAAATAACATGAACTTCGACAAACGTGACCACAGCAGTGACAAGTTTTTTAAAATTTTAGGGCACAAAAAAGCACGCCTATGGGCGTGCTTTAAAAGAGAGGTGAAGATCAGTTTCAGATCTCAGTTTTACCACCCATATAAGGCTGCAGTGCTTCTGGCACCTGAATCTTGCCTTCTGCAGTCTGGTAGTTTTCCATTACTGCCAGCAATGTACGGCCTACCGCAAGGCCTGATCCGTTAAGGGTATGCACCAGTTCTGGTTTACCTGTTTCCGGGTTTCTCCAGCGAGCTTTCAGGCGGCGTGCCTGGAAGTCGGTCATGTTGGAGATGGATGAGATCTCACGGAATTTTTCCTGACCTGGCAACCATACTTCAATGTCGTAGGTTTTTGCTGAGCTGAAGCCTAAGTCGCCACCGCACAGAACTACTACGCGATACGGTAGGTTCAGTTTCTGAAGGATGCTCTCAGCATTATTGGTCATCTCTTCCAGTGCGTCCCAGGATTTAGTCGGTTCCACTACCTGTACCATTTCAACTTTTTCGAATTGGTGCTGGCGAATCATACCGCGGGTATCTTTACCTGAAGAGCCTGCTTCTGAACGGAAACAAGGTGTGTGAGCAGAAAATTTCAGAGGCAACTTGTCCGCTTCAACAATTTCATCACGTACGATGTTTGTTACTGGGACTTCTGCAGTTGGGATCAGGTAGTACTGACGATCACCAAACGGTACCTTAAACAGATCTTCACCAAATTTGGGTAGCTGGCCTGTGCCGCGAAGACTATCTTCGTTCACCATGTAAGGCACATAAGCTTCGGTGTAACCGTTTTCTTCAGTTTGCACGTCAAGCATAAACTGGATCAGTGCGCGGTGCAGTTTGGCCAGTTTGCCGGTCATTACAGAGAAACGAGCACCGGTGAGTTTTGCTGCGGTTTCAAAATCCAGTTCGCCGCTTTTTTCGCCCAGAGCTACATGGTCCTGAGGTTCAAAGTCAAACTCACGTGGTGTACCCCAACGACGTACTTCAACGTTATCTTCTTCGTCAGCGCCTTCTGGTACTTCTTCATTTGGAATATTTGGCACACCGGAGAGCAGGTCATCTAGTTGTTCCTGAACAGTATTTAGGTCAGCTTTTGCAGCGTCGAGTTTACTGCCCAGGTCGGCTACCTCAGCAAGCAGTGGCTGGATATCTTCACCCGCTGCTTTTGCTTTACCTATGCCTTTGGAGCGTGTGTTGCGCTCGTTCTGCAGGTTTTCAGTATCAACCTGAAGTTGCTTACGCTGGTTCTCCAGTTCTGTGAACTGGCTTACCGGAAATTCATAACCTTTTTTCTTTAGTAGCTGTGCAATTTCTTCTGGATTTGCACGTACAATTTTTGCGTCAAGCATGAGCGTTAAAACACCTTATTTGAAATTAACACTAAGAATTAAAACAAGCGTGTGAACCAAAGGCCACCGTATAAAGCGACCAGACATAAAAGGACGCTTAATAATATATAAATCGCCGCAGACATTACATGCCCTTCCTGCAGCATTGCGATAGTTTCCATGGAAAAAGTGGAGAAAGTTGTAAAAGCCCCCATAAAACCGACCATTAACAGTGGGCGCATCTCCGGGCTGAGTTTAGATTTTTCCAGGATAAGCACAAAACAAACCCCCATCAGGAAGGAGCCTACTGCGTTGCAGGTCAGTGTTCCGTATGGGATCCGGTAATCGGCATTGTTCAGCAAACCGCTTATCCAGTACCGGCCCAGGGCACCGAGTGCTCCGCCAATGGCTATAGCGATGAGTTGTTGCATGCAGCTAACCTTTTTTGTCTTGTTCGTCTGAATAGCGTTGTTGCGGGCTTTGCTGGTCCAGCTCTTTGAGATGTTTGAGCTTCTCAGCAATTTTTATCTCCAGCCCTCTCGGTTCCGGATGGTACCACTGTTGTTCATTAATTTCCGGTGGTAAATAGGATTCACCTGCGGCGTATGCATCTGGCTCATTATGGGCATAGCGATATTCGTCACCGTAGCCCATATCCTTCATTAATGAGGTTGGCGCGTTTCGCAGATGAGCCGGAACCTCGTAACTGGGTTGTGACTTAACTTCTGCTAAGCATTGGTTAAAGGCCTGATACAGAGCGTTGCTTTTGGGAGCGCAGGCGCAATATACAGCAGCCTGAGCAATGGCCCGCTCACCTTCTGCAGGTCCTACCCGCTCAAATGCGTCCCAGGCAGAGAGTGCGACCTGCATAGCTCTGGGGTCTGCATTACCGATATCTTCCGAAGCGATAGCGACCAGCCTTCTCGCAACATAAAGAGGATCGCAGCCACCGTCCAGCATGCGACAGTACCAGTACAATGCACCATCGGGTGATGAGCCACGCACAGATTTATGAAATGCGGAGATCATGTCGTAAAACAGATCGCCCTGTTTATCATAACGGCGTCCGGTGGAGCGTAAGACCTCTTCCAGTACCTGTTCGTTAATAAGCTGGCTGCCATCGCTTTGCTTTTCCGCAAGGTCGGCTGCTATTTCGAGCAAATTAAGCGCACGACGTGCGTCTCCGTCTGCTGCGACTGTCAGCTTATTCAGCATGGCATCAGAAATCTGGAGTTTGCCCTTGCCCAGACCTTTTTCAGTATTGGTAAGTGCCCGGTTCAGGACTTCGAGGATGTCATTCCCTTCCAGCGCCCGAAGCAAATATACGCGGGCACGTGAAAGTAGCGCGTTGTTTAGTTCAAACGAGGGATTTTCTGTAGTAGCGCCCACAAAGATGATTGTGCCATCTTCTATATATGGCAGAAATGCATCCTGCTGTGATTTATTGAAACGATGTACTTCGTCCACAAACAGGATGGTTTTTTTGCCGCTCTGTGCAGAAAACTGTTTCGCCTGCTCTACTGCTGTACGGATATCTTTAACGCCGGAAAGTACGGCAGAGAGTGTCAGGAAATGCGCATCTACATGATGTGCAATGAGCCGTGCCAGAGTGGTTTTGCCTACTCCCGGAGGGCCCCAGAAGATCATAGAGTGTGCTGAACCCTGCTCAAGCGCGGTTCTTAGAGGTTTGTCTGTACCCAGCACATGAGATTGCCCGCAATATTCATCCAGAGTCTGAGGGCGCATGCGCGCCGCCAGAGGTTCGTAAGCCGGGGTTTGGGAGAACAGATCCACCTTAACCCTCTATATCGACCAGAAGATCAGCATCGGCTGGTACTCTGAAGAAAAATACCTCTTCATCCAGCTCCGGGTTGATCTGCTGTTCACTGAATACGATGGAAGTGCGCTGGCCCAATGAGTCTTCAAGCATTAGCTCAGAGATAGTGCCCACTGTAAATGCAAGACGGATGTTACTGAAGTTATGCTGCTCGGTCAGCGGGATCAGCTCAAAGATCTGGTCAGCTCCTGTATCGCTGAGCAGGCTGATGCTGAACTTCTTGCTTAGCTCTTCGATCTGGCCGTTAAGTATCAATGCCGGCGCGCTGCTTTCCTGTGTATCTGCAGAGCGCTGTGTTACCTGTTCCAGGTCAGGATCATAGATCCAGACGTATTTACCGTCGGATACTATCTCCTGAGGATAAGGAATCTCTGTTTCCCAGCGGTAAAGGTTTGGTTTCGACAAAAACACTCTACCGCTGGTTTTTTGGGCTTCCCTGCCATTTTCAGCAAGAGTGACTTGCTCAAAGTTTGAAGAAAACGAAGTGTGGTTCTGCAGTAACTCATGAAGTTTATCTGTCCCCTGCTCTGCTGATGCTGCAGAGCAAAGCAGTGTAAACAGAGTTGTTACTAATAATTTTGAAACGGTACGCATAGAGTCCATTAATTACATCTCCCGATTGGCATTGGGTGCCAAGACTTCGCGCTGTCCATTGGTGCCTGCTGAGCTGACTACACCAGCAGCCTCCATTGCTTCCACCATTCTGGCAGCACGGTTATAACCGATTTTAAGCTTGCGCTGCACACTGGAAATAGAGGCTTTACGTGTCTCCAGAGCAAACGCAACCGCTTCGTCATAAAGCGGGTCCTGCTCATCATCGAACAGTGAAGCTGAACCTCCGCCGTCTGAAATGGTATCGCCTTCTAAAATTTCATTGATGTAATCCGGTTGCCCCAGTTGTTTCCAGGACTCAACAACGCGGTGAACCTCATCATCACTAACAAATGCACCGTGAACACGATTAGGCAGGCTGGTTCCTGCAGGAAGATATAACATGTCACCCCAGCCCAGCAGATGTTCGGCACCGGACTGATCCAGAATGGTTCTGGAATCGATACGGGAAGAAACCTGGAAGGCAATTCGGGTTGGAATATTGGCTTTAATCAGACCTGTAATGACATCTACTGATGGACGCTGAGTAGCCAGAATCAGGTGAATCCCCGCTGCACGCGCTTTTTGTGCAATACGGGCAATCAGCTCTTCAACCTTCTTGCCTACGATCATCATCATGTCAGCAAATTCATCAATAACTACGACGATATAGGGAAGGTTGTCCAACTCAGGTGCAGGAGCGCCAAATGGCTCACCGTTTTCTTCAGCGTTCCATAGTGGATCGAGTAATGGTTCGCCTTGTTTGCGTGCTTCATCCAGTTTGTCATTAAAGCCGGCCAGATTACGTACACCCATTTTTGCCATGAGACGATAACGGCGCTCCATCTCACCAACACACCAGCGCAAGCCCGCAGCCGCATCTTTCATGTCAGTGATAACAGGGGTAAGCAGATGAGGTATGCCTTCGTAAATTGAAAGCTCCAGCATTTTTGGGTCCACCATGATCAGGCGGACTTCATCCGGTGTAGCCTTAAATAGCAATGAAAGCAGCATGGCATTGACGCCTACAGACTTACCCGAGCCTGTCGTACCCGCAACCAGAAGGTGAGGCATTTTGGCAAGGTTAGCTACTACCGGGTTGCCTGCGATATCGTTACCAAGGCCCAGTGTAAGTTTGGAGGGTGCAGTAAGATAAGGTTTAGAACTTAATACTTCACTCAGGCTAACGGTTTGTCGGGTTTCGTTAGGAATTTCTATGCCAACTACCGATTTGCCCGCAATAACCTCAACCACGCGCACGCTACTTACCGCCATTGAGCGGGCTAGATCTTTAGCAAGGTTAGTGATTTTGCTGGCTTTTACGCCTGGTGCTGGTTGTATCTCAAATCGTGTGATGACTGGGCCAGGGTTTACCTCTACAACCTCTGCTATTACACCGAAATCTTTTAATTTTGCTTCAAGCAAGCGAGACATGCTCTCAAGCTGATCCTGAGAGTAGCCCGTATCTGTATTAAGTGTGGGTGGGTCCAGCAGATCCAGCGATGGGAGTTTGGGTTTTCTCCGTTTCGGCGCTGCTTTTTGTGCTGCTTCATCAAGACCTAATTCTGAATCCTGCATTGGCTTGTGGGTTTCAGAAAGCGGAACAATGCGCACATGCCCTTTTTCGCTGACATCTGGTTCTGCATTTGTTTGCTTAGGAGTAGCTTTCCTTTTTGCTGAAGTTGCTTCGGTAACCTGCACAGGCTGCTTCATCTCTTTCTTCTCTGCGGGTCTTACCAGTGGAACCTCTTCGGGAGCATATTCAGTTGATTGGTCATCAAAGCTGTCTGTAGGTACTGAGGTGTTTTTGCTGAATAAAGGCTCAGTGACTTCAACTTGTTCAGATTGCAGTGCATTAAATGACATGTCACTTGCAGAGGTTTTGCTTTCTTCTACATCATCCATGCTGAATTCATCAGTCTGCTCTTCAGTGGCGCGCGCAGGACGCAGTTGTTCAGTAGCTGAACAAACTTTAAGGCCTAGTTTCTCCAGAAGCTGTGACCAGCCCATCTCAAGAACCAGAGTGAACCCAAAGATAAGAAGAGTAAAAAAGACAACTGAACTTCCTACGATGCTGAACCAGCTTACCGCCCAGTCAGAGATAGACTCCCCTAACAAGCCGCCACTGGAAAATGGGAAGCGTAAAGATTCATTGGCGATATGAGTGGAGCAGAGCGTACAAAATGCCAACATAAGGAGAATGCAGCCGGTCGCTCTTAAGATGAAGTAAGGTACCAGATCCAGAGCATGTTGCTCCCTCTTTAGCAGGAAGCGAATCAGAGGAACCGAAATTAAAAACGGTAGAAGGTATGCTCCCAGACCGATGGCGGAAATGAAAATATCTGCGATCCATGCCCCTGCTGGCCCTGTGAAGTTACGCACTTCTGGCTGATAGCCCAGATGGGACCATCCGGAATCCCTGTAATCAAAACCTAAGAGGGAAACAAATAAAAAAACACAGATCGCAATCGTCAGAATCAGTGCGGATTCACGACAGATTCTGGCTAATAACTGAGCAAAACTAAGGTGCTGTCCGTTGTCACTCGAACTCAATGCTGACGGCTCCATAAAAAAGGATAAAAAACAGCGCTAACAATAACATAAAATCTGGAATCGCTGTTGATGAGTTGCATGTAATGTTCCATAGTACGGGGTAAATGATTTATATCCGGATGCCTATTTATGTCGCTGTATAATTTGCATGCAGAAAACAGTAGAGCGCTTACGTTTAAAATTGGTGAAAGTCTCTTCGGTATTGATGTTGGATACATTCTTTCGTTCTCAGATAGCTTTGATGAGATTAAATACGCCACTCACGATGCTGGCGGATTTGTTGGTTATCTGGACTTCCGAAATACACTGGTCAAAGTCTTTGATTGCGCTACTTCCCTGTCTCAGGAAAGAGAACGGGATGTGGTTAACGGCCTGATCGAAAGTATTAAAACCTATCGTCAGGCACATATTGATTGGGTTAACGCACTCGAACACTCAATCATGACAGACGAACCTTTCACTAAGCCAAGAAACCCTAGAATGTGCGCATTCGGGCAGTGGTTCTACAGTTTTGAAACTGACGATGATGCATTGCGAGCCTTGCTGGACAAGATTGAGCAGCCTCACAACCATATTCATTCGTTGGCAGATGCGCTTCTGGATATGGTTGCAGATGGTCAGCGCGAGCAAGCCGTAGATCTACTCCGACTTGAGAAACAAACCACTCTGAAAAAACTACTGAGAACCCTTCAGTACATCACAGAGCTTCTGCACAGTGGTATTCACCCTATTGTGTTGCATCTCACCAAAGATGGTCGCACCCCCTGGTTTTCATTAGTTCTTGACGATATCGGTGATATTGTTGATTACTCACCGGTCACCTTAGATAAGGTTGATGTTATGGATTCAAGCGAGCCTATTGAAGGCTATGTCCGTGATCCATCCGGAACTAACTTTATGATCCTGTCGCTGGATAAATTTTATGAGCAGGTAATCGGTAAAGTTGAAATTGCAGGTTGATAATTCATACACTGCCCCCATCACTGTTTAGACACTTTTTGATACTGGAATTTTTTTAATATGAGCGAAGTACAACATCACAGCCTGATCATTCTGGGCAGTGGCCCTGCCGGTTATACAGCAGCCGTTTATGCAGCCCGCGCAAACCTTAAGCCTGTTGTAATTACAGGTATGCAGGCCGGTGGACAGCTAACCACCACAACCGACGTAGATAACTGGCCAGGTGATGTTGATGGTGTTCAGGGTCCTGAGCTTATGCAGCGTATGCAGCAGCACGCAGAGCGCTTTGATACACAAGTTATCTTCGACCATATCAACGAAACTGATCTTAAAAACCGTCCATTCCGCCTCAAAGGTGACATGGGCGAATACACCTGTGATGCTTTGATTATTTCGACAGGGGCATCGGCACAATATCTGGGTCTGCCTTCTGAAGAAGCCTTCGCTGGTAAGGGTGTTTCTGCCTGCGCTACCTGTGACGGATTTTTCTATCGCGGCCAGAAAGTGGCTGTAATCGGCGGCGGTAATACAGCGGTTGAAGAAGCTCTGTATCTTTCTAACATTGCCTCAGAAGTGACACTGGTACATCGTCGCGACAGCCTGAGATCTGAAAAAATCCTGCAGGATAAAATTTTAGAGCGCGCTGAGAACGGTAATATCAACATTCTGTGGAATCACACCCTTGATGAAGTGCTGGGTGATGACTCCGGCGTTACAGGCATGCGTGTTAAAAGTACCGAAGATGGTGCGACTCACGATGTTGATCTGACAGGTGTTTTCATTGCAATTGGCCACAAGCCGAATACAGATATCTTTGAAGGTCAGCTGGAAATGAAAGATGGCTACCTCAAGATTCAATCTGGTCTTGAAGGTAACGCAACCCAGACAAGTGTTGAAGGTGTATATGCGGCGGGTGACGTCTGCGACCACATCTATCGCCAGGCAATCACCTCAGCGGGCTTTGGTTGTATGGCTGCACTGGATGCAGAACGTTATCTGGATGATCTGGCAGACTAATGTGAGGGCGGGGTTAAATACCCCGCTTTTTTATGATCCCCTGGCTACAAAACAGCTCAGATCCCTTCCCTCCTATTGATGAAGCGTTAGTTGATCCTAACGGACTCTTAGCTGCCGGTGGCGGCTTAACAAAACAGCGTTTAATTTCTGCTTACCGTTCCGGAATTTTCCCCTGGTACAGTCCTGGCGAGCCGGTTTTATGGTGGTCGCCTGACCCAAGGTGCGTACTAATTCCAGATCAACTTCATATATCAAGAAGCATGCGTAAGCGATTGAAAAGAAAAGACTATGAAGTCTGCTTTGATAGCAACTTCCCTGCAGTAATTGAGGCCTGCTCAGAGCCAAGAAATGATGGCGAAGGAACCTGGATAACACGGGAAATGAAACATGCATACTGCGGTTTGCATGAGCAGGGCCTGGCGCATTCCATAGAAGTCTACATCGACAATCAGTTGGTAGGTGGTCTGTATGGTATCGCCATGGGTAAACTGTTTTTTGGAGAGTCTATGTTCAGCCGCTCTCGTGATGCTTCCAAAATCGCTTTTATAAAGATGGTCGAGCAGCTGCGTAACTGGGGTTATGTGCTGATAGATTGCCAAGTAAGTAACGACCACCTTTTCAGTTTGGGGGCGACAGAGATAGCGAGAGATGAATTCATGAGCTATCTTGATCAATATCGGGATGTGCCAATTAACCATTCATGGCTCTTTGAAGAGGAAACAGTAAAACTGGAATCTGTTAGTGACTGACCTACATACACTCCACTTTTATGCGACACCGGAACATAAGTGCAGTTATCTTGAAGATAAAACTGCGAAGACCCTGTTTGTCGATCCTCACGCCGAAATAACCAATAAAACCTACAGCGAATTATCAGACCTCGGTTTCAGAAGAAGTGGCAAACATATTTATCGCCCTCACTGTGAGCACTGCCGTGCCTGTATTTCTGTTCGGGTTCCGGTCGTGCTATTCAAGCCCAGTAAGAACCAGAGACGGGTTTTAAATAAAAACCGCGACCTGACAGTCACTCGTTGCGAGCCTGGCTTTACAGACGAGTATTACAGCCTTTATTCACGCTACATAAACGCCCGCCATGCCGATGGTGACATGTACCCGCCTACTCTTGATCAGTTCAGCTCCTTTCTGGTCGAGGGCAACGAAGAAAGCTTTTTCTATGAATTCAGAGATCAGGGCGGGCACTTGTTAGCCGTCAGTGTCGTTGATGTACTCAAAAACGGCATCTCTGCGATTTACACATTCTACGATCCTTCCGAAAGCAAACGCAGTTTGGGTAAGCTCTGCATTCTCTGGCAGCTTGAATACTGCAAGCGCCATGGGTTGAATTATCTTTACCTGGGCTACTGGGTTAAAAACTGCAGAAAAATGAGTTACAAAATTGACTATCACCCGTTTGAGCTTCTTGTTGAGGGCGAATGGGCACTGGTTGAAGCGGAAAGTAGCAAGCTCCCCTGAATATAAATCACCCAATTTCCAGATTTACTTTGATCTACCCGGTTAATTAAGGCAAAATACCGCGCAATTATTAAGGCCTCGGCCTATTCTGATCCCAATTCAAGGTAAGGTAATGGCAAAAGAAGATAGCATCGAAATGGAAGGCACCGTAATCGATACGCTGCCAAACACTATGTTCCGCGTGGAACTGGAAAACGGTCACGTAGTAACAGCGCATATTTCTGGAAAAATGCGTAAAAACTACATCCGCATTCTGACGGGCGACAAAGTAAAAGTAGAACTGACTCCATACGACCTGAGCAAAGGCCGTATTGTTTACCGCGCACGTTAATATTTGCTCTCTTCTCCTCTGTACTTACCCAGAGGAACCAAAAAAGGCAGCCTTAAGAGCTGCCTTTTTTGTTATTTGCGTTAAAGTTTAAACGCAGGCGTTCTCCGCCTCTACAGTCAGTTCACCTTCTTCATCAATCGAGATCAGAACTGATCCTCCCTCTTCTGCCAGTTCTCCAAACAAAATCATTTCAGCAAGCGGTTTCTTCAGTTTCTCCTGAATTAAGCGCTTCATTGGGCGGGCACCCATCTGTTCGTCATAACCTTTTTCCGCAAACCAGCTGCGAGCGGAATCATCCAAATGCAACACCACTCGTTTCTCTTCCAGCTGAACCTGCAGTTCTGCAATAAACTTATCAACCACACCTTTGATGATGTCGGTGGTAAGTGATTCAAACTGAATGATGCCGTCAAGACGGTTACGGAATTCAGGCGAGAACATCTTCTTAATTGCGCCCATACCGTCAGAAGCATGATTTTGTTTAGTGAAACCAATGGATGCACGGCTCATCTCTTCAGCGCCGGCATTGGTTGTCATAACCATGATCACATTTCGGAAATCTGCTTTACGCCCGTTATTGTCGGTGAGCGTGCCGTTATCCATAACCTGCAATAACAGGTTAAAGACTTCTGGGTGAGCTTTCTCAATCTCATCCAACAACAGAACGCAGTGAGGTGACTTGGTGACAGCCTCGGTCAGCAAACCGCCCTGGTCGTATCCTACATAGCCTGGAGGCGCGCCGATAAGACGAGATACGGTATGTCGCTCCATATACTCGGACATATCAAAGCGAACCAGCTCAATTCCCATAATGCGGGCTAGCTGTGCAGTAACTTCGGTTTTACCTACACCGGTAGGACCTGCAAACAGGAAGCAGCCAACAGGCTTGTCTGGCTCTTTTAAGCCTGCACGGGAAAGTTTGATTGCAGAGGATAGCGTATCAATCGCCTGGTCCTGCCCCAGAACAACCATTTTGAGATTGGTATCCAGCTTAGCCAGTTGCGATTTATCGGACGCAGACACGCTCTTAGGCGGTATGCGCGCGATCTTAGCCACTATCGCCTCAACATCTACCACCTCAATTTCAGGCTTGCGCAGTTCTTCAGGCAGCAGGCGCTGATATGCCCCTGCCTCATCAATCACATCAATTGCCTTATCCGGCATATGTTTATCGTTGATATAACGTCCTGCCAGCTCCGCTGCGGCCTTTAAGGCTTCATCCTGATACTTGAGCTCATGATGCTCCTCAAAGCGCTGTTTAAGCCCTTTCAGTATCTGGTAGGTATCATCAATACTTGGCTCAAGAACATCCACCTTCTGGAAACGACGTGCCAATGCGCGATCTTTCTCAAAGATGCCACGAAACTCCTGGAAAGTTGTGGAACCGATACAACGTATCTGGCCTGAGCTTAATAATGGTTTCAGCAGGTTGGATGCATCCATGGAGCCACCGGAGGCAGCACCTGCACCAATAATGGTGTGGATCTCATCGATAAACAGAATCGCGTGATCTTTGCCTTTAATCTCGTTCAGTAGACCTTTGAGACGTTTTTCAAAGTCGCCCCGGTATTTGGTACCGGCCAGCAATGCCCCCAGATCCAATGAATAGACAATCGATTCACTGATAATATCTGGCACCTTGCCTTCAACAATAAGCTTGGCGAGGCCTTCGGCAATTGCGGTTTTACCTACACCGGCTTCACCGACGAGCAAAGGATTGTTTTTCCGGCGTCTGGAAAGAATCTGAACCACTCGTTCAACTTCGGAATCACGACCCACCAGAGGGTCAATCTGGCCTTTCTCAGCTTCAACATTAAGGTTTATCGAGAACTTAACCAGAGGGCTGTCTTCTTTGTCCTCTGCGCCAGTTTCGTTATCCAGCGTTGTCTCACTCTCTTCCGTAGAGCGATCTGATAGTTTGGATATGCCATGAGATATGTAATTAACCGTATCGATTCGTTCAATACCATGCTGCTGCAGAATATAAACAGCCTGGCTTTCCTGTTCACTGAAAATGGCAACAAGAACGTTGGCTCCAGTCACCTCATTTTTACCTGATGACTGAACGTGGAATACAGCACGCTGCAATACGCGCTGAAAACCCAGCGTTGGCTGTGTGTCTATATCAGAAAGCGCCTCAGAAATAAGAGGTGTGGTTTCTTCAATAAACTCAGCAAGGTTTTTGCGTATGCCTTCAAAATTAGCGCCGCAGGCAGATAACACCTCACGCGCTTCATGATTATCAAGCAGAGCCAGTAAAAGGTGCTCTACGGTTATAAACTCATGCCGCTTTTCTTTTGCTGACTGAAATGCAGAACTGAGTGTGTCTTCGAGTTCTCGGTTTAACATAGCGGTTCCTCTTCAGACTTTCTCGACTTCACAAAGCAAGGGATGGTTATTATCTCTTGCATATTGATTAACTATAGCTGCTTTTGTTTCAGCTACATCACGAGTGAACGAACCACATACGCCTTTTCCCTGCGTATGAACTGCTAACATCACCTGTGTGGCCTGTTCCTGATTCATAGAAAAAAACATCATCAGTACAGCCACAACAAAATCCATAGGGGTGTAGTCATCGTTCATTAGTACAACTCTGTACATCGATGGGCGTTTAAGCTCAGGATCGGCCTCCTGAGTTGCCACACCGTGATCGTGATCAAATTCGCTATCATGATCATCATTAGACAGCCTTATAAGGCTGTGTTCCCCAAAATCACTCATTAAAAATTCTCTGTTTATCTACGACTTTATGTTGAACATTGTTTATACATCTGTAACGAAAACTCAAGCAGGTGCTATACTCGATTGAAGCAGGATAGGTATCATCCTCGCAGTACCTGCATCTTTTGAACAGACTTTAGCGACATTCTAGCAGCTAAAACGTTCTGGTTTGCAATCCGAAATGTAGTACTGGATATGGGAGTTAGTTATGCAGACAGGGAAAGTAAAGTGGTTTAACAATTCGAAAGGTTATGGATTCATCCTCTCCGACGAACATGAAGAAGACCTCTTTGCACATTATTCAGCGATCGAAACTGATGGCTATAAAAGCCTTAAAGCCGGTCAACGCGTTGAATTTGAAACAAAGCCGGGTCCTAAAGGGACTCATGCTACTCAAATCAAGCCTCTAGAGAAGCAGTAGGAAACGCTAAATATTCAAGGAGGAATACAAAGTAAAAAACCAGCTGTGAGCTGGTTTTTTTATATCAATTTCTTATTACATATTACTAATTATTGCATCGCCAAACTCAGAACTGGAAAGTAATTCAGCACCTTCCATCAAGCGTTCAAAGTCATAAGTCACCGTTTTTGCCCCGATCGCACCATCCATCCCTTTAATGATCAGGTCTGCGGCTTCAAGCCAGCCTAAGTGCCTTAGCATCATCTCCGCAGAGAGAATCAGTGAGCCCGGATTGACCATATCCTTGCCAGCATATTTTGGCGCAGTACCATGTGTCGCCTCAAATATTGCAACGCTATCCGATAAGTTAGCCCCCGGAGCAATACCAATTCCACCCACCTCTGCAGCCAGTGCATCAGAGATATAATCACCATTCAGGTTCAGCGTGGCAACAACATCGTACTCTGCGGGACGTAACAGGATCTGCTGCAGCATGGCATCAGCAATAACATCTTTAACGATGATCTGTTTGCCCGTATCTGGATTTTTAAAGCTCATCCATGGGCCGCCATCAAGAAGATCGGCTCCAAACTCCTCTTTAGCCAGCTCGTAACCCCAGTCTTTAAAGGCGCCTTCAGTAAACTTCATGATATTGCCTTTATGAACCAGCGTCAGCGATTCACGGTCGTTATCAATACAGTATTGCAATGCTTTACGAACAAGGCGCTTGGTCCCCTCTTCTGATACGGGTTTTATACCTATACCACACATCTGATCAAAACGGATTTTGGTGACGCCCATCTCCTCTTTCAGAAAAGTGATTACCTTTTCGGCTTCAGGAGAGCCTGCTTTCCACTCAACACCCGCGTAAATATCTTCGGAGTTTTCCCTGTAGATAACCATATCTACATCCTGAGGGTTAACCAGAGGGCTTGGGACGCCCCTGAACCAGCGAACAGGTCTTTGACAAACATACAGATCCAGTTCCTGCCTCAATGCCACATTCAGAGAGCGAATACCGCCCCCTACTGGTGTAGTCAGCGGACCTTTTATACCAACGGCAAATTCCTTAAATGCCTCAAGGGTCTCATCCGGGAGCCAGGTATCCTGCTCATAAACAGAGGTCGCCTTTTCGCCGGCATAAACCTCCATCCATGCTATTTTTTTCTTCCCGCCGTAAGCTTTTTCCACAGCAGCATCTACAACGCTGATCATCGGAGGGGTAACGTCTATACCTATGCCGTCACCTTCGATATAGGGAATGATTGGGTTGTCGGGTACGGATAATGAATAGTCTGAGTTAACGCTGATTTTCTCGCCGGAAGGAACTGAAATATGCTGATATCCCATGAAGGTCTCCACTTGTAGTATCAGAATGTTATTATTGTTATGCCTCTGGTGAGTCAGTATAGATCAGCTTTTGTATTCTGATTGCCAATAATGTAGAAAAACTACAAAGAAATCTGAATGCCCAAAATTCTTCTTTTTAATAAACCTTTTCAGGTGCTTACGCAGTTTACGACTGACGACGATAAATCCACTCTGGCGGATTTTATAACTCAGCCCGGTTTTTATGCGGCAGGCCGTCTTGATTATGATTCTGAAGGTCTTCTGATCCTTACGGACAACGGCCCATTACAGAACCATTTGGCAAATCCTAAGTTCAAAATGGAGAAAACCTACTGGGCTCAGGTTGAAGGTGCTGTAACCGATGACTCAATTAAAAAGCTTTGTGAGGGTGTTGAATTAAAAGACGGATTAACGCGCCCAGCAAAAGCTAAAGTAATTCCAGAACCCGACTTATGGCCACGCAACCCACCCATCAGAGAGCGTAAGAACATACCCACTAGCTGGATTGAATTGAAAATAACAGAGGGTAAAAACCGACAGGTCCGACGAATGACGGCTGCGGTTGGCTTCCCTACTCTGCGCCTGGTGCGTTATGCCATTGGTGAATGGACGATTGATAATCTACAACCAGCACAATCAAATTTGATCGAAGTGGATATCACTGTACCTGAGCCTAAAAAAACAGGGCCACGTAAGAGTTACGGGCAGAAGAGAAAAGCAGAAAGCGGATTTAAAAACGGAAGAAAAAAAAGGCTACCCAAAGGTAGCCTGAAAAATTAGCTTTTTTTGTTTGTAGCAACAAGCCAAACAGCGTGAGCAATACCTGGGAGCCACCCCAGTAGGCAGAGTAGAATGTTGATGACCAGGTGCTTTGTAGCACCCACCTGTAGAAATGCACCCAAAGGTGGTAACAGGATTGCTAAGATCAGGTTGATAATATTCATAGATGTTCCCCAAAAAGATGGCTAGACAATAAGATTAATTGGCTGAATTGAAGCTTAATAAACATCTAATATATCGGCAGAAAACAGGAAAGTCTAAACTTTGGTCTAACAAGCGATTCAGTTCATCAAACCTGCTCAAATAACTGATCGACACCTTTGCAGAAATCAGCTTTGCCGCCATAGGATGGGTGTCTGATATAGGTAATCGATTCTTCAGGCAGAACTCGCTCAACACATTCAGTTCCTTTACGACCCAATCCGGCAACAATATCCGGTTTATAAACACCGACCAGTATTTTCAGATACTCCGCTCCTTCATCGATCTCCGCTTTGTTAGGCGCTCTGTTTTTCTTCTGTATTCGAGAAGGGTGCGGATGAAACGGGAAAGAGTTCCAGAACAAGGGTACGGTTTGATGATTCAACAAATGACGCCAGACAATTGAGGCTGTATTTTCAGAATCCAGCTGATCAATCTGAATTACTGGCTTTAGTTGCAGCAGGAACGGGTGTTCAATTTCGCTGAATATTTGGCCGCTGGAGAAAGGAATTCCGGTTAGACGACAGCCCTTAAACCCCGGGGCTTCGCCCACCAGTAAAATCCTGGGGCCACTCTGGTTAAATATAAGCTCCAGATAACGTTTCAGGTTCTCCAGCTTATATTCTTCACGATAGGGATTAAATACGGTAAGGCTGTTTTTGCGCTTTTTAAGTAGATTAAAAAACTGGTTCAGGTCATTCATTTACTATTTTTTCAGCCTTATGAGTCAGAAACATAATTAACGCAACGGCCGCAGCAAATACATAAAGTCCCCAGTGTATCTCTATGCTGGCAACCGCGCCCAGCTTCACGGTAACAATTAATACAGCGACAACCAAAACATCCAGCATCGCCCAGCGACCATAATCATGCATAAGTCTCAGGTACTTTTTTTGATCTGCTGAAGCATCAGTTGGACATCTTGTCAGCATCAATAAAAAGGCCAGCTTTATTAGCGGAATAATGATACTGAACAGGGTAACAATAATTGCAATCAGCCACTTTCCTTCCTCAAACAGCTGAACAACTCCGCCAATCACCGAGAAGGAACTTTCAAAAAAATAGAATTTACTCATGGTCATCATAGGACTGACTAATCCTATGACAAGCAGTATAAAAGCGGCTGCGATACCCAGTTTAAACAGCGGAATATTCAGAGAGTGCATAAAATACAATCAATTAGCGGGAAATGAATTCCTATAGATTGTAACCAATGAATGAAACAGAGCGCTACCAGATAACTTGCAGATATATCTGGAACGCTCAAATCGTAGAGTTAAACGACCATATCAATCTGCTGTATTGTGCCCGCCTCTCCAGATTCAGTGAGGTAAACACCGCTGGAGATAACCTGACCATTTATCTGGTTGTCCTCACCTTTTATATCAAACGGGGTCTGTGAGCTGCCAAGATAGATGGCACCAATCCCCTTATCTAACAGGGACTCAAAACTTTCTGAATCCGGGGTTTTAGTCCATATACCAAGATCACTAAAAATCGAATCTGCCTCATCAATAAACTGATTACCGTCTTCATCGTATTCAGCCAGCTCAGCAAAACCATTTCCGGTGATCGCTCCAAACAGCTCAGAACCATCATTGATGCTGCCATCAGCGTTTTTATCCAGCGCTAGCATGCCGCTGTCACCCAATAGGTAGCTGATAAGATCGTCTTCACCATCGGCATCTATATCAAATTCATATTTTTCGTCCGTAAGATCTGCCGCATTGCCCACAAAGTTAACAATCAGCGGATCTTTAAATACAACTTCCTGGGTCATTTCAAACTCTCTGGTAGCGGAATAACTGCGCTCCATTGTCAGGCCCAAACTAAAGTCGATCTCCTGCCCATCAGCAGTTTTTACCGTTCCACAGCTATGAAAATCAGTACATTCATACTCTTCGATTGATTCAGAGACTTTCATAGTCATCTGGAGAGTCACTGGCTGCATCTGCACAGGTTGCACACTAGAAACATCAGAACCACTATAACTACCCTGTGTTTCTGGAAGACGATAATCCATAGGATTGGGTAGGTCTTTGTAATCCGGGTTCAGGGCTTTCAATAAGCTCTCCCACAATTGGGATCGAGTCAGACTCTGCTGTTCATTAAGATCGTTTTGTTTCTCTTCAGCCGAACGGAACTTCATACCCTCATCCGTCATTACCAGAATGGATGACTCATCACCTGCATCGCCCTGTGTACCTTCGGATATAGTGTTTCCCGATAGGAGTTGAGCAAAAAGTGATTCTCGAAACATTCCGGAAAATTCTGTTAACGATTCAGTATCGAGAGTCTGCATGACCGTAATGGACTCATGCTTTTCATGCTCCGAACTCATCTGAATATTACTGCTTTGAACAATCATGTTTTTCTCCTTTTTGGCACAAAGAGACTCTGCCGTTTTATTTACAAAAACGGACTAGCGCTTTTTGAGCCAATAAAAACCCATGCCTTCTAAAAAATGCAGAAAGCAAAAATGTTTTAAATGGATAAGCGGAAACAAATTGCCATGTTTAATGTTTAAACAAGCAATAAAAACCCTGCCTCCAGTGAAAGTTCACAGGAGAGATTCTTGTTTCTTAATAGTTAAAGTAGTGATCAGTAAATAAATAGATTCTGAATAATGCTGCCTCCTTCCATTGAAAAGCCAGTATTCATGGTGGTTGCAAGCCAATAGCCCGGAGCACAATGCACTCTGTGCAGCTGTGAACCGTTCATCTAAGCTGCTTCATCAACCATGAAAATGTCTTTCAGAGTTTTAAATCGCAAAATAAGAAGGAGCAAAAAGCAGGCCTAAATACTGGCTCTGAAATTTGGGTATAAAAAAACCCGCATAAGCGGGCTTTTAAAAGAGATGGGGAGCTTACTCTTCTGGCAGTTCCAGTTTTTCCGGAGAAATCAGCACGCCGTTGTTGTCTGCATAAACATAATCACCCGGACGGAAAGTTACGCCGCCGAATGTTACTTCAATATTCAATTCACCCAGGCCTTTTTTCTCTGTCTTCATTGGGTGTGTACCCAGAGACTGAACGCCAAGGTTCAATTCACCAATTGCATTCACATCACGGATGCAGCCGTAAATGATGATGCCTTCCCAGCCGTTTTTAGTGGCTTTTTCTGCCAGCATGTCACCCAGCATAGCGCGACGCATGGAACCACCGCCGTCTACAACAAGAACCTTGCCCTCACCTGGAAGAGCAACCTGCTCACGAACCAGAGAGTTATCTTCAAATGCTTTCAGGGTAACAATCTCACCGCCAAAGCGTTCACGACCGCCAAAGTTGGCAAACATTGGCTCAACTACCTGTACAAGCTCTGGAAACTGATCGCACAGTTCTGGTAATAGATCTTCCACTAGTGACTCCTTCAAAATAATATAGCTGGCACGGAACAAACCGTTACATTATAAATATCGGGTAATATTGTCTTAATTATTGTGCAATTGCACTACCACTTAGGCAGGAAAAATTAGTTATGAAGTCGAAACAGGTTGTCTATCGCGGCCTGCCTATATGTTTATTGGTGCTATTAAGTGCTTGCTCTATAGCCCCTGAACCCGTTTGCAGTCGAGCAGAGTCCGTTGAAAACCAGAAGCGTTGCCCTGCTCCAGCTCCACCTTTAACAAAAAAGGCACAGCAACCGCCAGATGAAACAGAGGAAGCAGCTAATTCAGAGCAAAAACGCACTGAAGAATTGCAACCTCATCAACAGGCCCGCCGAGAGGAGCTCTTAGCTCAAATTGAAAAACTTCAACCTGCAGCTGCAAAAGCATATTCAGAAGCTAAAGTAGATGCGGCAGCTGATGAGGCTTTAGTTGTTACTCAGGTACAGTACACGGTGCAACTGGGTGCGTTTAAATACAAGAAAGGCCAGCAGGCACTATCAGAGCAAGTCAATCATCCGGATAAATATAACTACGAATTAAATAATGGTTTACATGCTATTTCTGTCGGTCAGTTTTCTACAACGGGTGATGCTGAAAAGCTTGTAAATATGATGAAGGATAAAGGATTCAAGGGTGCTTACATAACGCCTTTGCCCCCTGGTGCTGTTAATATTAGAGAATATTAATTAAATGACATATAGTCACTCTACAATAAAAACAATTCTGTAAAAGTCATTATGCGCTTTCTATTTCTTCTCGTTTTAATCCTACCGAATATTGTTTTCGCAGCTGAAATCAATGTCGCTGTCGCGAGTAATTTTACCTATACAATCAAAAAGATAGCCGGGTTATTTGAAGTAGAGAGCGGACATAAGGTCAACCTGTCAATTGCTTCCTCAGGCAAACATTACGCACAGATTCGCTATGGCGCACCCTTCCATCTGTTCCTGTCTGCTGACCAGGAAAAACCGGCCGCTCTTGAGCAGTCTGGTTCAGTTATAACCGGGAGTCGTTTTACCTACGCTATTGGCAAACTGGTACTTGTTGCGAGCAAAAGATCTCATGATATGCCTCCGCAAAACATTCTAAGGTCGGGTAATTTTAAACGAATCGCTATAGCCAATCCTAAGCTGGCACCCTATGGTAAGGCCGCAGAAGAAACACTTCGCAATCTCGACCTTTGGGATGCAAGCCGAACCAAGCTAGTGATGGGTGAGAATATTGCGCAAACCTATCAGTTTCTGAATACAGACAATGTCGACCTGGCGTTTATATCCGCCTCACAATTAAACGATAACAGCCCGATTGATATTCAGCAGGTCTGGGAAATACCAACATCGATGTACTCACCGATTAAGCAAGATGCTGTATTGTTAAAGTCTGCCAAAGACCTTCCCGCAGCGATTGATTTCTATAACTATCTTAATCAGGAAAAAGTGGTGCGGATGATAGAGTCTTTCGGTTATCGTGTACCGCAATCCCTGAATACAGGTTCTGAATAAGAGTAATGAGTTTAACTGAAGCCGATATAGCCGCAATCTGGTTAACCGTGCGTTTAGCCAGCACAGTAACATTGCTGCTGTTGCTTATAGGCACACCTATCGCATGGTGGCTTGCCAGAACCCGTTCCTGGGTTAAAGGCCCGGTTTCAGCAATTGTTGCTATGCCTTTGGTTTTACCTCCTACTGTACTGGGTTTTTATCTGCTGATTGCTATGGGGCCGGATGGTTTTATTGGTCAGCTCACCAACAGCCTGGGGCTCGGCACCTTACCCTTTACCTTCTGGGGGCTGGTAGTGGCGTCAATCGTCTATTCACTGCCATTTGTGGTGCAGCCGATCCAGAATGCTATACAAGCTTTAGGGGATCGCCCTCTTGAGGTCGCCGCAACATTACATTCAGGTCCTGTCGATCGTTTTTTTACGGTGGTCATCCCTATAGCAAAACCGGGTTTTATCACCGCTACTATTCTTGGATTTGCGCATACAGTTGGAGAGTTCGGTATTGTGCTGATGATCGGTGGCAACATCCCTGGTGAGACTCAAGTGATATCCGTGCTTTTATATGAGCATGTCGAGGTTATGGACTATGACCATGCCCATAATCTTGCGCTTCTTATGGTTGTGTTCTCATTCCTTGTTTTGCTCGGTCTTTACAGCTTTCAGCGCCGCAAAAACTCTATTGGTTTGAATTTAGGGGGATGATCAGCATATGAATTGTGAAGAGTTGATCCGCACCTCTATTCACCTCAGCCGTGAAGATAGCTCTGGCACTCACTTTTCCCTGAATGTAGATCTTAAGCTTGCAGGGCAAGGTATAACCGCAATCTTTGGTCACTCTGGTTCAGGTAAAACCACCCTGCTTCGCTGTATAGCCGGATTGGAAAAAGCCGCAGGCGCAAATGTTTGCATCAACGGTGATGTCTGGCAGGACAGCACGGCTTTTGTACCAACGCATAAGCGCGCACTGGGTTATGTGTTTCAGGAAGCCAGTTTGTTTCCGCACCTGACCGCACTGGGTAATCTTGAATACGCGCTAAAAAGAGCCTGGGAGCCTGTGTCGGAGGAGTTTCTGAATAAAGTGGTCTCGGTGCTGGATATAGAACCATTACTTAAGCGTTACCCGTCACAGTTATCTGGAGGGGAAAGGCAGCGTGTCGCCATAGCCAGAGCCATTCTGATCCGCCCTAAAGTTTTGTTAATGGATGAGCCTCTGGCTTCTCTCGACAGTAACCGTAAGGCTGAGATTCTGCCGTACCTGTCTAAGTTACCGGTTTCGTTCAATATCCCTATCCTCTATGTCAGTCATTCACTGGAAGAGGTTTGTCAGTTGGCAGATCAATGTGTCTTGTTAGATAAAGGTCAGGTTATAGCTGAAGGCACACCACAGGAAGTGTTTTCCAGAATTGACCTTCCCGTGCGTTTTGATCAGGGAACCGGTGTCATTGTTAAAGCTACTGTGGTTGAGCGTGATCCGAAATGGCACCTTTCCCGAGTGCAATTTTCCGATAATGAACTCTGGGTTCGGGACGGTGGCGATAAGATAGGTGATGATGTCCGTATCAGGGTGCTGGCAAGAGACGTCAGTTTAACGGAGCAGCCCTGTGATCAATCCAGTATTCTGAACCGCATCCATGTAGAAGTAGTTGAGATTGAACCAGATCAGGATGAGGCAATGTCCTTAATCCGATTAAAAGCGGGAACCGAGTATCTGATCGCCAGAGTTACAAATCGCTCGGTAGACCACCTGCAACTAGAAACTGGCAAACAGATCTGGGCCCAGATCAAATCGGTGGCACTGGTTCGATAAGCTACTGGTTAGGACTTAACTGCACTAATTTATAATTAAGCCCGGTTTTTTTCTTGGCACCGTACATGGCCTTATCTGCTGCAACGAGCAGTTTATCCAGGTCATATAACTCATTACTTTGAGCTATCCCAACACTGCATTTGCAGCCGTACATGTTCGGATTATCCGCAATTGTAAGAATTCGTTTAGCCAGACTGATGGCTGAATCATTATCTCCGGGTTCGGTTCGAATAAGAATGGCAAACTCATCACCGCCGATCCGGACTACAATATCTGAGTCCCTCGCACAGCGTTTTAGCTGAGAAGCAAAAAAGACCAACACCTCATCACCAACATGATGACCGTAAAGATCATTTACAGGTTTAAACTCATCCAGATCTATATAAAACAGAGCCAGCTGATCGTGGTCGCGCTGGGTCTGATTAAGCATTAGTTCGCCCAACTGAAAAAAAGCTCTGCGATTATGCAAATCAGTCAATTCGTCATGGGTGGCCAGGTAATTAATTCTTTCCTGCTGAACCTTATAGTCAGTTATATCCTTACTGATCCCAACAAGACCGATCACTTTACCCTGATCATTAAATACTGGATTTTTTGTGGATCTAACCCAGCGCAGATTTCCCTCAAGATCATAATAAGGTTCTTCATGCTTGGTGAGTTTCTCGCCTTTGAGCATCACGTTTTGCTCAAAAGCAAAATAAACTTCAGCGTGTTCCGCAGGGAAAATATCAAAATCATCTTTTCCCACAAGGTCACGCCAGGAATCGTGTCGTGTCAGGCGGGCAAAGGTATCGCTGGTATAGAGAAACTTATGATTTACATCTTTGATGTAAATAAAATCATCAGTAACAGATAAGAAGGTTTCAAGGGTTTTTCGAAACCGAGCAGATTCTATGAAAGCGTCCTGAAGACTTTCGGAAAGTGTGCTTATCTCCTGAATCTCTTCAGGAAAACTCCAATCAAGAATATCACCCATGCTATTCCCTTGTGATAAAGCAAATAAGCGTCACTTAATCCTAGGTGCCAAAATTGTGTATATCAAATGAGATTTTCTATTGATAAATCACATTAAAATGAGATTGAGGTTAGAAACAAACTAAGCCAGTACTGATTTATCAAGAAAGCCCCGCTCCACCAGGTTAGATAAAACAGACATGCTTCTTTCTCTTACGTGATCCCTGAGCAAGCGTACTGCAGGGGTAATTGACTGTCTGCTTGGGCATACCAACCAAAGCTCTGTGGTTCTGGGTTTAAACTCTGGCATTACGTTGACCACTTTGCCGGATAGCAGATCATTCGACATATCAAGACAGGATTTCACAGCAATTCCCTGCCCGGAAACGCACCAGCGCCGTACAAGATCGCCATCATTGGATGCCCGGTTACCTTTCATTTTGATTTTGTACTCAGTTTCATCATGGCTGAACTTCCAGACATCATGTATCACATCATGCAGCTGATAAAACAAACCGTTATGGTTAGTCAGTTCCTGAGGGTGCCCCGGCGTTCCGTGCTTATCCAGATATTCAGGCGTCGCACACAAAAGCCCCGGAACATTGCAGATCTTAAACCCATACAGACTTGCATCTGTGGGAGAACCGTACCTCAACGCCATATCTACAGAGTCACGATAAAAATCAATATTGCTATCGCTGAGATTCACCTTAAGACTGATTTTGGGGTGTTCTTCTACAAACTCATCCAGCCAGGGAATTACCAGATTACGACCCAGATCGGATGAGAGTGAAATGCGTAATTCACCATCCACAACATCAAGATCATCTTTCATGTTCTGCTGTGCCTGCTTAAGCATTAACAGAGCCTGCTCGCACTGGGGGATATAACGCTCCCCTGCGTTCGATAGTCGCAGTTGACGTGTTGTTCGAATAAACAACTCGACACCTAAACTGCTTTCCACTCTTTTTAAAGCCGCGCTGGCCGTTGCTGTGCGCATATCCAGATTGGCAGCCGCCGCTGTAATACTGCGAAACTCCGCCACTTTAAGTACGACATTAAGATCTTCTAAAAGCATTATTCTCAAATTTATTTTGATAATGATTCAATTATTATGCTGTTTATTGCATGACAATCAAATTCTAAGATAGCTCCATACAAACATTTGATCAGACACGCATAGATAAACATCAAAACCGGAGCAAAATTATGAACAGCAGCCTCGCAATGAAAGCCATTGGTTATACAAAATCACTGCCCATCAATAAGTCAGAATCTCTGGTAGATATAGAACAGCCCCAACCAATCGCTACTGGTCGTGATCTGCTGGTAAAAGTAAAAGCGATTGCGGTGAACCCGGTCGATTATAAGATCCGCCAGAACGTCGTTAATGAAGACGGCAGCTACAAAGTGATCGGCTGGGATGCGGTTGGAGAAGTCATCGCAACCGGGAATGAAGTAACAACATTTAAACCGGGCGATATTGTGTATTACGCCGGAGACCTGAATCGCCCGGGCAGCAATGCCGAATATCAACTGGTAGATGAGCGCATTGTAGGCAACAAACCAAAGAGCCTGAACAATGCTGAAGCTGCAGCCCTGCCCTTAACCACTATTACCGCGTATGAACTACTGTTCGAACATCTTGAGCTGGTTATGCAGGAGCCTGGTTCTGCGCACAAAACCGATGAAGTATTACTCGTAGTGGGTGCATCCGGGGGCGTGGGTTCTATATTGGTACAACTGGCAAAAGCCCTTACCGGAGCAACAGTTATCGGCACGGCATCCCGTGGCAGTTCGCAGGAATGGGTTACGCAACTAGGTGCAGATTATGTGGTTGACCACACAAAACCACTACAACCACAAATTGAGGCCTTAGGTTTAGGTTCGTTGACTCATGTAGCGAGCCTTAACAGTACTGACAGCTATTTTGAGGCATACACAGAACTGCTGCAGCCATTCGGACGGATCGCAATGATTGATGACCCAGCCACACCATTGGACATCACCAAAATGAAACCCAAAAGTTTGTCTCTGCATATAGAGTTTATGTACGCACGCTCTATGTTTAATGCCAAAGATATGGACGAACAATCAAAACTGCTTAACCACGTGGCCGATCTGATCGACCAGGGTTATATCAAAACCACAATCGGCAAAAATCTGGGTACCATTAACGCAACCAACCTAAAAGCAGCCCATGCAGAGCTGGAAGCTGGTCGTTCAATTGGCAAAATCGTACTGGAAGGTTTTTAAAAGCAGCCAGCTACACTGATGTCTTAAATCACCACAAACCATGTAGGAGATAACAATGGCTAAAACCATACTGATAACCGGCTCTACAGATGGGATCGGGCTGGCTACCGCCAGAGTGCTACTGGCAGAAGGTCATCACATTATCCTGCATGGTCGTACTGCGGCGAAAGTTAAGAATAGCGTTACTGAACTAAGCACAACCTTTGATCCTGATTTAATCTCAGGTTTTGCGGCGGACCTTTCAGATCTTAATCAGGTGAAAACGCTGGCGAACGTTGTGCGTCAGCGGCTCAATACTCTTGATGTCCTAATCAATAACGCAGGGGTATTCAAAGCCGATAACACCATCACCGCAAATGGATATGACCTGCGCTTTGTGGTGAATACCATAGCCCCCTATCTTCTCACCCATGAACTAACATCCCTGTTAGTACCTGGAAGCCGGGTGGTAAACCTCTCTTCGGCAGCACAGGCCCCGGTCGATATTGCAGCATTAAACGGTGAGGTGCAGCTGGATGAAGATTTCCCTGCCTATGCCCAGAGCAAACTGGCATTAACCACCTGGACCCGCCACCTGGCTTCGGAATATGCACAGCAGGGTATTCTGCTGGTTTCAGTTAACCCCGGATCACTGCTGGCAACAAAAATGGTTAAAGAGGGTTTTGGTGTTGCAGGTCACGACATCAGTCAGGGTGCTGATATTCTGCAAAGAGCTGCCTTGTCTGACGAGTTCATGAACAGGAGCGGCGAATATTATGACAACGATTCTGGTCAATTTGCCCTGCCCCATGAAGATGCGCTGGATTCAGATAAGAATCAGCAGATCATCAACGCAATGGACGTAATTATTAAGGAAACACTCTAATGGCAAAACTCAGCATTGTTGCTCATATCCATGCAAAGGAAGATCAGATTGATAGGGTTAAACAGCAGTTAACTCAGCTTGTGGAACCCACGCGTAACGAAAACGGCTGCATTAACTACGACCTGCATCAGGATAATGAGAATCCAGCTCACTTTATGTTCTTTGAAAACTGGGAATCACGGGCATTATGGCAAGACCATATGGCCTCGGAGCATATACAGGCCTACCGTAAGGCAACAGAAGGCACTATTGCGGATTTTGCGCTGTATGAAATGACAGAGTCCATTTGAATTTGGCCTAAACACTCGCCAAACCGGAATCAGGCCGTTACTATGCACGCCAAAGTCACTTGAACGAAGATATGCCTTATGTCACTACCAGCCTGCCCAAAATGTAACTCCGAATACGTCTACCAGGATCAGGAAATGCTGATCTGCCCAGAATGTGCATATGAATGGAACCCTTCAGAAGAAGTTGCTGATGAAGAAGAAGTCTTGATCGTAAAAGACGTAAACGGCAACACATTAGAAGAAGGCGACAAAATCACACTGGCAATGGACCGCAAGGTCAAAGGCAGCTCTCAGGTATTGAAAGTGGGTACCAAAGGGGTGATCAAACGCATCGTTGAAGGTGATCACGAGCTGCAGTGCAAAGTTGATGGCGGCGGTTCTGGCGACATGATGCTCAAAGGCAGTGTGGTTAAAAAGGCGTAGTCCACCTACCCTTTTGCTCGTGCTTTACATTCATTTACAGAGGTCTTGTTAATGTCGCTGCCTGCTTGCCCCAAATGTAGCTCCGAATACGTCTATCAGGATCAGGAGATGCTGATCTGCCCTGAGTGCGCTTACGAATGGAATCCAGTGGAAGTGGCTGAGCAAGAGAAAGCGCTTCAGGTTAAAGATGCCAACGGCACTCCTCTACAGGACGGCGACAAAGTTACCCTGATCAAAGACCTTAAGGTGAAAGGCAGCTCACTGATACTGAAGATCGGCACCAAAGCCCGGATCAAACGCATCGTACCAGGTAAGGATCATCAACTGGACTGCAAGGTGGATGGTGCTGGAGATATGATGGTAACGGCTGGGTTTGTTAAGAAGGCTTAGATTTCCCTCGACTAAATTTCAGATCTAATTATTGAGTTTATTGTCCACTTTGAAGTTTCGCTTTTTCAGCAAGTTAAGGTCTTTGTTTCGGCAAAGACCTTAACGACTCCGTTTACCCAAAGGTTGAGATATACAACTGCTCAACTTTATCTCTGGCCCATTGAGTCTTACGTAGAAATTTTAGTGATGATTTAATGGATGGATCGCTTTTAAAGCAATTGATGTTAATTCTTACTGCTAATTCACCCCAGCCATAATGCTCGACTAACTTTGTTACGACCTGTTCCAGCGTAATGCCATGCAGCGGGTTATTGGGTTGTTCACTACTAATCATTAAAAAATTTCTCGATGGCTCTCATGGCTTAAGCTGCATGAGAAAGAATGGGGATTCCGAACTATTGATCAGGTGTTTGACCTGTATCCTCGCTGGTCTGAGCTGCTAATTTTGCACGCTCGGCCTTACTGATATATTTTGGCTTTTTTTTGGGTGCCAGCTTGGCATTCGCTTTTTTGGCACGAGCCTTCAATATCTGAATACCCTTTTTACGACGATTCATACTTATATACTCAACCTGTAATCAGGTCCATTATATTGCTTTAGAGAGTGAAGCCCAATCGTATAACGTCGGAAATCTGTTGCGGCTTTGATACATCGACTGGATTTTAAGGTGGATGGTGCTGGGGATATGATGGTGACGGTTGGGGTTTGTTAAGAGGGCTTAGCTAAGGCATTTCTATACGCCATTTTGGAAAATGGGAGACTTGACCCCGCTGTTTTACGCTGTTTTAAGGTCAGTCTGGTTGATAAATGTACTCTAACCCCATTTATTCCTTGTTATGTTGTTTCTATAGTTTCTAAAATAGCTTCATAGTATGGCTCAAGCTGGTCGCCTGTACCTTTTATGTTGGCAGTGAAAGTTTGAGAAACCTCAAATGAATCATGCCAATCCGAGCTGTCCGTGACTGTAATATCATCAGGGCAGTCTGGAAATTGAGACTTTGTAATATCAATGATTAACTCGCCTTGTGTTAACCAAGCATGAGAAGCCAAGTCTCCATCAGCTTGAGAGCCACGTTTACCCCCGACATAAGTAAAGTCACCCAACCCAATATCTTTTAGATAAGTGCCTAATAGTAGTGCGGATTCACCGCAGCACCCTCTAGGAAAGGTAGACATTGTCTCAGGTAGCTTCCCTGCTTGTAGAGATTCGACAATGGCATCTCGAAAGGTAATGGTGCTGTCTATTAGTTCTTCCATGACATTCTCCAAACATAGTGCCAAGCAAAGCTGCGGTTCTTAGCTGAATCCTACCGTGTGCGCATTGCTATGTGTTTTTAGTTAATAATTAAATCTTGAGGTTTACAGCAATATACATTGCCACATTCGAAAATAACCGAAACCTTAGATCGATCATCGTAGTTTCTTATTTTACATATTTCACCAATCTCATTATGCATAGCATGGTCGAGGTTATTGATAATAACTTCATCCCCGATATTAAATGGCTTTCCGTTTTTGTTAAGTACGATATGCTCCATACCTACCTCGTCCTTAATAACAAATAACACCCCAGATCACTGGAGAGCGACCGAAGGGAGCGAATAGCTGATTGTTAAGTGCCATCACGTTTTGCAATTGCATCTTTAGCTCCTTGAGGCACCAATGAATCAAACATTGCTTCTACATGTTTAGGTTGTGAAATCATCACTTCGGCTATTAAGTTTACTAAAGCAAACAATTGATTAGCCGTTTCAATGTTATCCTTCATATCTAAGCTTCCTGGATGAACAGCATTGTTCCCTACCACTCTGACAACATCTAAGGCTTGCTGAATCTTCAATGGAAGACCATTTTTTACCAAGACTGCTATATCGTCATTTATATTTTTACCTTTTTGACCTAGCTCAATACATATTTTTTGTACTGCTAGTCGAAGTAGTGCTGCTGCACCTCTAGGTGAATCATTCAGTATTTTTCTAGCTTCATCAAAATCTGCTTTTATTTCTTCACTTAAATCTGGGTTGGGTGTCACGCCAGGCAATGATATCGGGTAGACAAGTTTTTTGTTAACCCAAACAGTATATTGCTCACAATTATCGCAGCGAGCTAAACCAAAGTTTTCATTAGGTTGTACACCAAAACCTTCAAAGTTCATGCTAGGAAGGGCCCATCTTTGTTTAGAATAGGCGACACAATTTGGACAATGATATGTATTTAACAGAAATTCTGGAGATCTGTATGGAAGCGATTTCTTGTTCATGATTTTCCCTGCATTTAGCGCCTCAAGAGCGGCGTGCGTAACGCGGCGTCCAGCCCGAAGGGCGATGCTGCCTTGACTTGCTGTGTTTATTGACCATTGATCAAAACAGAAACTGAAGAACCGCAAATGTTATTTTGATCAGTTTTATTGATGAACTCGGTGTTGCAAGGATTATCGATTACTGAAATAGAATCTGTGCAATCAAGTTTGGAAAGTGACTGATTTAACCCTTGAATAAGTGCCTGAAAAGCATCGCTTGCCGTTTGCCCTTTTACGAATGGGCCGAAAACCACATCTGCTGGAAGTTGAGGACCAAGATTGATTGCTGCAAGTTTGCAGTCAAAATGATTATCAGCCCACTTTTCCAAGTGCACATGAAACTCTCTCCCATTTTTTGTCTTTATTTTAATTACTTGCAGTGGAAGCATCTAATTCTCCTTGTAATCATAACGCCTCAATATCCGGTAGCGTTGTGGCGAGGCCACATTTTTAGCTGTCCGGCGCCAATAGGCGCGTAGTTGATTGACTTTTTAAGTTACTTTCCGTCACTACCTCTGTCGTGGCGCTACTCATATCACCTAATTTACTAGGGGACATCTCGAATTCTTCAATATACGGTAATAAAAACTCATTCCTTAAATTTCTTAGTGCCTCAGGAAAGCTCGCTACATCATTAACAACACCTATAGCAGTTGCAATTGAAACTAGAAGCACTCCAACACTGGCTATAGCTTTAGTAGTAAAGTTCTTTGACACCTCAGAGTTGCCAACAATGTTATATATTGATTTTCTGATAGGGTCTGAACCATATAAATCAAAATATTTTATGCTATTAAGAATATTTTCAAGTTCTTCCTTTAAAAAAGCTTTCAAATAATCAGATAACTCGTCTGAAGAATTTATCTCCTCAATTAAGCGCGAAACTTCCAGTTCTAGTTCTTCAATCGTAAGGCCATGGATCTTAGTTGGCTTGACAAAATGTTCAAGGTTGTCATTTGCAACTTGGATCATATCCAAGTGCGAACCTTGCTTAAGGGCAGTAATTAAGACTTCCCATTCATGATGGTAAGGAGAATGCTTTTGTAAGGTGCTAGTAAAGTGCCTCTGCCACACTTCGTGCGTTTTTTGTTGCTTTGGGTAATATTGCATTACCTTGCTGTATGCTTCGTTAATAAGAACAAATAGCTGAGAATAATGTGGAAGAATGTTTACAGGGCTGTCATTCACTTCCAACATCCGTGCAAAAACTGAAGATATTTTCTCATTATCCTCGTGCTCGATTTCAAGCATTTTATCGAACAAGGATTGCAACCTTGCCGCAGGGTTATCAGGAAGTATCTGATTTTCAATTCCCAAAATTCACTCCGAACTAGATTAGTAACTTAACAGCTAAATATACGACACAAACATTGGTGAAAGACGACACCGTGACGCATATCCCATTTAATGTTTATTGTCGAAACATCTGATAGCCATCTAATTTTAAAAGGCTTTTTTGAGATTCTGCATTTAGATAAATTGAAGAAAGGCGACATGGAGTCGTGTTTCTACACCTAAATACAAAAATGACTATTAATGGGAATCATTAATATTTAATCCCTTAAAGCAGGCTACCTGATATCTCCTTGGTAGGTTCATATTTACACAATTATGGGAAACAGAAAAGAGTTTGCAAGGGAGTGCTATTAGATGGTGTCAGAAGATCACTGAAGGATGGGAAAACTACGCCCACTTCAGTGTTCTGAAGCAGGCGTAGTTTGGAGAGATTAGCAGCCCTTATGTTCTCTTAGAAGCGTCAGCAGCATCTGGATTGGGTGTGGGATCTGTTTTTCGTCGATCCGTTTTACCTGGCTGCGGCATGAGTAGCCTGTGACGACCAGTTTGTTTTGGTTTTCCGGTGCGTTGACGACTTCGGACCAGCTCAGGTCGTAGATCTTGCGTGAGGTGTCTACGTTCTGGGTTTCGTGGCCGAAGGTGCCGGACATGCCGCAACAGCCTACAGGCTGGATCTCCAGTTTCTGGCCCATGGCGGTGTAGATATCCTGCCACATGCGGATGCTTGGCGCTGCGGTGGTTTTCTCTGTGCAGTGGGCCAGTAGTTTAAACTCGGCAGCTGGCAGACCGCTGTTGCTAAAGCCAGTCAGCTTCTCGGTGTGGTTAGATAACCATTCCTGTATCAGCTGTACCTTTGGCAGTTCTTTCTCTGGAATCACGTAGCCATACTCCTGACGGTAAGTCAGGGTCATGGATGGGTCAATACCGATCATCGGTACGCCGGTGTTATCCAGCGCCTTAAGCATCTCTGTATTGGATTCCGCTGCTTTTTCGAAGGCTTTCATAAAGCCGTGTACGTGCAGTGGTTTACCGTTAGGTTTGAACGGTGCTAACAATACGTAGAAACCAAGTCCGGTCAGCAGGTCGACCAGATCCAGTACCAGCTGGGATTCAAAGTAGCTGGTAAACGCATCCTGTACGATGATTACTGCATTTTCGCGGTCTTCACTGCTCAGGGCTTTGATTACCTGTGGGGTTGCGAACTCAACACCACGTGATTTCATGCCGGAGATCAGGCTGTTGGTGCAGATGGTTGGGCTGTCCACCATGCCAGCATGTTTACGGAAGATCGCTTTCAGGGCTTTGTTCTTCATCGCCCAGTTATAAGGTGCCGGGAACTTGGAGAGCCATGGGATCATGTATTCCAGTGAGCCCACCATATAGTCTTTAGCGGGACGCAGGTAGCGGCCGTAATACACTTCAAGGAAGCGCGCACGAAAATCCGGTACGTTCACTTTGATTGGGCACTGCCCTACGCAGGATTTACACGCCAGGCACGCCATCATGGATTCGTGTACTTCGTTAGAGAAGTCGTACTGGTCGTCGTTCTTTTTCGCCAATGTGTTTTTGATTCGTCCCGGAAGCGAAGCGATAAACGAAGTGCGTTTAGCTTTGTTAGATTCTTCTACAAGGTTGGTGCCGCTTTTCTCCATCAAACGCAGCCATTCACGGATCAGTGATGAGCGCCCTTTTGGTGAATGTGTACGTTTACGGGTGCCCTTCCAGGATGGGCACATGGCATCGTTAGGGTCGTAATTAAAGCAGGCACCGTTACCATTACAGAACATTGCGGCATCGTATTCCTGACGGGCTTCCGCGCTGATCTGGCGATCAAACTGACCGCGTGTTGGTACTTCATCGATCTTAAGCAGTTCTGCACCGTCTATGGCAGGCGTTGCGATCTTGCCCGGATTCATCTGGTTGCGCGGGTCAAAACCGGCTTTGATGCGTTGCAGTTCCGGGTAGAGTTCGCCAAAGAACTCTGGTGCGTACTCAGAGCGTACACCTTTACCGTGTTCACCCCAGAGCAGGCCTTTGTATTTAACCGTCAGAGCGACCACTTCATCAGTGATCTCGCGGATCAGGTTTTCCTGAACCTGATCTTTCATATCAATGGCTGGACGCACATGCAGTACACCGGCATCGACGTGGCCGAACATGCCATACGGCAGGTTACGGTCATCCAGAACTTTACGGAACTCCATAATGAAGTCGGCAAGGTTTTCTGGGGGAACGGCTGTGTCTTCCACAAACGGAATCGGTCTTTCCTGGCCTTTGGCGTTACCCAGCAGACCTACGGATTTCTTACGCATGGTCCAGACTTTGTTGATCTCGGCTGCGCCATACACCACAGAGAAGCCAAAGCTCTTACCCGCCTGGCCCGCAACGTTTTGCAGATGAGCTTCCAGTTTTTCTACATCTGCACGCAGAGCGGCTTCATCATCAGAGGTATATTCAACAAGGTTGATGCCCTGAATCTCTGGCTCACCCTCTTGCTGTGGGAAATACTGACTTACGGTATCCCAGATGATATCGCCCATCGCCAGATTCAAAACCTTGGAATCGATGGTTTCGATGGAGGTTGGGTTCCATTCCATCAGATCAGTGGCATCTCGCAGTGAGGCTTCAAAGCTGTCGTACTTTATATTTACCAGAGCGGCAAATTTAGGAATAGGCAGTACATTCAGTTTGGCTTCGGCGATAAAACCCAGTGAACCTTCACCACCGCAAAGTACGGAGTTCAGGTTAAAGCGCCCTTGTTCATCACGGATATGTGCCAGGTCATAACCGGTAAGGCAGCGATTCAGTTTCGGGAATTTGGCATCAATCAGTTCTTTTTTCTCGGCAAAGACCTGATCAACCAGACGGTGAACCTCACCTACCCGGTCTTTGCGGGCTTTGATGGTTTCCAGCTCTTCATCTGTGATCGGCTGTGAGTTCCATAACTCACCACCCAGAAGCACGCTATCCAGTTCAAGAACATGATCGCGGGTTTTGCCATACATAACTGAGCCCTGACCGCTGGCATCGGTATTGATCATACCGCCGACAGTCGCGCGGTTACTGGTGGACAGTTCCGGAGCAAAGAACAGGCCGTAAGGTTTCAGAGCACGGTTAAGCTGGTCTTTTACAACACCCGCCTGAACTCTGACCCAGCGTTCCTCTGCGTTGATTTCAAGAACCTGATTCATATGTTTGGAAACATCAACAATCAAACCGTCTGTCAGTGACTGGCCGTTGGTTCCGGTACCGCCGCCACGGGCACTCATCTTCACATCGGCAAAACGTTCTTCGTCCGCTAGCTTAGCGATCAAAACCAGATCATCGGTTGTTCTCGGATAAAGAACGCCTTGTGGCAGCATCTGATAGATACTGTTGTCCGTAGATAAAGCGATACGGTTGGCGTAATCCGGGCTCAGATCACCTGCAAAACCTTTCTGTTTTAAGGCGTCAATAAACTGTAGGTAGATGACTTCTGTGGTTTCGACTTCTGAAAGACGAGGAATCATACGGCGCACCTCTGTTCAGCAGGAGCAATAACTAACCGTGCTCATGAGTTAGCCTGCATCGAGCTGTTTAAAATTTAAGCATCAATTGATGGAATGCTGGCTATAATGCAGAATTGTCATTTATCATTCAAACGATAAAATTTAATAGATTAATTGATAATGTCGAATAATATATCGATCCGTCATCTGCGCGCCTTTATTGAGGTAGCAACAGCAGGCAGTTTTACCCGTGCTGCAGACAATCTGCATCTGACCCAATCCACACTTACTGCAACTATTAAGCAGCTTGAGGAGCAGGCTGGGCTGAAGCTACTCGACCGTACAACCCGCCGGGTACTCTTAACCCGTGAGGGAGAGAGTTTTCTGCCTGTTGCGGAAAAGTTATTGTCAGATTTCGATACTGCCTTTAATGATCTACAGGCCACTGCAACGCAGCAGCAGGGCCAGCTGGGAATCGCAGCATCGCCTTCAATGATCAGCCGCGTGTTGCCAGAAGTGGTCAAGCAGTACCATCAGCAGTTTCCAAAAGTCGGCATCTATCTACGCGATGATAATGCCGGCGGGATTGAGCAGAGAGTTCTGGATAACGAAGTGGATTTTGGCATTGGCGGTGATCACTCACAACAGCCAGAGCTTAATTACCAACCGGTATTAAGTGACCGTTACGGAGTGGTGTTGCCATCAGAACATGAACTGGCGTCACACTCGGCTCTCTCATGGCAAGAAGTTAAAGATCTGCCTCAGATCCATCTTACTGAAGACACCGGAACCCGGGCGCAACTATTAAAGCTGGAAGAGATACACAAGCTAAGCCTGCCAATTCACGGAGCCTTGATCGAAGTGTCTACCCCTGCTGGCTTAGCTGAGATGGTGAAAACCGGATTGGGAATATCCCTGCTCCCTGCCCTTGCTGCCAGTACCAGTGCGTTTGATCAGCTTAAATTTATTCCGTTAATGGAGCCGACGCTAAACCGTGAGATCTGCATTATCAGCCGTAAAGGCCGAGCGCTTAACCCTGCCGCTGAGACGCTGCTGGCGATGATTAATCAGTACTTTAACAGCACCGCACTGCCTGAGTACGTAGAAGTTTGTGATTAAACGATGAGCTTCAGGGCAATGTAAGGGGCAATATTAAAGATCAGTATCATAAGTTTGTAGTTAGCCAGATACCGGAAGTAGACCGGTGTAAGCTCACTCTCCTCAACGCCAAACATCTGCGCATGAATTTTCGCAATCCGCTCACGCATAACGAGAATAGCCAGGGTCGTGAACAGCAGGATAAAGATATTGATCACTGTCATCCAACCAAACAGCGTTGTGAGTGTTTCGATGTTCATAATAGGTCCTCCGTATTGTTTGCGAAGGTTTAACTGCTCAATGTCAGGTTCCTCGTTTAAAGAATAGTTCAGCTCAAATTTAACGACTTGGATGGATACCAATCCAGATCAATAGTATCTTCCTTAATTCCGAATAGATGGATTTTGTGATGGCTCAGACTGGCGCACTTATAGATACCCTGAAGCGTGAACTTAAAGCTCAGGGTAAAACGTATCTGGATGTAGCTAAGGCTCTCGATTTAAGTGAGGCTTCAGTTAAACGGGTATTTGCGGAAAAGAACTTCACTCTGCATCGACTGGAAGGCGTATGCGATATGCTGAATATCGAACTGTCGGAACTGGTTCAGAAGATGAACAAGGAGCAGCGGCAGTTAAGCCAGTTAACCCGCGATCAGGAAAAAGAGATCGCCAGCGATCTGATCCTGCTTTTAATCACCGTCAGCGTTATCAGTGGTATGAGTTATGAAGACATCCTCAACACCTATGATATTCCTGAAACGGAATGCATCCAGAAGCTGGCAAAACTGGACCGGCTTAAGCTGATTGAGTTATTGCCCGGTAACCGCGTAAAGCTGTTGGTTGCACCTAATTTTCACTGGCTGCCTAATGGTCCGATTCAGCAGTTCTTTCAGGAAAAGGTGGAGCAGGATTTCTTCAGTTCCCGTTTTGATAAGGCCAATGAGAAGCTTATCGTAACTAACGCTATTCTCACCGATGCATCTAATGCCCTGTTGCAGAAGAAGATGGAGCGACTGGCTGCCGAGTTTAATGACCTGATGCAGGACGACCACTCTGCCCCCAACACCCAAAAGCGTGGAACCACCATGGTTCTTGCAATACGTCAGTGGCAATATTCCCTGTTTAAAAAGATTACTAAGTGAGCATCACGAGCCTGCGTATTAAAAAATAATACTCAAAGCCTATGTAAGATGAACTTTATCTGAACAGGCATCACCCACCCTGCTGTTTTATTCATTCTTGTCCTCGCCAAACACGAGGACACAGAAATGAACATTTTTAGCCAACCCAAAACATTCGTTCCATTGTTTACCGCCCTGGCGATAGGTGCAGTATTAACTACTAAAACACCAACAGCTGAAGCAGCCGGTTTATTAAAACCCAACAATGCGGCCTACGCCGATTTAAAAATAAAAGAACACCACGTTAATGTGGTTATTGAAGATATGTATGCAACCACAACGGTTGAGCAGGTTTTCCATAACCCTAATGCCTCAGACCTTGAGGCGATCTACTCATTCCCGGTTCCGGAAAAAGCCGCTGTAGGTGAATTCAGTTATTGGATTGACGGTCAGCCCGTAACTGGTGAAGTGGTCGAAAAACAGCGCGCTCGTAAAATCTATGAAGAGGAGAAACAAAAAGGCCATGAAACCGCACTGGTAGAGAAGGATGAATACAAAACCTTCGATATCTCAGTGTTTCCGGTAAAAGCCAATCAAGACGTAAAGATTAAACTGGTGTATCTACAAAACACCCAGACCGATACCGGCATTGGCCGTTATGTTTTTCCTCTTGAAGAAGGTGGTGTTGATGAGCAGAAGCTTAGCTTCTGGAACCGTAACGAGGTGGTAGAAGAGAAGTTCTCATTCAATGCCAGAGTCCGCACCAGCTACCCTATTGATGGTTTACGTTTACCCGAACACCCACAGGCGTCACTGCAACAGATTAACCAGCATGAGTGGAGTGCCAGTCTGCTTAATAACGCAGCAGCTCATCACTCAGATGACGATATAAGTAACGCCGCAGCTACAGCGCCTCAGTCCAACGATCAATTAAACACTCAATCGGGCGTTTCTGGCCCGGTAGCATCTCTGGATAAAGATATTCTACTTTACTGGCGACACACCCCGAACCTGCCTGCCAGCGTAGACATGATTGCTTATAAAGAGCCGGATCAGAAAAAAGGCACATTTAAACTCACCCTCACCCCGGGTACTGACTTACCCGTTATGAACCAGGGTCGTGACTGGGTGTTCGTGTTGGATATATCAGGCTCTATGAAAGGCAAGTTCAGTTCACTGATTGAAGGTGTTCGAGAAGGTCTTGGCAAACTCAGTCCGAATGACCGTTTCAGGATAGTGCTTTTCAATAATCAGGCCCAAAACTTTACCCGGGGGTTTCTGCCCGCGGATCAACAGACGGTGAACGATATTACTCGGCGTCTTGATCAGGTGCAGCCAGGCAATGGAACAAACCTCTATTCCGGACTCAAAACCGGCATCGACAATCTGGATAGCGACAGAAGTACCGCGATTGTTCTGGTCACTGACGGTGTAGCTAACGTGGGCAATACTCAGAAATCTCAGTTTTTAACTTTGCTGGAGAAACGCGACCTGCGTCTGTTTACTTTTATCATGGGGAACAGCGCCAACCGCCCTTTGCTTGAAGAGATGACCCGTATCTCCAATGGTTTTGCTATGTCGATCTCTAACTCAGACGATATCGTTGGTCAGTTAATGCTGGCGCAGGGCAAGATGACCCATGCCTCAATGCGCGATATTCAGATAGAAGTTGATGGTGTCAGAACTAAAGAATTGGTCAAACCCAGACTTGCCAATACGTTGTATCACGGTGAACAGCTGACTGTTCTTGGGCATTACTATAAACCCGGTGAAGCCGAGGTACGTTTGACCGGTACTATAAACGGCAAAAAGAAAACCTACAGCACCCGTTTCAACTTGCCAGAAGCTGCCGTTCATCACCCTGAACTGGAAAGGCTATGGGCGTTTGCAGCAATTGAAGAGTTGCAGGCTGAAATGGACTATCTGGGTACGGATAAAGATGCCGAACAGGCCATTGTTGATACCGCAGTTGAATATGGCCTGGTGACCGATTACACATCGATGCTTGTAGTAAGAGACGAGGTTTTCAAAGCGCTTAACATTGATCGCAATAATCAGAAACGTGTTGAGAAAGAACAAGCCGCTCGTGATGCGCGCAACAATCAGGCTATAACCGCTCAGCAGAACCGCGTAGATACGCAGAAGCCGATGTTTGTGGATTCGCAGTCAGCCCAGGCTAATCAAAGTCAGCAGCGAGCGACAGTAACGCCAGGTCGATCAGGCTCTGGTGGTGGTGCGGTTTCTCCCTGGTTACTTATTCTGATTGCAGCATCCATTGCTCTTTTACAGCTGACCCGGTTCCGCAGCACTGATTCTGGTTCTAATTAAGAATCAGGCTTAAAGATAAGGATTCCATGATGCAATCTATCAGCTTATCTACAATCACAACCGCCCTTCGGGGCGGTTACCTTAATAACAGAATCCCAGTCACCTGCGGGATTGTACTGATTTCATTGTTACTGAGTAGCGCACTGATTATAAACAACACAGTTGAGCTGCTCAGTTTTGATTACCATTCCATCACTCATTCCCAGCAGTGCTGGCGCTTATTGACCGGGCATATGATCCACAGCTCGTGGGATCACCTGTTTTGGGATCTGATCACCTTCGCACTGGCAAACGCTTATTTAGAACATCATGACAGGGTAAAGATGCTGTCTGGCCTGGTGGCAGGCATCTTAGGGCTGAATCTGTTTTTGCTCTCTCCGCTGGCGAGCATCCAGGAGTATTCAGGTCTGTCAGGCATTCTCTATACACAGATCACACTGGCGGCATCTGTCTGGGCGACCAAAAACAAAAGTATTCTGGGTTTTCTGCCTTTGGCAGTCATATTGATCAAAACGCTGTTTGAGATTTTCTCAGGTTCATCTGCATTTATGCAGAACGGCTGGCAGCTGTACTGGCCTGCACACCTTGTTGGGGCGGTCTGCGCACTTGCAGTTATTTCATTATGGAATCTGAAGTCCGGAACTATACTTTCAAGCACCCTTTTACATTGGAGGTAATGCAAATGATGGTCGCAAGGTGGCATATAGATGCCAAATTCGGGCACAAGCAAACGGTTATAGATTCGCTTAACAAATGGTTCGAAGACATTGGTTCACAGATCGGCTGGACTGGAGATAAATTCAGAATCGTGACTGGCTCTGTAGGTGCTAAAGAGTCCGTAGTTATTTCAGAAATTCAGATATCCGGGCTGACTGAATTAGATGAATCATGGAACAAGCTCGGGGATGTTGAAGGGCATGCAGCCTGGAGTAAAGAGTTGGAACCCTACATTGTTTCCGGATCTCAATACTGGGAAATACTTCGAATTGTTTAATGCCGAGTGTGATAAAAATTAAGAACTGCCTCTGTGCGGTTCTTTTTTTGAATTCCAAAACACAATATTTATCTACCCTGCCCGCCCCAAAAAACACAGACCCTATTTTGTAACATCCATCCGGTATGTTTACCTCGGAGCGAATTCTGTAAGTACCGAATTTGCACCTACGTCCAAAAAAAGAAAGGTAAGCTGTTATGAAGCAGATGTTGTTAAAAAGCGCACTTAAGGATTATCAAAATCCTGGTAATTTCCCAATCACCCTAAGCATCTGTTTTGTTACCTGCCTTTTGGCGCTTGTTTCTCTCGCTTTGCCAGTGATGGACTGGTTTCGCTTTGATTCAGTTGCGATTGCTCAGAATGAAGAATACTGGCGCTTAATTACAGGTCATTTTGTCCATACCTCTCTGGCTCATGGCTTCTGGAATATGGCTATCTTTATCATGATTGCAGCCTACCTTGAGAGAAAGAACCCAGAACAATTGAGCATGGGGCTGAGCCTTGCAATTATAGGCCTCGGTGCTTATATGCATTCACCTATTGCACACATTGAGTTTTACAGCGGATTATCCGGCATTAGTTACTGCCTTCTGATACTGGCTTACTGGGAGTGGCAGAAAAACCATAGCCCTCTAATTGGTTTGATTCCGGCTCTCCTTATTATCGGAAAGACTTTGTTTGTAATGCAGGCGGGTGAAACGGCATCAGCTGCAGAGGGATGGTTGTTTGTTGTTGAGGCTCAGATTATTGGGGTCATACTCGGGTTAGCAGGATTGTTTTACCTCAATAGGCGAAACAACAAAGCAGCATAAATTAACAAAAAAAAGCAGCCAGAAGGCTGCTTTTTTATTCCCGCTTAAGCGAACTTATACTTCTTCATTCGCCAGATAGAACCAGGTATCCAGAACCGAATCCGGGTTCAGGGAAACCGTATCAATCCCCTGCTCCATCAACCAGCGCGCCAGATCAGGGTGATCAGAAGGTCCCTGACCACAAATGCCAATGTACTTACCCTGCTGCTTACAAGCCTGAATCGCCATGGAAAGCAGTTTCTTAACTGCTTCGTTACGCTCATCAAAGAGATGGGCAATAACACCAGAATCGCGATCCAGACCCAGCGTCAGCTGAGTAAGGTCATTTGAACCGATGGAGAAACCATCGAAGTGTTCAAGAAACTCGTCTGCCAGAAGCGCGTTAGACGGTATTTCACACATCATAATGACCTTGAGGTCATTTTCACCACGCTTGAGTCCGTTAGCAGCCAGCAGATCTACCACCTGCTTTGCTTCACCGGGTGTACGCACGAACGGGATCATGATTTCGACATTGCTAAGCATCATCTCATCCCGTACACGTTTCAGTGCACGACACTCAAGCTCAAAGCAATCACGGAAACTTTCCGAGATATAACGTGCAGCCCCACGGAAACCCAGCATTGGGTTTTCTTCATTCGGCTCAAACATGTCGCCGCCGATCAGGTGACCATACTCGTTCGACTTAAAGTCCGACATACGCACGATCACTTTCTTAGGATAGAAAGCGGCTGCAAGAGTCGAGATACCTTCAACCAGGCGATCAACATAGAAGTCCACCGGGCTGCTATATCCGGAGATACGGCGACTGATGGTTTGCTGAAGCGCGGGCGGCTGCATATCAAAATTAATCAGGGCTTTAGGGTGAACGCCGATCATGCGATTGATAATAAACTCAAGGCGGGCAAGGCCAACACCTGAGTTTGGCAGTGCCTGAAAATCGAATGCACGATCAGGGTTGCCTACGTTCATCATAATATCGAACGGCAATGAAGGCATCGAGTCTACGCTGTTAGACTGGTGTTCATAATCCAGTTTGCCGGCATAAACTCGACCCGTGTCACCTTCGGCACAAGATACAGTTACTAGTTGCCCATTTACGAATTGCTCAGTTGCGTCGCCACAACCTACAATCGCAGGGATACCCAGTTCACGAGCAATAATTGCCGCGTGACAAGTTCGACCACCACGATTGGTAACAATCGCAGCCGCTCGCTTCATCACCGGTTCCCAGTCAGGGTCTGTCATATCGGTAACTAACACTTCGCCCGGCTGAACCAGATCCATTTCACTGAGATCATGAACAATACGGACATGACCTGAACCGATTCGGTGACCAATGGAGCGACCTTCAACGATAACTTCACTGGTTTCTTTAAGTAGATAGCGCTCGATAACAGCCTGATTGCTGCGGCTCTTAACTGTTTCAGGGCGTGCCTGAACTACAAACAGTTCACCGGTATCGCCATCTTTCGCCCACTCAATATCCATTGGGCGGCCGTAATGCTCTTCAATTTCCAGGGCAATTTTAGCCAGTTCCTGGACATCGGAATCATTAATGGAGAACTGATAGCGGTCTTCATTGCAGACATTGACTGTTGCCACCGCTTCTTCTGCGCCATCTTCCGCATAGACCATCTTGATTGCTTTAGAGCCAAGGGTTTTACGAATGATGGCAGGAGCGTTCATTTTTAACGTTGGCTTGTAAACGTAAAACTCATCTGGGTTTACTGCACCCTGAACGACTGTCTCACCAAGGCCATAAGCCGAAGTGATAAATACCACATGGTTAAAGCCAGACTCAGTATCCAGTGTAAACATAACACCTGAGGAGCCGGTTTCACTGCGTACCATGCGCTGAATACCCGCAGACAGAGCTACTTCACTGTGTTCAAAGCCATGATGTACGCGGTAAGAGATAGCTCGGTCGTTATAAAGAGAGGCAAAAACTTCCTTTATGGAATGTTTAACATTCCCCAGCCCACGTATATTCAGGAAGGTTTCCTGTTGACCCGCAAAGGAAGCATCGGGTAAGTCTTCCGCAGTCGCAGAAGATCGAACGGCCACGGCAAGATTTTCATTGCCTTCTGACATCTCGGTCCAGGCAGTATTGATGGCAGCGTCCAGATCCGGTTGAAAGTCCGCATCCATGATCCAGCCGCGGATTGTTTTGCCTGCATCTTTCAGAGCCCGGATATCATTGGTATCTAACTGATGCAGTTTTTCATTAATTTTCGCTTCAAGGTCACCGTGATTTAGAAAATCCTTGAAAGCATCTGAAGTAGTGGCAAATCCATTAGGAACCTTTACATTGGCGCCTGTTAATTCCTGGAGCATCTCACCAAGAGATGCATTTTTACCGCCTACTTTCTCAACGTCACTCATTCCAACCTGATCAAGGCGAAGAACATAGTTCTGCAACGTCATCTCTCCTCTACTCTACGCAATAAGGTATTTTTAATTATTGGCAATGATCTTACTCGACTGGAATACAAAAATCCTCAGCCATAGCGGTCATTTTGTGAATTTTTAACTGCACCAGAGATTATTCTGCTCTTTAGCTGATCTTCATCTGGTATAGTTTCGATAATTTTCAGCTGTATATGTAAAAACAAAATGAAACGCACCGCTTTTTTTATCTCCGATGGTACCGGCCTCACCTCTGAAGCCTTAGGTCACAGCCTTCTTGCACAGTTCGACAGCATTGAGTTTGAGCAGATCACCCTTCCCTATATTGATACTCTGGAAAAAGCTCACCAGGCAGTTGCTCAGATCAACAGAATGCAAGAGCAGGATCAGGAACGACCGCTCATTTTTGACACCATCGTAAATGAAGAGATTCGTGCAATCATTGCTGAATCCAATGCTTTCAAGATCGATGTTTTCTCCAGCTTCCTTAAGCCGCTTGAAAGCGAACTCTGTGCGCACTCCAATTACTCTGTTGGTAAGTCCCACGGCATTGTTGAGCGTAACCGTTATAAAGACCGTATCGACTCGGTTAACTTTGCGATAGATAACGATGATGGCGCCAGAACGCGTCAGTACAAGAAGGCGGACATTATTCTGGTCGGCGTTTCCCGCTGCGGTAAAACGCCTACCTGTTTGTATATGGCGATGCAGTTCGGCATCCGTGCTGCCAACTACCCGCTTACCGAAGAAGACATGGAATTCAATAAGTTACCAGGCGTACTTGAAGAGCATAAGCACAAGCTATACGGTCTGACTATTGATCCTTTCCAGCTTTCCGCAATCAGAAATGAACGTCGCCCTAATAGTCGTTATGCCTCTTTGGATCAATGCGATTTCGAAGTCAGGGAAGTAGAAAAACTGCTGAAGAAACTCAGCATTCCTTCCATCAATACAACCAATTTCTCCATCGAAGAGATCTCAACCAGAATCATGGCTCATGCAGGTCTTGATCGCCGCATGAACTAGAATACATTGAAACTGCGAGAGGAATAGCTAATGAGCTTGAAGACATTAAAGGTACTGCTAACGGGTTTGCTTTTAACTTTTTCAATCCAATCCCTCGCTAACGAATCAATTGGCAAAGTTGTACTGGCGCAAGGTCAGCCTATTGTTGAGAGAGACAATCAGCACTTACCTATTAAACGCAACGACAAGCTTTATCAAAAGGATCGCCTTATCACTCCTGTTGGTAGCCGGCTACTGATCAAACTAAAGGACAAAACCACGGTTTCTCTGGCAGAAAACACAGTGTTTGAACTCTCCCGTTATACCTTTGGTAAGAAAAAATCAGATGTCAGCTTCAAAATGATCAAGGGTGCATTCAGAACTTTAACGGGTGCGATCGGTAAACAAGAAGATCCTAAGTTTGAGATTCACACACCTTTGGCGACTATTGGGGTCAGAGGTACTGAATTCTGGGGTGGTATGATTTTCTCAGATGCACTTGATGTCACGATGCTTGAAGGCAAAGGCGTTTATATAACCAACAAATTTGGCACGGTTGAGATCACGCGTCCGGGTGATGGAACAATGGTGCAACAAGGCATGGCCCCATCCGATGTTAGTATGTGGTCAGCCGAAAAACTCAAAAAAGCTGCTGCAGCTACTGCTTTAGAATCGCAAAATAATTCAGATGACAAGAAACACCTGGATCTATTTGAGCTGATGAATGAAGCTTATTAAAAAAAAGGCACTAACGAGTGTTAGTGCCCAAGGAGCTTAGTGTAGATATCTAAAATAGATACGGGTTTATACTTATATATCTACAAACAATTTGATATCCCAATTTAGTATGATTGTTTTTTGCCTTGTTACTGCTATATGTAACCGGCATTTATCAATTTGGAATAATTACTAGCCGCTTCAGTTCTGTTCTGCACTTCAATCTTGCGACAAATCTTCTGCACATGAACTTTCACCGTATTGATGTGAATATTCATTTTTTCTGCAATATCGGCATTGCTATAACCATGACTGATATTTAGCAGCACCTCTTTCTCCCTTACCGTGAGGTTATCGAAATCCGGTAGGAAGAGATTATTAAGCTTTGCATCCCCAGCCGCTTTATATTCAACCTTTGAGTGGGTATTACGTAAATATTCCTTTAGATATGCCTTACCTGATTCCATATCTACCGCCAGAGGCAGCACCAGAATCCCTGACTCGGCAAGAATGGTACGCAGAGGTGCGCTGATAAGAGGGCAGAAAACGATGATCTTTTCAAACTCTGCTTCAGGTAGCAGGGTAAAACGTGAAAGCAGATCTTCAGGCTTGTCAGCACCGTTGGCGCAGCAGAAAATAATTATTGAGGCGTTCAGGGATGAAATATCTTCAGGAGATGTTTCAGGATCGAGTTTATGAACCTCCTTTACAAAAGAGGATTCACGAAGAAGAATCGCAATCCCTTCCATAAAAAGTGGTTGGCGCCCGACGATTATGGCTCCAGAGGTTCCTGCCATGCTGTTATTACGATCCTGAAATAAAGCGAAACCCCGATTCTATTAGAGTTAAATATTTTTTTCAGGGGGAAATCCCTGGTTTTAGCCAATTTAGCCCGTTCTTTAGCATAAAAGTGTGTTTGCCTGGCTTTTTCACTCGAGCACCTAACTGTAAAGTTAGTTACCACCTGATTCTCTGTTTACTTAGTAACCAGATCGCCTATTCCCTTTAAACATCAAGCTTCAGCATGCACTGGCACTTTAAAGCTTCCTTGGCACCGCTATTGCTTAATCTGTTAAAAGCTAATAAAAAATAGGTAAAGAATCCATGCGACGTATCCTTTTCTCTTCGTCAATGGCCGTGATGATGTTCGCCGCCTCTCCTGCATTTGCACACAACGAAACGGTAAGTTTAAGCTCATCTCTGCTTTCAGGAGCATTACACCCCCTGACAGGTTTTGATCATCTGCTGGCTATGCTTGCCTTTGGCATCTGGTTTACCTTGCAAGCAAAAGAACAGCACAAGTCTATGCCACTGACCTTTGTTTTGATGTTGCTGGCGGGTTTTGCATTAGCCACCAGCGGATTTGTATTACCTGCAATTGAAGGTGTGATTCTGAGTTCAGTTCTCGTTCTTGGATTATTGGTAGCCACAACAACGCGCTTAAAGTCGATCATTGCTCTACCGCTGACTGCGCTGTTCGCAATCTTTCATGGCTTTGCCCATGGCGCTGAAACAGGCAGCTCCATTACAGCTCTGTTTATGCTCGGATTTATATGCAGTAGCACAGCGATTATTTATGCCGCAGCGTCTATCTGCAAAACAATCCAGACGAAACTGCCCGTTGCAACAAAATTTATTGGGTTGATGATCGCAATGACTGGTTTGTCATTGGTCGCAGCTTAATATACCGCCAGATCCCCAAGGGAACGGACGCCCTACTGGCACCCACTCCGGCGTTTAAACGTCATTACCACCCAAGCTTAATCTTCGGGCCTTTGTGCCCGTTTTTTTTGTTATTAAATCCATAACCTAATTGCCGGTTATCTCTCGCCTTAAATTCATGTTTAAAAATTCACCGCCTATACCGCGATTTTTAAACATTTGAACTACGCTTATTGCTACCGACCCTTTCAGGAGCCTCAATGATGAGCGTTAAAGTTGCTATTGCACAAAAACCGCCGGTTCTTCTCGACCTGGAAAAAACCATTCAAAAGGCACTGAGCACCATAGATGAAGCCGCAGAACAGAACGCTCAGTTGCTTGTCTTCCCTGAGGCCTACCTGCCAGGTTACCCAACCTGGATATGGCGACTTAGTCCGGGTAAAGATATGGCTTTAGGTAACAGAATCCACGCAAAACTTAGAGAGAACTCTGTTGATATTAAGGCTGGAGATCTGGACTCAATTTGTGATGCCGCACGTCAGCACAAAATGGTTATTGTGATCGGGATGAATGAACGGGACTCAGAGTACAGCGGTACAACACTGTATAACTCTCTGGTGGTAATAGGCACTGAGGGCCAGATTCTCAACCATCACCGTAAAATGATGCCAACAAATCCTGAAAGGATGGTTTGGGGCATGGGAGATGCGTCAGGACTACAGGTTGTAGATACACCTTACGGTCGAATTGGCGCGCTAATCTGCTGGGAAAGCTACATGCCTCTGGCCAGGTATGCTCTGTTTTCTCAGGACATCGATATTTATGTTGCGCCCACCTGGGATAGCGGTGATACCTGGTATGCCTCAATGAACCATATTGCACGCGAAGGCGGTTGTTGGGTTTTGAGTTCTGCAACAGCCATGAGCGGTTCAGATGTCCCAGATGATTTTCCAGAGCGAGATACGCTGTTTGACTCCGATGAATGGATTAATCCAGGAGATGCTATTGTGATAAAACCTTTTGGTGGCGTGCATGCCGGTCCAATGCATCAGGAGAAAGGGATTCTATACGCCGAAATAGATCTTGAAGAAGCGCAGAAGTCACGCAAAGCACTGGATATCGCTGGGCATTACAATCGCCCGGACATATTCAATCTTGAGGTCGACAGGAGGACCATGCCCCCTGTCACCTTTATTGATGACGATTAACCTATCGAACTTAACCTAGAGAGCTTAACTGCTAGCAATTGGAATCGCCGGTTTTAACATATCCTGGGTAACTGCTCCCCCACGAGCATATCGAGAATACGTTCACCACCAAAACCGGTTTTGACCAATACCCGGCCTGCATAACCTTCAATCACTTCACCGATAATGGCAGAACCCTGTCCTGCGGGGTGTGCCTGCATGGTTTCGAGAACCTGTTGAGCTTTATCTGCCGGGACAATGGCAACTAGCTTGCCCTCATTAGCAAAATAGAGTGCATCCAGCCCCAGAATCTCACAGACTCCACGAACTTCGGTGCGTACGGGAATATTGGATTCTTCCAGGCGAATTGATACCTCTGAGGTTTCTGCAAATTCATTCAGTACCGTAGCCACCCCGCCACGTGAGGCATCACGCATTGCATGCAGTTCCGGACAGACTTCAAGCATAGCCTGAATCAATTCATGCAAAGGTTGGCAGTCGGTCTTTAACTCAACATCCAACGCCAGATCGCCTCTGGCGTTTAAAATCGCCGCCCCATGGTCGCCAACAAAACCGTTAACAATCACCTTGTCACCCGGCTTACAGTTGGAAGCGGAGATATCTATCCCTTCAGGGATCACCCCAATACCTGTGGTATTGATAAAAATCTTGTCACCTTTACCACGCGGAACCACTTTGGTATCCCCTGTGACAATAGAAACCCCGGCTTCATCCGCTGCTTTACGCATTGAAGAGACAATACGCCTGAGCAGCTCTACATCCATACCTTCCTCCAGAATCATACCGCAGGAGAGGTATTTTGGAATCGCACCCGAAACTGCCAGGTCATTCACCGTTCCATTTACCGCCAGAGTACCAATATCACCACCCGGGAATTCGACCGGATCAACAACGTAGGAATCAGTAGTAAACGCCAGTTGCGTACCCTGAGCCTGTAGGGAACTGAGATCAAAGCGCGCCTGATCTTCTAGCTTGTTCAGATCTTCGTTATCAAATGTACCGACAAATACATCTTCAATAAGGTCACGCATCGCTTTACCACCTGCGCCATGAGCCATGGTGATGGTATCTGCTTTAAGAGTTCGTCTGTTTTGAGTCATCTTTAATACATCCGGTTAAGCGATATTTTGTGCGTCTATTTTGCCGTAGCTGTAATACGCAGAGCAGGCACCTTCTGTTGAAACCATCAGCGCGCCCATGGGTGTTTCCGGATTGCATTGCTTGCCGAAGAGTTTGCACTCCCAGGGTTTAATTACCCCTTTTAGTACCTCTCCGCATTGGCAGGACTTAGGATCAGCGATTTTAAGGTTAGGCAGTTCAAAAGCTTTTTCTGCATCAAACCGGGCATACTCATCACGGATTCGGACACCGGAATGGTCAATAGAACCCAAACCTCGCCATTCAAAAAATTCGCGCAACTCAAAAACATCAGACACCGCAGTGAGGGCATTAAGGTTGCCCCCTTCGGGAACAATGCGTTTGTACTGATTTTCAATTCTGGCCTCACCCGCTTTCAGCTGCTCCAGAACAAGCAGCAGTGATTGCAGAATATCCAGCGGCTCAAAGCCTGAAATAACCAATGGTCGGTTGTACTGGGTTGAAATGAATTCGTATGGTGCCTGACCTATAACCATGCTGACATGGCCTGGGCCCAGAAAGCCGTCTATATACATATCCGGTGAGTCCAGAATCGCCTTGATCGTAGGGATAATGGTGATGTGATTACTAAACAGATAGAAGTTTTCAATGTTCTCTTTTTCAGCCTGCTTTAACGTTAATGCAGTGCTGGGCATGGTTGTTTCAAAACCAAGACCAAAGAAAACCACCTTTTTATCCGGGTTCTTACGAGCAATATCCAAAGCATCCATGGGTGAATACACCATGCGTACATCGCAGCCTTCCGCGTTTGCCTGCTGCAGGCTTTTTTTCGAGCCTGGTACCCGCATGGCATCGCCAAATGTTGTGAAAATCACATCAGGTTGTTCTGCAATCGCTACGCAGTCATCCACTCGCCCCATTGGCAACACACAAACCGGACAACCCGGACCATGAACCATCTCTATCTTTTTCGGAAGCAATTCCTCTAAGCCATAACGGAAGATCGAATGGGTATGGCCTCCGCATACTTCCATAATCTGGAGCGGCCGTTCTTGAGCGATGGGTATTTCATCAACCAATGTGTGAATACGATCAAGAATTTTTTTAGCCATTTCCGGGTCACGGAATTCATCAACAAATTTCATAGCGATATGCTCACGAAGTATTTTTATTATCTGTTTATTGCTTAACGACCGTGTTCACCAAGAAAACCACGTTCGTCCGCCAGCAAGGTATGAACCAGATCCCACAGAATGTGATAACACACCAGATGACACTCCTGAATCCGGTGAACACTGTCTGTTTCCACTATCAGGCATTGATCTACGGAATTATTTTTTGCCAGTTCGCCGCCATCACCGCCAGAAAAGGCAATAACGCTCAAACCCAGCTGCTTGGCTTTCTCGCAGGCTTCAGTCAGGTTGGGTGAATTGCCGCTGGTAGAAAACACCACCAGTACATCTTCAGGTTTTGCCAGCGCCAGTAGCTGCCGTTTTAAAACATGATTAAAACCAACATCGTTTGATACGGCTGAAAGCATTGCCGAATCCTGCGACAGGTTGATCGACGGCAATGCCGGGCGACCCGCAGTCACAGGGTGCATAAACTCCAAAGCCAGATGCGCAGCGTCACAGGAAGAACCACCATTACCTGCAGTAATCAATCGCCCACCTGATCGGTAGGAACTGGCGACAGTGTTTGCAATGTCTGCCAATAGCTCGTTGTATTTATTAAAAAACGCCTGCTTCGCCCGGATGCTTTCTTCTGTTTTTATCCGGATAGAATCAAGCAGTTCAGCTGTTTTATCTCGCTGTTCCGGTTTAGCCCCCTCTTCTGACCCCATAAAGGGGTACAGTGAGCTGAGCATGTTATCCCGGTCTTTTTGATCAGCCATTATGTGCCTCTCTTCAGCTGGCTGTATTTTGCATAGCACTGAGTTCTTCCTGAAGCTCTCCCAGCTCTGCCAATACTTGCAACGTTTTATGAGCTTCCTCTTCGTCAATAAGGCTCATGGCAAAACCCACATGAACCAATGCCCAGCGACCTATAAGTTCATTAAGTTCGCCTGTCGCTGGTAGAACACAGCTGAGATTAACTTCACGTTTTACGCCAGAAACACTGATCATGGCGGTGGCAGCATCAGTATCAACAATCTCGACTATCTGCCCTGGAATACCTAAACACATATCAGCTCCAACTACTGCTGTTGTTCTGGTGGATGGGAATGCGAACTCTGTTCAAGTTCATAGCGCTCGAGTTTAGAGCGTAAACCTACTCGCGATAACCCGAGCTCTTTAGATGCACTGCTCTTGTTCCAGCGATGACGGATCAGAGTTTCCCGCAAAATACGTTTTTCCAGTACTTCGACCCGGTCTTTTAATGTGCCATCCAGTTGTGCAAGCAGTTCGGTTTCTTCTGCTTCTTCCATCGGCGCAGCTCTTAATACCCGAGGGCTGAGCAGGTCCGCTGTTAACCATTCGCCTTCCGCCAGAACCAACATTCTGCGGATTTCGTTTTGCAGCTCCCTGACATTTCCAGGCCAGTAGTACTTACGCATACAAGCCAGTGCCTCTTCGGTAAAACCCTTAACCGGCTTATCAAAGTCATGCATCGCTTTATCCAGGAAGCTGTTGGCCAGTACAGGGATATCAATAGTGCGGCGATCAAGTGATGGCAGTTCCAGTGTTACCTCTGCCAGACGGAAATACAGGTCCTGACGGAATCGCCCGGCGCGTACCTCCTCTTCAAGGTCGCGGTTGGTTGATGCGATGATGCGCACATTTACTTTTCTACGCTGGTGTTCACCTATCCTACGCACTTCACGCTCTTGTAAAACGCGAAGAAGTTTCACCTGGAATGCGGGGCTGATTTCGCCGATTTCATCCAGAAAAATGGTTCCGCCGTCAGCCTGTTCAAATAAACCTACATGATCTGTGATCGCTCCGGTGAAAGAGCCTTTCTTATGCCCAAACAACTCTGAAGCCAGTAATTCATCCGGCATAGCGCCACAGTTCTCGACCACAAAAGGTTTTCCTGCTCTTAGGCTGTTGTAGTGTAAAGCACGGGCAAACAACTCTTTACCAGCACCGGAGGGCCCGGTTACCAGAACAGAAACATCGTATGGGGCTATTTTTCCTGCCTGATTGCAAAGGTCATTGAGCGGGCTTTCTTCATGCCGCTGAATTTCATCCAACTGAAAGGCCTGCTGAAGCTTCTGTTTCTTCTCTGAAACCTTTTGTTCTGCCTGCCCTTCAGTAAGGCGCATTTCCATCGCCAGTAGTTCATTTTCGTTCTGAAGCTCGAAGAGCCGGCAAGCGCCCCGCATAATCAGTAATAGATTATCCGGATGCCAGGGTTTGGTTATGTATTGCAGAATACCGGCCTCATTCAGACCCTTGATGATATCTTCGGAATCGGTATAGCCAGACAGGATTAATCTTGCAGTTTGCGGCCAGCGCTCACGTGCTTCCGTAAGTAGCTCAACTCCGGTTTTATCCGGCATGCGCTGATCGCATAAAATCGCATGAACCTGTTGTTGCTCAAGTACGGCCAGAGCCTCATCTGCACAGGAGGCTGTTATTACATCAAACTCTTCATCCAGCGTACGTTCTAGAGTCTCTAGTGAGCGTATTTCATCATCAACACAAAGAACGGTTGGGCGCGCATGTCCGGATATCATAACAGCGCCCTGAACTGATCGGCTTCTGTTTGCAGTGCATCGATTCGATTTTGAATCATCTCTTTACGATGTTCGATAAGCCAATCAATCCACTCCTTCATTCCCTCTCCAGAACGGGCTGAGAGCTGTATTACTTTGATATCAGGATTTACCTGTTTTGCATATTCAATGCAGCGTTCAACGTCAAAATCCAGATAAGGCAGCAGATCGGTTTTATTCAGTATCATCAGGTCGGAAGCGTGGAACATATCCGGATACTTAAGTGGCTTATCCTCACCTTCGGTTACAGAAAGGATCGCTACTTTGCTGGCCTCGCCGAGATCAAAAGCCGCTGGGCAAACCAGATTACCGACATTTTCAATAAACAGCATACCGCCTGTCATATCGGCAAAGTTCTCCATGGCATGCCCAACCATGTGGGCATCCAGATGGCAGCCTTTACCGGTATTGACCTGAACAGCCTGCACACCGGTTTCGCGAATACGGTCGGCATCATTTGCCGTCTGCTGATCACCTTCAATTACCGCAACGGAATATTGTTCTTTGATTTGTTGGATTGTCTCGGTAAGCAGCGTGGTCTTACCTGAACCAGGGCTGGAAACAAGATTAAGAACAAACAGAGACTGTTTCTCAAATCGCGCTCTGTTCTGAGCAGCGTACATATCGTTCTTACCCAGAATATCCTGCTCAATCTGTACCATTCGCGACTGACTCAGTCCCGCCACATGCGCATGGGCCGGGCCTTTACCGAAATGCATATTGTCACCATCAACTTCTATGCTTTTAGAGTCCTGGTGCTCATGGCTGTTTTCGTGCTCATGGCTGTTTTTATGCTCATGGCTGTGGTCGTGAGTATGCGAATGATGATCATCGTGATGGTGATGATGACTACCTTCAATTTTCACTTCACCTTCTGAGCATCCGCAGACTGTACACATAGTTACTCAACCTCCAACTCTTTTATTCGCATCTCTTCGCCCTGAGTGATCTGTAACTGATGACTGCCACATTGATTGCAGGAGTCATAGCGTTTTTCAACAGGAACTGTTTTCAGGCACTGCATACAAAATGCTTCACCCGGTATTTTTATAATGTTCAGTTTAGCGCCTTCGGCCAGACTGTTTTTTGTCACTGCTTCAAAGCAGAACAGCAGGGCTTCAGTTTCAATCATTGCCAGAGGGCCGATCTCCAACCAGACAGTTTTCACTCTGATGTACTGTTGAGCCTGGGCCTGTTCTTCAAGAACCTGGATGATCCCCTCAGCGATCGACATCTCATGCATTCTAAGTATCCAATTCCAACTGCCACCCAACACAGGGATCGATTAATCTGATGAGCGACTCAACCAATATTGGTAACTGCTCTAAGTTTACGCGACTACCCTCCAGCATCTTCACAAAGGTGCCCTGTGGGTGAAAATTCCATTCCGTAGGCGCCACTATCTTGTAGTCTGTTATTACAGAGTCTGACACTGAATGACCATCTAATTCCATATGATGGATCAATACTCCGCGCGCTGCCTGCACAATCCCCATTCCAGTTACATCGGAATAAATCATGCTGTTTCCCGATCCTGATTTTATCTGTTCCGGCATTGATCTGAGCATGCATTCCAAAGCGTTAAGCCGAAACAAAAGAGCTTTTACCCCACCATTAAACTCTTTATTTTTCAGTTTGTTAAATCGCAAACTTAGAGTGTAGACACTGGATTCAAATTTCTCACCGTTAACCTCTGGAGCTGCACAAAACTGATAAGCTTTGCTGCTTTTTAAACTCTCAGCAATTTTGTGCTGCACAGTACGATCTACTATTTCCAGTTCTGGGCAGCCGCGCTTCAGCTCAACCAATTGCGAGCGACTAAAAAAAGATTCCAACTCCGGCTTTAAGCTCTGTAAAACGGATGATTCCCAAATATCATCTTCCGCATTCTCTGTTGTTCCAGAGTCTGGCTTCATACTTAAAACAGGTTCCAGTATGGCATGTAATTTATCCGCAACGTCTGCCGGGTTAAGGCTTCTACTGGATGCCAGGTTAAGTTGTAATGCCCAGTCATATTCATCTTTAACCCCAGCGAACCACTTCATCAGTTCAGCTTTAACTCCGCGCCCATCCGGATACCAATCCGTAAACAAGCGTAAGCCTAGCTCTCTTGCAGTCTCTGCCTGAACAAGCAGATTTCTACCCTGATCGACTTCAGGCGAAGCTTTTATATCCAGTGCGCTTTCTGCGGCTCTAAGCGCTGCTACTTTCTGAGCGATGCCGCACAAACTGTACAGCATGGGTATAAGGTTCAGAAGATCCAGCAACAGCTTGCCATTAAACAGGCAGGTAACTCTCTGAGGTCTGCTACTGGTTAGATCAACCTGCTCAACAACCCCTTCCCGCCACTTAATCTTAATATTAAGTTGCCCGCTCAGCTCAGACAGATTCACGGGATTCGCTCTCTGCTTCATCTGACCTCGCCAGACCTGCTGTCAAAAAACCTCTTCGACTGACCTGTGTCGGACCTGCCGATTTCGGTTTCTTCTGTTTAGAGGCTTCCTGTTCTTTTACTTTCTTAGCGATCTGGCGATCAGTGGGTGCAAAATTCTCTGCCTCAAACAACGCCTTCATGACCTCTTTTGCAGTTTCAATTGCAGTCTTATTAGAGTCAAACTCAAACATCGGCGAAAACAGTGAGCAACTTAAATAACTACCAATATTCTCCGTAGCGCCCCAGATAAATTCATACTGTCCGGAAGGAAGTGCCAGCATCTGCTTGGTACCCACAGTACATTCTGGATAATTCGTTTTCTCGGGATCTGGAAGCAAAATCAGGTTCATACACCAGGGTGTAATTAAGACTCCAAGTTCGCCCTGCTGATAAGGTCTGAATCCAACTACAGTCACATCCAACTCTGGGTTATAGATAGGTAGCTCTGCCATCTTCTCCGATACGTTGAGGAAATGCAGTTGAAGTTCCGAAGCAAGACTCACGACCTACCCCTCAAGGACCATGAACTGATCTTTTTCACCATCACATTCCGGGCAACGCCAGAATTCGGGCAGATCAGAAAAGGCGGTACCTGAAGGTATCTGCCATACCGCATCACCTTGTTTTGGATCGTATTGATACCAGCAAATCTTACATTCCATGCAAACATCTGCATCAATACGATTTGCATCCCCAAGATAACTTCCTTCGAAGCCCTGATAACTCATATCATCACCTCAAATCAGCACTTCGCGTATTTCGACTAAGCGCTCAGAAGAATCTTCAAGATCTTCAGCAGCAGCACAGGCAACAGCCGGTATATCTGTAATTTCCAGTGTATCTAGTATCAGTTGATCGGTACTGTTGAAATACTGAACCCGCCACAAACCATTTACCTGTGTCGAAGTGATGCGGCAATTACCGTAGCCGCGAGACAATATGGTCACGCTACCGATACCCGTACGCTTTGCCAGGTAAGCATGATCATCCGGAGAGAAAGGCAGCAGTGATAAATTAATCACATGCGGCTGCTCTGGAGCGACTCCGTTAAATGACTGGCAAACATCTGCAATCTCTGCCAACACCGATGGTGCATTAAGAAGGTCCGCTGGCATCTCTTCATCCTGTAGATTGAGAGCATAGCCACCTTCAAATGCGTAAGCGCGGACAGATGCAGGGATATCTGCAACTTCCAGACATTCGGAAGTCACATCCCCTTCGGCATTGAGGCAGCGCAGCCTCCATACCCCAGCCATCACTGTTTCCTGTATCTTAATCTCCTGTTCGCCGGTGATAACAACGCTAACTTCACCTTCACCCAAAACCTGATTTAACAGATCAAGATCAGCCTCAGGCATAGCGTCCAAATCAACGCTCTGCGTGACTGAACCGGGTTTGTAGTTATCCAGCATCTGCTGCAGCTGATCCATGGCTTTTACAGCTTCTGGGCAACGCTCTACATCCTTCGCTTCTGGGAGCATCGGAATATCGTAGGTGTTCATCTCAGAAGGCATTTTCATGTAATCAAGAACCATGTCGCCCTCTTCCTGACTACCCGGTCCAGCTGGAATATTAAATACCTGTATGCCGTTATCTTGCATGACCTTTACCTCAATGACCGCAGCCGCTGTTAACTGGATTTGATACAACCGGAATGCCGATACCCGGGTCTCTCTTTGGTTCTAAGCTAAGGATGCTGCTAATTTCTGCCATATAGACATCCCAATCCTGAACTTTGGTGATGCCAGCCAGATAGCGGCCTTCCTTGAGGAATACCAGGGCCGGCCAGACATTAAAGTTGTAACGCCCCTGAAGCTGCTTTTCGAAGTCAGTTGAGATCACCGCTGGAGATAGCTGCGGAAACTGCTTAACCAGTTCCGGTAAGATCACAGCGACATCATTACTTTCTGGAAAGCGCTTTGGCTCTTCAGTGAAGAACAGAACTGAAAATGGTGCCGATTGAATAAACGCTTCAAAGTTATCCTTATCAAGCAGCGGATATCCAAGTTCGTCGATAAGTCGGTTTATCAGTGGAGATGGCATAAAACTGATCCTGTTTGTTATTTTAGTTTTCTGCTTTTTAATTCTTTGTAGCGGTACGCAGATGCGCAGGAAGCTCAGGCTCCCTATCAACCAGGTCCGCAAACAGCTCATCCAGATTGGCCTGCTTACCCTGCATAACAGCGCTCACTGCTCCCAGTGCATTCTTAATCTGTGCGGCCCTTTCCGGTGTCAGGATCTCTCGGGCAGCCCCCAGAAACACCAACACCCAGCTGCCTTCTGGCTGAGTCTCAAGTAACGACATATCCACCCACTGCTGTTCTGAGCCGTCTGTACATAAAGCTCTTTCAGATTCGGATTTCAGCACCTGCATGGGGATGCCAAGACACATTAGTTGCCACCCTTAGGGTTTTCGTCAGTGTGTATAAAGCGAATATCGCCTTTACGACAAGCTTCCGCTTCATCGGGGCGGCCAGTTTCATATTCATTTAGGTTTAATTGTTGCGGGGCCAGTTCTTCTGCGGGTTCATCATTCAATGAATACTCAACACCGAACTTTTCAAGATATTGCAGAGCGAGCTCAATGGAAGGCTGGACCTGCTGCTTTACTTGTTCACGTAAACTGCCGCCAAAATCCTCCAGCTCAACAGGTTGGCAGCCAATTAAAAGCAGATCATCAGGATAGCTGCCGGTGAACTCAGCCATCGCCAAAACCTCCTGAAACCCGGTTTGGTGAAGACTCATCTGCTTAGCGCCCATGAATTTAGGCACTTCATCGTCGTAGATAGTTTTTAAGGTACCGGGTTCAAGCCCGTAATCAATGGCATCAAAGACAACCAGAACATCTGCAGACTGAACATGCTGCACCAGATAGATTCCCTGGGTGCCGCCATCCATTATTTTGACATTGTCTGAGAAACGGTAACGGTTATTGATCTCTTCAGCGCAACGTACGCCAAAGCCTTCGTCTGCCCAAAGGATATTGCCAATACCCAGGATGAGAATTTGTTTTTCATTCATCAGCTTATATGGAGGTTTGTTATTGTTGTTACACCTAGTGTTACAAGTAGCGTGCCAATACCATTTTTTATAAAGAATGCTGTTATTTCGGGGTGTTACAGGGAGGGTTACATTGATACAAAGGAAAGCATTGAAACATAACTATTCGGTTTTACATCAAAACGGAAGGCTACTTTCCATACCATCTTAATTGACGTTTTCAAGCATTTAGAACCCTTATCTCTTCTCGTGGCTGGCTTCGTACAACTCCCATAACTGCTGCTTCTCTAACCAGAACATCGGAGTTGTTTTAAGGCATTTCGCTAAACGGATTGCTGTATCAGCAGTGATAGATCGCTGACCATTAACAATCTCATTAACGCGCCGACGGGACACGCCGAGCATCTTTGCAAACTCCGACTGACTCAAGTGCAACGGCTTAAGGTAACAGCGCTCAAGGAAAGCTCCCGGATGCTCCGGTTTCCTATGATAAAAACCCTTCATATTAAGTGCCAAACTCACTGTCACCCCCTGAAAAAAAATGGCCTATCTGAGATAGGCCAAAAGATGCTTATAGCGAAGAAATTACTTACTTAGCTATCAATAAGGACGGTCAATCAGGGCGATCATCCTTAAACATTCTCCAACCACCAATCATGGTAGAGATCATGCTCTGGCGGGACATTATGTCTTCCCTTACCGCAACGTAGACGTGAATCATGATAAATATGATCAGATACCACATACCCAGATGATGCCAGGTGTGAACATCCTGACTCTGTCCCATTAACGGAATCACCCAACCAAACATCTGATCCGCCCAGCTATCCATACCCAGACCTTCACCATAGAGCGCAAAGCCGGTGACGATCATGAACAACATTCCAAGCACGAAGAAGAAAAACATCGCCAACTGTCCGAGCGGATTATGACCAATATACTTCTTCGGTGTTTTCTCCATGAAAAGATACCAGCGCACTTCGTGACCAACCTCTTTCCACCATTTAGCGCGAAATAATTTTGGGAAAAACAGCTCTCGCGCATGATGATTGCCAACCAGCGACCAGTAAATCCGGGCCACAAAGGCAATCGCAACAATATACCCCGCGGTAAAGTGCGCAAATCGGATATAACCCATCAGGTAATTATCTATTGCTTCACCCGGCTGTGTTGGTAAGGGCGAACCGATGAAATAGCCGGTCAGGCAGAGCGTTATTACTGAGAATACGGTAATCCAGTGCCAGAGCCGTACAGGCGCTTCATACACATACACAGCGGTTTGCTTTCGGGTTATAAGCTCTTCAGCTTTTTGCTCTCCCTCAACAACATCCTCTTTATCTTTAACTGACATAGTCATTTTTTAGCCTCCTGAGTACGGCGGCTTGCGCCGCCCTCTCTTAGCGAATTTTCACTTTAGTCAGTTCCTGACCATCCTCGGACATAACATGTGTAGAACATGCGAGACATGGGTCGAAGCTGTGCAAAGTACGCAGAATTTCTACCGGCTCATCCGGGCGCTCCATTGGGGTATCCAGCAGAGACGCTTCGAAAGCACCGATATTGCCCTGGCTATCACGAGGAGAACCATTCCAGGTCGTTGGAACTACTGCCTGGTAGTTATCAATTTTGCCATCCTTGATCTTGATCCAGTGACCCAGTGCACCACGAGGCGCCTCGTTGATACCGACACCTTTAGCCTCTTTCGGCCAGGTGCTCGGGTCCCACTTCTCGACGTTTGCAGTCGAGCTGTCACCATTCTTGATGTTATTGATCAGGTTGTTCCAGTCATCCAGCATGGTGTCAGTACACAGCTCACACTCAAGCGCTCGAGCCAATGTGCGCCCAAGAGTTGATGGTAAGAACTGCTTGAGGCCCAGATCCATTCCCGTTGACTGATTAAATGCAGACAGAGAACGATCAACCTGATCCTGTACATATTCCTGACCAGAAACATAAGCGATGATGTAACGCGGCAGAGGCCCAACTTCCATCGCATGGCCACGCCAGCGCGGTGCTTTGATCCAGCTGTATTTAGCCGCTTCGTCCAGCTCTTTGATGTTGGTTTTAGTACCTTTGGTGTTCGGCCCAAGCTCAAAGTTTGCCTCGGTTTCACCGTCCCATGGGTGCAAGCCATTTTTGCCGTCGGCATAGCTGTACCATGAATGGTCAACAAACTCCTGAATCTGCTCAGGATCACGCACATCTACCGGGTGAACCTCATCCCAGTTACCATTAATAATGGCACCTGCAGGTAGGAGATCAGTAGACTTGTCATAAGGCACCTGAGCATAGGTGCCGTATGAAAGAACATTCTGGGCAGCCAGACCGCCACCGTATAACCAGTTTTTGTAAATACCCGCAATCGCCAGCACATCCGGGATGTAAACGTTCTTAGTAAACTCCTGTGCTTCACGGATACGTTCAAGCACAAAGTTAAGACTGGTCATATTCACCGGCGCACCGGATGATCCTGTGCCATCAAGATTAATCGCACAAGCAACTCCACCAACCATGTAGTTTGGATGCGGGTTCTTACCACCAAAGATGGTATGAATTTTTACGATCTCTTTCTGGAAGTCGAGCGCTTCTAGATAGTGAGAAACCGCCATCAAATCTGCTTCTGGAGGCAGTTTATACGCTGGGTTATCCCAGTAACCGTTAGCAAATAAACCAAGCTGACCACCCTCAACAAACTTCTTAAGACGTGTTTGCACATCTTTAAAGTAACCAGGGCTGGATTTAGGATGACGCGGTGAAACCATTTTCTGCAACTCAGAAGTTGCAACAGGGTCTGCCTTCAATGCATTAACCGGGTTAACCCAATCCAGCGCATGCAGATGATAGAAGTGCACGATATGGTCGTGAATCTGCAAGGTTTTATCCATCAAATGACGGATAAGGTGTGCATTTAAAGGCACCTTAATATCGAGGGCATCTTCCACTGCACGTACCGAAGTAAGTGCGTGAGTACCTGTACATACACCACAGATTCGCTCTACAAATGCCCAGGCATCACGCGGGTCACGCCCCTTCAGAATTACTTCCAGCCCACGCCACATGGTACCCGTAGATACCGCATTGCGGATGATATTATTTTCGTCCACATTTACTTCGCAGCGCATGTGGCCTTCAATTCGGGTTACCGGATCAACAACAATACGACGACCACTGCTATCAAGGTTTTTAGAATTTAGTTCGCTGTTCATTATTCCTGATCTCCTTTATGCTGCGCGCGTTTAACTGCGCTTACGGCGGCATGAGCTGCAATCGCGGCACCTACACCACCGGCGACACCCATACCGATCTCATCAGCATTTTTCTCAATACCAAACTGCGGAATATTGGTAAGGCGATCATAGAACGAGCCTTTATCCCAGAAACCATCTTCAGAACAACCGATACAGCCATGACCGGCCTGAATTGGGAAAGAAACACCTTCATTCCAACGCACTGTAGAACAGGCGTTGTAAGTTGTTGGCCCTTTACAGCCAACCTTATACAAGCAGTACCCTTTACGAGCACCTTCATCATCCCACTCCTCAACAAACTGACCTGCATCGAAATGAGGGCGGCGATAACATTTATCGTGAATACGCTGGCTATAGAACATCTTCGGACGACCCTGACGGTCAAGCTCCGGAACACGTCCGAATGTCAGCATATAGGTGATTACACCGGTCATTACCTCCGCAATTGGCGGGCAGCCCGGTACTTTAATAATGGGCTTGTCGGTAATAACTTTATGGATAGGCACTGCCTGAGTCGGATTTGGACGTGCAGCCTGAACACAGCCCCAGGAAGCACATGAGCCCCAGGCGATAATGGCTGCAGCATCTTTCGCGGCATACTTAAGTTTTTCAACGAATGGTTTACCGCCCGAAATACAGAACATGCCGTCTTCATTCAGTGGCGGGTTTCCTTCTACGGCAAGAATATATTTGCCTTTGTACTTCTCTATGGTTTTGTGAAGCACCTCTTCCGCCTGATGCCCCGCAGAGGCCATCAAAGTATCGTCATAATCCAGAGAGATCATCGACAATACAACATCCTTAACCAGAGGATGCGCAGAACGTATAAAGGATTCGGAACAGCAGGTACATTCAAGGCCATGCAACCAGATAACCGGTGTTCGCTCTTTGGTTTCCATTGCGTTTGCAATGCGTGGAGCAAAGGTGGGGCCCAAGCCAAGGGCTGCTGCGGTTAGGCTGCAGTATTTCAGAAAGCTACGACGGGTAATTCCCTGTCTTCGCATAACTTCGTAGAAGGTTTCTATTTGCGACATTCGTCTCTCCGGCGTGAAACCGCTGAAGAAACACTGTTATCTCGACCCCTCACGGTCGCCGGTTATAAAAGCTTCCGGCAAGATCTAAACAGTGTTCAGCATATTATTGTTTTGATAATCAAAGACTTATTTAGCAAACAACAGGCCAATAAAAATATTCGTTATTTATCAACAAGATAGAAAAACAAAGTTATAAATCAGGAAAAGCTGCTTACCAGGGGCAAACAGTAAACGGTAAGTGTCTTTACACGACTTTAGGTATAGAAATAAAACCGCGCTCAGGTTTTGAGCAATTTCGCGGCGGCAATTAACGCCTGACCAAAAGATAGACCCGCATCATTTGCGGGGAGTTTTTGATGACTCAATACCTGCAAACCGGAAGCAGAAAGCCCCCTTTTAATAGACCGGTACAGGATGGCATTTTGCATAACTCCACCACTTAAGGCGACCGTATCAAAGCCATACTGCTCACGGAGCTTATCGACCATTTCAACAACAATGCCACCAAAGCCTTTCTGGAACGCCAAAGCGGCATCTTCTTTCGAACGACGAGCACTTTGAAGATCACCGATAAATTCTTGCCAGAATGGCATTGGGTCAATCTGATTATCGTTGATCTTAAATGTATAGGAGGGAGTATTGCTGTCACCTTTCCAGGCAAGGGTTTCCAACTCAATTGCAGCCTGTCCCTCATAACTGATCGCCTCAGCATGACAACCAAGGGCAGCCGCCACAGCATCAAACAAACGACCTGCAGAGCTGGTTGAAGGGCAGTTAAGTTCTTTCTCTATCATCTTCTCAAATGTGGAACAGACCGGCGAAGCCAATTGCGAGCAAACATCCTGAAACTGCTCCAGCCCAACATCTGGGAAAGACTGCCTTAATTGCGCATACAAGCAGCGCCAGGGCTCGATAATTGCTTTTACGCCACCCACCAGCGGGAAGGGTTTAATATGAGCAACCCGGTCAAAATGATCGTAACTACCCAACAAAAACTCCCCTCCCCAAAGGGTGCCATCTGAGCCAAAACCGGTGCCATCCAGGCAGATTCCGAGCACGGCCTTGCCCTTAAGCGGATAGCCATTTTCTCCAAGGCAGGAGGCTAAATGCGCATGATGATGCTGGACTTTAAGGAGCTTACAGCCCTGCTCTTGGAGCTGTTCACCAAATTTACTGGAAAGGTATTCCGGGTGTAGGTCACAAACAAACTGATCACTGCTGAACTGGTAAAGATTCTGATAAAGCTCAAGAGTTTTCTGGTACTGCTCATAAGTGCGAAAATCCTCAAGATCCCCCAGATGCTGTGAGATAGCAGCGCGCCCTGCCTGCAATAAACACAGAGTGCTTTTTAACTCACCACCCAGCGCCACAAGATCCGGGGCTGTTTCAAAACCTTCTGGCAGTGACAAAGAATCCGGGGCGTAACCTCTGGCTCGTCTGAGGAAATGGATCTCACTCCCTACCTGACGAACCACCGAGTCATCGACCCGGTTTTGTATAGGACGGTCATGAAAAAGCAACAGATCAGCAATACCTGAAAGCTGTTCTCTAGCCTCTTCATTGCTGATGGCCTGAGGCGAACCTGAACGGTTACCACTGGTCATCACTAGAGGAATCTCGACATGCTCAAAAAACAGATGATGAAGCGGCGTATAGGGCAGCATAAAACCAAGCTGATACTGCCCCGGCGCAATATTGCTGGCAATGGGATTACTGGAGTCAGTAATTGAATTTAACAATACAACCGGCGCCGAAGGCCCGGAAATGATGTTTTCAGCCTCTTCCCCGGTCTCTGCGTAACGCTTAAGGATCTCTGTATCACGCACCATTAAGGCAAAGGCTTTATCCGGGCGATTCTTTCGGGATCTCAACTCAGCCACAGCTGCTGAGTTAGTGGCATCACAGGCCAGATGAAAGCCCCCCAGCCCTTTAATGGCAACAATCTTTCCTTCAAGCAGAGCATTGCTCAGATACGCAAAGGGATCGCCTGCAACAACCCTATCCGCAGCGCTGTTCTCTAGCCAGACTTTGGGACCACAAACAGGACAAGCGTTAGGCTGAGCATGAAAGCGCCGATCTTCCGGGTTGTTATATTCCGCAGAACAATCAGAACACTGCTGGAACGCAGCCATGGTAGTAAATTCCCGATCATAAGGAATCTGCTGGATAATACTCAACCTTGGGCCGCAGTCAGTGCAGTTAATAAAGGGGTAACGATAGCGCCTGTTTTCGGGATCAAACAGCTCATTTTTACAATTACAGCAAGTGACAGCATCCGGTGCACAGCCTGTACTGACATCGCCCTGACTGCTTTCCGTAATAGCAAAAGACTCATAAGCAACATAAGGAGCCGATTGACACTCTATCTGATCAATCGATGCCAGCGGCGGTAACTCATTCTGAATACGGCTGATTAAAGCCTTAACTCCATTCTGATCCGTATTTACAAATACCTTCACTCCCTGGGCATCATTAAACACACAGCCACAGAGCTTCATTTCATTGGCAAGACGCCAGATGAAGGGGCGAAATCCAACCCCCTGAACCTGTCCGGAAATGGTGAGCAGATAGGTGCTATCAGAGTGCGGCATAAACATTTACGATAGAAGACATGCGGCATAATGTAGTCAAACAACAATGCCTATAGCAAGCTAAACCGTATTTTAGCCTGCCATATCTGACCTTTTATAACGCTGCAAAAATACGCCGGTGAGGATCATCAGTAACCCGGACACAGTTGAAATGTATATATCTTCACCCAGTATCAGATAAATCAGAATTAACGAAATAAACGGCGACAGGAAAATAAGATTACCAATACTGGAGGCGTGTGAAGTGAGCCGCATCGCCTGTAACCAGCAAACGAAAGCCAGCCCCATTTCAAAAACACCCACATAACCCGCAGCCAACACCCCCTGCCAAACGGGTAGAGAAAGATTATCCTGATACAGATTAATAAGTCCCAATACAGGAACCGCGAAGGCAAAATTCATCATCAATCCCAGCACTGGATCACGACTATCTTTAGCCCCAAGAATCCAGGAGATCGCCCAGACAAAAGTACTTATAAGCGCCAGCAACACGCCAACCTGATCCGTAAATTCGAGTGAAAGCACCTGCCCTCTGGTGGCGATCACCAACACACCTGTGTAACAGATCAGTCCTGCAATTATGTCTCTGGTAATTAACTTATGCTTCAGAAATGGCACCGAGAGTAATGCCAGCATAATTGCCCAACTGTAGTTGATGGCCTGCGCTTCCTGGGCGGGTAATCGATCATAAGCCTCGAACAACAACAGATAATAAAGACAGGGATTCATCAGCCCCATTAGGAATGAATACAACCACTGCCTTCCTGACCAGTGCCTGAGATCATTCCAGCGTTTGTAATAACTGACCACAACCGCAAGTAGCACTAACGAGAATATTGCGGCATAAAACAGCAGCTGCGAGGGGGACATATACTGCAATGCGACTTTGAACGCGGTGGCAACCGTTGACCACATTGCGACTGCTGCCAGCGCAAAATATAACGCCAGTCGCTCATTAGCTTTTTTATACACCTCAGCCACCTCCTGCCTTCATCTTAAAACCCCAAACAGACAATTAACCACAATAAGAACTTCCAAAAAACATACTGACTATTTTTTAACCTAAATAAAGTTCGTTTCACTAGTTTTAAGCAATATAAAAAACTTTTTAAAACCCACCCAAAACTATACTTAGATTTTAGTCAGCCCTTACAGGTATTCGCTGCAAGAGCTGGCAATACTGATAAACAACCATTTGAGTCACTACACAGATGCTCAAACAAAAATGCCCGGAGACATCTATGCGCGTCATAGGCACACAAACAAAAACAACAGTGCTGAGCCAGATTGCTGAGAAGATCAGAACCAAAATCCCCACCCAGAGCTGCGATCAGGTTATCAAATTCTCTAATGAACTATTTGAAGGACTGCAAGAAGCAGAGGTTATTCAGATAGGCGCAGAAGAACTCAGTGAAACAGCCATAACCCTCTGGCATGCAAAGACCGAGCGCAAACCTTTATTAAACGGATGGAATAAGTTACCAGCCGCTTATCAGGAACACTTCACAACCGAACAAACCGAATATGACCTTGCCCATCTGACCGCTCTGAATAAAAACTCGCCTGTATCCTTACGTTTTTATACACCGCAACTTCAGAAAGAAGATGAGCTGCGTTTTAAAATATACAGCGCAGGCGAACATGTGGTCTTATCTGATGTGATTCCTATTCTGGAAAATATGGGTATGCGGGTACTGGGTGAGCACCCCTACCAGATCACCAAAGCTGATGGCGACATCTACTGGATCAGCGATTTCAAAGTAAGCCATCCATCGAGCGACGCCCAACCCATTGAGACTACCGCTCCACTCCTGCAACAGACCTTTGATCAGATCTGGTCTGGGCAGGCAGAAAGTGACCCTTTTAACCAACTCATCATTCTTACCGGATTAAACTGGCGTGAAGTCGCCATACTTCGAGCCTATGCTCGCTACATTAAACAGTTACGCTTTGGCTTTAGCCAACCATTCCTGGCTGAAACTCTGGCCACTAATAAAAGTCTGACCAAACAATTAATAGACCTGTTTCACACCCGTTTTAACCCGACTGATACAGGCAATAGCCAGGAAAAAGCTGAAGCAATTGAACATTCCATACTGCAAAGCCTGGAGAGTGTCGCAAGTCTGGATCATGACCGTATCCTGAGAAGGTTTCTAACCGTTATCCAGGCCACTGTTCGCACCAACTTTTATCAACGCAGCAGTGCCGGCAGATTTAATGATTATTTCTCCTTCAAACTTAATCCGCACCTGATCCAGGATATCCCCCTGCCAAAACCTAAGTTTGAGTTTTTTGTCTATTCTCCACGTGTGGAAGGAGTACATCTTCGAACCGGTCCTGTTTCTCGAGGAGGTTTGCGCTGGTCTGACCGCATGGAAGATTACCGTACCGAAGTACTGGGGCTGGTCAAAGCGCAGCAGGTTAAAAATTCGGTCATCGTACCCACAGGTGCTAAAGGCTGCTTCATAGCAAAAAAACTGCCGATAAATGGCACCAGAGAGGAACTTCAGGCGGAAGGTATAGCTTGCTACCAGACATACATTCGGGGTTTGCTGGATCTCACAGACAATTTGGAAAAAGATCGGGTTATCGCCCCTGCCGATGTGGTAAGGCACGATGAAGATGACACTTACCTGGTAGTAGCGGCAGATAAAGGTACCGCCTCTTTTTCAGATATAGCTAACGAGCTATCACAACAATATGGCTATTGGCTAGGTGATGCTTTTGCTTCTGGTGGCAGTCAGGGTTATGACCACAAAAAGATGGGTATTACCGCTCGCGGCGCATGGGAGTCCGTAAAATGCCACTTTTTGGAAAAAGGCCTGAATACGCAGACTGAGACATTTTCCGTAATAGGCATTGGTGATATGGCAGGTGATGTTTTTGGTAACGGTATGCTGTTATCAGAATCCATTCAGTTATTAGCCGCATTCAATCATCAACACATATTTATAGACCCGACACCGGATACAGCGCGCTCATTTCAGGAGCGAAAACGCATTTTCGAATTACCGCGCTCATCATGGCTGGACTACAACCGCGAACTGATCAGCCTGGGCGGCGGCATCTTCTCTCGTTCATCCAAGTCGATAACCATCACCCCGGAGATGCAAAAAGCCTTCGATATTAAAGCGACCCGCCTCTCCCCTAACGAACTGATAACTGCCCTGCTTAAAGCTCCGGTGGATATGCTTTGGAATGGTGGCATTGGCACATACGTAAAAGCCTCTAGCGAAAGCCATGCCGATGTTGGAGATAAAGCTAACGAGAGCCTGCGAATCAATGGCTCCGAGCTGCGCTGCAAAGTAGTTGGTGAAGGTGGCAACCTTGGCCTGACGCAAAAAGGCCGTATCGAATACGGATTAAACGGCGGCGCAGTGAATACAGATTTTATCGACAATGCCGGAGGGGTTGATTGCTCTGACCATGAAGTGAATATCAAAATCCTGCTTAATGAACAGATCAGCCAGGGCAACCTAAATATAGAAGACCGCAACAGCCTGCTCAGCGATATGACAGATGAAGTAGCCACTCTGGTGCTGAAGAACAACTATCGTCAGGCACTGGCATTAAGACTGGCAGAGGAAAAATCAACAGAACGTGTTGACGACCATATCCGCCTGATCAAACGCCTGGAGAAAACCGGCAAGCTGAATCGTGCTCTTGAATTCCTGCCTAATGAAAAATCACTTCTAAGAAGAAAAGCCGAAGGCAGTGGTTTAACCCGCCCCGAACTCTCTGTATTGATCTCCTATGTAAAAATAGAACTCAAGCAAGCATTGTCCTCTTCATGGCTGACGCAAGATGAGGGTTTTGCCAAGGAGATAAACACTGCATTCCCAGCCACGCTCCAGGCCAGATTCCCGGTGGCCATTCAACAGCACCGCCTGAGCCAGGAAATAATCGCCACACAGATCGCAAATGATCTTGTAAACCGAATGGGCATTACCTATGCCGATAAGATGCAAAGTGCGACGGGTGCTTCCTACTCTCAAATAGCTGCGGCTTATCTTTGTGTTCGTGAGATATATGACATAGAGAAACAGTGGCAAGAGATAGAATCTCTTGATGGCACAGTAGCCGCATCAGTCCAGAGCCAAATGTATACGGACCTGATCAATCTGATTCGTAGAGCCAGCCACTGGTTCCTGCGACACCATCGTTATGAGTTGAATCTATTTGGCCCTGCTTTGATCATGTCCCTGTACTGGAAAAACATGACTAAGGCTGGCGCACTTGCAGGCATCATCGTTGGTGGAGTTACCGTTGTAGTCTGGAAACAGCTGACCGGCGGTTGGTTCGACCTGTACGAAATCATCCCAGGAATCATCTTCGCATTTATAGCAATCATTGCTGTATCTAAAGTGACTCCTGCCCCATCAATGTCGATTCAGAAGCGCTTTGAAGAAGTTGAGTCAGAGATCAATAGCTAATCGCCCCCATTATTCCGATTACAGTTCCTGACTAACCCCCAGCCCCGGCTAAATATCCAGCCGGGGCTTTTTTGTATAAAACATATACAAATACTGCTTTAAAGCACCGCACTAACCGACTATGCATATTGCCTACCAAAAAAGCTCAAACAGACAATAGAACCATTTTTGGCAAAAAATAAAGATCTTTTGATAATACAAAGTGACGATTAAAGACAATACGACCTCATTTCGCTCGATAAAATAGATGGATTAGAAATGAGGTAATAATTATGAGCTTAACTACAGAACAATATCGCCAGGTTATTAGCAATCACTATCTGGCCGACGAGACAGACGTTATCCATCAACTGATTCAGGATTCTTCCCTGAATGAAATTGACCGTACCAGCATCTCGGCTAATGCCGCTGACCTTGTCAATAAAGTTCGTAATGAAAGCTCCCCCTCAATGATGGAAAAGTTTCTTGCCGAATATGGCCTGACCACCAAAGAAGGTGTCGCGCTTATGTGTCTGGCTGAAGCGCTTCTTCGAGTACCTGACACAATCACTATTGATGCTTTGATCGAAGATAAAGTTGCAACGGGCAACTGGAAAGAGCACCTGGGTCAGTCTGCATCTTCTTTAGTAAACAGCTCAACCTGGGCTCTGCTTATGACGGGTAAACTGCTGCAGGAAGGTGACAATCAGGGCATTAGCAACACACTTAAAGGCATGGTCAAACGCCTGGGCGAACCTGTTGTTCGAACTGCAGTTGGTCAGGCCATGAAAGAACTGGGTCGTCAGTTTGTTCTGGGTCGCGATATTCAGGAAGCAACGAAGCGCGCCAGCAAACTGGAGAAACAAGGTTACACCTATTCCTACGATATGCTGGGTGAAGCAGCGCGTACTGATGCCGATGCACTGCGCTATCATCAAGCATACTCTAAAGCGATCGGAGAATTAACACCGGGTTGCACCAGCACTGATATCCGCAATAACCCAGGCATCTCAGTGAAACTATCCGCCCTGCACGCTCGTTATGAGTTCGGTCAGAAAGACCGGGTTATGACAGAACTTGTTGAACGCACTCTGTCTCTGGCGATACAGGCTAAAGAAGCCAACATGGGCTTTAATATCGATGCCGAAGAAGCAGATCGACTGGATATCTCTTTAGATGTGATCGAAGCCGTTCTTTCTGATGAGCGCCTACAAGGCTGGGATGGTTTTGGCGTTGTTGTACAGGCCTTTGGTCAGCGCGCCAGCCATGTTCTTGACTGGCTCTACACTACGGCTGAGCGTTTAGACCGCAATATCATGGTACGCCTGGTTAAAGGTGCATACTGGGATGCTGAGATCAAACGCGCTCAGGTACTTGGACTTGATGGTTTCCCGGTATTCACCCGCAAGGTGAATTCCGACCTTTCATACATGTGCTGTGCTGAAAAACTGCTGGCGATGACAGATCGCATTTATCCTCAGTTTGCAACTCACAATGCCCACTCAGCCGCATCTATTTTATATATGGCGAAGAAGTCGAAAGTAGAAAACTTCGAATTCCAGCGTCTGCATGGCATGGGTGAATCCCTGCACGATACTGTTTTGAAATCCAACCAGACCCGCTGCCGCATCTATGCCCCTGTGGGTGCACATCAGGATCTGCTGGCCTACCTGGTACGAAGACTTCTGGAAAACGGTGCCAACAGTTCCTTTGTAAATCAGATTGTTGATAAACGCATCACGCCTGAAGAGATAGCACAGGACCCGTTCACTCAGATTCTTGATACAGAAGGTTCACTGTCTAACGAAATTATCGCTAAACCAGCGGATATCTTTGGTGAAAAACGCCTTAATGCTAAAGGCTGGGATATCACAGATACTGTTACTCTGGCAGAACTGGAACCACAACGTGAAGCATTCCTGCATCATGAATGGCATGCCCGCCCTATTATTGCAGGCGAAGTCACCAGCCATAACAGCACCAGCCTCATTAACCCGGCGAACCCTGACGATCTGGTTGGTCAGGTAACTGAAACCAACAGTACCGATATCGAAACCGCAATTTCATCTGCTGTAGATGGATTTAAAACCTGGAGCGAGACACCTGCTCAGCAACGTGCTGCTATCCTGCGTCGTGTTGCAGATCTGTTTGAAGAAAATGCTCCGGAACTGTTTGCTCTGACAACCCGCGAAGCTGGTAAAACCCTGCTGGATGCTGTTGGTGAAATTCGTGAAGCGGTAGATTTTGCTCGCTTCTACGCTAATGAAGCCGAAAAACACGCCGACGCTCATGCCCGCGGTGTAGTCACTTGCATATCCCCGTGGAACTTCCCGCTGGCAATCTTCGCAGGACAAGTGCTTGCAGCGGTTGCATCTGGCAACTCAGTACTGGCAAAACCAGCTGACCAGACACCAATGATTGCTACACGTGCCGTGGAACTTATGCACGAAGCAGGCATTCCGGCCGACGTAGTTCAGCTACTGCCAGGCTCAGGTGTTAACGTTGGCGCCCCGCTTTCTTCAGACCCACGCATCGCTGCGGTCTGCTTTACCGGCTCAACTCTGACAGCACAGCGCATTAACAGCGTAATGGCTGAAAACATGGCGCCTGACGCACCTCTGGTAGCAGAAACCGGCGGCATGAACGCAATGATCGTAGACTCCACCGCCCTACCTGAACAGGTTGTACGTGATGTACTGATGTCAGCATTCCAGAGCGCAGGCCAGCGCTGCTCCGCCCTGCGCATGCTTTATGTTCAGGAAGATATCGCCGAAAACCTGTTAGAAATGCTGTATGGCGCAATGGATGAACTGCGCATGGGTAATCCATGGTCATTAAGCACGGATATAGGCCCGGTTATTGACCCGGCAGCGAAAAAGAAAATCACTGATCACTGCGCTAAGTTTGCAGCTCATGGCAAGGTTCTGAAACAACTGGAAGCACCGCAAAACGGTACTTTTGTTGCGCCAACCGTGCTTAAAGTTGATGGTATTGAAGAGCTACAAGAAGAGATCTTCGGCCCGGTACTGCATGTAGCAACATTTGCAGCGCAGGACATCGATAAGGTTGTTGATACGATCAACAGCAAAGGCTACGGCCTGACCTTCGGTCTGCACACTCGTGTTGACAGCCGCGTTGAGCAGATCGTCAACAAAATTGCAGTGGGTAACATCTACGTCAACCGCAACCAGATCGGTGCAATTGTAGGCTCCCAGCCATTTGGTGGTGAAGGCCTTTCAGGCACTGGACCTAAAGCCGGTGGCCCACACTACGTGAAACGCTTTACCAACTCTGAAGTTGGTTACGGCTCAAACCAGTTTAGCGGGCAGGCATTCTCCACAGAAGCGTTGAACGCAATGATCTCCAAGCTTGATTCAGACGCATGGATGAAAGAAACCCAGCGCGAACAGCGATTGGCTCCTGTTTTTGCCGAGCAATTACAACTACTGGATCAGTTCGACTCAGAACCTGAACAGATGCCAGGGCCAACAGGTGAGCTAAACCTGCTTTCACAAAGCGGACGCGGTGTTGTTCTTTGCCTTGGGCCTGATCAAAAAAATGCCTACATGCAAGCTGTAACGGCCCTGCTTCAAGGTAACTCAGTCGTAATTGTTGCTCAGGGTATCGCCGAACTGCTGAAACAGTGTGAAGAACTGGGTCTGCCCGTCACCGGTTGCGTAGGGCAAGTTGATTCAGCGGCCATTACTGAAGCTGAGGGTTTTACCGCCGTTTGCTGTAATGGCGACAACGACAGTCTTAAAACCGTACGCCGCGCACTGGCTGCGCGTGATGGCGCCCTGTTACCACTGATCACAGAATGGGATCAGCCAGAGCGTTTCGTCATCGAACGCCATCTGTGTATCGACACCACAGCAGCCGGAGGCAACGCAAGCTTAATCGCCTCCGCAGGATAGCTCCTATCACTCTTCAAAATTGATTTATCAATGCAGGTAGTACGAAGAGCCCTTTCCCCGGTCAAATGACTGGGGATTTTTTTATCTGGTGGGAGTTGATTTAGATCATCTAATCCGACCGACTAGTTTGCATCATTTCCAATTACTTTCTATACAGAAAGAACATGCAAAATAAAAAGAAGAAACACCATGAATGAAAAAGCTAAATATTTCACCTGCTCACAATGCGTCAAAGCAGCTCTTGATATCCAAACCCATACTTCGGATAAGCAATGGTGCGAATTGGGTAACAATCGCCCCCAGTGCGAGGCATGTTTGAAAGCACTTAAAGAAAAGCTGTTTGCGTATAAGGATAAAGGTAAATGTCACTAGTACCCTACGGCCGGGTTCATACCTTTACTACCTGTAATCATCCAGAAGCTTTTTTAAAAGCTCCGGATCTGACTGCTTTAGCTTATTCAGATCTGCTTTAACCCTCTCCTCTAATCTGGATTCATGACGAAGCTTGACCTCTTCAATCTGCCTGACCAACGCCTCCAGCTTAGCAACTGCCTCGCCCTTCTCTCCGTTAGCAATTTCAAGCAGAGCTTCTGACATTAAACCAATCTGTTTGCCATAACTGGCCACATCACTGACTACTTCAGATTCTATCTGATGATTACCTGCAAAGTTGAATTCAAACTGAGGGGATAACCAGCTGGATACCGGTGAAATATCCTGAGTGACATTACCGCTAAGCGGCCATTTATACATTCCCACCCAGGGCTGAAACCAAGGATTCATATTAATCTCCTTTTAATACGATTCTTAAATTTTAAGGGCGTTTTTAATCAAATTTAAAACGCAGCTAATTCACTCTAACTTCATTTAGCCCAATAGCAAACCACTGGCTTACTTATTGCACCAGCAGTGAGTAATTATGACAAATTAAGGAGATTGTTATGCCTGCTGAATTCAAAGTACTTACGATTACTGAAGGTCAGTGTCAGTTTGAGTTTGTTAACGCAAAAGGTGAACAGGTAATACTCAGCACCAAATTCCCTGACAAGGAAAAAGCTGTAAAAGCCATTCAGGATGTGCGAGTGGGCTCTATGATGAGCCAGTTTATCGCCAAAGGTAAAACCACACAGGGTGAATTTTATTTTATTGTTAAAGATACCAATGGTACCGAATTAGCCAAAAGCATCTCGTACAACAGTGAAATGCAATTCGATAACGCATTACACAATTTCCGGGACAATGCCTGCATAGCTGAGATCAGTTACTGCTAACACCCGCTCAAAGCGTCTCAAGCAGTTGCGGCTTCACCTGCGCTACCCACTGCTGAAGACGCTCTTCAGTCTTCATTCCCTGATTTCGCTGATCAATCACCAAACCGACAAACTTGTCATTCACTACAGAGGCCGAATATTCAAAGACATAACCTTCTGTAGACCACTGCCCAATCATTTCAGCTCCTAAGCCTTCAAACACCTTATATAGCGCAATTAATGAACTTGCAAAACGTTCCGAATAACGCTCCTGTGCCCCCAACCCAAACATGGCAATTCGCTTACCACTGAGATCAGGCGTACCAAAGCCCGCCAGAAACTCCTCCCAGTTAGATTCCAGACAGCCAGCACTCAAACCCGGAATGTCACCAACTCCATAACTGGGTGTACCCAGTACCAGCACATCATATTTAAGGAAATCTTCAGGCTTTATGCGGTTAACATTCAAAGGTTTGTCTGCGACATCCTGCCCTATCAGCTTATAAAGCTTCTTCGCAATTAAACGAGTAGTTCCAGTTTCAGTACCAAAAAAAATTCCGATTTTATTCATATCTAATTTTCCAGACAGGCCAGAGAACACACAACTCGGTTAACTTTGTGGCAAAAGCAACAAAATCACTCCAAATACTCTCAATTGGTTTGTATTACAGGTGTTTCTGCAAGGGCTATGCCGCCTGAATTTTCAGCAATGAACAAACATAGAACTAATTCGGGATGATCTCCGTACAAGAATAAAATCTTCAGGAGATGACAATGAACATGCTTTATCCATCGGCTATCATGCTGGTTATATCAGTTATCATGTTCAGCCCAGCACTTCAGGCAGACACAAAAGAGATTTCGTGCCCGGAAATTTTAGATTTCAGCTTTAACCGTTTAGACGACTCAAAAAGGGAAAACCTGTGTCAAAACTATCAGGGGAAGTTACTTTTAATCGTTAATACGGCAAGTAAATGTGCATTTACTCCACAATATGACGATCTGGAAAAGCTATACCGTCAAAACAAGGAGAAAGGCCTGGTCATATTAGGCTTTCCCTCAAACAATTTTGCTGGACAGGAGCCCGGAACAGAGAAACAAATCCTTGATTTCTGCCGCTTAACCTACAACGTTGAATTCCCCATGTTTGAAAAAACTAACGTTACCAAAGCTAGTGCTAACCCATTTTATAAAAAGCTTGCTGAGATATCAGGAGAATACCCTGGATGGAACTTCCATAAATACTTAATTTCTCCAGATGGGAATCTAGTAGGCAGTTATAAGAGCCATGTTAAGCCCTTTGATAAAAGGCTGGTTAATGCAATAAACGAAAACCTACCAAAAGAATTTTAGAATTTATCATTCAGGTTTTGAACTACCAAGCTCATCAGTAGCACCACAGCTAGAAACACCACAACGCTTATTTAATCTCCAGCGCGCAAAACGAGAGTAAACCATATTGAGAGGTTTATTTAATCTGAGACAGATAACCAACTTCGCCAAGAGGCAATAGAACCTGAGGTTCTGCCAGATCAGCAGAAAGGCATCGACACCCTTAACTACCACACCAGCATCAGTTACTGCGTGTAATTCGGCCATCGCCTGCTGCAAAGAGATTCCGTGGCTTTCTAATATGGAGCACTGTTCGGTTATATCGACCCATACAATCGAACTCCCTCTGTCCAAACGCATATAGTGGGATATCTCTTTTTTACAGAGCGGGCACCCACCATCATAAAAAATAATAGGCTTGGCTTTGTTGCTCACACACACCCCGAAATCCTCATACAGATACAGAAAGCGCTGTGTTCTGCTCACTGCCTACAATACAAAACTTTTCTAAATGATCAGTCAGTTCATCTGCCAATGAATGTGCACTGAGCCAAGCTGCTTCTGCATCGCCTGTTGCAAACCAGTCTCCACAAACGCCAATTCCGGTATCGGCATCCCAGAGATGGGTAGAATTGGTTTTAGTTTGGCGGGCATAGAGCCAGCGGTGGGTTCTCTCCGCTATGATGTTGCTATGAGAAGGAAGCAACTCTAAAAACGCTTTTCTCAATTCCAGGGCAACTTCTTCTTTATCACTATCTCTCTGCCGCCTACTCCACTGCTCATTCGCTTCAATAGTCCAGACTTCTGTATTAACCGGACATTGCCTGCCTGGTTTGGCACTGTCTTTAGTGATTCTTGAGAGGATTTTATGCTCACCAGAAAGAAGATCGGGTGTATTTATAGGCTCTTCGGAATAGGTAACAAGAACATGCACCCAGGAGATATCGTAATTAATAGCTGAAGCTTTTTTCATAAAACGCGGAATGGATTCCAGCAGAGGTGCAGCCTGCTGTGCGGGTGTAGCAACAACGACTGCATCAAAATAGCCTAGCCCCTTACCCTTTTCGTCTCGAACAACAACGCGGTTATTTTCACTAACAAGCTCAGGCCAGATAACACCCACTCGGGTACTGGCTCGAAATTCAGCTCCGGTCAAAAGCCTTCGGGTCAAAGCACTTTGTCGTGGAGTGGCTGTATAACAGGATATAGATTCAACCGAGTTACCATCAAAATCATAAACCCGGGGTTGCCACTGTTTAACCTCCTCCTGCTCGAGCAGCCATTCAGAAAAAGGACTGCCGCTATGTTGTATAAAGGGAGCCCCCAGATCTGCGGTATAATCGCCCAACCGACAGTTCGCAAGCCGACCACCTGTGCCACGACTCTTATCAAATACGGTTACCTGATAGCCAGCCTGTAATAACAGATCGCATAAGACCGCTCCCGATAAACCTGCACCAATAATAGCTACATGAGGTTTTACTCTATTCATAAACTGGAATTAAAACCTCAGAGTCATCGCTTGCTGATCATAAGATAAATAGCTACCAGCGCAGGCTTCGTCGTGTGGGATAATCTGCACTAGATCCGCTTCATGAATACCTGCCTCGCGACAAACGTTATAGGCCTGAGTGATGTTTTTGAATGTCATGACCTGATTATCTTCTGTCTTGAGAAGCTCTTTCTGAATCTGATCAGTACCATACTCAACCTCTATGACTAAGGGGCTACAACCAGACTCTATTAAACGTACTTTTTTGATCCGTCTGTTTTTAGAGAAATCTACCAGCTCATGCTTGATCATTGTTTCGCTCCTTCACTTGGTTTAGAAGGTTTACGGATTAACTGGAAGATTGGTTCAAGACAGAAATGGGATTAAGTGAAAGAAAGCCCGTAATTAATGAAGCGCAACTTATAGAAATAAGTCTGATTTATTCGAAAACATGTGGGCAACCCGCGAAGGAGTTTATTGATTCATCCCAGCGTCTAACATCATTTGCTCTGCGCCAGCGGTTATGAAAAAACTCCATTAGACATGGCCCCTGTTTTAGTTCGATCATCAGAGTGTCGCCTTCTCTGACTTTCTCATATTCAGGGTATTCAGCAGACCTGCCCCAGACCAGTCCGCCCTTTGAATCAGCATACCGCAGCCAGAAAGCCTCGATATCTGCACCAGAAGTCCAAACAACGTCCCGTGTTGTAGTGGTGTTATTGGCATTATCAGAAGTGGCAGCAACAGCGGAAAAAGAAAGAACAGCAGCGGATAGCAGAGCTATGAATTTATGAGAGTTTTTCATGTTTAGAAATACAACCATTGTTAATTCGTATTTCAGATAGACATTAGAAACCGGCAATAGTTCTACGAGATGCTAGTTCAGTTAAGACAGTTTAGTCAGGGCGTTGTATTTCAACTTTTTCAGGTAATACTGAATAATAATTCCCACCGATTTTCCCTACCGTTGAGATTTTATTCTGGTCGATCCGTCCTTCGCTATATATTTCATCCTGTACGAACACTGATTGAACATTCAGCAATATCATCTTGCCACCAGTTGGCAGATCACTCACTGTGATAACTTCTCTTAATCTGCATTCATAACGAACCGGTGCCTCTTTCACTGAGAGCGGTTTAACTGAATGACTCTCGCACGCTGCAACATCTGCGAAACTAAATTCGCTTACGTCAGCAGCAATGCTGGCACTGGTTTTATTCATTTTTTCCAAAAGCTCAGTGCTGACTATATTAACGACACACTCCCCAGTTTCTAAAAGATTGGTCAAAGTGTCTTTATCCAACCCTGTTCTGGGCGCTATCTGCGTATACAGTAAAACCGGGGGATTACAGCTCGCAACCGTAAAGAAAGAGAAAGGAGCCAGATTATCAATCTGGCCCTTGGAACGTGTACTGATCCAGGCAATAGGTCTTGGCGTAATACCGCCATTCAATAACTGGTAGTTCTCCCGTCCTTCCAGTTCTAATGTCGTAAAAATCATAATAAAACGTCCTTATTTTTTAGAATAACCATTTAGAATAACCAGAGCCAATCCACTTTATGCCCTATAACAATTAGGTAGCTGGAACTTTGGATTTGATCGATGGCGGCAGCAACTTAATCAGCTTTAAACGGGCTTTATGCCAGAATCCTGATAGCAGCAATAACGAGAACCCAATCAACACGCCTACATACGCAAAACCATCACCGGCAAGACCATAATCTTCGAGCAGCTCAGTCAGAGCCACCAGCACATATATCAGAGCCGAAACCATAAAAGCACGTCGATCAATCACTACAGACACAAATGTAAGGAACAGATAGAGCAGAATAATACTGAACAGACCAGCAGCACTCTCGTTACCCTCAAAGATTCCCAGACCGGTAAAGACAGGATGAACAATCAAGGGCGCCGAAGCCAGATGCAGCCAAAACGCCACATCGGATCGACCGCTTACACGCTGTAAGTCTGAGGAATCCCAGTACATCGCCAGAGCAAACACAGCCAAACCACCCATAAATAACAGATACACCAGATAATCTTTTGCGGCAGGGAATACCGAGATGATCAGTGATACAACAAACACCACCAGAGCAGAGGCACCAGCTGCCACCGTAATTGGCACTCTGAAACGCTTCCAGTGCAGCCATGCCGCCATAGTTGCCGCCAGGCCAGCCATGGTCAGAGCATTTTCACCTGGGAAATCAAACAGAGTAACTACTGCCGCAAACACAGAGCCGACGAATGAAACCAGCAACGCGATAGCAGGTAGAGCCATTTTACGGTTCAGCACAAAGAACTCTGCCAATACCCAGGAAGCCAAGGCTACAACAGCCGCAGATAGAGAGGGGCTTACAGCATAAGTCACCCAGCCCAGGGAAAGCAGCAGCAAACCCACAGCTATCACAACGAAGATATCGTTAAAGCTGGCAACTAAACGAAAGTTCTCTTCATCCGCGCTATGCGTGTTATGGCGATCCAGATAATCGGATCTGAAGCTCTCCACAGAATCTGCGGAGAAGATGCCCTTTTTTACGGCTTGTTCCAGGTCTTCGTCGGTATACATATCTTTCCTTGATGGGATAGCCAGTCGCTAAAAAACTTCTTATTAGTGACTGGTTAATCTGAGGCTTGTTTGATCAAAAGGAATTAATGAGCAGATAGTATCAAAGGCGGGATGAAGTTATTACCCTGAGTTACGCCAAATTAAACATCCTTGATTGTATGGCAGGCGAGCTTTGTTGTTAGGAGGAATTAAGGCCAAGAACCCAAAGAGATTGGCCTGCCATCTATGTGCGCAGCTTTAAGATCCAGAGGCAAAGAGCAGATTCGGCTGAGCATGCATATTCAGTTTGGCTGCCTCAACTGATTTGTTATGAGCCATGGTTGAAGGTCTTTTTTCCGAGGCTGCATTAAGGTAACCATTCAAATCAAATGGACCGCCCTTAATTTCTAAGGAGGTCTTTTTAGTGCGCACAAGCTCATTCACAGTCATCAGATTTAAATAACCGCTCATATCGTATGGGCCACCTTTGACTTGAGAAAGCTCGCCTGCTGAGCTCGAATCTGCTGCGGCAGAAAGCGAAAAACACAGTGTAGAAATTAGCACTAATCCTGTTTTTATATTCATGACATGACCTGTTTAGGGTTGGTTTTTAAGAACCCTTTTCAGGGTTAAGGGCAGTTCATGTATGAAGTAGCAGAGTCGGTGCCAAGTGGTTTATTTGAATTTCGTGACAATAACGAATTGTTCGCGTAAACATTTTACATGTTATTATTCATACAGTTACATCTATCTATTAAAGCGCTTATTCACAACCGAATTCCGCTTTTTAAAAATCACGCTCCCCCCACTGACCCATTCGCGCAACAGAAAATCAAACAGATGTAGCGATAACGCCACGCTGAAATGAAACACAACCCTCACCAATAACCACCTAAGCTTTTCCTGAAATCATGTATTGATTCTGGCCTGCATCAACATAGATCCAAATCAGAAAACCACCAAAAACAGAAGGCTATATTCCACTGCCACTTCTATATTCCCTGCTTTCTGTTATTTTGTTTTCAACAACACTATTACGCACCAAACCAATACGTAGCAAATAAAGAGAGCCTGCTTGTGAGACAGATCGAAAAATTGAAAAGAACCTCTACCCTTATCTTTTTTTCTAGCCTTTGCAGCACAGTATCTGCCAACTCCATTCAGTCATATCTTGAAGCGGGTACGTTCTCGGGTGAGATCCGTAATATGTATGTTTTGGGCTCTCATGCAGATACTTTGAAAGAAGCCGGTGCACTCAACAATGCCAAAGTGGGCACGTCTGCAATCTCCGTTCTTTATGAAACACCAGAGAGACAAGGACTAAAATTTGGCTTTGGTTTTCAGTCAGGCTATGACTGGGGCATTCATGATGAATCGACAGGATTAACACCTCAAGGAGGTGAAGATGATCCCCGTGTATCCTTATCGACCACTGAAATAAATAAAGCCTATATCGACTACACATTCACGCCAGAGCTAACCAATAGCAATGTAAAGCTTGGGCGCCAGGAGATCATTACACCGCTGGTTATGAATAGCCCCGCATTTCCATTACGAGACTCCTTTGATGCACTGGTACTCACCAATAAGGATCTGGCGGATACCACACTGAAGCTAATGTATATTGATAGCTGGATTATGCGCTATGGCGATGAAGCCCTGCCCTCGATATATCAGCAGAACAAATATTTTGATGATGATGTTTACTCAATCTATCTGCGGAACAAAAGCGTTCCAGGACTGGATATTGAGGCGCAATGGTTTGCCTTCGACAATGCAACCACCGCAGCAGATCTACCATCATCAATTACTAACGAGCCCTACGACACCAGCTTTATAGGCATAAACTATACAATCCCGGATTCAACCTGGCTGATCGGCTGGAAACACCTTAACGCCAACTATGACAACTCAGCGGACGCTAGTTACTGGGGTGTTAAAGCAGAAACCCGCTTCAGTAATGTATTTGCCCGCCTGGCCTATACATCCGTTGATGATCAACGCACCTTTCCGGGCACCCTTGGACATGTACCTCAATTTAAAGCCTACCGCCTAACCTTTGTAGATGAGATCTATGCAGGCATGGACAGCACCTCACTAATGCTGTCCTCCAGCTTTAATGTTCCGGGCTTTATGGCAAGAGCCGTGTATGTAGACTGGAAACAAAGCGATGCAGGCATTGCCGCAAGTGGCAGAAACTTTGATGGCGGCTCGGAACTCTCTTTTGACTTTAAATATAAGTTTCAAAGCCAGCAGGGACTATCAACCCGCTTCCGCTTAGCACAGCTGGATTACGATCAGTCCGGCGATGACGATCTCACCTATATGCGTTTATATCTGAATTATAAGTTCTGATGTTTTAACTCTCCGGTTGATCTCTTTATCCAGATACCACGTATTCAGGAGACGAACTAACCGGAGATAATTAATGTTCTCAATATTCAAAAGTGATCCCGCCAAAAAACTCAATAAACTTTATCTGGCTAAACTTGAGCAAGCCATGCTCGCGCAAAGAAACGGCGACATTATGGGTTACTCTGAGCTAACCGCCGAAGCCGAAGGAATCCAAAGGCAAATACAGGCTATAAAAAGCCAGAAGAGCTAAGTGTTTTATGGATTAAAAAGCTGAACAATTAAGGCAGGGATCATAATGCTCTTGCAGAACTTCGAGGCTTAAGTCCCCTTCACTTCCAGCCCTGAATCCACGCCTCTGCGTTTTTAAGTTCGGTCCAGTCAATTGCATACTGTTTATTTGAAAGCACCGCCTCCAATGTACAAGACAGAACCGAACCATCCTCTTCAAACTCTATTTCTGAAACCAGAAAATGTTTCTCTCTATTCACCGGCTTTACCGCCGTCCACTTGCTGTTGTGCAACTTAGCAGGATTGAATCGATTCATACGGACTCCATAAGCAGTTACCCATAATTGGGAGAACTTAACTGCTTACGAGTTTTAAGGGATTTAAGTTCAAAAGAAATGTTGGTTCTTGTGAAAAGAACAAACGCTTACAGCAGTCATGCCATAAGCGTTGGAGGGATCGGCTGACAGATAAAACCCTGAGCCGTTACTTCAAAAAGCTGATAAACATTTCCCAAAGACCAGGCTTGGCTTTTTTATGGTACTCCGTACGTATCTCATCAATTTCACTGAGCTGTTGCTTTACCACGGCCAGATTGTCAGCTGTCGCTGGTGGGATAGCATCCACAAAAGACTCAACCTTATTCAAACCTTCCAGTGAAATCACTTTGCGCTCAGGCGAGAAATCATACTCCTGGGCACTATCAAGGTGTGTTTTGAAAATATCCAGATTCTGGTTAAAAGTCTCAGCAGAATCAGTCTCCAGTGCATTTTTAAAATGCAGTCGCATCTGCTTCATCGTTTTCTTTAAAGTCAGAGGCTCACCAGCGCTGCTATATCCAGAGAAAGTGACCAACAGGGAAAGCGACAAAGAACCAAGTAACAGTTTTAAAGCTGAGCGTTTCATAAACAAAATCGACCTTCACAGTGATTAGAGGGTATTTGCAGGGCAATATACCAGATCTGTTGTAGAGAACACCCTTTGATGATTGGGGGTAAGGTAGATGTAATCGCTGGGGCTGGAGTTTTGAGCTGTAAGATTGGTGATAGATGGCGATAATGCTTAGTTATTAGCTATAGTTTCGCTCTTTCGGCGAGTCAGGGTATTTGATCGGCAAATACCCTAACAACCCAAAGCCGACCCCGCTTCTTGCCGGTCTTCGACCGATACCCTGTGCTTCTCAATTAATCCAGCGAGCTTGTAAACTCGGCCGCTTCGCAACCTCAAACAAGCTCTTATTTCTGGATCAATCTGCGATACTCGGCTGCGCAGAGGGGCTGTCAGTCCGTGCCGCATTTAAAGTTCATCACTTTAACCAAACATTGGAAAATGGGAGACTTGACCCCCAATATTCATTGAGAATACCCGGTTAACCCAAAGTGTCTGCACGAATTATTGTTTCAAAATATCTTCGACCCAATTTAGAAATCTGGCTGAACTTCTGGTTTCGTAACTGTCTTTATTTGGTACGTAATAGCAAAGATCTGAGTTAACCGGTCGAGTATCAAATTGTTGTAGAAGGTTAGATTTTACCAGCCTTTTAGTGAGCGTCGTAGAACAGAACACAAGTCCATTTTCTGCCATAGCCTGCTGGATCCCGAAAAGTTCTTGATCAAATTTTTTGAGTTTAATATTAGCCCCATCCAGTCCATTTTCTTCCAACCAAGCGGCTAGTGGAGGGGCCGGTAAGGATTTATTTTTCCACTCCGTAGTAAAAAGGGTAATGGATTCATTGGACCAAGAAGGAGGCGCAATTCCATAAGCGCCAAATACATTGAATGACTCGGATCTAATAACATCAGAATCCTCAACGACCGAGACATCACCGAACCGAATCGGAATAATATATGACTGGCTATTGACCGACTCGCCGGTAGATATTTCCATAGAGATATCAGGATTGGCTTGTTCAAATTCATGCTGGGAAGGGATCAACACCATAGCTGCTAATGATGATGTCGTCGTTACCCGCACCGCACTGCCAGCCTTCATCACCTCTTCCAAAGCACTGTCAATTATTCGAAATCCGTCCGAGGTTGCTTTAGCTAATCTTATACCTGTTCCGGTGAGTGATATCCGCCTTCCCTGCCGATGAAACAAATCTACATTTAACCGACTTTCCAGGTTGCTAATGTGGTGTGAAATAGCGGTTGGTGTCAGCGAAAGCTCTTCTGCAGCCAACTTGAAACTTCCCTGACGGGCAGCCGACTCAAAGGCTTTCAGCGCCTGTAACGATACCTGCAAACTTAACCTCCAAATTAACAATCAGCTCATCGAGAGTATAGATGATTTAAACTCATCTGGAAGTGTAGTTTTTACGTTTGTATTCATCTATACAGGCTCACAAAATAGTTCCTGTTATTAACCCACTAAGGTAATGAACATGAGCACCCTATTACACATAGATTCCAGCGTTAGAGCTGCGAACAGCTTGAATCCAGATCACGCTTCTATATCGAAAAATATTGCTCTTCGATTTATTGATACATGGAAAAAGAATCAGCCCGGAGATGAGTATATCTATCGTGACGTTGGTGTGAATCCACCTGATTTCATTACAGAGGATTGGATTGGCGCAGTGTTTACACCCGAAGAAAAAAGAACCCCGGAACAGAAAGAGAGACTGGCACTATCCGATAAACTGATAGCTGAGGTGACAGCAGCCGATGTTATCTTGATTTCCTCACCAATGTACAACTACGGCATGCCGGCTCAGCTAAAAGCGTGGTTCGATCAAATTGTACGTATAAACAAAACGTTTGATTTCGATCTCTCACGAGGTGACTTCCCGTTGCAGCCTCTACTCTCAGGTAAGACATTGATCATAGTGACCTCCAGCGGAGAGTTTGGTTTTGAAAAAGGAGGTGTAAGAGAAGAGTCTGCTCACCTGACACCGCACCTACGGACGCTGAGCAAATATTTAGGAGTGGACACAATCTATGAGATCGCCTCCGAATACCAGGAATTTGGAGACGAGAGACACCGCATGTCAGTAGCCAATGCAAAAGAACGAGCTGAAAGTATTGCGACAGAACTTAGTACTTCAACCCTTACTCCACCGTCAAAAAATGACGAAAGCCAATGTGTGACCATATGATTGAAGAATTTCTTATAAAGCGTGGAAAAAGGTACATATAGGGTCAGGTTTTGCATTGTGCTGACACTATTTATCTGGCTATTGCCTTAAAGCCAACAGTATTAATAGAAGCGATACGCCACAAGCGATGATAGTTCTGATTTGGTTTGAACGATTCCAGCGTACCTCAAACCCCAAACGAGCCTCGCGCAAAGCCTCGTCACTCATAGTTTCTACATCGTACTCTTGCAGCTTATTGTTAAGGGGCAAATGGATAACAATGGTAGAAACCTGAACACCCGCTAAGTAAGACACTGTAGCCAATAAAAGCAGGTAAAAATCTAAGCCCTGAAGTATTGAAAAACCAGTAACAGAACAAGAAATTAATGCGAAGGCTGAACCGATCCAAACGAATAAAAAAACGGGCTGATTATTCTGGATCACTCGATCTGTAATTTGAAAAGCCTTGATAAATTGTTTGTCATCTAAGTTTTTTATTCCGGGCATTATGACAACAGCATAAGCAAAGAGAAAACCAGCGACTAGCGAGCACAGTAATGCCGATAAGGTTAATGTCAGATCAAACATGCTCATTGTTCAAATATCCTGATTTGTGACTAATAATAAGTGGAGGCACGATAAATAAGCTGTTAATCAGCTCAGATCCAGATTTCGCTCTTTCAGCGAGTCAGGGTATTTGATCGGCAAATACCCTAACAACCCAAAGCCGACCCCGCTTCTTGTCGGTCTTCGCCCGATCCCCTGTGTTTCTCGCTTCACCCGGATACTTCATGAAGGGATTGGAATTTCTGCGTTCGCTGGCTAAGCAGGTTGCCTCAGCGTTCGCAGGGCCTTGGTTACTCCAAGGATCAAGAGCGATCAGGCAAGATGCAACGCCAGAGGGCTCAGAAAACCAATCAGTGGTCAGCGTTATATAGCATAAGGCTTGGGTGTAATGATAAACGCCTTCATGAAATATCCGGGTTTACCCAGCGAGCTTGTAAACTCGGCCGCTTCGCAACCTCAAACAAACAAGCTCTTATTTCTGGATTAATCTGCGATACTCGGCTGCGCAGAGGGGCTGTTAGTCCGTGCCGCATTTAAAGTTCATCACTTTAACAAACATTGGGAAATGGGAGAGTTGACCCCAATGTTTCTCTGACCCCCAATGTTTCTTTGCGAATGTTGGTGCCGCTATCAATAGAATAACGGCAAAGCAAATTACTCTGAACATTACGAACGCCTAACGCCCGCATTTGCGGCTGGTTTGGAGCGCAGCGGAAAACCAGTCCGACTACATGCGCTTGTTAAGTACTGGTGAAACCGTAAAATAGCCAATTATTTTCTTGATTTCAACCAGATATACTGTACATTTAAACAGTATATTTCTGGAGGTTTACCATGGCAAATGAGTATACATCAATAGAGCTCTGTGCTGGAGCTGGGGGACAAGCTCTAGGATTACACCAAGCAGGCTTTAAGCATAAGCTACTGATTGAAATAGATAAACCAGCTTATAAGACCTTAGAGTTTAACAATGCCAAACACTCTTTAGGCTGGGAAAAAATTGTTGAAGCGTGCGTCGAAGACTTTGCTGAGAATCGAGCGCATGAGTTTCTTGGAGTTGACTTGGTTGCAGGGGGCGTGCCTTGCCCACCATTTTCGAAAGCCGGAAAACAACTGGGTAAAGATGATGAACGCGACTTATTTCCAGCAGCACTTAAGATCGTTGAGAAAACTCAGCCTAGAGCAGTGATGCTCGAAAATGTTGCAGGATTACTAGAGCCAAAATTTGATGATTATAGGTCGGAAATTGATCAGAAACTCAGTGCGCTAGGGTACAAAACATTTTGGAAGCTACATAATGCGTCAGATTATGGTGTGCCTCAATTAAGGCCTAGAGTTATTTTGGTCGCACTCCTTCCCAAATACGCAGATTTTTTTTCTTGGCCTAAAAAAGTGATTACGCCCCCAACTGTTGGCGAAGCCTTACATGATCTTATGGCATCAAATGGTTGGGAAGGCGCTGATGAGTGGAAGGTGCGAGCAAATAAAATTGCACCTACTTTAGTTGGTGGCTCGAAAAAACATGGCGGCCCTGATCTTGGGCCAACTAGGGCTCGAAGAGCATGGCAAGAGTTGCATGTTAACGGCTGCATAGTTGGTAACGAGCCGCCTGAAAAAGGCTTTACCGGTTATAAAGATAAAGAAGAATATAAGGGTATGCCGTTACTTACTGTACGTATGGCTGCCCGAATTCAAGGATTTCCAGATTGGTGGGAGTTCTACGGAAAAAAAACCCCTGCATATAGGCAAGTTGGAAATGCATTCCCCCCGCCAGTTGCAGAAAGTATTGGCAAACAGATACTCAAAGCACTAAATCAGGCATTAAAAAATGAAAAGGCAGCTTAATTAGCTGCCTTTTTCATCTAGATAATACTCTGCTGCATTTTCCATTACTTTATCCCTGCTTTCCCCAGAGATATCACTATAGTGATCAATTCTTTTGAGTGTTCTTTCACTAATAGATACCATTGTTTTAACACCGACCAACTCAGGGAAAGCCCAAGAGCAAGTTGCGCATTCTATTTCACAGCCTTCACAAGCTCTGCGCTTACCGACATTACAGTTGTTACACATAGGCTGCCAGTTTTCTAAATCATTTGTTCCACCTCTTGAAAGCGGAATTTTATGGTCAGCCTGGAGCCCTCTAATACCTGCGTCTATTTGCAGGCCACAAGTAGAGCAGCAGTAATCGTTAGATTCAAATAGCTTTAATTTTTGTGTTTGCGTTAAATAGTCCCGATCTTGTGGGGGAGCTAGATTATCAGAGTTAATTCTCCAAGCGTGACCAGAAAACTCTTCACGATAGGACGATTCTAAATCACACCCCAACTGATCACGCAGTTCTCTTGTTCTTCGATCAAAGTATTTCTGGCCTGTTAGTTCAAGGAGTTCTGCAGAAGAAACCCAAGGCTTAGGAAATGAATCAACCTCATCATTCCATAATCTTTCTAGAATTTTTAATTTTACATCGCTTAGCTTACGCTTAGTTGGTAACCGATCTAGGTACTCTTGAAACTTCATACTACGTTGCATTCTCCATCTATGGTAAACACTTAACAGCAAAATACATGACAGATTGACGCAATTAATTACGTCAATTTGACATATATCTCCGTGGAGGAAATTCAAGAAAAGAGATTAACTGATTGAAATTCATAAGCCTCCCTGCCTGGCTTGTATCCAATTAACGAAAAAACGGACATGTATCCGTATATCCTTACACAATCCCGAATGGATTTAACTAGGAAAAATTCTTAATGAACAGTACAGGCCATGCAGGGATCAAAAGACCTGACAATATGCTGTACGGATACCGGGGTTTTCTCGCCGGTACGAATCGGTGCGCCTTCTAAAGCTTGCTCCAGTGCGCCGGGGATGGCTTGTTGATCTCTTGGGGAAAAGTTCCAGGTTGTTGGTGCAACTATCTGATAGTTATGAATTTTACCTTTCTTCACTTCTACCCAGTGGCCCAGTGAGCCACGGGCGGCTTCTACTAATCCTATGCCTTGAGCATTGGCGGACATTTCGGCATGGGCGCAGAACGGTGCGGCAGGGTCGATTGCTTTCACCCACTCCTGCATCTTTGGAATGACCAGTGCCAGTTCGAGCAAACGGGCAACAACGCGGCTGTGAACATTGCCGCCGTTTTGTTGAATCATATCCAGTGCCAGTGGGTGTTTGTTGATGACCTGTCGTGCCAGTGCACCGACTTCTACGACCTGCTTATTTAAGCGTGGTGATTTGCACCAGCTATAGCCCTCTTCGTTTTCCAGTGTCGGTACTGTTACCCCTTCACTTGGGTGCAGCGGCTGTTCTGATTGTCGCATCCAGGTATAGGCGTGATCTTCGGTGATCTGTTTGCTGTCCAGCTCGGCATGTTCTCCATGCAGGTATACGCCTTCAGCAAACAGTTTACCTTCGGGTTGCAGGTAGGAGCCGAAGCTGAGGAACTGATCCGTTGCTCTGCCGAGCTTTTGCAGTTCAAGCTGTTCGCTCAGGTGCAGGAATCTTCTGAAGTCGCTGCTGTTCCAATCCTTTTGCTGGCGCCACTGGTCCAGATCGGACTGGGAGCTAAGGCTGGCGATTACACTGAGGTCATCACCAAACAGTTCCGTCTCCAGAAAACGCCTAAAAGCGCCAATGATGGCTAACAGGCGTACCCGCTCATGGCTTTCTATTGGTTTAGTTGTACCACCGGGTTGTAAACTCAGGGTATGCGGCCATTTACCCGCCATAATGCCCATTAGATGCAGAAAGTCTGCCCTTGCTGGCAGCATGCTTTGGGTAGCGGTGCCTTTGGTGGCTTTAAAGCGGGTGTTGATCTCTGCATACCAGGGTTCATCTGCGTAGATGTCGCGGGCAAAGTCCGGCATAAAGAACAGATAGAAGTGAGTGAGCAAATCGGTCATGTTTTCGTTAGCCAGTACCAGATTGGTACTGTGCAGACCGTTATCCGGCATTTTAACTTGCATCAGGTCTGCCAGCGCTCTGGCACAGGCAACGGATTGGCTTACGGAACAGATGCCACAAATCCTTGGGGTATAGACCAGCGCATCCATTGGGTCATGGCCCAATAGAATACGTTCAAAACCACGGTAAAGCGGTGAGTTGACCCGAGCAGACTGAACGCTTTTGTCGTCGGTATCCAGTGTGATCTCCAGATCACCCTCTACCCTGTTAAATGGTCCGGCTAAGATTCGTGACATATTCTTGTTTTTCTTATTCAGTCTTTACGTTTATGGATGGTCGGCGGATAAATTAACTGTTCCGATACCGCGTTTTTCTTTAAGCGTTCCGGTGTTGCGGCTTTCGACAGTGATGCCAGTGCGACAAACCAGGCTTTTGGCATATCGGTTGGCAAGCCCACCGGGATACCCGCTACTTTAGGTGTTTTACAGAAGCTGTGTCCCGGCTCTTCAAATTCTGGAGCGGTACAGTTGATGCAGGCATACCCACCGCTGGTACAGGAACCAAACGCATTCCAGGGGCGGATATTACAATCTGCATGGGCCTGAGTGCCAAGACAGCCCATGTTCTCCATCATGCAGCCACGATCTCCGGGATCTACTGCACTGGCTTTGTATTCGTAGTATTCATTACGGCTGCAACCATGATGCACCAGCTGATCAGCATACATACGCGGCCTGCCCAGTTGATCAAGATTGTCTTCCTGATGTTCATCCAGTGCGATGCTGACCAGTGTTTCGGTGATCCAGTCCGGGTGTGTGGGGCAACCAGAGATATTAACGACTTTAAAACCCTCTTTGGAGCGGTAGTCTTCACCCAGAAGACCTCCTGGGAGCTCGCCATCAAACTGCATACCGGTGGCATCGGTAAAGTTGTCGCCCGCTGCCGTAATACCGCCATAAGCTGCACAGGAACCAACCGCTACAGTAAAGCGACTGTGTGCTGACAGATCCCGTACCCAATCGATCATTGGTTTGCCGGTACCGCCCATCATATGAAAACGTCCGGTTCCCATAGGGCCCATCATCATGGAGCCTTCAAGGCAGAGAATATCCAGCTGGGTTTCACCGTTGATGATACTATCCAGCATGGCGATCACCTCCTCCCCACTCTCTTCACTCAGGGAGGGATGCCAGAGCAGATTAATGTCCGCGGTTTCAAACAAGGTGAGCAGGTCCGGTGATTCGGCATTCAGCAGAGACATGGAGCAGCCGCCACAGCCGCCAGACTGTAACCAGAGCAGATTAAGCATCACCCACCTCCTGAGATGGCAGGGTCAGAATTGCCACCGCTCCACCTTCAGGGTGATTGGTGATTTTAAGTTCACCACCGTGCTCCGAAACTATGCTGTAACTGATGGACAAACCTAAACCCGTACCCATACCCACGGGTTTGGTGGTGTAGAAAGGCTCAAACAGGCGCAGGAAATCTTCATCTTTAATACCCGGCCCGCTGTCGTGTACTTTCAGAATGATCTTAGAGTTCTGTTCTTTAACTGTGAGTGACAGACGCTTAAGCTCGCTCTCCATCATGGCGTCGATGGCGTTCTGAATCAGGTTTACGACCACCTGATGGATCTGTCCTGAATGCCCAAAGGCCTCGAGCGTTTCCGGCAGATCGGTAATCACCTCTACCGGGGCTTTGCTCTCTTTGATAATCCAGTGCAGCGCGGTGGTTATAACATGATTAAGATCGAAGGTTTTCTTCTCTGATACCTGTGTGGATGAGAACTGACGCAGGTCGTTAACGATATCTTTAACCCGGTCTGCGCCTTCCATGGTGCCATCCACCAGCGAGTTAAGGTCTTTTATTGCTTTATCCAGCCGCAGTTCCTGACGCATCTCCCGTAACTGCTCACGGCTGTAGCCTTTGCCGATGGCATCAAAATAGCTACAGAGACGATCGGTATAACGCTGCAACGCATGCATATTGCCGTATACAAAACTGATCGGGTTGTTAAGCTCATGAGCAACACCCGCCACCAGACGACCCAGTGAAGCCATTTTTTCTGACTGCACCAGACGTTCCTGCGCGAGTTGCAGCTCTGCATGCGCTTCATTGAGTTCTTTGTAGGCTTTCTGTAATTCACCCAGCGGACGACCGACCATGACCATGCCGACCAGACGACCGCGGTGATTGACTCGGGGTGAGCAGTTCATAGAGAGCGGTACAGCGCCTTCTTTACCGAGCAGTTCGATCTCGCAGTCTCTTACAGGCTGCACTTTCAGCTGTGAAGTAAACTGAGTGATTTTGCTGTGGTATTTACTATCGACCAATTGCGGGAAGGATAAACCAATCACCTCAGCCTCACTGCGACCGGTCAGATCTTCAAGTGCGCGGTTGCATCCCTGAATCACACCCTGAGGATTACATACAATCAGCACATCACTCATTGAACTCTGGATACTGTCGGAGAAGCTTTTCGCCTCTTCCAGCTCAACGTTCTTCTCTTCAACCTCTACCTGATAGTGCACAAGATCCGCATAGGCCTCATCCATTTTGTGGATGACGCTGACCCATGCATCTTCAGCATCGATATCAGGCAGTTGTTGTTTGTCAGGAAGATCAGACATAAATCCGGCTGTGTGCTCACTAAAACTTTATTATTGTTGAATATATTAGCCTGAATGAGTGGTAAAGGAATAGCTGTGCTCTGTATGAACCTACTTTTGTCTGATTCATTGCAACATTGCTGCAGTGCGATTAGAATTCGCGGCTTCTGACGGTTCCTTTAACCGGGATCAAAAGGGAACAAGGTTAAAATCCTTGGCTGCCCCCGCAACTGTAAGCAGAGAGTATGGGTTCTTTATACCACTGGGAAACCGGGAAGGTGAACCACATACATTGACCTGTGAGCCAGGAGACCTGCCGTTAAGAGCGTCACCTACCATCCAGCGGGGAGCTAGTTTGGGCGGATTCCGTACCGGTGACAATAATTGAAACTATTGTTGCTGGAAGTGAATTCGCAGTGAGGCACCCCCTTCTGCATTTATCTGTGATTGATCCTTTCTGATTTAACGTCAGACCGCTGTTCATCTTTTTCGCATCCAGCTCCAACGCTTTTTTATGGAGTATTTAATGCAAGCTTTTATTAAACAGGGTCTGTTTGCTGCTGCCCTGCTGCCAATGTCCGTTTCCCAGGCTATCTATGCAGAATCAGAGAATGTGATGGTCATCTCTGCATCTCGTGTTGAGCAGCCACGTGAAGCCACCGGTAATGCCATTACCGTGCTGGACTCCGAGTATCTGGAAAACAATCAGGTACGTCTGGTGTCTGATGCCCTGCGCGATGTTCCGGGCCTGGCGGTTAACCGTCAAAGCGGTTTGGGATCAAAAACTCAGATCCGTATTCGTGGCGCTGAAGCGAACCAGACTCTGGTTCTGATCGACGGTATTGAGGTTAACGATATAGGTGCAGGTTCTGAGTTCGACTTTGCACATCTGATGAATCTTGAGATCGAACGTGTTGAAGTTCTGCGCGGCGCACAGAGTGCTCTCTGGGGCAGTGACGCAATGGGCGGTGTGATCAACATCATCACCAAAAAAGGTGAAGGCCCGGTCAGCGGCAAGCTGAGTGTAGAAGCGGGTAGCTTTGGTACACATCAGGAGTCTTTCTCTCTGTCTGGTGGTACTGATCAGGTTCATTACGCTCTGAGTGGTTCTTTTCTGGATACCGACGGTATCTCTTCTCTGAATGAAGACCGTGGTTTTACAGAGGAAGATGGTTACCGCAACCATTCCTACAATTTCAAAGGTGGTGTAAAAGCGACTGAGCAGCTGTCTTTTGATCTGGTTGTTCGTCACCTGGATGCTGATTCTGATATCGACGGTTTCACATTTGGTATTGGCCCGGTGGACAACGACACCACTGCTGATACTCGCCAGACATTCAGCAAGCTGTCCGGTCAGTTAGACCTGCTTGAAGGTAACTGGCTGCATAAACTGGCTTATTCCAATGCGGATACTGACTACGCAACTTTCACCGACGGTGCACAGACATACACCACCAAAGGTGAGAAGAAAAAAGTTGAGTACCAGACTGATTATTTCATCAACGGTGAAGCGGTAGATCAGCGTGTAACTTTTGTTGCTGAGCACGAGAAAGAGTCTTTCTACAGCAGCTCTGTCTGGTCAACTGTGAATCGTGATATCGATTCAACCGGTGTAGTACTGGAATACGGACTGAATTTTGATGATCAGTATTACGTGACCATCGCAGGCCGTCGTGACTATAACGATGTATTTAAAGATGCTAACACCTACAGCATCGCTTTCTCTGGCTGGGTAACGGATGAGTTGCGTGTGCATGCAAGTACAGCCTCTGGTGTAAAAAACCCAACTCAGTTTGAGCTGTTTGGATCGACTGAAACCTATACCGGTAACGCGGACCTGCGCCCGGAGAAAAACAAAACCTGGGATCTGGGTGCTGAGTACCACTTCGATGCCATCGACGGTTATGTGGATCTGACTTTGTTCCACAGTGATGTAGAAAACCTGATCGCCGGTGCAGGTACAACTTCTGTCAACCTGGACAGTGACTCAGATATTAAAGGCATTGAACTGAGCGCCTTCTTTGAGCCAGCCGATAACCTGACCCTGAATGCCAGCTACACCTATACCGACAGTGATGACGGAACAGGTCAGGAGTTGGTAAGACGTGCCAAGCATATTGCCAGCATCAACAGCTCTTACCTGTTTGCTAACAGCAAAACCCGCTTGAGTGGTGGCCTGCAATACAATGGCAAGCAGGATGATCTGGAGTTTGATGCTTTCTTTACTCCTAGCCGCGTAACGCTGGACAGTTACACTCTGGCTAATATCGCCCTGTCTCACGACATTTCTGACACTGTTCGCGTATTCGGAAGAATTGAAAACCTTCTGGATGAAGAGTACGAAGAAGTTGTGACCTACGGCACTAAAGATATTAATGCTATGGTGGGCATCGAGATTAAAGGCGGGCTTTAATCTCCCGCTTCTAAATCCTGACGGACAACGTTCATGGCAAACCGATGGCAAACAATCTTATCGGCTGCGCTGATTACTCTGATTGGTGCAGCATTGCTATGGAGCATGGACGTACGCCCCGGGTTATTAACCCCCGGGGCGCTTAAATCTACACAGATTCACGGCACGAAATTCCCCATCACCCTTATCGATGCGGTTGGGGATTCTATTCAAATAACAGAGCCACCCCAGCGTATAGTTTCTGCCACTCTGGCAACCGATGAGATTCTGGCTGACCTGATAGACCCTGCACGTATTGCCGGTGTGACCTTCCTCGCAGATAACCAAGCGATCTCCAATGTCGCTGACCGCTACCCCGCTTCGATTAAACGTATTCGCGGAGAAGTCGAGGAGATCATAGCCCTGCAACCGGATCTGGTTTTTATCTCCCCTTACACCCGTGCGGAAACCGTAAGCCTGCTACTTGGCACTAGTATTCCCGTTGTTCGCCTTTCCGGTTTTAATACCCTGGCTGATATCGAATCCAGCATTCAGTTAGTAGCAGCTGCCACTGGTACACAGAAACAAGCAGAACAGCAGCTTTCTGTTTTTGCACAGCGGATTAAACAGGTGAAGAACACCCTGGCTGGCGTTGAACAACCCAGAGTTTTGTTTTACAACCTCAACGGTAGTTCAGTAGGCCCCGGCTCAACCATAGATGAGATTATTCATATTGCGGGTGGGCATAATGTTATCCGCGATACGGGAATTAAAGGTTCACAGAAGATCAATGAAGAACTCGCCATTAGCCTGCAACCGGATGTGATACTGGTCAGCGGCTGGGTTGATCAGAATGGTACCGCGGCATCTGAACAACTGGCACAACGCAGTGCATGGCAAAACGTGCCAGCGGTACAACAAAAACGCATTTATGATCTTAATGGCAGCTGGTTGTTTGCCACCTCGCAATTCACCTGGGAGGGGATCGAACAGGTTGCAGGCATCCTGCATCCGCAACTTTTCTCTGCACAGGAGCCTGAGCAATGAGCGCTTTAAAGCATAGCTCCAAAGCATTTGTGTTTATCCTGATGATGCTTTTACTGCTCGTCTGCCTGATGACGGGTCTGATGCTGGGACCGGCAGAAATCCCAGCAGCAGATATTCCCGGAATATTACTCAGCAGCTTATTACAAAACCCCGTTTCAGAATCCCCGTGGATGCAGAACATTCTGGTGGATGTACGTTTACCCCGCATTCTTGTGGGAGCCCTGGCGGGTAGTTGTCTCGCTATTTGTGGTGCAGTAATGCAGGGCATGTTCCGCAATCCTCTGGCGTCACCGTCTGTGCTTGGGGTTTCTTCCGGTGCCTCACTGGGTGCAGTGATCGCGCTGTATCTGGGACTGGCTTCAGTTTCTGTATGGATACTGCCGCTGTTTGCATTTACCGGTGCCGGGCTCACCCTGTTTATCGTTTACCATATTGCCAGCCAGCGCGGACATGCCGCGGTTGGCACCCTGCTTTTAGCCGGAATCGCCATGGCAGCGCTTAACTCGGCCCTATCCTCTTTGATTCTTGCACTGTCTCTGGATAGCTGGGGCGTGGGTCAATCCATTATTTACTGGACTATGGGTGGCCTGGAAGGCAGGACCTGGGATCATGTGCTGTTGATTACGCCGTTTGCGTTGATCGGTATCTACCTGCTGCTGCATTACACCCGCAGTCTGGATGCTTTGTTACTGGGTGAGACCCATGCCAGCTCAATCGGTGTTGATGTCGCCCGTACACGCAGACATCTGCTTCTGATCACTTCTTGTCTGGTTGGTGCTGCAATATCCGTGTGTGGTGGTATCAGCTTTATCGGTTTAGTTGTTCCGCATATTCTGCGTCTTATTCTGGGGCCTCATCACCGTTACCTGTTACCGGCATCCGCTATTGGTGGCGCATTAACGCTGGTAGCTGCAGACCTTTTGCTACGCTCAGCACTACCGGAAAAAACCATACCTCTGGGTGTAATCACCGCCGCATTTGGTGCTCCCTTCTTCCTCTATCTACTGGTGCGTCAGCGCTGGTCTGCAAGGCTGTGAGGGGATAAATGATGAGTAAACAGATGTTACTGAGCTGCAATAAGCTTTCATTCCGCTACCAGCAACAGGATGTGATTAAGGATCTGTCCCTTTCTCTGCAACCGGGTGAGTTTGTCGGACTGATTGGTCCTAACGGTGCGGGTAAATCCACCCTGCTGAAGCTATTACTGGGTCTGAATAAACCCAACCTGGGTGAAGTAATGCTGGGTAAGCAGTCACTGAGTTCACTCTCCAGAAATGAGATCGCCAAGAGAATCTCATTTGTACCTCAGGATCACAGTATTGATTATGCATTTACTGTCTCCGAAATGGTGGCAATGGGACGTACGCCTTATCTGGGTAACTACCGTACCGAGACTACCCAGGATCTCGACATTATCGAGAATGCGCTACACCGTACTGATCTGCTGCAACTGAAAGATCGCCATGCGGACCAGTTATCCGGTGGGGAAAGACAAAGGGTGTTTATCGCCCGAGCTCTGGCTCAGCAAACAGAAACTCTGCTGCTGGACGAACCGACTGCCAGCCTTGATCTTTGCCATCAGCTTGAGTTGATGAATCTGGTTAGCAGCCTGACCGCTGAGGGTCATCTGGCTATCGCAGCTATCCATGATCTGGAGCTGGCATCACGTTATTGCAGCCGTTTAGTCATGCTTTCGGAAGGTGCAATAGTTGCTGAGGGTACGCCTGTAGATGTGCTGACTGGGGATAACCTAAAACGTTATTTTTCGATTGAAGCCACGGTTACGATGAGTGATCTGGATGGCAGCATTCGGATTGCCGCACACAATCCCGTTACTGCAATATAAAGCGGTAGGTAAATAACTGAGTTGAAGCTACCGGCAGGCCTTTATCCAGAGCAGCGATAAAACGCTCTTCATTCACGTATTTAAGTACCGATTTATCCAACAGTGGGAAGCCACTGCTCTCCAGCAAAGTCGCCTCTTCTACAAAACCATCCTGTTTGATCAGCAGCTCAACTCTGACACTGCCCTGCTGATTGCGAATGATCGCCCTTCTTGGATACTTAGGTTTTTTATTAGAAGCAGGCCGTGCTGCGATTAACAGTTCTTGTGTTGCTACAGCATCTTGCTCATTGAGATGAGTTTTCTTATGTGCTGCAACCACATTGGCTGTTGATGACTGTACTTTAAGATTATCGGCTGTAGTGAGGGTTTCAGCTTCTATCCTAGTAACTGGTTTAGGCTGAACACTCTTTTTAAGAGCTGGCTTTGTGTTTTGAACAACGGTAGTTGCCGTCCGGTTTACGGTCTGGACCGGTTGAGTCTGCACTGGCTTAGGTTTGCTTTGTTTTGCAATCGCGGCGCTTGATTCTGATATTTCTGTGCTGGGTTTTGCAATTTCTGTGCTGGAATTTTCTGGTAAAGCTGCGACATTCACCTGTTTTTCAGCAGGCACTGATTCCTGTACCGCAGGGCTCTTAGCCGCTTGATGATCAGCAATCTGGTTGGGCGAACTTTGAAGTGTCGTATTCTGGATACGTACAGAAACGCCCTGCCCGGAAGAAACAACCGCAGGTGTGTCATATACAGGGATTAATAAAAGCCCGGTGTGTAACAGCAGCGCCACGCCACCCCATATGAATAGGCGCGTCATGGCAGAGACAGATTTAAAGCATGCACACATCCATCCTCGTGGTGTGGTTAATGTTCAGAATATTGAAACAGAGGTCTGACTTATCACAATGAAGTAATACACAGTGGCGGGACCGTACCGGATTTACACCGGATTCCCTGAATCAATGGAAGTATGCGTGAATTATAGGGAGGAGGCAGCGCAGGTTCAAACTATTAAAAATCAGAGCGTATTTTGATCGCGCTTTTCCGCTTTAGCTTTGACCAGTTCACTGATGAGTTCAGTAAGTGGGCACTCTTCACCTTGCTCTTTACAACGCTGAATGACTGAACCGGATATTGAATCAATCTCCAATACTCTGCCGTTTTCATAATCGACTAGCATCGAGGTTTTGATAGCATCAAAATTACAGATCAGATCATACATGGCATCGACATCAGCATCCTGAATATCCACACCATCCAGCTTTGCTGCCAATGCGGTTTCTAACATGATTTTATAAACCACCTGCCCATATACAGGATGTGATGTAATCCGGAGGCTGTCCCATTCAGTGAGGACCGAGAGCGGGTTCACGCTATTATTAATCATCAGCTTGCGCCAGAGTTCTTTCTGGATATCGCTGCTGAGCTTTGCTTCTATGCCTGCCTCTGCGAATACCTTTTCCAGCTGGCTGACAACTGTATTCTCATAACCTTTATTATTCGGCCACTGACCATAAACAACCTGAGCAATGCCTTTGGCTTCAACATTGCCCGGCGAGATAATATGACCACCAATACGTACCGCTAAGCCACCGATAGTACGTTCACGACCCAGGGTTGCTTCGATACTCTTTTCATTATCAACACCATTCTGCAGAGAGATTACAGGTGTATCTGAAGAGCACAACCATGCCGATAATCTTTGCAGTGATTGGTCTGTGGATGTGGTTTTGAAGGTGATAATAATCAGATCAAAATCAGAACTCTGGTGCTGTCTGATTAGCTCTTCTTCATTGCAGGCGTTAACTGGGCCGCTAAAGCTGAATTCAGGATGACTTAGCTGTAACCCTTTATCGGATAACGCGGCCAGATGTTCTCCTCTGGCGACATAAACAACCTGATTACCAGCCGTTTGTAATTTCGCCCCGTAATAACAGCCGATTCCGCCGGCACCCCAGATAAGAACTTTCATTAACTGCCCTGCCAGGTCGCTACATCTGGAATGTTTTTCTTGAATACCAGAAGTGTGCTTTCAATCGTCTGCCGTATTTCGTCACTCTGGTTCAGGGTTTTGGTAAAGATGGTGACCTTACCCCGGTCCAATTTACTTTTAGAGGGTTCCACTGCTTTGATTTCCGTAATCGTTCTCAAACGATCTCCGGGGCGTGTTGCTGATAACCATCTGACATCAACGCCGCCGCCAATAACACCACCTCCAATGGGCAGGCTTTCCGTAAGCAGGCGCATCGTGATACTGCCCACATGCCAGCCACTTGCTGATAGTCCTGAAAAATAACTTCCGGCAGCAAGATCCTCATCCAGATGAAAAGGCTGGGGATCATATTCCGCAGCAAATGCTTTAATCTCTTCTGCAGAAATATTTACTGACCTGCTTTCAAACAAGTCACCAACTGAAAGATCTTCAAGAAATAGAAATGACATAGTGCTCTAACTTTAAAAAGGAAGTACTTCGTTGGGAGGTGCTTCTGACAGAAGCACCTCTGAACAATAACGCTTTTTATTTATATATTTAGGTTAATTTAAACTGATTCACACCTCCTTCCAAGCCATCAACAACTGAAATAATGGTTTCTACGCTTGAATTGATGTCATCGAAGGAATTACTTGTCTCGTTAGCTTTTTCGCTCACGGAATAGATATTTTCCTTAATTGTCTGGGTAATCGTGACCTGCTGATGAGTAGCTTCTGCCACTTGCATATTCACTTCGTTGATTGTTCTGATCGAATTAGTAATCTGCTTAAGAATCTCATCCGCCCGTTCAGCCTGGCTAACTCCTTTTTCCGCAATATCCAGAGTATTGGCAACGGTTTTAACTGCATCTTTCGAGGCGCTTTGTAACTCAGAGATTACATCCTGAATCTTAGTGGTTGCCTTCTGGGTGTTACTGGCAAGAGTACGTACTTCATCTGCGACAACAGCAAAACCTCTGCCTTTTTCTCCCGCCCGCGCCGCTTCAATTGCAGCATTTAATGCCAGCAGGTTAGTTTGTTCAGCAATGTCATCAATGACACTGAGCACTTCGCCAATACGTTGCGAGTCCTTAGACAGCTTTTCCATTACCCCAGAAGTGATATTGAGCTGCTCCACTTGCTTACGAATGGCATTGATCATGGCGTGTACTTCATCTTTACCGTTTTCCGAAAACTCATCGGCTGAACGGGCTGCCGTTGCGGCGTTAGCTGCACTTTCAGCAATTTCTGAAGTACTCACAGTCAAACGGTCTATAGCTTCAACCATCTGTTCGGTATTTTGTTTCTGCTCAGAGATCACTGAACGTGTGTTATCACTGATCGTCGCCAGATTATCCGTCTGCTGACAAAGATCGTTCACCGCATCACTGACACCACTGACGATGTTTTTAATCCTGACCACAAAAACATTAAAACCCTTTGAGAGTATGCTCAGCTCACGCGCGCCACTCTCTTTAAGTTTTACATTAAGGCTACCATCACCATTTCCTATCTGATCAAGGTTGCCTGCTATGGTATCCACCGGTTTAACCACGGTTCTGAAACTGATGAACATGGCGATCACGCCAACAATCAAACCGATAATAACCACAGCCCAGATAAGTCCTTTGGCATTCACCACCAGTGACACTACAGAATCCGTGTTTTCTTTGATTTTGTCCTCACCCTGAGCCTTGACCAGAGTGAGGTTGGCTAGCAGTTCCTGTGCGGTTTTGAATGAGGTTTGCTGAGAACGGGTAAATTCAATGTGTAACTCAACGACACGATCAAATAATGGAAATAATGCACCGAGGTGCTTTTCAAGATCATCCGCATACTGACCCATATCCTGATTTCTGAGCATAATTAAAGAGCGCTCATAACTCGGAAAAAGCAGGCTGTATTCCTCTTTCATGATCTTCAAATGTTTATCGGTATCGTCGCCATTAAAGAACTGCTGCAATGAATAATTCCGCGACAGGATCAGGGTTTTAATCTCAGAAAGCACCTGTTCAATATCACGGTATTTTTCAACTGCACGTCGGTCGTTCAGACTTTCATCCATAAAAATCATGGTGTCTTCATGAGCAACGATGACACTCTCCAGCACCTGATCGGTCAGTACTGCAAGATTCCGTTTTTCAATCTCGAGCTCAGAATACAACGTAAGTGTTTTATCCCTTAAGCTTGTATAAGTTTGGATCTGATCTTCCGATTTAGTCAGTAAAGCCTCATCCACAAGCCCACTGGCTTTAACTTTCTCAAACCCGGCCTCACCTTTTTTATGCAGTTCATAAATCTCTTTCAAACCCTGCTGGTGGTCCAGTTGTTTGAGGAAAATCTGCTGTGTTTTCAATACCTCACCCTGGATATTGAAGGCAGTATCTATGCCTCCATTGGATGCCTGAAGTGCTGGCCCGGATACAAATTCCAGGGAAGACGCCAGCTTGCTGATATTAAAAACAGATGAGAAGCCAGACATTGCCAATAGCAACATCATGACCAGATAGCCCAGGGTAATCCTCAGGCTAATGGACATAGTCGTAAGTTTTTTCATGGGCTCTTTTATTTTTATTTTGGCTAAATGGAATACTTACATGTTTGGATAGTTTGGACCGCCCATACCTTCCGGAGTTACCCAACGGATATTCTGAGCAGGATCTTTAATATCACAGGTTTTGCAATGTAAGCAGTTCTGGGAATTGATCTGAAAACGCTGTTCTCCGCTCTCTTCAATCACTTCATACACGCCTGCCGGGCAGTAACGCTGTGCAGGCTCTGCATAGGTCGGTAGATTGCTTAAGATCGGTAAGGCGCTGTCTGCAAGTTGAAGGTGACACAGCTGATCTTCTTCATGGTTGGTGTTGGATAAAAACACCGAACTCAGTTTATCAAAGCTCAGTTCACCATCCGGTTTTGGATACTCGATCTCTTTGCAGTCACTGGCAGGCAGCATCTGGGCAAAGTCTTCTTGGTCATCATGCAGCGTGACCGGGATCTTGCCACCGAACAGGTTCTGATCGATAAAGTTAAAGGCTCCACCCATAATCGGGCCGAACTTATGTAACGCCGGACCAAAGTTACGACCACGGAACAGTTCATCGTAGAGCCATGAACTTTCGAATTTATCCGCATAACTACTCAACTCTT
>JAILXS010000004.1:0-263123 GCA_050789425.1 Neptuniibacter sp.
ACCTTAAATGGTGTCCAAGATCATTTAACCACTACACAATACTTCCTTTAGGGAAAGTGAATTGTCGACCTTTAATCATGTCGCTCTCTTTACCATCACCCAGCGCGACAAACTCAGGTATTAGACTGGCGTTGTTAAGTCCAACATGAAGTTTTACTGCGGCCTTTGTTTGATGGCATTTAGCCCAAGGAAATATTTTTAAGGATAGATCTATGACACTGGCATCCAGTGAATAGAGTGGATTTTTAAAGCGGAATTTATGATTTGTAGAGCGGGTGTCGCATCGGGCAAGCAACTTATAAAACAGCGTCTGATAAAGTTCGTAGGGCTGTTGTTCATTGAGTCGTGCCAAGGTTGTTCTGGCAATGGGCTTAGCGCCAAGATGGTAAAGCTTATTTTGCTGACTGAGTAAATTTGATTCTATATCACGAAGGCTTTGCCTACATGAAAGCTGTGACATACTTAAACCAATAAATTGATCCCATCGCGATGCGGAGCGCAGCTTTTGCCCTTTATGATGCTGTTTTGCTAAAGATTCAAATTCATGTCGAGAGATCGGTTGAAGCAGTTGATGAAAAGCAGTGTTATGATGTGACAAAGCCTGAGTCCTTTGGTTTTACTGGTGTGTGGTAACAACAGTTTACCAGTGGATCTCAGGCTTTTTCATTTACCACCCCTAACTATGGGACAGCAGTGGCCCTCAGGCGGCTTTTTTGTGCTGTCTTTCTTAAAACATAGAATACAACAAATGATAATTGTGACGCTCTATTCGTATTTTTTGAACGCATGGTGCGCTTCTTGGCAATACATGCCTTGAATGTATGTGAACCTCAGTCTTAGTATTTGTTAAAAGGTAACTGTTTTTTCAAATTTTGAAGAAGCAAACTTCACGCAGTTAAGTGCGTCGTGTGTTTTACACGGTCAATCGAACAAACCCTAATAAAGGCGTCCATACAATAAGAAACCTTTTTGAAAAAAATGAGGTTTTACAATGAATGACTTATTACCGGTGCTCCTAGTTTTAATCATACCTGGGAAGGTGTTTGAACCAATAGTGGGAGGAGGATTTACATATTCTCAAGCGGACGTTAATAGCAAAAAATTCCCAATAGCGGATGCATTAATCTCTATTGCCAGAGATCTCGTCAGTCAATGGAGTGAAGATCAAACGCTGATCATTGAAGGGAAGAGTTGCCTGCCGCCCCACGAGAATGAAGTCCTAGCAGTTGCTAGGGAGGAGGGTATAGAGTTGGATACGTACTTTAATATTTATGTTAGAGGAGGCGCATCACCTGAGCTCATCGATCGGCTAGCCGAAGCTCTAACTTTAGCAATGGCGTACTTTATGAAACATGCCAGTATAAGAATTGATACTGCTGGCTCTGCTCTTGAAATAGATGATTACGATTCAATTAAAATCCTTACGTCACATGAAGAAAGAACCCGCTTTAGCAAGGGGCAGACGTTTGATTGCCTGTATTGGACTCCTCTCAAAAGAGATAAATTTTTTCCTTTTAATTGTGAAATTGAAGCCTACGAACCGGCCTTGGGCAAACCGTTTACTGGAGTTGGAGTGGGAAGTATCAAGATCTTGTCAGTTGATCCTGAGAAATTAAAGATTGTATTCGGTGAATTTGAATGGATAGATGTTGAGGAGAGTAAACCTTTAGGGGCAGTGCAAATCCCAGAGTTGGATATCCTAGTCGGCCTTGATAAAAATTGGTTTCGTGGTGTACGCCATAGGCTCACGGTCCAGCGTTTTGTGGATAAAGGGCATGAGCGCCACGCCCTGTTAGCGATAGGACCCTACGTTGAGGATAAACCTGAGAAGTATGACCTAATGATGATATGACCAATTGTCCCAAAAGCCTGTAACAACGATAGCGACAGCTAATTCCAGGCTGTCGCGTATTACTCCTCCTGTACGGTTCTGCCTCAATTTTAGAAGGCCCATTTCAGTTTGATGATGCTCATAACCATCTATGGTCATAGGGAAGGGAGGTATTCTCTCTAATTTCCCAAAGTCAGCACTATGAATTATTTCATAGCCAATGGCAGTCATTCTGTCGGAGACAAATGGTTTATCTCCTTTAACTTTAACAATAATATCATCATTGGAAAGGCTGAACAGTTCCATAGTTCTGCGTACCAAAACCTCATGTGATTCACGACGTAGATGAACGAGCCTTCTCTCGTTGAATAATGCTGGGAGCTCATCAATAGGAATCATATTGGCTTCAGTTAATGCGGTTTCACCATTACCAATAGTGATGTTGTCGAGGCTTTCTATATGCTCAATGTGGGTGATTATTCTTTTCCACGATTTGCTACTTAATTTCTGGAGTAACGCTCTGGGATTATCTTCTACCCTTGCCCATACATTATTATTGTTAGCAGTTTTGAAACAGATACTCGTGCTAATTTTTTCGTAAGTATCAATTAGCTGCTGACACTTTGATTCACTAATTGCCATATGCTCACTTAGTCGTGTTGCTGTGAAGCCTTTGGCTATTAAAAACGCCGTATGGAGTACTTCTGATAATGTGATGTTATCTGCGGGTTCAGATTCTGTTTCGGTGCAATAGTTCTGTACAGACTCGAATGTTTCCCACTCGTCCGTGTTCTCACTACATTCCAATTTTCTTGAGCCGCCACGTACAGGTCTGAGGGAATCAATCCAATCGGTCATGAGATGATCGTAGTTAAGTAGAGAGGTACTGATACTCTTATGACCCATGAAACAGGCCACTGCTGGAGCGGTTCTTCTGGAACTTCCATTTTGTGGACCAAGTAGGGTCTCTTGGAGCTGTTTTTTATTCCTACCTCGGTTCATTATCTTGGTCAGAGGGGACTTAAAAGGGAAAAGCACTGCAGCAATTAAATTGTATTTATAATGTCTCAATCCATGAAATACGCTGTTTTTAGACCCTGTGACTGCTTTCATTAGAGCTATTAGATTGTCTACCAACTTATTTGCTTTGGAAAAAGCAACACTCTCAGATCCGTCGATAAGGCTAAAGAGCGGTTGGTTTGACTGATTAGGATAAAGAACCTGATAACGGCTCATGACTTTATTGAAGACTTGTCGTTGCTGCGCGGTCAGTGTGCCGGTAAAGGGTAAAACTCGAAGGGCATTGTTGGACTTAAGCGTTCTGAATTGATTTGGCCTTACCATCAATCCCTTGATTTCATCATCGATAATAATGATGTCGGCAAGAGTTAACTTCAGTGCTTCATCTCGCCGTAATCCAAATTCATAACCGAGTATAAATACGAATTGCTGTAGAAGCTTTTCTGTTGGGGGGATGTCTGTTTGAGCATTGATTTGCTGGATGATTGTTTTGATTTCAGTAGGGCTGAATAAAACTGGCCGTACTGAACGGCGATCATTTGAGACATCAAGCTCTTCCCAATCAGGCTCCTCAATTCCAAATTCTCTGGCCCAGGAATGGAAATCAATTAAGCGTTTCAATGGGTAGTCTAGATCAATTCCTTTGGCTTCCTTATAAGCCAATACATCCTCATAAAAGGACGTTAATTTCTCCTGCGATAAGGAGAGAAGGTTCAAATCGTACCCTATGTCGCGGAATTCATGCCTTAGCTGGCTAAAATATTCTTGTAATGTATTCTGATTATAATACTTTTCCCCTTCAGGCATATGTTTTTTGCCTCTCTTCATGATTGAAGCTATCCAAAAGCACAGCATGATCACAGTTTGGCTGACAGGGAGTTCAAATTGACGAACGGTTTTTTCGATATTTGACGCTATTTGGGGGGCTTTAGAAGGAGTGTAACTTTTCAATTTAGTATATATCGTGGATATTAACTGTTTAGCATTTGCGTGTAACTCAGATTTGTTTTCAGTAACTGGGTGTTTCAGGTAAAAGACTTCAAACGATAAGGTATTTTTCGCCTCACCCTCAATTACAAGCGGTTTTTTATGTATTCCCTCTATGAGTCGAATGTAGTCGCTTAAATGTAAACTTGTTGGAGGTCTGCGTTCACTCATAGCTGCTGCAGCAATACCTGAAAACATTACAGGATTAATCTGATTTACTACCTCACATAATCTCTTTATGAGAGCCTTACAAGTAATACCCTTATAGTTTGTATTAGGAAATAACAGGGCCGCTAATGGCTCTAAGACGAGAGGAACGGGTTTTTCCAGACGGGGTTCCACATTACGTTTGGCATCTTTTTTTTCTTCAAGGAGGCGAGCTGTTTTATAACTTATCTGATGGCGTTGTACAGGGGTGTTCCAGTTTTGCGGATCAAGTTCTTCGCTATATTCCAAAAAATATGATTTTTTGTGATGGATGATTCGACAGTTGTCCCCTTCAGACAAGTCCAACAGCATTCCTTCGTAGGCAATACGCTTCTCAATACAGAAAAGTACAGCTCCCACGACTCGTCTGAAATGAGGGCCAATGTTTTTGACTTTTTTGCTTCTTAGTACCGTAGCGATTTTATCTAAAGGGATATCTAGTTCCAGAGATGAAGGAGTTGTCGGGGCAATAAGAGAGTTAGCCTGTTGGCGATCTAGTTGGGTGATTTTAACTTTTTTGGCGAGAGGTGATTTGTAGTGGTTAAATGATCTTGGACACCATTTAAGGTGGTAAAGTACCACCCTAGAAGAGGTGTTCAATGACAAGGCAACGTCGATCATATTCAACCGAGTACAAGCTGGAAGCAGCCAGTTTAGTATTAGATCAAGATTATTCTATTCCAGAAGCATCTCGCTCCCTGGGTATTAATGAAAACGTTCTGCGCCGCTGGGTTAATCAGCTTAGAGATGAACGTCTGGGTACAACGCCACAAGGCAAAGCACTGACGCCTGAGCAACAACGCATTAAAGAACTGGAAGCTCAGGTAGATAGGCTGCAACGGGAAAAAGCCATTTTAAAAAAGGCTACTGTGGATTCAATGGATCATTGCAACAGTTTAATTAATATACTGATTTGCATGAGTACTTTTGATGAAACGACCAAAGCGAACTTTTACACAGGGCGAGAAAGAACTGATCTTCAAACTTTGGAAACAAGGTACAGGCTTCAGTGACATTGGCAGAGTACTGGAAGCTGCTCCTGGAACGGTTTTCACTGCATTACGAGATTCGGGTGGTATCAAGCCAAAACCTCGAAAGCGAAATACCCAGCACTTAACGCTATCGGAACGAGAAGAAATCAGGGTCGCCCTATCAGAAAAAATGTCGCTCAGAGCGATAGCCCGTATGCTCAACCGTTCACCATCAACTATCTCAAGAGAAGTCGCTCGTAATCGTGGGCGACGCTATTACAAGGCTGTTGATGCGGATAATCGTGCGAAGCGAATGGCCAAGCGACCTAAGCTAGGTGTTCTGGAACTTAACTCGGAGTTGAGACAAATTGTTATATCGAAGCTTGAGTTGAAATGGTCCCCAGAACAAATCTCTGGTTGGTTACGTGTAGAGCACTCTCGCAGAAAGTCTATGCAGGTCTCGCACGAGACAATCTATAAATCAATATACGTCCGCTCCAAAGGGGTTATTCACCACTCCTTCACTCAGTACCTCCGTCGAAAAAGGCCAATGCGGCATAGCAGACACCACCGCCGAAGTGGGGATAGAAGCTTCACTAACATTGTTAACGGTGTATCGATTCATGAGCGTTCTAAGAATATTGAGAATAGGAAGTCTGTTGGCCACTGGGAAGGTGATTTAGTATCAGGCTCGAAGAACACGCATATAGCCACTCTAGTTGATAGAAAATCTCGCTTTACCATCATCCTCAAACTCGCCGGTAAAGACGCTGAATCAGTTCACCAGGCTCTGCTTACCACATTCGATCAAATGCCCGTGCAATATAGGAAGTCTTTGACTTGGGATCGGGGGATGGAACTTGCTAAGCACGCCGATTTAACCAAAGAGATAGGGATACCGGTTTACTTCTGTGACCCTCAATGTCCGTGGCAACGTGGTACAAATGAGAATACCAACAGCCTGATAAGACAGTACTTTCCGAAAAAGACAGACTTGTCACCACATACGCAAGAACGCCTTAACGAAGTTGCAACTGAGCTAAATGAGCGCCCGAGAAAGACATTGAAATTTAAGACCCCATCTCACATGATTGAAAAGGGTGTTGCGATGATTGCTTGAATCTACAGCAGCGTACTTCGCCAAACAACCCAAGTGAAGTACCACATGATTGAACGCTGCCGCGATGCATTCCCTGTACGAATGATGTGCCGTCTACTGAAGGTATCTGCCAGCGGTTATTACGACTGGCGTACCCGTGAGCCAAGCCAGAGGCATCAGGATAATGCGCGTTTAAGTCGCAGGATACACCAGCTCCATCAGGCAAGCGATGGTGTATTTGGTAGCCCTCGCATCTGGGAAGAACTCCAGTATGAGGGCGAACGCTGCAGCCTCAATCGTGTTGCAAGACTGATGAAGGCTAATAACCTGCTTGGAATACCGTCGATTAAGCGATGGCGTAAGAAGAAGTCTGGAGAGCGTCCTGACTATGTACTTAATCACTTAGAAAGAGATTTCACGGCAGAGCAGCCTAATGTGAAATGGGTAACCGATATAACCTACATCCCAACAAGAGAGGGGTGGTTGTATCTAGCTGTTGTGATTGATTTGTATCACGGGGTCGTCGTAGGTTGGTCTATGAGCCAAACAATGGAGAAGCAACTGGTAATCCAGGCAGTGCTGATGGCGTTATGGCAGAAAGATCATTCCAATCCCGTTGTATTGCACTCAGATCGTGGCTCTCAGTTCACAAGTTATGAGTACCAGAGATTCCTGTCTGATCATAATGTGATCTCAAGTATGAGCGCAGTAGGCAGCTGCTATGATAATGCGGCAGCAGAAAGTTTCTTCGGTTTGCTAAAAAGAGAACGTGTAAACAGAAGAAATTACCGAACTCGATCTGAAGCAAGGTCAGATGTATTTGATTATATCGAACGATTTTATAACCAGAGGAAAAAGCGTAAGCTGACTCAAAACGCTCTTAACTGACTGTCCGAGTTATCGGGGTAAAACCATCTAAAAGAGCTTCAAGATATGGGAGTGAAATCATCATTAGATGATTTTGGAACAGGTTACTCTTCTCTAAGTTACTTAAAAACTTTACCCATCAATTTCCTTAAAATCGACAAGGTTTTTATTAGTGAAATTCAGAAAAACCAAGGGGGGTTTGAAGGGGGAGATTTTGCATCAACAATCAAAATTCTGGGAGATAAGCTTAACCTTCAGGTTGTTGCTGAAGGCGTAGAAACTGAAGAACAAAAGAAGTTTATGCAGAACATAGGATGTAACCTTATTCAAGGCTTCTATTACGCCAAACCCATGCCTTTCAATGAGTTAACTGAATGGCTCGCGGTTCGAACACACTCTTAAAACGAATAACAGCCTGTAGAGTGTGGTTCCACCTCCCTTATGTCCTTTAGATTTACCAGATCAGGTCGAGGCTGATTCACTTTGAAATATTGGTTACCATCCAAATTGAAGAGTGATCTAGCTCATTGAAATAAGGCCATTCTAGCACCCGCGATTTATGATTTTCTGTTGAACCATTACCACTGAAAAGCTTTTTGCTCTCTGAAAATGCGGTCAAGCTATAAAATACCCATAAATTAATATCGCCCTTCTTTGGTGCGTTCTGCTCCATAAAGTTAGTGCTGATACTGACTAGTTTCAAATTGAGATCACTTATTCACTAAATCAGTCCGATTATCTTTCTGTTTTCAAACAGAAAAATAAAATTTATTTATCCTGCTACTAAAGGTTAGTTGCTTTGGGAATGAAATTTGCAATGTCAGACCAATCGGTTTGTATGGAGTTAAGGTATGCATGTAACTAACAGAGAGAGAAAGTATTCTCACGACGTAAGGCTTATTTCTACTACTGACCTTCAAGGGAATATCACTTATGCCAATCCAGAATTTTGTGAAATTGCAGGATTTACACTTGAGGAGCTGGTAGGTAGACCGCATAACATAGTCAGACATCCTGATATGCCTCCTGCAGCATTTGGTGACCTTTGGGGGCATGCTAAAGACACTAAACCCTGGATGGGGATGGTAAAAAACCGTTGTAAAAATGGTGATCATTACTGGGTAAAAGCCTATGTCACACCATTATTTGGTAAAAATGGTGAAAAGGTTGGTTATCAATCAGTAAGGACTAGGCCTACCGATGAGCAAATACAAAGAGCTGAAACTGTTTATAAAAAGCTCAAAACCAAAGAAATTAAAATAAATGATGGCAGTATCCTAGGGCGTGTACAGATTGCCTTTTTCTTTTCTTTGATTGCGTCATTACTCTCCCTATATTTTCTACCAGATCTTTATCAACAAATTATTGGTGTTTTAGTTTGTCAATCAGCGCTGTTTGGCTACGTAGCATGGCTACTTAACCCATTAAAAAAAGTGAGGAAAACGGCTGAGGCTACTTATAAGAACCCATTAGCTAAATATGTTATTTCTGGATCAATGAATGAAATAGGATCTGCTGAACTTACTTTAAATATGATGGATGCAAGATTAAGAACAGTGATTGGTCGGGTAGAGGACAGTATTCAGACCCTGGATCAATTTATGTCGGAAACTTCTCGATCCATTCAGCAGACTACGGAAGGTATTGAAATACAAAATACTGAGGCTGACATGTTAGCTAGTGCAGCGACTGAAATGTCAGCTACGGCACATGAGATCGCGCAAAATACATCTCAAACATCCGAGGCTACAAACGATACGGCTCAACTTGCACAGTCGGGAAAAATGATTGTTGCAGAAATGGTGGATGGCATCTGAGATTTAGTTAATGAGGTCAAACTTGCTGGTAACGCTTCTGATGAACTCAACAATAAGGCAAAAGCAGTCGAGCAGGTTGTTAATATCATCAATGAAATTGCGGAACAAACAAATCTACTTGCTCTGAACGCTGCTATAGAGGCAGCTCGTGCTGGCGATCAGGGTAGGGGCTTCTCAGTTGTGGCGGATGAAGTCAGGACTTTGGCTCAACGTACCCAAGAGTCTACGAGCGAAATCAGAGACACAATAGATGCTATCCAGAAACAGGTTGAACAGACCTCGGCAGCGATGGAAAAGTGCAGTGAACAAGCATCATCCAACATCGAGCGAGCTGAAAATGTAGGTGCCTCTTTTGAAAATGTGAACGGTGCCATGCACTCTATCACTGATAGTAGTACACAAGTGGCAGCTGCCTCCGAAGAACAGAGCGCTGTAGCCGAAGAGGTGAGTAAGAATATTAACTCTATACGTCAGATAGCCTCTCAAAACTTTGATATTTCGAAACATATGAAAGATTCCTCTAAGGAGTTAATCGGCCTAGTGTCAGACCTGAAATCGATGCTACAAGCAATTTAATAGGGAAATTTAAATGATACAGAAGCCAAACTGTATCAATTTGTTGTGTTTGGCTTCTCGCGTTCTGAGTGAGCGGTTTTAGGTGATAGGAGCTAGAAATGTGTAGTGATTTATCGGATGAATTAAGAACTAAGCTTAACGAAGGTGAAAAAGAGTTTAACGAGTATCGAGATCAGTTAATAAACGAAGCCATCAGCAGTGGAAATGACCCGCTAAAGCTCAAACGGTTACAGTGGAGAATTGATGGAGTGATTTTGAAATCCACTAAGCTAGGTGCTGTTGTTAAGCTTAGCTCAATGATGACCGATTCTTTCTTAGAACTTCAGGATACTCTGAATTTTTACAGTGGATTGAATCGACATAAGTAATATAGTGCTCTTGGAGAATATCGAATACTGTCGATCTGCCCAAGAAGTGCAATTGGTAATGAAGTAACGTGGGAAATTCAGAACTGACAAAGTATCTGGCAAGATTGTCAGAGCTTACATCTTCCAAAATAGGCCAAGATTATTTTGATGCGGTCGTCGAATTTATAGCCACTTCGTTAGACGTGGATTACGCATTTATTGGCGAAATTATAGAATCAAAAACCGCTGTAAAAACCTTATCAGTGTTTGCTAACGGATGTATTACAGAAAACATTGAATATGGTCTAGCTGATACGCCTTGCCATGATGTTATTAGCAATGAAACCTGCTTTTATCCATCTAATATCCAAAAGCTTTACCCTAAAGATATTCTTCTTCAAGAGAGGGCGTGGAAAGCTATATGGGTTCCCCCCTGTATTCAATGTCTGGTGAACCAATAGGGCTGTTAGTGGTTTTAGACAGCAAGCCTTTAGATGATCAGAAAACAGTCCAAAGTTTTTTTGAGCTTGTAAGAAGTCGCATAGAAGCTGAGTACGACAGGCTAGGTGCTTATAGACTCATTAAGGAAAAGGAGAAAGCACTCACAGATCTAATTCGATGTTCTACAGATTTCATTTGGGAAATAAACACAGACCTGGAATATACACTTGCAGAAACCTCCAGAGATGGGATTTTGGGTTTTCAATCCAAAGAAATGCTTGGGAAAAAACCTTTCGACTTCATGACCAAGGATGAAGGAGATAGGGTAGCGAAAATCTTTAAGCCGATCTGGGAGCAAAGAATTAGCTTTAAAGATCTTGAAAATAACTTGGTGACCCACTCTGGTGAGCATGTGTATGTGAGTACAAGTGGTGTTCCGATTTATGATAGTGACGGTGCATTTAAGGGTTATCGTGGGGTTGATCGAGATATATCTGAGAGGAAAAAAAGAGAATTAGAACTCCAGTTGTCTTCTACAGTTCTTGAGACCGCCAGCGAAGGTGTCATGGTTACTGACTTTAAGAACAAAATTATTAAAGTTAATAAAGCTTTTACAGACATCACTGGATTCAGTGATGACGATGTTATTGGGAAACAGCCCGCTATCCTGAAGTCAAATCTTCATGATAAATATTTCTATAAGAGTATCTATCAATCACTTGCGGATCATGGCCGTTGGGCAGGTGAAATCAAAAATAAACGAAAGAACGGAGAGGTCTACCCTCAGTGGCTATCCATTTCATCTATGTATGATGATGAATCAAAGTTGATAGGTTATGTCGCTTTATTTAACGATATTACGTTAAGGAAAGAACAAGAAGAGAAAATCACTTATCAAGCCAACTACGATTCGTTGACTGGACTGGCGAACCGTCATTTGATGCAAGACTACTTTCAGAGAGCCATTCTCCATGCTGAAAGATATGAAAAGCAAGTCGCTCTCCTATTTATTGACCTGGATCGATTTAAACAGGTCAATGATTCTCTTGGACACGCATTTGGAGATCGATTACTGCAAGAGGCGGCGCTGCGTCTAAATCAACAAATGCGAAGAACAGATATAGCTTCCAGGTTAGGAGGCGATGAGTTCGCGGTTATTATTCCTGATGTAACTAAACTCGAAGAAGTAGAGAGCGTAGCTCGTAAAGTGACAAGGATATTTTCGGAGCCATTCACACTAGATTCACACGAGCTTTTTATATCTGCAAGTATTGGTATTACTTTTTATCCAGATGATGGCAGCACGACCAAAACGTTACTTCGTAACGCGGATAACGCAATGTACAAAGCCAAAGAGGCTGGGCGTAATCGATACCAATTTTATACTCAGCAGATGCACGACGATGCTTCGCGTAGGCATAAAGTTGAAAACGCGCTAAGAAGGGCTTGCTCAAATAACGAGTTCACTCTGAATTATCAGCCAATAGTAAATGCTGAAACACTGAAGATTGTTGGTTGTGAAGCACTTATCCGATGGGAAAACAGCGAATTGGGGGCTGTGAGACCTGACGAGTTTATTCCAATAGCTGAAGAGTTGGGTGTAATAGAAGAGATTGGAACATGGGTTTTAAATGAAGCTTGCACTAAAGCAGGAGAATTACCGCAAGAATTAAAGGCTGACTTCTCCATTTCGGTGAATGTTTCCAGTTACCAATTCCAGACAGGAAGACTCATCCCGAAAATTCAAAAAGCTCTTTCAGAATCAGGTATATCACCTTCCCAAATAGTACTCGAAATAACTGAAAGGCTTATGCTCGATGATGATGAGATGATTCTATGGCAAATGGAAAAATTACAAGAAATAGGGGTATCCCTTTCGATTGATGATTTCGGAACAGGTTTTTCTTCACTCTCATATCTACATAAATACCCAATTAATACCCTCAAAATTGATCGTTCGTTTATGCAAGGGATTGAAAGTGATGGCAAGATACAAGATTTGGTTCAAGCCATAATAGCCATGTCGCATCGCTTAGGCCTCAAGACTGTAGCAGAAGGAATTGAGCAAAAGTCACAATCAGATTTTTTAGCAAGTAATGGTTGTGATTTCATTCAAGGCTATTTTTACGGAAAACCCATGAAATTTAATGAGTTACTAGAAACTCATTTCAATAAATGACTGTCATGGTATATGAGCAAAGTTATATTAATGTCATTATCCTGAATCCCCCGAGTTCTTTAGGGTAACTGCGAATAAGTCCCTTAGCATGAGACAATCCGTACTTTGATGTGCAGAGGGCTTCTCATGGATCACCAACTCTCCTTCGCTGATAGCGAGTTCAACAATAAGCGCCGCCAAACTCGCAAAGAGAAGTTTCTTCTCCGCATGGATAATCTGATCCCCTGGACTCGCTTGGTCGCGGTGATTGAGCCTCACTATCCTAAAGCTGGCAATGGTCGTCGTCCTTATCCGCTGGAGACAATGCTGCGCATTCACTGTATGCAGCACTGGTATAACATGAGCGATCCTGCTATGGAGGATGCGCTTACTGACACTGCACCGATGCGAATGTTTGCTGGTCTATCGTCAATGGGCTCCATTCCCGATCACACCACGATTATGAACTTTCGCCACCTGCTGGAACGGCATGGTTTGGCGCGCCAGATATTCGAAGAAGTCAGCACTTGGCTCAGCGAAGCTGGTGTCCTGATTAAAGAAGGTACTCTGATGGATGCCACCATCATTGAAGCCCCTAGCTCCGATTTCAGACTTAGAATTACTGCTAGTGGGCAATGAAAGGGACGAGGGTAAAGACATTGTTTGACAACCAGCTAACAAGCTGACAGCCAATCCCAAGGATGGAATTGTTAACTTCATAAAGCTTCCTTACTTAATGGTAACGATCAAATTTTCAGCAGTGATTCTGTATTAAAGGACTGTCTGGGTCAAAGCATCAGGAGGATACTTTAGTTTACTTTTGTCGGTTTTCTGCCCATAACTCCCTTCTAAACTACGCTCAAACATCAAGTTGTCGCCTCGTTTCTCTAAAACACAGAAACGAGCGAGCTAGTGTTTTAAAAAATCGTAATAACATTCTTATATTAATTTTTTAACTGGAATGAGACTTTCGCTAGTAAACCAGCTGGATCACACTTTTCGTGCATCTGACGTGGGAATGCCTTTTTCTGGTCTCGGTAAAATATATCTGAACTTCACAATCTGTAAGAGAATTTCAGTAATGGATATCAAGCGTAACCTCAAAACAGCATTTGCCCATTTCGGGCGGCAGTTTTGTACTCCTAGCACGACTAATCCTTTCTTTGAGGTTTGTAATCTGATCTGTGAACAAACTAGAAATGATGTGGCATGGCTTTGATTTATTCCTCTAAAGGAAGAATGGAAGGTGTTGTTGACGCCCTGCGGTACTAAATCCTTCATGCAGAGCGACGATGACCTCTTCCAAAGCGGGGATAATAAGACTTGTCCAATGTGCAGTTATGCAATAAGGACTTAGCTGAGCGATCCAGATATTGATCTGTTTAGTGCTCGAGTTATTTAGAATATAACGGAGATGAATAATGTTAAAACTTAACCTAATTGAAACCGAGAAAAACCTTGTATCGACATTTGTTTCAGTTGGTCAAGACATGCTTGAAGAAGCGCGTGTCAGCTATATGTTTAACCATTGTACCAAGCAGGTAAACGGTGTAATCGATGAAGTGCATTTGCAACTCTACGTTCAGGGTGGCGGGGAAGATCAGGACGTGGCTCTCTATTTATCATCGGCTATTGGCGAGGTATATCCTGATTTTCAGCCTAGCATTCATTCTGAACCTATTGAGCTTATCGATCAGTGTCATTCGTTTCTTATCGAGGTGTGGGGACAGTCAGCTATCGATGCTGGGTTGGAGCGGGGATGGTTTGTAGGTACGGATCAAGGGGGAGTAAACCTTACGCCATCATACAAACCTCATTGAACAGGTGTTTCTAGTTAGAAGTATGCAGAAGCTTCCCTATTTTGATAAAAAACCGTGTCATTCACACGAAAAATGCAAATGGCGCGACTATCAGTCCAGAAATTCTGATCATAATAGGGAGCCTCAATCAAAACTTATGAGGTTTACATGAAAGAAAAGCAGGAAAATTTCGATCCCCGTGTTTCAGAAACCATACCGATTTGCATAGTCAGTTCTACAAAGTTTGCTGTACATGATCCGGTAGAAGGGAATTGGGAGCTGGGTCCTAAAAATCAACAAGCTATGGAAGCAAATACAGATGCTGTAGGGAAGGGGGTAGAGTCCCTTTTGCAGGAGCTAGTAAAAGTCAAATACTCAGATAGTTTCAAGATAAATAGTCACATCAAAATTGTTAGTCCGAAAAGAGATCTGTTTCCTCAGAAGAAGATCGAAGCGGTAGGGGTTGATTTAAATGAGGCCCATGTTAATGAGCTTCGTAATATTGTATCTCACTTTACATCGCTTATTTCTGAAGGAGAGTTGAATAACAATACCGGATTGAAGGCAATAGATGATCCCCGGGACCTTTCAATTCTGGTCAAACATCAGCAGGAATTCCTCTCGAACAGGGGAGGCAAGAAAATTACTTTCCCTATTGTTTTGACTCAAGAATCAGGTGCTGAACTTGGTAGGATTAAAGATGGTTTTGCTTCATTTAAGCCTGAAAATATTGGCAGTGATGAGTACGAGGGTCATGCCCGTGTCGTGATGCTCAACAAAGGCAATGAATCATGCAAATTAGACTATGAATTTGTCGGACCTGAGGAAAGTAATCATCAGGCCGTTAAGTTTAAGCCAGGGCGCCACTGGGCTCAGTTATATGAAGCTCTTGGTAGTGATTCCCCATATAAGTTTCTGTTAAAAAAACAAGATGATGTGGTAGAAAATGGGAAGCGTAAGAAAGGGGAGTGGACCATTCAGCATATCAGTGAGCCGGATGATGGATTCCTACTGTGAAAAGAGGCTTTACGTTCACCTGATAGGAGAGTATGTGATTCCCCGCATACCTTTTTCTTTGTGGTAAAGGTTGATTGTATCAGCCAACTGCCTGATTATCTGGGGGCTGTTTTAATGCGTTTAATAATCCTATTGCTAGGAAGGCCACAATGAAATCGGCTCGGTTTCGTAGTGGCCCGTCTTTTCCTCTTTCTAGCTCCAGAACTAAATAATTTCTATCGTAAAGAACTTTTGGATCCCTGAAGTTATCAATGAGTAATGATTTACTGGAGTCTGAGTTCCGGGCAGAGATCTCAAAGCCAAACTTGTCTGCCAAAATTCGCTGGCTCTGATCATCGCCTCTTTGCAAGACTTGGTAACGGTCAGACGGGATTTTGAACTCATCTAGCACCTGTTTCACTAAACTGAAATCACATTCTTTCTGCATGATGATTTGTCGAGTTTGACCCACCAGTTGAGGGAGCCGTAGTAGATCAGGTCCTTGAAAAGGTGATATAGGACGCATCAAAGATGCATAAGTCGTCATTCGTTCCCACGCCGGTCTACTGATACGGGTAAGTAGTAAGGAAGGAGCTTTCTCACCCTTTACCTGACCATTTTCATAAAGCTTGAACCATATGGTTCGAGCCGCAGCTTTAATAACATCAATAAACGGGCTTTCTATAGAAGGAGGTAGGTTCAGATCCCGAATGGCATGTTTTGGCGAAACTCCTTTGCCGACATATTCCATCAGATTGACGAGTGATGGGACTGTAAGTTTTTCATAATGGTGTACTGGGATAGGGGCTACCTTCCGGTCTTTTTGAGTGATGAGTTTGCAATCATCCAGTTGAATAGTGTTCTTCAATTTTTGATAGGTTTTTTCGAACCCGCCGACCTTATGATCAATGATGTCTGTGAGTAGGTGGCAGTAGGAACGAAAAGTGGTTACCGATGAGAAATGTCCCATTAACCTGGCCAATGCGATAGGAAAGCGTCGTGACACGCCATTTTGTGGGCCGAGAATAATTTTCCTCATTAACTGGCTATTACCGGAAGGATCATGAGGTGCAATGATGGATCTAAGATCAAGGGAAGTAGCCAAAACCCTATTAAGAAAAGAGTGCCGCAGGTGATGTAGAACCATCGAGGCATTGGTGGTTACTGCTCTTAACGTGTTGATGATTGTGGTAGGCACTAGAGTAAATGTTTTTTCTAGGGTTGCTACATCAAAAATACGAATCAGTGCTTTTGAGTGCTCTGCTCCTACACGCATTTGGTAGTGATTAAACACAGCTTCAATGATGATTTTTTCGTGATTACTTAACAGGTTTAAGGGAGGAACAAGTCTTCGGCTAGATTTTGATTTTAAGCTATGGCCCCGATAGCCTTGTACATAAACATAGAAATCACCGTCTATTACCTGGATGTCTTTTCGGCGAATCAACATCGCCTCTTTTCTTCGTAAACCGTATCGGAAACACAATAGAGTAATGAAGCAAGCGAAGTCTTTTTCTATTTGATGGTTCAGCCCGTCATCGTTCTGTATGTAATCAAGGGTTTTGAGGTATTCAGCTTCAGTAACATAGCCAGGGCTCACGCTTCTTCCACTTACCTCTATGCCTAACTCATCCCAGTTAGGCGGGGGTAGCAGATAGGCAGATACAGCAAAGTTGTGAAATTCAACTAAGCGGTCTTTGAAATAAGACAGCGATTTAGGGTGATTGGTTTTTCTTGAGCTAAGCAAGTCATAATAAAAGCTCGTGAAGTCATCGGAGTCTAGGGTATGTAGATCTACCTGATAACCGAATTCAGCAAATGCATTGGATAGAGTAGAGTAATACGTTTGAATACTGCTCTGACTCAGTGGTTCATCTTTATTTGAAAGGCCTGTATCAATTCTGTGTGCTATCCACTCACTAAGCGCGATCAAGGTGTTGCTTGGTGAAACTGGCATAGTCAGATGAAGTTGGCGGACCTGGGAAGCGATTTTCTTGCTCTCGCTTTTTGTATAGGTACTCAGAAGCTCATACACCTTGCGGGTATAGGTTTTGGCTATGTCTTGGGCACCTTTATGGGATTGGGTGGTATTTTGCTCATTGTCTTTTTCTGCCTTATCCAATAAAGCTTCTAGCGCAGCTCCAGACTCTGGTTTAACCGATGTTTCAGGAATAGGTAATGAAAAATGGTTGAGTGAAGACAGGTCAAAGCTAACACCATGTTCTATTCTCAACCAGTCACACAAGTGCAAGCTCGTCGTCGGGACCCTTCCGCTTAAAGCCCCTGCTATATAACCCGGGAGATTCACGGAATTGGATTGGTCTATATACTTTGCGACCATGGAGAGCAGTTCTGAAAAGCTCGGTGTAGGTGTTTCACTGAGTAGAGCAGAAAGACTCTGAAGTGGTTTGGGTAAACCTTTACTGTTCGATTTTCTGCTTTTGTGGATTTCTAGTCCCCGGTCCAGTAAGGCCGCGAGTTTAGATTTAATAGCGTGCCGTTGAACAGGGCAGTAAATATCATTGGTGACTAATGCTTCACTGTATTCGATATAGCATTGTCCTCTAAATCGTAATACGCGGAAATTTCGGCCCTCGGATACATCATGTAGAAGTTGGAAGTAAGCGATTCGATTTTCAATACAAAGGGCTATTGCGGCAATTTGTAATGCTGAGAGGTGGCCGATTTGAGATGGATATGTTGAATCCAGAATTTGGGCACAAGATTGCTTCAGTTTTTGATCAATCTCTAATGAGCGTGGGGTCTCAGTATTAAATGGGTTGTGCGGAGCATTAAAGCGTCGAACATGCTTGTTAACCCGTATCTGGGGTCTCGTTTCATTTAGTTGAGTTTCGTTCAGCCACTCGAATAAATATTCAAAGCGATACGCTGCCAAAGGTTTTAATGTATTGTTCCGCCTTCCCGAAGAGGTGACTAAATCAACAAGGTCATCTATTTGCTCATCTGTGAGGGTTTCGATTCCAGTCTTCGCAACGAATTTATCAATACACTGCTGTGTTTCATTTTTGGCGGATTCAATTTTCTCAGCACGCTCTAGTCTACGTAATTCGCGCCCAAATATTTGTTGATTTAATGCCTCTGAATCCTGTGTGCTTGATTTGAATGTGATGTTGTTGGGGGAGCTAGGGTCAAGGCCTTTTATAAATCTGAACTTGAGATCAAAAAGTAAATTCTGAATCTTTGGGCGGTGTAAACTTACATCATCTGTCCAGCATCTTTCAGAGAGATCCCCATAAGAAGCAATGCCGTGTTCTATATGCCCACACCAGCCCTCAATAATTTCGCTATCAACCCCTGATTTCTGTAATTTCTGGATATAAAAATGACGGAAAAGGTTAGAAGGCAATGTCCACTGGAATAGATCCCTGAAATGTTCAGATGAGGGAGTGACATGTTGAAGATCACCGCTTTCAGATAGAAAGAAAAATAGAGGGATAGTTGAAACTGTTTCTGGGCAACTCAATGTCTCAATAGACCTTGCGAGCTCAGGCCTTGTTTCTTTTAGAAAACCACTCAACACTTTTAGATGGGGTAAGTATCCTTGCGTGATGAGCTCAACCACTTTTTCTGGAAGCGGTACTAGTCTGGTGCCATGAACCTCACTATCAGATTTGTCATCAATACATACGAGAAGCTCGTTAAAGTTAAAGTCATTGATTGACTGAAAGGGTGACTTGGTGGGTCTGCTTCCTGTACCTGCAAAGAGTTCCATGATGCAATAGGCTGTATATGCATTATGGAAGAGAATAGGGTTTCCGCTACGGAGACTTTCGATTTTCTCTATTGCTGCAGACACCTCATTTGCAATCTTGTTTTCAATGAGTACTAATCGACTACCTATTGCATAGGCAGTTGGGGTCTCTGCCTCTATGGTGGCATATTTCGAAAGAAAAGTAGATTGCCAGATGTTTTCAAGATCTTGCTCTTGTGATGTTACGTAGGAACAAGAGCTAGGGAGCGCCGAATTGTGTTGAGCAGTCAGTAGCCGTGTTAGGGCGAATAGACCGGTCTGGTTAAAAAATTCCTGCTGGATGATTCTAGGGAGCATCCCCGATCGAAGTCTGCTGCCAGTGTCAGACATCTGCTTCAAAAACCATTGTTCTAATGTGGCTTCAGGTGAGACGGTAAACCACAATGCTCCCAATTGGCTAGGGGATGGAGTTTTAGCAAATACCTCTTTCAAGTTATTGGCAATAACAGGATCTAAGGTGACACGTAATTCACTTGATGATGGTTCAACCCACACCATTTCCTCGGAGGTAGGCGACCAGGACGAGCGCCTTCTCGGAGCTGCTTTCCGCAGGGTTTGGAGTTCATGGTCCAGCCACCAACCTTTATTACCTGGATCATAGAAAGGGGTAGCTGTTAATTGTTCTGTGGTGTTGGAAGTTAATAGCCCAACTACAATGAGTGCGCTTCCTAGCCTATCTATCTCTTGGTCCGCATGTAGATTGGTTTCAATCCACTCTATGAGCGACGTTACTTCAAAAGGTGCCGGCTTTTCGGTTCCATAGGGTAAAAACTGTGATTGTTCTGCTGTTTGCCGGAGGACACTCAGACTCGATAAGATTTGCTCGCAATACGTTTGGTTTGGGTCGGCACTTTGAAGAACTTGATCAAATTCCTCATCAAGTTGAATGTTGTCTTCTGGCTTTTCTTCCTGGCTGTGACTGACAAATTCTTTAACACCACTTGAAACTAGCTTATTGGTATCGGAGATCCATTTTGATTGTGGGGGCTGGTCACGAGTGGGTTTAATTATTCCATATGAAATTGCAATGAGTGCTTTTATAAACCGTGCTTCAGAGTCATTCAGGTCTTCAATGTAACCTGAGGCGATAGCTATTGCATTGGTAAAGGCTGAGAAGGAATTGTCAGTTTTCTGAAGAAGGGGAGTGGCATGAAGATGTAATTCATCAATCAACCCCCAACCATCCTTCTTGCCATGAGTTCTATTTGCGATGTAGAAAGCTACGGTTTGTATATTTTGATCTGCGAAGCATTTGTGCTCTTCAGCTCTTATAAGAGACTGAATGATGATCCATAAACGAAGTTGAGATTTAAAATGCTTTAAGGGTGGGGAATCATTTTCTGGGAAGTCCTGAACGAGCAGTGCCACAAGGCTATGGCTTTTTGGAAACTTCTTTGGCGAAGTACTAATACCGAAACGGATGTCAGGGTCGAGAAGATTGTCAATTTCTGTGGTTTTAATCGAAAGTAAATCAGTAACCCATTCTTCATCCATCCACTGATGGAGAATGCTTTGTGTAGTCTTTTCATGAAGAAGGAAAGATAGGTCTGAAAGTGCTTGAATCCCAACAGGCGAATTACGGTTGCGGATTGAGCTGGTGACCCCTTCTTCTAAATCGAGGGTTTCAGCGATAATCTCAATAGGATCTTGAATGCCAAGATCAGTAGCGGCTAGAATCAGGCTATCTCGATGTAGCCTTAAGGTCGTCTTTGAACTGCTTTGATTTTCCTGCTTGTGGCAATTTGAAGTGTTCAGATCCATTCTTAAACGTCATTATTCACCCTGAAGTATCATTCGATACTACCAATATTTAAGCCTAATGACGCATATTTAGACAAAAATACTACCAAAGATATGGTATTTTGTTTATCAGTCTCATAACCCGAAGGTCGTTGGTTCAAATCCAGCCCCCGCTACCAATTCTATCTATGTGGGCTTCGGCCCCATTGATAGCCTTATTATCATTCGATGCGTTCAAGCATAGTTTGTCCAAGATTTTCATATCTTTCATCTCCAAAGACATATTCAAGATTCCAGCTAAATCGCCGTATAGATCAATACGCAGGCCTTTCTCGCCTTCTTCTGGCGTCAGCACCACTTTGTCGATAAGCCCCCTCAAATGCTGTGATGCTTCGGCGCGTGCGCCATCCGCATTCAACGATGCCTTTAAGTCTTTAATGGCTTGGTGATAACGTGATGCCATGGCCGGATGAATCAGAGGTTTGAGTGCAGGTTGCACCGTCAGAGCTTGTTCCGCTTTCTCAATGCGCTCTGAAACGCTTTCCAGATCATCCTTGACCATACTGGCGGGAATACCGTCTTTGATGGCCTGTATTAGGCGCTCGCGCTCTTTGAGAAGGCTGTCACGTTGAGATTCAAGCGATTTACGTTGCGCATTGGCCTGCGCATGCAAGGTGCTCAAATGCTTGGTGTATTCTTTACAGAACACATTGACCAGCTCTTCACGCATGAGGTGGACTTGCAAGCCATCCAAAACATAGCCCTCCAGCGTTTCTCGTTTGATGGTGCGGCGATTGTTACATACGCTATCCCCTTTGTTCTTGGCCGCAGAGCAGCCATATTGGGTAGAGTTGATTTTGGAATACCCACCACCGCAAACGCCACACTTGGTCAGTCCTGATAACAGATATTGGGGGCGGTTCGTTTGCCAAAGTGCGGAAGATTTACGATCCAGTGTTTTCTGGCGCGCCTTAACCGCCTCCCATAGCTCAGAATCAACGATGCGTTGCTCTGGCACATCCTGAATAATCCATTCAGACGGATCATTCAGGCGCGTTACACGCTTTCCTGTGGCAGGGTCTTTGATAAAGCGCTGCCTGTTCCAGATCAGGCGACCGATATAAAGCTCGTTATTCAGAATGCCCGTACCGCGCTTACGGTTGCCGTTAATAGTGGATTGCCCCCAGCTTTTGCCAGATGGGCAAGGTACGCCTTCCTCGTTGAGCTGAGCAGCAATCGCTTTGGGCGATTTGTTCTCAAGGCCATATTCTCGGAAGATGCGACGGATGATATCGGCCTGCACTTCATCAATTTCACGATCACCCTTGATGGCTTCACCGTTGGCGTCGAACTGCTTCACCACCTGATAGCCATAGGCCAGACCGCCACCTGATTTGCCTTTCTCTACGCGACCACGGAGCCCTCGGCGGGTCTTATCGGCCAAGTCCTTCAGGAACATCGCGTTCATAGTGCCTTTCAGGCCTATGTGAAGCGTAGATATTTCACCTTCTGAGAGGGTGATGATTTTAACGCCAGCAAACTCCATGCGTTTAAAGATGCCTGCGATATCTTCCTGATCACGCGAGAGGCGATCCAAGGCTTCTGCAATGAGTATGTCAAACTCACCATTCATTGCGCCGCTGAGCAGAGATTGAATGCCAGGGCGCATGAGTGATGCCCCTGAAATTCCTGCATCCGTATAACAATTGCCAAGCTTCCAGCCTTCAGCGCTTGCTTTGTCACTGCACAGGCGAATTTGATCTTCAATAGATGCGTCACTTTGAAGGTCAGAGCTATATCGAGCATATATGCAAGCACGTTGCGTCATATTCCTATCCACCATCTTCTATATCGGGATTGCTAAGTGCGCTGCGGTAAAATTCGTAATCTTCTTCGGCGGCGCGTCTTGCGAGAAACTTCACGAGAGCGATTATCGCTTCATCGTCGGAACCCCGATTATGACTCGCTTTCAGCGGAGTCTTCAAACAAATCTGAGCCTCATTTGACTCATTTTTATTCTGTTTTATGAGAGAGTTATCCATATATCCCCCCCATAAAAAAGCAGTGAAAGCGAATTACTGCTCTCACTGCCGTATTCTTTGCGCCAGCCGCGTATATCTGAGAGATGGCACGTTCTGGGTGCGGAACATGCACATACACCCACCTGACCACAAAAAAAGAGAGTTGCATGGAACGCTCTGGCGTCCCGACAATCTCTCATACTTATAATGATACGCCTGAAATCGTTAATAAATCGTAAATAAGCACTCTGTAAACCGCATGTTTCTGCCGTTTTTTTACTTTCTGTTTTTGCGGAGAATAAATTAATCATACTTATCACCCCGTCTTTGATGATTTTTTAAGAAGATAAAAACAGGCAACGATTGATGCGATCCACCATTCGATGTGATTAATTGATAACTGATTTAACACACCAGCTAAGGCGAAAATAAATAGCGCCTGTAAAGTCAGTTTCAATAAAACTGTATTTGTTTGCTTATGCGCCTGTGTTGAGAGACCTCGACTAAGAATTGGCGGTGTTTGCTTCGCCTGAAGCATGCGTTCCCAAATAAAAACGCGATACCACGACTTTGCCGACAAAATTAGTAACAGCCATGGTGTTACGCGATGAAAGACAAAACTAAAAGGCGCGTAATCATAAGAGGGGATTTTTCCATCAAGCCCAACCCACACGCTCCATGCACATACGCCTATTACAATAATTGAAACCCATGCTCTAAATATCATGTGCTCACCCTCCATCAAATATCGAAGATAGAGGCGCAGCAATGTTGAGCCCCTGTTTGGTGAAATTAACGGGCCTGCTTATTGGGTCGTCGGCAAAGTTTGGATGAATGTCATAAATGGGTGAACCATTTTTATTTCTATATCTCTGATCCAAAAAATAGGCGGTTTTAAAACACGCGACTGGATTGGCATGAGACAAGATAAGAATTTGAGCAACTGGGCTCATCGTCATTACCTCGTCGGGGGTGATAAGCGAACGCGATGTGAGCGCATCCTCTCGGCTTAAAAAATTGGGATCACTAAAAAGGCGAGCCCGCATCTCAGCGCTATACTCACTCAACGATTCAATCGTTGTGATGCCGCACAGCCTTGATGTGTATTCAGAGGTCATCAAATCACGGGTGCCGAAGATTTGTATAACGCCGCTATTGGCGATGAAGGTTTGCCACCTCTCGCCATAAAGCGAGACGAGCTGATTTAAGTCCTGCACAATCATATGAAGCTGCATGCCATATCCCGCCATCAAGCCAAAAGCGGTTTCAATGACCTCCATGCGCCCCAAGGCAGCAGCTTCTTCCATAAGAAAGTACACGGGCGGGTTGGGTTTGGTCTTAAAGCGGGTTACTGAAGTAATGGCAGAACTCAGCAACATGCGCAAAAAGCGGTTATAGGTGAATAATCGCCCCGCAGGCAAAACGACAAAAATATCTGTTTTGCCATTTTCCAGCTCTTCAAAGGTGAAATCTGATTCCGATAAGGTGCGCTGTATTTTCGGGCTTTCTAGAAAATGCGTGTTTTGTTGCGCCGTTGACAAGATGCTGGAAAATTCCTTCGAGGCTTTATTAAGAATACGTGCGGCTGAAGCGCGAACATATTCGTTGGAACTTTGCATCATGCCGGGCTTTATTAAAATGGAATTGCCTTCTTCGTCTTCGGTATACTCTCCTCCAACAATTTTTTTAAAATCATCGGAAGATAGGCTTAATAATCTTCTCACTTGCGGAATGTCGCGTGATCGCTTGGCGGTCGGCATTAACACCAAAGGCGTAGCCGCAACATAGAGAATTAGCCCCATAACGAGCGCGCGAGCTTCGTCCGTCCAAAACGGGTCTTTGCCTCCTCGGTCAGTGACAAGGCTATCGGCAATGGTCATGGCATCCTCAACAAAGTCATCATTGTCAGGATCAAGCCAATCCATAATGTTAAACCTTGATTGAGGCATGCCTAGCTTTGAGCACGCTAAATCCCATGGGTCGATAATGATGACTTTATGGCCAAGCACATCCCGCCGATATCGCGCAGCAATTAAAGATAGCTCACCATCCTTCACGTCAAGCGCAACCAGCGAGCCACGATGCTCCAAGCATCGCGGCATACTGGCGGTTAGAAGTTTCCCGCTTCGTGTAGGGGCTACAGTCAGCAGGTGCTTTTGAGTATTTGTGGTAATGCAATAAGCACGGCCTTTATTCGATTCGGCCATTCCGTAGCCAAGGAATATACGCCCACCTTCGCCATAACCCTTTTGGTGAAGATGGTTTTTCGTCGCCCATTTACTTGAGCCATGCAAGTCGGGATCGCGGCTATATATCCGAGATGGATGTTGTGCCCCTTGGCTACGGAGTTGCATAAGCACCTCCAGAGCAAGGCTTAACGCTCAGAACCTTCTGACTTTTATAGGCAAGACCGATGGCACTAAAGTAATGCGATAGCGACTGCTTTACATTGCCGCCTTGAGAAATGAAGTGATCGGTAATGCCTTCAAGGTCATCTTTATGGTTTCCGCCAATGAAATACACGAAAGTAAGAATGCCATTTTTATTGGCGAGTAATTCAGCTTTTACTTTTGCATCATTCACCGTGTAACCGTCAGTGATGACGATAGCCGCCTTCTGAAACCCATTGAAGAAATTACCCGATAGGTCTGAATAGGCACTGCTCAGCGCTTTAAAAATATCTGTGCCGCCACTGGCTTTAATATTTTCAAAGCCAAATCCGCCGCCATTACATTGCTGGTAGTTTTTATGGCCGTAAGTTAGGTCGGAGTTAAAGCTACCGACGGCACATAGCGCATGTGACGGCAATGAATTAAGAAAGTTATTCGCCGTGCTTTTGACCGCTTCTATGTTGCCAGCCATAGAACCTGAACGATCAAGCAATAATGCAATACCAATGTCAGGCGGTGCTTGCTGCACGGTTTTGTAGTCAAAGCACAGCTTTTCACCGCTCATAGAGTAAACCGCGACACTATCGGGAGGTGGTGAAACAAACTGACCACTGGCATCTCGAAAGCTGGCAACGATATTGAGCTGCGAAGGGTTTCCTGAGGTTTGAATAATCTCGGAGGTTCCACCGCTAAAGGCGACAATAATATTGTTCGACTGATCGATATCGAACCCCGATACGATCTTAATGCCATTGGCATCGACCATTCCGAAGTTGGATATTGTCCTTATGAGAATGTCCGAAGCATCAAGCGAAGGGTCAGTTTTTAACTTCAAAGAAATGGATTTCTCAAAATCATATTTTGACCGAATAACAATGATCGGGGCTGAATACTCACTTTTTGATTTAACATTGATAACAGCCTCATTTGCCAGCAGGCTGGTGTTACAGAAGGCCGAAAGGCCAACTGCAACTGCTAGGTTTTTAATGAGAGTTTTCATCGATATCCCTCCACCTAAAGCAACGTATTCAGTCGAGACTTCGTTTGCGCCTCACCAAGCAACTCAAAATCAATATCGCCACTGCGCGCACGTTTCAAAATTCCGAGTGAGCCAAGATAGGCTTGCAGCACCTTGTCTTGATCGGGGTGAACGCGCATGATTTTGAGAGTGGTGAGCTTACTGGCGAGATTTGCCAGCGCTAACTCGCTTGGCACCTCTTGAGGCACCTCAACGTCAATCGGATCGTTACCGTGCTGAAACGGTACATGAACCGTTGATCCAATCCAGTACAAGCGGATGGAATCAGGCTGCGTCAGGTTCACCGTTGTTTCAATCTGATCAAACGCCATAACCAAATCCGAAAAGGTCGGTTTGAACACAATCAGATTTTTAACATCTTCCGCTTGTGAAAGAAGCTGCCCAGCCGTTCCAGACCACGCAATACGGTTAGGTAGTGCGCTCAGAATAATGTGAATCTGAGTGTCACTCGTGGCTTTCCTTCGAGAGAGTGAGGTTAATTGCTGAAGTAAGTGAAGCGCGGTATTCAGCGCTTCCCCTTGATCTTCACTAGCAATCGTTCCGCCATTCTCGATAAGCACGAAGATATCTTCATGAGTCTTAGCTTTGGGAGCCTGCACTTGTTCACCGCAAGCGGTAATGCAAAGAACAAGAATAAGAGCGGTTAAATATTTCATGACTATTTCTCCTCTGACTTAAGGCTTTGAAAGGCACGTGTAGTGAATAGCGCGAGGATGATGTTGATGACGGCAATCACTGCGCTCACGCCTATCGCCAGCCCTTTGTTTTGTGCAAGAAAGGCCATCACACCGCTTTCTTGCTGCACCACAAAACCACCTTGAGTGCTTTCCCTTGCAACGAGGGTGTATAAATTCACGACCTCAAGGCCAATGACCATGATTAAGACCAAGCCAGCGATGCTCGCCAAAATCTGATTTTGCGGGTGAGAAAACCATTCTTGAGGATCATCCAAGATATTTTGACGATGCACTTCCGCCCAGATGAAGAGCGGCGTTACCACCGAAAACGTGGCCAGCAGTATTGAGATGATGTGAGAGGCATTGGCATCAGGATCGAGCATGCCAAACATCCCTCCCAGAACGGGAAGCTCTGAAAGGTACGTTTCGTTCATCAAGCCTATCGTTTCGGTGTAGACCGCATAGAACATAACGAACATGGCGGCTTCAAGTGAGACGGCAAAGAGGACTTTGATGACTCCTGAAGGGCTAACGGCTTTCACGCCGTCAAACGGGGATGGTTTGTCGAAGTTCATTAGTGCACCTCCGAATTTTTACGGCTAAGCGCATTCACGCAGCCAAAAGAGTGGCAATAGGCGCACTCACACCTCGCCCACATCTCACAGCGCAGCAGATCGTCTTGGCTCGGGGGTACAGATAACTCGGATTGGGCGGGTTGATCCGCCTCAATTGTGATCTCAATGGATATTTGGATATCATCAGACATGTAAAGCCTCCAGCCCCTTTAAAAAGGGGTAATCAATGAACATGGGTTCTAAGAGGCTTTGCGCAAAGCTTGTGAAAACCTTAAGTGATCCAGTTAGTTTGAGCAAAAGGAGGACGAAAGAATAACAACTACGGTGAAGTCCGTAACCTGTTGAATAATATGGAATTATTATCCGTATAATGGAAATTCAAAAGCTGGGAGTTCGGGACGTATAAATGGCAAATACCAAAAAGCGTTCGGCAAAATCTGAGTTCTGGGAAGCTCATGTTCTTGCTTGGAAGCGTGGCAAGCTAACTCAATCTGAATACTGTATACAAAACAAGTTATCAGAATCTTCTTTCTCCAAATGGAAAGCCAAACTACTCCCCAACCTGCGTGGCGCAAGGAAAACTCGTAAGCCCAAAAATAAATACTACAAGCATTCCAAACTATCAAATGCCCAAGTCGAGACACTTTTCGCCGCCTTTTTGTGTGATATACCTGTAAAAGATATTGCTAAGAAATTAGCCATCAGTGAAGCCTCCGCCTATAAGTACTACGATTTAATACGGCTTGATCTTATCGATGGAGCCCTGAATTATCCGCAATTGTTCTTTGGGGCTGGAATGCTTTTAACTTTGGGTGCTCCTCCCGATGTAGACAAGCTAGCTAAAAGATTTAAGCATGCAAACCCAAGCATCAAAGGTAGAGAAAATCTAATTTATCACGCGATTGGTAATGTGCTTATTTGCCACTCGCTTCGAAAATGGTCAATTGCAGAGACCTATTACTTTTGGTTTCAAGGTTTAAGAATGTACTTTCTCAAGCACTATTCTGAGAACCACGGCTTGGTTGAGGAAGACTGGAACTTTGAACTCGCCATTCAAATGCAAAATGAAGTCCCGATCATGAAGCTGACCGTGACGGCATGGTTAGACTGGATAAGAGGTGGAGATAAAGCGGCACAATTTTCAAGTGATGTGTGGGAAGCCATTAGAGATCAGCATGATTATCACACGGATGCTCAATATTGGTTTTCGACTATGCTTCAGGACTTAAAGTGGGTGGTGGAGCGAAAGCAGAGTTCAAAGAGAAACACCTATTGGGATTTTTTCAAGCCCAACAAGGCTGATTTTCTAGAGGTAAATGAGCGCATTCACAAATATCTGCAAAACAAAGAAAATACTACCTGAGTTTATATATCAAGATCAGATAAGTCATTAAACCAGCTTGGTGGTGCGTCATCACTGGTCGGTGTCTCGTTATCAAACAACGCTTTCCGAATGTCTTTTTCTGGTATGTCTGTTTGAGAGAGTTGTTCTTTCAAAACCTTATCAAAAGGCTCCTGAGGGGGCGCTATATCATCAGAGGTGTTTATTTGCTCTTCTAATGCATCAGCAGTAACATTTTGAAATGTCATGCCCACTTCTGGGGTGTTGTTTTTATTGTCGGTCATCCATAGCCTGCCTTCCTAAACTATGGATATCAGAAAAACTTTAAAATTTTCAATAAAAATCGTGATTAGACGTTGAAAGCGATTTTCCTAAGCCATTCATGCTTTTTCTCAAGCATATGGCCACGGCCATATTTCGGCCCCGATTTCTTGTGCCCCATAAGTTCGTCGATGACTTCCTCTGGCGCGCCTGCGTCGCGGAGGCGGTCTTTAAAGGTATGGCGCAACGAATAGAGGGAGTGATTTGGTGTTGGCTTTAAATCGTTTTCACGCAGATATTTATTGATGGTCGTGGATGCTGTATCGGCGGTGCGATAATGGTTGAAGCCACTCGGTAATTGCTGGAAGGCATGAAGCGCTGCGCCCACGAGCGGTATTTTGCGCTCTGAGGTAAGCGTTTTTAGCGCTTTGTTTTCACGCGCGCGAATCCAGATATAAGGAATAGGCTCATCCAGAACGATATCTTCTTCTGTCAGACCGATCAGCTCAGATTCACGCGCGCCAGTATCGGCCATGGCGAATACTAAAAGCCTCGCTTCATCATTGAGGCCATTTAGGCGATGCTTCGACAACAAGACATCTTGAACATAGCTGGCTTCAAAAGGAGGCCGTGATTGCTCCAGCTCTTTAAGGCGTATTTTTGAAAAAAGCACATCAAAGTCGGTCGCCACCTCATATTGAAGCCCGACCACCTGAAGTATGTCTTTCACATACATCATATTCTTATTGGCAGTCGCGGCTACGACCTCACCTTTTTCAATGCGATCCATCCACCATTGCCGGAACTGTAAAATATCAGATCGGGCAATGGATTTAAGAGGCTTATCACCGATAGCGCTGATAAAGTAATTGATGGCAGCAAGGCGCGGATTTTTCCATTTACGGATTTGATGCTCGGACTTATTGGTGAGCCTGTCACGGCAAAGCGGCCAGTATTTATCCGCGCAAGTGCTTAGTGGAAGTTCCGGTACGTCAGTGCCGCCAAGCACGGAAGAGACCGTTTCGGGTTGCTCTATGGCCTTGTTTGCCGTCTTCAGGCGCTCAACAATTTCTTCTAACGGCTCTTTGGCAATTTCAACGGCATTCTTATAGGCAAAGCCATGGGCTTTTGCGAGCTTGATAGCGGTGCGATATTCAGCTTCAGGATCAGCTTTGCCATTGCCTTTAATCAGGCTGCGCCAATAATCTTCGATATAGTCGTTATAGATGGCAGCTTTTCGGATGGCTTCTTTTTCATCTTTGGTGCCCAAAGATATTTTGATGATGGCGCGCTTATCATAGTCAGACACGTATTCAGGAACGCGCCTGCGATAATAAAAATTCTTCCCTCTGCAAAATACATAGTTCGCCATCCATGTGTCCCAATTTGTAGCTCATTTTGTGTACCAATTTTAGGTAAAGCAAAAATGTGCCTTGGTCAATTGAAAAGTAAATTTCAATCAATACAACATGTTAGCGGGAAAGTAGTTAAGATTATGTAAATGAAAATGGTGGAGGGGGCAGATTCAGAAATTAAATTCTAATTTTTTAACTGTTGTTTTATTTCAGCGCCTTAACGATTTCATTAGAGAATTCTTATTTAAAAAATGTGTCCCAGTATGTGTACCATTTTGTGTCCCACCTAAACTACGCATCATCAGTAAGTATTCCTTTCCAAGGATCACTATGAGAGAACTTTTCTGACTGATTTTTGTTTGTATAAACTTGAGAACTATCGGCTTCCAAAATCTCTAACACTTTACTGATCTTTTCATCAGGAACGAGCAGCAAATTACTTTTCATTCCTTTGACTATCATCTCTAGTGTATCTAATCTCGGATTACCTTGAGATTCTAATTTTTGATATTGCTGACGCGACATGCCAATGCGCATAAACATATCCGCTTGCTTAAATCCTAGTTGGTTTCGTCTATTTTTGATTTGTTCTAATATTGAGAGCATTTGTAAACACATGAGTTGCTTTTTATTTTTATAGCCGTGCCACCACTACAAAAGCAACATATATGTTTACTAAAATAAGAGAAGGAAATTTAAGGGAAGATTGTGTCGAATACTCCATTCAACACAATAAGCGAATTCTGACACATCCGGCCAAAAGTAAACATTAACTTTAACAGCCCGATAATATGGATTACGGAAATGAAATTACTATTTAGCAAAAATAAAAATTTGAGTATTTTCTAAGGAAATATAGTATTGATCATTTTCTGAAGCTGGAAGCTCGCCTGGAACACGAGCATGTAGATGTAACACGTTATTATTATCTGAAATGTTATCCATATCGAAATGGATCATGGTTGAGCGCCCTAAATAGCTTGTTTCTAAAACATGACAATGAATAGAGTTTTCAGATGATTTTTGAGAGGATAATCTTAGTGCTTCTGGCCTAATGATAATTTGCACGTTTGTATTATCCTGAAAATTTGGGGCAGAAATTGTGCCAACGGGCGTTAAAACTTTTTCGTCTTCAACTTCACCATTTAAGATATTCACTTGCCCAAAAAATGATGCAACAAATGCGCTTTGGGGATGGTTGTAAATTTCTGCTGGAGTGCCGATTTGTTGTATGCACCCCTCATTCATAATCGCAATACGGTCAGCAAAATGCATTGCTTCTTCAGGATCGTGTGTGACCAATATAGCCGCGACACCAGCTTTTCGTAGAATATGCATTACATCATCACGCATTCGTGCGCGTAAAGTAATATCTTGGGATGCAAATGGTTCATCCAGCAAAATAAGATCCGGGTGACGTGCTAGAGCTCTTGCCAATGCCAATCTTTGTTTCTGACCACCTGATAGCTCATGCGGATATGCACCACGTTTGTGCAATAAACCAACGAGGTCTAGCATTTCATTGGTACGCTCTCTGCGCTTTTGACGAGACAGATGCCGTAAAGCATAACCAACATTTCTTGCAGCACTCATATGTGGAAATAAGGCAAGATCCTGAAACACCATTCCGACACGAAAATCATCATGCTTGTGATAGTAAGTTTCTATCTCCCCACTATTTTGTGTTTCAAGTCTAGAAATTAGACGTAAAAGCGTTGTCTTTCCGCAACCAGATGGACCAAGCAAGCAAAGGAACTCCCCCTTTTCAATTTCAAACGAAACATCATGTACGATGTTCAAACGGCTATCATGCTTTGCTTTATAGGAAAAGCAGAGATTATCAACTTTTAACAATGTCCTGTTTTCATCCGCCATCATAATAAAAAATTCATTTGTTAGTTGATATCTATTCTCAACATTGGTAGGAGCTTACTTGATAGTAATTATTAATTTCAAGTGAAAAGGTTATTTGCCATGTTGAAAAAAACTCTTCTCATTTCTTTGTTAACACTGAGTTTTTCGCCCCTATCCCCAGTAATGGCAGAGGAAAATGTGCTGCATATTTACTCTTCACGTCATTATAATACAGATGAAAAGCTTTATTATAATTTCACAGAGAAAACAGGCATTGAAATTAAGCGCGTTGATGGTAAAGGCGATGCATTGATCGCTCGGTTAAAACAGGAAGGCGAGCTTAGTTCCGCGGATTTATTTATCACAGTGGATTCAGGGCGCCTATGGCGCGCGGAAGAAGCAGGATTATTCCAACCTGTTCAATCTGAGACACTGGCGCAAAAAATACCGACTAATTTACGGCACCCAGAAGGTTTATGGTTTGGGTTTTCAACACGCGCACGCATTCTTGTTTATAACAAAAACAAAATTGAGGATGGCGCTTTAAAATCTTATCAGGACTTAGCCGATCCAAAATGGAAAGGACGTATTTGCGTACGCTCATCGGGGAATATTTATAATCAATCTTTATTGGCAAGCATAATTAAGCAAGAGGGTGAAGAATATGCAGCGTCATGGGCAAAGGGCGTATTGGCCAATCTAGCAAGAAAACCACAAGGCGGTGATACAGACCAAATTAAAGCGGTAGCGGCAGGAATCTGTGATATTGCACTTGTCAATAGTTATTATTTCTTCCGTTTACAACGTTCTGATGACCCTGAAAAGCAGGATGTCGCAAAGAACCTTGCGCTTGTATTCCCTGATCAAGACACTAAAGGGACACATATTAACGTTTCTGGCGCAGGTGTTTTAAAAAATGCAAAGAACAAAAAAGCTGCGATTAAATTTTTGGAGTATCTAACATCGGACAGTGCGCAAGCTTATTTCGCGAATGGAAACAACGAATATCCTGTTGTTGACGGCGTTCAGGTAAATAATATCGTTGAGGCGAACAGAACATTTAAGAAACAAGATCTGAATGTTCTGGAATTTGGTGTCCATCAAAGAAAATCTAAAATGATCTTTGATGAAATTGAGTTTCCTTAAAAATTATTAACCGCGATTATTCATATGGCGATCTGAAAAATTTTGTAGCAATATAATAGGAATACAGCTCACTATAACTATACATAATGCAGGAAAGGATGCGTCGGCTAAGCGCTCATCCGAGGCTAGATTATACGTATGAACGGCCAATGTATCGAAATCAAAAGGTCGCAGTACCAGTGTAATCGGTAATTCCTTAATAACCTCAACCGCCAAAATCAATCCAGCGCTTAGCATAGATGGCCATAATAGTGGCAATTTAATATACCAAAAATCATCAAATGCTCGACGCCGCATAAGCGCGCTTGCTTCATCAATGGAAGGACTTATTTTATCGTATCCTGCCTCTACCCCTTGCAGCGCAACATTTAAAAAACGGATGAGGTACCCCAAAATTAAGAAGATAAAGGTACCTGTTACTAACACTCCTACATAACTAAAGAGCGAGGACATCAATAGAAGGCCAAGCCCTAGGATAATGCCTGGTAAAGCGTAGCCAGATCCGCACAGATTAAAAAGAATATCTTTTTTCTTATCTAGTTGCTCTCGTTTTGACAACGCCAAAATATAGGCGCACAATACCCCCAACGAAGCGACCAAAGTGGATGATATCAGTGTATTATACAAATAAGGTATTGTTTGATTTACTTGCAGGATATCAAAGGTCTCAACAACCATTATTAACAGAAGTGTCATTGGAAAAATAAAACCTATTAATATTGGTAGAACGCAAAAAAAACTAACCAGAATAGTTCCTTTTTTTCGATTATTTATATGTCCTCTTGCATGGCCGTTCTCATAAAACTTCATTTTTCCACGTTGATTTTTTTCCAAGAAGACCAAAGACATTACAAAAACAAGAAGCAATAAAGACAAGTGCGTAGCCGCCGTAATATCACCATATCCCGCCCATGAATCATAAATCACAGTTGAAAATACTCTAATACCGAAATAGTCCATTGTTCCATAATCGGCGAGAACTTCCATAGTCACGAGCATCAAACCAACAATAATAAATGGCCTGGCTGCGGGCAGAGCAATGGTAAAAAACTGTTCCCATTTTCCTGCACCTAATAGCCGAGCACTCTCCATCTGGCTTTGTGAGCTTGCAAGAAATCCATTTCGTGCAAAAAGATAAACATATGGATATAAACAAAATGTCAGAATAAATGATGCGCCAAATACCGTTCTAAAATCAGGTAGTAAAAAGCCGAGCTTTAGAGAGTTCAACATTAATGCATACTGCGCTGCCCCATCAAAAAAGTCCGTATAAATATAAGCCAAAATATAGGCAGGAAAGGCCAAAGGCATACATAGTGCCCACTGAATTATCTTTCTTCCCCTGAATTGATAATGCACAACAAACCAAGCGGTTGCTACACCTATGGTTAAGACCCCGATGCTTGTAAACATCATGATGATTAAGGAATTTAAAAATACATCGGCGAGAACATTTTCAACCAAAAATGCAAAGACTTCACTTTTTCCAATTATGCTGTTCACACCAAGTGCGATGATTGGAGATAAAATAACAATGACGGCGAGATAAAAAACAGAATTCTTCATGCACAATCTAAACATAATTATTTAGACTATGTTAGCCTAAAAGATAATCCAAATGTTTTCTATACTATATCACTCTCTAATGTCCGCTTTGGGTCGGTAACGGAAATTCTTAGATATAAAACACATCAATTCTTTTGCGCATGTAAAGCCAGCAAATAAATTCCAGAATAAAGCGTTTAAAAATCACTCGAATACTGCCTCAAGAAGATAGTCAGGTCGAAAAAAACAGGGCTAGGTACGAATCCCATTTTGGACGCCATAATCTCTGTTATTCGCGATTGATATCGAATTGTGTCCCATTTTGTGTACAAAATTAGTTTAACTGGAGGACAAAGCTGTTTTCGAAGAACAAAAGAGACTGAAATATATAACTAAATCAGTTATTTAACATGACATAGGAATAAATTCATGGTGGAGGGGGCAGGATTCGATTTGAAAATTTTCATCTCTAATTATTATTCTATTTCAGTGCTTTAGATATTTATTAGAAATTACTGCTATAAAAATTTGTGTCCCAGTGTGTGTACCATTTTGTGTCCCAGTTTTTAGAGGTCTGTAGGTTCGAATCCCGTGTGCTTTTCTGCAATTTTTATAGCACGGTTTAAGGTTTTAACTTTATCTTTTCTGCTCTGGTATTCTTTTTCAAGGCGCTCGAATATCGGCAGGTATTTATCGCCATATCGTGCCACAATTTTTGCAGCCTGATGATACGCTCTTTTAATTTGTGCCAAGCTTAATTGATCACTCATGCAGCCCCCTCTGGTGATAGAGGTGTGGGCACTTAATCCATTCATGCAAGTCTTTCAGGTAGAACGCCTCGCGAATACGCTTACCTGTTGAGGACAATGTTCTAGGTTTGGGGAACGTGCCGCAATCAATGCGCCTTAATATTTCATGCTTGGGAATACCACATAAGCGAGCGGCAAGCTTGAGAGGGATAAGCGCATTGCTCTGGATCATAAGCGCCGCTGTTACCTGCGCTTCAAAATCCGCTTTAATGCTTTTGCCGTTTAATAACTCATCCATGGGTCTTCCCTTTTATAGGAAGCGGTAACAGCAAATGCTGCATCGCTTCCTTGCACCCATGTTTGAAAATTAGCTACGCGTCTGTTGATAACAGATATTCGCTTTCTCAGAATTAAGCCACGTATCTATTAATATCATACGTGTTGTATCTTAATTATTCGTTAACTTACTTTGTGGCCTCGATCTTGAAGTCGTCCTGAAGCTTGCCCCAATGCGTTCTAAGACTTTCTTTGTGCGCTTCGTCCATCGGTAACGCTTTTAGAGCCTCAGGCCATAACTCTCTCGCTTTGCTCATTGTATCGTCTAAGTGTGGCTTTATCGCCCTCCACGGAATGCCCGACTTATTTGCCCACGACTGAAAATGCGCCATGGTGACGGTATACCATTCTTTGTTTTTGCCGAGATTGAGCGCGTACTGGGTTTCATTTTCGATATAGACATTGGTTGTAACGATATCGTATGCAGGAGACAGCCGTGGCGTAACCTTATCGGGATATAGAAAGCTCCAGTTCTTGAGATGGGCGTCGCCATTGGCCAAGAGAATATTCACCAGCAATCGCCTTGCGAACTGTTGAGCGTCGGCAAGGCCGTCGCCAGAAAAGTCATAAATGACTTTACCGATATTCTCATAATTGGCTGATGTGTATTTTTCGTGCGGGTATTTCACCAGAATTTGCGCGAAGTCTTCCATGTGAATACGCAAGTCGTCATCACGATCAAATCGCTTGATGGCAAAGGCTTGCTTTTCATCGGGTAAGTTAATTTGTGGCAGGTTATCGAGCTTATCAAGCTCAACAAGTTTGATCTCAGGAATATCAACGCCAACGAGCCCCGCCAGCGACATGGCGGTATATTCGTTTAGTGGCACAAACTTGTGCTTGGTTGAAGGTGTTTTGATGATCCAGTCACCCAGCACGTCACCCTTTGATAAGTTATAGCGCCCATCCTTTTCCTTCATGGAAAATTTCATTTGCACGCCAGCCAAGGAAAACTTGTTTTCTTGGGTGACCTTATCGAACTTAACCGCCTTGGCTCTGCCATGGGTACTCAGGACGTAATCAGGAACATCTTCAGGCTCCATTGGCGTGGCTTCAATTGCCCCCGGCAAATCTTCGCCAAGATACGAGAGAATGTGAAATTCATTATCTACATGCACTTTCAGGCCTTGTGCGATCAGCTCACGTAATGATCCCTCTGGTAACAAGTTTGAAAGTACAGGATGCAGCCGTTGATTACGCGCCCATGGCGCAGCCATGAGCTTGGCCGCATTCGGAAACGCGGGATGAGTAATCAGGCTGAATGTCGGACGTTCAGGATCGTTTTTAAATGAGTCTGCAATGCTCAAAACATTGCGGCCATTCTTAAACCCTGCGAGATAGCCGATCAGCACGCCATGAATTGAGAGCTGTAGAACATTTACTTCATCATTGCTGTCTGTGCTCATTCATTCTCTCCCAGTAAACCCTGCCATGGATCATCGGCCAGTGGGTTACTTTGTTCTTTTCCTGTCTTGCTTGGCTTGGTTGGTGCCCCAGTGGGTGAAATAGCATCGTCGGCCAGTACCGCCAGCACAGCATTCAATTTTTCTTGTGGTATCAGCAGCAATTCACTTTTAAGCCCCTTAGCGACTAGCTCAAGAGTATCAAGCCGTGGGTTGCCCTTGGATTCCAAGCGCTGATATTGCTGACGCGATATACCAACGCGCAGCATCATATCGTGCTGCTTGAGTTCCAATGCGATACGGCGTTTTTTGATCTGTTCGAGTAGTGAATTCATAATGAAACGTATATGTTGCTATTTACCATTAAGAAACATATTAGTTTCTTTTTATGGTTTTGGCAACATATAAGTTGCTTTGCTGGGATTAGAGCATTTCAGATGTGAAAAGAAGCATATGTGTTGCTTTTGTCGAGGTGCTTCTATGTGCTGTTGTTCGCTTATTGTGTTGTGCCATAATTCGCTTATTGTGCTCATTTTGCGGCGAGCCAAATCTCAAAGCCCTAAGAGCCCCCAGCCAGTTTTCCTAGTTTGCGAAGCAAGTAGCGCAGAGCGCTACGGAAAAACTGACTGGCCGCCAAGCCCACCCTATAGGACCTGATGGCAATGCCATCGATCATCCGACTGCCTCGATGATGATTCAACATCGCGCTTGTAATAGATATCGGCAGTCGGTAAACAGGTAGTGGGCGCGGAGCATTAAAGAGTAAACTTCTGCCCTTGGGGCAGGCCTTAGCACCACCGTCATCGTTAAGATGAGACAAGAGTGAGCAGGAATAAATTGCTGCAATTCAGCATAGTTCCGCTATTGGCGAGGCTTTACGATGACCGCAAGATGTGTGCGTGTAGTACAAAATCGAAGATTTTTCCCTCCCCGCACCTATCTTGAGAAGGACGTTGCCCCGTCCGTTCTATCCTCAGGCGGCGCTCTAAGCATCGAATTATCATTCTCTGACAAGAGCTTATCTGGTGCGCAAACCATAGTGATTAGTATGCTGCACCAGCGAACGATTGGCCGTTCGATCACCACTTATGGGAGCCTCCGAGCTACCCCTAAGAACCCCATGGGCAAGGGCGAGATTTTGCTCTCCCCTTGCATCCCCATCAACCAGAAAGGAGAAGTTGGCTCTCCCTTCATGGACTTCCCATCAATCAAAGGGACATGTCATAGCCCCTCATGAACTCCCTCGACCAACCCTGCGCGGATTGGATGCCGTAAGCGTTTCGACGCTTAACCTCGACCACTGTTTCGCCAGTGGAGGACGACCAAGGTGCGACCTTGGATGCGGGGAGATTTAGTCTGCGTCAGCCGGAGAGATGCATATGTTTAGATCAGGAAACTCTTTGCTTAAGGATTCAACTGCTTCAAGGGTTCTGTTGCCCCACTGATTGGTTAGAACATACGTTTTACCGTTGGAATGAAAGGCTTCTCCTTCCTCGGTAAAAAAGCGTTTAGCGCGGGGTACTTTTCCACCTGAATGACCGTCCATAATCGCCTCATAGACTTCACTATCATTCAGCTCACCATCAAATACCTGAAACAGCCTGTTTCGCCTCCAAGGGATGGCGCTAATCACTTCGTCGGGGCGGCCACCGCTTTGCAATATCCCTGCGATTATATGAAACATCATCCATCGCTTGCTTTGTGCTGGATAGCTATTGTCTCCTACTGAAACATCATACTTGGTGAAATCTCTGGAGCTATTTCTAGCTTCGCGTTCCTTTTGCTTCTTTTCCCTTATTCGGACTTGATAATCGGCAACCTCAGGAACGGGAATGACGGTTTGTACATCCAGTAGTGTTTCTCCGCCGCCGTCATAAGGACGCATACGTACGCAGCGAATATCTAGCCCAAAATCATTGAGCCACATAACTGATGTGGTCAGTTCTTTTGAGAATTCAGCGGAAGCCAGAACAATCTTCACCTCTTGCGCAAATTGCTCCTCGTCTGGCTCGTTCCAATCAAGGAATTCAAGCAAGCTTTCAGTTGCATCTGCCTCAATATCATTGTCAGAAAGATAGCGCGCATAGATCGTGACTAGCTTGCTAAATGTGAGCGTTGAAATCATAGAAGCATAGCGAATGGCCTGTAGCTCCATGTGGCCGCCATCCTCAGTGCGTTTAAGCTCAATCACAACAAGATTGGCGCTCTTATCTATCCCAAGTAGGTCAATTCTGCGACGGCTATCTTCCCATTCACCAAATTCCTCAGCCACAACCAATGTATCAGGGGAAATGGTCGCAATTCGCTTCTTGAGCATTGCCTGTAAATCTTGGCGCTCGCGTAAACCCTGCTTGCTGAATGTCGTAGGCTCTATCGGAATAATCTGGTCGTCTGCGACTTTGTAAATGGGCATAAATTGAGTCCTTTGGTTCTGTCTAAGATTCTCCAGTAGGTAATCTAATCGAGAAACCTTGACAATCATAGGTGTTTTTGGTTGTTCCTTCCTCTATTTTCCCATATTCTCGCCTTTGGTTATGAGGGCTATAGATTCTATGACTGATCAAATTTTGACCTTGAAAGAGGTTGCGGCTTACTTGAAGCTTGCCGAAAAAACAGCCTATAAGCTTGCTGCGTCAGGTAAGTTGCCAGGGTTTAAGGTTGGAGGTAGTTGGAGGTTCAGGGAGGGAGATATAGAGCACTGGATTGAAGAGCAAAAAAAGATAGGTCGAAATGAATAATAGAATGATTACTGAATATCAAGCCCAATACTACGCTCATGAATTGATAAAGCGGTGTTCGGCTAATAGCTTAGAAAAGCTAACTGGCACTCTTATGGATGCGCAGGTAGACCTGAATCCACACCAAGTTGAAGCGGCATTATTTGCTTTTAAATCGCCTTTATCTAGTGGTGCAATACTGGCCGATGAAGTTGGTTTAGGAAAAACGATTGAAGCTGGCTTGGTAATATCTCAAAAATGGGCTGAGGGTAAAAAGCGCATACTCATTATTTCCCCCTCTAGCCTACGTAAGCAATGGAACCAAGAGCTGTTAGAGAAATTCTTTCTGCCGTCAGTGATTCTAGAAGCAAAATCTTACAATGTAGAAAAGAAAACGGGTAAACACAACCCTTTTGAGCAAAGTGAAATTGTTATTTGCTCATACAACTTCGCAGCTAATAAAGATGAAGATGTGATGATGGTTCCATGGGACTTAGTCGTTATTGACGAAGCCCATAGGCTAAGAAACGTCTATAAAACATCGAATAAAATCGCCAAGAAAATTAAAGCTGCGTTGGTGAATGCCCCAAAAGTTCTCCTTACGGCTACGCCACTACAGAACTCATTAATGGAGCTGTATGGCTTAGTAAGCTTTATTGATGATTATGTTTTTGGTGATGCGAAAAGCTTTAGATCGCAGTATGCGAAAGTATCTTCGCCTGTCGTTTATGAAGAATTAAAAAATAGGATTAAGCCTGTTTGCCACCGTACTCTTAGAAGGCAGGTTCTTGAATACATCCGCTACACCAATCGAATACCAATTACTCAAGAATTTATTCCCTCACAGGATGAGCAAGACTTGTACGACATGGTATCGAACTATCTTCAGCGGGGAAATTTACAAGCCCTGCCAAGTAGTCAGCGTAAGTTGATGACACTGGTTCTTCGTAAGCTACTCGCATCTTCTACGTTTGCGATTGCTGGAGCCTTAGAATCCTTGGAGCGAAAGCTTAAGGAAATGCTAAAAACTAACGAGAAGCTCGAAAATTATTTCGGTGATTTCGTGTCAGATGGTGGCGATGATCAGGACTTGCTTGAAGAGCTTCGAGATGAATATGGTCTAACTGAAGATGAAACGCTACCCGAACCCTTGTCTGAGGAAGATATCGAAGCGGTAAACCTTGAAATTGACGACCTTTCTACGTTCAAAGAGCTGGCCATCTCGATTCAAGAGAACGCAAAGGGCTTAGCTTTACTTGAAGCGCTTAGTGCCGGGTTAGAAAAAGCCAAGTCACTTGGAGCGCTAGATAAAGCAATTATTTTTACAGAGTCCCGTCGAACGCAGAATTACCTTGTAGAGCTTCTTGAAGCTAATGGATATGCGGACGAAATAGTGTTGTTTAACGGATCGAATTCTGACCCGCAGTCACGACAAATATATGCCGACTGGAAAGAGTTAAATGCTGGAACGGATCGCTTCACTGGCTCAAGAACCGCAGATATGCGATCTGCACTAATTGATCACTTTAAAAACAAATCAAAGATCATGATTGCGACGGAAGCTGCTGCCGAAGGCGTAAACTTGCAATTCTGTTCATTGCTTGTCAATTACGACTTACCTTGGAATCCGCAGCGCATTGAGCAGCGTATTGGTCGTTGCCACCGATACGGCCAGAAACATGATGTCGTGGTTATTAACTTTTTGAACAAAAAGAATGAAGCAGACCAGCGTGTTTATGAGCTATTAGATCAGAAATTCTCTTTATTTAGCGGCGTTTTCGGTGCCAGCGATGAGGTTTTGGGGGCGATAGAGAGTGGCGTTGATTTTGAACAGCGGATCATGGGCATTTACCAAGACTGTCGGAGCCCAAGTGAAATCAAGGAGCAATTTGATCTGTTGCAGAGCGACATGGAAGAGCAGATCAGCACTGCAATGGATAATACCAGAGAGAAGCTTCTAGAAAACTTTGATGCTGAAGTTCACGATAAATTGCGAGTTAACCTAGAGAAAAGCAAAGACTATTTAAGTAAGTACGAGCAGATGCTCCAGAAGGTGACTCAGTTAGCTTTGAAGGGGTATGCAGACTTTGCTGAGGATAGTTCAGATTTTGAATTGAAAGATCACCCATATATGGAAGCTCAAGATGCTCAGCATATCCCGTTGGGTAAGTATCGTATGGGAGTTCCTGACAATAGGCCAATAGAAGATGCCCATATTTATAGGCCGAGTCACCCGCTTGCGCAGTATGTGATTGAAACTATAGGAGCGTTGGAGTTGCCTCCCGCGACACTAAAATTTGATTATTCAAATCATCCGCAAAATGCAGCATCCATAGCCGGGCTTGTTGGTCAGCAAGGTTGGATGCATCTTGTTAAGCTCACTATCGATAGCGCTGATTCTGAAGATTTTCTGTTGTTTTCAGCTATTACCGACGAAGGGCAGGTGTTAGAGCAAGAGCAGGTTGAGAGGATGTTTTCTCTACCTGCAGATGTTTCAGATATCAGTCGTTCTGTAAGTGAAGAACATCAAAGAGCGCTTAAAGAAAACCTTGATAAAAGCAAGTCCGTGATCATTGACGAGATAAGCTCCCGAAATGCTGCGTTCTTTGATGAGGAAATCACAAAGTTAGATGCTTGGGCTGATGATTTGAAGGAGGCCATAGAGCAATCCATCAAAGAACTGGACAAAGAAATACGCCAGATACGAAAAGAAGCCAAATTAGCGCCGACACTGGAAGAAAAACTAGCACTGCAAAAACAACAAAAGAAACTGGAAGCTCAAAGAAATAAAGATCGCAGGGAGCTTTTCGAAAAGCAGGATGAGATTGACCTCCGCAGAGAAGATATGATCTCAGCAATTGAAGAGCGGTTAACAAAAAAAATCAGCGAAGACAGTTTATTTACTGTTAGATGGAACATGAATTAAGGGATTTAGGGGAACAACATGCAAGAACAATGGCCGGGTTCAAAGTGGTGGAAGGTAGATTTCCATGCGCATTCGCCTGCATCGACGGACTATAAGGGCGATACAGATGTTCTTCCCAAAGAGTGGTTAGAACAATATCTCAATGCAGGGATACACTGTGTTGTCGTGACAGATCACAATACCGGAGCATGGATTGATTCTTTAAAGCAGGCACTGGTTGAATTAAAAGACAGTGATCCTGAAAAATGGTGTGCTTTCCAAATTTTTCCGGGGGTAGAACTGTCTTGTAATGGCGGCGTTCACCTTATCGCAATTCTTGATCCCTCAAGAGAGGGTGCTGATATCGATGGTTTGGTCAGAGCGGTTGGATATCAGGGAACTAGAGGTGATAGTGATGGTGTTACCCGAAACAGCATTGAGGATGTCATTGACGAAGTTCATCAAGATGGCGGGCTAGTTTGTGCGGCTCACATTGATATGCCAAAAGGCTTGCTGGTATCGGTGACTGACCATCATACACTTCAACAGATAATCCCAAAGCTGGATGCGCTTGAAGTCATTTATCCTGAATCTGATGTAATCCAGAACAACCTATCAATTATTAATGATTTCGCGACAGTTCTCGGCTCTGATAGCCACAAGCCCGTTGACGTAGGCAAGGGATACACATGGGTAAAGATGTCAGAGCCTACAATTGAAGGTCTGCGGCTTGCTCTTCTTGATCCTGCATCGTCAATAAAGAGAAGCGATGAAACAACGATTTCGCCTCAGCCTGTACCTGTACAGTGGATTGAATCGCTCAGTATGCAGCGTATGCATTTAGTGAGAGTGAATCCTGTTACTGTCGGTTTTAACCCGTCATGTAATGCATTAATAGGTGGTCGCGGAAGCGGAAAATCAACGGTGGTCGAGTCTTTGAGGCTTTCCTTGGCTAGGGAAAATGAAATATCTCTATTGTCAGGCTCGGAAATCCTTCGAACGTTTGATGATTTTAAAAAGGTTAATTCACCGACATCTAAGCTAGGTATGATGTTAAATGACTCGAAATTAGATGCAGTAGTTGTCAAGGGACAGGGGGCGCTTCAGGAAAAATACAAATATACGTGGCAAAACACTACATCTAGCAGTGAGAGTAGCTTAGTTGTTCATCGCTGGGAAGAAGGTGAGTGGCAATCGACTGACCTAAACCAAGATCAAGCGCGAGAATTATTTCCCGTTAAGATCTTTAGTCAAAAACAAGTCTTGGCCTTGGCCAATAATCCGCAAGCCCTTTTGGAATATATCGATGGGTCTATTTCGGAGGAAAAACTAGCGTGGCAAAACGACTTTGATGCTAAAAAGCAAAGATTGCTTGATGCACGACTGAAACTCCAAGCCCAAAAAAAAGAGCTAGAAAAGAAGCCTGCTCTTGATAACGAGTATAAAGAGGCTCGAAAAAAGGCGAGAGTATTCTCAAATGATACCTTTGGTGAGCTTCTAAAGTCATATCGCCATGCTACCTCCCAAAAAACTGAGCTTGATAGTTTCTACAGTGGCATCGAAGATGATATTCAAGTGCTGAACTCAGCTTGTGATGAGATTGATGCATTCGCTAGTGCTGATCTGGAGGCATTCAAAGGCGAGACGGAATCTGAGAAGAAGATCAAGGCCGATAGCCTATCGGTAGCTGCTTCTCTAAAAGCTAAATATCAGAAAATTGTAAAAGATATTGGTGTGATGGCAGCTGAGCTTGAGACCGCTAAGCAGGCGGTGCTGGATAGCGAATGGCAGAAAGAAAACAATGCTCATGTTTTAGCATATAACGCCGAAACAGAGCGTTTAAAGCAAGCTGGAATTAATAGCGCAAAAGAAGCTTCTGAAGCCGTGGCGTTAGAGGCCAGATTGTCCGAACAACTTACTTCTTTACGAACACTTGAGGAAAAGCTATCAGAAACTGAGGAGCAGGTTTTGGAAGCTTCAAGCGAATTATTGGAGTGTCGAGAAAACCTCACAAAAATAAGACAGAACTTCATCGCACAGCTATTTAGTCAGAATGATATGCTGAAAGTATCGTTGCGTTCTATGTCGGACTGTAAAGGCTCTGTCGAAGAGTTCAGAGAAATTCTTCGCCTGCCCTCGACCTCTCAGTTTGGGGATATCTATCAAGAAGGCGATCAGTACACACCTGCTAGCGGTATATTGTGGGATATGGTTGATCCTGCATATCAGGTAAGCAGTGTTGGCGAGCGCTTAATTGAGATTAAGCAGTCTCTAGAAGAAGGTAGTAAAGAAATACTGAATACCAACTTGCATGGCTCTCTACATAAGAAGCTAAAAGCAAACCCTATTGAAGCATTTAATGAACTATCTCATTGGTTTCCAGAAGATGAGGTTCAGCTCGAATATCGACCAGCAAAAGGCCAGTCCTACAAAAGTATTGCTCAAGCTTCGGCAGGGCAAAAAACAGCAGCGATATTGTCTTTCTTATTATTCCATGGAGACGAGCCGCTTATCCTCGATCAACCAGAGGATGACTTGGATAATGCTTTGGTTTCAGAGTTGGTTGTGGAACAGTTGCGTGAAAACAAGAAACATCGCCAATTAATTATCGTTACGCATAACGCCAATGTGGTGGTAAATGCAGACTCTGAATTGGTAACAACGATGGACTTTAAGGGGGGGCAAATCGTTTCCAACAATTCGGGTGGCCTTCAAGAGCGTAAAACTCGTGAAGACATTTGCCGGATTATGGAGGGAGGTCGGGAAGCTTTCCAACAAAGGTATAAGAGAATTCTGAAAGATCTAGAGCCTGTTCAGGGAGAAGCCAGCTAATGGCCGCTATATCCGCACCAATGATGACAGCTTTGAAGAATATTCTTCAGGATCGGTTTGTCCCATCATTACCTCCTCTGCTAGGGAATCAAAGCCCAGAAGCGAATTCCGATAAGCAGATATCCCGAGCTTTTAATGCCTTTGTCCTTCAGAAAAAGTTCGATCTATCAGCAAATGTAGCTGCGTCAATGATAGTAGATGATTTTGCAGATAACGGAATCGATGCAATCTATTACCATGAGGCAGATGAAACACTCTATATCTTGCAGGGCAAACTGAAGGCAACCGAAGGCTTTGTTCAAGGCGATGCTGAGAGCTTTACTCGTGGTATACGTTTACTCGTAGAACAAGATCTGGAGACATTTAATCAGCTTGTGCAAGATAAGGCTCAGTATCTTGAAAATGCGCTTGATCACTGTTCTCGTATCAAGCTTATTGTTGCTTATACGGGCAATACAGTGACCCAAACTGCGATCAACGTATTGGAGCAGCTCGCTGGTGATAATACTTTAGATGAAGAGAGAATCACTGAAGATATTTGCTATATAAACTCCGAAGAAATTGAAGGGTTTTTACGTAGTGAACAATCGATAGGTCTTGTAAATACGAGGATTAAATTAAGCCACTCCAGTAAAATTGAGCAACCAAGAAAGACAGTCATTGGCTTAGCGAAACTGGATGACCTTGTTAGATTACATGATCAGCATCAGAAGGCGCTTTATCAAAAAAATATTCGGTACTTTATAGGTTCCGGGAGGCGCGGGGTAAATCAAGCGATAACGGAGACATTAGAAAACTCCCCCGAAAACTTCTTGCATCTGAATAACGGTATTACTGTCGTTTGTACGGGCATAGATCCAAAGCGCTCTCAGGGCGGCTATAAGGATTATGTGGTGGCAGGTTTTTCTGTAGTTAATGGTGCACAAACCATATCAACGGCTGCTGAGTTTAAGCAGAAAAATCCCGATGCAGATACAAGTGCCGCAAAGGTTCAGTTAACACTTATTGTAGCTTCAGCCAATGGTGATTTTCATAAGCAGGTAACAAGGGCAAGAAACCTCCAAAACCCCATTTCCCTTTCTGATTTTGCTGCATTAGATGATAACCAGGAACGGTTGCGGCAAGAAATAGCCCTTTTCGGTATCGATTACCACTATCGCCCACAACAAAAATCACAGCTAGGTTCACCAATAATTGAAATTGATACTCTAGCAAAAGCGCTAGCAGTACTGGATCGAGATGTTCGTTACCCTGCATTGCTAAAGTCTGAGCCCAGTCAGTTCACCAGTATGCAGTCTGATGCTTATAAAAAGATCTTTTCAGATGATCTATCAGGTTGTAAGTGTATTAACGCTGTTACTGTTTTACGGGTAATTCAGGATTTATTGTCCACAGCAGATCGTTCATCACCAAGTCCAGAAAAAATAGTATACAGACATTGTGGATATTCGTTAGCAAATATCCTGATTAAGAGGTTTAAAGATAGGATAGAAGGTGCTGATCTACTGACGGAAGAAAGGGTTAGAGAGTTGATTAGTGTTCCGTTCGATGAGTTGAGACAGATATTTGCCGATCAATACCAGCTGGTAGGACTGGGAAGTGCACCGCATGCGTTTTTTAAACGAATATCGGACACATCTAAAATGACACAAAAGGCAGCTATCGAATATCAGAATTTAAATGATGATCAGGCAGTCACTGCTTTGCTTAGCAGAATGCAGGCTGACGACCCATACAATCAGCGGCTCAGCAATTACTTAGCTGATCGGGCTCAGCAGATTTAGGAACTAGATATGAAGAAAACAAAATTAGAACTGACTTGGATCGGGAAAGATAAGCGGCCAAAGCTTGAACCTAGGATTTTATTAGAAGAATCGGAAAAGTCCTACCATGCGGCTCAGCGTGTTTCAGAAAGCGATATTTTCGACAATAAATTGATTCACGGTGATAACCTACTTGCTCTTAAAGCATTGGAAGATGAATATGCTGGGGAGGTCAAATGTATTTATGTAGATCCTCCGTTTAATACTGGGCAAGCTTTCGAGAATTATGATGATGGTGTGGAGCATTCCATATGGTTGTCGTTGATGAGAGACAGAATGGAGCTCCTTCATAAGCTTCTAGCTAATGATGGTACTTTCGCTGTTCATATTGATGACAATGAGCTTGGCTATTTAATAGTCCTCCTTGATGAGATATTTGGCAGGTCTAATAGAGCATATATCTCTACATTCAAACAAAGTTCAGTATCCGGCCCAAAAGCAATAAATCCCGGATTGGTGAGTACTACAAGCTATGTGGTTATATATGCTAAAGATAAAAAGCAGTGGAAGCCGAATAAGTTATGGGTTCCTACTAGCAGGGATTCTCGTTATTCGAAGTATATAGAAAATTATGGCGAGGAATACTCTAAGTGGAGGCTTATCCCTTTAATGGAAGCCTTTGCTGCTTCAGTAGGAGTTGAAAAAAAGGATCTTAAGAAGAAATTTACTGACAAGTTAGAAAAGAAGGTTGAAGAATTTGTTTTGGCTGATCCTTCTAGGGTAGTAAGGACTGCGCGAGTTGCGGAGAAGGATGTTGCAGATTCAGCCAAAATAATGCTTAGGAACTCCAATAGTTCAGCGGATACAGTATTTAAGGCAGAGAGGGAGGGAAGTTCAGACATATACTTCCTGAATGGAGAGCAGCTGATATTTTACTCATCTAAAACAAAATTGGTTGATGGCGAAAGAGTAACGGCTCAAGCGTTATCAACCCTTTGGGATGATCTTCTTTCAAATAATTTACATAAAGAAGGTGGGGTTCGATTCCCAAATGGAAAGAAGCCGGAAGGGTTACTAAAAAGAGTAATCGAGTTAGCTACCGATCCCGGTGATTTGGTTTTAGATTCGTTTGGAGGATCTGGCACAACGGCAGCAGTGGCACATAAGATGAACAGAAAGTGGATTACTGTAGAGCTTGGAGAGCATTGCCATACTCATATTCATCCTAGAATGAAACGAATTATTGATGGTTGCGATCAGGACGGAATATCCAAGGCTCTCAATTGGAAAGGAGGGGGCGGATTTAGGTTTTATACCTTAGCACCCTCATTACTTCAAAAAGATAAATGGGATAATTGGATTATCAATAGAGAGTACAATGCCGAAATGCTTTCACAGGCAGTTTGTAAGCTTGAAGGTTTTGATTATTCACCCTCTGATATTGACTGGTGGAGTCATGGGTATTCAACAGAATCGGATTTTATTTATGTGACAACGCAAAACCTCTCAGTTGAAAAACTTCAACAAATCTCCGATGAGGTCGGTGGTGATAGAACTCTGCTCGTGTGTTGTGGTGCATTCCGTTGCAAGTCAGATCGATTTCCTAACTTAACAATAAAGAAGCTTCCCAAGATGATACTCAGCCGTTGTGAGTGGGCGCACGATGATTATAGTCTTAATGTTGAAAATTTGCCGCAGATGGAGAGAGAGCCTGAGCAGGATAGCCTCTTCGATACCGTAGAGGAGGAAGGGTAATGAGCGAACGTATTTTGAATAATGTATCTGGCCGCTTGAGCCTGCGGCTACCTCAGCGAGAATCTTTGGAAGCTCTAAAAACTGCGATTGACTCAACCAAAGTTGATGGCGTTGCCAGTGAATTGCTAAAAAAACAGCATGATGTACCTGTCTTGTTAGAAATACTCAAATCTCAATTTCCCAAGCTGGAAGATTTTGAGCGAGACTTTCCTTCGCTCTGCTTTGCTTTGGCGACAGGTGTTGGTAAAACACGCCTTATGGGCGCGTTTATTAGTTACTTGCACTTGTCTCACGGCATAAACAACTTCTTTGTACTTGCACCTAATTTAACTATTTATGACAAACTGATCAGCGATTTTACGCCAAATTCTTCTAAGTACGTCTTTAAGGGTATATCCGAGTTTGCCACTTATCCGCCGGAGATCATAACTGGTGATAATTATGAGGCTCGTGGAGCCAATCTCGGTATGCTCAGTAATGTGACTGTGAATATTTTCAATATTTCTAAAATAGTGTCAGAAGTAAGAGGCGGTAAAGCCCCTCGTATTAAACGCCTATCGGAGTATTTGGGCGACAGCTACTTTAATTCCCTTTCTGAGTTAGACGATTTGGTTCTTTTGATGGATGAATCGCATCGCTACCGGGCTAATGCGGGGATGAAGGCGATTAATGAACTTAATCCAATACTGGGTTTAGAACTTACGGCGACACCTTTCACAGAATCTGGACGTGGAACGGTTCCCTTTAAGAATGTCGTTGTAGATTATCCCTTAGCTAGAGCTATGGACGATGGTTTTGTTAAAGAGCCAGCCGTTGTAACGCAAAGGAACTTCAATGCTAGCCAATACAGTCAACAAGAAGTAGAACGTATCAAATTGATGGACGGCATTCGCTTGCACGAGCAAACGAAAGTTGAGCTTATGACCTATGCGAAGCAAAGCGACCTTCCCCTTGTGAAGCCCTTTATGCTTGTTATCGCTCGTGATACGACTCACGCAGCAGAGCTGCTGGAAGTGATGGAGTCTGATGGTTTCTTTGATGGTCGATATGCGGGGAAAATCATACAGGTCGATAGCAGTCGAAGTGGTGCTGCTGAAGAAGAAATGGTGCAACGGCTTCTAGCTGTAGAAAATGTCGATGAGCCAACAGAAGTGGTCATACACGTAAACATGCTCAAGGAAGGCTGGGACGTAACTAACCTATATACCATTGTGCCATTGCGTGCAGCTAACGCTCGAACCCTGATCGAACAGTCTATTGGTCGTGGTCTAAGGCTACCCTACGGTAAACGAACAGGTGTGGAGCCGGTGGATCGCTTGAGTATCGTAGCTCATGATAGATTCCAAGAGATTGTTGATGAAGCAAACAATCCTGAAAACCCCTTGAGACTAAAAGAGCTAATTCTGGACGCACCAGAAGACGATACTCGAATGGAAAGTGTCGAAGTGGGATCGAATTTGGATTCAATCATTCGAGGATCGACCCCGTCTGGGAGCGAAGGTACAACTTACTCACCTCCAAGCGGTGAAAAGCTTGTTTTTAATGGTGAGAATGAAAAGCGTGTGGCTGAAGTTACCCTAGACGTAATTAATAGCTTTAAAAACAAGCCAGATATAGTTTCCTCTTCCTCTGCTCTATTAGATGATGATGTGCAGAGTGCCATAGTCGAAGCTGTGAAAGAGCGCCTTACTGGCGAGCAGCAATCGCTACTTGAATCTGAAGAGCAGACTAACCTAGTGGAAGTAGTAGCGAAAACGGCAAAGCTTGTAGAGCGGGAAACTATTGATATCCCTAAAGTGGCAGTTATACCAAAAGGGGAAATCAGCTACGGCTACAAGCCATTTACGCTAGATGTTTCTCAGTTGAATCTACAGCCCTCTGAGCGTGATATTGTAATACAGAATTTGCATACTAATGAGCAGACAACATTGACTGCTCAGGTCGGCATCACGGAATCAAGGCCAGAGAATTATATTATTCACGCGCTGATTGATTTTGATGATGTTTCTTACGATGAGCATGCTGATTTGATTTATGACTTGGCCAGCCAAGCCGTAAGGCATTTCCAAAGTTATCTTACTTCTGAAGATGAAGTGATAAATGTACTGGATACTAACCGTGCTCTTATAGCTGATCTCATTCATGCTCAGATGGTAGAACATTTTTGGGAGGATGTATCTGAGTATGATGTAGAAGTGCATGGTGGCTTTACCCCTTTGAAACCTTGTGCATATTCTGTAGCTGCTGGTCAGGCAGTTCATAACTATCGAGAAACCGTGGCAGATAAAAGCAAAATAAAGCGAATGCTGTTTGGAGAGTTTTCCCGCTGTTTGTATCCACTGCAAAAGTTTGATTCAGATACTGAGAGAAGGTTTTCGGTTATTTTGGAGCGTGACGCTCTTAGGTGGTTTAAGCCTGTTAAGGGGCAGTTTCAACTGTTTTATAAAGATGGAATAGAGCATCCAGAATACGTACCAGATTTTGTTGCTGAAGCAGAAGATTATGTTTTGCTCGTTGAAACTAAAGCACAAAATGAGATGGATGATCCCAAGGTGCTTGCAAAAGCTGATGCTGCCGTACGCTGGTGTTCTCATGCCAGTGATTATCTGACGAGTGTAGGAGGTAAGCCTTGGAAATATTTGCTCGTACCTCATGATGATGTAAGCGAGCAGAATACTCTTTCTGCATATGTTCAAAAGTACGAAATGAAGGGCGCAGAATAACCTATATGCTCTTTTAAAGTTCTCGCGCAGAGACATCAAGGGCAAGGAGCCCTTGATGCAAGTTCGTTTTCGATATTTTCCAGTGAAGCCAATGCGTTCACGCGTTCCAGTGTTTGCGGCTTACTTTTTGCCAGCTCGTTAAAAACCTTTCTATGTAGTCCATAAAGCTCGTTCGTGTTTTTGGCTGCCAGCTCAAATCTTGTAATCAATTTCATTGTTGCCTCCTGTTTTTGGAGGCCGTGACTGCCACGGCCTTTGTATGGCCGCGTGTTTTTGCAAAGTGACTGATCTGCACCTTAGGTCGCAATAGTGTGAAGAAGCGTTACGCTTGCTGATCCATTGTCACGTTGCGCTAGTGGTAATGCTAAAAGGCAGTGCTGGTTAAGGGCTCAATCAGGTGGTGCTGATTGATTGAAAATTACTGGTAGTGCTAAAGCATGACCGGTTTGAAAGACTTTGAAAGTTTTCGCTGCGCTTGGCTGAAAGTTCAATAAGGTGTGAACACTGATCGTGTTCGCTTGATTCAATAATTACGTGCCCCTTTTGGGTAAACGTCAAAATATCACACAACTTGTCTCCATCAAGACATCCCCCATCCTTCCGCGCCCCAAAATACTGGGCTTGTGCAGGACGGGCGGTTCCCCCTGTCTGGATTACGCCAAAACATGTGATCTTACGCTCGCTTCTCTCGCTCCTTTGTCTGGGGTTTTCAACCCCAAAAGGGGATGTGTTTTTAAGATTAAGGAGAAAAGCAATGAGCGAAGAAATCAGAATTTATGTGGCATGTTTGGCAGCGTATAACAGCGGTTATTTGCATGGCGTTTGGATTGATGCAACGGCAGACATTGGCGACATTCAAGACCAAATAAACAGCATGTTGGAATCCAGCCCTGTAGAAGATGTAGAAGAATACGCCATACACGACTTTGAAGGTTACGGCAGTTATCGCCTGTCAGAGTATGAAGGCATAGAGAGTGCCCACGAAGTAGCCTGTTTTATTGAAGAGCATGGCGAGATAGCTGCCGAATTGATCAGTCATTTTTCAACGCTCGAAGAAGCACAGAAAGCCATGGAGGAAGATTACCAAGGCGAGTATGCCAGCCTCTCGGATTACGCGCAGGAAATCACTGAAGAAACAAGCGAAGTGCCCAGCCATTTAGAATTTTATATCGACTATGACCGCATGGGGCGCGACATGGAAATGAGCGGCGATATTTTTACAATCGAAACAGGCTATCAGGAAGTACATGTTTTTTGGAACCGCTAAGGCGGTTCCCTTCATGCGGAAAGGGAATTTTAAAATGCGAGATTTAACAAACGAAGAAAAACAACAATCACTAAAACGGGCTTTAACCTGCACAGGTGGTGCGCTCGATAGATGGAGAGCCAAAGCTGCAACAGGTCTGAATGATGCAGATATGGCAAAAGCGGTACGTTATGAATTGGGTATTTGCGGCGGTTCAGGTTGTAGCAATAGCATACATATTCATTACGAAGGCGCTGGTTTGAAAGTATGGGCGGCATGGGAAATATTTATCCCTTCATCTGAAGAGCCTATATTTCAGGGAGAGGCCACCATTAAGGCTGCACGGTGTTTGTTTGGTGTTAAAAATCCAGATGACGTGCAGCTTGATTTATTTTGATTGATAAAAAATGCGCCGCCAAGCTTGGGGCTTGGCGGCAATGCTCGCTCTCAAATTGAGGCTGCGCTAATAATGGCTTTAATAAGGAAAAACGCCAGTGAATGGCATTTTGCTGTTTAATATCGCCTGAATATCTTCAGGCAAATAAATCGTCGGATCGTCGTAGCCGATCCGAATGGTAGAAATATCGAGCGGCATGAGTTCCATGCCGTCTTTCTTAATAGAAAAAATAAGCGTGTTGTGCGCAAGCCAGCGCCCGTAACATACTTCATAACCTTCGCTTTCTAGTAGTTCGGCGATTTCAGGCGTTTCAATTTTTCCGTCGCCGTCATCGTAGCCGAATTTTGAAAAGGCATGGCTCCAGTGGTAGCGGTTTCCGCAATGTTCGCATTTATCACAGGCCATGCCATTGTCCTTTCTTATATCTCAGGCTCAAAATCCATGCCTTTGTCGTCATCACGTCTGTTTTGACGGTTTGGTGCATTGGTATTTTGAGTGTTTTTGCTTTGTGTATTGGTTTTCGAGCGATGAGTGTGTTTTGATTTTTCCTCATGTTTGGCAACATGAGAAAGATCACACACCAGCGCTTGGCGCTCTTTTTCTTGAACGTCGCGCAGCAATTGGATTTGCGTTTGTAAGTTCTGGCGCTCGGTTAACTGCTTTTGAATCAGCTCTTCTTGCTGTTTACGATCACGCAAATGTGCCTGCCACGCTTCTTGCTCATTGCGTTTGCGGGTTTTCCAGTAGTGGCCATTGAGCTTGTCCCAAATGCCTTTAAAGCCTTTGCGGATTCTGGCCGATCGCTTCAGCTCCTCAGCTTGCCAGCGTTTTTGCTGATATTCCTTAAGGCTGGCACGTACCGAGCGGTGTTCATTGGTCAGTTTGGCCTTATCGGCCAGCAGGGGTTTGAGCTTTTCATTGTGTACGCTGCGCAATTCCTCTTTGTAAGAATCAAACAGCTTTGAAAGCTGGCCTTGTATGCCGTTTTTCACTTCCTGCACTGATGGCAAGTCCTTGGCGCTGCCAAGGCGCGCCTCTAGGGCTTTGGCTTTTTGCCCAAGCTGGCGCGTGAGTGAATACACTTCGCCATATACATCTAAAGCCACAAAACCGCGTTTATCGCCTTTGGCTAAAAAGTAGCCTTTTTCACGGAGCGCATGCTCGAAGCTGTTTTTTGTGTCGGATATTGCCCAGCACTCCTGAAGCTCACTTTTTATGTCCGATGCTTTACGGCCAATGCGCTGCGCTTGCTGCCATTCGGCGCGGGTAAAGTTCAGCGGGTTTTTCTTGGTTTTGTCTTTGAAGCCTTCAGGCAGCTTCCAGCCATGTTCGAGATATAGCGACTTGGAAAGGTCATTAAGCTTTAGTTTTGGGTGCGAGATGTTAACCGCCTTCATCTCGTCCGTATTGATGCGGCTCCAAACGCAGTGCGCATGGCGGCGGCCTTCCTTTTCATGGAAGACCACCACGCGGGGCTGACCTTCCAGCCCCAACTTTTGCTCCACACGCTCCAGCGTTTTTTCAAAGGTCTCAATATCGACCTTTTCATCTTGTGGCGGGTTCAGGCTCAGGGAATACATGAATTGTTTGCACTTGGTTCCCTTGGATAACGCATAGGCTTCATTCAATGCGCCGAGAACATCTTGCGCCATAAAGCCGCTCACCTCATGCACATTGACGTGCTCATTTTGCTCCCCGTTGAGCAGGTGAAGTGCCATTTGGCGACCGCCAGCACGTTGATTACCCTTGAGGATCATCTTCATCCTCCTTCTCTGGCTGGCTTTGGGGTTTTAGTCCTAGAGCTTTGATTAATGTGTCGCGCATCCACTGAATGGCCGTGACAGACTCATTGAGTGATTCCACAACGTCATGATTGACGGGGAGAGAGCCAGAATTAGCCGCCTTGGCGAGCTGGTTAATATTGGCACTAATACGGGATTGGCCGAGCGCCCCAATGAGCTTAGCGATGGCCTTTTGATCAATATCAGCAGATTCGCCACGCGTCCGCTTTTTGGGCATTTCAGGCATATCTTCTTTGAAGATCAACCAGCGAATGTAAGCCGCCAGTGGTCTGCCTGCCGCAGCTGTCTCTAGCGCCTTGCGCTCTTCCTCGGTAAATCTCATGGAAAATGGAGGTGGATACTTGGTTTTTGGCGTTTTATCGTCCATTTTAAGCCCCTCCACTTGTCAAAATGGGGCTTTCGCCGTTATACTCCGCGCCCTGTGAAGCGTGGGCTCCCTCTAAGCTAGATAGTAACGCGCTGATATGTGGTGGCTTAGAGGCAATATCAAGGGCATTTACCAGCAGCTTAGACAGCGTTGGCAACCAGCCCCCGCTACCAGATTTAAAATAAAAAAGGTCATCCGAATGGATGGCCTTTTTTATTTTAAATCTGGTAGAGCTGAATTTGTTCCTTTAATTCCTTGGTTCAGCGATTGCGCAGCAATCACAATCGAGCGCATTTGCGCGAAGCCCGAAGGGTGGTTACAGCCAAAAGCTGTAACCAATAAATCCAGCTCCCTTCCATTCACACTATAAAAAAGCTCATGCATTCCCAAGAACAGGATGGCCTTTTTTATTTTCTGCTAGAGCTGAATTTGTTCCTCTAATTCCTTGGTTCAGCGATTGCACAGCAATCACAATCGAGCGCGTTAGCGCGAAGCCCGTAGGGTGGTTACAGTTAAAAGCGGTAACCAATAAATCCAGCCCCTTTTATGACCCCAAAAAGGTCATGCATCCCCTGAAATAGGGTGGCCTTTCCCATTGCTCTTCAAAACAGCTGACGCACCCTCTGGTATAGCTTGGCCTCTCAAATTTTAAGAATCTATCTCTTGCAATAAGTTGTACCTACTCAACCTTTGGCACAACGATTGCTGTAAACAGTGCAATAGAAATTAAATTAAAAGCAATATAAAGGTATGCTTTTAAGTTAGAGATTCGCACCAGCAAAGGAGATAAGCCCATGCACCCAGTTGTTGATAGTGTTACTGCGCGTATTTGTGAACGAAGCAAAGACACTCGCGATGTATATCTGGAGCAGATGAAAAAAGCTCAAGAAGCTGGAGTGCACCGCTCGAGGCTTTCCTGCGGTAACCTTGCGCACGGTTTTGCTGCGTGTGGCGAATCTGATAAACAAGTTCTCAAACTGAGTAATTCGGTTAACGTTGCAATCGTTAATGCCTATAACGATATGCTTTCTGCACATCAGCCTTTTGAAACCTATCCAGAAATTATTCGAGATGCCGTGCGAGAGCTGGGCTCTGTAGCGCAGGTTGCAGCAGGCGTTCCAGCAATGTGTGATGGTGTTACACAAGGGCAACCGGGAATGGATCTGAGCCTGTTCAGTCGTGATGTGATCGCGATGTCTACGGCTATTGGGCTCTCCCATAATATGTTTGATGCCGCTCTGTATCTTGGGGTGTGCGACAAAATTGTTCCGGGATTGATGATAGGGGCGTTGCGTTTTGGTCATCTGCCAACAGTGTTTGTACCTGCGGGTCCAATGCAGAGCGGACTTCCCAATAAGGAGAAAGCTCGAATCCGTCAACTCTATGCTGAGGGTAAGATTGGAAGAGATGAGCTTCTGGAGTGCGAATCTGATTCTTACCATAGCGCTGGTACCTGTACGTTTTATGGCACGGCTAATACGAACCAGATGGTCATGGAAGTTATGGGGTTGCACTTGCCAGGGGGGACTTTCGTTAATCCGGGCACCCCATTGCGTGAGGCATTGACGCGTGAAGCTGCACAGAAAGTGATTAAGCTGACGGCAGGTAACGGTCGATTTACGCCGTTATATGAAATAGTAGATGAGCGTTCGATTGTTAATGCGATAGTCGCTTTATTGGCTACCGGTGGCTCTACTAACCATACAATGCATATCGTAGCGATTGCCCGTGCTGCGGGTATCATTATCAATTGGGATGATTTCTCGGAACTATCTTCGGTTGTCCCATTGCTAGCACGTGTCTATCCAAATGGTGAGGCTGACATTAACCACTTTCATGCTGCGGGTGGCGTTGGTTTCTTGATCTCTGAATTACTGAGCGCAGGTTATTTGCATGAAGATGTAATGACGATCATGGGCAAAGGACTGTCAAATTATATGCAGGAGCCGTTCCTGCAAGATGGTGAAATTCATTGGAAAGAAGCGACAAAAACATCTCTTGATAAAGCCGTGCTAGCAACTGTATCCGCTGCTTTTCGGGATGATGGCGGAGTTAAAGTGCTGGCCGGTAACCTGGGTCGGGGGGTGATGAAAACCTCGGCTGTAGCCGATGAGCATCTTATTGTTGAAGCCCCTGCGGTTGTGTTTGAAGATCAGGAGGATTTTGCCGAGGCTTTTAAACGCGGTGAACTGGATAAAGATTTTATTGCGGTATTGCGCTTCCAGGGGCCAAAAGCTATTGGGATGCCGGAACTGCATAAATTAACTCCTTATCTGGGTGTTTTACAGGATCGAGGTTTCAAGGTGGCTCTGGTCACTGATGGTCGTATGTCGGGCGCATCCGGCAAAGTGCCTGCGGCGATCCATGTCTGGCCTGAAGCTTGTGAGGGCGGTGCGTTATCAAAAGTTCAGGATGGGGATATTATCAGGCTTAATGGCCTTGATGGATCACTGGTCCTGCTTTCGGAAAACGATGAGTGGCTGTCCCGAACTGTGAAATCTGAAGGAATACCTATGGCAAACCATATGTCGATGGGTAGGGAGCTGTTTTCATCTTTTCGAAATCAGGTTGGTTGTGCCGAAGAAGGCGCCTCTGTGTTTGATTTCTCTGCCATTAATGGATAGATCAGTCCAGATCCTTATCGGCTGTGGTATTTGTTTATGACCCATGAACGTTTGCCCTAGAGATTTAACCCTGCTGGAGTTTTAAGAAGGTTTCCTTCGCTCGTAGTTTGATTGCGATCCAGTCTTTTTCGTTTATGAGGTTCTTGGGAGCTAACCAGGATCCGCCTACACACATGACATTGCTAAGATTCAGGTAGTCTTTAGCATTGTCCAGGCTAATTCCTCCTGTTGGACAGAATTTAACGTCGCCAAATGGCCCGGAATAGGCCTTCAGAGCTTGAGGGCCACCAGACACGCTTGCAGGGAAAAACTTAAAGCGTTGGTAGTTATATTGAAGCCCTAAGAGCATTTCGGAAATAGTCTGTATGCCTGGCAAAAGTGGAATATCGCTTGCAACTCCTGCTTCAAGAAGTTCATTGGTCAGCCCTGGGCTAACCATAAAGCAGGCTCCGGCCTCTTCTGCCGACTGATAGAGTTCAGGCGTTGTAATTGTACCCGCTCCAACCTTTGCCTCAGGTAATTTTTCCGAGAGCATCTGGATTACATCCAAAGCTACGGGTGTTCTTAATGTGATTTCCAGAACAGAAATACCCCCTTCAAGCAGGGCCTCAGACACCGGTAATGCTTCTTCCACAGTTTCGAAAGTCAATACAGGAATAACCGGTGTTATTGAACACAAGGTATCTACTTGGTCATTCTTAGAGGAGGGGAGTTTTGACGTCATAAGATTTTCCTGTTTCTGCATGCCCATCAGGGACTCCAGTAAATGGTTAGAGGGTGCTTGAGAAACAAGCGTATTGGCATTGCTTTTACATCGTTTTCCAACACAGCATTTTTGAGGGTTTCAAGTTTGTCTTTTCCTTTTAGGTGAAGGAATCGATTACGGCTGGCCAGCAATCGGTTTGCGCTCATTGTCATTCGTTCATGGGGAGCAGTGACAGGCGAGATTGCGCAACAGGCTGAAGCTGTATTCAACGCAACTTCCAATTGCGGAGCTTGCGGAAACAGGGAGGCAGTATGACCATCATTTCCCATGCCGAGAACCACTGCGTCGAGTAAGTCTGGTAGTTTTGACGCCAGATCAGTAGCGCATTTGGATTCAGCGGATTGGATATCAGCATCGGCTTTCCAGAAACCGATAAACTCTGTGTCTTCTAGATGCTTTCCGAGCAAATGTTGGGTAACCAATGCTTCGTTGCTGTCTGGATCTGTTGGTGGTACCCAACGGTCATCCACCAATGCGATAACCATCTTATCCCAGGGCAAAGGCATTTGGTTTAGTGCTTTGAACATGGGTAAAGGGGTGCTACCACCCGACAGTGCAATTGTCGCTTGCCCTTGGATCTTAACCGCGTTTTGGATGATCGAGTTTAGTTCGCTGCTTAGGGCAGCACAGGCCAGTTCGGCATTCTCGAAGACCTTGATATGCACATGTGAAGGTAAGTCAAAATCAAGGCTGTTCATGCCACCGCCTTTTGTCAGCTTCGATCATGTTATAGATTTTTTCTGGACCCCAGCATCCGGCCGGGTAAGGCATCGGGGGCACTCGATTCTCCAGGTGAGAAATAATCTGGTCGCACCATTTCCAGGCGTGTTCAATTTCATCACTTCTGACAAAAAGGTTTTGGTTAGCATTTATTGCTTCGAGTAACAGCCTTTCGTAGGCATCGGGTACTCTGTCCATGCTGAAAGCGTCTGAAAATGAAAGGTGAAGAGGGGCTTTTCGGAGTTTCATACCGCTGTTAAGCCCTTGTTCCTTGCTTAACACCTGTAAAGAAATACCTTCATCGGGCTGAACTTTGATCATCAGAGCATTTTCTGCCAGTGACCTTTGTTCCGGGTCAAATATGTAGTGGGGCTGCTGCCTGAAATGAACAGTAATCTGGGTCAGCTTTTCCGGCATCCTCTTTCCTGTTCTGAGATAAAAAGGTACGCCAGCCCAACGCCAGTTTTCTACTTCGGCTTTAAGTGCGATGAACGTTTCAGTGGAGCTTTCTGTATTAGCTCCATCTTCTTCAAGGTAGCCCGGAACGGGATCTCCGTCGATATAACCCTCCATGTACTGACCGTGTACCAGATGAGAATCCAGCATCTCTTCAGTAATGGGACGAAGTGCTTTTAGAACTTTTACTTTTTCGTTACGAATTGCATCAGAACTAAGGTCTGACGGTGGGTCCATTGCTACTAAACATAAAAGTTGCAACAGGTGATTTTGCAACATGTCACGCAGTTGACCATATTTATCAAAATACCCCCAGCGGCCCTCAATACCAACCTTTTCGGCTATGGTTATTTCGATGTATGAGATGAAATTCTGATTCCATTGGCTGCCAAAGAGGTTATTAGCAAAACGTAGTGCAATAAGGTTTTGTACGGTCTCTTTACCTAAGTAGTGGTCTATACGGTAAATCTGAGATTCGTCAAAGTATTTGGCTACTTCGGAGTTTACGGTGTGGGATGAATCCAGACTGTGCCCAATGGGTTTTTCCAGTACAACTCGGCTGGATGAATTCAGGCAGCCACCCGCGTTGAGTCCTTCACAAATGGTTCCATAGATGGATGCGGGTGTTGAAAAGTAAAATAGACGGTCGGCATCGGCATTCCTGTCGAGTTCGGTACACAGCTTCGAATATTCTTCATAGTCATTAAAGTCAAAACTTAAAAACTGCAATTTCTCCATAAACTCACTGAGTTTCTTCTCGGATAATTCATTTTCAGGAATGTAAATCCTCAAATTTTGCTCTGTTATATCGATCGCAGCGTTATGAAAGGTATCCCGTGCAAGGCCGTAAATAAGCGTGTTCGGTGATAACAGGTTAGCGCAGTCTAGCTGATAAAGGGCAGGGAAAAGCTTCCTTTGTGCGAGATCTCCCAAACCGCCAAATAGCACGATATTGCAAACGTTTTCAGCTAAATTCATGGCATTTACCTGTTTAGGAATTACAGACACAAGAACACAATTCTTTATCGAGCCTTATTCGTTATATCAATAAATTGAGCGGTCTGCACTCTCCAATAATCGATGTTTGCTGAATTGTTAGAGATCATTTTTATATTGAGTATTGGGATTATGAAATTTATGTTTCAAGTTGGTGCTTTTTGTTTTTGCGCTGCAATATGAGGGTGCATAAAAATAGAGCGAGAAAATATTTTTATTGGTTCTTTTTTTGTTAATTAATTGAAATTTAAAGTTATTTTATTTTTGGCACTAAGTTTGTATTTGCTTTTTTGTCCGCACCCTTGTCATTAAGGACGCAACAATCAGGTAATAAATAGAACGCTAGGGTTCCGATCAGGCTCAACAAAAGACAAGAGAAGTGAGCATTGATGGCTGGTCCGAGAGCATTCGACCTCCACCTTTCAGAGTAAAGGCATAGGTTACACGGCGGGATAAAAGCCCGGGAGACTATTGGTCGTTAATGCCAAGGGTGCTCCGTGTAAATCAGATGCAACTGAGAGGTTCTTCATGAAACGCATTGCTGCTTTAATTCTTGCTCTTTCACTTAGTCCGCTTACTCAAGCGGGAGATTCATTTAAAGTTTGTTGGTCAATCTACGTTGGCTGGATGCCATGGGCTTATGGTGCTGAACAAGGCATCGTAAAGAAATGGGGTGACAAGTACGGTATCGATATCGAAGTCGTACAGATTAACGATTACATCGAGTCAATCAATCAGTACAGTGCGGGCGAATTCGATGCCTGCACAATGACCAATATGGATGCGCTGACAATCCCTGCTGCGGGTGGTGTTGATAGCACAGCTCTGGTTGTGGGTGATTTCTCCAATGGTAACGATGGTATCGTATTGAAAGGCAAGTCATCTGTTGCTGACCTTAAAGGCCAGAATGTGAATCTGGTTGAATTGAGTGTATCTCACTACCTGCTGGCTCGTGCCCTTGAAAGTGAAGGTATGAGTGAAAAAGACCTGACAGTGGTGAACACATCTGACGCAGATATGGTTGCAGTGTACGGCACAGATGATGTGACAGCTGTTTCAACCTGGAACCCGCTGTTAAGTGAAATCGAATCTATGCCTAACAGCACAAAAGTATTCGACTCTTCTAAAATCCCTGGTGAAATCATTGACTTGCTGGTCATCAATACTGAAACCCTTAAAGCTAACCCTAAATTGGGTAAAGCGCTTGTCGGTGCATGGTATGAAATCATGGGCAAAATGAGCGGAGAAGGTGATATGGGTGTTACAGCTAAAACCTATATGGCAGAAGCCTCAGGTACTGATCTGGCGGGCTATGAAGCTCAGTTAGCAAGTACTGAAATGTTTTATACCCCAGCTGATGCTCTTTCTCTGACAAACAGCGAAAAGCTGGTATCCACTATGGAGAACGTAGCTAAGTTCTCTTTCAAACACGGTCTTCTGGGCGATGGTGCACCTGATGCTGGTTATATCGGCATTGAAATGCCTGCCGGTACTTTTGGTGATGCTTCAAATGTGAAGTTCCGTTTTGACCCTACCTATATGCAGATGGCTGCAGACGGCAAACTCTAAGCGGTAATACTCTGTGCGTCGGCATGTTCTTATTACGTGCCGGCTTTACAGAATGCTTTTGAGTTCAATAGCTACATAACTCAAATATTTGAGAGGGCTATATGAAAAAGCTCATTAACCAAACGCCGGGACAATCTCTTAAGATCTTTCTGGGTGTGGCTCCATTTCTGCTTCTGCTGATTCTTTACATGGTCGGTTCTGAAGCACGACTGGAAGTGAATCCGAACGATAAACTTTTGCCCAGTTTCACCCAGATAGGTGAAGGACTGGAGCGCATGGCACTGGAACCCAGTAAGCGTACAGGCGAATATCTGTTCTGGCAGGATACGGCAAGCAGTCTGACTCGATTAGGTTTGGGTGTGATTATTGCAGCTTCCTTAGGATTGCTGATCGGCTTATTAACCGGTGCTTTGCCATTGTTTACAGCATGGTTGTCACCGTTGTTAACGGTCGTTTCATTAATTCCACCTCTGGCTATATTGCCGGTTCTGTTTATCGTATTTGGTCTTGGCGAGTTATCAAAAGTGGTGTTGATTGCCATTGGCATAACACCCTTTATTGCCCGGGATATCCAACGCAGAACACAGGAAATTCCGTTTGAACAGTTGGTTAAAGCCCAGACACTCGGGGCGAATACCTCCCAGATCATGATTCGGGTTCTGTTACCGCAGATTACCCCCAAACTGATAGATGCGGTCCGCCTATCATTGGGTGCGGGATGGTTGTTCCTGATCGCAGCTGAAGCTGTCGCGGCGACTGATGGCCTTGGCTATCGAATCTTCCTTGTACGTCGTTATATGGCAATGGATGTAATTCTGCCGTATGTGGCTTGGATTACGATTCTCGCTTTTTTCATTGACGTGTTACTTAGAGAAATGAACAAGCGTTTGTTCCCATGGCATTCGCAAGGGGGTAAATAATGAACAGTATAGAAACTGTATGCACACCAGAAAAACCTATGATTGAGGTAAATAATGTCTGGAAACAATATGGCGAAAATATTGTTCTGGAACGCCTCAACATAACTGTTCAGGAAGGTGAGTTTGTCACCCTCGTGGGAACATCTGGTTGCGGCAAAAGTACCTTTCTAAACATGCTGCTGGGAACGGTTCAAACGAGCAAAGGGGAAATACTTCTGGACGGCGAGCCAATACCTTCAGAACCCGGATCAGATCGGGGCATTGTGTTCCAGCAGTACTCTGTATTTCCACATATGACTGTGCTTGAAAACGTTATGGCTACACGTGGTTTTGAACGTCCCGGAATTACAGGTTATCTGTTCGGATCGGCTAAAAGGGCAGCCCGTGAAGAAGCTGAGGCAATGTTAGAACAGGTAGGGCTGAGTCATGCTTTGAACAAATATCCGCATGAGCTTTCTGGTGGTATGAAGCAACGACTTGCTATTGCTCAGGCATTACTGGGTAAGCCTCGTATTCTGCTACTGGATGAGCCTTTTGGCGCGCTTGACCCGGGTATTCGCGCAGATATGCACGAATTGGTTCTCAACCTCTGGAAAGAACACAAGCTGACAGTGTTTATGGTCACCCATGACTTGAAAGAGGGTTTCTATCTGGGAACCCGCCTATGGGTTTTTGACAAATTAAGACATGATCCACAAGCACCTCACCGTTACGGGGCAGGGATTACATATGATCTGCCAGTGGGGCAGATGGATCAATCCGTCTATCAACAAATCGATGACCACCTCAGGCCAGTACCTGAAATGGTGGGGTAACTATGGAGTCAGAGATGAGCGAATATATCCGTTCAATCGACTATTCAACTGAAATGGCGGTTGGCTCGCATTGGTCGCTGCGCGTTCGTCGCGGCAGCATCATACGGCTGACTGACCTTAAGGGTGGTGCCAATGTTGGCATGTTGTTTTATAACCCGGAAAACCTGCTGGAGCGTTACAACGCCCCAGACACTTTAAAGTGTCAACATACTTTTAAGCTAACAAAAGGTAACTGCCTGTATTCGGACATGGGGCGCATCTTTGCCTCTGTTATTGGGGATAGCTTAGGTTGGCATGAAACAGTGTCCGGGAACTCCCATGCAAACCATATTGCTGAAAAATGGGGCGCCAGAGATTATCAGAATGACCGTAATGAGTGGCATCAGAACGGTCTTGATGCGTTTCTGGTAGAGCTTGCTAAATATGGCCTTTCAGCTGCTGATATGGCGGCTAATTTGAATTGGTTCAGCAAAGTGGTGGTCGATGAACAGGGAGGTTTATCACTGGATGGTAAGCACAGTAAACAAGGTGACAGTGTAACTCTACGCTTCGAGATGGATACTCTGGTACTGCTTCATACCTGTCCACACCCTCTGGACAATTCGGAGAGTTATCCGGTCACCAAGGTCCAGATTGAGCTGGGCGTGGCTGAAGAAGTGACGGAAGAAGACTTCTGTAAAAACTTCAGACCTGAAAATGGCCGGGGTTTTGAGAATAACGCACTTTATCACATCGGACTGGGAGGCTAAGAGATGTTAAAGGAATCTAACCTTAAGCCCGAAAATGCAATCAGCAGCGATACAGTAGATGCGGGCGATTACTTTTTTAAAGTACTGAAGGCAGGTGAAACTCTGCGCATTCTTGATCTTGAGGGGAATCAGGCGGCAGATACTCTGTTCTATAACGCGAATAATCCAGCGGAACGATACAGTGCCACAGACACAATCCGTGAACAGGGCAATGTTTATCTCACGTCAGGATCAAAACTACGTTCCAATGAAAATAATGTGATGTTGGAAATTGTTGCAGATACCTGTGGTCGCCATGACACTCTCGGCGGTGCCTGCGCAACCGAAAGTAATACCGTGCGTTACGATCTGGAAAAACGTTGCATGCACGCTTGCCGTGACAGCTGGATGCTCGCCATTGCTGAGCACCCCGAATATGGCATTAGCAAGCGTGATATCAGCCATAACATCAACTTCTTTATGAATGTCCCGGTGACTGCAGAAGGTGGTCTTACCTTTGAAGATGGTATTTCCGCGCCAGGAAAATATGTAGAACTTAGGGCTGAAATGGATGTCATCGTGCTGGTTTCTAACTGCCCACAGTTAAATAACCCCTGTAATGGCTATAACCCAACGCCGGTTGAATGCCTGGTTTGGGCTGCAGAATAAGACAGCATTAATGCTGATCTGAACACCTCAGTGGACGACCACTGTTGTATCTATCACCGGGACGACCCGGCCAAGGTGATCATGTTTTCAAAAGTCCTTATTGCTAACCGAGGTGCAATCGCCACCCGGATTACCCGTACGTTAAAAAAACTGAATATCAGTGCGGTAGCCGTGTATGCAGAAAGTGATGCCGATAGTCTGCATGTGAGGCATGCCGATGAGGCCTACTGCCTGGGGGAAGGTGCTGCTGCAGAAACTTATCTGGATGTTGATAAAATCATCGCGATTGCTAAACAAAGCGGCGCGGAAGCAATTCATCCGGGGTATGGATTCTTAAGTGAAAATGCTGCATTTGTGCGCCGTTGCGAGGCCGAAGGTATTGCATTTATTGGCCCAACACCGGAACAGATGGAGGTGTTTGGTCTTAAGCACAAAGCGCGTGAACTCGCGGAAAAAGCCAAGGTTCCCCTAACACCTGGTACAGATTTACTGAAAGATCTGGATGAAGCTATCTATAAAGCTGAGAAAATCGGTTACCCGGTTATGCTTAAGAGCACCGCGGGTGGTGGCGGGATTGGAATGCAGCTTTGCCATTCAACTGAAGAGATCATGTCAGCTTTTGATTCAGTAAAACGTCTGGGCGCAAATAACTTTGCGGATGATGGCGTATTTATTGAAAAATTTATCGGTCGGGCCCGACACATTGAGGTACAGGTATTTGCTGATGGGCAAGGCCAGGCACTGGCGGTAGGGGAGCGAGATTGTTCCAGCCAGCGACGTAACCAGAAGGTCGTTGAAGAATGCCCGGCACCGAATCTGAGTGATGAGGTGCGCAAAGAATTGCATCAGACAGCAGAGGCGTTGCTGTCCAGTGTCAGTTATCGAAATGCCGGCACGGTTGAGTTTATTTTCGATGCCGACACAGAAAAATTCTATTTTCTGGAAGTGAATACCCGCCTTCAGGTGGAACACGGTGTGACCGAAGAGGTTTACGGCGTCGATCTTGTGGAGTGGATGGTCAGCCTTGCGGCGGGAGAGACGGTTGATCTTCAGTCGCAGCGTAGTATTCTCAAGCCAAAAGGACATGCAGTACAAGTACGTATCTATGCAGAAGACCCTTATCGCGATTTTCAGCCTTGTGCAGATCTTCTTACGGATGTTGCTTTTCCTGAAGGGGCGGGGATTCGAATAGATCATTGGATTGAAGCTGGGATCGAAGTGCCTCCATATTTTGATCCAATGCTGGCCAAAGTGATTGTTCATGCAGAAGACCGATCAGCGGCATTCAGTAAATTGCATAGCGTACTGTCTGAGACACGCTTGTACGGGAGCGAAACCAATCTCCATTATCTGACTCTGCTTTGCCAGGACCCGGTTCTGTTGGAAGGCAAAGTTACCACGCGTTATCTGAATGATTTGAGCTATTGTCCGGCACGCATTGATGTAGTGCAGGGGGGGACGCAAACCACCATTCAGGACTATCCGGCCCGTCAGGGTTTTTGGGACGTAGGGGTCCCACCTTCCGGTCCGTTTGATAGTTATTCATTCCGGTTGGCTAATCGCCTATTAGACAATAATGAGGCTGCAGCGGGTCTTGAGATGACGATGCAGGGGCCAACGCTGACATTCAGCAGCGCAACTCAAATTGTGCTTTCAGGAGCTGAGATTGACGCTGAACTGGATGGAGAGGTCATCAAACTGTGGACAGTGATCAATGTAGCGCCCGGGCAAACCCTGAAGCTGGGTCGCATTAAAGCAGAAGGGGCTCGCAGTTACCTTTGTGTCAGAGGGGGTGTGGATTGTCCTGAATACCTGGGTTCACGCTCGACCTTCACGCTCGGTCAGTTTGGTGGTCACAATGGTCGCGCGCTTCGTGCGGGTGATGTCTTACGAGTACAAGATTCTTTTGATCCGGTTTCAGCAGTTAAGTTGGAAGATGAGTTAAAACCTGAAATTACCCATAACTGGGAACTCAGGGTTATCTATGGTCCCCACGGTTCACCCGATTTTTTCACAGATCAGGATATTGAAACCTTTTTTGATTCGGACTGGGAGGTCCATTACAACTCCAGCCGTACTGGTATCCGCCTGATCGGCCCCAAACCTGAATGGGCCCGTAAAAACGGTGGAGAGGCTGGGCTTCATCCATCCAATATTCATGACAATGCTTATGCATTTGGTACGGTGGATTTTACCGGTGATATGCCGGTTATCCTTGGGCCAGACGGCCCTTCACTGGGCGGTTTTGTTTGCCCTGCAACGGTGATTCAGGCAGACCTGTGGAAACTGGGGCAGTTACGTGCAGGGGATAAAATCCGCTTTGTTCCTGTTTCTCTGGAAACCGCTGTGCAGATGGAGCAGGCATTAAAGAATAGTGTTAGACAGCTGCAAACTAAACCGCTGACCATCGAATCGGTTAAACCTGAAACACCCATTCTGGCTCAACTTAGTCAAGATGAGTTTGGTGTTGACGTGGTCTACAGGGCTGCGGGTGATCACTTTATGCTGGTGGAGTATGGCGAGCAGGTTTTGGATATCTCCCTGCGTTTCCGCGCTCACGCCTTGATGCAGTGGCTGCAAGAAAATTTACTGCCCGGTATTCAGGAGCTGACCCCAGGCATTCGCTCACTTCAGGTTCATTACGACAGTCAGCTAATTAGCTATCAACAGTTGCTCGCACATTTACAAAGTGGTGAGCGGGAGCTGGCAAGCAAGATAGACCGCTTGCAGGTGCCTTCGCGCATCGTTCATATCCCGCTTTCCTGGGATGATGAGGCCTGCAAGCTAGCGATAGAAAAATACGATCAATCGGTTCGTAAAAATGCGCCATGGTGTCCAAGCAATTTGGAATTCATTCGCCGGATTAATGGCCTGGAAAGTATCGATGATGTGAAGCAGATTGTCTTTGATGCCTCATATCTGGTTATGGGGTTAGGGGATGTTTATCTGGGGGCGCCTGTGGCAACTCCGGTAGACCCTCGTCATCGCTTGGTGACCACAAAATACAATCCGGCCCGAACCTGGACCGCGGAAAATTCCGTTGGTATTGGTGGTTCCTATCTCTGTGTTTATGGCATGGAAGGCCCAGGGGGATATCAGTTTGTGGGCCGCACCCTGCAGATGTGGAACCGCTATCGTCAGACGGTTGAGTTTGAGAAACCCTGGTTGCTGCGTTTCTTTGATCAAATCAGGTTCTATGAAGTATCGAACGAGGAGCTGAGTGATATACGCAAGAACTTCCCTCAAGGGCGTTACCCATTAAAAGTTGAGGAAAGCCATTTCTCATTGTCCGAGTATCAATCCTTCCTGCAGGAAAATCACAATGATATTGAGCACTTCAGATCTATGCGGGAAGGTGCATTTGAGGATGAACTGGCCAATTGGCATGCAACAGGCCAGTTCAATTTTGAAGTGGTCGAAGAGGAAGAAAGCCAGAACGAACACAGCTGGCCTGAGGATAGTTTGGTTATCGACAGCCCCGTTTCCGGCAGTGTTTGGCAGACCGAGGTTGAGGTAGGGCAGAAGGTTGAAGCTGGGCAATGTCTGATGGTGCTGGAATCCATGAAAATGGAAATTCCAGTTTACGCGACATCCTCAGGAACAGTTTCGCATCTGTTACTGAGTAATGGACAACGTGTCAGTGCCGGCCAGGCGCTGGTCGTTATAGAAGAGGTGTAAGTTAATGAAAGATCAATTCCCATACAATATGACCATCGCCTCTTTACAGGAGGCATATACAAGCGGTGAACTGACTCCTCGGCAGGTTTTGAAGGATATCGCTCAGCGTTCAGAGCTGCATTCTGACCATAATATCTGGATTCATCTGCTCACAGCTGAAGAGCTTGAACCCTTCTTCTCTGCATTGGAAAGCAAAGATAAATCTTTGCCATTGTGGGGGATACCGTTTGCGATCAAGGATAATATTGATCTGGCAGGCATTCCAACGACAGCGGCTTGCCCAGAGTTTGCCTATACTCCTGAGAAATCCGCTACAGTGGTTCAGCAATTAATTGATGCCGGTGCCATTCCAGTAGGTAAAACCAATCTGGATCAATTTGCGACTGGCTTGAATGGTACACGCTCCCCCTATGGAGCGTGCAAAAACTCATTCAATCCAGATTATGTCAGCGGCGGCTCCAGTGCCGGGTCAGCTGTATCTGTCGGAATGGGTATGGCGAGTTTCAGTCTTGGGACAGACACTGCAGGGTCAGGTCGTGTTCCTGCATGTTTTAATAACCTGATTGGCTTAAAGCCTTCCAGAGGCCTGCTTTCAGCAACAGGTATGTTACCTGCGTGTAAAAGCCTCGATTGTATGACTATTTTTGCTTACGACAGCGATGATGCCAATCTTGTTTTCAGTGTGGCTGAAGGTTTTGATGCTGAAGATGGTTATAGCAGGCAGAACCCTTTCCCAAATCAGCAGCGAGCATACGGTAAACGTAGCGGTAAATTAACGATTGGTGTCATTCCAGAAGCTCAGCTCAACTTTTTTGGAGATGAGGCCTATGCGGAGGCTTACGCCGCAACTCTAGAGCAGCTAAAAACAAATGATGTTGAATTTGTAGAGATTGATTATCAACCTTTTGATGAGGCTGCACGCCTGCTGTATGAAGGCCCTTGGGTATCAGAACGCTACATAGCCACACAACCTCTTATTGATGAAAACCCAGAAGCGATTTTCCCAGTGGTACGGGATATCATTGCACCCGGTGGTGAGCCTAAAGCCACGGAATTGTTTAAAGCACAGTATCGTTTGAATGCGCTTAAACAGGTGTGTGATCAGAAGCTTGCTAACATTGATTGCTTGTTAACGCCTACAGCGGGGCGTTGCTTTACCATTGAAGAGATGTTGGCTGAGCCAATTCTCAGGAACAGTCAGTTGGGTTTTTATACTAACTATATGAACCTTCTGGATATGGCATCGATCGCTGTGCCTACGCAGATAGCCACAAACGGATTACCTTTTGGTGTGACTCTTGTAGGGGCTGCATTTTGCGATCGTGGCTTATTATCTATAGCTAAACGTTTCCAGGCATTGTTTGCACTGAATGTTGGGGCTTCAGATATATCTAAATCTCTGGCAGATACAGCATTGGTTGGCAGCCCAGATACTATCGATGTATTAGTTTGCGGGGCTCATCTTACTGGTTGCCCGCTCAACTGGCAGTTAGTCGAGCGTGGAGCCAGCCTCAAGTCTATCACGCAGACCGCGCCTGTTTACAAAATGTATGCGCTGGCGGGAGGGCCGCCATTCAGACCGGGTTTGATTATGGATGAATCAACAGGCGCCGCAATTGATGTGGAGATCTGGTCAATGCCGGCAGATCAGTTCGGAAGTTTTGTTAATGGTATTCCGGCTCCCTTGGGCATCGGTAAAGTGAAAGTCGCCGATGGCAGTATGGTCAGTGGTTTTATCTGTGAACCTTATGGAATTGAGGGGGCTGAAGATATTACCGATTTTGGCGGTTGGAAAGCGTATATGGCGAGTAAGTAAATTTAAAAAGGCCACAATTTGTGGCCTTTTTATATGAACATCGAGTGCGGTTATCGCTTGTTTTGAAGCATATGTTCATATCGTTGGTCGGTGAGTGTCTTAAGAAAAGCGACCAGTGCATCGATCTTCTTATCGTCCAGAGCAGGGCCTGTTTTTAACTCTTCCATTGATAGATTGGTATCTACTTCAGGTGGTAACCAGTTTGCTCCGGTTTCCGGATTGACCTGGCGCTTTTGGCTTTTTGAGTTGTACTTGTTGTAGAACAAGATCACTGTGCGTAGATCCTGAAAAACACCGTTATGCATATAAGGACCAGTAACAGCTACGTTACGTAGAGTGGGTACTTTAAATTTGCCTGCCTGTTTTGGATCATTTACAGCGGGGTTGTTGATCAGTCCCATGTCTTGTGTGTCTAGGGCTACACCATTGGCTTTTCTGCCTGGGATGTTCGTCGGTACTCCAATGTTGTGATATTTGTAATTAGAAAACGTTTCATTCTTAGATTCAGGCAGTCGTTTCAGTTGGTGACATATATTGCAGTTGGAGAACTGTTGCGAAAAGAACAGGGTCATACCAAGTTCTTCCTGAGCCGTCATCTCATATTCACCTTTCAGATAGCGGTCATACTTGGAGTCAAAAGGTGAGAAAAAAGCAGTACGTTCAAATTCGGCAATACTTTTTGTCATGGCCCCATATGCAGACTCAGTATTATCGAAAATTCCTGAGCCGAAAATATCTTTAAAGGCTTTGACGTACTGCGGGTTTTCTTTAATTCTCTCAATAACGCTGGCCTTATTCGGCATGCCCATCTCTATGGGGTTTAGCGGTGGGCCGCCAGCCTGATCTTCTAGTGTAGATGCCCGGCCATCCCAAAACTGACCGCCAACATATATGCCTTCGCTATTCTTGTGGAATTTAGGAGTAAAAGAAGCATAGGATGTCGTGGGTGCGCTTCTATCCCCCAGAGATTGATTATCATCGCCAAGAGAAAAGGCGCCCTGGCTTAAATTGGGTCGCTGATCAACAAAACCACTTTCCGGAGCGTGGCAACTGGCACAGGATTGAGTGCGGTTCTTTGACAGGTTGGTGTCAAAGTAAAGTGATTTACCCAGTTCTGCTGTGTTGTTAAACGCCAGACTCTGGAAGCTGACACTACATGCCAGTATTAAAAGGGTGCTACGAAAAAAAGTTGTTAAACACATTGTGAGCGTATTCGTAATTTATATGTGAAGGATAATGATAGCGCTTCTCATTTGTTATTTCCTTGGTTGATTTTGTTTAATTCTTAGCTTTTTGATCTATCGCAATAGCTAAGGGAATATCTGCTAGGATTTTGTTAATGCAAAGATATGGGGCACTCTTCAGTGAGTGGTTTGTAAGAGATGAGAGTAAATCTAAATGCAGCATGAAAGCGATAAAGGTCCAGCGGTAAAGATACCGCCGCCGCTCATATTTATGGTGTTTATTCTTCTGGCCCTTGGGGGAGAATATACGTGGCCCACATCGTTAATTGGCCTGGAAACTTTGAGGTATATTGGTTGGGGGCTTTGCAGTTTTGCTTTCGTTCTGGCTATTACTGCAGCTTTACAATTTCTCAAAGCTAAAACTCACATTGAGCCATGGAGGCCTGCTCAGAGTTTAATCCTATCTGGCTTGTTTCGTTATAGCCGTAATCCTATCTACCTGGCATTTATTCTATTCACAATAGGTTTAGGTATTTCACTTAACAGCTTATGGGTAATGCTTAGTACTATCCCAGCTACATGGGTTTTACAGCGCTTCGTTATCTTGAAAGAAGAAAGATATCTCACTGCTAAGTTTGGTAAACAGTACTTAGAATATTGTGCTCGAGTGCGACGTTGGCTTTAAAAAGGTCTGTCTATATCGGCTTCAATTGCATGATAATGAAACAGTCTCCTCTGTTTTTATAGCGTTTAAACCTTTGAGCCACTGCTGTTGGCGCTTCTTCATCCGATATAGTGATAAAGCCGTTTACTTGATAAAAAGCTTCCAAATGAGGATAAGCTAAGCAGTAGCAAGACATCCTGTTTTCATGCAAATAACGGGTAACCTGTTTGACTAGGTTACTCCCAAGGGATTGTCCTATTAGTGCTTTTTCAACCCAAAGGCCCCTTAATAAAAGAAAGTCTTCAGAAGTGGAGGAGGGGGACAAGCGCAACGCTGCAACAATTGAGTGGTTTGCAGTTAACCATGCACAGGTATCTCCCACTTCAATGCGCCCTTTATGACCATTTCTTTTATAAAAATTCTGTATTTCCTGCATTGGTATCTTTTTACCGGAATGTATTTGGAAACAAAGTTCCACAGCTGCCCATGCCTCGTTCTTGTTAATATTTGTGGTGGTATTCCTTGGCTATATAGAACACTTCTACGGGTAGGGGTTCTGTGACTATTGGAGCATAAATACTCTGTTAACAGTCAGGTTCTTTTTGCTTTGATGCGCTACCGCTTCTGGCTCTGGGGCTAGGAAGAAAATGGCTGAGCGATATTGTGTACCACTATCTGGCCGTGTGCCCTAACACCAGAATGTTTGGTGTCTTTTATTTCCGCTCCAGCTGCAACCTGAAGTGCTTGTTGCTATTGCCATGCCGAAACCCCTTAACGTTTTTGTATATTGCTAATCATATAGGTGCATGGATCACCTGAGAAAGTTCAAAAAAGCTTTATATTACAGTTGTGTTGCAGTTTTTTGGTGCAGTGCGGTATTGGCTTGTTCTTTTTTGGTGCAATTTATTTCACTATAGTAATAAAGTTTAAGGAGAGATAGATTCGTTTGTATCTAACTTATTGATAAATATAGTTATATTCAAGTTGGCATTCCATGTGCTTTCTATGGTGTAAATCGTCGTATTTTAATTTTTATCCGAGGGGGAATAAAAGATGATTAAACCTATGACTAAGGCGCTGATTGCTGCTGGTCTTCTTTCTGCTTCTGTTGTTGCACAGGCAGGTCTTTCTGCGAACATCGGTGCGATGAGCGATTACTACTTCCGTGGTGTCGATCAGACTACTGATGGTGCAAGCATGATGGGCGGAGTAGATTACGAAGCTGACAATGGCATCTATGTAGGTCTGTGGGCTGCTGACGTAACTGATGATGACGTAGAGTACGATATCTACGGTGGTTACGCTGGTGAAATGGGCGACGTTTCTTATAGCGTTGGTTATGCTGGTTACTTCTACACTGAATCAGATGTTGATTTCCATGAAATTAACTTCAACTTCGGTTATGAGTTCCTGAGCCTGGAAGTTACATTTGGTACTGAAGATCAGCCGTCTGGTACTCCAGAAGCTGACTACACTTTCATGGCGCTGACAGGTGAATATGAAGGTGCTTACCTGACTTACGGTAGCTTCGGTGAAGATTACTCCGGTGACTACGTTGAGTTAGGTTACGGTACATCTTACGAAGGTCTGGATCTGTCTATTGCATACATCGATGCTGACGACGATCTGGGTGATCGCGATACAGTAACGTTCGCAATCAGCAAATCTTTCGATCTGTAAGTTTTGCACCCTGATTGACACATACTAGAATTAAGCCCGCTGTTTAGCGGGCTTTTTTTATGCGTTTTATTTAACTTTCCAGTTAATTTTGTCACCGGCTTTGATTGGAACAACGACTGAATCACCCAGCGCGTAAGACTCGGGTACCTCCCAGCTCTCTTTAGCCAGAGTAATTGTGTCAGTGTTACGTGGCAGGTCATAAAAGTCAGGGCCATTGAAGCTGGCGAAAGCTTCCAGCTTATCCAGAGCATCAGCTACTTCAAAAACCTCAGCATAAAGCTCTATGGCTGCGTGAGCTGTATATGATCCTGCACAACCACAAGCGGCTTCTTTGGCATGTTTCATATGGGGTGCGGAGTCTGTACCCAAAAAGAATTTTTTATTTCCGGAGGTCGCGGCTTTAATCAAAGCTTCCTGATGGATGTTGCGTTTCAGTATGGGTAAGCAGTAATAATGTGGGCGAATGCCCCCGGCCAGCATATGGTTGCGGTTAAACATCAGGTGGTGAGCTGTAATGGTGGCAGCTACGTTTTCACCTGCTGAAGCTACAAATTCAGCCGCATCTTTAGTGGTGATGTGTTCCAGAACGATTTTCAGGTTTGGGAAATCATTAACTACATTCTTCAGAATATTTTCGATAAATATCTTCTCGCGATCAAAAATATCGATCTCCGAATCCGTCACCTCTCCATGCACCAGCAGTAGCATGCCTTCTTCCTGCATGGCTTTTAGTGCTGGGTAGATGTTTTTTACGGAAGTCACACCTGAATCGGAATTAGTGGTAGCGCCCGCAGGGTAGAGCTTGGCAGCATAAATTTTTCCGGTCGCTTTGGCTTTTCTGATTTCCTCGGGAGAGGTGTTGTCAGTCAAATAAAGCACCATCAGTGGATCAAAACTGCTGTTACTGTTGTGTGACTGAATACGCTCGCGGTAACCAAGGGCTTCTTCTGTGTTGGTTACAGGTGGGACCAGATTAGGCATGATGATCGCCCGTCCCATATAACGGCTTACGTCTCTTACAGTATCTTTAAGTGAGGCACCATCGCGTAGGTGAATGTGCCAGTCGTCGGGGCGGGTAATAGTCAGTGTAGTCATATCAGGATTATGTAACCAATGAAAAATAGTCTGGAAGTCTTCGGGGTAAACGTTGAATTATCCCATGTAAGTTTATGCTATGGAACCTGAGGCGGGCTGGAGAAATTATTCTTCAACCCAAACGGTACGAACCGGCTCGCCAAAGTCATCGTAGATTACTTTCTGTGTGGGCCGTTTCTTAGATTTGGCAGCAGATGTGGGCTGACTGCGCTTTTTACGATTATCAATAGTGGCCAGTAAACCGTGCACAGGCGTACGTGATTGTGGAGCGGTTTTTTCAAAGCTGCTTTTCAAAGAGCTGTATTTGCCGTCAACCAGCCCGGAAGCTCCCATTTCAACCTGTTGGATTGAACCGCCGTTTTGAAGAAACATGGATACCTCAGCCTGTAGCTGATTTCGTATCTCTGACTTTGTTGCTTTCTTCTTAAACATGAATTCTCGGTTAAATAATATCCAATCTAAGTTATTTTAAACTTAAAAAACGATTATCGCGAGGGTACTGGATATTTAAGGGCACATATTGCATAAAAACTGCTTTCAGGAGCGGTAATTTAATTCCTTCGGCTTACATCCTTGCTTGATTTACGGCACAGGTTTTACTGGAGAAAAAGCGCCGCAACAGTTAGCATAGGTCATCAATTTTCAGGTGAACGCTGTAAAAAAATAGATGAGTTATCAGGTTCTTGCACGTAAGTGGCGCCCCGCAAAATTCCAGGAGATGGTTGGACAGGAACATGTCCTGAAAGCTCTTGTGAATGCACTGGATGATGATCGATTACATCATGCCTACCTTTTTACGGGTACTCGAGGGGTCGGTAAGACATCTATAGCGCGATTGTTCGCTAAATCACTCAACTGTGAAACCGGTGTTTCATCCACTCCTTGTGGCGAATGTTCGGCATGCCGAGAAATTGCTGAAGGGCGCTTTGTTGATCTTATTGAGGTTGATGCTGCTTCCAGAACCAAGGTGGAAGATACCCGTGAACTCATGGAAAACGTGCAATATGCGCCAACCCATGGTCGTTATAAAGTTTATCTGATAGACGAAGTTCACATGTTATCAACGCATTCTTTTAATGCGTTACTTAAAACTTTGGAAGAACCACCTCCACATGTGAAATTTTTGCTGGCGACGACCGATCCGCAAAAATTACCGATCACAATTCTTTCCCGTTGTTTACAGTTCAATCTTAAGAATCTGATTCCTGAGCGCATTGTGGATCACCTTAGTTTTGTCCTGAATGAAGAACAAATCAGCTTTGAAGAACCGGCACTGTGGTTGCTGGCAAGATCAGCTGATGGCTCCATGCGCGATGCTATGAGCTTAACTGATCAGGCTATTGCCTTCGGTGCTGGAGAAATCAATGAGCGTGATGTGCGCTCAATGCTTGGTACTATCGATCAGCGTCTGGTTTACGAGATGCTTTATGCTCTGGCTTCTGGTGATGCGAAGGCATTGTTGTCTGCGGTAGCGGACCTTTCTCGATTCTCGCCCGACTATAATACGGTCCTGGGTGATTTGATCAGTGTTCTGCATCGTATTGCGATTGCTCAGACCTTGCCTGAAGCGGTTGATAACAGCATGGGCGATAAGGTTCAGGTGACTGAGCTGGCAGGTATTTTAACCGCAGAAGATGTCCAGCTTTACTATCAGGTTGCCCTGATGGGCCGAAAAGATCTGCCCTTTGTCCCCGACCCTCGTGAAGGCTTGGAGATGGTGCTGCTGAGAATGCTGGCTTTCCGGCCTGCAGGTGCTAAACCGCGCGATATCAATATTCAACATGGCACGGCTGGATTACAGGAATCTACAACGCCGGAGGTTAATTCTTCTCCCGTTGCTTCTGAGCCGGAACCGCCAATAACAGAAACATCCCCTCAACCTGAATATGTAGAAGCTGCTTCACCACAAGCGGAAACTCAGGCAGTTTCGGAAGTAGTAATTGATATGCATGAGGTACCTCCTGCAAAAAAGTCTGATGCTCAAGCGCTGGGGGAGGAGCCTCCTCCCTGGGATATGGGTGATTATGATAGTCTTCAGGATGAGTTCCCTCAGGCTTCTTCTACTGAGGTACTACCGCCCCCTGCAGCTCCAGAATCTGAACCGGTTAAAAATACTTCGGTAGATACCTTTTCTGAGAGTGTTGCTGCGCAGAAGGTCATAGATGTTCCTTCTGCACCAACGAAAGCACCTAAGACGGATGCTGTTGCGAATGATTTTTCAGGCTCAGGGAAAATTTATGTTGCAGTAGAAACCTGCACCAGGGACATTGCTGAACTTAAACCTGAAAACTGGGTGCACATTAGCCGTAGTGTTGGTTTATCGGGTATGACAGAGAGTCTTGCCACTCACCTTTCGTTGGAAGAAGTAAGTGGGCAGGAAATCGTACTGTTTTATGAAAGCTCACAGTCTTCAATGTTGAATGAAACGCAACAGCAGCGGATCAGTGATGCGTTAAATGATTATTTCCAATCGCCAGTTAAGGTAGAATTTAAACTTGGTAAGCAGCAGCAGGAAACACCTGCGCAATACATGGCGAGGAAACGTGAAGAGCGGCAGGCGCTGGCTCTGGAAACGATTCGAAATGATGAACATGTACAGATGCTGCAAGAGATTTTTGATGCGCAGATTGAACTGTCATCTGTGACACCCATCGATTAGTTTTAGGTAGAGGTATTATTATGAAAGGTGGCATGGGCAACCTGATGAAGCAGGCTCAGAAAATGCAGGAAAACCTGCAGAAAGCGCAAGAGCAAATCGCTCTGGCTGAGCAAACGGGTGAATCCGGAGCAGGGCTTGTAAAAGTTGTAATGAACGGTCGTCATGACGTAAAAAGTATCAATATTGATGACAGCCTGATGGAAGAAGAGAAAGAGATTCTTGAAGATCTGATTGCTGCTGCTGTAAATGATGCGGTTAGAAAGATTGAATCCTATACCCAGGAAAAAATGGCAGAAGTTACCGGCGGTATGGGCATGCCACCGGGATTCAATATGCCGTTCTAGACTCTACCTTAAATGTCCTTCAGTCCATTATTACAGCAACTTATATCTGCTCTGAGGTGTTTACCCGGAGTAGGGCCTAAGTCTGCTCAGCGTATGGCGTTCCATTTGCTCGAACGTGACAAAGATGGTGCTCTGAGTCTCGCTGATGCTTTGCAAAAAGCAGTAGATGAAATTGGTCACTGCAGTCAATGCAGAACTTTATCTGAAACCGATTTATGCGACATATGTAACTCGCACAGCCGGGATGAGTCGATGCTTTGTGTGTTGGAATCTCCGGTAGATGTTCTGGCTGTTGAGCAGACAGGTGGTTTTAACGGTTTGTATTTTGTGTTGTCCGGTCATCTTTCACCTATTGACGGTGTGGGGCCTGAAGATCTTGGCATTGACCTGTTACTGGAGCGTCTCAAGTCAGCCAATGTTAAAGAGTTGATTTTGGCAACCAACCCTACAGTTGAAGGGGAAGCCACAGCACACTTCATCGCAGCCCAGGTAAATGATTTGGATATCAAAGTCAGCCGTATTGCTCATGGCGTGCCTGTAGGTGGTGAGTTGGAATTTGTCGACGGTGGTACTCTCGCGCATGCCCTTGCCGGGCGACGCTCACTGGTTTGAGGAAAGTATGACCATTGATAATCAGCCTTATGACTGGCAGCGACTTGCTGCTACAGCAGATAACCCAATCTGGATAACAGAATCTGAGCAACTCAAAGAATATTGTGAAAAGTGGCAGGAATTGCCTTTGATCGCAATTGATACGGAGTTTCTGAGGGTTGAGACTTTTTATCCTATTCCAGGGTTGATTCAGGTTGCAGATGATCAGTCTTGTTATTTGATTGATCCTCTGGAGATCGAAGATTTTGCACCTTTGACTGAGCTTTTTGGCAATACCTCTGTTCTCAAAGTGATGCATGCATCAACAGAGGATCTGGAGCTGTTTAATAAGTCTCTGGGAGCGGTCCCTGAGCCTTTATATGACACTCAGTTGGGTGCAGCGTTGATTAACTGGGGTTTTTCTATGGGGCTTCAGCGTATGCTGGAGCACCATCTCGATGTGCAGATGGAAAAGCATGAAACAACCTCTGATTGGTTACAGAGACCTTTAACTCAAAGTCAGGAGCGTTACGCCGCTCTGGATGTGGCATACCTTCCCGCAATCTATGCTATGCAGAAAGAGGTGCTTGTTCAGCAGGGGAAGGAGTCCTGGAGTGAGCAGGAGAATCAGGCACTTTTAGCAGACTCTGTGGTAGATGATGAAGAGGGCTTTTCTTACTATCAGCGTTTTACCCAGATGTGGCGGATACCAGACCACAAGCTGGCGGCCCTAAGGGATCTTACAGCCTGGCGTGAACAGCAGGCCAGGAAGAGGGATGTACCAAGAAACAGAATCCTGAGAAATCAGGCGCTACTGCAGATTATTGAGCGTTGGCCTCGTTCAATAGGTGAGCTTTCACAGCTTGATGAGGTGAAGAAGCGTATATTAAGGCTTGATGGTGAGACAATTCTGGATTTTCTTAAAAATGCTGAGGAAAGTGCAGAGCAAAACCATCCAGAGTCGATTCCAAGACCGCTGCATTTTTTCTGGAATCCTCACCTTAAGCGTCTTAAAGCTATCGCCAGGCGCAAGGCTGAAGAATATGAAGTGGCACCAGAAATTATGTTGAGGCGTAAAGAGCTTGAACAGCTGGTGCGATCGGGTTTGGAGAACGGTGAATACGTCCTGCCTGAAAAAATGTCTCGTTGGAGACAGGAGTTGATTGGTCATCTATTGTTAGATCAGCTTGAAGAAATTGAATTAAAGAGAAAGAAAGGTGCTTAACCGATGAAAATTTGTTCTGTTTATCTGAGTCCACGTAAAGATGAAATGTATCTTTATGTTGATAAGCGTGACCAGCTAAGCAAAGTGCCGGAAGCACTATTGGAAATGTTTGGAACACCAAAGCATGTAATGGATATGCCTTTGAAAGCTGACCGGAAGCTTGCCCGTGTTGAGGCGGATAAAGTTTTGGCCGAGATTGATGAAAAAGGCTATTACCTGCAAATGCCACCACCAAAAGAAGATTATCTGTTGGATCTGCATAAGGATCGCCCGGAAACAGGTGTGCGTTAATGCCTGCTCACGAGGTATTTTGGCGCAGTAAAGACCTGCAGGAGATGACCCAAAAAGAATGGGAATCTCTTTGTGATGGTTGTGCCTTATGTTGCCTGCATAAGCTTGAAGATGAAGATACCCAGGAGGTGTTCTACACCTCTGTGGTTTGTCACCTCTTAGACTTTGAAACCTGCAGATGCACTAAATATGAAGAGCGTTGCAGTTTGGTTCCTGATTGCGTCAAGCTAACCCCAAAAGATGTTGATGAGTTTCACTGGTTACCGCCTACCTGTGCTTATCGCTTAATCTACGAAGGCAAAGACCTGCCCGACTGGCACCCGCTGCTCACTGGGGAACAGAAGACCGTTATAGAGGCTGGTGCTTCAGTTCTGAACTGGTATGAAGTCAAGGATAATGAGATCAAAGAAGAAGACTTTGTGGATTACATCATCGAATGATTTCATTTCGCTGCCAGAGCCTGAATATCAGCTATAGCAATTACCTTTGAGTCTGTGGTTTTGGTCAGTAGGTTTCCTATCTCTTCAGCTCTCAGTGGCTTATAGAAATAATATCCCTGGAAGACATTGCAGCCCATAGACGTGAGGGTTTCTAGCTGATCACGTGTTTCAACCCCTTCTGCTACGGTGTTTAAATTAAGGCTTCTGGCCAGGTTTATGATGGTTGCACATATTTCGCCGTCTTCCTCTTTACTGGCGCACTCTTCAACAAAAGATTGGTCAATCTTAAGAATGTCCAAAGGTAGTCTCTTCAGGTAATTAAGCGAGGAGTAACCTGTGCCAAAATCGTCAATAGAAATACTGATTTCTAAGCGTTTCAGCTCTTCCATGACTTCGATACAGCGTTCGATATCCTGAATTAATACACCTTCGGTGATTTCGATTTCTAACAGCCTGCCTGGAATAGAGTTAAGAATTAACTGCTGTTTGATAAAGGGAACAAGTTCATCGGAAATCAAATGATTGCCTGAGACGTTGACTGACACGGGAAGTATTTCCAGCCCCTGGGCACGCCAGTCAGCAAGTTGCTTGAGAGTCTCGGCTATAACCATCTCGCCTATAGGAATGATCAGGCCGGTCTCTTCCGCAATCGGAATGAACTCAGCGGGCGAGATTGGGCCTTGCTGTGGATGATTCCAGCGAATCAGGGCTTCCAGAGCGATGATCTGCTCATGGGAATTTTTAACCTTGGGTTGATAAACAAGATGGAATTGCTGATTCAGCAATGCCCTTTTGATCATCCTCTCGTAGGTCACAGCCTTAGTTGTATTTTCTGCCATATAAGGTTCGAAGACCTTAAAATTATCGCGGCCACTGGATTTAGCAGAATACATGGCAATATCAGCCTCTTGAATCAACTGATCTGATTCAGAAGAGCCTCCAACTGAGAGCGAAATACCTATGCTGGTTGGGATACTGAACTGTTTGCCGGAAATTTCCACCGGTTGGCGCATTATTTCCAGAATCTTCTGTGCTTTGTTGCTGATGATCTGTTCTGTGAGCGAACCGCTAAGAACGACAATAAACTCGTCACCGCCCCAGCGGGATATAATGTCTTCATCTCGTGAGACGCTGTTGAGCCTGTGGGCGACTTCACATAGCAGTTCATCACCCGCTTTATGACCAAGGGTGTCGTTGATTTTTTTGAACTGGTCGAGATCCATAAATAGCAGAGCGACAGTGGCTCCTTCTCTCTGCGCAATCCTAATCTCTTCCTCCAGCCTTTTCATCAGGTGAGTCCTGTTGGAAAGATGGGTGAGGGGATCTTTATAGGCCAGAAAGGTCAGGCGTGATTGCAGTTTCTGATCGCGAGTCACATCGCGGATATGCAGTGTAAACTCCGTTCTGGAAATTTCATCTGCGCCGGAACTGGTGATAGTCACTTCCGCAGGGAATTGATGTCCTGAGATTCTTTGTAGCTGGACCCTGTTTCTGCGGTTTAGGATTAAGCCATTAGCTGCGCTAAAACTGTGTCTCAGGCTATTCTCAAACTCAGTTTGATCTTCTTCAAGAACAAAGTAGTCAAAAAACCTTTGTCCCTGAGCCTGATTTTTCAGGCAGCCTAAAGTTCGTTCAGCTGAAGGGTTAAACTCGATAATACGGCCAAGCCAGTCAATGGAAATGATGCAATCCATTGAGGAATCGAGAATTGCGCTTTTTCTGCGTTCACTTGCCTGGAAGCGGTCAATAGCGATTTCGCGTTGTTCCATTTGGTCATTAATTCGGGTAATGACCTCGTTATATTTCTTTGCGATCTGTCCTACTTCTGTAAAAGGCTCTTCTTTTACTGGAGTAGCAAAATTGCCAAGGTCCTGCTGTTTTTCCATTTCACTGAGCAGGTCGATCAGTTCGGTTGAGGCATTATGTTCTGTAATGTTCAGGCCTTGAATCTCTGCTTTAGCACTGACTCGGAGAGGAACAAACATGTTCAGAATGAGCAGTAGAATATAGCTGACTATAAAGCTGTAGAGGCCTATTACCGCGATACCAAACAGCTGTATCCCAAGCTGTTCTGAACGACTGATTCCTTCTGCGAAGTATTCGGATTTTGCGAATAAGGCGAAAGCTACAGTGCCCCAGATCCCGGCAAAAAGGTGTGCAGGGATGACGTAAAGGGCATCATCAATTTGTACTTTATCAATCCACTTGGTGCCGTAGTACAGGATGACTCCTGCAACCATTCCGATCACCGCTGCAGAGACAGGCGTTACGGCATGGCACGCGGCGGTAACACTGACTAGGCCTGCAATAATGCCATTTAGAATGTAACTGACATCGATGAACTTATTTTCAAAGTAGTGGAGGGTGGAAGCGATAAATCCGCCCCATACTGCTCCCAGGCAGGTATTGAGCAGGATTGTGGGGACTTGAGCGTTCATGGTTAAAGCGCTGCCACCATTGAAGCCAAACCAGCCTAACCAGATAAGCAAAGTGCCCATGGTTGCCATAGGAAGGTTGCTTCCGGATGGAAATGTACAATTTTTATCGTAACGCCCAATTCTCGGCCCAATGATCAGGACTGCGGCAAGTGCGACCCAGCTACCGACTGAGTGAACAACTGTTGCTCCAGCAAAATCGACAAATCCGATTGTTTCTAGCCAGCCGGGATTATTAGCGTCATAAAGGCTTGCCCAGGCCCAGTGGCCCGTTAAAGGATAAATGAATAAACAGAGCACAGCGGTAATGAAAATGTACCCAATAAAGGTCATTCTTTCTGCAGTTGCACCAGATGTGAGCGTTGCTGCGGTGCCACAAAACATCAATTGAAACAGAAAAAACGACATTTGCGACGCAGTGTTATGTTCGCCAAAAATAAAGTTATCAGTACCCATTAGCCCGGCAAATCCGGAGCCAAACATCAATCCAAACCCTACAAGCCAAAAGAGAGAAGTGGATAAAATAAAGTCTGAGATGTTCTTAGCTGCAACGTTGATGCTGTTTTTACTGCGTGTACGTCCGCTCTCTAGACATAGAAAACCGATCTGCATAACAAAGACAAGCAGTGCAGATATGAGTAGCCATAAATTATCCAGCATGATCATACCTCCCTGAAATCATGATTGGTTGCTAGTACTACAATTAAATACGGTATTGTGCGCTGCAATATATGTGCCCAGAATACATGAAATGGATTGTTTGCGGAGGGAGAAACAAAAAAGCCGCCTTCCCAGGAAGGGAGGCGGCTTTAAAAGTCTTTAAATTAAGACAGGAGCTTACTGGTTATCCAGCTGTGCTTTGATCAGGTCACCGATAGTAGTCGGGCCGGATACTTCAACTTCAGCATTGCGAACTGCGGAGATAGCGGCTTTCTCTTCAGCTTGTTCCTTCGCTTTGATAGACAGGTTGATAGCGCGGTTACGACGGTCAATGTTCGTAATCTTAGCTTCAACTTCATCACCTACATTCAGTACAGATGATGCATCTTCAATGCGGTCTACAGAGATCTCAGATACTTTCAGAGTACCTTCGATGCCTTCAGCCAGCTCAATTACAGCAGCTTTAGCGTCAACAGAGATAACTTTACCTTTTACGATAGAGTTCTTGTCGTTTGCTGCAGCGTATTCAGCGAATGGATCGCTTTCCAGTTGTTTGATGCCCAGAGAGATACGCTCTTTCTCAGCGTCGATAGACAGGATAACTGCTTCAACTTCTTCGCCTTTCTTGAACTGGCGCAGAGCTGCTTCAGCATCAGCTTCCCAAGTGATATCGGACATGTGAACCAGACCGTCCAGCTCGTCCTGCAGGCCAACGAAAATACCGAAGTCAGTGATAGTTTTGATAGTACCAGTAACTTTATCGTTCGCAGCAAACTGCTCAGCGAAAGTAACCCAAGGATTACCTGTGCACTGTTTGATACCCAGAGAAATACGACGACGCTCTTCGTCAACGTCAAGAATCATCACTTCCACTTCATCGCCAATGTTTACAACTTTGGATGGGTGGATGTTCTTGTTAGTCCAGGACATTTCAGAAACGTGTACCAGACCTTCAACACCGTCTTCGATAGATGCGAAGCAGCCGTAGTCTGTCAGGTTAGTGATACGTGCCTGGCACTTAGCACCTGCTGGGTAACGTTCTTTAATCAGAGCCCATGGGTCAATAGACAGCTGTTTCAGACCCAGAGAAATACGACCAGATTCTTTGTCGAATTTGATGATCTTAACAGTGATCTCATCACCTGGGTTCAGCATCTCAGATGGGTGAGAGATACGTTTCCAAGCCATATCAGTGATATGCAGAAGACCGTCAACACCACCAAGATCGATGAATGCACCGTAGTTAGTCAGGTTCTTAACGAAACCTTTAACTTCCTGACCTTCTTCCAGAGTAGCCAGCAGCTCATCACGTTGTGCGCTGTTTGCTTCCTGAAGAACTGCACGGCGAGAAACAACGATGTTGTTACGCTTCTGGTCCAGCTTGATCAGTTTGAATTCCAGTTCTTTACCTTCAAGGTGGTCAACATCACGTACTGGGCGAACGTCTACCAGTGAACCTGGCAGGAAGCCCTGAATGTTGTTGATGCTTACAGTGAAACCACCTTTAACTTTGCCGCTGATGCAACCTGTAACGGTTTCTTCAGCTTCAAATTTAGCCTGCAGAACTTCCCAAGCTTCAGCGCGTTTCGCTTTCTCACGAGACAGACGAGTCTCACCGAAACCATCTTCAACCGCTTCCAGAGCAACTTTAACTTCGTCACCAACCTGGATTTCAAGTTCGTTAGCGTCGTTCAGGAACTGAGAACGTGGGATGATTGCTTCAGATTTCAGGCCAGCGTGAACAGTAACCCAGTCGCTGTCGATATCAACAACTTCACCAGTTACCAGTTTGCCTGGAGTCATGTCTAGGGATACAAGGGATTCTTCAAACAGATCAGCAAAGCTTTCGCTCATTGAATATGTCCTATTTTAGGAGCTGTTGGTCACAGAAGAGTGACTAAGCAGCAGCCTGCATTTCCGGTTTGCAGGGTCAGTTTTTAATATTCTGGAACTGAGCAGTTAATCCGGAGCAACACTCAATTCGAGAGAAAATGAGCGCATATTATACAGGAATAAATAGGCGAAAACAGTCTTTTTGTTTAATTAATGCCCAGTTTATATGGGTTTGTCGTAGTTGGTGAGGCGTGAGTAGAGTGCTGTTTGGCAGGGTTTAACTACGGTTTCCAGATCGGTTTTGAGATCGGATGTTAAAACCTGGTCACTTTGTTCTCTGAAGTAACTGGTAATTGCCCGTTCTTCTCTTGGTGAGTTGGCGGCTATTTCGATGCCGTCGCCCACACAAAAGGCATATTCAGGCATGTACTGCTTGATAAAGTCTTCCCGCTCTTTATCCGAAAAAATAATGCGTTTATTGCCGATAAACTTCTTATATTCATTGCCGACAGATGCGGACATAGCGTTGATCTGCAGTTTGTTGAACCGTCGAGCATCAGGCATATCGATCAATAAGGTTTTTATCTGTTTTTCTACAGCTTTAATCTCTTCGGCGATGGTTAACGGCGCAAAGTGTTCGTTCAGCCTTTTGTAATTTTCCAGTTCAGCAACTTGTGCTTTGAGGGTATCAATTTCACCCTGTAATTGGTGTTGTTCTTCGATGAGTTGCTCGTTGTCATCCATCAGCCCCTGAATGACTTTCTGGGTCGGGGTGAGTTTTTCCTGTGCAAAGGTGGCAGGGAGTTGGTTTTGCCCTAAGGCGCCCTTACTTTCTGTGTAGGTGGTATTAGGAAGTACCGCGAAACCAAACTTTTCCAGATCTTTGAGGTTTTCCTGATGTTGTCCCTGCATCTCCTGGTAGATGAAAAAGCCTCCAACGCCAAGAATCGCGATAATCAGTGGTACCACAATGCCCAATATTGCAAACTTTTTCATTTTGCTTTACCCAACCATAAGCAGGAAATGACTTTTATTGTTTCTCAGAACTGACAGCAGAATACTGTAACTGCATGATGATTGCATCCAGAAGGATGCGTCCACTTTCTTTCAGCATTGCTTCAGTTTCTGGATTGATTGGTCGGCCTTCCGAATCCTTTTCTCTTTCTTCATCAAGTTCAGAAAGTTCGGCAATTGGTTCCAGGTTTTTCAATGCACGTCTGCGGTTTTCTGCATCAATTTGCCATTGTTTGGCTTCTTCCCTTTCTAATTTCAGCTGTTCTTCCTGCAATGGAATGGCGCTATCTTCATTCCGGGCTTCACTCACGTACTCAACCTGTTCTCGCATAAAGATAAAGTCTGGATCGTTGAGCGTGCGTTCCTTATAGCGGGTATCAACCTGATTAATGAATTGATCAAATGCTGGATAATTACCGTGTCTTGCGGTTTTTACAGTATCCCATGCTAGGGCGTTATCCAGTGCGCTTTCACCGATAACTTCGGGATCGTAAAGGGTAGGGAAGTAGATATCTGGCATCACGCCTTTGTGTTGTGTGCTGCCACCAGATATGCGGTAAAACTTAGCCTGAGTTAGTTTTAACTGGCCGTGGCTGAGAGGCAATAAGGTTTGTACTGTACCTTTACCAAATGTCTGCCCTCCAATCACAATGCCGCGGTTATAATCCTGAATGGCACCTGCGAAAATTTCTGAAGCTGAGGCAGATAGGCGGTTAACCAGAACGGCTAAAGGTCCGCTGTATGCAACTTCTGAGCTGCGGTCGCGGAGGATATCTACTCGACCGGTTGAATCTTTTATCTGAACAGTGGGACCGTGTTTGATAAACAGGCCGACAGTGTCATTGGCTTCTCTTAAAGAGCCGCCACCGTTATTACGGAGATCAACGATGAGTCCGTCAATGCCTTCTTCTTTTAGCTCTTCGATCAGCGCAGCTACGTCCCGGGATGTGCTTTTGTAGTTTTCATCACCACTCTGAAGGGCATCAAAATTGATGTAGAACGCTGGGATTTCTATGACACCGAGACGAAATTGACGCCCCAGATGGTCAAGTTCCAGAATCTTCTTTTGTGCAGCTTGTTCTTCCAGCTCTATTTTGTTTCGAATGATATCGACAATCTTGCTGGGTGCGTCGTCCTGCTCGGCGCTTCTTATTTCGAGGCGAACAGTGGTGCTTTTAGGGCCACGTATCAGATCAACGACATCTTCAAGCCTCCAGCCGACAACATCTTCAATTTCGCCTTCCGTGCCTTGACCTACACCGATAATACGGTCGGTTGCTTTCAGTCCACCGGTCTTTTCAGCTGGACCGCCTGGAATCAGGCGTACAATCTGAGTGAATTCGTTTTCAGTTTGTAATACGGCACCTATCCCTTCAAATGACAGGCTCATATTAATTTTAAAATTTTCCGACTTTCTTGGAGACATATACACAGTATGGGGGTCATATTGTTTGGTATATGCATTGGTAAACATTTGAAATACATCTTCACTGTTTACTTGGGTGGCTCTGTTCAGCTGGTTCTGATATCGCTTAATCAATAATTCTCTGGCTTCCTTGATGTCTTTGTCAGCAAGCTTAAGGTTGAGTAGTGAACTTTTGATTCTGCGGCGCCAGAGATCATTAATCTCTTCTTCAGAGGTCATCCAGGGAGCGCTTTCTCTGTCTGTATCCAGAGACTCAGATAATGAGAAATCAAACTCTTTATCGCTTTCAAGTAGGTTAATTGAGTAGTTGATTCTTTCTTCTAATCTTTCGTGGAAACGGTTGAATATAGAGTAAGCGGTTTCAAGGTCGCCTTCTTGAATCTGGTCATCCAGTGAAAATCGATATTGATTGAACTCTTCAACGTCGCTACTCAGAAAATAACTACGGGCCGGGTCGAGATCTTTTAGGTACTGGTCCAGAATTTGGCTGGACAGATCGTCGTCCAGCATAAGGTCTTTATAGTGGCGTAAATTAAGGGATTCGGTTATCTCATGGAGGGTGTTTTTATGTATCGGCTCGGACGCGAGAGATGTGCTAACCGCAAAGGCAGTATGAGATATAAGTAATGATAAAGTGGAAACCAGTAGTGTCTTTATTACAGAAGATCTGGACATATTAAATTCTAATCAATAAACGTTACTCGGTTAAGACCGAGAACAGGGTAAAGAGTTCCATAAAGCTAAGTAAAAACAAATTGCATGAAAAGTTGTGATAACGTTTAGCTTTACAAACAGTGAGCTTCCAGAGTGTAGACAGGCTTACCTCTATTGTAAAATCAAAAGCTTGAAGAACGAATCATCAATATAAGTCAGGGTAAAGTAATGAAATGGGTTTCACTTCTAATGTTGTTGTCAATTTCTGTGGTTATATCGGGATGTGGAGATAACCCGGAAGAAGAGAAATTCAGGCAAGAGTTGATAGAAAAAGCATTAAATGATGATGTCAGGAAAATCGGTGACGCGTTCTTAGCTGATAACGCTAAAGAACCAGGCGTTAAAGTAACCGCAAGCGGTTTACAGTATAAAGTTTTGGTTGAAGGGGAGGGCGAATCCCCTTCACATGCTGATCATGTGACCGTTCATTATGAAGGCCTAAGAGTCGATAACCACGTTTTTGATAGTTCATATAAGCGCGGGGAGCCAACCAGGTTTCCACTCAATCGAGTGATTAAAGGGTGGACTGAAGGCGTTGGTTTAATGAATAAAGGCGCTGTCTGGATGCTCTATATACCACCTGAGCTGGCTTACGGAGCACTTAGTCCGTCAGAAGAGATCCCTGCAAATTCCACATTGATCTTTAAAGTTGAATTAATCGATTTTGTGGCTGCTGAAAAACAGGAAAATTTATGAGTAAGATGATTGCTGACCTGAAGGCATTTTTAGCCGAATCAACTACGCCTTTTCATGCTGTACAGGAGATGGCGAACCGCCTGAAAAAAGCCGGTTTTCAATTTCTCAATGAAGCGGATAGCTGGGAAGTGAAGCAGGGCGGTCGTTATTATACGACACGTAATGACTCTTCTATTGTTGCCTGGGTGATGCCTGAAAATGAAAAGCTGGATGAGTCTGGCTTAAGAATGGTTGGAGCGCATACAGATTCACCCTGTTTGAAGGTAAAACCGCAACCTGAAATACATCGCCATAACTACAATCAGTTGGGAGTGGAGGTGTATGGAGGTGTGCTGCTTAACCCTTGGTTTGATCGTGACCTATCTATGGCTGGGCGTGTCAGCTTCTTGAATACAAACGGCGATCTGAAACACGGTTTGGTCGATTTCAAAAAACCAATGGCTATTATACCCAGTCTTGCTATTCATCTGGACCGGGAAGCGAATAAAAACCGAACAATTAATGCCCAGACAGATTTACCGGTCATATTAGGGCAGTCGGCAGAAAAGCTCGATTTCAGGCAGATGTTGTTAGAACAGCTGCAAACAGAATGCGATGAATCAATCGATGAAATTCTGGACTATGAGATCTCTCTTTATGATACGCAGGCTCCTGCTGAGATGGGTATGAATGGGGAGTTTCTGACTTCCGCTCGTTTGGATAATCTGCTGAGTTGTTACATGGGTTTAGACGCGCTCATTACGGCTGAATCAAAACAGGGTGCTTTGTTGGTCTGTAACGATCACGAAGAGGTTGGAAGTATGAGCGCTTCTGGGGCTCAGGGACCCATGCTTTCGCAGGTTATTGAACGTCTGGTTCCGGATAATGAAAAACGAGTCAGAATGTTTGCTCGTTCCATGATGATTTCCGCAGATAATGCCCACGGTATCCACCCCAATTATTCTGATAAACATGATGCCAATCATGGGCCGATTATCAATGCAGGTCCGGTCATCAAAATCAATGCTAACCAAAGATATGCATCTAACAGTGAAACCGCTGCGCTGTTTAGGAAGTTAGCGCGCCAGGTTGAAGTGCCGGTTCAGGCGTTTGTAGTAAGAAGTGATATGGCCTGTGGAAGTACTATCGGGCCAATTACAGCGGCAGAACTGGGTGTGAAAACGTTGGATATAGGGGTGCCGCAGTTTGCTATGCATTCAATCAGAGAGATGGCAGGTGTAAAGGATATTGAAGCATTAACTTCGGTTCTGATGAAGTTCTTCAGTCTGGAAAAGGTATAGTATTGTTTTAAAATGAATTTTTGTCACAAGTGTTCACATATGTAGTATTTATGCTCATAATGAATCAGTGATTATGATTTATACTAAATAAACAATTAATATGGGCATTTTAAATATGCAGCTTGTCAAAGATCTGCGAGATGAAGGTGTAGTGCTTTTTTGGGTCGAGGATGAGCGGCAGGTTAGCCCTTTTCTGCATACATTGGTTGATGCTGAGGAGTGGTGGAAAAAGTATCAATTTTCCCAGTATCAGGGGCAGGAAAGACGCAAAACAATCTACGATCGCAGAGCAAACACAGAAATGCGTAAACAGTTCGAGCTGAACGGTAGATACATCCCACCCCGCCCAAATGGTCGACGCTCTTCGGACCAACCTGTGTTTATAGCATTGGATTTGTTTGAAGAAAAAATGAAAGGTTTTCAAGCGGCAAAAAACTAAAGGCCCGAATCCCAGCAGCTCTGTCACCTGATCTAATCCGCACGATGGCGCTTTACCAGGAAACTGATGCCATGGGCTTTCGGGCACATGGAAATATTAGCGTAAATTTAAGTTTGTTCAAGACCTGGTTTCTTATACATAAGTCTGATTTTAAAGTTCTATAACCCTATGCAGTGACAGGCTACCCAGCTTGGTGGGGGTGTTATAGGAGAAGACTTATATTTATTAATCCGTGACGCTACTGCCCTTTTGCCGGGAACGTGGCCGATTGCTATCAGGACGCTTCGGATTGTAAATTCAAACTGTGTGGCTGTTTAGAAAAATCGGCTCTGTAAAGATTATAAAGCCTAAAGTCAGAGTATTAAGCTTCTTATGAAACCGATCAGTCTGATTATCTAACTATCTTTAGTTTTACAGGCTTGCTTTTATCTCGCTGAAATACCTGTTGGGTTGGCAGCATATTTGAATCTTGTTGAGCGTTTTTGATCTTCCCAGCTAAATTCGCAAGCTTCCCTTTTCGGTCTTGATGATGTGTTTTATAGGTGTTGCCTGAAGCTAATTTTCGCTCATTAGCTAATCGGGAATTATTTAGCTTCCTCTTGAGTAAATTAATTGTGCTTTGAAAATTTTTTGACGCAGGGTTATTCATATCCATAGTTGCAATCCTTGCTAATAGAATGAAAGTTTTCTGAGAATGTACTACTGAACGTGGAGAAGTGGTCGGAGTGATAGGATTCGAACCTACGACCCTCTGGTCCCAAACCAGATGCGCTACCAAGCTGCGCTACACTCCGACATATGAAGCAAGCCATTAAAAGAAAGTGGTCGGAGTGATAGGATTCGAACCTACGACCCTCTGGTCCCAAACCAGATGCGCTACCAAGCTGCGCTACACTCCGACATACATCTTTTCAGATGGCTCCCTGAGCTGGACTCGAACCAGCGACCAATAGATTAACAGTCTACTGCTCTACCAACTGAGCTATCAGGGATCTTCAGTTGAGCTTCTGAGGGTTGGCTCCCCGAGCTGGACTCGAACCAGCGACCAATAGATTAACAGTCTACTGCTCTACCAACTGAGCTATCGGGGAATAGCCTCAAAAGTGCGGCGTATCTTAATGACGTAGCGCAATATCGTCAAGGTATTTTTAGGTGGTTTTTCAAAAGAATTAACGGGTTGGTTGATAGTTGACCAATTTTAAAAAAAGAGTGAACTCGTTGTGGCAATTTTGGTATTGGAGCATTTACAGGGTTAAAGAACTTAGTACATGTACCAGAGTACAATGTTTTTGTTTTTAAGTTGGTATATAAAGGACAAAGTCAAAAAGAAATCAGCAAGTTACAGGGAATATAAATGAGCGCTATAGGTACAGTATCGCAACTGATTGGTAGAGCAATCGCTGTAAAAGCAGATGGTTCTGAACGAGTTTTATCTGTAGGTGATGAGGTTCAGGCGGATGAACTCATTCGGGTATCACCAGATGGTTCACTTGAGATCAAGATGGAAAATGGTGAGCCTGTAAGTCTTGAAGGTGGGCAAAGTTGGTTAGCGACTGCTGACACCTTCCAAGAATCTGATGATTTCGATACAACCGAAGCAATTGCTGATGTGCAGTCCATTCAGGAAGCAATTCTTGCTGGTGCCGACCCTACTGAAGTGGCTGAAGAGACCGCTGCTGGTGGCGAGGGTGAAACTGAGGGAAATGAAGGCTCATCTTTTGTGCAGGTTGAAGCTACGCGCGAAGAAGTTGATCCTACTGCTGGCTTTGAGACAACTGGTATTTCGGATGTGCCTTCTGAGCTTCCGAGCGAGTTGCAAATCCTATTAGCGCCGGCTTCTAAGCTAACTCTCGAAGGTAGTGTGGTTAATGAAGGTGATGGTACAGCTACGATAACTGCGACTGTTGATAATGCACCTCTAACCGATCTGACTATCACTCTGTCTACTGGAGATACGATCACAATTTTGACAGGGCAGACTTCGGGCTCAACAGAGGTTGAGATTAATAACGAAGATGATATATATCTTGATGGTGAAGAATTCCCCGTTAGTATTTTAAGTACGGATGGTGGTAACTATGAAAGCCTGGATACTTCTGACACAGCTTCTGTAGTTATTCTGGATACTATTGATAATGTAAACGTAAGCCTGAGCGCGACACCAAGCCTGTCCGAAGGCGATGCAACCGGCATTGAATACACAGTAACTCTGACCGGTGGCGTTGCGAATAACGACATCACCGTGACTCTGGATAATGGCGAAGTGATCGTCATCCCAGCAGGCGATCCATCAGCTTCCACCTTCACTGCAGTACAGGGTGATGATGTATATCTGGACGGTGAAACCGTCACGAACAGCATTGTCAGCGCAGTAGAGACGGATGCAGGTACACCGGGTGCACTGGAAGATCTGACCTACGACGGCAGCACAGTGGATACCGTGATCAGTGATACAGAAGATACGGTAACAGCAACACTAACTACCAGTACTTCGGAGATAGCGGAAACCGGTGGTTCAATTACATACACTGTAACCTTGAGCGGTACTCCTGGCAGTATTGATCCGGATGCTGATCTGGTCTTTACGTTGACAAATCCGGATGGCAGTGGTGATCCAATTCAGGTAACTGTATCGGCAGGCTCAGTTTCAGAGCAGGTGGTTGTAACATACTCTGACGCTGAAATAACCACACAAACCTCTATTGATAATTCTATTGCTTCATTTACTGGTGGTAGTGAATACGAGAAGTTGGTTACTGCAGGATCTACGTCTGTGGTGGTTGATTACGCCCCTGTAATTACGGATCTGATTCCGGAAGCACAAGGTGGAGATGTTGTCGTTGATGAAGACGATCTTCCAAATGGTTCTGATGGTAGCGATTCAGTAACTCAGGCAGGTACTTTCACAATTGCTGCGGCTGACGGTGTTGAGACTCTGACGGTTGGTAGTCTGAATGTGATTCAGAATGGCACTTATCAGGGTGATGGTATCAATATCACTACTCCTGAAGGCCATACGTTTACTATTACGGGTTTTGACGCTTCAACCGGTATCGTCAGCTATACATATACTTTGAACGAGAATGAAAGTCATGATTCAGCTCAGGGTGAAAACTCCTTCTTTGAAAACCTCAGTGTGTATCTTGAAGATTCTGATGGGGACTCCACAACAGACACACTTTCTGCTCAGATTGTAGATGATGTTCCATCTGCTACGCCTGCAACCAATAGTGGTCAGGTAACAGAAACAGTCGATACGAACGTAATGCTGGTTCTGGATGTTTCAGGAAGCATGAATAATCTTTCAAGTTTCCAGGGTATGACACGACTGGAAGTTATGGTTAAAGCGGGTATGGAACTGCTTGATCGTTACGAAGCTTATGGGGATGTAAAAGTAAATATTGTGAGTTTTGCTTCTGCAGGTAATGATCTATCCGGAGGGTGGGTAAGTGTTGCCGAAGCAAAAGAAATACTGCTTGATCTGAGTGCCAGCGGTGCGACAAATTACGTTGATGCTCTTGATGATCTTATCGCTAGTTACGACTCTAATCTTTCCGGGATGATTCCTGGAGGCCAAAAAATCTCATACTTCATGTCTGACGGTAACCCAAATACTGGTGGTACGGTTGATCAGGCAGCATGGGAATCCTATGTAACCGATAATGGTTTCCTATCCTATGCATTAGGTATGGGTTCTGGAGTTAATGAGCTGAACCTTGAACCCATTGCTTACGATGGACGTACGAATGGAGCTTCGAGAAATGGTACTGATATTGACGTAAAAGTTGTAACAGACCTTTCCGAACTTGAAGAAGTATTGGTGAGCACAGTAGAAGTGCCTCCACTGTCTGGTATTTTGCTAGATGGCGGCGTTCCAGCAATAGCTGGTGCTGATGGTGGTTGGATTCAGTCTGTAACTGTTGCAGGTGTGACATACAGTTACGATGCAGAGACAGATCTGTCTTCTGTATCGGGTGGTACTGGTAACGGTGCATTTGACGATGTAAGCAATGCCTGGACTATCACTACGCCGGAAGGCGCAACTCTGAAAGTACTTATGGTTGCTGGTACTTATGAATACCTACCGCCGGAAAATCTGCAAAGTCCGGTTGAGGAAGTATTTGGTTATACAGTCACTGATAGTGATGGTGATACAGCTTCCAGTACTTTAACCCTGAGTGTCGATCCCGCTGAAGGACCAATGGTAGTAAGGGATGATTTTGTTATCACCAATCAAGATACTATTGAAATTCCTGACTGGGCATTGTTGTCAAATGACACGGGGCCAAATAGCGATTCTCAAGTAGTGAGCGGAGTAGGAAGCGCTGAAAGTGGTGTTGTTACAGATCATGCTAATGACACCATAACTTTTGAAGATACTGGCAGCAATGATGGTAGCTTCACCTATACCAATACTGCGGGGAGTAGTTCTGATGAGGGTAAGGTCTCTATAGATCAGGTATCAACTCCTATCCTAGAGGGTGATTATCTTGATGAAATCCTAATCGGTGGTTCTGGTTCTGAAACATTAAGGGGTGGTGATGGTGACGATATATTGTTTGGTGGTGACGGTGAGCAAGCGACTACTGCGACTGAACAAGTTCGAATAACCGCTCAGGGTGAAGGAAGTAGTAGCAATAGCTCATACCTCCAGTTTGCAATGTTAGCGGGTGTTACCAGTATTACTTCTATTTCACTCGACCTTAGAGCCGGCGGGGATATTAATGCTCGTTTTGACCCTGCGCCAGGGAATAATGACTATGGTCCTTCATTCTCAAGCCTGTCAGGACTTTCTACTGGTGATGTTGATGCATCGTTTTCTAGTAACAATGCGGTTATGACTTTGGCGTTTGATTCTGGCGCATTTACGTCAGGTGATGGTTTTGATCTTAACGTTAAAGTTGTCAGCTTAAGTGGTAATGATGGCGATGATTGGGGAGATGGTGAAGTCGTAGCAACTGTTAATTTCAGCGATGGAAGTGAACAGGTACTGGTATTTAGTCGTGTAGGATCATCTGATGTTTCTATAGCAGAAACTCCGGCGGTACTGTACGACGATACATTGGAAGGTGGTCAAGGTAATGACATCCTTACAGGTGGCGAAGGTGATGATATCTTTGTTTGGAATGGCTCTGATGCTGATGGCGGCACTGACCATGTAACCGATTTTGCCTTTGATCTTGCAGATTCAAACGCTGAGAATGATGTGCTTGATCTTTCCGATCTGCTGTCAGATGGTTCGAACCAACTGATAGCGGAAGAAGTGGATGGGCATATGCAGCTGACGGTTGCTAATGCATCGGATGTATCAGATGTTAAGCAGGTCATTAGCCTGGATAACATTAATGTTGCCAACGACAGTGCAGCTGATCTCCTAAAAGATCAATTACTAACGAATGGCAACATTGATGATGGTGTTTCTTAACCTGTATAACCACTCATAAGAAGATGAATAAAGGCACCCTTCGGGGTGCTTTTTGTTTTTTGGAAAACACCCTCGTAAAAGCATGAGATTTTTCATGCATTTTTGCCAAGAAAAAAATTCACCTACAAAGTGTTAAACGTGAATTTGAATCCTTACGGGTGCTTTTAAATTGATCTGTATTTTTGTAAAGAATTCATATATATCAGTGGAGTACGAGCTAATTGCGCTGACAAATCTTAATTAAGTGGTCTTCCATACAGATGTAAGCAACCAAGCGACTGTACCTCAGTACAATACCGTTTCCAGCTGCCAGATCTATAACTATTAATACGTTTAATAAGAACTAGCGGTTGGAAGGTTTGATATGAACATCATCGGTACAGTTTCGCATTTGGTTGGACAGGTTTTTGCTATTAAAGCAGATGGTTCTGAACGCTTATTGGCGCTTGGTGATCCGGTATATGCGGATGAAATGGTCAGAGTTTCACCTGGCGGTGCTATTGAGATATCAATGGATTCCGGTGAGCTTGTTAAATTGGAAGGTGGACAAAACTGGCTGGCAACCGCTGAGACTTATCAGGAGGCTGGCGACTTTGATCTGTCTGAAGCAACTGCTGATATCCAGTCTATTCAGGAAGCCATTCTTGCAGGTGTAGACCCAACAGAAGTTACTGAAGCAACTGCTGCCGGAGGAGAGCCAGCTGCGGGAGCTGAAGGTGATGAAGGTTCGTCTACTGTGGTAGTGAATCGTACCGCTGAAGAAGTTGATCCAACCGCTGGGTACGACACTATTGGATTTCAGGATACTTTTGAACAGCCGGAAGAGGAACTTCTATTTACTCCTGAAGCTCCGGACGAGCCTGTAGTTAGTGTATCTGTTCAGGTCGAAGTGCAGGTTGGGGTAACAACAGAAGTCGACCTTGAAGATCCTGACTCCGAAGACCCATTTGAAGAAACGGGCGAAAATGTAGTGCTTTCTCCTCAGGGTGTTCTTGTTCTTGAAGGTACTGAAAGCGGTGATGATACAGAAACTCGTGACATCACATTTAATCTTGTTCTGGACAAAGTGTTTGATCAGGACGTCCAGGTAACCTATCAGTTAAGACCAGTGTCTACAGATGGCAGTGCGGATTACCCTGAAGACTGGTATGACCTTACTCTAGATCCGATTACCGTAACTATCCCCGCCGGTACTGTGTCGTTACCTGTAGTCGTGACTATTGTTCAGGACCATGTTGATGAGGCAAATGGCCAGTTTGAAATTGTCCTGCTGAGTGCTGAGAACGCGACCATTAATTCGGATGCGAACTCAGAACAAATATTTATCATCGATGACGATACAACGCCTGTTGCTCAGGATGATTTCAATAGCTTAATGGAAGATGCTTACCTTGAAACAGATGAGCAATATCCAGATTCGGGTTACCCGAGTACTGAGGGTAATGTTATAGCTGGTGAACATGATGACAGTGATTTCAGCCCTGCATCACAAGCTGATACTGATGAAGATGGCGATTCACTGATAGTAGTTTCGTTTGGGGATGCGGATGAAACGGCTGCTCCTGGCGCAACGATTACCGGTGAGTATGGTACGTTAACTCTAAATGAGGATGGTTCTTATCAATATGTCCTCACTTCAAATAATGAAGATGATATTCAGGGTTTGAGTGAAGGAGATACCTTGGAGGATGTTTTCAGTTATGTTGTTACCGATACATATAATGAAAACCAATCAGCTACCTTAACTATTACGATTGAAGGTAAAGATGACGGCGTTTCAATCACGGGTCTTTCCAGCGAAGGGGCTGAAGAATTTGTTTCCGAAGTAAACCTTTCCGATGGATCAGCACCTAATACGGGGGCTTTGACCCAGGGTGGTTCCTTCAGTTTTGAAGCAAAAGATGGTCTGGATACAGTTTCAATCGGCGGACAGAATTTCAACCTGTCTGCTTTGAGCGCTCTTGATGGTGCGCAAACTGTTGCAATGTCTTTCGGCACGCTTGTGTTAACAGGCTATGTTGGTGATGCGTTTGGCGGAACAATCAGCTACGAATATACATTGGATGATAACGTAGATAATGATTCGCAAGCCAGCGCAGATGACTTTGGTTTCAGGGACAGTATTGCTGTTGTCGTCACTGATGAAGATGGTAGCAGTGATAATGAAACGCTGGATGTCTTTATCGCCGACGATATCCCGGTAGCCGAAGCGGACAGTGACAAAGTCACCGAAGGTCTGGGCAACAGTGTTAACGGCAACGTCCTGACCAATGATGAAGGCGGAGCTGATCTACTGGACAGCTCTACCCTGAGCTGGACCGGCAGTCTGGTGGGCACCTACGGTACCTTATCGGATGATGGTGCAGGTAACTGGACCTACACATTGACTGCGGCTTCTGTGCCACCGGATGCTACCGACAGCTTTGATTACACGGTCGAAGACAGCGATGGTGATGTTACCGGAGAAACGCTGACGATCAGCATCGATCAGGATACCAACATTCCAAACGTCGTAGGCGATGCACAAACCGTTTACGAAGATGGCCTTGCGGACGGTGTTCAGCACGGTGCAGACAGTGAAACCACCACAGGCAGCTTCACCGTGGATGCGAACGGTGAAGACTATACCCTGACACTGAATAGCGACACCATCAGTGCAGTGGGAGACACAGTGGATACCGGTACCGGCATCCTGACCATTACCGGCATTAATCAGGTTGGCGATGTCGTGACCTACGACTACAACTACACCTTGAGTGCACCATTAACCCATGCGGATGGTTCAGGAGAGAATACCCTGACCGATACCATCAGCATGTCAGTCACGGATGCAACGGGTGACAGCGATGCCACCCCGGGCAATATAGTTGTCACGATTGTGGATGATGTGCCTGTTATTACATCTAGCCAGAATTCAATAATGACCAATGTTGTTGGTAATGAAGTGACAGGAGCCTTTAATATTTCGTATGGCGCTGATGGCCCCGGTTCATTGTCTGTAGCGTTAACTGCGATGCTTGTAACCACTGATGGTTCTGCTGTTACGCTTACGCAAACTGATGCAAATACTTGGTTAGGCCATACGGGAGCATATGGTGTTGATGAAGGGCCTGTATTTGAACTAAGCGTAGATCCAGTTGATCAGACTTATACGTTTGACCTTTTAGGCCCGGATCTAATTGCAGCATTTGAACAGAAACAAGCGGGGCAGGGTTCTTCATTTGGTAGTGGACCAGCCAATGCGTATATTATTCCTGATGCGGTGGACCCTAGTGCTGACCTGGTTCTGATCTCCGGTTATGAGATTGGTGATTTGAGTGATTTTGATCTGACTACAGCAGATTTTGACGACATTCACTCTGATGATAATACGGTCTTCGCTGATGTTAACCTGCAAAACAATTATTACGGTGTTGATACACCAGCTGTTGGTGTGGATCAGGCATTAGTAATGGACTTTACTGGTGATAATTTTGGTTACACCCTCCCGGGTGAGTTTGATGGACCAATCGTGACATCGATCACAATTGGGATTCAGAAAAGCGCCACAATTTCCTGGGTTGCATACAATGATGCCGGAGAAGTAATAAATTCGGATACTGATTTAGCCGTAGTGAAAAATCAGTCATTGGTTATTTCAGGAGAAAACAACGAATTTATTTCATACGTTGTTGTATACGGTGAAACGGGTGCTACGGGTGTGGTAGTTCAATCGGTTGGTACTCTGAGTAATACAGGGATTACCGATGTTACATTCGACGTTACCGCAACTGACTCGGATGGTGACGTGACTTTACCTGCTGAGATCAGTGTTACCGTGGATGGCAGTGGAGATATCAGGGGAACCGATGCCGGTGAAGTTATATCTGGTGCCAGTGGTAACAATATTCTTACTGGTGGTTTAGGCGATGATGTTTTCTTCTTTACTGCTGAGGATCAGGGCACAGTTGGTACACCTGATCTCGACATAATCAATGATTTTAACGATAACGGGGAAGCAGATGTTCTGGACCTTTCAGATCTGCTGGTTGGTGAAGAGGGTACAGACCTGACTGCATTCCTCGCGGTTTCTGAGGATGCCGGTGCTGTAGTGATTGATGTGGACCCTGATGGCCTGTCTGGTAACACAGAACAGATCAGGCTTGAAGGCACAACTCTTGCCGATCTTGGTGCCAATGCTGTGGATACCCAGGCTGATATCATTAGCGATCTGATTACTAATGGTCATATCCAGGTTGACAGCTAACGCTTAAATCGCTGGAGCGACGCTGATCAAAGCACCCTTCGGGGTGCTTTTTTTATGCTCTAATCATTTAGTGCAGGTCAATAAGTCAGCCTTGAATAATTGTCCTGATTTACCCCTTATCGCAGTGCTTCTTTTCCGCTAGAATCGATCATTAAAATTGACGAAATGTTGCTGCGGATTAACGCTTAATGCTGTTCAATAAACTTCCCGATAATCTGTTTATGCCGCTCTCAGGGCAGAATAAACAGGTTTATCAGGCTGTATTACTCTCACTGGCAGACCTGTTCTTTGATGAGGATCTGGTCGATCCTTTTGTTCCCAAAGATCTGGTGCGCTCCACCATAGAAGGGGCTGTCGTTCGCCTCGGTGTTCGCCGATGGGAGCCTGAAGAGGATGATTCCGAAGAGGAACAGCAGGAACTGCCGCGTTCAACTGCGGAGTACACCAGCCGTATTTATCGTCGCCTTGTTGCTACAGGTTGGTTGGAAGAGGAGCAGAGAATTTATCGCACCTATGTACTCTTATCTCCGGCAAACAGCTTTTTGTTAAGAACACTGGTTTCCATCGCCAATCTGGAAAAGCGCAGTTATGGCGGTGCGGTACTAAACGTATTGAGTTCGCTTGAAGCAGCCATTAATGACCCTAAGGGGCGTGGTATTACACTTTCCGAAGCCGCTCAGACAGCATCAGACTTCAGTGCACACCTAACGGATATGATGTTGGGTCTGCGTGAATTGAAGATCAATCTTTCTAAGACCAATAATCCGCAAGAGATTGTCCGTAGCTTCTTTGATCGTTTTGTAGAACATATTCTGGTTTCTGACTACAAGACCCTGAAAACTCAGAATAACCCGTTCCGTTTCCGTCAGCAGATTCTGACCATGTTGCGTGAACTGCAGTTTGATACTTTAAAACTGGAACATCTTACGGTTCATTATCAGCAGCAGTACGAAGCGGATATCCATGAAGCGGAAGCTAAAGTGCATCAGCACATCAATCGTATCATTCGCATTTTTGATTCAGTGGATCAGCGTTTGGCAATTATTGATGACTTCCGTTACCGCCTGGAGAAGCGTGTTTCCGATACCGTTCGTTATATGGACAAAACCACGCCGGGTATGGCCTCGCGTTTATCTCGTGTTATCAGTGAAATAGCACAGAAAGATGGTCGTGAGATCCCGCGCATAGGTAATCTGGAAAGTGTTGGTTTTATAGCTCCTGGTAGTGTGCGTTCCCCTGTGAAACGCCGGACACCGGCCGAACCGACGGTTATTACTAAACAGGAAATTGATCCAAAAGTATTGGAGTTACGCCGGCTGTTTAAAGAACATAAAGACCGCCGGACGGTTAAAATCGATCGGATTGAAGCCTATCTAGAGCGGCACTTATTAGGGCGGGATACAGTCAATGCCTCCGAGTTCTGCATCGAGTCTATAGAAGATTACATCTGCTTCTCGTATGTCCGCCATCTTAAATCGCTAGGCAAAAAAGCACGTAAAACCACAGATAAATACGATATCCGCATGCAGGATAGCTATGTCAGTGTTGCTGATATGGTTGAATGCCGTGATTTTTATGTAACCCGAAAAGATCTGTCAAAGGAAGTTTCAAATGCTAGGTGATCTGCAGAAAATTATTGGTCGCAGTGATAAGTATCAGGCGAGCGATTTCAGTCGTGCGGCAAACCAACTGCTGACGAATCAGTTCCTTTATTCCGAGCGCCCGTCACACCGGGAAAGCTACTTTTTGGTGGCATCTCACACCGATTATTTCACAAACCTTTTTGAAGCGATTGGTTGGTCATTTGTGTATCAACCAGATGAAGCCTATATGGGTATTCTTCCAAAAGGTGAAGAGCGTTTTATGCGCTTAAAACTGGATGAATCCCTGCTTTTACTTTGTATTCGTCAGCAATACGAGCTGAAGCTTGAAAGCTTTGAGGTTGAAGGTGGACAGGCGTTTACCAGCACCGATGATCTGTTAACGCTTTACGAAAACCTGACTGGCAAAGAAATACCTAATGAAACCCGGTTAAAAGAGATTCTCTCTCTCTTTTCACGCCATGGAGTGATTGAACGCGGCAAACCGGATGAGATGGAACCCAAAAATATTCCATTAAAGATCAATCCGGTGATTCGCCAAGTGGTTGTAGAGGATTACATACGCCAGCTTGAGGCGCTATCGGATCCGGAAGAGGAGATGGAAGCGTCGATCGAAGAAGCCAGTGATGAACGTAGCATTGAGCCTGATACGGACTCAGACTCGGACGAAACAGAAAATGAAGATAAGCCAACAGTCATTGCAGAGGTTATCGCAGAATGAAGCAGCTTAACCGTATCATCCTCGTTAACTGGTATGTTCTGGGTGCCGTCGAGATCCCGATTAAAGGCAATGTGGCTGTTGTAGGCCCCAATGGTTCCGGTAAATCCTCTCTTCTTGATGCGATTCAAACCGTTCTGATGGGCGGCAATAAGCGTCACTTAAGCTTCAACGCCTCTGCCGGTGAGAAGAGTGAGCGAAGCCTGAGGACCTACTGTCTGGGCTTTTTGGATGATGATGGCAAAAAAAATACGGCCCGTCATGATTCACTTTGTTACCTGGCACTGAGTTTCTTTGATACCGAGACCGCAAAAGAAACAACCGTGGGGGTCGCAATTAGTGCTTCCACCGCCTCTGCTGATGAAGATGTCCTGGGTCGCTTTATTTTGCCTGACTGTGCTGTAACTCTGGACGACTTTACCGAAAAACAGGGTGGTGGGCGTTTACCTAAATCCTGGGAAACGGTGCGGGCGAATTTGATGAAACAATGTCCGGAAATGATTCTGGAAAAACGTTCCAGCCGTTTTGTTAAAGAATTAGTCAGTCATTTGAGTTACGACTCACAGATGCCAAATGATGATGATAAATTCGTCAAAAACTTTAAAAATGCCCTGAAATTCGTCCCAATTGATAGTCCGACACGTTTTATTCGTGAATTTGTCCTGGATGAGAACATTGTGCATGTCGGTGGTTTCCGTAAGTCTCTGGATGAATACCGGGCGATGGAAACAAAGACCCGCGAAGTGGCTAACCGCATCGGTGAGTTGGAAAAAGTTCAGGAACTTTGTAATGGCATTGAGCGCAATGTAAAAAATGCTGCGGAATATGAATGGGTGGTTCACGAAACCCGTTTTGAAAACGCCGACCTTAAAAAAGAAGATTCGGAAGAACGCCTCGAAGAGAATCAGGAAAAAGAGGAAGTTCTGCAGCAGGAACTGGATCAGAAGAGTGAAGATCTGAATCAGATTATGCAGAGCCTTGCAGATGCCCGGGCTGAACTGAATACTTCCGATTCTGCCCATAAAGTAAAAGCTCTTGAGTCGTCTATATCTGCAAAAACTCATGAGGTGAACGTTGTCAAAGAACGTATACAGGGCGTTTATAGCCTGATGCGTACAACGGTGGGTTTTGCTGATAATCAGGATTTGCTTCCGGAAAAATTTGTTCCGGTTGTGCAGAAGTGTGTCGAGCAATGGCGCGCTGGTCAGGACATCATGGCCGATCTGTGGCCGCAGTCGCCGGTTGAAGTCGACAATGTTCTTGAGAATATGAAGCTCCAGATCGAGAGCGTACGCCGCGATGTCGCGCGCAGATATGAACACTCTGTCATCCGTATCAGTGAGCTGCGTTCTGCTATTCAGAACCAGAAGAGTGCGGTTGAAGACCTTAAACAGGGTCGTGCACCGGTACGCCGGAATACCCGTGAACTGATGGAGTTGTTGCAGGAATATGGCATTGACTCAACACCTATTTGTGAACTGGCTGATATCAATGATGACAAGTGGCGCATTGCGATTGAATCTTTCCTTGGAGCACGTCGGGAAGCCCTGATCGTTGATCCGGACCGGGTTAAAGAAGCCATTACACTTTATCGTCGTAAAGGTCGTCATCTTAAAGGTTGCCGAATCGTCAATACCACCAAATCCGGTGATTGGCTGAATCGTTATAAAGCCGGATCTCTGGCTCATTTCATCGATACCGAAAATGATCATGCCCGTGCGTTCATGAACCGTGCGCTGGGTGGTGTCATGGCGGTTGAAACCGAGACTGAGCTGCTGCGGCATGAACGAGCATTAACTTACGATTGCATGTTACAGACCGAAGGCTCTACTACAGCGATCAACGAGATGCAGCCGATTATGGGCATCCGCCGTCGCTCTGACCAGGCTGCACTTCAGGGTAAGCAGGTTGACCAGTTAGTGAATGAGTTTACCCAGCTGGGTAAAAATCATGATGCTCTGGAAAAACTGCGCGATGCTATGATCACGTTGCATAACAGTCTGGATAACATCAATGAGCGTGTTTTTGATCTGGTAAATCAGCGTGAACAATTGACGACTGAGATTGAAGGTCAGCGTCAGGCGATTACCGATCTGCGCAATCAGGATGATACGGGCATTCAGCAACGAATTACTGATCTGGTTAATGAACAGAAAGAAGCGGAGCAGCTACAGAAGAGCCTGATGGATAAGCTGCAAAAAATCCGCACTTCAATCATTAAAGATACCGCTGCTCTGGAAGTGTTCGACTCGGAGCTGGAAGAGCATTCCGTTGCACGTAGTAAATGTGAAGATAAAGCAGAATTTGATGCGCAATCCGCACAGGAAAAACGTGATTATCTGGATGAGTCCTGTTCCGGCGAACTGGAACGCATTATTTTCGAAGCGGCTAAGAAAGCTCAGTCCGAGCTCTCGCTGCATGAGAAAAAGAAAAATGCAGTCCGCGATGGTGTAGCTCAATACCGTGCAAAATACCATGGTGGTGGTTTGAGTCATCAGGAACTGGACAAAGTAACACCAGATTCAACTCATGAAGAGCTGGCGAATTTCGTAAACAATACAGTCCAGTCGCTTAAGGACTCAGAACTTGCCAACTATAGCCAGAAAGCAGAGCGAGCTCGTCAGGAGGCCGAAACAGCCTTCCGCTCAGACTTCGTTGCGCATCTGAATGATCAGATCAACAAGATCAAAGATATGATCCGCGAGCTGAACCAGCACCTTAAAGGGCGTCCTTTCCATAAAGAGATGTACAGCTTTGAGATGATGCCGAATCCTGAATTGAAAGATATTCTGGAACTGGTTGAAGCTTACACCGAGATAGATTCTGCCAACGTAGGCTCACTGTTCGATCTCAAGTTTGAGGGCAATAATCGTCATAAAGATGCGTTGTCTAAAATTCATGAAGTACTTCGTGATGAAGGGGAGAGCAGTCTGCTGCAGGATTACCGTAATTTCTATAACTTCGAACTGGTAGTTAAGGATCTGGACGGAAACCGTAAGACAACCCTGAGTCAGCGTATTAAGACCGGTTCGGGTGGTGAGCACCAAGTACCATTCTATGTAGCGATCGCGGCTGCAATGGGTGCTACATACCGTCTGAGAGAGGGTAGCGATGGTCAACCTCTGGGTGGTATGAGCTTGTCTGTATTTGACGAAGCCTTCAACAAACTAGACTCCGAAAATACGGTAACTTCTCTCGGCTTTATGAGCGATCTGGGATTGCAGACTATTATCGCAGCGCCAGATGAGAAGTACTCTCTGTTGAGTTCCTGTATGGATACCATCATTAACGTTTGCCGTGATGGCCGTGTGGTGGATCTGGATGTGGAGTTTCCAACCCTGAAAGGTCGTGAACTTCTGAATTCAGATAATCCCTTAAAACTCATGGCAGAGTTGGATGCTGAAGAGCAGGAAGGGCATTTGGAACCGGAACCGGCATAAATGCCGGTTCAGTGAATAGAGGTGTAAAGCACCCGCAGAATATTCTGGATAACGGCCCGGTACTTACTTTTATCGGGTCGTTTACAGCTCAAGACACGTAATCCCCAGATTGATGACATCAAGTAGGTTGAGATGTCTGAAATCTCCACTTCCTTATCGATTTCACCTAACTGCTGAGCTTTTTCCAGCTCAGCTAAAAAGAGTTTTTCAATCTCATCCAGATATTTAGCGCCAATTGAGCGTATTTCTTCATCTTCACTGGAGAGCTCAAGGACGGTGTTAACCAGCAAACAGCTTTTACCTATATCATCAGCCTCGAGGTCATGGCAAAGGAAGTCGAAAAAAGATTCTATGCCTTGCAGCGGTGTTTCGGCCTGTTCAAAAATATCTGAGATCAGGGCCAGGCTGCGTTGAGCATAAACGTCAATGCATGTGAGAAACAGATCGCGCTTATTATTAAAGGCTCCATAAAGTGAGCCGGGTTTAAGGTTTGTAGCCTTAACCAGATCTGTTACGGAAGTTGCGGTGTATCCGGTCTTCCAGAACAGATCCATTGCTTTTTCTAAGACTTCGTCGCGATCAAACTCTGCAGGCCGTGCCATTGCTTTGCCCTCATAATTTTATTGCCCTATTATCAGAGTACCTTTTGTCTCTAGCAATACCTATTAATGAAGAATAATAAAACAGCGTGGAAGTTGGTTCTGCTTTCCTTAATAGCAGCACTGTTTATATCGGGGTGTAAAACTCTGAGTGATGCAGATGATCTTTACCAAACCTACGAATTCCGAAGGGGAATCGTATCTTTATATAACGACAAGCTTATGTTCACTCCGTGCTTTGAACAACAGGTTGAAGCTATTCACGACCTTACCGGGCGTTTGCAGGCTCGTTTACAGAAGAGCAGGCAGCCTGTGGTTTATACAGAAGTAAGTGGCAGCCTTAGTGTCCAGGGTACGGTATGGCAGGCGCATAAGGTTCATTTAATTGGTGGTGGCAAGATTACCTGTAGTTATGAACTGGAGGGTAATGAGTTCAGAGCAGCAGGTGAAAGACCTGTCTGGATAGCGGATATCCGGAAGGATTCGATCCATGTGCAGGATTACCAGAAATTAACCAAGCTGAAATTTAACGGAGTAGAGGCAGTTAATACTCCGGATGGTTTGGAATGGAGCAGTTCGATCGCAGGCAATGCTGAGCATCAATTCACCTTAAAACTCAGCCGTAGTCTCTGTAAAGATAGCCATGATACTGAGTATGAATACACTGCCGAAATGCGCTTGGATGGCAGATTGTTTGATGGCTGTGCGCGAAAAGGTAACCTCGATTTAATCAGTTTGCCTGGGATCTACAAAGCTGACATGCCCGCTGTAGGTGCTGTCACCGCTTCACTCAGCATGGTTTTGACCTCTGCAGGCGATGTTCGATTAATACAAAATTACGATAATGATCAGCCGGTTATCGTACATAAAGGGACATGGCAGCGTATGCCTAAGAAAAAGTTGGTTGTATATCTGACTAATGTCACTGGAAATCAGGAGAATGAAGTTCTTTTGTTCCAGCGTAATCAATCGGGTGCACTGGAACTAAAAGGCTTCAGTTCTTTATACGGTGATAAGGGGTTAAAGTTTTATCGTACTGGTTTTGTCTCAGCGATAACGGAACCCTCACAAACTAACTAGGGGTTTGCTTTAATAACAGGTCTTTTGCTTGATTAATTTTAGCTGCGAGGTAGTCACTGCCGCCTCTATCGGGGTGGTTTTTCTGCATCAGACGGCGGTGGGCTTCGATAATCTCTTTACGCGAAGCGCCCGGCTTCAAACCGAGAATTTCATGCGCCTCCTGTATTGATAGAGAACCGTTGCCTGCGGAAGGCTCATCTCTCTGACCCGTTGTGTCATCTTGCCGCCAGCTGTCACCAAAACGTTTATCCAGATAAGCTTCCAGCAGTCGTGCCGAGTCAGTATCCTGCTCTCTGCAATACTTCAACAGTTCGAGAAATTGAGGTTCAGTGAGGTCTCCCAGATCCTGCCCTGCGAAAGGACCTTCCGTTACTGAGCCATACATAACTCCGGAATCATGGTCCAGTTGCATGGCTATAATCCGGGTTTTTACTTCTGAGCGGTTGCCACTTCCTTTACGTGTTTGCTGACGATATTTATAAGCCTGGCCAATAAAGGGAAGAAGCCTCAGAACCAGAGGAAACAGTTTTTGAGCGAAGGGAAGCAGACCTGCAACAATTGCAGCTACCCAGTGTAAACGGCCCGTTAAAGCCATAAGAAGCACAAACAGAGAGATAATGACTAATACAATCAGAATAACGGCTTTGCCACGTTTCTTCGGTGAAAGCGAACGGATCCAAAACACAACTAACAAGCCAAGAACGCCAAGCAGCAACAGGCTGACAGGATTCACATTATCTCCTTAATTACTTCAATTGTTCGAGCAGGTGTATTACGGCCATATCTTTACCTTTGGAATAGTGCTGTAACGCTTTTTTGCCTCCAGCAGCATAGACCGCAACCGCCGCTAAAAGTTGCCTTAGCAGGTTGGCACTTTGCATATTAAACGCATAGTACGCGCCGCCGGATAAGCGGGCAATCTCTTTCATAGCTCTTTTAGCTACCAGCTCGTTGCCTTCCTGAAAAACGAAAACCGGAGTGCTTAAAAGCCCCAGCTCGCCTGCTTTTTGGCAGATGTGATCAAGGCTTTCCTCCATACAGTCACCAATATATATGACGGCTTGTATTTTACGCCCCCGTGTTTCTGATAAGGCTAAATCAAGAACCTTTGCCATTTGTGTGTGGCCTGGAGCGCAATGCACATCGTTCATGGTATTTAATAATTGCGTCGAGTTGCTGAGCCAGTCACTGTAATTAAACTCATTAAACCCCCGGAAATAACATAATTTAAGCTGTAACCCGCCCACTTTTCCGGCTTCGATGAACATTTCATTTTGCAGGTGGCATGCATGATCCCAGGTGTGCTGACGACTGGCTGTAGCATCCAGAGCGAAGAGAATCCGGCCTACAGAGTTGTCGTTAAAGGTTGCCGGAGTTTTATTCATCTGCTCGATAAATTTATCCAGTTCACGCGTGGATGACAGAGACAGGTCTTTAGAATTTTTACTCATACAGTTTCCATATCCAGGGGCTCATATCAGTATAGTCCGCAGCTGTTGCAGAACGACTCAGGGATGAACAAGACACTGACATATTCTATAGGGTACTATCGATTGAAAAGAACCAGGGAGTGAATGAATGCGTAATATTTTGATTGCGGGTGCCGTTGTTGTTGCGGGCACCGCCGGGTATATGTTGAGCCAAAAGGAAGGCAAATTGCCAGAAGTTGCTTCAGGGCAAAATGCCGCTGAAGTGTTACTGGAATCAATTCCGGCAGATACTGTTGTGTTTTCGGGGCAGCTGGAAAGCTTTCCGCTGAAAAACTACCTCAGAAACACAACGTTTGCCCAGGCTCAAATGCCGCCGGAACTTACCTATGAGCTTGAGAAGGGTGGCGATCCGCAAGGGCTTTTTATCTCCAGCTTATTGCAATCCTATTTCAGTGCGAGCCAGTCGGCAGAAGAGTTTCAAAAAACGTTTGGTCTGAACGATGACTTTCTGGGCGCATTCTTTATGGTGGGTGCAATGCCAGTATTGCGTTACCAATCAGATGATCCCGAGGCAATCTTAAGATTATTCGATAAAGCAGAACAAGACAGTGGGTTTCTGCATCAAACTAAACAGCTGAAAGGGCATAGTTACCGCGTCTACCATATCGCCCTTGAAAATGAACAGAAATTTGAATTAGTTCTCTCGATACAGGAGGGGTGGGTCACTGTCACGATTAATGGCAATAAAGTTAAAACCAGCGATCTGGAAGTAGCTTTAGGTTTAAAACAGCCGGACTCATCTCTACAGGCATCAGGCAAGGTTCAGTCTATTCAACAACAACATAATTTCCTGCCTAATAGCATCGCATTTATCGATCATGAGGAGCTGGTAACAGCAATCACCAGTGAAGATGGAAATTCGTTAGCGAAAATGATTAATGGGTTTTCCGGCGATGATCAAAAGCCGCAAAAGTTTTCTGATTTACACAGCTCAGAATGTCAGAGCGAGATGGCTGAAATTGCTGCCAGCTGGCCAAGGACAGTTATCGGTATGCGTGACATGCAGATCAGTGAAGAGCGCAGTTTCGTAAAGGCCTCCATGATCGTGGAGAGTAATAACAGCCCGGTAATGAAAGCGCTTGCAAGCATGCAGGGTTATATCCCTTCCTATCTGAAAGATGTTCCGGTCTTCGGGTTTGGTCTGGGGCTGGATGCCAATAAGATTAATCCTGCATTGGCATCTATATGGACTAGCGTTTCGAACACAGAATACAGCTGCGGACCACTGATCGAGATGAAAAATAACCTGACCCAATCCAACCCTGCTGCCCTGGCAATGTTTACAGGAATGATACAGGGAGTGAAGGGTGTAGGAATGGCAGTGAGTGATTTCTCCGTTAATCTCAAGGGATCGGCACCGGATGTCCAGAATCTGGATGCATTATTAACGTTGTCTGCTGATAACCCGGAAGTTTTATTCAATATGTCGAAAACTTTCGCGCCTCATCTGGCTTCTATTCAGTTGCCTGCGGATGGTTCACCAGTGGACCTGTCATCTATGATTCCTAACCCGAAGGCAGATCAGATCAAACCTATGCTTGCTCTGAAGGGTAAACATCTGGTGGTATACACGGGTGAAAAATCACGGGTTATGGCCGATGCGTTAGCGGCTGAGCAGCCGGAGAGTAACGGTGTGATGAACCTTTCAGCGGATTATTCCAGAGTATTTGCTCCACTGGTGCCTTTGATGGAGATGAATGCCACTCCTGAAGTTGCTGATCAGTTTCAGATTCTTAAAGATCTGAATATGAAAATCAGTATGGATATTAGTTTCAGCGACAAAGGGATAGAGATGGCAACGGAGGCTGATATGCAGGCATCTAAAGCAACTTCTGCCCAGTAAATCTCTTAGGTAGCAGGTATTAACCTGCTACCTAATCCTGCTTACTTAAGATTACTTTCAACTCATCCTGCAAGACTTCGTTTTCCTGGCGCGCCTTCTGAGCTTCCATTCGATATTTGAATATCTCTTCGTAACGGGCATCCAGTTTTGATTCCAACGTATTGATGGTTGATGATTGGTTTCTGACTTTATCTTCCAATTCATCAATCTGACTTTGAAGGTCTTCAATAAGGCCATAACCGTACCCACCTGATCCGTTAGCTTCGGAAGCCGTTTCTTTCTCGGTGTTTTGCAACTCTGAGACAATATGGCTGTACAGTGCTTTCAGGTCTGCTTCTTCGCGGGTGTTATAGCGAATGGTTTTTTCAATTGCCTGATGAGCGCTGGCTGCACCAATGGAACCCGCCAGAACATGTTCCACCATACGATGGAATTCTACTAACTCAATGATGGTGACTTTGGCTTTATCATGAACCTGAAGGTCGTCGGCGATTTTCTCGACTGCCTGGTCTGCTTTTTCTGGGTTGAGGTATTCCGCCAGCAGGCTTTTGGCTTCTTCCAGCTTCGGATGTAGCAAAATGTAGGCATCCAGCCCCGTTGGTCGAGCTCGGCGGGATGATGTGGTGGTAAGCGATGCGATAAATTCGGTGGTCAGCGTACGCTCAGATTTATTCGGTGAAAAGATCAGCGATCCGAGAATATATAAACCGACATTAAACACCATGGACCAGAACATAGCGTGTGTAACCGGATGCAGTCCCTCAAGTCCAAACAGTGCTTCAGGTCGCAAAGCGATAATCTGCCATGGTCCTTCTGTGAGCAGCGCTTCGTTAAACCAACCATGTTTAATGAAGGTAGGAATAAGCAGGCTATAACACCAGATAATAAAACCTGTCGAAAGTCCCAGAAAGGCACCTAGGCTGTTGCCTTTTTTCCAGAACAAGCCACCAAAGAGTGATGGTAAGAATTGTAGAACTGCCACAAAAGACAACAGCCCGATGGCGACAAGGATATAGGATTCAGCAAACTCCTGAGCAAACCATAGACTGCCTAACAGGATCAGCGAAACCAACACCCATCGCAGTTGCAGGAGATAAATACGATAGGCTTTAAGAGCAGAAAAACGTTCTAAAACAGGCAGCAAAAGGTGGTTTGATGCCATTGTTGAGAGGGTCATTGTTGTGATGATGATCATGCCTGTTGCGGCAGAAAAACCACCGATAAAGGCTAGGATAGTAAGACCGTCGCTTCCTGCTTGTTGCGGCAACATCAACACAAAAAAGTCTGCATCTGCTGGGGAAATCCCTTGCAGAAGACCCGCAGCGGCAATAGGTACAACAAAAATATTGATCGCAATGATATACAGCGGGAACAACCACATGGCTGTTTTGAGGTGACTGCGATCTGAGTTTTCCACTACAGTGACGTGGAACTGTCTGGGTAGTGTATGTATTGCGGAGAAGCTCAGGATCATCAGAGTGACCCACATAAGGCCACTGTTTTCAATTGCGCTGAAACTCATGACATGGTCAAGGTTTGCATCCCTAAGGCGCTGGGCAATATCACCGAACCCATCAAACAGGGTATAAGTAACAAATACACCTACAGCAATAAATGCGACCAGTTTAACCACGCACTCAGCAGCTAGGGCGGCAATCATGCCTTGATGGCGTTCAGTCGGGTCTAGCTTACGCACCCCAAAAATGATCGTAAAACAGATCATAAAGAGGGTGATCAACCAGCCGGAATAACCATAATCACCTGCGGTATGTGATGTATTGGTGATTAATTCAAATGAGCTGATGATCGCTTTTAATTGCAAAGCGATGTAAGGCACGATCCCGATTAGAGATATCAGGGTAACCAGAGCTGCGATTTTCTGGGATCGGTTATAACGGGTAGATATAAAGTCGGCAATACTGGTGATTCGGAAGTTTTCTTTTGCCTGAATAGCCCGCCTTAGGGTAACCCACCAGAAGGCAATGCCAATCAGTGCACCACCGTAGATGCCCAGATAGATAAAACCTGAAGTGGCTGCGAAGCCGACACTGCCATAGAAGGTCCACGAAGTATGGTAAACCGCCAGGGATAGGGCATAAATCCAGCGGTTGCCGCCGGAACTGTTTCCTTTGGCCTGGATTCTTTTCTCTACTATCTGCGCAATAGCAAACAGCAGCCCGATGTATACAGTGACATAAAGAATGACAGAGAGTGGTGTGAACATATAATCCAGCTGGATCTCAGGCCTTCAAAGAACTGGGTCGTATCATAAACTGATTAGTCTCAGTTCTAAAGTGTATATACAAATTATGCAGAGGTTTTTTGGTCGTACAGCAAAATGGCGTACACTTTGGATAAATTCTTTTCTCAGGCCATTATGATGAAATTGAACTGTGATTTAGGCGAAAGCTTTGGGGCATGGAAAATGGGCATGGATGAACAGGTCATGCCGCACATTCATATGGCCAATATTGCCTGTGGTTTTCACGCTTCTGACCCAGTTATTATGGAAGAAACACTGCGACTTGCCGTAAAACATGGAGCCGAAGTAGGGGCGCATCCCGGATATCCGGATCTGAGTGGTTTCGGGCGTCGTAGTATGCAATGTTCAAAAACTGAGATCAGAGGCATTTTGCTGTATCAGATCTCAGCTATCTCAGGCATGGCACAAGTCTGTGGTGCTGAAGTCGGTTATGTTAAACCCCATGGTGCCCTGTATAACGATATGATGCGCGATGATGCCCTGATGACGCATATTCTGGAGACGGTTGCAGATTTTGATCAGAGGTTGAAACTGGTGGTGCAGGCCACTTCCAGAAATGATTTTTATCGCAAGCTAGCAGCGGAACATGGAATCGAGCTGTTATTCGAGGTTTTTGCTGATCGCGCTTACGATGATGATGGCTTGTTACTACCTCGTTCAAAGCCGGGCGCAGTATTTCACGATAAAAATGCTATTTTGAGTCGAATAGAGCAATTGCAGGAAGATGGCAGTGTGACCTGCGTGAGCGGTAAACGGATCAAGCTTGATCCTGACACCCTCTGTGTTCATGGAGATAATGAACAGTCGGTGCAGTTGGTTAGTGATATTCGAAAGGCTGTTGATGAAATATCAAATTGAAGTCGCTGGCGTAAATAGCCTGCTATTGCGCTTCTCGGATCAGGTCGATCAGGATCTTATTGCAAAGATTGGTGTGGCCTGCGAGGCTTTGCGAACGGCGCTCTACCCGGTGTTGGTTGAGCTTGTGCCTTCCTATACCACACTCTTATTGACCTATGATCTTCTGAAAACTGATGACTGTAGTATCCGGCAGAGTATCCGTACTGTTTTGGATGATCTGACTGAAGAGAGAAACTCCAGACCCGAAGTAATCCAGATTGAGTTGCCTGTCTGTTATGACCTGGAACTGGCACCAGATCTGGAAGCTTTATCCCAGCGATTGAATTTATCTGTTTCTGAAATTATTCAGATCCATAGTCAGCGTGAGTATTCTGTTTTTGCTATTGGTTTTAGCCCGGGTTTTGGTTATCTGGGTGAATTGGATGAGCGTTTACAGGTACCGCGCTTGGCGACTCCAAGAACGGTCGTTCCCCGTGGCTCTGTTGCAATTGCCGAGTTGAATACAGCTGTGTACCCACAGGAAACACCTGGTGGCTGGTGGTTGATAGGACAGTGTCCCTTACTAATGTTTGATGCGGAAAGGGCATCGCCTTGCGTATTTAAAGTGGGAGACAGGGTGAAATTTTCGCCCATCAGCCGTTCTGAATATGAAGCCTTTGGAGATCGGTTATGAGTGGTTTCCATGTACTCAAACCTGGGGCAATGACGACCGTTCAGGATTTGGGGCGTTTTGGCTATCAGGATATAGGTTTAACAACCGGTGGCTGTATGGATGAGCACGCTGCTGGCTGGGCGAATCGTTTGCTAGGCAATAAACCGCAATGTGCACTGCTTGAAATCAGTCTGGGGAATATGCAACTGCAAGCTGAAGTTGATACCTGGATCGCTGTCACTGGCGCTGAACAACAATTTTCAATCAATGATCGTCCTCAAAACAACTGGCAATCTCATTTTGTCAAAGCTGGAGACATACTCGCATTTTCTTGGTCAAGCACAGGCGTGCGATCTTATCTGGCGGTTGTGGGAGGTTTTCAGCTACAACCACAATTTGGAAGCTGTTCTACGGTGGTCAGGGAATCCGTAGGAGGCATTGAGGGGCGGGCTTTGCAGAGCGGTGATAGCTTGAGTTGTTCGGCCAGCGATGAAGATCTTTTTAGCTGTAATAGGGCAGTGCCTGTCGAATTTATTCCTGATTATTCTGAATCTCCTATTGTGGATGTTGTTCTTGGCTACCAGCAACATAGTTTTTCACAAAAGGATCTGCAGCGGTTTTTTAAGTCGGATTACCAGATCAAACCTGACAGTGATCGTATGGGGTATCGCTTGGAGGGAGAGGTCTTGACTCCCGGAGTGCAGGGTATTTTTTCAGAAGGTATCAGTTTTGGCGCTATTCAGGTTCCAGCGGATGGCCTTCCAATAATTCTGCTAAAAGACCGCCAGACTCTGGGAGGCTATCCTAAGCTTGGCGCTGTTGTGACCACAGATGCTTTCAGGTTGAGTCAGTGTCGTCCGGGTCAAACAGTTTCATTCCGCGAAGTGAGTCTGGAGTTCGCCCAGAACAAAGTTAGAGCGTTTTATCAGTTTTTTACCTGATGGTTGCAGTCAGCGTGTTCACACGTCTGCTTCTTGGGAGGTACAGGGTCATATCCGCCATCGTTGTATGGATGACAGCGAGAAACCCGTTTCAATCCTAGTAGTGTGCCTTTAATTGGCCCGTGGGTTTTTATGGCCTCAATCATGTATGTGGAACATGTCGGATAAAAACGGCAGCGGGGACCTATTATCGGACTGATCAGGTATTGATAAAGATATACCAGTCCAATCAGGATGTTGCTGGGTATTTTTTTCAGGAAAGAGATCATTGAGCGATTTTAGCTCAAAAGTTGATGATATTTGAAAAAATAATGGGAGCTGAAGTGGGCTCCCATAAACTCAGGGAAAGAAAACTGTTCAGGGGAAAAGTTTTCATCTGCATAAAATCATTGTGCGGTGCATTATAAATGATCATTAAAAACAGTTCAGGTGTTTTTTGTACAGGATCAGAAAGGCGCGGATAAAAAAGGCCCTACGCCAGAAAGCATAGGGCCTGTAGTGATTATTAAACTTTAGTCGTTAGGTCTGCTTTTTACAGGTGTTCTTCTGCGTATTCAGCTAAGCGGGAGCGGAATATGCCTTCCAGATGGACATTGGCCGCACCTTCGTAATCTTTGAACCTCTCGACCAGATAAGTCAGACCTGAAGTCAGTGGTGTCAGGTAGTTCGAGTCGATCTGAGCTAAGTTACCCAGGCAGATGATCTTAGAACCCTTACCGCAACGGGTGACAATAGTTTTGAGTTGTGACGGCGTTAGATTCTGGGCTTCATCCAGAAGAACAATGGCTTCCTGGATACTACGTCCGCGAATGAAGTTAAGTGACTTGAACTGGATATTGGCTTTTTCAATTGCGTATTTAACGCTGCTTTGTGGGCGCTCATCGTGCTCATGCATAGCTTCAAGGTTGTCCTGAATCGCACTGAGCCAAGGTGTCATTTTTTCCTCTTCTGTACCAGGGAGGAAACCAATATCTTCCGCAACAGGTGGCGTGGAGCGGGTTACAATAATCTTGTTATAACGGCGTTGCTCAATCACCATTTCCAGGGCGCAGGCAAGTGCTATCAGGGTTTTACCAGACCCTGCCGCGCCGTTCAGGATAACAAGGTCCAGATCCGGGTCGAGCACGGCATCCATTGCAAATGCCTGGAAAATATTAATCGGTTCAATACCCCAGCAGTTCTGTTGCATCAAACGTTCTACGCCGAGATCAAGTAAAGTGACCTGACCATCGTTTACAGCTGAAACACGAGCAGCAAACTCTTCGGATTCATCATAGAGATATTCGCAGGGGTAGGTTTCCGGCAACAGGCTCTGACTCACTTTGTGGTAAGTATGGCTGCCTTCCTGATAGCTGCTGACATCGTCGACCCGCTCCCAGAATTTGCCTTCCAGATCGTTGTGCCCCGCAGGTAGCAGATCTATATCTGAAACCAATTGGTCAGTACGGTAATCTTCAACACGCTTCAGACCGGCTCCCAGAGCCTTGAGGCGCATGTTGATATCTTTGGTAACCAGAATTATATCTCTGTGCGGGTTGGTCGCCTGCAGATGGAGAGCACAGTTGATAATCTGATTATCTTTATTGGAATTGTCAGGCAGAAAGCCCTGTCGAGCAGTTAACTCATGATCTGGGAAAATGCTCAGTTGTCCCAGTTTCATATCCTTGTTGGCAGCCGTTATCGGGATATGAATATCCACCCCTTTAGTAATCTCGGTCGCATCTGCAGCTTTACTCAGAATATCGTCTATAGCTCTGATAGCTGCACGTGCTTCCTGCGAAACATTTTTCTTGCGGTCTTTAATATCATCTAACTCTTCAAGCACAGTCATCGGGATACTGATGTCCTGCTCCTTGAATTCATACAGACACTTCGGGTCGTGAAGTAAAACGTTGGTGTCGAGAATATAGAGTTTAGAGGCGGTCATAGCCGGTTCCTTGTATAGCCGAAGGGAAGAGTGCAAGCCAGGATGTGGTTTGTCTAAGGCGAGTGCAGCGAGGCCTGTGTTCAGGTGCTGCGCTTAACTTAACTATGTCGTTAAAACCGTTTTTCTTTCGGGGCACTTTGTATACTCAGATGAGTGCTCTTTTTTACCAGCTGCTAATAGATTAGGCTGGCAGATAATCTGTAGATTAGTCTAGTAATACATATGTTGCCGCAGTATGACAAGAGGCAAATTAAATAGAGGTAAGTATGGCGATAGAATCGATCGTGATTTTGACGGGTGCAGGCATCTCTGCAGAATCAGGTATTCGGACTTTCCGAGCCTCAGATGGTCTGTGGGAAGATCACCGGGTGGATGATGTTGCAACGCCTGAAGCCTTCCACAGAGATCCTCATCTGGTACATCGGTTTTATAATGCCAGGCGAAATCAGCTGCTGTCTGATCCTGTAAAACCCAATCCAGCTCATAAGGCTCTGGCTGAACTGGAGGAGAAGTTTCCCGGGAAGGTTCTGCTGGTTACTCAGAATATTGATAATTTACATGAGCGCTCCGGTAGTAAAAACCTGATCCATATGCATGGTGAATTACTCAACCTGAGATGCCAGGAAAGTGGAGTGGTTTATCCAATAACTGAAGATGCTCAACCTGAAGATATCTGCCAGTGTTGTGGTTCTTCAGGCAATCTGAGACCAGATATTGTCTGGTTCGGTGAGATGCCAATGCATATGGAGGCAATCTACAGTGCGTTGGAAGAGTGTGATCTGTTTATCTCGATCGGAACCTCAGGACATGTTTATCCGGCCGCCGGATTTGTTGAGCAGGCAAGCAGCTGTGGGGCACTGACGGTTGAACTCAATCTGGAGCCATCTAAAAAGGAGTCTGCCTTTGATCACCATATCTATGGACCTGCCAGTGAAGTGGTCCCGGAGTTTGTGAAGGATATTCTTTCACAAATATAAGAATTATAGTTACTCACTGATTTATATGGTTTTTTTGTTCTTAAAGACTTCCTGGACTATAGTTTATGTGGGAACTTTGGCATATCACGCAGGGTCTGAATATTGATAATAATAAAAATTCTAAGCCGTTTTGGTTGTATTCGGTTTTTCATCGAGGCTTAACAATATGGATATAGTTATGTGGGTTAAGTCGTCAGAAATAACTGAGCCAGAAGGGATTTTATGGAGGTAATCAAATGATTACTGAGCCGTTTGTAAGTAGTAGTGTTACTCCAATTGACAGCCTTAATACCCTTTCACCATATGAAGTTCGTCAGCTACAGGATGCCAGTCAGGGTGGTTTGTACCGACTGTTCAGACAATGTGCGCTGGCGGTTTTGAACAGCGGCAGTGAGCTGGACAGTACCAAACAGGTTCTGGAAAAATTTAAAGAATTTGATATTCGAATCAGCCATAAACACCGAAGTGTGCAACTGGAGCTTATCAACGCTCCTGCGACAGCTTTCGTCAATGGGGAAATCATTACGGGGATCAGGGAACATCTGTTCTCTGTTTTGAGAGATCTTTTATACGTTGGCATCGAACTGGATCAATGTTGCCCTGGGATTAACGAATCAGAAGCTACCACCAATATGGTGTTTCATGTTTTGCGACATGCGGGAGCCATTCGCCCCCATGTAAAACCGGATATGGTTGTATGTTGGGGTGGTCATTCAATAGACAGACATGAATACGAATACACAAAAAAGGTGGGTTATGAAATGGGTCTGCGCGGGCTGAATATCTGCACAGGTTGCGGTCCCGGTGCCATGAAAGGACCAATGAAAGGGGCGACCATTTCCCATGCGAAACAGCGTATCAAAGAGGGTCAGTATGTAGGTATTACTGAGCCTGGAATTATTGCGGCAGAAAGCCCCAACCCGATTGTTAACAAACTTATTATCATGCCGGATATCGAAAAACGCTTGGAAGCCTTTGTGCGACTGGGGCATGGCATTGTGATTTTCCCGGGCGGTGCCGGAACCGCGGAAGAGTTGTTATATATTCTTGGGATTCTCTTACATGAGCGAAACCATAATCTACCATTCCCGCTGGTACTGAGCGGACCTTCTGGCAGTGAAGAGTACTTTGCCCAAATAGATGCCTTTATTCGTGACACTTTGGGGGGGCATGCGGCATCTCTGTATCAGGTGATTGTTGATGATGAACATGGGGTAGCTGAAGCTATGGCTGAAGGCTTGGAACAGGTGACTCGTTATCGTGTAGCCACCAGTGAGTCCTTCCATTTCAACTGGCAATTGCATATTCCAGATAGTTTTCAGCAGCCATTTGAACCGACCCATAAAAATATGGCTTCTCTTGAGCTGATTAAAGAACAATCCGAATATGAGCTGGCTTCTAATCTACGTTGTGCATTATCCGGAATCGTCGCTGGTAACGTTAAAGAGATGGGTATCAGGGAAATTGAAGAAAAAGGACCTTTTGAAATTCAGGGGGAGTCGAATATTATGGATCCTCTGGACAAGTTACTTTCTTCCTTTGTAGAGCAACGTAGAATGAAGATTAACTACAAAGAATATCAGCCCTGTTACAAACTTAATCCGGAGCTAGCGGTTGAGTGAATTAATCCCTTCGAAGAGTAACCTTAGCCATGAATAGAGGGCTGAGTGTACTTCTGTTGTTTGTTTGGTCAGTGCATAGTTTTGCGCAACCTGAGGAGTTGGAGTATGCCTACCCTGATGTCTCTGTGTGGACTACGGAGCGTGATGGCACTGGAAAACTAAAAAACCCATTGGTGAAACTGGCGGATGAACTATTTTCAGAAGCTGGTATTCCCTGGCATGCGCAGGATTACCCACCTAAGCGTATGTTCGCTAATCTAAGAACCGGTGCCTCAAAATTCTCTATGCTGGTTAATGCTGAATCTTTGCTGCAGGGTTGTTGTTTAGTGAGTAAAGACCCCATTGCGCTGGTTGAAATACGGGCTTTTTATCGTAAGGGCTCCGATCCCGTCCACTCTATGGAAGACCTAGAGGGTAAGAGTGTTATAACTATCGAGGGTTATAGTTACGCCGGGTATCTGAAAGTTATTAAAAATCCAGATAACAGTATAGAAAATAATCCTACGCCTTCACATTTTTCAGCTTTTGCTATGTTATCTAAGGGCAGAGCGGAATATGTGTTGGATTATGCCTTCCCAGCTGTTGAAGTGCTGCAAAAAAAACCGATTTCTGGGCTTTCATCCTCGACGCTCAAGCAAGCCTATGTTTACCTTATCCTTCATAAAGACTACCCGGATGCAGTCAACGTGATGCAGCGCTTAGAGCATATTGCGGCGGATCTGGATAAGCGTAAGTATCTGGTATCACCATCAATTGCTGAGTAGGGGTTGAATTTTCATGTCTCAACCTGTTTAACCTTAATCGACAATTCTTGTTCAGTTACACCAGAGCGAATCCATTCTTGCCACTGTAACCCCTCTCCACGGTAAAAGCGTGTAATGCTGCGTATGATGGCTTGTAACTCTACAGCGTCAATCAGGTAGCAGATAATCCAAGCGACAGGGATTAACGGGATAAGGTTGAGATGATAACGACGTTGCCTGTCGGTCAGTATTTGAAAGCATATGACGGTGGTTAATAATACGATGGCCAATACTAAGGGAATATAATCATTGGTAACTGCCATGTAGGTGAAAAAAAGAGTCAGGAGAGGGATCGAAAATAAGAGTAATAATTCAGCATAAACAGCGAGAGGAAGTAAAAACCAGCAGAGGTAAGTGCTGTGTTTTGCCGAGCAACTAAAGAATAAATCTCTATGTTTCCAAAAGGTTTGAAATCGACCAAATTTCCAGCGTAACCTTTGATTGCATAACCCTTTGCATTCAGAAGGTCCTTCCGTGTAGGTTATAGCGTCAGCAGCATATCGGGTTTTATACCCCAGCTTTAGCAAGCGTGTTGAGATCTCAATATCTTCAGTAATGATAGAGTGATCAAAACCACCGGCCGTCAGTAGAATCTCTTTGCGATAAGCGGCGGCAGCCCCTCCAATGATATAAACGGAATTGAAAATGGAATCGGCTCTTTTGAAAAAGAAGCCATAGAGATACTCCAGTTGCTGTACAACTCCTATAGGCTTAGTTCTATTTCCAATAGTCACATTGCCTGCTACTGCTGCGACTTTCTCATCTGAAAAGAAGGGTAGGATTTTTTTGATCGAATCAGGGTGCATAAGGCTGTCTGCATCGACGGTAATTATGATTTCCCCTTTTGCTTTCGTTAAAGCAAAATTGAGTGCCTTAGCTTTGCCTCCATTCTCCAGAGCATAATATTTAAGCGATATGCTGGTGTGTTTCTGTCGGTTAAAATTGAGCAGAAACTGTTTCATTAGATTGTCTGTTTTATCGGTTGAGCCGTCATTAATCACAATAATTTCAAGATCAGTGTACTGTGTCGCGATGACTGAGGTGATTGTTTTGATGATGCCTACTTCTTCATTCCATGCTGGAATAAGTACCGAGACAGACCGAGCGGAAGTATCAGACTTTGATAACTGACGTTTGTTCTCTACCCAGTAATAAAATGGTGCGGTACTCAGTTGAACCAGATACTTCAGAGCAACAGGGGCAAAAATGATCAACATTATGACTTTTATGTCGTCCCAAAATTCTGTAGGCGAATGCTGGTTGGTAAAGGCGATAATGAGTATTAAACACGTAAGTAAGTAAAGGGTGGTGAGAAAAGCCACACGATGAATGGCCTGGCTGAAAGTATTTCCCATGCGTGCTCTTAATTTTAATGTAATGAAACTGAAACAGGCGCGCATTATGCCGATTTAATTATCGTTATAACAGTATAGCGATGATGGAATTAGTCTAATCTAACGGTATATTTTTATTGGCTTAAATTTATTTTCTTAAGAAATTTTGTGAGGAGAGAAGTTCAATGTTTCCTCCTGAGGCGGCCGTATTTTTGGTAATGGTTTGTTCTCGGACAAAATGTTTCAGATAGTTTGGTCCTCCAGCTTTTGGCCCGGTACCGGACAAGCCCAAGCCTCCGAAGGGTTGCGTCGCAACTACAGCTCCAACCTGATCACGATTGATGTAGATATTACCCACTTCAGCTTTGCGACAGATATTGTCGATAAAATGATCATTTCTGGAATGAATACCGAGTGTCAGTCCATAACCGGACCGGTTGATCTCATTAATGATGCGTTCTATATCTTCTGCTGAGTATCGGATTATGTGCAACACAGGTCCGAACACCTCTGCGGAGAGCTCATCCAGTGTGTGCAGGCGAATCAGTGTTGGAGGAACAAAGTAGCCGTTGTTGTGGAGGTCATCCAACTCCAGTTCATAGATGACCTTTCCTTTTACTCTTTGAAGTTCTATATGCTGATAGAGCTGGTCCATCGCTGTTTTACTGATGACCGGGCCTATATCGGTACTGAAGTCTTCCGGGTTTCCAATGTGTAACTCATCCATTGCGCCCTGAAGTTTAGTTTCGATAAGGTCAGCAATATCCTCCTGAATATAAAGTACTCTGAGCGCAGAGCAGCGTTGCCCGGCACTGTTAAAGGCAGATCGGACCACATCCTTAATCAGTTGCTCAGGCAGGGCGGTGCTGTCTGCGATCATTGCATTTTGGCCACCGGTTTCTGCAATCATAGATGTGATGGGTGCTCCTATGCGATTAGCCAGTGCCTGGTTGATTGTATATGCCGTTGAGGTTGATCCGGTAAATGCGACGCCTGAAATTCTACTATCAGACAGTAATGAGGAAGATAATTGACCACCCTGATATGGGATGTACTGCAAACAGAAGGCAGGTAAGCCTGCCTGAAACCAGAGCTCAGTCGCACGAAATGCAATCAGCGAGGTGTGCGATGATGGTTTGGCCAGAACTGTATTGCCACTGACTAAGGCCGCTGCAATCTGTCCGGTGAATATTGCTAGGGGGAAATTCCAGGGGCTGATGCATAGAAACACTCCACGCCCTTGGTAGGAGAGTGTATTGTTCTCGCCGGTTACTGAGATCAGTGCTTCTGTTGTAAGGCTCTGTTCTGCAGAATTGGCATAGTAGTAACAGAAGTCGATCGCTTCTCTTATTTCGTCAATGGCATCCTGAAGGGTTTTCCCCGCTTCACGTATACATAAAGAGATGAACTCATCTTTATGGCTTTCCAGAAGTTCCGCATACCGGATCAGGATTGATGCTCGTGTTTTAAGCGGCTGCTCTCGCCATTCTGCTAGATAAGCTTCTGCGGAGTTGATGGCCTGTTTAATCTGTTCAGCAGAGCAAAAACTTCTATAACCGGGTGAATCATCGAGTTTATAGGGTGAGTAAACCCGGCCTAGTTCAATACCCTCTGATACTTCCCCCGCAATAATGGGTTGGCTAAACCATTGTTTATTTGCATTAGCTAACAGGTTGGCTTGTAAGCCCCTTATTTGCTTCAAACTACCCAGATTAGTTCCTGTTGAATTGCGACGAACCGGCTGAAAAACCGCTGCTGGTATAGGAATAGAGGTTGTCGGTGTATCAATCAGCTTTTCGGGCAACTGCAAAAGTTGCGCTGTATTGATGGACTTATCATGCAGTTGAAATACAAAAGAGGAATTCGCTCCATTTTCCAGAAGTCGTCTTACAAGGTAGGGCAGTAAGGTCTGGTGGCTTCCTATTGGGGCGTAGATACGACATTTGTTTTGAGTGCTTCTTAAAACTTCATCATATAATTCCAGCCCCATCCCATGAAGGCGCTGGAATTCAAAGGTTTTGTTGGATTTAAGCTGTTGAATAAAACTAACAGTCAATGCGTTGTGCGTAGCGAATTGTGGTTGTAGTGAACCGGATTGCGACGACAGAAGAAAACGACTGCAGAGCATGTAGGAGAGATCAGTCGCGGCTTTTTGGGTAAATACGGGGTAGTCGGGTAATCCGGTTTGTTGGGCTTTTTTTATCTCACTATCCCAATAAGCGCCTTTTACCAGACGCACAGGAATTGGGGTTGCAGCATCCTGGGCCAGTGCTTGAAGCCATCCCAATACGGGTAGTGCTCGTTTACTATAGGCTTGAACCGCCAGTCCAAGTTTGCCCCAACCTAAGCAAAGTTCGCTGTAAATCAGTTGTTCTAAAACGAGCAGGGTCAATTCCAGGCGTTCAGACTCTTCGGCATCAATTGTAATGGCAATGTCGAGATTTCGTGCGGTAGCTATGAGTTGAAATAACCGGTGCAAAAGGTGGGTTTGAACATCATCAATTTTGCTGTTCTCAAGTCTGGGGTGAAGTGCAGATAGCTTAATAGATATGCTGGTGGAATGTTCAGACTGCTGGGCTCCCGCAGCCTGGATCGCCTCTAAGTAGGCATTAAAATAAAAATCGACATCTTCTTGGCATATCGCGGCCTCGCCCAGCATGTCAAAAGAAAAAGCCGTTTGCTCAGGAGAGTAGTCAGTTCTGATGTCGAGCGCTTCATGAATGGTTTCAGCAAAGACAAACTGTTTGCCAATATGTTCCAGTGCAAACTTCAGTGCAGAATGAACCGCTTTATTCCCCAGCCTGGACCATAAAACATCCAGAATGTTATGTGGTTCTTTGTCGTGAGAGATGAGTTGTTGCCCAATGGCAATTCCCCAGATAGCGCTCAGATCTGTCCAGTGTGCAGACCGGTTATTGAAAGGTAGGTTGCCAATGTCCAGATCCTGAAGTTTATCTGCGATTAACGCTTCTGCTGTTGAGCTATCCGGAACACGTAAAAGTGCCTCAGCCAGAGCAAGCAGGACTATACCTTCATCACTGCTCAGCCCAAATCTGGTCATCAACTCTGCTACGGAAAAGGGATCATCTGGACGTTCCCGCAGGGTATCTATCCATTGTTTTGCCAAAGGTGCAGAGTCATTGTGTGGAAGATTTTGTCTTAACTGACTAACCAGATCTGATTCATCAATACAGTAATAATGTGAGATGGCTTCCCAGAGTTCTTCTTTACAATAATTTGAAAATTCCTGGGAAAAAAGATCACCCACAGAAAGCATAACCAGCCCGCCTTATTTTGAACATTGTTGTTCAGTGTAGCCGAACTGCAGTTATATATGGAAAGGCAAAAGATAAAAAAAATGCCGGGAAGAATCCCGGCATTTCAAACAGTTATCAACGTGAAATGGTTATACGCGTTCGAAGATTACCGCAATACCCTGACCACCACCGATACACATGGTTACCAGCGCGTACTTACCTTCGATACGTTCAAGCTCATACACCGCTTTAGTTGCGATGAATGCACCGGAGCAACCTACTGGGTGACCCAGAGCGATCGCGCCGCCGTTTGGATTGGTTTTTTCCATATCCAGACCCAGGCCTTTAGCAACGGCTATAGCCTGTGCAGCAAAGGCTTCGTTGGACTCAATTACGTCCATATCGTCCAGAGACAGGCCCGCTTTTTCAAGTGCAAGTTTAGTCGCTGGGATTGGGCCTTCACCCATGATGTCGTTAGCGACACCTGCTACAGCGTAAGATTTGATCTTAGCGATTGGTTTTTGACCTGCAGCTTCTGCAGCTTCTGCAGATGCCAGAACGAAGAACGCTGCACCATCATTGATACCCGATGCGTTAGCAGCTGTCACTGTACCGTCTTTCTTGAATGCCGGGCGCATTTTCGCCAGGCCTTCCATAGTAGCGCCAGGCTTACCATGTTCGTCGGTATCAAATACAACTTCACCTTTACGGGTTTTCTGTACGATCGGAACAATCTGAGATTTGAAGCGACCTTCTTCAATCGCTACTGCTGCACGGCGCTGAGACTCAACCGCTAATGCATCCTGTTCTTCACGGCTGATATCCCATTTTTCAGCAAGGTTTTCCGCTGTGATACCCATGTGACCGGCACCAAACGGATCGGTCAGTACAGAGACCATAGAATCAAGCATTTGCGTGTCGCCCATGCGAGCGCCTGAACGCATTGCTGTAGACAGGTAAGCGCCGCGAGACATTACTTCAACACCGCCGCCAACACCGTAATCGCAATCGCCCAGCATAATCTGTTGTGCGGTTGTTACAATGCCCTGTAAACCAGAGCTACACAGGCGATTTACAGACATCGCTACTGATTCCATAGGCAGGCCAGCCTGAATAGCCGCAACACGAGCGACGTAAGCATAACGTGATTCGGTAGGGATACAGTTACCTACTGTTACATAATTGATCTTCTCTGGGTCTGCACCAGAGCGATTTACAGCCTCTTTCATTACCTGACCAGCTAATTCTGCTGGTTCCATGCTGCTTAAACTACCGCCAAAAGCACCAATTGCTGAACGTACCGCACTGAGAACTACAACTTCTTTACTCACGAATCATGACTCCTGATTATTGTGTTGCATCGCCTGTAATTTCTTCAGAAAACCGCTTACTGGCGTGTAAATGCCACATCTATATTGATCCAAGGAACACAGGATCACTGTGTTTTGTTTAGAACTAGATACAATATCACCGCTTTGCGAATAAAAGATAATCAAAATGAGGGTTTTCCCTAATACATTGGTTTAACGTCTGTCTGTTTTTTAGACTGATCTATTACAAGCTTGGAACTAAACTGACCTTTAAGGCTTCAAAAGCTTGAGTCTCAAGGGGTACGGCTATGGATGTTTCAAGTACGATCTTGCTGTTTATGGGCATGCTGTTGGTGGCTGCTTTGATGCAGCCAATCTCAGCTTTTCTCCGGCTTCCCTATAGTTTGATGTTGGTGCTATCCGGTTACCTGGGGGCTGAGTTAGTCACTTCGTTTGGCATAGACACAGGTCTTCGCTGGCAGCATTTTCACGCAATCGTATTTTATATATTTTTGCCCGCTTTAATTTTTGAATCAGCGCTGCATTTGAATGTGCGAACCCTGACTAAAAAAATACTGCCAATCCTGATTTTATCGACCCCCATGATGTTGTTAGCCACTGTTTTGAGTGCAGGTTTTATCTTTTGGGGAATTGGTTATCCCGAGTATTTTCCATGGATGGCTGCGCTGCTGACCGGGGCGCTTCTTTCTGCAACAGATCCTGCTGCGGTGATCACTCTGTTTAAGAAAGTGGGTGTGTCTGATCAGTTAATTCTTCTGATAGAAGGGGAGAGTCTGTTCAATGATGCCGTGGCCATTTTGCTATTTGGTTTGTTCAGTAGTTTGTTGATGATGCCTGGTGAATTATTCTCTTTTAGTTTTGCTGCACAGAAATTTGCCTGGGTCTTTTTTGGGGGCATCATGATCGGTGTACTGGTTCTGTTATGCCTGATACCTCTATTCACCCGGATAAACGACGAGTTCTCGAAAATGGTGATCATGATCTGCGGTGCTTACGGCAGCTATTTACTGGCGGAGTCGGTATTGCATGTTTCAGGTGTTATGGCTGTTCTGATCGTGGGTTTAGGTTTTGGCGAAATGCTGCGTAAGCAGGAACTGAAAATTAAAGAAAAGTTAAACTCCATATGGCAGTTCAATGGTCAGTTGGCGGAGTCACTTATTTATTTATTATTAGGAATTACGGTGACATGGGGCATGTTCGAACAACAGTGGTTGGCAATGTTGTTAGGTATTGCTGCAGTGCTTATTGCCAGAGCGCTTGGCTTACTTGTCACAGTTCCGGTAATAAATCTGCTGCCGGGTACAAGGGTAAATCTTAAAGAGGGTGTTGTGCTTTATTGGGGAGGAGTGAGAGGTGCAGTCACCATTGCGCTGGCGTTGTCTTTGCCTCTGGAACTTGAATCCTGGTTTACTATTCAGTCTATAGCCTATGGTGTAGTGTTGTTTTCAATCTGTGTGCAGTCAGCGACCACACCGTTGTTAATTAAAGCCATTAAGTTAAAAGGAACAAACGATGAGATGCCATGAAGTCGATTACAAAATAATTGGTGAGTCACTTCAAATTGTTGAAGTGGAGTTGGATCCGGGTGAAAAAGTAATCGCGGAAGCCGGGATGATGAATTACATGGAAGATGGCATCAGCTTTGAAACAAAAATGGGAGACGGCTCTGATCCTGATCAGGGCTTTATGGGCAAACTGTTTTCCGCAGGTAAGCGCATGGTGACGGGAGAGTCTCTTTTTATGACTCACTTCGCTAATGAAGGGCAGGGGAAAAAGTGTGTTGCTTTCGCAGCTCCTTACCCAGGTTCTATTGTGCCATTAAATCTGGCGGAATTAGGCGAACAGGTTGTCTGCCAGAAAGATGCGTTCTTGTGTGCTGCATTGGGGACTAAAGTTGAGATCGCTTTTTCTAAAAAGATTGGCGCAGGTTTTTTCGGTGGAGAAGGTTTTATTCTGCAGAAACTGCAAGGGGACGGTATGGCCTTTCTGCAAGCTGGCGGAACTGTGGTCAGAAAAGAGCTGAACAATGAAACACTTCGTGTTGATACTGGCTGCCTGGTGGGTTTTACAGAAGGAATTGAGTACGACATTGAGATGGTGAAAGGGCTCAAATCCATGATCTTCGGTGGTGAAGGATTATGGCTGGCGACTCTAAAAGGTACAGGGTCTGTTTGGGTACAAAGTTTGCCTTTCTCCCGTTTGGCCGATCGCATACTCGCTTCTGCACCTGCAAGTGGTGGCAGCGAAAAAGGCGAGGATTAAGTACTTAGGGATAAGTCGAATGTTTGACTGAGATTAATTTAAGCTGAATAAGCCTACAACGACTATGACAATTTGAAGAAACTGGGTATATTGGTGGCCTTTCGAAATTTGCTTAACTTTTATTGAAGTTGTTGCTTAGATGTTGTCGTAGGTGTCATCTTGAGAAACAAACTGGTTATCACATTAACCACAGTTTACGGGTCCCGTCAGTATACCCTTAATCAAGTTGCTAAATTTGTGCTGCTTGCCTTTCTGCTCCTTTCTGCACTGAGTTTTTTTGTATCTAATGCTTTGTTGGTAGTAAAGACAGAGGATCTGTCTGATCTTGAAGAAGATCATCAGGAGTTGAGTGAGAGTTTTGATCTATTGGTAGGTTCACAACTGTTATATCAGGATGAATTAAATCAACTGAGTACCTCCCTGAGTGATTTGAAACTCGAACGAGATCAGCTGCAGGAAGAAAATATTCGGATTGGAGAACTCAACGCAACTCTGGATAACTCACTTTATGGCTTAGAAGCTCTGCTTGGCATGGAACATATAGATGATATGGGCCCAGAGAGAGCTGAAGATTTGACCGTTGAAGCCAATAAGCGGCTCTATTTTCTCCACGCCATTCCTAACGGCGTACCTGTGCAGGCACGACGGATCAGTGACCGATTTGGCTATCGTATCCATCCGGTGAAAAAGAAAAAAGTGATGCATAATGGTATAGATTTCAAAGCGGACCGGGGCACCCCGGTTTACGCAACTGCAGACGGTGTTGTTGAATTTGCCGGATTCCACAAAAGTAGTGGTTTTGGCAAATTGATTATTTTGCAGCATAATTTCGGATTCAAAACATACTATGCGCATCTGGATGCGGTAAAAATAAAAACCAGAGATTTCATCAGAAAAGGACAGCTGATTGGATTGAGTGGTAATACAGGGCTATCCACTGGACCTCACTTGCATTATGAGATCAGGCATCTGTTTACCTCCATCAATCCTGAACCATTTATCTCCTGGGATATAACAAACTTTAATTCCTTGTTTACCAAGGTGAAGGACATCAAATGGGCATCCTTAAACGAAATGTATCCTCTAAATCAACAGCAGGATCTGCCATCACAATAATTGCTGAAGGCAATAAGTTCTGTGGTGATATGAGTATCGTCGGCAAAATGCATATCGATGGTGTTTTTGAGGGTAACGTTTCATCCTTAGATAGCATTTCCATTGGTAAAGCTGGCCATGTGCGTGGATTAATCAAGGCAAAAACGGTGGATGTTTGCGGTTTACTTGAAGGTGAAGTGATCTGTGATGAGCTTCATATTGAGGCGGGTGGCCAGGTCCGTGCGATTGTTGAAAGCAAACAGATGTCCATCAACCCGCAGGGCTGTTTTGTTGGTGAACGCAGAATTAAGGAAGTCGGAGCATTAGCGGACAACAGCGCTATTGTTGAAACGGGTTCCGAAGCTATTGATTCACTGCCAAACAAAATTACTTTAGATCAAACATCAGAAAATAATTAAGTCACTCCGAAACGAGAGTAGACAGGTGTTAGTTTAATATGTGCGAATTACTTGGCATGAGTGCCAATGTGCCTACTGATATTTGCTTCAGCTTTGCAGGTTTGATGCAAAGGGGAGGCGGAACCGGGCCGCATAAAGATGGCTGGGGCATTGCGTTTTATGAAGGGAAGGGCGTTCGTTGTTTTCATGATCCGAACCCCAGTGTAGATTCGAGAATTGCGAATCTTATCAAAGAACATCCGATTAAAAGCCATGTTGTGGTTAGCCATATACGCCAGGCAAATGTAGGCAACGTCACTTTAGAAAATACTCATCCTTTTCAAAGAGAACTCTGGGGCTATACCTGGACATTTGCACACAACGGGCAGTTGGATAAAGCTTTGTTCAGTAAAAAACTTTCCTATTACCAACCAGTAGGCACCACGGACAGTGAATTTGCTTTTTGCTGGATGCTGGGTGAGATTCGTAAGCAGTTTCCGGAACGGCCGGAAAATCTGGCTGAGCTATCTGCATTGATCCAAACATTGGCAGAGGAGCTTAGAGAGCTGGGTGTTTTCAATATGCTTCTGTCCGAGTCCACCGCTTTGTTTGCATTTTGTGGCAGTAAGTTATCCTGGATAACCCGCTGCGCGCCTTTTGGAGAAGCAAGCCTGACCGATTGCGATATGACGGTTGATTTTATGAAGGAAACAACGCCGGATGATATTGTGACGGTCATTGCGACAGTACCGCTTACAGAGAATGAAAGCTGGAACACAATTAATCCGGGCCAATTGGTGACTTTCGTAAAGGGTTTGCCAACCTAATCTCATTGGAGCTTTTTGGTGATAGAGGAAGCTGATAGTACCGAACAGCTACAGCAAAAAATTGCGAAGTATAGTCGAATTGATCAGGTTGTTTCTGAGTATATTAAGCCATTTTACTCTAGCTCTGCTTACACCAATATGGGCTCCTCCATCTCTTATGAGCAGTTGGATGAGCATGCCAGAAATCTAGCTGCTTTTTTGCAAAACTCTACCGATTTGAGTCCGGGTGACCGTGTTGCTGTGCAGTTGCCTAATATTCTGCAGTATCCGGTTGCAGTACAAGCGATCTGGCGTGCGGGTATGGTCGTGGTTAACACCAACCCTCTTTACAGTGTTGACGAAATAATTCAGCAATACCGCAGCGCCGGAGTAAAGGCGGTTATCATCCTGGCAAATGATGCTAAATTGCTTGAAGAGATAATCCCTTCAACGGATATCAAGCTGGCACTGGTCAGCCAGTTAGCTGATTTGCACCCTATATCCCGAAGAATCTATATTAATTTTGCCGCAAAAATTATTCGTAAGATCGTTCCTAAATACAGGGTTAGATGCGCAATTTCTTTCCGTGATGCTTTGACTATAGGGGAGCGCTGCCAGTTGAGCTCCACTCGGCAAACAGCTGAAGAGCCAGCGTTGATCCAATACACGGTGGGGACAACAGGAAACCCTAAAGCGGTAGAAATCTCTCATCGAAACCTGATTGCAAACTTTTTCCAGGTTCGGGAGCGCTTGAATGGAAGTTTAAAAAATGGCGCAGAGATTGCGATAGCGCCTCTGCCGTTATATCACATATATTCCTTTGCGCTGCATTGCTTGATCTTGCCTGGTTTCGGGGCTCATATAGTGTTGATTACTAACTCTCAGGATACCAGCGGGTTTATCAATGAGCTCAATCGCTGGCCATTCACTATTTTTTCCGGGCTTAATTCTCTGTTTGTAACCTTATGCCAGAGCCAACAATTCCGTAGCCTTGATTTTTCCAGCTTGAAGATTACTGTGTCGGGCGGTGTCGCCCTAATGAAAGCAGTAAGTGATGAATGGCATAAGATTACTCGCTGCCGAATTATGCAGGGTTACGGTTTAACTGAAGCCTCTCCTGTGGTGGCGCTATCGAACCCTGCAAAATTTGAAAGTGAACATGTGGGCAAGCCCCTATCTCTCACAGATGTGAAAATTATGGGGGACCAGGGTAATGAACTCCCTGCGGGTGAAACTGGTGAGGTATATGTGAAAGGACCTCAGGTGATGGCTGGTTATCTGGTGCAGGGGCATACGGTTAAATCGGAAAAAGAGTGGCTACAAACCGGGGATATCGGTTGTATAACTGGAAATGGAGCTCTGAGAATCATCGAGCGTAAAAAAGATATCATCCGGGTATCTGGTTTTCCGGTATACCCCTCAGAGTTGGAGAATATTATCTCTAGCCATCCGGATATAGCTGAGTGTGCAGTGATTGGTCTGCCGGATGAAGAATGCGGCAAGATCATTAAACTCTATGTGGTGTCTTCTAATCGGCGACTGACAGTAAGGCAAGTCAGAGAATACTGCAGGGAAAGATTAACCAACTATAAGGTGCCGCGTTTGGTTGAATTCAGATCCGAATTACCGAAATCTAATGTGGGCAAGGTGATTAGAAGAAAGTTGCTCGCCGAAGAACAAGTCAAAATGCAAAAGTTAAGAAAGCATATTTAAAAGAAAACTTTTCAATCATTGTTAATCCGCTTGTATTTTAATATCGTCTAATATGTACTAGAGACCTGATGAAATATAACAAAAGCCTGATTTCACAGGTTTGGTATACCAAATGTCTGCAGCAGAATTAACAGTTTTTGAATCCCCGGTCCCAGACTATCAATTGTCTCTTGAGGAGCAACAGGCGCTTCTTGAAATTCAGCATTCGGTGCTGGAAATGGTTGCTGGAAACTCTCCTGAACAGGAAGTGTTTGAATCACTTTGTTTAATGGCTGAGTCGTTGCTGCCAAATGCGGTTTCATCAATCATGATGCAGCAAGAAAATGGCGAGCTGGATGTGATCTGCGCGCCAAGTGTCCCTCCTGAGGGACGGCTAAGGCTAAATGGTCTCAGACCAGGGCCCACGGGAGGCAGCTGTGGCAATGCGGTTTATACCAATGAGCAGGTATTTGTTGTTGATGCTGTAACGGATGAACGTTGTGGCGATACCCGGGAGTTATTTAAAGAATTTGGTCTCTGTGCATGTTGGTCGACCCCGGTAAGGGATGTTGACGGAAAATCCATTGGCAGTTTTGCGCTTTCCTCATTTGAGATTCGTACTCCCAGTAACTTCCATAAACAACTTCTGGCTGTAGGCGCGCATATCATTGGTATCATTCTGCAGCGATCTAAACAACAGCAACAGCTCGAATTTATGGCCTATAAAGATCCATTAACAGGTCTTTCTAACCGAACTTGCCTGTTCAATCAGATACAGGCGGCTACAGAAACCGTTTCCCAGAATCAGTCAGACTTTGCGCTGTTATTTCTGGATCTCAACCGCTTTAAAAACCTGAATGACACCTTTGGTCACACAGTTGGAGACACCATGCTCAGAACGATTTCCCAACGCCTGCTTAACAAGGTGAAGGGTAGTGCGGAGCTTGCCAGGGTTGGTGGGGATGAGTTCGTGCTTTTGGTGGCGAATGCCGATGAAGCTGAAGAGGTGGCGAGCAAGGTACTTGAGGTGCTGACACTGACTCTGGAATATGAATCACACCAGTTTCAGATTGATGGCAGTATTGGCATCGCTTTGTACCCTCAGGATGGCGAATCGGCTGAGATTCTTTTGAAAAATGCTGATACGGCTATGTACCATGCGAAAAAACATGGAAAGGGCTTTGCTTTTTATGAACCTGCACTTGGGTTGAAAGCCAAACAGGCTTTCACAATAGAAAGCGATCTTCACCGAGCTATTGAAAATCAGGAATTTAAACTGTTTTACCAGCCTCTTGTTTCAGCGCAAACACAGGAGCTGGAAGGGATTGAAGCACTGATACGCTGGTTTACACCGGATAATGGGATGGTAAGCCCTGCAGATTTTATTCCTATAGCTGAGCATACCGGTTTGATCATCCCGATGGGCGAATGGGTGGTTGAAACTGCTTTGCGGCAGGCTGAAGAACTTGCTGCGTATTTGAATAAGCCATTTAACCTGTCCATTAATATCTCAGGAGCTCAGCTGCTGGGTGAGCATGTAGACAGGCTACTGAGTTTGATTAACCAGAGCCAATTTCCTAACCATCATGTTGTACTGGAAGTGACTGAAACCTTCTTGGTTCAGGAAGCCGATTCAGCATCAGACCAGCTGGAGAAAATACGTGCAGCCGGTGTAAAAATTGCCATTGATGATTTTGGAATTGGCTATTCATCGCTTGCATATCTGAAGCGCTTTAACGTGAATACTTTGAAAATTGATCGTATGCTCGTGCAGGATATCAATACGGATGCTGATGATCTTGCTATCACCAAAGCTGTGATCGCTCTTGGTCAAAGCCTGGGCTTAACGGTCGTCGCTGAAGGTGTTGAAACGCAGCAGCAAGCGACAACACTACAAGGCTTAGGTTGTGATCTGCTTCAGGGCTTTCACTTCAGTAAACCTGTGCCCTTAGATGAGCTGAAGGCTGTATCTTCAAACGCCTAGTTAGCTTCAGCTTTAAGGCTTTTATTCTGTGGCAGTCTTAATGAAATCAGGGCTGTGATGGCAATGAACAGGCTTGATACCCACAAACAGGCTTCGATGCCGCTTTGCTGAAACAGGTAACCGGATAATACGGTGCCTATAAGCCTGCCCATGGCATTCGCCATATAGTAAAACCCTACATCCATGGATACTCCATCGGCTTTTGCATAACTGACTATCAAGTAGCTGTGGAGTGAGGAGTTAAGTGCAAAAATTCCACCGAAGATAACTAAGCCGAGTAAAAGGCCAGTTTCGGGGTAGAAACCGGACTGGATACAGATCGCAATAATGGCAGGGATGACACAGAGAATTGCTGCCCATTTCAGTGCTGATTTACCATCCGGTGTAATTCCGGATTTTTTCCCAGTCAGCTTAGGTGCAAAGGTTTGCACAATGCCATAACCGATAATCCACATAGCTAGAAATCCGCCAACCTGCCAATGATCCCAGTTGAACTGAGTGGCCAGGAATACCGGCAGAGCAACGACAAACCAGACATCTCTGGAACCAAACAAAAACATACGAGCCGCAGACAAGTAATTTATAGCTGGATCTTTGGAGAAGATCTGAGTGAACTTTGGTTTGTTTTTGGCCTTGCCCATCTCTTTTTTAAGCAACACTAAGCTTAAGAGCCAGACGAAAGTCAGGCCAATAGCCATGACTAAAATTGCAGCTTTAAATCCCAACAGGGTTAGCAATGCGCCGCCAATAAAGAATCCAAAGCCTTTGAGGGCATTTTTAGAGCCAGTAAGTAGAGCTACCCATTTGTACAGGCCGCTTTGATTGTCTTCGGGTACCAGTAACTTAATGGAGCTTTTGGCACTCATCTTGTTCAGGTCTTTGGCAATCCCGGACAAAGCCTGAGCTGCCATAACCCAGGGGACAGTGAGTAAATCAGAAGGAACCAGCAGCATGGAAAGCGCAATAACCTGAAGCCCCAATCCAATATGCATCGTCCTGTTTAAACCTATACGCGCGCCAAGCCAGCCTCCCACCAGATTAGTGACAACGCCGAAAAATTCGTAGAACAGAAACAAGAGTGCAATTTCCAGAGGGTTATAACCCAACTGATGAAAATAAAGCACGACTAACATGCGCAGAGCGCCGTCAGTCAGGGTAAAGGCCCAGTAGTTTCCTGTTATGACGAGGTATTGTCGTATATCTGGCGAGAGAGCATTGAGCATTTTTTAAGGTTCCATCTCTGCGATCATGCGAGTCAGCTCTACGGTACGGTTGGCATAACCCCATTCATTGTCGTACCAGAGGTATAGTTTTACCTGCGTTCCGTTGACCACCATAGTGGAGGGAGCATCAATGATGGTTGAACGCGGGTCCGTGCGGTAATCAATGGATACCAGTGGTCGTTCTTCATAGCCAAGAATGTCTTTGAGGTATGTTTCTGAGGCTTCCTTCAGTAGCTCATTTACTTCGGCCTCGGTTGTTGATCTCTCAACTTCAAAAACACAATCCGTCAGAGAGGCATTTGCCAGCGGTACGCGAACCGCATGACCGTTCAGCTTACCTTTTAATTCTGGGAAGATATGGGTGATCGCTGTCGCTGAACCTGTAGTGGTTGGAATCAGGCTCATACCACATGCACGCGCACGGCGAAGGTCTTTGTGCGGGGCATCCAGAATGGTCTGGGTGTTGGTGATGTCATGAATGGTTGTCATTGATCCATGCTTAATACCTAATTTCTCATGAATCACTTTTACAACGGGTGCCAGGCAGTTTGTGGTGCAGGACGCCGCAGTCACAATTGGGTACTTATCCCGATCATAAAGATGATGGTTTACACCCATGACTATATTCAGAACGCCATCCTCTTTTACTGGCGCGGTCACTACAACGCGTTTCACTCCCTGATCAAGATAGGCTTGTAGCTTCTCGGTGCTTTTCATGATTCCGGATGCTTCAATCACTATGTCGCATTGAGACCAGTCGGTTTCAGCTATTCCTGAATTCTGGGTGCAGGCAACGGATTGGCCGTTTATGACCATGGTATTGCCTTCTGCTTTGGCATCATGTTCCCAGCGACCGTGAATGGAATCGAAGTTAACCAGGTGTGCAAGAGTTTCGGCGTTACCCGCGGGATCATTTATCTGGATGAACTCAAGCTCAGGGAAATTCCAGGCAGCACGGAAGGATAAGCGTCCCATGCGTCCAAATCCATTAATGCCTACTTTTATGGTCATGTTGTTAACCCTCAGAAATAGTTATAAATAGTTGTTATCACTAACAGCAGGCATTAGCTCTGTTTGGTCGTGATTGCATCTGCTTAAGTTTGAGGGCGTTATGTGACAAATAACCCTCATTTGCTGTGTATGTTTCTTCAATAACCTGCTTCGCCCATTCAGCCAGATCAGGGTGAAGGCGGTAATAAACCCATTGCCCTTGCCTCCGGTCCTGCAATAGTTCATGAATTCGCAACTGCGCAAGGTGACGTGAAATTTTGGGTTGTGACTCTTCTAATGCTTCCATCAGTTCACAAACACAAAGTTCCTGTTCCTGATGGATCAGTAGCAGACTCTTGAGCCTTATCTCATCCGCAAGACATTTATAAAACTGCAGTGGTGATATCTGTGGCATAAGACAGACCTGTTAGTAAGCAATTTGGTTTAGCTGGATTTTATATATGATAAATCATATATGCAATATTCCGTATATTAAGCCGGATGTTTCGGTTTTTGTGAAACTTGTGGATGCTAAACTTTAGGCAAAAAAAAAGGTGCCGAAGCACCTTTTTTAACATAAGTAGGTTTTAGAATTTGTAACCTACAGAAAGCATGAATACAGTTGGATCAATTTCAACTTCACCAACATCTACTCCACCTATTTTAAGGTCAGTATCAATATCCATTTTCCAAACTGCTGCGTTGACTAACCAGTTTTCATTAACAGCGTAATCAACGCCAAGCTGAGCAGCCAATCCAAAAGAATCATCCAATTCAACTTCTGCATTGCCCAAAGCAGCAGAGCTACCTTCTGAGAAGAAAGTTGTATAGTTAATACCCACACCGATATAAGGCTGCAGTTTAGACTTATTATCCATTGGGAAGTACTGAATGGATAGTGTTGGCGGTAGGTGTTTAGTGTCTGCAACTTTACCTACACCAGTCAGATTAACGTCATGATCGAATGGCGTAGCAGCTAATAATTCTACGCCAATGTTATCAGTGAGCATGTAAGTGCCGGTAATACCAACAGAGATATCATCCTTAACATCTAGGCCAAGTCCAGTGTTGTCAGTGGTGCTTGGGTCAACATTTGCTGCACCAACGCGAACAATAATATCACCTGCTTCATATGAAAATGCAGCTGGTGCTGAAATTAGAGTTGTACCTAGGACAAGTGCTGAAAGTACCTGCTTGTTCATAATTATTTATTCCCCTTCTTTGCATTGCTGCAATTTGTATGATGCGTGCATTAGAACCGATTCCTGGTTTGAAACCTTTGACACAGGGCAATTTATTTAGGGTATAAGGCCCCTTTGAATATGACATATTGATCTGCGTCAATCTTTGTTTATGGCCTTATAAGAGCATTTCATTCTTCTATTGGACTAATCGCTAATGAGTTTGCTCGTGTTTCTATATCGAGTTTATACAGTTAGAGGAAGTGCTCCGTTGAGGCATCTGTTATAGAATTGCCCTCTTTGAATTACAGGTAAGGCACTTCTTTTGGTCGGCAATAAAAAACAATTCAGATCCCTCCTTAGCGAATGCAGAATCTCAGACCGTTTTCACCTAAAACGCCGTATTGATCGGTTGAAAGAGGGTAAGGATGAAACTGCGTTTCAAAAGTTAGCGGAAGACATGAAGAGCTCCCGTGATTGGGTGAGCAAGAGAAAGGAGCTTTTGTCTGAAATCTCCTATCCTGATTTGCCAATTTCTTCGCGCCGAGAAGAGATCGCAAAGGCAATTGATGAAAATCAGGTCATTGTTTTAGCGGGTGAGACGGGTTCAGGTAAGACAACCCAGCTACCAAAAATCTGTTTAGATCTTGGCTTGGGATGTAAGGGCCTTATCGGCCATACACAGCCACGTCGTCTGGCGGCAAGAACAGTTGCGTCACGAATAGCTGAAGAGTTGAATGCCACCCTTGGAGAGCGGGTTGGGTATCAAGTACGTTTTCATGACCAGGTCAGTGATTCTACCCAGGTCAAATTAATGACAGACGGTATTCTGCTGGCTGAAACCAAACATGATCGCTTTCTGGAGCAGTATGAAGTTCTGATCATCGACGAAGCTCACGAAAGAAGCCTGAATATCGATTTTCTTCTGGGTTACATAAAAAGAATTTTACCTAAACGTCCTGACCTGAAAGTCATCATCACTTCCGCAACCATTGATCTTGAACGTTTTTCTAAACACTTTGATCAGGCGCCCATTATTGAGGTGTCTGGCAGGACCTATCCGGTAGACGTGCTTTACCGTCCTCTGCATGAAATGGAAGGTGAAGATGAGAAAGCTCTGGATCTGCAGCAGGGTGTTGTTACTGCAGTAGAAGAGCTACTTGATCTGGAAAGGGCGCAGGGGAAGGGGCCGCAAGGTGACATTCTGGTTTTCTTACCCGGAGAACGGGAGATTCGTGAAAGCGCGGAGCAGTTGCGTAAGGCGCAGCTGAAGGGTGTTGATGTGCTGCCTTTATATGCCCGCTTATCTTTGGCAGAGCAGAACCGGGTTTTTCAGCGAGGCAGAGGAGCGGTAGGTACGCGAGTTGTTCTGTCCACCAACGTTGCTGAAACTTCTCTAACCGTCCCTGGAATTAAATACGTTGTGGATACGGGGCTGGCTCGAATCAGTCGTTACAGCTATCGCTCAAAAGTACAACGTTTACCGATTGAAGCGATTGCTCAGGCAAGTGCTAATCAACGCGCTGGTCGTTGTGGCCGAGTTTCAGAAGGTATCTGTATTCGGCTGTATTCTGAAGAGGATTTTCAAAGCCGTCCTCAGTTTACGGATGCTGAGATCAGGCGTACAAATCTGGCCGCAGTAATTTTGCAGATGTTGGCTCTTAAACTGGGTGATATCTCGGAATTTCCTTTTGTAGATCCCCCGGATAATCGCTTTATCAATGATGGCTTTAAGCTTCTTCAGGAGCTCGGCGCAGTGGATAACCGTCGGGGACTTACCCGGGTAGGTCGTCAATTATCCCGTCTGCCAATTGATCCCAGATTAGGCCGAATGGTGATTGAATCTGCGCGTAATAACTGTGTTCGTGAAGCATTAATTATCGTTAGCGCGTTGAGTACTCAAGACCCGAGAGAAAGACCCAGAGAAAAACAGCAAGTCAGTGATGAAAAGCATCGATTATATGCCCATGAAGAGTCTGATTTTCTGACATTTGTAAACCTGTGGGATCTCTACGAGGAACAACGACAGGAACTGAGCCAGAACCAGTTGCGAAAATACTGCAGTAAGAATTATTTATCTTACATGCGTATGCGTGAGTGGAGGGATACCCACCGTCAACTTCATTTGATCTGTAAAGAACTTAAGGAGCAGGACAAAAAGTTTGTAGAGCGTGAAGAGTCTGCATCATACGAAGCGATTCATAAGTCCTTGTTGGCGGGTTTGTTGAGCCACATGGGTTTTAAACAAGAGAAGAAAGAATATCTCGGGGCCCGCAACCGTCGTTTTAACCTGTTCCCAGGGTCCATGGTCTATAAAAAAACACCTAAGTGGGTAATGGCTGCTGAGCTGGTGGAAACCAGTCAGCTGTTTGCTCGGGTGATCGCGCGGATCGACCCTACTTGGGCAGAAAATCTGGCTTCGCATTTAATTAAGAAAAATTACAGTGAGCCACACTGGGAGAAAAAACGTGGCGAAGTGGTTGCGACTGAGCAGGTTGTTCTTTATGGCCTGATCATTGTACCTAAGCGCCGAGTCAGTTTTGGCAAGATTGATATGGATTTGTCGCACGAAATCTTTATCAGGGAAGCATTAGTTGCGGGTGAGTTAAATACTAAAGCAGAGTTTATTCATAAGAACCGCAAACTGCTGCTGGATATTGAAGAGCTTGAGGCTAAGTCACGCCGAAAAGATCTCCTTGTAGATGAAGAGCAGTTGTTTGAATTCTACCGGCTCAAATTTAAAGCGCTGAACGGAGCGCATGTTGTTAATGCCGCTGGTTTTGAAAAGTGGAGAAAAGAGGTAGAGCAAAACCAGGCAGATGCTCTGTTGATGAAAGAAGATGACATACTTCAGCGCTCTACAGAACATGTCACAGAACGGGATTATCCAGATACGTTTTCCTGGAATGGTTCGCAACTTAAGCTGTTTTATAATTTTGAACCGGGTAGTGCTGACGACGGCGTGACCATGCAGGTGCCGTTGCCTTTACTGACGTCATTACCAAAACAGCAGATGGAGTGGCTGGTTCCTGGTTTGTTGGAAGAAAAATGTACCTGCATTCTAAGAGGGTTGCCCAAGCAACAGAGGAAACATTATGTTCCGGTTCCTAATTTCGTAACGGCTTTTATTCAGGCTGCTGAGTTTGGAATGGGTGATCTGTATGAGGCGTTTGCGGTACATCTTCTGAGAATGACCGGAATAAGGATTGCTGCATCAGATCTCTCGTCTGTTGATATACCTGATCATCTGTTAATGAATATCCGGCTGGTGGATGAAAAAGGTCACTTAATCGAAGAGTCGAGGAACTGGGAGCAACTCAACGAAAAATACGCTGCAGAGGTTGGCGAGAACCTCAGTCAGTCAAAAGAGCTGAGCTGGGGCCGAGAAGGCTTAACAGAATGGGATTTTGGAGAATTAGAACCCGTTTGCCGGATTACACAATATGCCGGTATGGAAGTTGATGCTTATCCAGCGCTTATAGATGATGGCGATGCAGTGGATCTGAGTATTCGTACCTCCGCATCAGAAGCTGAGGCTCTTACCGTTAAAGGTACAACTCGTCTGACGCTCTTAAATATGAAAGAGCAGATACGCTTTGCCAAAAAGCAGCTTCAGGGTGCAGAGCTTAATCAGGTACTTTTGCTGGGGATGGATGTGTTCTCGAAAGAGAAGCTTGAAGAGCAGATACTCTGGATTGCATGTCGTCATATACTGCGTTTAGATAGTGAGCTGATCAGAACCAAAACTGATTTTGATATTGGACTGACTGAGTGTAAGGCAGGGTTGGTTGAAACCTGTTTGATGGTTTTAAAACTGCTGCGTGAGACGACCCAGTTGCATCACGATATTCAGAAACTGTTAAAAGGCAAGGTTCAACTGGCAGAAGTGACAGTTCTGAATGATATCAAGCAGCAGCTTGCAGATCTGTTTTACCGGGATTTTCTCGCTGACATAAGTCAGGAACGGTTGCAGGATTATCCGCGTTACCTTTCGGCCATTCAGATCCGGTTAAATAAGTTTAGGCGAAACTTGAGGCAGGAAACCTTATTGAGTGATCAGCTACAGCAGCATAGCCAGCAATATAAGTCGCGGCTGGATAAAAACCTGAAACAGGGTATCTATGATGCTGAGTTAGAAAATTATCGCTGGATGCTGGAAGAGTACAGAGTCTCATTATTTGCTCAACAGCTTGGAACTAAGATGACCGTGTCGGAAAAAAGGCTTAAACAACACTGGCAAAACGTGGTGGCTTTACATGGCTAAAAAAATTGTGAACTAATACCTTTGTCGCACTAAAATGCTTTGATTATATAGGGTTAAGCGGTTGCACATGCATGGTTCGTATGTTGTAATGCGCTAAATTTGTGCGCTGATTTACTACTTAAGGTTCAGTATGAAAGAAGTAGATGCTTCTTAAAAGGAAATTAGGTGGTATATTTAAGCGCGTTTTCGGTAAGAATAATAAAGAAAGTAATAAAATTGCCGAAGATAAAGAATATGAGGAAATGTTCCATTTTGGGGCTTTTACTTATAACTTTTCATGGGTTGGCTGTAGCTTGCTGCAGGCGGTCCAAGAAAAAACAAAAATTCACTACTAGTATGTTGAATATATTGAAGGGGAAATGTTAATGAAAAAGTCATTGATTGCTTTGGCTGTTGCTGGTGCTATGGTTGCACCAATGGTTGCACAGGCTGATGCTACTCTGTACGGTCGTATCTCTGCAGAATTGCTTGATACAGACGGTACTGACCTGAACCTGGACGACGAAATCGGCGGCCGTATCGGTATTAAAGGTGACGTAGATCTTGGTCTGGAAGGCACGAAGGGTCTGTTCCACCAAGAATGGAGTTCAAAAACTGATAGTGGTTTAGGTGCTGCACGTCTGTCTTACATTGGTGCTACAGGTGGCTGGGGTACATTTACCGTTGGTCGTCAGTACATGCCGCATTGGACTATGAACTCTAACGTTTATATGGCTCGTAACCCATTCGCAGCAGAAGTTGGTTACCTGGGTAACGACGGCTTTAAGCGTATTAATAATGTTGCTAAATACGTAACTCCTAACATGAATGGTGTTACTGTTCAGGCTGCTGTTATTCTTGAAGGCGAATCAGAGTCAGGAAACCACGACGAGCTGAATGCATATAACCTGCTTGCTAAGTATAAAGCTAATGGTTTGACACTTGTTGGTTCTGTTGCAGAAACTAACCAAGATGGCGGTGACGACATCGAAATCTGGGGTCTGTCTGCTAAGTACACTGTTAACGCTCTGACTCTGCTAGCTCGTTACGAAGAAGGTGAAGAAGGTGCTGCTGAGCTGGAATCTACTCAGCTGGGTGTACAGTACAAAATCGGCAATACTACTCTGAAAGCTGGTTGGAACAAGCTTGAAGATGAGACTGGCGCTGATGGCGATTCAACTACACTGGAAGTTGCTCACAAGCTGGGTAAAGGTGAAGTTTACGTAGGCCACCATAGCCTTGATGATCTGGGCCGTAGTCTTTCAGGCTTCTCTTCAGCAACTGTTGGTGCAGGTGCTGGCGATGCTGACACAACTTACCTGGGTTACCTGATCCACTTCTAAGCAAAACATTTCCTTCTGGAAAATAAAAAGGCTCCCTTATTGGGAGCCTTTTTTGTTTTATAGGTAGAACTTCATCGGAGCACCTTAATAATTGAGTAAATTTCCTATTTTTTTTCTATATCTATTCGCTACAATAGAGAATCATTGTGCGTGTGCTAAGGATGTTTTAATGAACAAAAAGATTAAAGGTTTTCTGGCGGCTGGAATTATGTCCGCAGTGATGAGCCAGAATGCCGTTGCCCAAGAGAATGATGTTGATCCTTGGGAAGGTTTTAATCGCGCTATGTTTAGCTTCAACGATACATTGGATACCATTGCGCTTAAGCCACTGACAAAAGGCTATAAGGCCATCATGCCGGATGCTGCAGAAAGAGGCGTATCAAATTTTTTTGATAACCTAGCTGACGTTGGAACAATGATTAATAATCTTCTCCAAGCGAAGTTTGAAAATGCTGCTCAAGACCTCGCGCGTGTGACTTTCAATTCTACCTTTGGACTGGCAGGCTTCATTGATGTAGCAACTCCTATGGGTATTGAAAAGCACAATGAAGATTTTGGCCAGACTCTTGGCTATTGGGGAGTTGAAAGTGGTCCCTATCTGGTTCTGCCATTTTTTGGTCCAAGTTCAGTGCGAGATGGTGTAGGTAAAATACCTGATTCTATGGTTGATCCAGTTTCTCATCTTGATGATACCGGAGCCCGTAATGCTTTATACCTGACTCGTGTGATCGATAGCCGTAGTCGCCTTCTTGAGACAGAAAAGCTGATTTCTGGGGATAAGTACACGTTTATCAGGGATGCTTATCTGCAGACGAGAGAGTTTGATGTACTGGATGGTAATCTCGATAATTACGATGACAGTAACTTCTAAACTTATGATGTTCAGGTTGGTTTCAAAAAGCTTCTGAAATCAACCTGTTCGGCTTATCTTTGTTATCCCTTGGTATTCTTTTCCTGTTAATCATCGTTCTTCTATTGCATGTTTAGGCATGAAGTTTTAACGTGATGCTTCATATCACTTGCCTAGTGGCAGAGTTATGAAACAATCCTATCAGACAATATTATTAGTAGATCAAGTTGCAGAAGTTATCGATTGTATAATCGAAACCTGCAATAGTGCTTCTCTACCTCCGGTCAAAATCTCAACTGCTTTTAGCGCTGCTTATGCGGAAGAATTGCTCTGCGAAAATGAATTTTCGGTAATAGTTGTTGGTCTTGGGGAGAATATAACTCTGGAGCAAGTGACTAAACTATCCGAGATCCATGCTCCCAAGCCGATAATTGTCATCTTGCCTTCCGCTTCTAATGATCAGGTAATTCAGGCGCTTCGAGCAGGGGCTTCAGATGTGTTTTTTCAGGACTGTATTGATCGGGAACCGGATGCTTTTGTTAAATCGCTGGGTAAGTTTTTATCACAAGCAGACCTTATAGAGAAAAACTTTCATTACAGAGATGAGCTGGAAAGAAGTCTGGATGAACTGAAGGCGGATCAACAAGCTGCGTTACAGATTCAGCAAAATATGCTACCAGACAAAGAGGTATTTTGTGGTGGCATTCATGCTCGTTTTTTGGTGATTCCATCGCTGTATTTGAGCGGGGATTTTGTGGATGTAATCTCTATCGACAGTAATCGTAGCCTGTTCTATCTTGCAGATGTTTCAGGGCATGGTGCATCCTCGGCTCTGGTAACTGTCCTGTTGAAAAATATGACCAATAGGTTGCTGCGAAATTTCAGGCGTAGCTCAAGCTTTGATATCTTACATCCTATAGATACGCTTCATCGGATTAATTCCGAACTGTTGGATACTGGTCTTGGAAAACACCTCAGTATATTTCTGGGTCTTTATGATGCGGCTGAATCAAAATTGACCTATGCTGTGGGTGGACACCACCCTATGCCGATACTGAGGCAGAACGGAGAGGCCTCATTCCTGATTGGTAGAGGTATGCCTGTAGGTCTATTTCCAGAACCTATGTTTGAGCAAAAACAGATAACGCTGGATTCGGAATTTGAGATTGCCCTGTTTTCTGATGGCGTTCTTGAGGTATTACCTGAAGAGAGCATGGATGACATGGAGAACAGGCTGCTCCATGCCGTGTTAGAGACTAAAGGAGCAGGACCGGAAGTGATCAAACAGAACTTACTTCCTTGTATAATAGAAGATGCACCAGACGATATAGCAATTATGACGATAAGTAGGCAGTAGGATGCAGGAAGGCTCGATTTTTTCAGCTCTGGTTGATGGTAGCTTCGTTCTGAAGTTTATCGGAGATGTGAGACTTACCTTATGCTCCTCTCTGGATACGTATCTGGATTCTTCTCTGAGTAATCCTGAGATCGAAGATATTCTTATCGATCTTACTCAAGTAGAGGGTATTGATAGCACAACCCTGGGCTTGATAGCCAAATTATCAGTCAAGGCTAAACAGCTTAATCTTCCAAAGCCGGCTCTTGTATCTACGAATAAAGATATAACCCGTATCCTGCTTACTATGGGTTTTGACCATGTTTTTGTTCTGATGGATCAACTCCCTTCTTCTTCACAGGAATTAAAGCAGTTGCCTCTGGTTCAAGAATCAGTCGAAGAGATGCAGCAGCGTATTATTTCAGCGCACAAAGTGTTGATGGATTTGAATGAATCCAATCGTGAAGCCTTTAAAGATTTGGTATCTACATTAGAATCTATCGAAAAATAAGAATTTTTCTTATTTATATTTACTCAGTAGTTTATACAATATTTAACTGGAAGGGGGTGCAAAGGATTTGCTTCTGCTCATAGGAACGAGCTGCCCCATCTCATCGTTTATGGATAAACGATGACCGATATGGAAGTCGGGGGAATAGCCCGTAGGCAGGACGTACCTACGGGCTTTTTTTATTCTATGCGTACAGGCTGTCTGCGCTGCCCCCAGGAACCAGCTTCAGCAGAAAAATGACCTGCTATCCGGTTGCCGCAGTTATTGCAGCAGCCGTCACTATTGATATTCCATTCTCCAAGTTCATACCAGCAGCGCTCTATCAGAAGTTGATTACATTGCGGACAGTAGGTGCTATTGCCTTTACTGTCGTAAACGTTTCCAGTGTAAGGGTAGAGGAGGCCATTCTTTAAAGCGATTTCACGGGCGTTTGAGAGCGTTTCAGGCGGTGTTCTGGGTTTGTCGAGCATCTTCCAGTCAGGGTGAAAGGCAGTAAAGTGGATCGGGATCTCAGGGCCTAGATTGTTGACTATCCATTGGCACATGGCTTCAATCTCCCGAGGGCTGTCATTCTCACCGGGGATTAGCAATGTGGTGATTTCAAACCAGGTGTTGGTTTCGTGCTTAAGGAACTGCAAGGTATCCAGAACCGGTGATAGGGCACCGCCACATATCTTTTTGTAAAAGTCCGGGTTAAAGGATTTTAGGTCAACATTGGCCGCATCGATTTTGGAGAAAAAGCGCTGCCTTGGCTGGTCACAAATATAACCTGCAGTTACTGCTACGGCTTTCAGATCCTGTAAATGGCAGGCATCCGCAACGTCCAGGGCGTATTCCATAAAAATAACCGGGTCGTTATAAGTGAAAGCTACACCCATACATGAATTAAGCTGTGCAGCATGCGCTATTTTTTCTGGGGTGGCTGTTTGCGAGAGCGAGTCCATCTCCCGGGATTTGCTCATATCCCAGTTTTGACAGAATTTGCAGTTAAGGTTACATCCTGCTGTTCCGAATGAAAGTATCGGCTGCCCTGGATAGTAATGATTCAGGGGTTTCTTTTCTATCGGATCAATACAAAAGCCACTGGAGCGGCCCCAAGTATAGAGTTGTATCGCTCCTTGCTCACAGCCTCTTACAAAACAAAGGCCTCTTTGGCCTTCTTTCAGCTTGCAATAACGAGGACACAAATCACACTGAATGCGACCATCCTCTAATTTGTGCCAAAACTCAGTAGGGTGGGCTGATGCAGTTGGAGTACTCATTTCTATACCTGGACTGTTTACTCCAAGTATAGAATGAATCTATGGCTTGCTAATCGGGAATGCGTTGTACATCGACTGAAACGCTGAGCTCCTGACTGTTTCCACCATCAAAAATAACGCCTCTCATGGGAGTTACATCGGAATAGTCCCTGCCCCAGGCCGTGGTGATATGCTGATCAGCAGGGATATTGTCGTTCGTTGGATCGAATTCAAACCAGCCTTCACCAGGAGAAAATACTGCAAACCAAGCGTGAGAAGCATCAGCACCTACCAACTTTACTTCTCCTGGTGGCGGTAGGGTTTCGAGATAACCACTGACATAGCGGGCAGGAAATCCCAGAGACCTGAGGCAGCCAATAGCGAGATGGGCAAAGTCCTGACACACACCGTGTTTGTTTTCTAGCACTTCATTCAGCGGTGTGGCAACGGTTGTGGAAGCTGGATCGTATTTGAACTCTTTAAAAATCTTGCTCGTCAAAGCCCGAACTGCAGAGAGTAGGGGAAGGTTGTCGTCAAATAATTCCTGAGCGTATTCCTGTAACCCCTTTGAAGCTTTTATCATTGGTGAATCTAACAGATATTCTCTGGCTTCTTTTATTTCAGGAGTATTTGCATCTTCCATCAATTGTCTGGCCTGAAGGCAGGTGTTGCCAAGATCCAGATTCAGAGAGCTGCGATCTGGCAGAGTGTCGATCTCCGTCGTGACATCTATTACTAACTTCTTATGTGATTTCTGCAGAGAGAAGTAAAAATAGTTATTCCCAAAGTAATCTTCGCGCTGACTCATGTAGGCAGGTTTAGGTGTAATGTTTACCTGGGTTTTGCGGCAGCTTTGGTAATCCGTATCTCTGGGTAGAAGGTGAGCCTGGTTATAACAAAGGGATACGGCTCTGCTGTAATTGTATTTTGTAATATGACGAATGCGATAAATCATAGAAACGCCACTCCTTGGGTTGAGCTGAGCTGTTGCGGTCCCGATTGATGATCAAAGTATTGATCACTGAGAACAGTCGAGAACTCTTCGACCTGTGCGCTTAGCTCGTCCAGGAGATCATTCAATAGATTTCGTGAATTAGCATCAGGGTCTGATTTGGCGATTTTCTCGAGGTCTGCAAGTTGAATGTCGTTTAGTGACTTCACTAACAGTTTTTCTCCCGGGCTTAAGCTAGGGCGGGAAATATTTGCTTGTGGCAGCTCCATATAATGATTTTTGAGTCTTTGTAACTGATAGAAAATAGATCGTGGATTTGTTGCATCCAGCATAAGCAATTCCAAACCGTGTGCCACATCAGTATGAGCGCGGTAGCGCCTCCTGAATGTGATTAATGCTTCTACACTCAATAGCACGGATTCCAGGATAAGTTGTTGCTGTGACCCAGAGAGGGCTTCTGTGAGCAACGATTGCAGAAGTTTTGCCGTCTGTAATGTGCGTTCTGTCCGGCGTCCTATCTCCTGGAATTTCCAGCCGACACCTCTGAGCATGCTTTCATGGCTGAGGCCAGAAAGTGCAAGAAGTGTAGTTACAAGAGGGTCGAGGGATTCTTCCGGAGCAGAAGGCAGTCCACTGATAAATGAGCGTTCCAGCTCATAGAGGTGGTCCCTAAGGTCATTAATAATTCTATGTGTATCTGCAGAGAGCATCTCTTTGACCTCTTCTGAGCTGGTCAGAAGCGCCAGAAGGCTGGATTTAATGCTGCCCGGTCGATTGCCATCCAGAATGATATTGATCAACTCCTGGTCCGGGTTTTCAAGCAGGTTTTTGTCCATAAAACCAGGAAGGCAATTGGTTTGTGCGGACAGAGCCTGGAGTAACAGCTCCTTACATTTTTCAGGCAAAGGCTCAATGCCGTTTAGCTGCATGAAAATAGTTCGGATTAATCGCAATGTGGATTCTGCTCGTTCTGCGTAACGACCCAGCCAGAATAGATTTTCAACCACTCGGCTTGGTAGATCGCTTTCGTGAGCAAGGTCTTTAAGACCTGAGTGTTCTTCGATCAGAGAAATCTGTTTCTCAGGCTCAGATGCCAGAATCCAGGTATCTTTGCTTTGCGAGCCCGCCTGGTTAGTAACCACCGTATCCGAATCGCTTAAACCAACCCGGGTTAATCCTCCTGCCATAACAGAGTATGTACTCTGGCTGTTTGCTTGATTAGATACAGTGAAACTCCTGAAAATAGAGGGTCTGGAACTAATTTGATTATCTTGCCATGACGGCAGGTACGAGGGTGAAATATAACTCTGAGCTACGTAGAGGTGAGGCGTTTTTTCAATTTGCGCAAGAACCTCAGCTTTTTTTGCGGCTGTGAGTAAATGACCATACACGCTAGGGTTATCGACCTGTCTCATAGCCGGTTTGATGATCAACTGGTCGAGATTGGCTTTTATATAAGCCAAATCATTTTTATCTCCGCACCACCAGGTACCCACGGATGGCAGTGTTAACTCCCGACCAAAAAAGTGTTGGCTGATCTGTGGCAGATATTTTAACAGAGCCGGCGTTTCCAGAATGCCAGACCCTATAGGGTTACTGACAATTACATTACCGGCACGAATCACCTCGACCAGTCCTGGAATACCCAGGAATGAGTCAGACTTGAGTTCAACGGGATCGCAATAAATATCATCGACACGCCTGAGGATTACATCAACTTTACTCAGGCCATTCAGAGATTTAAGCCAGACCTGGCCATCTCTGACGGTAAGGTCGCTGCCTTGAACCAGCGGGTAGCCCAGATAATTGGACAGGTAAGTGTGTTCAAAGTAGGTTTCGCTGTACGCACCGGGAGTCAGAATAACTATCTGCGGGTCTTCTGTTTCTGTCGCCAGTGAGGATAAGGTATTTCTTAATGTCTGGAAGAACAGAGCCAGACGGTGCACCTGACTATCTCTGAAAATACTCGGCATTACACGTGAGAGAACCGTACGGTTTTCCAACGCATAACCTGCACCACTCGGAGCCTGTGTTCTGTCACCGATAATTACGATTTTGCCATCGGGGCCGCGGACCATATCAGCGGCATGCATTGTTAGCTGATGTTCACCGGGTACTGCAATCCCCTGACACTGGCGCAGAAATCCGGGATGGCCATAGATTATTTCAGGTGGAATTATCGACTGCCGAATCAGGTCCCTTGGGCCATAGATGTCCTTTAATACCAGATTCAGCAAATCAGCGCGTTCAATTAGACCAGACTCGATGTCCCCCCAGTCGTCGCTGGGTATAAGCATGGGAATTGGGTCCAACTCCCATGTTTTAGCGCTTAACGGATCAACCGAAAGGTTATAGGTAGCACCGTCATCTCTAAGAATTCTTGAGGCTTTTTTATGTCGATCTTCTAAGCCTGAAAAACCAAGAGAGTTAATACTGTCCAGCAGATATTCCCAGTGGGGACGGGGCTTATTTTGACCCTCATAAGCTTCGTTAAAATGCCCGTCGGGAGGGGAGCTCCAGTTAACCTCTGGCTCTGGACCTGATATCTGTGATTGCTCCATCTGCACTGAACTACTACCTGTTACTGAAGATGCACGCATTATAGCGGCTATTTCAGAAAAATTAGCAAAATATTATGCCTGACAGGCAATCTGTAAATTCGCCGTTTCTGGCTTAACAGTTTCCGAACTGATTTCATGTTCAGCGCTAAAGGCGAACCAGTTTTCACTGAACTCGTTATGCAGCTCACATACCTGTATCTGCAGATCATTCAGGTAGTCCCTGAACTCTTCATTCAGAGGGTTGCCATTCTCCAGAGGGTAATTCAATTCTTTTAGCGCGTTTAAGCCAGAAAGAGCTTTCTCGGGTCTGGGTAATTTTTGAATTGCGCTTTCGATCTCTTCCAGACAGAAAGCAATTGTCCTTGGGAAATGCGGGTCTTCCAATAAAAAGCGTGCAACTTTACTAGATTGAACCTGAGTTCGAATGCTTCTGCGGTAATTCATGTAAGCACTCAGGGAGCGAAGTACATTACCCCAAACAACCTGGCTCAGGTTAATGCTGGTGCCTTCATTGGGTTGCAGCATGAGTGAGGCGCCTGCATCCAGAATTCGGGTAGTCATATCTGCCCGTTCAATATTGCGCCCCAGCATTAAGAACTGCCATGTGGCATCACGGCTCATGGCGCTTTCGAATAAGCCATTGATTTCCTGGCAGTGCTTAATAATAGTATTCAGGAACTGATGTCGGTCAGTGCGGTTAATACCCTGGCGGATGTTGTTACGGGCAAAAAGGTCCAGCTCGTTGATCAGTTCCCAGGTATCCTGAGGAACTACGTCACGGGTGGTACGAATATTTTCCTTCACCTGTTTCAGTGAAGTAAGCATGGAGCTGGTATTACTATCGTCAGCCAGCAGGAACTTCACAACATTACGTTCATCTTGAACTTTATAGCGTTCGTTGAAGCTTTCAGTACTGCTGTTGATCACGATCAGGTTATACCAACCGATATTGGTATCCCGGGGAAGATCAAATAACAGGTTGTCATACACACTGACCAAACGTGCTGTGTTTTCCACACGTTCGAGATAGCGTGAACCCCAGTAAATTCTTTCAGCTACGCGAGATAACATAATTATTTAACCTCCGTATCAACGATCCAGGTGTCTTTACTGCCGCCACCTTGTGAAGAGTTAACAACCAATGAGCCTTTCTTCATTGCTACGCGGGTCAGGCCACCAGTGGTTACATAAGTTTCTTTGCCTTGCAGGATAAATGGCCGCAAGTCCAGGTGCCTTGGCTCAAGATTTCCAGAGCTGATAAGGGTCGGGGCGGTAGATAAACTCAAAGTAGGTTGCGCGATGTAGTTACGAGGGTTTTCTTTAATCAGTTCGGCAAATTTGGCCTGATCTTTTTTGGTAGAGTGAGGTCCAACTAACATGCCATATCCACCCGATTCATTGGCGGGTTTCACCACTAACTTATCCAGGTTTGCCAGAACGTACTCGCGTTGATCTTCGTATTCGCAAAGGAATGTTTCTACGTTTGGAAGAATCGGTTTTTCGTTTAAATAATATTCAATGATCTGAGGTACATAGGCGTAGACAACCTTATCGTCGGCAACACCAGCGCCTGGAGCATTTGCCAGAGCCACGTTCCCCGCTTTCCAAGCTCGCATTAATCCTGGTACGCCTAATACTGATTCCTTGTTGAACGCTTCTGGGTCAAGAAACTCATCATCAATACGGCGGTAAATTACATCCACACGTTCCGGGCCGGTGATGGTTTTCATATAAACGCAATCATCGTCACCAACAAACAGGTCGTCGCCTTCAACCAGTTCAACCCCCATCTTTTGGGCCAGAAAAGCATGTTCAAAATAAGCGGAATTAAATATACCCGGAGTCATCACCACTATTTCAGGGTCTTCAACATCTCTAGGCGATAAGCTGGCAAGCATGTCAAATAGCTGTGATGTGTAATCATCTACTGGAAGGATGTTCTCTTTCTCGAACATCTCTGGGAGGACTCGTTTCGTAATTGCACGGTTCTCCAGCATATAAGAGACACCGGATGGCACCCTGAGGTTATCTTCGAGGACATAAAATTTACCATCCGCATCCCGCACAAGGTCGGTGCCGCAGATATTTGCCCAGACTCCGTGAGCAGGTGTTATGCCTACACATTCGGGGCGGAAATTCTTAGATTTGGTAATGATGTGCTCGGGGATAATGCCATCTTTAATAATCTGTTGATCATGATAAAGATCATTAATAAACATGTTCAGAGCTTTCAGCCGCTGTTGTAATCCGTCGGCGGCTACTTTCCACTGACGGGAAAGAATAGTTCTGGGAATGATGTCAAAAGGCCACGCCCGATCAATATTGCCTTCCTCGGTATACACCGTAAAAGATATACCCATTTCCTGAATGGTGGCATCAGCCATCTGGCGGCGTTTATCTAACTCTCCCACCTCCATCTGAGCAATGTGTTTAACCAGCTTTCTTGATGGCTCTCTGGCTTTACCTTTGTCGGTGATCAGCTCATCAAAATGTCGATCTGAGTCGTAGTTATCCCAAATAGTACTCATACCCGGTATTGTCTCCATATCCAGGGGTGCACTTTTATTGTGCGATTAGTGGGGCGTCTAATTTTATTCTTGCACTTTTAATGTGCTTTATTATGAATATTCCCCAATTTCCTGGTGGTTGTTTTCTTTGATATAGGGTTCAGCAATTATCAGGCCAGTGTGAGGGGAAGATAAAAGCGGCATAAGTTATCCAGTAGTTTTGTGGATAATCCTGTTAATTAGTTATTGGTACTATTTTCACGATCAGTAAATACAATCGATTCCGGCGATTGGGTAAAAAGAAACCACCTCTGACACACCTTTAAAGCTTTTTAACTTTAGATGAGAATTTAAAGTGTGCTTATTAATAATCGGTTTTGTGCATTTCGGGGGCGGGTTAAACAAAAAATGCATTTGTATTGAGTATTCATGCATTAAGAAGGGGCATTCTGGACCTAGGGAGGGGAAAATAACCTTCTTTAGTTCTGTTTTAGTTATTTTATACCGCATTTGGGCACAGGCTTGTTTATAGTTTGTACAAAGCTAATTATGAGAAAATTAAAGATTACATGTCTGCATCAACTGCCTATCGCATATTTCTATACTGGCTGATCCTTGCTGGGTTGATCGCCTTTTTCGCATATGTTGGTTGGGATCTTGGCGTACTGGAAACCATACTGGCCCGGGATATTACGCGAATCAGTGTCATCGTATTACTGCTGTTGTTTTTTGCGACTCTTCATTGCGGTTACAGAAGCTGGTTTCTGACGGTGCAGTTACGTATGGCTGAAAAGCTGAATAGCCGTATTAAAGAAGATAAAGGTGGTGATATCCGGCTGTTTTCAAATGGGCAATCTCTGGTGCAGGAATATCTTGAAGGCCTGCAAAAAGGAGATGCTGAGCAGGATAAAGTGATTCTCTCTGAAGTCATGGCTGAAAGGCTTAGAGGCACTCATCAGGTAGGCTGGTTTATCGCGGGCATGGTAATAAAGCTTGGGTTATTGGGTACTGTGATTGGTTTTGTTCTAATGCTCAGTTCAGTTTCCGGTTTGGACAATCTTGATATATCTGACATTAAACAGTTGATGCAGCAGATGACACAAGGAATGGGCGTGGCAATGAACACGACCATGGTTGGTCTGGTGAGTAGTATGTTGCTGGGTATGCAGTATCTGTTACTGGATCGTTGTGCTGATCAGGTTGTCACAACGGGTGTGGGGATCGGGCAGGATCTTTGCGCTAATGAACTGGCGCAAGAGTAAAGGTTCGTCATGGCTTTATTTCAGCGGCGCACTACAACTGATATAGATCCATTTACCGATCTGCTTTTTAATGCGCTGCTAACCTTCACGTTCCTGTTCCTGATAGCGTTGTTGCTGTTAAATCCGCCTGCGAAAACGGGCATCATTGATCCTAAGGCGGAGTTGCTGGTTACCGTCAGTTGGCCTGATCGTGATCCGAACGATATCGATGTTTGGGCAACAGGTCCCGATGGCAAGCAGGTTTGGTATAAGCGCCCACAGGATGGGTTGATGCATCTTGATCGTGATGACCGAGGCTTGGCTAACGATACTCAAGTGATTAATGGCAAAGAGATCATAAACCCTCTGAACCAGGAGGTTTTGACCATCAGGGGACGGCCACCGGGGGAATACATTATCAATGTGCATTACTTCAAAAGTGAAAATAAGACACAGGTCCCAGTTACAGTGTACCTGGCTGAGGTAAACCCCGTTATGAAGGTCTTGCATTACCACACAGCGGTATTAGAGAACGAAGGTGAAGAAAAGACCGCAGTTAGATTTACATTAACCCCAAATGGCAAAGTCACGAACATAAATCAGTTACAGAAAAGTCTGGTGAAGGTTATATCCAAATGAGTGAAGTATTACTGAGTTTGAGTTTTGCGTATGTATTTCTGGCAGCGTTGTTGCTATTAACCCTTATCTTCAGTCGTCTTGCATGGGTTTTTAAGGCTGTGCTCATTATTGTGGCATTAGTGTTTTATGGGCTGAGTTATCAAGGGTGGAAAGAGTCTCAGGGCTGGCCTGCGGCTGCTGACCTTCCGGATCGTTTCCTGCTTCATTATGCGGTAATTGAAGAGCCAGATGATGAGATAGGTTTTAAAGGAGGGATATTCATCTGGTTGTCAGATCTTAAAAACCTGGAGCTTGCGGAAGAACCTAGAGCATATCGATTGGAATATACTCAGCAAACACATGGCAAGGTTTCTGAAGCCATTCGTGAAATACAAAACGGCAGCCTGCAGCTGGGTATAACAAATCCTGAGTCGGATCTGCCGGCCATTGAATCCAAGAAAAAACGTTCAGGTGAGAAATACATAGGCTTGGAGTTCGTAAAATTACCTGACCCATCGCTGCCGGAGAAATAGTCAATGCGATACTTGATGGTTTTGATGGGGATGTGCCTTTTAACAGCCTGCGGTTCTGATAATCCGGGCACTAGCTATTTCCCTCTTGATGAAGGAATGTCTTGGGAATATAAAGTCACCAAAGATTTAGGCGGCGAGCGGAAGGTAAAACGATACAGCGTCACTAATGTGGGGGCGGCTAAGTTAACGGATGAATACGCTGGCGAGCCGGTTTATCTCAGAAGAAACAGTGATGGTACGGATTACTATATTCTTCAGGATGATACTGGCAGCCATCGCATTGCGAAAAGAACCATAGTCGAAAACCGCCCTAGATTTGATACCGAAGAGCGTAAGATTCTTCCGGGTTCTAAAGATCTGGAGGTGGGCCGGTTCTGGACGGTTGAGACGCAACCCTATACTTTGAGAAGTGTGGAGTTTCACTCGTTACCGAATCCAGGCTTAAAGCGCTTCATGATGTCTAATGAAATTACAGCCACCGATGTCACGGTAACTGTTCCCGCAGGCTCTTTTGAAAATTGTATAGAGGTGACCGGGCAGGGAGAAATAAGTATGTACGTGGACCCGCGATTGGGATATCAGGATATCCTGATGACCCAAAAAGAGTGGTATGCCCCGGGAGTAGGGTTAGTTAAATTAGTGAGAGAGGAGCCTTTGGATCTTCCAATGTTCAAGGGCGGAAAAATCAGCTTTGAGCTTATGGCTTTTGATGGCTGATCTTATGCAGAGGTTTCAATGTCTCGCATAGTTTCAAGAGCCCAGCGGATACTTTCACGATAAGCTTTCGCGATTGTCTCGCACTCTTCAGTCGATCCAACCTCTGCCCATTGCCCCATCATAAAGTGGATGACTTCCTCAAGCAGCCTGCCCATTTTCCCTTCATAATTCAGGATCGCATCAGAAATCTCTTCGCTTAAACAGAGCTGATTGATAACATCTTCCAAAGGAAGGTTAAGCAAAGCATCTATACCTGACAGCATTCCCATTAGAAAAGCGTTAGCAGGATTAATGCCGAACTTTTCAGAGGCGAGCTCACAAGCTTTAGCACGCGTCAGGACTTCACTGATGAGCTCATTTTCTGTGGTGTTCATGCGGGAAATACTAATCAGCAATGACCACTTTTTCAGCTCGTTAAAACCTATGGAAACGATTGCCTCTGAAATATTAGATATCTCGCGTGAAGGTGCAAAACGGGCTGAGTTAACAATCTTGAGTAATCGAATAACCAGCTCAGGGTCGCGGCTTACAATGCTTTCGATTTTATCCAGATCAGTTTTCGGATTTTCAAGCTCGTTGATCAGGTTAAGCAATGTCATGCTGTTAGCTTTATGCTCGCAGCCCTCTATAAGTTGAGGTCGGCAGAAGAAATAACCCTGAAATAGCTTGAAGCCCAGACTTTTACAGAATTCGTATTCCTGATGGGTTTCAATTTTCTCAGCAAGAAGGGTGATATTCCTGAGCTTAAGTTCTTCTACATGTTCAATTAATTGAGTAGGTGATAACTGCTGAATATCGATTTTGACAATTTTGGCCAATTCTAATGCCGGTTCCCAGCTGTGATCATAGATAAAGTCATCCAGAGCCAGTCGGTAACCTGCATCTACCAGTGATTTCATTCGCGCTAAAATCTCTTCTGAAAGAGACACGTCTTCGAGAATCTCGAGGACCAACGCATCAGGATCAAGTTCTGGTAGGTTGCCGTTATAAAGCCAGTCAGCGTTAAAATTTATGAAAGCGGGGACGGTTTTGATTTTGCCGTCTTGCAATATGCTGCTATAGGCGTGAAGAATTACCTGGGCCGTGGCCTGAGTACCATTGAAGGGGAGGGTCGGCCCTACACCGTCAGGACTTCTGTAGAGAAGTTCATAAGCAACGGTTCTCATTTTAAGGTCAAAAATCGGCTGTCTTGCTAAAAGTACAGAGGATTCCACAGCTCTAAGTCTTTATTCTAATTATTTGATTCAAGCAGATACTAGAGTGTGTTTTGAAAGATTGCCAGTGTTTTAATTTTGCACAGTTTTTTAACGTAATAACCTCTAAAACAGTCTGGATATAAGGCCTGGAGCTGTTTCTTTTTACTGATCTATCTAGGCAAGCCTGTTAGAATTACCCAGAAATTTCACAGTAGGGTGTAGGTAAGAGTGACTGATTTTAGACCCTGTATTGATCTGCACCAGGGGCAGGTTAAGCAGATTGTTGGTGGTAGCTTGAGTGATAAGGGCGCCGACACAAATTTCGTCAGTTCCCATGATGCCGCATATTATGCAGATCTATATAAACAGCATGATCTGACAGGTGGTCATGTGATCGCTTTAGGGCCTGGCAATAAAGAACAAGCGCTAGCCGCTTTGGCAGCCTGGCCGGAGGGTTTACAGTTTGGCGGTGGTATTAATCACCAAAACGCTGAAGAATTTTTGCAAGCTGGAGCCTCTCACGTAATCGTTACCTCCTACTTATTTGAGGATGGTCAATTTAGCTGGAAGCGCTTAGAGCAGATAAAATCAGTTACTGGTTCAGATCGACTCATTCTGGATCTCAGTTGTAGAAGAACTGCGCAGGGCTGGAATATTGCTACTGATCGCTGGCAGACTTTGACAGATACCGCAGTTAACGCAGAAACCTTAAATGAACTCGGTGAGCATTGTGCAGAGTTCCTGATCCATGCTGCAGACGTGGAAGGGTTGCAGTCGGGTATTGATCAGGAGCTGGTGGAGCTTTTAGGTCAGCATTGCACCATTCCGGTAACCTATGCTGGTGGAGCTCGCTCGTTGGACGATTTGCAATTAGTTGAAAAACTCTCTTCCGGGAAAGTGGATCTAACCATTGGCAGTGCTCTGGATATATTTGGTGGTGCAGGGGTTACTCTGGCTGAATGTATCGAATGGAATAATCGAACAAAATAAGAAAGCAGCGAACAAAAAGCGAACAGAGATTCGCTGCTTTTTAAAAGTTTCAGTTACTCAATTAAATCCAAATATGCGGCGTACCCTTGTGCCGCCATTTCTTCTTTTGGAATGAATTTAAGTGAAGCAGAGTTTATGCAATAGCGTAATCCGGTAGGAGCAGGTCCATCAGGGAATAAATGCCCCAGATGGGAATCCGCAACAGGGCTACGCACTTCGACTCTTTTCATAAAGAAGGAAGTATCCACTTTCTCAATAATTGAAACGCCTTTAATGGGTTGGGTAAAGCTGGGCCATCCCGTACCTGATTTAAATTTATCCGCAGATGAAAAAAGTGGCTCGCCACTGACTATATCTATGTAAATTCCCGCGCGCTTTTCGTTCCAGAACTCATTGTCAAAAGCTCGTTCGGTGCCATCTTCCTGGGTTACCTTATATTGCAGAGGAGACAGGGAGGACTTCAGATAATGTTCAGTTGGTTTTACGAACCGGGCGGCAGGTTCATCAGCCAAAGAGGCTTGGTTGCGGAAAACTGAATAATCAAATTTATAATCTTCACCCCAAACACCATTCAGATACCTGTCTCTGCCTGAGCCATTTCGGTAGTAACTGTAGCGAATTGGATTCTTAGTATGGTAATCCTGGTGGTAGTCTTCAGCGGGGTAAAAGCTAGTGAGCGGGCTGATCTCAGTCGCCAGAGGAGAGGAGTATTTACCCGTCTTTTTCAGATCAGCAATGGATTTTTCGATAACTTCCTTTTGGGCCGCATTATGATAATAAACTGCAGGCCGGTACTGTTTTCCCCGATCCACGAATTGTCCGTCGCCATCCACCGGGTTCATCACTCTCCATAGTCGGTGCAATAAACCTTCGTAAGAGATAACATCAGGGTCGTAATACACTTGAATCGCTTCAGTATGTTTGGTCCGCCCCGAAGCTACTTCTTTATAGGTCGGATTCTTTTTCTCCCCACCGCTGTAACCAGAAATAACCTGCAACACTCCGTCCAGTTTTTCAAAATCTGATTCTGTGCACCAGAAACAGCCTCCGGCAAAGGTCGCGACCGCCAGTTTATTCGGTGTCTGTGCAGCGTTTGCAAAAATGGGGAGGATAAGTGTGAGCCCTATTAAGAGTAAAATAGATTTGATCGATAAGCATTTCATGGCGTTCGCTCTAAACTGTGTAATTATTAAAATTAAGAACTTGAGTTACTGCTGTTAGAGCGGGTTTTCCTGGTTTGGTTCCATAAGGAAATAGAACAACATATTTTAGGGTTATTTTGGTGTTTTAGAATAAGGCTGAAATAGTCCTTGGAATTTTCAAAATTAATTGTAATATCATATACAAATAAAGTACTTAATATGAATTAGTGGTATGAAAAACCTTTGACATCTTGTTGTGGTTAAGGGAATTTAGTAACCATGATTTGATGCTTGCCAGCCAATCATCGATAAATAATCAAAATATTGCAGTAAGGACTAGATGATGAGCTCAGAAAGTCAACTTTCTCTACCCGAAGAATTGTCTATTGCAAATGTAGGTGAATGGAAAAAACGGCTTTCAGATTTACTCCGTACAGATTCACCTCTCTCTCTGAACGCTGCGTCACTTTCGCGTGTTGATACTGCAGCCATTCAAATGCTCTCCGCATTTATTATTCAGGTCCGTAGTTCAGGACAGGAGTTCTCTTGGGTCGAACCATCAGAGAACCTCAAATCAACAGCAAAATGCCTTGGAATGTCAGAATATCTGGCCTTAGGTTAATTGGTATTAAAGTTATAATTGGAGATAACAATGTCATCCATTCTCGTAGTAGACGACTCCGCTTCACTGAGAAATATGGTTACTTTCACTCTGAAGCAAGAGGGACATCAGGTAGTTGAGGCCGTGGATGGGCAGGACGCATTAGGTAAAGCGAAAACAGGGCGATTTGATTTGGTATTGACCGATGTCAATATGCCTAAAATGGATGGCATTACCTTTTGTGCTGAGCTTCGTAAACTTCCTGCGTATAAATTCACTCCTGTACTGGTTCTGACTACGGAAAGCTCTCCTGAAATGAAACAGCGAGGCAAGTCAGCAGGGGCTACTGGATGGTTGGTTAAACCCTTCAATCCAGAAAAATTGATGAGCACCATTAAACGTGTAATTCGGTAATAAATCACATGAGTATTGATCTGTCCCAGTTTGTAGCAACTTTCCTGGAAGAGAGTTACGAAGGTCTGGAGGTAATGGAGTCCAGCCTGTTAAATTTGGATTCTGCTGATGAGGAAACGATCAATACTATCTTCAGGGCAGCCCATTCCATTAAAGGTGGAGCCGGTACATTCGGTTTCTCAGAAGTTGCTGATTTCACCCATATAGTAGAAACATTGCTGGATGCACTTCGTAGTGGCGAGCAAAGTGTTACCCCAGACCTTATTAATCTGTTGCTTGAATCAGTAGACTGCATTAAAGCGTTGTTAGAAGCCGCTCAGGAAGGTCCTGAAGCTGATGCTAGTATGATTCAGAATGTGCATGATAGGTTGCAACATGCGCTTTCTGGAGAGCCTGCTGCAGCAAGCTCTGCGGTTGTTGAAAACACAACTGAATCTGCGGTTGAAGAAATTGCACAAGATGCCCCAGCCGTAGAAGAGGCAGCACCTAGCTCAGTTTCAGATAGTGGTGTTTGGGATATCAGCTTTGTCCCAAATAAAGATCTATTGCAGGCAGGACATGAACCAGCATTTATGTTTGAAGCGCTGGCTGAACTGGGAGAGCTCAAAGTTGTACCTGTTATCGACAAGCTTCCAGAACTTTCGGCCCTGAATCCGGAGGAGATCTTTATTAACTGGCAGCTTCAGCTAGCCAGTGATTGTGATGAGTCGGAAATCCAGGAAATTTTTGAATGGGTGGAAGATGAGTGTGATCTTACGATCGAGCGGAATGCCTCCGGAACTGAAGTAACTGATTCAACCGCGAGCAGCAGCACAGGGTCTTCAAATGGTCAGGGCTGGTGCATCAGGTTCACTACCAAAAAGGAGTTTTTATCGACCGGTAACGAGCCCAGCTTTATGTTTGAGGCGTTATCGGATTACGGTGAACTGAAGGTAGAGCCTGATCTCGAAAAGATCCCTGATTGGGCATCTCTGGACCCTGAAAAGTTATATCTGGACTGGACTCTGACTCTTAATTCATCTTGCAGTGAAGAAGAGGTAAGAGAGCTTTTTGAGTGGGTTGAAGATGTTAGCACCATAGAAATTAGCCCTCTCGCCGATGCAGAAGTAGAACCAGAACCTGAACCTGAATCCGCTATTGAGGATATCCCCGTTGCTGCGGAAGCAGATCAAGTTTCGACAGCACCGGAACAAAGTGTTAGCCCTGCTCCTGAGGTAGCTAAACCTGTTCCAGCCTCTGCAAAACCTGCTGCTAAAAAAGCAACTTCTAAACCAGCGGAGAGCAGCTCCATTCGAGTGGATACTGATAAGGTTGATGCTCTGATAAACCGGGTAGGTGAGTTGGTAATAACCCAGGCTATGTTAGGTCAGGTGGGTGAGGAACTGTCGGAAATTGTTTCTGGTTCAGAGCTGGAAAGGTTGCAGTCAGGTTTAGACCAGCTGGAAAGAAACACCCGGGACTTGCAAGAAGACGTTATGCGGGTCCGAATGCTGCCCATCAGTTTTGTATTTAACCGTTTCCCGAGGTTGGTGCATGACGTCAGTGGAAAACTAGGTAAAAAGGTAGAGCTGATCATTACCGGTGAAAGCACTGAGATCGATAAAACGGTAATGGAAAAATTAGGTGACCCTATGGTTCACCTGATCAGAAACTCTCTGGATCATGGTTTGGAAACCCCTGAAGATAGGTTGGCCGCAGGTAAGAGTGAAGTCGGTAAAGTACAGTTAGATGCCTACCATCAGGGTGGTTACATCATCATTGATATTATTGATGATGGTCGTGGCGTTAATACTCACAAAGTATACGAAAAAGCGCTCGCTAATGGCTTGGTTACGGCAGACCAGCAACTTTCAGATGATGAAATCAATGAGCTTATATTTAAGCCGGGTTTCTCAACAGCAGATGCCGTGAGTGATCTTTCCGGACGTGGGGTCGGAATGGATGTGGTTCGCAGGAACATTGAGTCACTGGGCGGTTATGTCAAAGTGAAGTCTGAACCTGGCTTTGGCTCTAAGTTCAGCGTTTGTTTACCTTTGACTCTGGCGATTCTGGATGGTCAGTTAATCCGGGTTGATAGCGAAACTTACATCATTCCATTGATCTCAATTGTGGAAACTATTCTGGCAGATACAAACACAATGAGTTCTATTGCCGGAGAAAACAAACTTCTGCACTTCCGGGAAGAGTACATCCCACTCATCAATTTACGCTCTCTTTTCAAACTTCCGCCAGAACCTGAAGGCCATGCCGACAGCCTGATTGCCATTGTTGAAAATGGTGGACAGAAAGTAGGGCTGATTGTTGATGAATTATTTGGCCAGCAACAGGTGGTAATCAAAAGTCTGGAAGTGAACTTCAAGAGAGTTGACGGTTTTTCTGGAGCTACCATTCTGGGTGATGGCAGTGTCGCACTTATTCTGGATATTGCAGGTTTAATGAAACTGGGCCTGGACCGGGAAGCAGCAACTGCAGCAAAAAAACGTAATGAGATTTTTAATAACAGCCAGGGAGCCATTGCATAATGAGTGATGATCCTCAGGGGCAGGAAAATATTCTGGGATTGAATGCTGGTGGTCAGCAATTTCTCAGCTTCCTCCTTAACGGAGAAGAATACGGCATTGATATTCTCAAAGTTCAGGAACTACGGGGTTGGACTCCCGTAACAAAAGTTCCGGATATGCCGGATTATCTCAAAGGTGTTTTAAACCTGCGTGGGGCAATTATTCCGATTGTTGATTTGCGGGAACGCTTTGGCCTGGAAAGGCAAGAATATGGCCCTACCACGGTTGTGATTGTTGTCAATGTGGTCAGTGGGGACTCCGAGCGCATTATGGGCATCATCGTGGATGCTGTTGCTGAAACTTATAATCTTGATCCGGATGAAATCCAGCCGCCACCTCAAATGGGGGGAGTGATCAACACCGAATACATCACCGGTTTGGTTGCCCAGGGCGAGAAAATGGTTGTTCTGATGGATGTTGATGAATTAATGAATTCTGGAGAACTGGCTGTAGACCAGTCTGAAACCAGAGATGCCTGAAGATAGGGTGTGGAGGAAAAATAATGAAAATCAATGAGCCGGTTACCGACCGTGAAGTAAAGCTCAAAGATGGTCAGGAACTTGTTACAAAAACCAATCTGAAAGGCACAATCACTTACGTGAATCCGGCTTTTGTTGAGGTGAGTGGGTTCAGCCAAGAAGAGTTAGTTGGTCAGAATCACAACATTGTTCGGCACCCAGACATGCCGCCTGCAGCATTTAAAGATCTTTGGGAGACTCTTAAATTAGGAAGACCCTGGTCTAAACTGGTGAAAAATCGCTGTAAAAATGGCGACTATTACTGGGTGAAAGCCAACGTAACCCCGATTTTTTCCGGTGGGGAAATCGTTGAATATATGTCAGTAAGAACAAAACCCTCAGAGCAGGAAATCCTTGAGACAATAGAACTCTACTCACAACTACGGCAGGGCGATGCTTCCTTGCCGTCTCCAAACAATGTTGTGAAAAAGAACCTGGCGAAGCAACTAACAAAAGTTGCCATCATTGCCGCGGTTGTCGCAGTTGTACTGGATGCAGCTTTCTTTTTATCGGGTTTACCAGCGGCGACACTGGCAATAGGGCCTTTGCTTGCTTTCCTGATTATGTTGTTTGGAGCTTTCAGTTGCCTGAATAGTCAGGTGATTGATCCTCTCACTCAGATAAAGCGCTTAATGCGGGCGATTGGTCAGGGTGATTACCAGACCGAAATAGAGCTGGATAGACAAGGTGAGATTGGTGAGTTAAACCGTGCAGTAAAAATGCTGGCGGTGAAACTGGGTTATGAAGTAAATGAAGCCAAAACCCTTGGTGCTGCGTCTCAGAGAATCAAAATAGCGCTCGATAGTGTGACATCAAATGTCATGATGGCCGATAACAACGGAGATATTATCTACTCTAATGACTCCGTGCTCGAAATGATGCGAATTGCTCAAGACGATATCCGCGAACAGCTGCCTGATTTTGATGCCGAGAAAATTGTCGGTTCCAATTTTGACATCTTCCACAAGAACCCTGCACATCAGCGTAATATGCTCGAGCATTTACGCGATACCTATAAAGGTCAAATTAAAGTCGGGGTGCGAAGTTTCAACCTGACGGCTAATCCAGTTGTAGATGATTCCGGCGAACGCCTGGGTACGGTTGTTGAGTGGGTAGATATTACAGATCAGTTGATTGCTCAGGATCAGGTGCAGCAGCTAATTGAAAACGCCTCCATTGGTCAGTTGGATCAGCGTTTGGATATCGAAATTTATAACGGCTTTATGCGTAATGTAGCATCGGGTGTTAACCAGATGCTGGATGCTGTTGTGGATCCTCTTCGTGAGGTGAAACGTGTACTTAACGCTATTGCTGAGGGGGATCTTACTCAAAGTATGAGTGGTGATTTCCACGGCGAATTTGCGGAATTGAATGCGTCTTTGAATACTTCTATCCAGACCCTTAATTCAATGGTCGGTGAGATTAGCTCTGCCGGTCACAGCATCACAACAGGTGCAACTGAAATTTCCAGTGGTAACAATACACTCAGTACCCGAACTGAAGCTCAAGCGGCTAGTTTGCAGCAAACTGCAGCCAGCATGGAGCAGATGACCAGCACAGTTAAACAAAACGCGGACAATGCATCTGAAGCCAGCAAACAGGCCAGTGATGCTCAGCAGCTTGCGTCCCGTGGTGGTGAGATCTCCAATAAAGTAGTGAGCTCCATGGCCGAAATTCGCCAGAGCTCAACTAAGATTGCAGAGATTATCGGCGTTATTGATGAAATTGCATTCCAGACTAACCTTCTTGCCCTGAACGCAGCAGTTGAAGCCGCGCGTGCGGGTGAGCAAGGTCGCGGTTTTGCTGTTGTTGCGGCTGAAGTTCGTAACCTTGCGCAACGAAGTGCCAGCGCTGCTAAAGAGATCAAAGAACTGATCAATGACAGCGTGGAAAAAGTTGAAGAGGGTGGTTTATTCGTTGATGAATCGGGCAAGGCTCTTATTGAAATTATGGAATCCATTAATAGTGTATCCGGCATTATTAGCGAGATTGCTTCTGCCAGCCGTGAACAGGCGATTGGTATCGAACAGGTAAACATTGCAATTGGACAGATGGACGAAGGCACGCAACAGAATGCTGCCCTTGTGGAAGAGGTCGCTGCGGCTTCAGCTTCGATGGAAGATCAGGCGCGTCAGCTGCAACTGCTGACAGATAAATTCACAGTAGACGGCTATCAAGCCAGTTATTCAGAACCTCAAGCAAGTGTCAGTAGTCTACGAGCAATGGCTGCAACAGTCTTACCAGCAGCGCCAGTAGCACCGCCAACATCTAAGTTAGAGGCGCGCAGTACTCAGTCCCCTAATAGCTTAACTGCACAGCCAATTGTTTCGTTAAACGGCAGTGATGATGAATGGGAAGAGTTTTAAATTTCCTGCACAGTATGCAGAAAGCGGTTTGTAGAGTCAGATAGGGAAAGTTGATGGTAGAAAACTCAGGCAAAGATCGTGAGTTTAGTTTTACTCAAACACACTTCGACAAAGTACGTACTGAACTGTATGACTATGCGGGTATTGTGCTGGCTGACTCTAAGCTGGATATGGCATACAACCGTCTGGTAAGGCGCTTACGTGAATTAAGGCTAAATAGCTTTGATGAGTATTTTTCTTATCTGGAAAGAGAACCGCTGGAATTCACTCAATTTGTTAATGCCTTAACGACAAACCTCACGGCTTTTTTTCGCGAACGCCACCATTTTGATTTTGTATCCACTGAAATCATTAAAGACCTGAAGTCCCGGAATATCCATAAATTACGTGCCTGGTCTGCAGGTTGCTCTCTTGGAGAAGAACCCTACAGTCTGGCGATGACATTACGTGAAGCCGGAGTAACTCCCGACAGTTGGGATGCAAAAATTCTGGCTACAGATATTGACTCAAAAGTCCTCGCCAGTGCTCAGGACGGCGTTTATACCATGGACCGCATCAAAGCTCTTGATCCGAGCGTATTGCGGCGTTGGTTCCTGAAAGGCAAAGGCAAGAATGAAGGCATGGTGAAGGTTAAGCCAGAATTGCGAGAATTGCTTACCTTCGGTCACCTGAATTTAATGAGTGACTGGCCAATTGATGGCCCTCTGGATTTTATTTTCTGCCGTAATGTGATGATCTATTTTGATCAGCCTACCCAATTAAAGCTCTTAAATAAGATGGCCGATCTGCTTAAACCTGATGGTTATCTTTTTGTCGGCCATTCAGAGGCTCTGGCAAGGCATGCCAGTCGTTTTGAATTGGTTGGTAAAACCATCTATCGCAAGGTAGGTGGGTAAGTATGAATCAGGATGCTTTACCTTCAGTATTAAAAGGTTTTGAAAATTTCCGACCATTTTGGGAGCCGCGCTGGCAAAAATACGCGGTAAAGGTTGCACCTGGGCAGTTCTACGTTTCCAACAGCGACATGGTGATTACTACGGTGCTTGGTTCCTGCATATCCGCTTGTATACATGACCCGGTCACCCGCTATGGTGGCTTGAATCATTTTATGTTGCCGAGCAGCGGTGGCAATGATGATTTAAACCGTTCCATGCGATACGGTTTTTTCGCCATGGAACAGCTGATCAATGAGTTGATGAAATTTGGGTGTCACAGGGAACGGTTGCAGATCAAACTCACTGGTGGTGGTGATATGATGGGAGCAGCTTTTAATCAGATTGGAGAACAGAACATCGATTTTATTCTTCAGTATCTTAAGGATGAGGGGTTGCAGCTTCTCTCCTCTGATCTGGGTGGAGACCGGGCTCGCAAAGTAGCTTATTTCCCACTGGAAGGGCGCATGTTAGTCAATAAACTTGATCATCGCGAAGATCAGCGTCTCATCGAGGAAGAGCGTACCTTCAGGGTGGATGTGGACTCGCATCTGGATGATTCAGATGTAGAGCTGTTTTAAAGGAAGAGAGTTATATATGGAAAAGCATAAGGTATTGATCGTAGATGACTCTGCAGTGGTCAGAAAAGTTTTGATGGAGCTTCTCTCTTCTGACCCTGAAATCGAAGTTGTAGCCACTGCTGTAGATCCATACGATGCCAGAGATAAGATCAAAGAGTTCCGCCCAGATGTTTTGACTCTGGATATTGAAATGCCAAAAATGGATGGCATAACTTTTTTGCGAAATCTGATGAAGCTTAATCCTATGCCTGTAGTAATGCTTTCATCTCTCACGCATAAAGGTGCGGAGGCAACGTTGCAGGCTCTGGAGCTCGGGGCTGTGGATTTCATGCCTAAGCCCACGATGTCTCAGTCTGATGGTGCATTAAAACTGTTTCAGGATGAACTGAGGCAGAAAGTTAAAATGGCCGCTTCCTCTGCGAAAAAGCTTAAGTTTATCCGCCCAGCCGGAGAACATGTAGCAAAGCCTGTGTTGTCAGCACCTGTCGTCAGCTCTGGTAAATATGAGCTGATCGCGGTTGGGGCATCTACAGGGGGAACTGAAGCGCTTAGGGATGTCCTGGAGGTTCTTCCACAGAACTTGCCTCCCATTGTTGTAACTCAGCATATACCGGCAAGTTTTAGCGAACGTTTTGCAAACCGATTGAACTCACAGTGCGCTGTATCAGTTCAACAGGTAAAAGAGGGTGATATCTTAAAACCCGGCCACGTATATATTGCACCAGGTGGGCACCATTTGCGGGTTAAAAAACAAGGTAATATTTTGGTGGGAGTTCTGGATGACCGAGAGCCAGTGAACCGACATAAGCCTTCTGTTGAAGTTATGTTTGATTCTTTATTGGATTCTGGAGTGACTAATGCTATTAGTATTATGCTCACTGGTATGGGCGATGATGGTGCATTGGCAATGAAACGGCTTCAGGATGCGGGGGTGCACACTATTGCACAGGATGAACAATCCAGCCTGGTATGGGGAATGCCGGGAATGGCTGTTAAGCACGGTGGCGTTCAGGAAGTGTTAGCATTAAATAAGATTTCTGAAAGATTGATCCAGATTCTATCGGGCAAATAATTTGTAAGGGTTGTAAATATGGTCCATAAAAATGGAATGTTAGCCTTAGGTTTAGTAGCAACAATCGTATTGACGGTTGCTCAGTTCATTGCGATAAATCAGATCGTGTCTCTAGTATGTTTAGTCGTTTTATTCCTCGCCATAGGTTCGCAATTTTTTGCTCAGGGCAGTGTTCCGAAAGACGAGAGTAAATCTGAGACTTCTCTGATGGGTTCTGGTGAAGGCGCTGTAGAATTAAAAGCAGCTTTGGATCAGGTATCTGACACCCTGGTTCATGATGCGGTGGTGGTTAATCAGGAAATTTCACGCGTAGATGGATTGATTAAAGAAGCTGTGGCCCTGATGGGTAGCAGCTTCCATGAGATGCACGACTTAGCCAACAGACAAATCCAGTTAACCTCAGAAATTATCTCCCAATCACAGGATACTGATTCTGATGAAGTAAGCTTTAATGTGCAGAATTTTATCCATGAAACGGGTAATACACTGGATCAGTTCATCACTATTATGGTGGATGTGAGCAGAAACAGTCTGGAAACTGTTCATCACATTGATGATATGGTGGAGAAACTGGATGGTATTTTCGGGCTGATCGAAAACGTTGAGGGGCTGGCGAGTCAGACGAATTTATTAGCATTGAATGCCAGTATTGAAGCGGCGCGTGCCGGTGAGGCGGGTCGAGGCTTTGCCGTGGTGGCAGATGAAGTGAGAACCTTGTCCATCAATTCAGCACAATTGAACAACCAGATTCGTGAAGAGATCGGCTTGGCAAAAGAGACCATCGAGGTTCTGCGTAAAACAGTCGGTAGCATGGCTTCAACAGACATGAGTGATACCATTGGTACTAAAGAAAAAATGGGTACCATGCTGACACATATGTCAGAAATGAATAATTTCCTGAATGACAAAGTGGTCGAAATTTCACATGTGGGTGATCAGCTAAATAATGTAGTCGACACCGCTGTACGTTCATTGCAGTTTGAGGATATCTCTTCACAGGCTCTGGGTTCGATGGAGCACAATGTAAACTCTTTGAATGAGGTCTCCAGTCTTCTTTCCAATATTGTGGACCATCAGCATCAAATTAATCCGCAAGCAGCAGACCAATGTGCTCAGCGTTGTAAAGCCTTAAAAGTTGAGGCTCAGAATCGAAATGCGACCCGAACAGTTTCACAAAACGACATGGATGAGGGTGACGTAGAGCTGTTTTAATGTTGGGTAAAAATTAGTTTAAATCTACCAAGAGAATAAATATGGCAGTTTCCACAGTAGTTACTGATGATGGTAAAACCGTAAGCATTATTGTTTCAAGTCAGTTCGATTATTCACTGCATCAGTCTTTTCGTGACGCTTATCGCAATGTCGATAAAGCAGGGGTGACCTTTAAGGTTGATCTGTCCAAATCTACTTACATGGATAGCTCTGCTCTAGGCATGATCCTGCTGCTTAAAGAGCACGCGGATAAGCTGGGTGGACGAGTAATCATTTCAAGGCCAAATGAATCTGTTCTGAAAATTCTTTCCATTGCCAACTTTGATAAGTTCGTAACTATAGAGAAGTAAGTTATGACGGCTCAGCCTGACTCAGGGTACTCCAACAAACTGGTACTAATCGCTGATGACATGCGCCTTAATCGTGAAATATTAGGGCAGATGGTAGAGCAGCTTGGAATTCCGGTAGCGTTTGCAAAAGACGGCTTTGAAACCGTTGAACTGTATAAAGAACTGGAACCTAGTTTGGTCCTGATGGATATTAATATGCCTGGTCAGGATGGTATTGAGGCTACCCGTCAAATCAAAGCGCTTGCTGGCGAACGCTTTGTTCCGGTTATCTTTGTATCAGGAGCAGAAGGTCAGGATGTTATTCGTCAAGCCATAGATGCGGGGGGAGATGACTATATTCAGCGACCGTTCCCATTCGAATTACTTGAAGGCAAAATTGTTGCCTTATTACGTATATCACACCTCTACAGTCAGGTAGCCCACTTAAACCGTCTGCGCGCCCGTGAAGAGGAGGTGGCTGAACAACTCTTTAGTGGCGCAGTACTGTCCTCCAATGTTGCTTTGGATCAGATACGCATACACAAGCAGGCTGCAGAGACGTTCAGTGGTGATGTGCAGCTGAGTGCTTTCCGCCCGAATGGCGATCTAAACGTGTTACTTGGTGATTTCACCGGCCATGGCCTGACATCAACCGTTGGTGCCTTACCTCTGTCAGAAACCTTCAGAGCGATGACTGCCAAGGGTTATGATGCCGAAGAAATCATTGTTCAGATCAACCGTAAATTAAACTCCCTTTTACCTACAGGAATGTTCCTTGCGACCGGTTTGGTTACTTTAGGCCAGGATGGCAGTGCCAAAATTTGGAACGGTGGATTGCCCGATATTATGATTGTGTCGGAAGGGAAGGTGAGTGCAAGGGTTGCTTCTAACCACCCGCCTTTGGGTATTCTCAAAAGTGTTTCTGATCTCCATTTTGAACATCATAAGGTTGAAGCAGAGGATCATATTCTGCTTCAGAGTGATGGGGTGGTGGAAGCTGAGAATGAAAAAGGGGATATGTTTGGCGAAGAGCGTTTACTGAACACAATCGGCGAACAGGTTTTTGAGAAAGATACCAATCTGGTAGATCTGATCTTATCGGCCTTGAGTATTTTTGTGGGGGATCATCCGCAGAAAGATGATATCTCGCTGATCGATATTCCCGGCAAAGTGGTGGTTAATGACAAGCGGGATAAAGCTGTTGTTACCGGAGCTAAACCTGCTGTGCTTGAGCCGACCGAACTGGATATCTGGAACTGGAGTATCGAACTGCAAGGTAAAAGCCTTGCCAGAATTAATCCGGTTGCGCAGGCCCTCAGCCGTTTACAGGAATCTGAAGGTAACGGTGACCACTGGCATAATGTATTCAGTGTGTTGACTGAACTATATGTGAATGCCCTGGATCATGGCGTTCTGAAGCTGGAATCCAGTTTAAAATCAACGCCTGAAGGATTTGCAGAATATTTCACTGAACGTGAGCGACGCCTTGAAGCACTGACTTCGGGTACAGTTTCGCTGTATCTTCAGCATACTCGTATGTTGAACGGTGGGCGCTTAATTGTACAGATCGAAGACAGTGGCGAAGGCTTTGACTACGAAAGCTGGTGTTTGCAAAACCCAACACAGGAAACAAATATGTTTTCCGGTCGCGGTATTGCCCTTGTTAAAGAGCTTTGCGAAAGCGTACGTTATGATAATGGTGGATCAAAGGTAGAAATTATCTACTCATATTCCTCAGATTAACCGCATTTTCGTGCGATTAGCAGAAATTCACGATTACCATCACCACCCTTGATAGGGCTTTCCATATATTCAATTGCCTTTAAACTCAAAGAGTCGCAGCAGGAAATGATGTGTTGCTTAACCTGGGGATAGAGGCTTTCATCCCTGACAATACCGCCCCGACTAATGCCTGATTTTCCTACTTCAAACTGTGGTTTGACGAGCGAGATAAGATACCCCTGTTCCCGGATTAAAGGTGATAGAGAGGGTAATATTTTGGTTTGCGAGATAAAGGATACGTCCATAACTGCCAGATCAAATCCTTCGCCTTCCGTGTGAGCAAGTAGGGATTGCGCAGGTAACTCGCGTGCATTCATACCTTCATAGCAGACAACCCTGGAATCTTCTCTGAGTGAGGCTGCTAATTGATCATGACCCACCTCAATCCCTACAACTTTGGCTGCTCCGTTTTGTAATAAACAGTCGGTAAATCCTCCTGTTGACTGACCCACATCGATTGCGATTTTGTTCGCAAGGTCAATCTGCATAAACTCCAACGCCTTTAAGAGCTTCAGCGCTCCTCGGGATACAAACTGATCTGCAGCGTCCTGTTGAACTTTAATTTCGGTGTCGAGTTCCACTTTGGCGCCGGGTTTTTTCGCTAACTGCCAACAGTCTTTTTCTTTTATTTCTACTTTATGGTTTTTGATCAGGTTCTGTGCCTGAGTGCGGGAGCGGGCAAGCCCTTTATCAACCATTAAAAGATCAAGACGTTGCATAAAAATACCTTTTCGTTGGAGAGAGAATTATACGCAATCGGCCAGCAGCCGTGTACACTAGCTGAAAGCATAACTATCTACCTTTCTGAATGGTTTTAAGGAAAATCATGAATAAAAGTATCATCTCTACAGAAAATGCACCTTCCGCTATCGGCACTTATTCTCAAGCTGTTCGTGTAGGCAGTACGGTATATATGTCCGGGCAGATTCCTTTGGTTCCGGAAACAATGGAACTGGTAACAGAGTCATTTGAAGCTCAGGCTGAACAGGTATTTAAAAACCTGCAAGCTGTTGCAGAAGCTTCAGGTGGGACGCTTGCAGATGTGGTTAAAGTCACCATTCTGTTATCCGATATGGATTTCTTCGCACAGGTAAACGAGGTGATGGCACGTTACTTCTCTGAGCCATATCCAGCCCGGGCGGCGTTTGCAGTGAAGCAGATTCCGAAAGGCGCGGATATCGAAGTTGAAGCCATTATGGTGACGAGCGAGTAATAAAAAAGGACAAGCAATGGCTTGTCCTTCTTCTTTTAACTCTCTTTATTTTTCGGCTTGCGCGGTGACTTACGGTTTGAAGGTGGTTTTCTTCTACTCTTCTTAGGCCCACGTCCCTTAGCGGGAGCATCGCCATCAAGCTGTTTCAGATTCAGCCTTTGTCCGCACACAACTGCTTTGCTCAGTTGTTGCATAACTGACTTAGGCATACCTGAAGGCAGGTCTACAGTTGCGTAGTCATCGAAGATATCGATTGTGCCGATGAAGTTAGCATCCAGACCTGCTTCGTTAGCGATCGCACCAACAATGTTTTTGGGTGCTACACCATGTTCATAACCGACGCGGATCATGTAACGCGCCATATCTACATCCGGGTTGTCCTTCAAAGGTTTTGCCTTTGCTGACATGCCCTTAGGTTGGCGGCGGTTCTGGTTTTTATCGTCAGAGTTTCTTTCTCTGCGCGGAGCCCTTGGTTCTTCCTTCATCAGAAGAGGGGTTTTGCCCTGTAACAGCTGAGCCAGTGCTGCAGCGATCAACAGAGGGTCTGCATCATGTTCCTGTTGATACTCGGTCAGTAAGTTTTTGTAAAACTCAAGATCCTGGCTATCAATAGTCTCTGTGATGCGATCAACAAAACGCTGGACACGTTTTTCGTTAATATCATCCGTAGACGGCAGTTGCATTGCATCAATTTTTTGTCGCGTTGCACGCTCAATCGCTTTAAGCATCCGTTGCTCTCGGGGAGATACAAACAGAATTGCTTCACCTTCTCTACCCGCACGACCGGTACGGCCAATTCGGTGGATATAAGATTCGGTGTCGTAAGGGATGTCGTAGTTAACAACATGGCTGATACGTTCAACATCCAGACCACGTGCCACAACATCGGTTGCAATCAGAATATCGATTTTGCCCTTTTTCAGCTTATCGATAGTGCGTTCGCGCAACTGCTGAGAGATATCACCGTTCAATGCCTCGCAGGCATACCCGCGTGCTGCCAGCTTTTCTGAAAGCTCAACTGTGGCAGATTTGGTACGCACAAAAATAAGCATGGCGTCAAAAGACTGCATCTCAAGAATACGCGTCAAACCATCCAGTTTCTGGTGACCAGACAGGCGCAGATATTTTTGTGTGATGGTTGTAGCAGTGGCTGTTTTCGCTTTAATGCGGACTTCAGCAGGGTCGGTCAAATGTTCAGAAGCAACTATTTTGATCTGTGCTGGCATCGTTGCTGAAAACAGAGCAATCTGACGATCAGATGGGGAGTTTTCCAGAACCCATTTTACATCGTCGATAAAGCCCATGCGCAGCATTTCGTCGGCTTCATCAAGCACAAGTGCCTGTAGGTTATTTAGCTTTAAAGTGCCACGGCGCATATGGTCCATAACACGACCAGGTGTACCTACAACAACCTGAGCACCACGTTTCAGCTGGCGTAATTGCGCATCGTATGGCTGACCACCATAGATAGGTAGCACATGAAAGTCTTTCAGCTTACGTGCATAAGTCTGGCAGGCTTCAGCAACCTGAATAGCCAGTTCGCGCGTTGGAGCAAGAATGAGTAACTGTGTTTCACGTTTCTTCAGATTTAATCTTGAAAGAAGAGGCAGGGAAAACGCAGCGGTTTTACCTGTACCTGTCTGAGCAATACCCAGCAGGTCTCTACCTTCGAGCAGATGAGGGATACTGGCCGCCTGAATCGGGGATGGAGTTTCGTAACCGATCTCGTCGAGAACTTCTAAAACGGGTGTGGCGAGGCCTAGTTCAGCAAATGAAAGCTGATCATCTGAATTCATGTGTACGTGATTACCTATCTGGAATTGGGCAGCGCTGCATCGTCATTGATACAGGAGTTGGCTGCGCCGGTGGGAAAGCGGGCATTATACACGTCACACCACGGTGAACAAGAAGTGAGCACCTTTTTTTACGGATTTGTAATATTTCAAAAGGCGGAAAAACGCTATTAAAAACGTTTTGCTTACTTAACCTTCGAGAATATTTGCCAGCAGTTTTTTGACGGTCGCGGGCTCAAACGGTTTATCCGTCATCGCGTTTACACCCGCCTTGGCGACATTACTTAAATGGGCCTGGTTTGCTTCACTGGATACCATCAGAATAGGTAGGTGAGAGTATTCAGAGGATGAGCGAACGGCTTCTGTGAGTTCCAGTCCATTTACTTCAGGCATATTGTAGTCTGTGATGATCAGATCAAAGCCTTCAGGTAACAGGGTGATTGCTTCAGAACCGTCTGCGGCTTCTGTAATATGCTCAATACCGAGGTTTTCCAGAACCTTACGGACGATCTTGCGGGCCATGCGGCTGTCATCAACGACCAATACTCTAAGAGAGGTCGCATCATAGTATTCGAGCTCAAGGTCATCCGAAGAGAGGAGGTCCAGTGTTGAATTCAACGCAGTCGCCAGATGATCATGCCCAAACGGTTTTGGTAGGATGGCAACCACCCCAGATTGTTTAAACTGATCCAGTTCACTGTGGCGGGTTTCACTAGAGATCAGCATAAAGGGCAGCTCGCTGATTTCCGGGTTGCTCCTGATACTGCTGAGAAGGTCCATGGCTGAACCATCCGGAAAGTACAAGGCACTAATAACCAGATCCGGTCTTATTGTGGCTATTCTATGCTGGGCATCTGCCACAGTAGCGGCTTCATCAATGTCTTCGACGCGTTCCTTATTTAATTCATTACGAATTATTTTTCGCTGTACCGCAGAGGGTTCAACCAAAAGAATATTCAGATCAGATGAATCGAGTTCAGACATTATGTGTTCCGTATTTTTTATTTCCCAATATACCCGTTACAGTTCAAGACACAAGAGACTGAGGTTAGTTGAGCATAGATTGAACCTAAGGAACCTACGAACAAGTCCCAAACATCTCAGGCTTACAGATCGGTTCAAGTTCTAGGCAACGATTACAGGCATGCTGGTTGCCTGTCGAAAATCGTTAACGAAGAAATTGTATCGATCTGTAAGCCCCGAAGGGTGGGCATTAAATCGACTTCCTGCTTTGTCAGGCAGCTTGGAAAGGACTCGTCATTCCACTGCGCTACCTTTCGTGCATTAAGTCGATTTACTGCCCACTGAGAAAGCTTGGGACTTATTCGCAGGTTCCCTAAAGGATGAAATGCTACGACGGTCTGGTAAAACTTGACTAGAATGGAGGCATTGTCGGCAAGCCATATGGGCATGGAAATGAAAAAGTTATTTATTGCACTATTACTTCTGATCAGTACCTCAGCACTTGCCGAAACTTCATTATGGAAAGTCAGCAAGGGCGAGAATTACTTTTATATCGGAGGTACGGTTCATCTCTTGTCGGCAAAAGATTTACCCTTTCCGGTTGCGTTTGATCATGCCTACGAAGATGCTGATCGGCTGGTGTTTGAAACCGATATGGCGGAGCTGGAAAACCCGGAAATACAGTTTAGGTTGATGTCTTCCTTAGCCTATCGGGATGGCACCTTGCTCAATCAAAAAATATCGCCAGCCCTGTATCAGAAATTGAATGACTATCTTGCCAGTCGGGGCCTCGTACCCAATATGTTTCTGAGTATGAAACCAGCTGGAGTAATGATGACCATGCTAACCGTTGAATTTCAGCGTTTAGGGATAACTCAGGAGGGTGCAGACGGCGCTTATTACAGGCGAGCAAGGCAGGATGCCAAAGCAGTTTTCAGCCTGGAATCAATTAGCTCTCATCTGAGTTTTATCGCATCCATGGGCGAGGGAAACGAGGAGATGTTTCTGCAGCAGACTCTGGATGATGTTTATCAGATTGAACCCATGATGGCTGACATTGTAAGAAGCTGGAAAACCGGAGATGAAAAGGCTTTGGAAGAATTGGTGATTGAGGATATGCGCGAACATTATCCTGCCATCTATCAATCGATACTGGTGGACCGCAATCGCAACTGGATGCCTCATCTTAAACAGATGTCGGGGACAACTGAGGTAGAGTTTATTCTGGTCGGTGCTGCACACGTTATCGGTCAGGATGGTTTATTAAATTTGCTGAAGCAGCAAGGCTTCACCATTCAGAAAATGTAACAGGACAGGTATGTTAGGAACACGCGTAATTATGCTCGGAATGAGCCAATTTCCGGGAAGTAATAATGAACAGAATGATGCCGAGGTGATCTGTGCGGCCAATCATAATATACCGTTTTTCTGGTTATTACTTTTTACCCCATCAGACATCCAGCTGTTCGAAACCCAGGGCATAGGTCAGGAGTCACTCGACAGCTCAGGTGTGCAACATTATCCCGTGCTGTTAACGGAACGCTCGGTAGCAATAAAGCGGCTATCGGAGCTCAGGAAAACGCTCAGTCCATTAATGAGCGACTCAGACTCCCAACTTCTGGATCGCTGGATGGATTTTCTGCAACATAATAGTTCACCTGTGATTGCAGTCGATACTTACGAACTTTGGAACAATATGGCCGAGCCAGAGAAACTGCAGCAGGAGTTAACGGCTCTGTTGGAGGGATTTAATCCTGGGGACTTCAAGCCGGAAACTTTACAGAAGTTGAAAGCATCCGCGCACTGGCAGGAGAATAATGCAATCTCTCTTGCCGGGTTTGGTTGGTAAAAACTTAAAGCAAAAAAAAGCCGTCGCATATAAATTTGCTGTGTTAGTAAACCAGTGACAGCGTTTGCGACGGCGTTCAGGAAGGTTGTACTTATTATAAACAATAATAGCCTGGAGTGACTAGCCTTAGGCTGTTACCCAGATGACTTCTGCATCCTCTTCGCTGGTAGAAACCAGCGCATGGCCCATCTCACAATCGTAATATGCGGAATCACCCGTAAACAGTTCGATCGGCTCATAAAATTCTGTACATAGAGAGATCGAGCCGCGCAGTACAAACAAAAACTCTTCGCCATCATGTCGTACCCAATCAGTGTATTCCTCAAAGCTCCGCGCTCTCACCGTAGTGCGATAAGGGATCATTTTCTTCGCACTGAGCTGAGTTGCAAGTAACTCGTGTTCATAGGTAGGGGTCGGATAGGGTTGCCCTTCGCCACCACGGGTAATGTCACGTCTGCCGCCAGCTCCTGCAGATGTACGGGGTGCAGTAAACAGCTGTGGCATATCGATGCCTAAGCCTTTAACCAGCTTATTTACCGCGCTGAAGGTAGGAGAGATCTGTTCATTTTCTATTTTTGAAAGTGTCGAACGAGCCAGCCCTGTAAGTTTGCTGGCTTCTTCCAGAGTAAGATTTTTGCTCAATCGGATCTCTTTAACCCTTTTCCCTAATTGCATAGGTTCCACGGTCGCTTCACTGATTCCGTTTCTCTGAATGCCCAGCTTTTCTTTTTCTTCTTTCAGAAAATGCGGTTCGTCCGACATTGATGAACTCCTGCTCGTTTGCTCTCTGTTAAGTATACATGCTTGCTGGTCAGGAATTTAGTAGCTAGGTGATAATTAACTTAGCCAACAACGATTTAGTTGCTGATTTGCTGGATTTTATTGCGGAGTCTAAGAGACCTTTCGACCGTTGTTGGATGAGAAATTGACTGCCCGTGAGTAATGGTGGATGGATGTAAACTGGCCATTTTATGCCAGAGTTTATCCAGCCCCTGTATCTTATAACCGGCATTCTTCATCAGCCTGATGGCTTCCAGATCCGCCTCGGTTTCAAAAGATTGGCTGTACAGGTTAATGCCGATCCCGGTTGCCAGCAGAGGAGAGGGGAAACCAGTGCTGGTGAGAATGATATCGATGGCTGCACCCAGTGCGCCATTCGTGAGTTTTTTCGGAATGTGGTCCAGAGTATTGTGAGCCAGTTCGTGGGCGATGATGAAGGCAAGCTCTTCATCTTGCTGCAAAAAGCGCATTAACCCAGAAGTAATGATAATCCTGCCGCCATCTGCATAACCATTGACTGCATCGGAAGGACTTAAGATCACGGCATAGTCACAGATCTGCTCAGGTTTCAGAGTAACCGTCAGTTTTTCCTTGCTACGGATAATTTGTAGCTCAACGTTGTTTCCTTCAGACATTGCTGCATTTAAAAGCTTAATCGCATTTGCAGTTGAATCTTGCGGGATGGTTTGAGCGTTTATCTGTAGTAACTGGTCCCCCTGATAAAGCTTGCTGTTGGCAGGTCCAGAGTCCAAAACACTTAATACCTGAACTTGCTCCGCTTCACCGTACAGTTCAATCGCAGCAGCCTTCTGTTCTTTAGAGTACTCACTGCTTCTATGCAGAAATATTCCGGCACTGTATCGGGTGCGTTTACCGCAATCGGGGACTGAGTGTTTCAGTAGCGGTCTGGAGACCTCAGCTAAACGTTTGTTCTGTTGGTTCAGATAGATGAGAGCCTGTTTGAACTGTTCTTTCTGTTCTTGTTTCAGGCTCTCTTTTGAAAGATGCTCCGGGGTAATATCCGGTGTTGCACAGCCGGCCATTAAAGCGATCAGAACCGTCGCTAATAGCTTTGCTGTGTTAGCCAGATAGACCATCAGAGGGTACAAATATGCTTAGAAAATTTCAGGGAAGGGGAAATCATCTTCCATCATTCGTGGGTGTTGGGTAACTCTGACCGCATGCTCCAGATCACAGCCTTCCCTCATAGCATTGATCAGTACTGATACCACGAAAGTAATGCTGTAATACTCATGATGATCACTCAAGAAAGGCAGGCAGATATCTTCATGTGCCATCTTATTCATTCGTGAGGCCAACTGTGCAGCTTCGGTTTCATCAAACCCTTCATCCAGATTATGAATCAGGCTGTAGATTTCATTGGGCAGATGTTCGTAGAAGTAGTTATCAATTTTTAGTATTAACTTGACCAGTACCGAATGTTCTTTCGCTTCACCCATAAAAGGCAGATTTATTTTTTCATTCAGTCGCTCAGCAATGGCTATATGCTCTTCTCTGGAGAGTTGATAGCGGGCAGATTTTTTTGCAAAAAAATCCTTTAAAACCTTTTTGTGTTGCTCTTCAGAGAGTGAAATTTTGGTCATTTTTAAACTTTCCCAAAGTTACAAGTCAAACCGCAAATGGATATAGCTTAGTCTACCTCTTAAAAGTGAGTTTCTCGATCAATTTAGTTATGTGATTTAGTGAAGAAATCAACGCATAAAAATGCTAGTAGTCTGTTAGCCCTTAAGATAATGAGCACCACCTTACTGAGATCCAAATAGAAGAGCGGTATTTTGATTTTTTTGTGTATGAAAAAACTGACTTTAGGCCTATAGGTAAAATGATCATTAAGTACTGGTGAATCCGAGGGTTATTGGTTATATGATCTACTAAAAGTTGTAACCTTTCTTCAGGTGAGTGATGTTTTTTTCAGGTAAGTTAAATATAAAAATAGATGAGCTGAGCAGTGAACTTGAACGGATGCGTTCTGATAACCAGGAATTAATTAGAGAAAATCAAGACCTCAAACAACGTTGTTTTGAATTAGAAAACAATCAACCCACTGATTCATATGCTGGTCAAAGAGATGTATGTGCTGCCTGGGTTCAGGGTAGTGCATTAGTCTCTCAGGTGCGTGAAACCATAGCGAATACCGCTACAAATCTTGAAAGTGAAAAAGAAAATTTAAAGAACAGCATCTCCATTTTTGATGAGACTAAACAGGCTGTGGATACAATCCTTGAACGGATTCAGGTAATCCAGTCCCGGGCTCAGGATAGTACCCAGCATGTGAGTGGCTTGATCGACGTATCAGAACAGATTGAAAAATTCGTCGGTGTTATCCGGGATATTTCAGACCAGACAAACCTGCTGGCGCTTAACGCCGCTATTGAAGCCGCACGTGCCGGGGAATCGGGCCGAGGTTTTGCGGTTGTTGCAGATGAAGTTCGAAACCTTGCACGTAAAGCGAGTGAAGCCAGTAATGAAATTGCCAACCTGGTTGGCCAAATCAGCACAAAAACTTCGATCGCATCCGATGATATTGATCAGGTCGATATGCTCAGTAGCGAAGTTGTGGCATCAACTGAGCAGATTAAAGCCGGTGTAACCGATGTGGTTGCGTTGTCTCACCGTATGAATACGATTATCAGTGACAGTGCAGCGGATACTTTTATAGAGACTGTTAAACTCGATCACGTGAACTGGAAAAATATGGTCTATGAAGGCATTGTGACGGGCAATCTGGATAATCTAACCGCCTTGGCAGACCATACTTCCTGTCGACTCGGACAGTGGTATTACATCGGGCAGGGAAGTGAACGTTACAGTTCCTGCTCAAGCTTTTCAGCCTTAGAAGGTCCACACGAGCGTGTTCACAGTGCTGGACTTTCCGCAGTGCATGTTGCGCGTTCTGGTGACCTGAAAGCGGCTGCACAATATTTAGCTGCAATGGAGCAGGCCAGTACTGAAGTCGGTGACGCTCTGGATCGCTTAAATGCTGAGATGCATTAAACGTATTTCTTCAAATCTCAATAAGCTTCCTTCTGCAAGCTTTTATTGTTTTTAATGAAAAAAGTTACTGTTTTTTGCGGGTCTAAAATGGGGGCTGAGCCTGAGTATTCGGTTGCTACGGAATATTTCGGCTCTGTTTTGGCCAGCCAGGGTTATGATCTGGTTTATGGCGGTGCTAAATCCGGGCTCATGGGTGTTTTAGCCGATTCTGTTCTCAAAAATGGCGGTAAAGTGACAGGCGTAATGCCCACCTCATTGCAAAACAAAGAACAGATACATCCTAATCTGAGTGAGACTATTCAGGTTTCAGATATGTCCGAAAGGAAGGCTGCGATGCTTGCATTGGCAGATGCTTTTATCGCGTTACCAGGTGGAACAGGAACCCTGGATGAACTGTTTGAAGTCTTTACCCTGTCTCAGATTGGCGAGCATCACAAACCCTGCGGGATACTTAATCTGCAAGGTTATTACGATGATTTGCTCGGGTTTCTGAAGCAGTCTCGGGATAAAGGTTTTCTCCATCCTGACTATTTTGACATGCTGATTGTGGATGAGGATCCAGAATCTTTACTGACTAAGTTATCGAACTTCAAACACCCTCATAACAGATAGTTGTTATATAAATCCGATCTTATATAAGAAAATAATGTATTAGTAATTTTGCATAAATGAGTATTCTTGCACTAAGATTCTGACAGTCCTGTCAGAGACTGATTAATAATGTCAGTTAATCGTGTGAGAGTAAGCGGTGAACAGTTTAGTCCAATTTTCTACAGACCTTTCCGCAGTTTTAGAGGCAGTCCCAGAGCCTGCTGCGATGTTGTCACCGGATTATAAAATTCTGGCAACCAACACGGCATATGTAGATCACCACCATATACCAGACGATGAAGAGACACCCCGCTGTTACCAGATCAGTCATGGCTACAGTCGCCCCTGTGATGAATCCGGAGAATCCTGCCCACTTAAAAAATGCATGGAAACTGGAAAACGCCACAGAGTTTTACATCTGCACCAGACATCCAAAGGCAGAGAGCATGTTGATGTAGAGATGCGACCGCTTAAGTTGGCCGATGGCAAAACTTATTACCTCGAAGTCATGCATCAGGTGAAAGTCGCCCAGGCTAATCCGCAAGGGCAGGGGCTAATCGGTCGTTCCGATGCATTTAACCAGATGCTTTCGCTTATCCAGCGAGCCGGGCCCAACAACATCGCCGTGCTGCTGTTGGGTGAGTCCGGGACAGGTAAGGAGCTTGCCGCAAAAGCATTGCACAACATCAGTAACCGGGTGAAAAAACCGTTTGTTACTGTTGAGTGTTCCGGTCTGAGCGAAACCCTGTTCGAAAGTGAAATGTTTGGGCACGAGAAGGGTGCTTTTACCGGGGCTATTAACAAAAAAGAGGGACTGGTTTCTGCGGCGCGAGGCGGAACTTTGTTTCTGGATGAGATTGGCGATGTCCCGCTCTCATTGCAGGTAAAACTTTTACGACTTATCGAAACCGGTACTTACAGAACGGTCGGCGGGGTTGATCTTAAACAGGCTGATTTCAGATTAGTCTGCGCTACCCACAAAAATCTTAAGAAGTTAGTGGAAAGTGGGCAGTTCAGACAGGATCTTTACTATCGAATATCCGCCTTTCCAATTGAGTTGCCATCGCTGAAAGAGCGTAAAGAGGATATTCCTCTGCTGATTGAAGCGTTCATCAAGAGGATCACAGAAGAGGAAGTGGCCTTGAATGAGGCCGCGTTAACGGCGCTTAAAAACTACGACTTTCCGGGCAATATCCGTGAGCTTAGAAACATACTGGAAAGGGCTGTATTGCTGACAGATAACAACCAGATCGGGACGGAGCATCTACCGACTGAGTGCAGGCCTGCAATTTCAACAGTGGGCGAGTTCGGGAACTCTGAACCCCTTAAACTAGTGCCATTGGCTGAACTGGAAAGCCATTACCTGTCCAGAATCAGAGAAAAATTTAACGGTAATAATCGTGAACTGGCGGAAAAGCTGGGCGTGAGCGAGAGAACACTTTACCGAAAACTGAGTGCTTTATAGATGTGTATATGGGGAAAAATTATTATCAGGTAATAACATATAAGGTTTCGCTATATTAGCTATATACGATGGTCGAATTCTTGTATATTCTCTATCTATATATAGTTATACCTAATAATAATATAAGAAACCCGCCTAAGACTTCGCCATGTGGAGGCATGCATGTCCAAAATAATAAAAGGTCCGAGCACCCGTGAGTTGATGGAGCAAATGATTCGGGAATCCGAACATCTGTCCATTAATGATCGTCGCGATTTTTTGCGTAAAGGTGTCGCAGCGGCTGCAGGAATGGCAGCAACAACGATTGCCGGAACATCTGTTGCTAGTGAAATCAATAAAGCTAACCTGCCACCCAATGAACCTGCATGGGGAAAACAGCTGGGTCATGGGGTAGTTGAGTACCCGTATGGTTCGCCTTCACAGTATGAAAAGCATGTAGTTCGTAGAACGGTTCCCTGGTTGACGGCTGATTCAATCGCCTCAATCTCCATGACTCCCTTACAGGATCTTAAGGGCATCATCACACCCAATGGCCTTGTCTTTGAGCGTTATCACGGTGGCGTGCCACAGGTAAAACCTGAAGAGCACCGCCTGATTATCCATGGCCTGGTTGAGCGTCCTATCATTTTCACCATGGAAGACCTGATGCGTTTTCCTTCGGTTTCTCAGATCAAATTCATTGAGTGCCCAGCCAACGGCGGTATGGAGTGGAAAGGTGCGCAAATGGAAGCGCTGCAATTCACTCATGGCATGTTGAGCTGCTGCGAATGGACCGGTGTGCCACTGAAAGTGCTGCTGGATGAGGTAGGGGTTAAACCCGAAGGTAAGTGGATTCTTGCTGAAGGTGCCGATGGGGCTCATATGAGTCGTTCGATTCCTCTCGAAAAAGCACTGGATGATACGCTGGTTGTTTATGCTCAGAACGGTGAAATGCTGCGTCCGGAGCAAGGTTACCCGCTACGTTTGTTAAACCCGGGTTGGGAAGGTAACACCTCTATTAAATGGCTGCGTCGTTTAGAAATTGGCGATCAGCCTTGGTATCACCGTGAAGAAACCTCCAAATATACAGATCTGATGCCAGATGGCCGGGCACGTAAATTTACATTTGTACAGGAAACTAACTCTGTCATTACATCCCCATGTCCTGAGAATCCTATTGTCCAAAAAGGCTTCCTGGAAATTGAAGGTATCGCTTGGTCTGGTCGGGGCAAAATAAAACAGGTCGATGTTTCGTTTGACGGTGGTGTGAACTGGGTACCTGCAAAATTAAAAGGTCTGGTTCTGGATAAGGCTCTGACGCGATTCAGTCTGGTCACCAAGTGGGAAGGTCAGCCGTGGTTGCTGCAGGCTCGAGCTATAGATGAGACCGGTTATGTTCAACCAACACTGGGTCAGCTGCGTAAAGTCCGTGGCGGCAACTCTATCTATCATAAAAACTCGATCCATACCTGGAAAGTTGCGCCTACAGGGGAGGTTACCAATGTTCAGATCACTTGATAGCAAACAGCTGAAAACATCTTTGCTGGCCTTAGGGCTGGGTGCCGCTCTGGCGTTCGGATCTACTGCTCAGGCAGCCGGTAAATATGGTATCGGTAATGCTGCAACCTCTGAAGAAATAGCCGGTTGGGATATTGATATCCGTCCGGATGGTAAAGGTTTACCTGAAGGCCAGGGCACGATTGAAGCAGGTGAAGAGCTGTATGAACAGTTTTGTGCAACCTGTCATGGCCTGTTCGGTGAAGGCGAAGGTCGTTGGCCGGTGCTGGCTGGTGGGCAGGATACTTTAACGGAAGAACGTCCGACTAAAACAGTAGGCTCATACTGGCCTTATGCGTCTACACTGTATGACTATATTCGCAGAGCGATGCCTTTTACAGCGCCGCGTTCACTGTCAGATCAGCAGGTATATGACATCACAGCCTATGTTCTGTATCTGAACGAACTGGTTGAAGAGGATTTTGTTCTGACTAAGGATAACCTTGCGTCTGTCAAAATGCCGAATGAAGCTAACTTCTTTGTTGATCCAAGACCGGATGTGAAGAACCCGCGCTGCATGAAAAACTGTGCGGACCCGAAAAAACTGCAAATTGCCGGAACTCTTAAAGGTATTACACCGGTAGGCCATTTCGTCGAAGGCGCGGATGCACCAGCAGCATCTCATGATGCTCAGATGGAACAGGAGCAGCATAAAGAGAAGGCTCGAAAAGCCGCTCTGAAAGGTGAAGAACTTGATACCCACGGTAAGTCAGCGGGAGTCGCGTTGTCAGAGATGGCGACAGCAGGTAAAGCCACTTATGAGGGCGCCTGTAAAGTATGTCATGGCTCAGGGCTGACGGGTTCACCTAAAGTTGGTGACAGCGATGTCTGGGCACCACGTATCAAAAAAGGTATGTCGCAACTTGTACAAAATGCTATTAAAGGTTTCACCGGTGATACAGGTGTAATGCCACCTAAAGGCGGCAGGGTAGACCTTAGTGATAAACAGGTTGAACAGGCTGTTGCTTACATGGTTGAATCTAGCCAGTAGGTTATTAGTTTATAGTTAGTGGTTATAAAGTAACCGCTAACGCCCGTAAGGGCATTCATAAAAATAAAAATACTGTCGTAAGACGGAACTCCGGAGGAGAAAAAATGCGGAAGCTGACCACCGCCCTGTGTTCTGCGGGTCTGTTGGCAATGTTTACAGCAGCGCCAGCTGTTGCAGACAACCACGCTGACCAGATCGCAATGGGTAAAGCAGTCTATATGGGTAAATCCCGTGGTAACTGTATCTCCTGCCACGCGATCAAAGATCCAGACGCGAAACTGGCAGGAACTCAGGGCCCACCAACACTCTCAATGAAGCAGCGCTTTCCAGACAAACGTAAGTTACGTGCCCAGATCTGGGATGCTTCAAAAAATAATCCTTTGACAATCATGCCGCCTCTGGGCAAGCACTGGATTTTGTCAGAAGAAGAAATTGATGCTGTCGTAGAGTATATCTACCAGTTCTGATCCCCCTGAAAGGGTGAACGTAAGAGGTAAAGAGAATGAGCATGAATCGTCGTTCAGTTGTAAAAGCTATCGCAGCAGGCGGTGCACTGGTAGGTGCAAGTGTCCTGATGCCACGTATAGCACTAGCCGCATGGAGCGAAAAGGCATTTAAAGCCGAAGATCAGGCTACGGCTATGAATGAACTTCTGGGTGGTAGCCCGGAAGAGAGCGCAGAAGTAACCATGAAAGCACCAGACATTGCAGAAAACGGTGCTGTAGTGCCGGTAACTGTTCGCTCTACTATGGCGAATGTTGAAAGCATGAGTATTTTTGTTGAAAACAACCCAACTCCATTGGTTGTTGAGTTCATGATTCCAGCTGGAACCGCAGCGGACGTTTCTACCCGTTTGCGTATGGGTAAAACCTCCAAAGTGACCGCAGTTGTAAAAGCAGATGGCAAACTTTACAGCGCCTCTAAAGAGGTGAAAGTAACCATCGGTGGTTGTGGCGGTTAATCCGGAATTGAGCCAAATAAGAGGTAAGAATCATGGCTAAAGGTATCATTAAAGTTAAAGCTAAAGCGTCAGGTGACAAAACCAAAGTCAAACTGATGGCTAAACACATCATGGAAACGGGTCTTCGCACAGACAAGAAAACAGGTGAAAAAATTCCTGAAATGTACCTGAAAGAGTTAAAAGTAATGCACGCTGGTAAAGAAGTATTTGCTGCCAACATGGGTACTGCGGTTTCTAAAAACCCATACTTTGCATTCAACTTTGCAGGTGGTGCTAAAGGTGATGAGCTAACTATGACCTGGGTTGAAAGTACAGGTAAAACTGCGACGGAAACAGCCAAGATCAAATAAACAGTATGCTCAACTGCTGGATATGTTTCGGGGTGAGAAGAATGAAAATAATAAAAACATTAGCTCTGGGTCTTACGGTTGCTGCTGCAACCACAATGACCTATGCAGCGGACTCAGGATTTGATCTTAAAACGGTGAATCCTGAAGCAGATAGACTTGCTTTACAAAAGTACTACAAAGAACGTTTTCCAAAATCTGAACTGTCAGATTACGTTAACGGTATTTACGCTGTAGATGCCGCATCTCGCGAACAGTGGGTGGAGCTGGAAGAGTTCCCTCCATACGAGTTCGACGTAGAAAAAGGTGAAGAGCTGTTTAATACACCTTTTGCCAACGGTAAGGGATACGCTGACTGCTTTGAAAACGGTGGTATTGGTATTCGTCAGAACTACCCGTACTGGAATAAAGAAGAAGGCACAGTAAAAACGCTTGAGCAGGAAATCAACGAGTGCCGTGAAAGCAACGGCGAAGAACCTCTGAAATGGGGTAAAGGTGAAATTGCTCAGGTATCCGCTTATATGGCCTGGACTTCAAGGGATAAGGTCTTTGAGATTGAAATCCCAGAAGGTGACAAAGACGCGATGGCGGCTTACCTAGAAGGTAAGAAGTTCTTCTACACTAAGCGTGGTCAGTTGAACCTTTCTTGTGCTAACTGCCATGTGCAGGGTGCTAACGTCTTTATCCGTGCCGATCTGCCGAGCCCGTCATTAGGTCATGTAACTCACTTCCCGGTATTCCGTTCTAAGTGGGGTGAGCTGGGTACGTTGCATCGTCGTTACAGCGGTTGTCATAAAGACTCCCGTTCTAAGCCGTTGAAACCACAGCATGAGACATTCCGTAATCTGGAGTATTTCCAGACTTACATGTCAAATGGCCTGGTCGTAAATGGCCCTGGCGCACGTAAATAATGGAGGGTGGCAAAATGAAGAAAGGTATAATGATTGCTGTCCTGGCGTTAGCGCCAACGTTTGCAGCGGCTGAGTCATTCCAAGAAGCGTTTGAAATGAACCGTGCGATGTACGGTCCGGATCATGTTTTTACCTGGAACGGTAACCAGTACCACACAAACCACGAAGAAGAGCTTGAAGCGCGGGTTAAGGCAACTAAAACGAATGCTGAAGACCTTCTTGCAAAAGCGATTGCCAAGAACAAAGAAGTGGGCGAGCTGGGTTTTGAGTGGAAACTGACCGGCGGTATTCTCAAGGATGCGCAGAAAGCGATCGATGAGGGTGATTATAAAGCGGCTCTGAATCTGGCAGCACAGGCTAAATACCATGCACGAATCGGTATTCAGCAGTACCACTATGCTGAGAAGAACTGGCATCTGTCTGTACCTCAGTAAGAGCGCAGACAATTCCTGAATAAGTGCCTGTTTACGTTAACTACGTGCAGGCATTTTTTTTTACACAAAGACAGAATATTAGGGTGAAATAATATGTCGATGTCACGCCGAGAATTTGCCCGGTTACTGGGTATGGCGGGAGCAGCGGGTGTGCTGCCAGTCTCTGGTTTTGCGGCTAAAAAACAGCCGGGTGACCTTTATGAAGTGCCGAAAAGTGGCAACGTCCGTTTGCTGCATATGACCGACTGTCATGCACAGCTGTTACCGGTTTACTTCCGTGAACCAAACGTGAACCTGGGTGTGGGAACTGCGTTTGGTAAAGCACCGCATCTGGTGGGCGACAAGTTACTGAATCACTTTGGTATTGCTCATAACTCATTAGAAGCGCATGCCTTCACTTACCTCAATTTTGGTGAGGCTGCGAGTAAATACGGCAAGGTAGGTGGCTTCGCCCACTTAAAGACCTTAGTAAACCGTATGCGCGAAAGCTATGGTGCAGAAAACACCTTGCTACTGGACGGCGGTGATACCTGGCAGGGTTCGGGTACTGCATTTAAAACCCGTGGTATGGACATGGTGCAGGCTACGAATGAGCTGGGTGTGGATATCATGACCGGCCATTGGGAGTTTACCTATCATCAGGAAGAGATCCTGAATAACATCAAAGCCTTTAATGGTGAGTTCCTGGCAAACAACATCTTCGCTACGGAAGATGCCTTGTTTGATGGCGCGGATGAATATGTCTTTGACGAAGACACCGGACATGTTTTCAAACCATACACCATCAAAGAGCTGGGCGGTGCCCGCATTGCGGTGATCGGTCAGGCGTTCCCAAGAACAAAAATTGCTAACCCGGCGCGCTTTATTCCTGACTGGACCTTCGACATCTATGACAGTGAGATGCAGGAACTGGTGGACCAGATCCGTACAGAAGAGAAAGTGGATGCAGTTGTCGTAATCTCCCACAACGGTATGGATGTGGATATCGCTATGGCATCTAGGGTTTCCGGAATTGATGTCATTCTGGGTGGTCACACCCATGATGGTATGCCGCAACCGACTACGGTTAAAAACAATGGCGGCATGACCCTGGTATGTAACGTCGGCTCCAATGGTAAATTCCTCGGCGTAATGGATCTGGATATCCGCAACGGCAAGGTACAGGGCTATAACTACCGCTTAATGCCGGTCTTCTCAGAGATTATTCCTGCGGATCCGGCTATGGCAAAACTGATCACAGATATCCGTGCACCCTACGCAGACTGGCTCAATGAAGAACTGGCCGTAGCGGATGAAGTGATGTTCCGTCGCGGTAACTTCAACGGCACATTCGATCAGGTGATCTGTGATGCCTTAATGTCTGTTAACAATGCTCAAATCTCGCTCTCTCCGGGTTTCCGTTGGGGTACCTCGGTACTGGAAGGGCAGATGGTGACCATGGAACACGTTCTGGATCAAACCTGCCTGACCTATCCGGAAACTTATGTCCGTCCAATGAAAGGCTCCGACCTGAAACTGATCCTGGAAGATGTCGCAGACAACATCTTCAACCCAGAACCATACCTGCAATCCGGCGGGGATATGGTTCGTGTGGGCGGTTTCGATTACATCTGTGATCCTTTGCAGCCCATTGGTAAGCGTATAACCGAGATGACACTGGATAATGGCGAAAAGATCGAAGCCAATAAAACCTACACTGTGTCTGGCTGGGCCACCGTAGGTTCTAAGTCAGATGGCCCGATTATCTGGGATGTGGTTGCAGAGTATCTGCGGGATAAACAGGTTGCTCGCATCGAGAAACTGAATACCCCGGTGCTGAAAAATGTCACCGACAACCCGGGTATTGCTGACTATCCAAAAGCGTAGCAGTGACTATCTATTAAAAGGGGCCTTAAGGGCCCTTTTTGTTTGTCCGGGGTTTATGTAAAAATAGCGGCCAGATCTTTAAAAATCCAAGAGGCTTGTGGTGAAACTACGAATTTTGTTTCTGCTTATTACATTGACACTGACTGCGTGTAATTCATCAGGGGTAAAATCTGAAGCGCCTCAGCAGGCCTCAGATCAATCCTCAGCACAACCGGTTGAATCCGCAGTAAAACCGGAACGTAAAGTGACCACGAAACCCATGCAACCGCAGGGTGGTTCCGTAGTTAATCAAACAGAACCGAATGAACTGGCTGGGCGTTTGACTGCCGTGCAGGAACAGCTTCTGCAGATCAAAACTCAGACGGCTCAGATGAACCAGCAGAACCAGGCGTTGTTTATCCACATTCAGAGCATTAAAGATGCCATCATGTCGATGCAAACCCCGGAAGCAAACCCTGAAGCAGCAGATGCACCAGCCGATGCCGAAGCCTTTAACGGCGTACTGGACCAGTTAACGCTCGTAGCAAACCAACTGGGTAACAGTGTTGAAGAGGGGCCTTACAAAGTCACCTCGGCATATACCGCAAAAGGGCAATGGGTACTGATCCGCTATAACCGTTTTACTGGCCAAAGCTGGCTGGCTGATCAGGGCCAGTGGAATCTACTGGAAGAGAACGGGGTAACGGGACGTTCTGATTATGAAGTTGTTGTGCTGCGAGCGGATAACGATGTTAAAGGATATGTCGCTGCCCGACTGGATACCGTCAATGGCGATGCCTGGTGGTTACGTCAGGATATCTGGCAACCGTTTGTGACAAATTAAGATTTATAGCTGTGACCTCCAAAACAAATCCCCCCAGTGTTGATCAGTTAATCGCACTGTTTAATCAGTTATTCCTACCCCGTTATAACACCGTACTGGTGCGGGGAGAGGATGAACCCATCTATCTGCCTGCGGACGATCATAACCCGCATAACCGGGTGGTATTTGCTCATGGCTTTTATGCCAGCGCATTGCATGAAATTGCGCACTGGTGTGTAGCCGGGTCGGAACGTCGCAAACTGGTGGATTTTGGCTACTGGTACAAACCTGATGGTCGTACCGCCGAAGAGCAGGCAGAGTTTGAAAAGGTCGAAGTTAAACCGCAGGCCTATGAGTGGATTATGTCGATTGCCTCCGGGCATAAGTTTCACTTCAGTGCGGATAATCTGTCTTCGGAAATTGGCGCAAGTGAGCAGTTTCAGGAAAATGTATTAAGTACTGTACATGATTTGCTTGAGCAGGGGCTTCCGGAAAGGGTTTTGGTGTTGGTTGAAGGGTTGTGCGAATTTTCAGGCAAAGAGGGGGTGTCAAAAGCGGAGTTTCAGCTTTGACCAGCACGCTGAGCGAAGCTCAGCTACGAGTAGCGAGAACGCCTTCGGCTGCTAGGGGCTAGGAAAGGTGTTATCTGGTGCGAAAAGCATGGTAACTGTCCCTTTTTAAAGTTGATGGAATTCACGTAAAAATGCTTTTCTATCCTGAGTGAATTTTCGGTGGCCATCATGATTCAATGCTCTTTTCTTCTCAGAAAAAGCAGGAGCTACAACTCCCCAGTTTGAATTTCTGGCGAAAAAAATTACGACATCTACATTACTACCTTCCCAAGCGTTATGAACTTCGTGATCGTCACCACTGGCTTCTACAGTTTTAACTTGAATACGGTAGTAGCTTGGACCGTCTGAAATAAGAATGTCCGTCTGATGCCCGTGGTCCAGAATAGGTAAAAATACTTGCCAGCCATCCTGCATAAGCCAACTTACTGCCATGCTTTCGTATGATGTATTTTTAAGAGCTTGATGAGTACCGGGTTTTGTTTGGGTGAGCCTTCTTGGCATGTTAATAGTCCTTTTGTGATAAACGGGTTCAGTTGTATTTATCCCATAAAATATATTACTTAATGTTTCGCTCTTACAGCGAGTCGGGGTATTTATTTCGGTAGATGGCTAGGAAGCTTTTCAATAAGTCCTGAAGCCGTATCTGCTTTTACCTTGGAGCTAACTCGCTGCTTTATGCAGTAATGCCTGAGCGGTATCCGGATCAGCCTTAAACATACCGAGAAGAACGCGAGCGGTACCAGTGGGATGACGCTGACCTTGCTCCCAGCTGCGTATAGTTGCAGTTGAAGCGCCAATCATTTGTGCGAACGCTTCTTGAGTACAGCCAGTAGATTCTCTAATCTCTTTCACGTCCATAGCACTGAATGCAAAAGCTCGGCTGGGCTGTTGCTCATCTCGACGGATGGCTCCGGCCTGTTCAACACTTTTGGTTAATTGCTCAAACAAATTACTTTCCATCCGAAGACTCCTGTAGTTCTTTGTATTCATCATCTGATAAGAGATCTGTAATTAACTTGGTAAATATAGGGGTTTCCTTATAAACAAGCTTCATTAGCGGTCCTTGCTAATACATAGTATTACTTTGTCAAGATTGGTCTGGGTAGGGGGGATTGAGATAAGCTAATATTCACATAACCTTTATAGAAGTTTTCTAGCCTAACTTTTCGCTCTTAGAGCGAGTCAGGGCCTTTGTTTCGGCAAAGGCCCTAACAACCCAAAGCCGACCCCGCTTCTTGCCGGGCTGCGCCCGGTACCCTGCGTTTCTCACTTGAACCAGCGAGCTTGTAAACTCGGCGGCTTTGCCACCTCAGACAAACAAGCTCTTGTTTCTGGTTCAAGCTGCGATACTCGGCTGCGAAAAGGGGAGGGGTAATCCGTGCCGTATTTTAGATTTGTAACTTAAGGCCGTCTTGGGAAATGGGAGACCTGGCCCTGTGTGCTCGCGTCATTTACCCATACACGGCGGGTTGATCCATCGTGAACATAATCAAGGTCGAGGTCTACAAAGAAACGAGTCAAATATGAGGAGCTGCGATAAGGAAAGCTTCGAAATGGATCATCGCCGCAAATCATTTCCGCGAATTTCATTATTCCTGCGGCACCAATTTTCATTCAGAAAATTCTCTAATACTCGAATTAGAAATGTAACGCTTGTGGCACGGGCAGACGCGCAGCGGCTGTCCTAGCCAGCTTTGCTGGCGGATGTGCCCACCCTTGTTATGTTTTTTCGTTAATTGCATTTAAAAACTTCTCAGCGTCTTCTTTCCATAACGGCTCATCTTCTGAAAGTTTTTGAAACAACTCCCGAGCTTCACCTAAGCTGTTTAGTTTGAAAAGGATGTTTGCTTTCATCCATAAGAAATAAGAATCCTGCGGCCTTTTTTTGAGTACACGATTACATTTCTTAAGTGCAAAATCATATTCACCCTTGTCTATTAATACATTGAGGACTTCACGCTGCGAATTACCAGAAATTCTTCTGTAGAAAGCGGTGATTAACGTTTTAATGACAACGATTAGAATAAGTGTAACTAGCAAATAAATGATCGTATCAAGTTTCTCAGAAGTACTCATTGGCTTTCCCTATTTGAAACATAACGCTTAAAGCAGCCGCGCAGAATGCGTCGGATGCCTTTCCTTGTTATACGAATTTTCATATTTCACCAAATGAAGCCATAGCTACCTTGAGTTGTTCAACGCTCAGTAACGTACCCGCTTGATCCTCAATTGTTACCCCATTGTATTTGATATTCATATTCATTGCGGTAGCAAATGCAGCTTGAGCCTCATGGGACTTATAACCAAAGCTCAGCTGGTAAATATTACCGTTTTGTAAATTTACAGGGATAATGTTTTTAAGCTGCTCAGGCGCTTCTGATACGGGAAAAGAATATAACTCAAAGCCTGTATCCTGCCCGTTTAACGTAGCTGGAAGGAAGCCTGAGTGACTATTGATTTCAATAGATTCACTTAATGACAATTCATAACCTGACGTGGATGCAACTTCATTAAGTTGATGAATATTAGGTTCCATTTCTAGAGCTAAGACAACAAATAAGCTCATTGACATGATTTAGTTCCTTTAAATACTGATGGCAAGATATTAGTTCGTATAACAGCTAAATATATGTCAGATTGACGTAATTAATTGCGTCACTTTGACGTATATCTCTTTAAGGAAAAATTAAGCAGTTGGCTTAATGAAGTGTATTGCTTATGTTTTCCCTAACTGAAGATTTCTCCACCCTGGAGAAATACGTCAACTGACGTTATGTCCCAAACAGTAACAAATCCTCTTGGTTACTTCTACTGGTGGAAATATGGACAATAAAAAAGCCCGGCTGAAGGGGGTTCAATACCGGGCTTTTGGAACTTGAGATAAGTTTTTAGTGATGGTGGTGGCCGTGGTTGTGGTTTTTCATGCCGGTCATCACTTTTTGAACAGGGATGGTCAGGGCTTGTTCGCTTTTGTCAGAGAATTGCAGTTTTAGGTCGATCTCCTGACCTTCTGTCAGATCCTGGTTCAGGCCGATGAGCATGATGTGGTAGCCGCCGGGTTGCAGTGAGGTGGTGCCGTTGGCTGTGATGGAGATTTTGTCTACCTGACGCATTTTCATTACGCCGTCTGCATTGATGTGGTTATGCAGTTCTACATTTTTGGCGATGCTGGAGCTGGCAGAGATTAATACCACTTGTTCAGAACCTGAGTTGTTCAGCTGCATAAAGGCTGCGCTGTTCATCTGTCCTGGTGGTACTGCTCGGACGTAAGGTTTTTCTACAGTAATTTCTGCCTGCGCAAATGCGGACAAACACAGTAGGGTAAAAGCAGCTGCGGTTCTCTTTAGAAGGTTGCTCATGTCTAATCCTGTTTATAGAAGGTTCTTAAGCTCTGTTGCGAGTTGGTCCGGGCTCATTGCGTGGGGCAGAACTTTGGCGATCTGTCCGGCTTTGTCGATCAGGTAGATGCGGGAGGAGTGGTCAATGGCGTAACCCATTGCTGAATCCTTCATTTCGACCTTGCGGTAGAACGCACCGTATTGTTTGACTACTTTGTCGATGTTTTCACGGTCTGAGGTTGCGCCTTGGAAATTTGGGTGGAAGAAACCCGCGTATTTAGAGAGTTTTTCCAGTGTGTCGCGTTCCGGGTCCACACTCATAAAGATGCCCTGTACATTTAGCTGGTCATCTGCTGAAAGTTTTTTGACACCCTGTGAGGCAACGGCCAGGGCAGTAGGGCAGACATCAGGGCAGGAGGCGTACCCGATAAAGAACAGAACTACTTTGCCGCGATAGTCTTCTAATTTTAAGGGGCCTTGTTGTGAGTTGAGCACAAAGTCGCCGCCGATTTTTTCACCCAGTGCGATTCTCTGCTCAACCGGTTGTGGACGGAAATAGAAAGCAATCGCCACACCTATGAGCATGCATGCTGTTAGCAATAGTAGATTTCGTAAAACTTTCATATGTACCTCTATTACTTATCGGGCCGTAAATTCAAAATCGGCCTGGCTTTTAAGGCCGTTTTTCTCTACAACCACGGAGCTTATCCAGGTCATTTCACCCGTGGTGCATACCGCCAGGGTAACTTCGCCATGCCATAGGTTAGGTTTACCCTCTACCGGAGAGAGCATGACCTGATTCAGGCCCATGAACATCTCTTTGCCTTTCAGGTCCAGCATCACCTGATCGGCTTGCATGTTTTCCAGTGAAACTTCAAAAAGCATAGGTGTTGCGGAGCGGATCGTTTCACTTTTAATGGTTAGAGCCAGTTGTTGGTCTTCCAGTTTTGAATTACAGCGACCATTATTGAGGCTACAGCCTGCATCGGTTTGCAAAAAAACAGTGCCCGTGGATTCAGTTTTAAGCATATTGGGCAGATATATCGCCAGAGCCAGTCCGATCAGCACCGCTATGATCGAAATAAGCGGGGTAACAATGTTTTTTCGTGCTTCCGGTTTGTTCATGAAAGGTTATCCAACTGAGACCATATTTTACGGGCTTACGGGTTTATAAAAGAAGTGACAAATTGTCGCACAATGTCTTATTCAGAGCGTATGTCGCTTACGAAGTTTATACAGTGATGGCAGCTGGGAGAGCAGCATCCCGATCAGCATTAACGTGCAGCCTATGAGCCCTGAATGGCTGAATTGTTCATTTAAAATCAACCAGCCGCCAAACGCTGCGGCTACGGCTTCCAGACTCATAATAATTGCTGCGTGAGCTGGAGCAGCATGTTTTTGTGCATAGATCTGAAGAGTATAGGCGATACCCACGGAGATAATGCCTGCATAGGCAATCGCTGCCCATGACAGAACGATATTCCCAGGTACAAAACTGCTACTTTCTATAGACAGGGCGACAATGGCACTTAATAAAGCACAGAATAAAAACTGCGAAATCGCCAGTCGCAGGTTGTCGATCTTAGGTGCTAATTTAGCGATTAAAAGAACATGTACTGCCCAGCACAGTGCTCCCATCAGCTCGAGTATGTCCCCAATATTAACCTGACTCAGATCCTGAAAGCTGAGTAGGTAAAGCCCTATAACTGCAAGAATGCCCCCGATCCAGGTGTTGATGGAGGTATGTTCGCGCATAAAAATGCCCAGCACTGGCACCAGAATAATATATAAGCCGGTAATAAAACCGGCATTGCCTGCGGTGGTGTACACCAGCCCAGCCTGCTGGAAGGAAGCTCCGGCGAAAAGAACTAAACCTGCCACTGCACCATATTTGAGTGTTTGGCGCTGGCAATGGTCCGGACCGGGTTTAAGAAAAAGTAACAGAGGCAGAAGCGAGGCCGCGCCTAACAGAAAACGGCAGGCATTAAAGCCAAATGGCCCAAGATGTTCCAGCCCGAGTCTTTGGGCGACAAAAGCAAAACCCCAGATCACAGCCACGAGCAGCAGCATTAAATCAGCTTGGAGGGTAGAGCGTCGCATAGAAGATCCGTAGGAATGAATAAAGCCCGAATCTTACCATTTGCGCTGGCTTATTTCTTCTGGGTAACAACCAGCTGTGGGGCAGGGTAGAAGTGTTGTAACAGGTTGAAAATAAAAAGTATAAAATTATTTAGTAATCGTGTTGCAAATCATTATCAATAGCATTAATATCGTACTCGCTCATAAGTGATAGGCAATGGCGACCTCACCTCATTCAACATTGCCGCCTTGATACCGGATTCTATGCTCACAGGAAAAGGTATCTGCATAGGTTTTCCCCCTCGAAAATCTATGTGAAGTCAGACTCTCACCGGTCTGGCTTACCCTCTCAGGCCGGATCATTCGATCCGGCCTTTTTATTTCCAGAAAAGAAAAAATAATTTAATAAATGCTATTGATAACAATTATCATTTATATATAATGCATATCAACACGTTGAGCAGGCTTCCCTCACTGGCTTGCTCTGCCTCATTTTGGGGTAACCGCGTGCGTATGTGGAATCAGTTTGTTGTTACAGGCTGTAACTGAGAATCTCCGATAGCTTCTCAGGCACATGGCTCTTGTCATTGAAGCGAATTGCTTTACAGGCTCCTTTTTAGGAGCCTTTTTTCTTTTATCTGCTAACTTAATACTGTTCTTATCTCCCTTTGGTAATTGGCCTGTAAATTGCGTTAGTTAGAATGGAGTAAATTAGTGCTGATATTAGCGTACAATCCATAGGATTCTGCTCCGAAAAGGAGCGGGTGCATTATTTGATTTTTTCATTGCACCAAGGTTGTGCGTAAGACTGTGGTTTAAGACGAACTACAGGTCTGACAGCAATGTGTTTTTGTAAGTTCAGGAGTGAGCTTGATGGCTATCCGGGTAGCGTTACACCATAAAACTAAGTATAAATTTGATCGACTAGTAAACCTTTCACCCCATGTTTTGCGGCTGCGTCCCGCACCACATTCCCGAACACATATTCACGGCTATTCACTGAAAATAGAACCGGAAGATCATTTTCTTAACTGGCAGCAAGATCCGTTTGGTAACTATCAGGCGCGGTTGGTGTTCCCGGAAAAAACCAAAGAACTCAGCATAGAAGTTGAAGTTATTGCTGATATGACGGTGATAAACCCATTTGATTTCTTTGTTGAAGAGTATGCCGAGAAATTCCCGTTTTCTTACGATAAACAGCTTAAAAAAGAGCTTAAGCCTTATCTGAAAGTTACCGAAGATGGCCCGTTGTTACGCAAATGGGTATCTAAAATCAGTAAAAAGCCAAAGCCAATAAATGATTTTCTGGTTGAGCTGAATCAGAGCCTGGAAAAAGATATTGGTTACGGCATTCGCATGGAACCGGGTGTTCAAACCTGCGAAGAAACGCTGAAACTGAAAAAAGGCTCATGTCGGGACACTGGCTGGTTGCTGGTACAGATTTTCCGGCATTTAGGGTTGGCTGCACGATTTACCTCTGGCTATCTTGTTCAGCTGACGGCGGATGTTAAATCTCTTGATGGCCCGTCCGGCCCGGAACAGGATTTCACTGATCTACATGCATGGTGTGAGGTTTATATTCCGGGCGCAGGCTGGATTGGTTTGGACCCGACATCAGGTCTGTTTGCCGGGGAAGGGCATATCCCACTGGCTTGTACACCTGAACCTATTTCTGCCGCCCCTGTAACCGGTGCAACAGATAAATGTGAAGTCGAATTTGAGCACGATAATGAAGTAATCCGTATTCATGAAGATCCACGAGTTACCAAGCCCTACAGTGATGAACAGTGGGATGAGATCATGGATCTGGGTCACTCCGTGGATAAGCAGTTACAGGAGCAGGATGTTCGTCTGACCATGGGTGGTGAACCTACCTTTGTTTCTGTTGACGATATGGAATCCCCGCAGTGGAATACGGAAGCGCTGGGTGACGATAAGCTTAAACTAGCCAAGGATCTGTTGATCCGTTTGCGTAAGGAATATGCACCGGGTGGTTTGTTACATTATGGTCAGGGTAAATGGTATCCGGGTGAGGAGATACCGCGTTGGGCGCTGGGTTGTTTCTGGCGTACCGATGGATTGCCATTATGGAATAAACCTGAGTATCTGGCCCGTGTCGATAAAGACTATGGGCATGATATAGATACCGCAGAAAAGTTTGTTAAAACACTCTCTGAAAATTTAGCCCTGTCGGATGACTACGTTATTCCGGCTTATGAGGATGCACTTTATTACCTGTGGCGGGAGCAGAATATGCCCGCCAATGTTGATCCTTTGGAAGCGGATCTGGACGATGAACTGGAGCGTAAACGTGTTGCTCAGTTGATGCAGCGGGGCATTACCAAAGAGTCAGGTTTTGTTTTACCGGTTGCCTGGGATTACTACAGTTCAGGCTGGCGCTCCAGCCCCTGGCCTCTTCGCCGTGAACAGTTAGTACTGGTGCCGGGTGACTCGCCTCTGGGATATCGACTGCCGCTGGACTCATTGCCAGCCGTAGCCGAAGAGGATAAAGAGGTTCAGGCTGAGTCGGATCTGCATGAGATAAAGTCGCCATTACCTGAAAGCAGTCATTCCTATGCGAAGCCGGATTCAATTCTTACAATGCCAAGTGCAGATAAAGTGGAGACGGTGGTTACCGATGTCATCCGTACCGCGATCTGTATTGAGCCGCGTAACGGTAAATTATATCTGTTCCTGCCGCCACTGACGTATCTTGAACACTTCGTTCATCTGATCGAGATGATTGAGAAAACCGCAGAGCAGTTGGATGTTCCGGTAGTACTGGAAGGTTATGAACCACCTAAAGATCACCGTCTGAAAAAACTTCTGGTAACCCCAGATCCAGGCGTAATCGAAGTGAATATTCATCCATCCCAGAGCTGGGATGAACTGGTGGATATTACATCAAGGTTGTACCAGTCAGCACATGAATGCCGCTTGGGCACAGAGAAGTTTATGCTGGATGGCCGCCATACAGGTACCGGCGGTGGTAACCATATTACGATTGGTGGAACAACACCGGCGGACAGCCCGTTGTTACGCCGTCCCGATCTGTTGCGCAGTCTGATCACCTACTGGCAGCACCATCCGGGTTTATCTTATGTATTCTCCGGCATGTTTATTGGTCCTACCAGCCAGGCACCACGTGTGGATGAAGCGCGTGATGAGATGCTTTATGAACTGGAGATTGCCTTCGATCAGATGCCGGAAGGGATTATCGATCAGCCTTGGCTGGTGGACAGAATTCTCCGCAACCTGCTCGTGGATATGACCGGTAACACCCATCGTGCAGAGTTCTGTATCGATAAACTTTATTCTCCGGGCAGTGCCAGTGGTCGTCAGGGTATTCTGGAGTTCCGTGGTTTTGAAATGCCTCCGCATTCGCGCATGGCATTGGTTCAGTCTCTGTTGATTCGCTCGCTTATTGCGCGTTTCTGGGATGAGCCATATCACAAACCGCTTGCGCGCTGGGGCACTGAGCTGCACGATAAATTTATGCTGCCGCATTATGCCTGGTCAGATATTCGTGATGTGGTGAAAGACCTTCAGGCCCATGGTATTCCATTCCAGGAAGAGTGGCTGGCACCGTTTGAAGAGTTCCGCTATCCACACTACGGTCGTGTTCAGATTGATGATATCGAGATGGAACTGCGTTGGGCGATCGAACCCTGGCATGTATTGGGTGAGGAGATCAGCAGCTTTGGTACCTCACGTTATGTGGATTCATCGGTTGAACGTTTGCAGATTAAACTTACCGGTCTGGATGAAGGCCGTTATGTTGTGGCCTGTAATGGTGAACGCATTCCATTAAGAAGCACGGGCCGTCATGGTGAATACGTTGCCGGGGTACGATACCGAGCCTGGCAGCCACCTTCAGCGCTGCATCCAACCATTGGTGTTCATGCACCGTTGAAGTTTGATGTGATCGATACCTGGAACGGACACAGTATTGGTGGTTGTACTTATAGAGTCAGCCATCAGGGTGGACGTAGTTATGACACTTACCCGGTAAACAGCTACGAAGCTGAAGCGCGCCGTGTTACTCGTTTCGATGAGTTCGGTCATACACCGGGGGCGATGAACATCACTACTGGAGCGCAGCTGGCAAGGGAGTTTGAGCCAAATCACCACGACCCGATCCCAATGCCTATCCCAGACGATCAGATCTCGAAAGAGTATCCGCATACTCTGGATTTGAGAGCAAGATCATAAAGAAAAAGAAAACCCGGCAATTGCCGGGTTTTCTTTGGACTGCTTAGGGCACAGAGTATAACGAGAATGAATTTCTCTTAAAAAATACAATGTTTAGCGAAGTCTTTAGCTTCGTTGGCTGTCCATTCACCTTTTGGTTTTTCTTTAAGGTCGGTACACCATTCTTTGCTTCCCACTTCTGGAGAGCAGGCTTGTAGCAGCAATACAGAGAAAGCAAGAGTTGTAGCAAGCAGTGCTTTTTTCATTTCAAATCCTAAATCAAACAATAATTAAAATGGCTCTCAGCCGTTAAATTAGGCTGGTTACCCGAAACTTTACCACGTTTAATTTCATCCGGATGTAGGTGGATTACGCGCGCTATAAAATATAAATTTGCTAATTCGGCTGAACAAATATGGTATCTGTTAAAACTCTTAAAGATGGCCGGTCTTAACCAGAATGATCGTTTCCTCTTCCACAAAAGGGCAGTGCTCACTCATATGTGGGCTTCTTATCCAACTGCCGGCAGGGTAACTGCCAAACTCATCGATGAAGGTACCGGATAGAACCAGTATCTCTTCGCCACCAAAATGTTTATGCGGGATGAACCTTTCGCCTGCTGGCCACTTCACTAATGCGGTGTGTTGAGTCTCGAAACTGTGCAGAGGCATGACTTCAAGTTCCCCCTGACCAGGAAGCCACTCGGTTGCTGAAGTGTTTATACGAACGGTTTCCAAATCATCTGGACTGAATTGTTCGAGCTTAACAAAAATGACACAGCCTTCTTTACTGAAAGGCGCATGAGAACTGCCTGGTGGATTACGGATATAACTCCCGGCGGGGTAGTCGCCGGTTTCGTCAGAGAACACACCTTCAAGTACAAAAATCTCTTCACCCTTAGGGTGGAAGTGTTCTGAAAAACTGGAACCCGCTGCATAACGAACAATACTGGTAGCGTGTCCAGATTCTTTATCTTCACGTGCCAGGGGTTTACGTTCTACCCCTTGCGCAGGGCTCGGCAGCCACTCCATCTGGTGGCTTTTAATCATCACCCGTTGGGTAAAATCCATATTAAGCATAGTGGTTCCGCATCACTTCATTATAGCTGTATTAAAGCGGTTCAGAACAGATATGCATAGCGATTAATAGTTTATGCGGATACAAAACATATACTTTAATTTACAATGCCCGCATAAATAGTATGCAGATGAAGCCATGATAAAACGTACAAATACTACTGAGACATTCTTTCTCGCGTCTAAATATTCTGAGATTGCGTCACTGAAACAGTTGATGACCAATGCAGAGTTGGTTATTCAGGTGAGTAACCTGATACACCAGTTACAACGTGAGCGTGGGCTGTCCAATCTGTTTCTGGCTTCTAAGGGTGAACGACTGGGTGACCAGTTAAGCCAGCAGATAGAAGAGTCAAAAAACTCTCAGGTTGAGTTTCGGGAGCAGTTGGAACAACTGGATATTGAATCCATCAGTCTGACCCGAAGTTCTAAGCTGTTTAACAACATCGCGTTTGCCTTGCATGTCCTTGAGGGAATGCCGGAACTTCGGGAAAAGATCAGAGCGCAAAGCATCGCAGCTGAGGATAGCTGTCAGGCTATGAGTCGTATAATCGCCGCTTTATTGGCAGTGATTTTTGAAGCCGCAGACCTGTCGGATGATCCAGAGATAACCCGTGCTCTGGTTGCCATGTTTAACTTTATGCAGTGCAAAGAGTACGCTGGTCAGGAGCGTGCCTGGGCTGCATTAGGTTTTGCTGCAGGGCAGTTTGAACAGGAAGATCTGGACCGCATTAGCACGCTGGTAGATATTCAGAAAAACAGCCTGGATACATTTCGCGAATTTGCCAGTGACAATCAGGTTGTGGAATGGAATGAATATGAAACGGGTAAAGAGCACCAAGAGCTGGACCGTTTGCGTACGGTGATCAGCCGCATTGAGCCCGGCAAAGATGTAACCTCTGAAATCAGTGAAGTCTGGTATGAGATCGCCACAGTTCGCATAGATGCTATGCAGATTTTGGAAAGGAAGCAGGCTGCGGCACTGATCTCACTCTGTGAACAAAGGGTTAGTGAAGCAGACACGGAACTGAAGAAACAGCATGACAGCCTGGAAATGCTCTCTTCGCTGAATGACCCAACAACAACTTCTTACACTCCACTCCTGGATTCTAGTTTAACCGGTATGGACAGTTCAAATCCGGGTATGAATACCGACTGGGTACGAGCACTCTACGGTCTGGTCCAGCAGCAGGCCGAAGGCTTGCGTAATATGAGTGATGAACTGGCTGAAGCGAGACGTGCGCTTTCTGAACGTAAGCGGGTTGAGCGGGCTAAAGGCCTGCTGATGCAGTTCCATGGCATGAGTGAGCCACAGGCACACAGAAAACTGCAGCAAAGCGCTATGAATCAGAAAAAATCATTGATTGAAGTGGCGGACATTCTGATCAATGAGTTTGAGAAGCTGAAAGATAAAATCTAAAAAGACAGCATAAAACAAAAAGGCCCATGATATGTTCATGGGCCTCTTTTTATTACAAAAATAGTATTACAAACACAGCCTTACAAACCCAGTTTATCCGCGACGTAATCGGCGTCTTTGTCTCCACGACCCGAGAGATTCACCAAAATTGTCTGATCCTTAGATAATTCCGGAGCTTTACGCATTGCCCAGGCAACAGCGTGTGAACTTTCCAGTGCCGGGATAATGCCTTCTACCCGAGACAGGGTCATAAATGCATCAAGACACTCTTTGTCAGAGGCTGTTTCATATTGAACACGTCCCAACTCTTTCAAGTAACTGTGTTGTGGCCCTACACCCGGATAATCCAGACCGGAAGCAATAGAATGCACCGGCATAGGCTGTCCATCTTCGGTTTCCAGAACATAACATTTCATTCCATGCAGTACGCTTGGTTTACCTAAAGTCAGCGTTGCGGAATGCTCAGAAGTATCCAGCCCTTTACCTGCGGGTTCCACCCCGACAATGTTTACTTCGTCATCATTCAGAAAAGCGCTAAACAGGCCCATAGCGTTTGAGCCGCCACCGACACAGGCGGTAATGTAGTCGGGCAGTTTGCCTTTTTTCGCCTGGAATTGTTCGCGGGCTTCATTGCCGATAATGCTCTGGAAATCCCGAACCATTTTCGGGAACGGGTGAGGGCCTACCACAGAACCGATCGCATAAATAAAGTTAACCGGGTCCTTCAGGTATTCTTCAAAAGCACTGTCGACAGCGTCTTTTAATGTAGCTGTACCACGGGTAACCGGGATTAGGTCGCAACCCAGAATCTTCATCTTAGTGACGTTGGGGTGTTCTTTCTCAATGTCCATCTGACCCATGTGAATTTCGCAGGGTATGCCAACTAGCGCACATGCTGTAGCAAGGGCAACACCATGCTGTCCTGCACCGGTTTCGGCGATAACCTTGGTCTTACCCATATACTTGGCTAACAAGGCTTCACCCAGGCAGTGATTGATCTTGTGTGCGCCGGTGTGATTAAGGTCTTCCCGTTTCAGGTAGATCTGAGCACCGCCGAGTTTTTCACTCAGGCGTCTGGCATGGTAGATAGGGCTGGGTCTTCCGACATAGTCGGCAAACAGTTGCTCCAGTTCATTCTGGAATTCCGGAGTATGGCGGATCTCTTCATATGCAGTATCGATCTCATCCATGATCTGTTTCAGTTGCGGTGGTATTTCTTGTCCACCAAATTCGCCAAAGAAACCATCTTTATTTGGCATCTCAGCATATTGGAATTTACTCATTTTTATATCTCTTAGCCGTCAGGAGCTGCGCTCCTCATTTTTTTGCTCAGGTCTTTAATCCCTGAATCTTGGAGTAATAAAAAACCGCTGTGGTTGCCCGGCAGCGGTTTTTAAAATTTAAAACATCTGCTTATGATTTGTCGGGCCAGTAACCTATACGTAAACCACCCCAGTGGCGGCCATTGATATAGATCGGCACAGACAGATCATGCATGATCTCGCCGGTATCACGTTTATAGGTTTGCAACAGCATGGTGTTGGTATGGCAACCGCAACGTGCGCCGGTGCGGTCGTTAAATAAACGTTTACTACGACATTTAACCAGATCAGTTTCGTAATCACCGGTTGGTTTGTTGGCAAACTGATTGTTGTGGGTTGCTACGTAACCATTCGGGTCGGTGGAAATTGCGTAAACCATAGATGGATTACGAGACAGGGCAGGCTCTTGAATACCGGGTAAAACCTGATCTGTAAATTTATCGTACTGAGTGTTGTACATCTGTGGATTAGTACCCTGAACCGGTATGTAGTTACGGTCGAAGAGGGCTGCTTCACTAACCTGGCCACTGTTGATGGCGCTTTCAAACGCCTCAGTAACCTGATCCGCTGTATCTCTGGCAATCTGGTAGAACTGTTGGTGGTAGTTCTGATCTGACGCTGTAGCTAGCACTGCATTGGAATATTCAGCAGCCTCCATCAGAGCAGAAGCCTGACGGGCCAGTTGCTGAACTTCACTATCACTTTCTTCCAGTTCATGACGAACCGTTTGCAGCGAGGTAAAGATGGTCTCCAGATTCACGCGGTTGTTTCTGGCACCCTCAGCAATTGTGGAGATCTGAGCTTCCACTTCTGCAGATTGCTCAGAGATACCACCCAGCTGCGCGCTGATCTCTTCCATTGCGGCGGTACCCTGCTCAACATCTGAGGAGAGGGTTTGAATCCGGGAAACAACCTGCTGTGTTTCAGCCCGGATCTCATCAACAATAGTTTCTACTTCACCCGTAGCGCTTGCTGTTCGTGACGCAAGTTGGCGAACTTCGTCGGCGACTACAGCAAATCCGCGACCGTGGTCGCCAGCGCGGGCAGCCTCAATTGCTGCGTTCAGTGCTAGCAGATTGGTTTGTTCGGCAATCTCTTCAATTACTTTGGTGACGTCCTGGATTTTCAGTGACTTCTCGTTCAGCTGTTCAATCAGCACCAGCGTTTCAGCAGCCTGAGAGTTCAGTTCGCGAATATTTTGCATCGCTTCTGTAAGGGCACTCTGACCAGATGCACCTGTGTCCCGTGCCTGAATCGCCATTTCGGCAGCAATTTCAGCCTGTTGTGCAGACTGTTGCACAGTAACGGTCATCTCCTCAGAGTTCTGAGCAATCTGGGAGACTTCCTGTACCTGATTATCGAGTTTGGTTTTCAGGGTGTCTGCGGAATAGGAAACTTCAGCAGCTGACACGGCATTGTCGTTGGCACTTTTAGACAGCTTGGCTCCGATATCATCTGCACTAGCGCTTTTGCTAAAAATATCACCACAGAGAGCAGGGAGCAGTTCCAGATTGTCGACTTTACCGTTCTGGACATGTTGGGCTTCAGTCGTGAGTTTTCCAAGCAAGGCGCTATGGATCACAAAGAGGCTGAGGCCTGAAGCCAACAATGCTGTAATTGCGATAATGATCAGTGCGGTTGTGTCCGCACCCGTGGAGTATGCGGCACCCACTGCTACGGCAGTGAGGATCGCGGCTGAGACAAAACTTTTTACGTAAAATCCAGAGAGGGAACCGCTCATTCTTTTCGCCCAATGATCTTGTTGTTATTTGACAGGGTTGCTATCCCAAAATAAGGGAATACCTGCAATATATCATCACGAATCCTCAGTGATTGTTGTACTTTAGTAGGTAACAGGGCAGTTTCAAGAGTCAGAAGCTTGGAAAATTGATTTAAGTTAAAAAATAACAGCTTATGTTGGTTTTTGATCTGAAATCAAAAGGCAAAGCCGAGTTGTACTTCCTTTCGGTCCATCAGACGGAAGCCTTTGGCTTTTTTCTGTTTGCGAATGGCGCGTACCAGAGTACGAGCTTCGTCGTAGCTGCTGACAACAGTCTTGCGGTATGAGGGCGGCCTATGATTACAACTATGCCCCCAGCTTTGGGAGACTACCCAATCACCAATCAGGTCTCGATACATTCTGACAATGAAATACTCATTGTCTTTTTTCCAGCGTAAGATCAAAGCTGTTTATCCTGACTGATGCGAATTGAATAGCGGCAAAGTTGCCGAGCTTTGTTAGAATCTAGCTCAATTTGCCATGTTCGCTTGAATTTTCCTGATATTGGCTGATTTGTAAAGTCTGGAGACAAAGTTGCGTAACCACAAGTTAAAAATTCTTGCCGATGAAAACATGCCGAAGGTGCAGGAGGTCTTTTCAGATTTCGGTGACGTGGTGCTTTGCCCGGGTAGATCGATGCAGGCGGATGATCTGACGGACGTTGATATACTGCTGGTAAGATCGATCACCCAGGTTAACGAGCAATTACTAGAGCACAGCCCGGTAAAATTTGTCGGCACCGCAACTATAGGTATGGATCACATTGATCAGGATTACCTTAAGAAAAGAAACATTGGCTTCAGTAACGCGCCTGGCTGCAATGCTGAAGCCGTGGTCGACTACGTTCTAAGTGCCATCTTTTATATGGCGGATCAGAAAGGCTTTGACCCGGCCGATCGAACCTATGGAATTATCGGCGTAGGCAATGTTGGTAGGCGTTTACAGCAGAGACTGGAACAATGTGGTTTTAAAGTTCTTTTGAATGATCCACCACGAGCGGAAAAAGAATCGGGTTTTGTCTCCCTTGAAGCGCTGTTGGAACAAGCGGATTTTATCTGCACTCATACTCCTTTGACCAACAGCGGGACTTTTCCAAGTTTTCACCTGCTATCTGAACCAGAGTTACTAAAACTGCAACCGAACGCCATCCTGCTCAATGCCGGTCGCGGCCCGGTTATTGATAATCAGGCATTGTTGCAGGTAGGAAAAGAACGCCCGGATCTGAGCTTTATACTGGATGTGTGGGAGCATGAACCGCAAGTGTGCAGTGAACTTGCAGCACGATCTGAGCTGATATCGCCGCACATTGCCGGGTACAGTCTGGATGGTAAAATCCGTGGCACCTACATGTTGTATCAGGCTTTTTGTGAATTCACCGGGCAGAAAGGTGCGAGGTCTTTATCGGAGTTTCTTCCGGATGCCGAGCTCAGTGAGATTGAGCAAAATACTCAATCGCCTCTGGCGTTGATGCAAAAGGTATATGACCCCCGGGTGGATGATGCTTTATTGCGGGAAACTCTGTCGATGACTCCGGATGAGCAACAAAAAGCGTTTGATCAGCTGCGTAAAAGCTACCGTGTCAGACGCGAATTTTCCTCTTTGAGTATTATCAATCCTGAACATCCCAAGTTATTGTCAGGTATTGGTTTTCAGCTCGCAGAAAACCGGGATTTACCGTAAGCTATAGCTCCTAAAAAACTAGTCATAAGTTAGAAATGCCGAATGGCTGAAGCACTCGAACAGATAAAAAACCTGCGTACTCTGGCTGAACTGAATCCCCGCATTGGTGAGAAGGTCCAGATCGAGACGAAATCCCCTCGCGGAAAATTTTCGGTACAGCTTCTGGGCTACCGTGAAGGCAGCAGCATTATTGTGTCTGCGCCTAAAAAATCGAGTGGCATTCATGAAGGCGCAAAAGTTACTGTTCGTTTGATGAGTGGCAACTTTATCTGTGCGTTTAACGTCAAAGTTCTGAAAATTCAGACCATTCCTTATCCCCATTGGCATCTTGAGTACCCAAAAGAAACTGAAGTTCGTCGTATCCGCAGTTATACCCGGGTGCCGGTTAATCTGGTGGTGTCTGTTGATGAATTTGAAGCAGGTGCAGGGCTGATGCATGACTGGCCGGTTACCGCTATGTGTAAAGATATCAGCCTTAAAGGTGCCTGTATCAACACTTCTATTGCTTTAGGTAAAGCCGGTGACAAACTCTTTATGACAACACGGTTTAAAGTGGCAGGTGTGGATCAGGTGGTACTGGCTCCCGCAGTTATTCGCAGTATTTCATCTTCTGAAGAGGGGATATCAAAGATTGTATCCCACGGGATTGAATTTCTTGAATTGGATGAAGAGACACACCTGATGCTGGCTGGTTTTGTGTATCAACAGTTCCTGGTTGAAACCGGCCATATGGAGATTCTGGGTGTTTAAGTTAGGGCTGATCATTAACCCGCTTGCTGGTTTGGGTGGCAGTGTTGCTTTAAAAGGCAGTGATGGCGAGGAAACCGCCAGAAAAGCCCTGGCTTTAGGCGCTGAACCTAAGGCTGCCTTAAGAACTGCACAGGCATTGGACGTTCTCAAAGGGCTTGAGCTTGAGCTTGTGACCTATCCTGCTGAGATGGGGGCTGATGTTGCCTCTGCAACGGGCTTCCCATACACAGTCATCGGCGAAATCAATTCCGGACACACAACCGCTGAAGATACGCTAAATGCGGCGAAACATCTTGAAGAAGAAGGTGTTGATCTGATCCTTTTTGCCGGTGGCGATGGTACCGCCCGGAATATCTGTGAGATTGTGGCTGACCATATTCCAGTATTAGGCGTGCCAGCCGGAGTAAAGATCCATTCTGGTGTTTACGCAGTAACGCCCAAAGCTGCAGGCGAGATTATCGCCATGTTGATCAAGGGTGAACTGGTGACCCTGGGTGACCAAGAAGTGCGTGATATAGATGAAGACGCATTTCGTCAGGGTACCGTACGCGCGAAATATTACGGCGAACTGCTTGTGCCCCAGGAACATCGTTTTCTGCAGCACGTTAAGAATGGTGGCAAAGAGTCTGAAGAGCTGGTCCTTGATGATATCGCCGCAGATATTATTGAACAGATGGAACCGGATACCTTTTACATTATGGGATCAGGTTCGACCGTTGCTGCTGTGATGGAACAGATGGGACTGCCCAATACTCTGCTGGGCGTGGATCTGATCAGGGATCAGGAGCTGGTTGCATCTGATTGCACCGCTCAGCAGTTGCTTGAATTAACCCAGGGGCAGCCTACCCAACTGGTAATCACATTGATTGGTGGTCAGGGACACATTATTGGCCGCGGTAATCAACAACTAAGCCCCGAATTACTCAAGCGACTGGGTAAGGTGAATATGAATGTTATTGCCACCAAAACTAAGTTGCAGGCTCTGGAAGGCCGACCGCTCATTGTTGATAGCGGTGATCCGGAGCTGAACCATCTCCTGTCTGGTGTGATTAAAGTCACAACCGGTTATCACGATTCTGTGCTTTACCGAGTGGCAGATTACTAAACTCTCCACTAGTCTGAAGAGGTGCTCTGTAGCAGCGGAGGAACCATGTTCAGACATATTCTGGCTTTTGCTTTTTTATTGTTTACCCCGGTCTGGATGCAGGACCATACGCCCGATGAAAAACACTTTTACCGACGGTTTTTTACTAAAAAGCATCGGGCTAAACGTAGTAAAGCAAAGCAGCTCTGGATAGGAATGCTGTTGCTCATGCTGTTATTTCCGTCCCCACCTCTGATCGTTTCCATGCTGCTTTTCACAACTTTCCTGACTTTTAGCCTGATGGATGAATCCGGCTGAAACTAATTTGTCATAATTACTCAACGATTTTGTAATAAACACTCAGTAGAGTCCGCAATTGATTTTTATAACTCGGACTTATTGAGGTTTCCCCCAATGAAAAAGCTGATCGCAGGCGCTCTGGTTGCAGGTGCAGTAGTTGCTATGACTGGTTGTCACACTCAGCCAGCTAAAGAAGAAGTTAAAGCTGAAGCAAAAATGGATCTGAACAACAACGACCTGTACGAAGTATCACATGAAGGTCGTCACTATGTATTTGATGATTTCGCTACTTATCAGTCTTTCCTGGAAGTTGGCGAAACTTCTTACCGCAAAGTTTACATCGCGGGTGGTCCAAAAGGTGAAACTCTGGTATTTGGCCTGACTGGCAAAGACAAGAAGAAAACTTCTGGTATCGCTGGTATCGACATGTTTAACGGCAAGCTGGCTGGCGCTGAAGACTTCTACGGCGAAATGCGTGGCGAAGATGGTCGTCTGTACGTATTCAGCACTCTGGAAGACATGGAAGACGTTCGTACTGTAGGTGAAGCTCCATACCGTTTCACTAAGATCGCTGCAGGCCCACAGGGTCAGACTGTTGTTTTCGTTCTGAACAAGAGCAACAAGAAGAAGCAGCCAGTAGCTCTGGAAGCTAAGTTCAAAGCAATGAACAACATGAAGTAATATTTACTTCAAATAAAAAGCCCGCTTTAAGCGGGCTTTTTTGTGTTCTGAATACATTCAGAGCGTTATTTAAATCTCTGCGTTGTGATAGATGTTCTGAACATCATCAAGCTCGTTCAGCATATCGATGAACTTCTCGAACATGGGAACATCATCGCCGCTAACAGGTGCAGTGTTGTGTGGAACGAACTGGATCTCATCCACATCCAGGTCCAGCCCCTCGATATTATCCTGCAAAGCCTTTTTCGCTTTGAAGTAATCAGTGTGAGGAGCAAAAACGGTGATCTTGCCATCTTCTGCTTCGATGTCGGTTACATCAACATCTTCCATCATTAGTGCTTCAAGTACTGCATCTTCGTCATCACCACTGAATACAAAGATAGCACTGTGATCGAACATGTGGCTTACGCTGCCAGGAGATCCAATTTTGGATTTAGTCTTGTTGAAACAGTTACGGACATCACCAAATGTACGGTTAGGGTTATCTGTCAGGCATTCCACGATAACCATGCAGCTGCCAGGACCAAAGCCTTCGTAACGGGCTTCAGAGAAATCTTCACCGCCACCGCCTTTGGCTTTATCCAGAGCTTTATCGATTACGTGCGCTGGTACTTGTGATTTCTTCGCACGCTCAATCAGGTTTGCAAGGGCCAGATTACCCTCCACCTCTATACCGCCAGATTTAGCACAAACATAGATTTCGCGGCTGAATTTACTGTAAACCTTGGCCTTGGCATCAGATGTTTTTGCCATCGACTCTTTACGGTTTTGATAGGCTCGACCCATTGTGATATTCCATACACTAAAAATTCAAAGGCAAAATTCTACCGGTTAGCGCAACGACTTTAAACCATGTAGGGGTAATTGATTGGAGTATATCTGGATAGAAAGGGTGGGGGTGGCTTCACCCCCGGAGAGTTTATGCAGTTTTTCTGATCTTGAGCGTCATGCCTTCAGAGGCATAAATTTCAATCTGAGTGCCTTCTTCCAGGTCTTCATCTGCTGTTACTTTCCAGTAAGTATCACCTATCTGAATCCGTCCCAGATTATTTTCTACCTTATTTTGTAACTTCAACTTACGGCCGATGAGTTGTGCTGCACGGTCATTGATAATACCTGCCGCATCAGTTTCGTTACGGATGCGAAAAAACTTCCAGAAGATAACTGAAGCTATAACAGAAAACAGAGCAAACAATAAAAATTGATATTGCCAGTCATGGACCACTCCTAAAGCCATTAACGCTGAAACAATGAGTGCAGATAGGGATATGCCGATCATAAAACCAGCTGCTCCCAGAGCTTCACCCCCTAGCAAGAGCAAGGCGAGAATAATCCAGTGCCAGAACGAGATGGATTCGAATAAGGTCAGCATTTACGATCCTATTTTTGTTTCTTTTAGTAACTCGCTGATACCAGCAACCGATCCTATAACACTGCTTGCTTCCAGAGGCATCATCACTACTTTGGAATTTTCACCTGCACCGATGCTCTGGAGTGCTTCAGTATATTTTTGGGCAACAAAATAGTTAAGTGCCTGTGGATTACCCTGTGCGATCGCTTCCGAGACCACTTTAGTGGCGCTCGCTTCAGCCATAGCCAGACGTTCCCTTGCTTCAGCTTCTCTGAAGGCTGCTTCTTTTTCACCTTCGGCAGTAAGGATAGCAGCTTGTTTTGCACCTTCAGCTACTTTAATCGCAGCCTCACGTTCACCTTCAGCTGTCAGGATGGCGGCCCTTTTTTCACGCTCAGCTTTCATCTGGTTACCCATAGCTTCTACCAAATCTAAAGGAGGCGAGATATCTCGAATCTCTACACGGGTAACCTTCACTCCCCATGGGTCGGTTGCTTCATCGACCTTGTTTAATAGCTGACCGTTGATGTTATCACGGTTAGAAAGCATCTCATCGAGTTCCATGGACCCGAGAACTGCTCGGATATTTGTCATAACAAGATTTTGCATGGCGCGGTACAGGTCATTTACCTCATAGCTGGCTTGAGCTGCATCGTGAACCTGATAAAAGCATACCGCATCAGTTGTCACCTGAGCATTATCGGCACTGATAACCTCCTGTGGTGGCACGTCCAGAACCTGTTCCATCATGTTCTGTTTATGCCCAATCCGGTCAATGAAAGGGATGATCAGATTAAGACCTGGGGTCAGAGTTTTTGTAAAACGACCAAACCGCTCGGCGGTCCAGTTATATCCCTGGGGAACCATTTTTACCCCGGAAAAAACTACAATTAGCGCAAGAACTACCACAACACCGGCAGTTATTTCGAACCCAAACATAACATTCTCCTTTTAAGTCAGGTTGGGTGGAACCTTTCTATCTTAGTACTGATAGATGACAACTGAAATGATGATCAACAGAAGCTTTAGAAATTTATTGGTAAAGAGAGCAGCAATCATCTCCACTTCATGATTCTGTACGGCTGATTTGAATTGATCATGGTGCTGCTGATCTTCGTCTTTAGAATGTAGATATTTATGGGCTTTTTTCTCGAAACCTTCATAGCAGAGGAATAAACCTCCCAACATCAACAGAGGAGTGATTAAACAGGCAGTAAAATAACTGATAGCCAGAGTAGCGGGTACCAGAATGGCTTTGTTAAGTAGAGAGCCTTTAGCTACGGCTCAGACAACCGGAAGTTCCAGTTTGCGCGCCCCCTGGAAATTTGTTCTGCATTAAGGGCCAGGTCGTCTCCCAGAACGCCTGCAGTTTTACGTGCAGCAACCTTAGTCATCCCTGCAACGTCGTCCAGAAGCGTTGCAATATCATCTATCAAAACTAGCAGGCTGGAGGTGACCATGAATATCCCTACAGGTCTCAAAAATAAACTTGATCATACTCAATTTGCTTGACTGTTGTTTTACTCAACAGTACGAACATACAGATGCAATCTATGGCATTAGGTAAGTCTGTATTACAGAACTTGCCGTGAACAAAATGACCAATAAGTTCAGTATGTGCAATTTCTATTATTGAACAACAGACCTCTTTATTTTTGTTGGAATCATAAAAATAATCAGAGGATGCAGACGCGGATGGGTGTGTTACGAAAGCTGAAGGTTACGACACGGATCCTGATACTGGCTATTACACTGGTATCAATAAAAGTGTTGGTACTGGGATTTCTTTTAATGGAGCTGGATCAAATCGGACAGAGGAGTCTACAGCAACAGGCAAAAGTTGTTGAGCAAAACGGTTCGATTACTCAGCAAGCTGAATTGATTGCAGCACAATCGCAGACTCAGATGCTTCAGCAGCAAGCACAGAAAATTCAAAAAGCGTATTCAGATATGCTGTTTTGGTATTTTGATGGCACCATCACACTCTATTATGAATCTCTCGATAAAGCCGCGTTATCTGCCGATGAACTGGAAGAAGGTCTGACAAAGCTCGCGATGGAGCCCTCAGCGACTGAGAGTATTACTCCGATGCTGAAGGATCTGGCGGATTATCGGGAGATAATGCAGAACTCCATCAATTATTATCAGCAAGGGCGGGCAAACATTGCTGCGGCAGAGATAAGTGATGCTCACCTGATTGTTCAGGACATGAATACCCAACTGTTGTCATTAACGGAGATGTTTCAGCAACGTCTTAAACAGGCCAATGAACAGGTTGAACAATCTCTCGATCAGAACCTCAAGGCAAGTGTTGCCGTGAAAGAGAGCAGTGAGAAGTCGACTGCGCAGATAGAGCAGATAACCCAGATCGCTTTGTTGCTTTTATTGGTAACTGTCCCACTGTCTGTAGTTATTGCGGTTCTGATTATTTTCTCGATTACTCAACCCTTAAAGCGCCTGCGTCAGGAGCTGCTAACAATAGAAAATAACAGCGACCTGACTCACCCTCTCTCTCTGGAGGGGCGAGATGAGATTCGGGAGATGTCGGAAGCAACTCAGAAACTGCTGGAAAAATTGCGCACCACCCTGAACGATGTCGGAGGGATGGCATCGGAACTGAAATCAACTGCGGATGACAGTTACCAGGTCAGCATGGAAACCCATCAACAGAGTACGGAACAACAAAATCAAAGCGAAGGTATCGCATCGGCGGCAGCACAGCTAGGTGCGAGTGCAGAAGATATCTCCCGGACTATGCAGCAGGGGCTGAATTTTGTTGAGGGTGTGCAGAAAGCAGCGAGAAAGGGCCAGCAGGATGTTAACGCTACCGCTAATTCAATCAATCAACTGGATCAGAAATTTGCCGATGTAGAATCCTCGGTGAAAGATCTCGCCAGCCAAAGCGAATCCATTGGACGGGTTCTGGATGTGATCCGGGATATTGCTGATCAGACTAACCTCCTGGCGCTTAATGCTGCTATTGAAGCAGCCAGAGCTGGGGATCAGGGGCGAGGCTTTGCTGTAGTAGCGGACGAGGTCCGGACTCTGGCGCAGAGAACCAGTGCCTCAACCGATGAAATTCAGCAGATGGTGGAGTCGTTGCAGGGGCAATCGAGAAATGCCCTTGGCTCGTTAGATGCTAATCGTAGTTTGGTGGATACAGGTGTCGCTTTATCTCAAACCGCTGAAACTTCTTTAGAGCAAATACAAAGGGAGATGCAGGCTCTGATTGAAATGAACCAGGCAATTGCGGTAATCACTCAGGAGCAGCAACAAGCAGTGGTAAGCGTAGATGAAGGCGTACAAACCGTTAGAGACCTGGCTTCACAGGTAGAGAATCGTGCGAATAGCTCTAAAACGGTGAATCAGGATCTCAACAAAATGGCTGAACTTCTTCAGAGTAAACTATTGTTGTTCAAGCTGTGATTCTATTGGTCACAGAATCACGGCAGCCAAACCGAGGAAAATCAGGAATCCAAGGGTATCCGTCGTTCCGGTAATGATAACACTGCTGCCCAGTGCTGGGTCTTGTCCCATAGATTTAAGAATAATGGGTATGGCCACACCAATGGTGGCTGCAAACAGCATGGTACAGAGCATGGCAAGCAGCATAACCAGAGCAAGGCTGAAGTTCTGGTACAGCACTAAGGTGATCAAACCGGTGACAAAGCCCCAGAGCACACCATTAACCAGAGCGATGGAGATCTCTTTTTTGACCAGATGAACGCGATTGCTCTGGTCCAGCTGTTTAGTGGCAAGGCCGCGGATAACCAGCGCGACCACCTGATTACCCGCATTACCACCTATGTTGGCAGTGATGGGCAGCAATGCCGCCAATGCCACCACCTGACTGATAATGGTTTCGAACTGATCAATAATTCGTGAAGCGATAAAGACAATCACCAGATTTAGTGCAATCCAGGGCCAGCGGTTTTTGGCGGACTGCATGATCGGGTCAAACAGGTTTTCTTCCTTGTTCAAACCGGCCTGAACCAGCAATTGGCGCTGGGCCATTTCATCTATCAGATCAAGCAGGGCGCTGACACGTAAGACCCCGACCAACTTGCCATGGGCATTGATTACAGGAGCAACAATGAGTTCGTAACGTTCAAAAGCGCTGGCAGCCTCCTGAGCTGAATCGCGGGTGTGAAACGTTATCGGTTGATCATCCAACACTTCTGAAATGGGCAGGTCACCACTTTTGGTCAGCAGATCTTCCAGTGACAGAGTGCCTTTGAGGATGCCGTGATCGTCCACTACCATGATTTTCCCGGAATTGTCTGGCAATTCACCCCTGACCCTGAAAAAGCGCAGAACAACATCCAGAGAGATATCGTCACGTACCACCGGTAGATCAAACTCCATCCACGCCCCTACACACTCTTCGGGAAAGCTCATAGCGGAGCGGACTTCCTCACGCTCATCTGAGGGCAGGGAGGACAGCAGACTTGGGACTATCTCCTCGGGTAGCTCCTGAACCAGATCGACAATTTCATCGCTTTCAAGGTGTTGCGCTGCCGCTGCAAGGTGTTCCGTGGGTGATTCTTCGACCAGAGCAAGGCGCACGGAATCTGAAAGCTCTAACAGTACAGCACCGGCATTTTCATGTTTAACCAGATGCCAGATCAGGGGGCGTTGGTCCGGACGTGTGGATTCAAGCAGCAGTGCGATATCTGCGGGGTGAAGTCGATTGATCATAGACTCCAGTTCCGCAAGGTGTTGTCGTTGTGTCAGGGATTCTACAAGGGCTTGTTTCGGCTGGTTTTTCTGTTTATGCAGCCAGGCATCAACCACCTCTTTACGATTAACCAGTACCTGAATCCGTTCAATTGCCTGGGAAAGCGACTGGTGATGCTGGTCGGACATACGCTTTCTCCTTTGCCTGATTCGGGTTAATAGCCTCTCAAGTATGTCACCACTTCCTCTGTGATTCTATTTCAGTTTCAAGAAGTTATGTTTTTAATATCTGCTTTTTCCGGCAGGCCAGAACCATCGCCCAGAATTCAGAGAAATCATTCACCGCAACATCGGGTTTATAGGGGTAACGTTCGGTTCCCGGAAAAATCTTGTTAAGCCAGGGCAGATCCCACTGGGCACCATTAAAAAAAACACTGGTGATGCCTGCGGATTTTGCGGCGATCACGTCTGTTGTACTGTCACCCACGTACCAGATATCCATTCCCAGTGGGCAGCCAAGATTATCTGCTGCCTTGAGAATCTGGTCGGTATGGGGTTTGCGCTGCACGGTATCATCCCCGCAGATTTCAGTATCAAACAGGTGTGCCCAGCCATCTTCAACGGTATTCAGCTCGTGCATAAAAAATTCGCGATCACGATTGGTGATAACGCCCACAATCAGTCCTAATTTGCGTAACCCTGCCAGCATATCTGCAACCTTAGGTTCGAAGGGCAGGGCCGTACCAAAATATTTCCGGTAGTGGTTGGTAAAGGCTTTATGTGCGAGCTTTTTGGCAACTTCGTTATCGGCAAACAGGATTTCAAAAATATCGGTTCGGGAGATTTTCCGGTCTAGTTTGATCTTCGGGTGCAGACTGAGGTTATCACGCACATAGTTAACCAGGCGCTGATCGTCCGGTGATTTACAACTGGCAGAATCAACCAGATGTTCAAGCAAACCGATCTCACGTAGCTCTTTCAACATATCATCCACGGCGTGATACATAGCATCGAGTGTATCTACCAGCGTTGCATGCCAGTCAAACAGGATCACTGAGGGGTAGGTTAATGAGGCAATGGCAGGGTGCCAGTCAGGCTCTTCACGTTCAGGAATAGGTTGGCGAGGCGGGAGCCGCGCCGGGCGGTTATCTACCAGAGCCGGATCAAAATTGTGATCAGCACTTCCCAGTACTATATCGAGAAGTTCATCAAAATCATCAACGATAATTTCCGGATCAAATCGGTGTTTAGCCTGTTTGGAAAAGTGCTGTTCAAACCAATGCGGTGACCATAATGCACCGTTGTAGAAAACACGGGTGACCCCTGCTTTAGTTGCGGTCATCATATCGGTTACGCTGTCACCGACATACCACAGGTGCTGGTCTGTAAGTTCATCGACCGCTTTGCTGGCCTGCACCATGGAGTCCGGAGCAGGTTTGTAACGTAACATCTCATCACCGCAAAGAGTGACATCAAACAGGTCATGCCATCGTCCAGCCTCAACGGCAGCCAGCTCCGGATCAAGAAACTCCCGGCTCCGGTTTGTGACCACCCCAATCTTGATACCCAGTTGTTTAAGATAGGTCAGGTATTCGAACATCCCTTCCTGAAAGGGTTTTACGCTGCCGTAATGGTGGCGATAACAGTCGTTGTAAGCTTTGTGGGCTATGGAATTGGCTTCGTCATTATCACCAAACAACACTTCAAAAACGTCTGTTCGCGAGATTCTTTTTTCAGCGAGTACCCGGGGGTGGAGATGGCGATAAATACGGATATATCTTATTAACTTCTCGTCATCTTCGGTTTTAGCATCTTCTTCGGGGAGGATATGACGTACAAGGTCCAGCTCATCAAGCTGCGCCAGCATCTCTTCAATGGCGGCATACATGGCACTGTGCGTATCAACCAGCGTACCGTGCCAGTCAAACAGCATCACTTTAGGGCGGGGGAGTACTAAACCATCCATAACAGATCTCCTCATCCAACAAACAGTGGGCTATAGAGATCAGTATAGTCAGTATATTTTTTACAAAAGAAAAAGCCCTGTTATAAAACAGGGCCTTGTCGTGTCAAAAGTGTTATTACAGCACAGACAGGAGTTGTTCCAGCTTAACCTGATCTGCCGCAAAACTGCGGATGCCCTGGGCGAGTTTTTCTGTCGCCATTGGGTCTTCATTCATCATCCAGCGGAATTCAGCTTCATTCAGAGATAAGCGTCCCTGTTCAGATGCTGCTGTGGTTGCAGAAAGCTTGGTTGGTAGTTCGTCAGTTGAATCCTGCAGTTCCTGCATCAAAGCGGGTGCAATGGTCAGACGGTCACAGCCAGCAAGTTCCTGAATCTCACCGATGTTACGGAAGCTCGCACCCATAACAATCGTGTTGTAATCGTTGGCTTTGTAGTAGTTATAGATGCTGGTTACCGATTGAACACCGGGATCATTAGCACCAGTGAAGTCGCCCTCTTCGTTGGCTTTAAACCAATCCAGAATACGGCCTACAAATGGTGAGATCAGGTAAACACCTGCATCTGCACAGGCAGCGGCCTGAGCAAAACTGAACAGCAGAGTCAGGTTACAGTTGATACCTTCTTGTTCTAACTGACGAGCAGCCTGAATCCCTTCCCAGGTCGAGGCAATTTTAATCAGGATACGTTCTTTTCCAATACCGGCTTCCTGGTACAAGCCAATTAGCTTACGTGCGCGTTCGAGTGTCGCTTCTGTATTGAAGGATAGGCGTGCATCTACTTCGGTAGAGATACGACCAGGAACAATTTTCAGGATCTCTTTGCCAATTTCAACAGCCAGCTTGTCCGTCATATTATCGAGCACTTCCTGCTCAGTACCACCTTGAGCGGTAGCCCATTCTTTTGCTGTAACCAGTAGTTGGCTGTACTGAGGCAATTGAGCGGCTTTCAGCAGTAATGACGGGTTAGTCGTCGCATCAACTGGTTTAAAGCGTGCAATCGCTTCGATATCACCTGTATCCGCTACAACAGTTGTAATCTCTTTAAGTTTATCTAACTGACTCATATTTTTTCTTTTCCATTAATCCGGTACACGCTCTAATGCCTGATAGAGTACATCAATTGTGGCGTCAGGTTTATGAGCATTTTCACTAATTAGCCTGCGGAACTGTTTTCCACCGCGCTGTGCGTGGAACAAACCCAGCATATGCCGCAGGATATGGTTCAGAGATGTTCCCTGCTGTAGCTGTTCTTCTATGTAAGGAACCATCGCCAGAGCGGTACCTTTACGGCTGATCTTGGGCAGGTCTGAGTTGTAGAACTCTTTGTCCACATCGGCCAGAAGGTAAGGGTTTTGATATGCCTCTCTGCCGAGCATTACACCATCTACATGTTGCAGATGTGTGTGGCATTCAGCAATGGTTTTGATACCGCCATTGATATGGATTTCAAGTTCTGGGAACTGTTGTTTAATACGATATACCCAATCGTATTTTAACGGTGGAACATCACGGTTTTCTTTAGGGCTCAGTCCCTGCAAAATCGCTTTGCGGGCATGAATAATAAAGACCTTACAGCCTGACTCAGCGACGGTTTCAACAAAACGAACCAGCTCCTCATAACTGTCCATATCGTCGATACCGAGACGATGTTTTACCGTTACCGGAATCTCTACGCCGCGTTGCATCTCGTGCAAGCATTCAGATACCAACTGCGGATGGGCCATAAGACAAGCACCGATCATGTTGTTCTGTACCCGGTCACTGGGGCAGCCAACATTCAGATTCACTTCATTGTAACCATATTCTTCCGCCATCTTGGTACACTGCGCCAATTCTGAAACGTTGCTGCCGCCTAGCTGTAGGGCAACGGGTTGTTCTTTGCGGTTGTACCTAAGAAAACGGTCGGGGTCAGCGTGGATCAGCGCACCGGTGGTTACCATTTCGGTATACAACACAGCATGTTGGCTGAGAATACGATGGAAATAACGGCAGTGCCGATCTGTCCAGTCCATCATGGGGGCAACAGTAAAACGGCGGTTCAGGGAGTCTGACAGTGGGCTCATTCGGTACGACTAGTGGTCTTATAAATAAAAGAAGCGATTATATACTGTCGTCTGGTTCAGCGCTGCATTAACAGCGATTAAATGCTAGCCTGAGGACAAGTTTTAAGGTGAATTGAAGGGTTAAACTTAGACATGGCAGAGTCAGAAAACGGCTACACAACAAAAATTACCGGTCTTAAACGTTTTTATCTCGCAACTATCTATTCCATTCAGGGGATGAAAGCTGCTTACGCTCAGGAACCGGCTTTTCGTTACGAGGTTTGGGGCAGCGCGGTTTTGATTCCACTGGCCTTTTTTGTTGCTCAGTCTCCTATGCAGCTGGCGGTACTGATCAGTACCTGTCTGCTGGTACTGGCATTTGAGCTCGTTAACACAGCTATTGAAGCGGTGGTTGATCGCGCCGGTACCGAGTTCCATGAGCTTGCCGGTTTAGCCAAAGATTTAGGCTCCGCTGTGGTGATGGTCTCTCTGGCCATCGGCGGATTATTCTGGGGAGCGGTGCTCTGGGAGAATTTTCTAAGTTAGGCCAGTATACTAGCAAGTGGCCTAACTCAGTTTACATATCATAATCTGTCAGGGGTGATCGTTAACCAGTTCCGTCAGGATATGAGTTAATGCAGCTCCCTTTTGTTCCAGTTCTTCAATACTCGCTCGTGCATCATCTATCTTGCCTTCGGCCGCCATCTGTACCAATTTTTCGGCCAGTTGATGCAAAGCCTGGTGTTTTTTATGCAGCGTAGGGAAAAGAGAGTGGGTGCCGTAACGGTATTCACCAATACCCTTATGCCAGCAGTTGAACTGGCAGGCATTTCCATTTAATGAAGGTGTTTTTCCAGACAGGTTTGAATTCAGATACCCTTTTACTTTGTCCAACCAGACTTTGTGAGTGAAGATAGCAACATTCAGGTCATAGGATGAGGTTGGGTTGAATTGTTCGTCGTGCAGGGAGGTCCAGGCGCTTTTGTTTCTGAAACTGTCATACCAGTTGAACACATCTTCTGGCGGCATAGGTTTAGCAATGCCGTAACCCTGAGCATATTTACACCCGAGCTGAAGCAGCATTAGCCCCAGCTCTATGCTTTCAACACCTTCTGCAACCACAGGGCGGTTAATGGCCTGAGCTAACCTAATCACCCCTTCAACTATGTCCTGATCCTGTGGGTTGCTCAGCATATCGCAGACGAAATTTCGGTCGATTTTGAGAATACTGATCGGAAGTCTGTGGAAATAGGTCAGCGAGGAATACCCCGTACCAAAATCATCCAGTGAGAACTGAATACCCATCTGGGTACAGGATTCCATCATCTCTGCCACCTGGGAGGTGTTACCTATAGCGCCTGTTTCAACAACCTCCAGTTCAAGGTTCTGCAAAACATCTTTTGGATAAAGGCTAAGGAGTTCATGTACATGGTTACAGAAATTTTGTAACTGAACGTTTCTAGGACTGATATTGACACTGACCGGGAGGATATTCCCGGCTTCACGCCATTGCATATGTTGATTAAGTGCTGTTCTCAGAACCCATTCATCCAACGCTACCTCGAGTTTTGTGCCTTCAATAATGGGCAGAAATTCGGCTGGTGGCAGGAAACCCTTTTCCGGGTGGTTCCAGCGAATTAATGCTTCTACTGAGGCAAGAGTGCCATCCTGTAGATTAATCCTGGGTTGATAGTAGAGGGTGAGTTGAGATTCAGCTATGGCAATTTCAAACTCATTCAAAGCATTGCGATAGGCGTGTACTTTGTGATCTTCAACCGGATCAAACAGGCAATACTGATTTTTACCAGACTGCTTAGCTTTATACATCGCTTGATCTGCGTGACGTATCAGGGTGTCCGGGTCTGAATTGTCATGGGGATATATTGTAGCTCCGATGCTACCGGACACGAATAAGCGATGATTTTGAATGTTAAAAGGCAGTTCTATAGAAGCCAGAACCCGCTGGATAATCTCTTCCGCCTGATAGATTGAGTTTAGGCCGGTAAGCATCAGGATAAATTCATCGCCACCGAGTCGGGCCAGTGTGTCGCTATCGCGGAGCTCTACTTCCAGCCTGCGGGCGAATTGGACTAATAACTCGTCGCCGGTTTCATGTCCGTATTTATCATTAATAGGTTTGAATTCATCAAGATCCAGATAACATATGGTTAATAAGGTGTTGGTTCTGTCCGAAATTGATATTGCCTGATGCAGCCGGTCGGAAAGTAATACTCTATTGGGAAGGTGAGTTAACAGGTCGTGATAGGCCATATAGTGCATTTTCTTCTCAGCCAGTTTGCGATCACTGATATCGCGGCTGGTGGTGATGAAGAAATTACCATCGGGTTCCACTATATATTTGGCTGTTATCTCAACCGGAATAATGTGGCCATCTTTATGCTGGTGAAGGTCTTCAAAAGGCAGGCCGTTCTCTTCGATGATTCCAGGGACGCGTGCTTTCCAGCTTTGCAGATCATCGATCCCTTTGCTGACATCCCAAACATATAGCAGCAGCATCTCCTCTTCGGTGAAGCCCAGGTTGGCATAGGCGGCATGGTTAGCATCGACAATTTTAGCGGTCTCTGCTTCTACGATGAAAATTCCATCCGGGCTGTGATCCGCCAGGCTCTCCATACGGTTGAGTTTTATCTCATTGAGAGTGCGTTGCGTAACATCCTGTATGGTTCCCACTGAGCGAATGGGAGAGCCATCTTCTGCGAATTCCGTTTCCCCTTGTTCTTCCACATATTTTATCTGACCATTGACCAGTAAACGATGCGACACAACATAAGGTTGTTTCTTTTTAATTGATTCCTGAAATGCATCATTCACAAGATCTTTGTCTTCAGGATGGATTGCATCAAGAAAGGCGGAATAACTAGGCGAAAAGTTTGCAGGGTTTAGCTCAAATATTTGGTATACCTGTTCCGACCAGAATAGCTGATCCATCTCAAAGTCCAACTCCCAACTGCCTATCTGAGCCAGTCGTTGAGCATCCTGCAATTGTGCTTCACTGCGGCGGATTTTTTCTTCCTGCACCGCCCGCTCAGTAACATCGTGAGCGATGCCAAGCACCCCAATAAGCTTACCTGAATCATCGTGAATGGCCGTTTTAGTCGTTTCAAGAAGCACTCGGCGTTTGTCCGTAGCGTAGGTAATCCACTCCTCATTCACCAGAGGCGTGCTACTGCTCATAGCATTTTTGTCATGTTCGCGGAAAAAATCCGCCAGCTCCCGATCAACGAAATCATAATCAGTAAGTCCTAGTATCTCCTCTTCTTTCGCACCGAAGAAAAGCTCGAACTCATGATTGCAGGCAAGGTAGACCCCCTCTGTATCTTTCATCCAGATCAGGTCGGGCAGGTTTTGAATAAGTGACTTAAGAAAACTACGTTCGTTTTCCAGCCGTTTGAGGGTCTCTTGTTTCACGCCAGGGCTTGAATTCATTTTTATCGATATACTACAAAATTATCTTTTATTATTAAGAACGAAAAACCGGAATTGGGTTCTCATAACCTTTAGTCTAGGCATGGAAAGACCCATGAGCAAAGGAGAGCGTCATTAATGACAAGAAATCTGGATTTAAGTTTGTTTTTTCCCTTCTCTGCTGGCTGAGATCAGGCGCCTGAGTATATAATTCCGCCCATTCATAATTTTTATCTGCTTATTCCAAGGACACCAATGACGACTGTTCGTACCCGTGTTGCACCTTCTCCCACAGGCGACCCTCATGTAGGTACTGCCTATATTGCGTTGTTTAATTTGGCATTTGCCCGCCAGCATGGCGGACAGTTTGTTCTGCGTATCGAAGATACGGATCAAACCCGCAGTACAGCCGAATCTGAACAAAAGATTCTGGACTCTTTGCGTTGGTTAGGTCTGGAATGGGATGAAGGTCCGGATGTAGGCGGCCCACATGGTCCTTACCGTCAGAGTGAGCGTAAAGCGGATTACGCTCAGTACGCGATGCAGCTGGTGGAAGAGGGGAAAGCGTTCCTTTGTTACCGTACCTCTGAAGAGTTGGATGAGCTGCGTACCGCACGACGTGCAGCAGGTGGGCATACAGCGCTTAAACAGAGTGATCTTGCGCTACCGGAAGAAGAGATAGAAAAGCGAAAAGCAGCAGGAGCACCCTATGTAGTACGTATGGTTGTGCCTGAAGGTGAAGGTGCCTGCGAAGTAGACGATATGCTACGTGGAACGATTGAACTGGAGTGGGGCATGGTAGATGCTCAGATCCTGCTGAAATCTGACGGCATGCCAACTTACCATCTGGCCAATGTGGTAGATGATCATCTGATGCAGATCACCCACGTTATCCGTGGTGAGGAGTGGATTAACTCTGCGCCTAAACACAAACTTCTTTATGAATACTTCGGCTGGGATATGCCAAAGCTGTGTCATATGCCACTGCTGCGCAACCCGGACAAATCCAAACTGTCCAAGCGTAAGAACCCAACCAGTATTCTGTATTACCAGCGTATGGGATTTTTACCAGAAGCGTTACTGAACTATCTGGGCCGCATGGGCTGGTCGATGCCGGATGAGAGTGAGAAATTCACTCGTCAGCAGATGTTCGATAACTTTGATATCCAGCGTGTGTCGCTGGGTGGCCCGATCTTTGATCAGGAAAAACTCAGTTGGTTAAACGGACTCTGGTTACGTGAGGATCTGGACCCTGCTCAGTTTGCGGCAAAATATCAGGAGTGGGCTCTGAACCCTGAATACCTGATGCAGATCGTTCCATTGATTCAACAACGTGTTGAAAAACTCTCTGACGTAGCACCACTTGCCAGCTTCTTCCTGTCCGGCATGCTGGATATTACCGAAGAAGATTTCGCACACAAATCTCTGGAAAAAGATGATATCCGTAAAATGCTGCAATACGCAGTATGGTTGCTGGATACTGAAAGTCAGTGGAACAAAGACCGCCTGTTCAACCAACTGAAACAGTTGGCTGAAGCGATGGGTTTCAAGATCCGTGATTTCCTTTTCCCGCTATTTATTGCGGTGGCTGGAACAAACCAGACTGTATCAGTTATGGATTCCATGGCGATTCTTGGAGCTGATATGACCCGTGCACGACTGCGCCATGCGGTGAATGTACTGGGTGGTCCTTCTAAGAAAGAAGCCAAGCGTTGGGAGAAAGAGTTCCGCGCATTGAGCAGTCAGATCGAAGGCTAATACCAGCGCCTAAGATGTCTGAAACTAAAAAAGCCGCTTATGCGGCTTTTTTATTCTCGGAACAAAGCTAACCCTTTGAACTCTATGAAATTTAAACACCCTGAATCTTCTTGACACCCAAACGGCGGCTATTTAAGATAGCCGCACCTTTCGATGGGGCCTTAGCTCAGCTGGGAGAGCGGTTCGCTGGCAGCGAACAGGTCAGCGGTTCGATCCCGCTAGGCTCCACCATCTACCTTCCTGTAGTACAGATCTTCTCACTGTTGGTATGTTTCTAACCGTTTACTTGCTAATCATTTCGATATATTGAGCTTTGCGTTTCTGCTTTTTAGTTTCAGCCACTTCAATTGCGCATAACTTTGGATTGTTGTTGATGACGATGCATTCCAGGCACTGTACACATTCCCTCATATTAATTTTTCCCTGTTTGTTGATTGCATCAATCTCACAATTCATACGACAGTTCTGACAAGGGGAGCCGCACTCAGCTCTGCGAGTTAGCCAGTTAAAGATGGGTATTGCGCCCAGGATGGCGAGACTTGCACCTAGAGGGCATAGGTAGCGGCAATAGAATTTGTGCACTTTAAGGGCGAGTAATAGCAAGATTACGGCATAGATCACATATTGCCATTCGCGAACAAAGTACAAAGTCATGCTGGTTTTGAAAGGTTCTAATTCGGCCAATACTTCTCCTAACGTCAGGGAGTAGAACGATGCACCCATGATGCCTGCCAGCAGGATGTATTTGAGTTTTTGCAGACGGTTATGCCAGGTTGGTTTGATTTTCCAAAGCTTTATATTGAGCTTTTTACCTAACAGCCCAACAAACTCCTGTAGAGCTCCAAAGGGGCAAAGCCAGCCGCAAAACAATCCCCTTCCAAACAGAACCAGACTTATGAGTACGTAGCACCCCAAAATAAATATGATGGGATCAAGCAGGAAGAGGTCAAGTGATGAGCCGTCCATCAGCAGGTGTTGAATGGTAAGAATATTCACAAGACTTAACTGGCCCTGGGCATAAAAACCGATAAAAAACAGGGTGAAGCTAAGGTAAGCCCAACGTATTTTGTGGAATACATCTGGGTTAATCACCGCAAAATGTTGATTGAAAAACAGCAGGGTAAGTACAGCCAGCCCCAATAACAAAAGGGCAATTTCATTTTGGCGTTGTTGCCACAGTTGTTTCCAGAGTGCGGTATCAACCTGTTCTGAACTTTGTTGTTGGAAATACTCCGCTGGCAGGGTGTAAACATCTTTAAGCCTGGTCTTTGCTGATGCTTTAAATTCAAGGTCCGTGCGATTTAATGGATCAAATGCTGCGATTTGGGGTAACCGCAGAAGAAATTGCTCATCCCATGAATCAGAAGGTAGTTTTAGCTGCCTGATAACCTCAGGCAGGTGCAATGGTTTTTGTATAACCACAGTACCGCGTTGTTTGATGTGAATGTATTCAGACAGTGGTTTTCCTTTCCAGAGACCTTTACTGAGTATCAGCAGGTACTGGTCAGTTGCTTGAACCTGTTTATTCCACTCAGCATATCCTGCGTCTTGTAATAAGTTCTTTGCGACCAGCGGATGACTCATATACGCGATAAAAAGTTCGGCTAGGGGTTCAGTACCCTCAACGGCCACAGGTTGGCTCGGGTAGCCCAGTTTTTTATCTAACTCTGCTGTTTGAATTTGTTGTTGGTAAATCGGCCAGTGTTTAATTAATCCGCTGGAAAGCAGTTGCTTAAAAGACATTGACTCGAAAATGTCAGCTTTGGGAATACTGCGATTAAGAGGTGCATAACCTGCCAGTTCTTTTGACCGTGCAACGGCCCGAGCAGACTTTGTAATGGTTCGATTGATTGCGCTGGTGGTGACTGTGGCATTGGTGATGCCATCAATGTAAGAGCTTTTGCCACTGCCGGAGAGCTTTTTCTGATTATCCCCTCGAATATAGATGTTGTTCGAGGCCGGGATGTTAATCAATTGCTCCATATAACGATTAAGAATTTGTGGACCATCCCCTTTCACGAAGATCGGTTCATAGTGGTCGATCACGACAAATCCTGTGTGATGACCCTGGGGGTTGAGACCTATGAGTATATCGATGGGTTTGCCGCCATAGCCCCGGACAGGAAATATCTCTCCTGTTCGAAAAGCATAGCCTTCAAGATCACCTAACCTGTAGACGGGAATAATACTTAAATCCCGGTCTTCCTGGTGCATGTGGCTGGCGTTAGGGAAGAGTTTCTGTAATTCGGGTGATAATGGCATTTCCACTGCGTGGGCGTGGATCGTGAGGGTTAAAAGAACCCAGCAGAGAAGAGTAAATACAGCTGTTTTTAACGTATTTAAGTTGATACACAACACAGGTGTATTTACTCCTTTTTAGATAGAACAGGCTTATTTTTTGACAGAATAGGCAACCAGATTGCCTTTTTTCATTTGCGGGATAAGTAAAAAGTTTTTACTGCGCAGGTATAAAATATCAGCACTGCCCTGACCTAGTTCCAGTAAGGTGTTTACCGTACCGTCAGCTTTTGCATGCATCAGCTTGCCTTGCATCCAATCCGTTACCAAAAAGCTGTCTTTACCGGCTTTGGCGAGCCCATCCAGGTTGCCGATAGGGCTGCCGTCGGCAAAGTCTGTAATGCTTTTATCTTCAGGAGAGATCAACAAAAGGTGTCCGGGGATTTCGGTGTTCCAGCCTTCTGTAGGTTTTCCCCAGCTGCCGACGATAATATGCTGATGGTCTATATACAGGCCGTTAGGGTTTTCCAGTCTTTCATCTTCAAGCCAGATTTCCAGATGACCTTGATACAAACGATAGATACGGTTGGTTGCGGTATCTGTTACATAGATCACGCCCTCACTGGAGATCGCAACATCATTGAGGAAACTTTTATCGTCTGCTTTAAATCGTTTTTCGACGGTCGCGGTTTCTACATCAATCACTAACAGTTCATTGATATCGGTAACAAATAACTTCTTACCCAGCATCGCCATGCCTTTGGGAGCATTAAGACCATCAACCCATTTCAGCTTTTCGATTTTGCCATCGTTAGCGACAAGAGAGATAAAACCATTGCCATCAAATGCGCTGGGTTCTCCATTGATGTTAGACACGTAAATTGAACGTCTCATGATGTCGTAGGCAACACATTCGGGCTCTTTAAACTCTGCCTTCGACTGCCATAATTTTTCCAGCTTTATCTCTTCAGCAAAGCTCGGTTGAACAAGAGAAGAAAGGATTGTTAACGCCAAAATCTGCTTTTTCATTGGGGAATGCCTTTCTTAATTGTGAGTGAGCGTACGGGCGGATTTCATCGCTTGCTGCTCAATTTGATGACAAAAAGCGTTTTTCTTATCTTTTTTTGCCAAACTGATCTCAAGCCCCTGGCCTAAGCCATCCTGATATCGTTTGATGTCACTGAATAAAGCGTTGTTGAAGAGTTTCCACTCTTCATTAGACATCTGGCGTGCTATTTCAGTCGCCTGTACATTTTGGGTGCCAGCCACAATGAAGGATTGGTAAACCGCGCGTTTTAAACCGTTTGTACTCAGGCTTATTTCATCAGCCAGTTCGGAGTGACCACACCAGTTAAGGACGGCTGAAGATTCAATTTGGTCACCGTGGCTACGAAGCATTTCTATAAATACGTCTTTTTGTAGTTTTATCAGTAATTCCGGCTGCTCCAGAGCAGCAAGGTGACTGCTGGAAAGTACAGCACCCAGTAAGACTGAACGGTAGAGTGTTTTTATCATTGTTCTTTTTCTCAAGCTGGTTGTATTCGTTTAACCCTCTAAACAGGGGATTAAAGCTCATTAATGATGGCGCGCATTTTTTCCAGATAAAGCGCTTCGGGAATCGCCCCCTGTTCATAGAGTGAGCGCAGACGTAGTAAGCGACTTTTCATTGAAGTGTCAGATGTTTCTACAACTTCAGCCTTTGGAGCGGTTGATAATTGCGCTGCTTCCAACTTGCGAATTCTCTCCTCAAGTTCGGGCGAGGTTTCTTGTTGCTTCTGCTGTTCTGAAAGGTACCTCTCTTCCAACGAACCGGCTTTTTCTGCCCTTAGATAGTCGTAGTCCCGGTTGAGGCTGATCTGAATCCAGTCATGGCGTTGTTGTACTTTTTCAGCACCCGGGAAAACGGCAAGGCTCCAGTCGTGGCTGCCTTCTTTTTCTGGATGACCCGTATTTAATTTGAAATTCGCGATCTCCGCATTTGAGGCAAAACGACTGTTACTGACAGAAGCTCCGGATCGGAGATATTTCTTTTGAATATCTACATGTACTTCACCAAACAGCAGGTTCAAGTGCTGATTGCTTACAAATACCGAACCACTGACAGACAGTCGCTTATCCCCAAAATAGGCATTACGAAAATCTGATACTGAAAAAGTCACCATTTCTCCTGGCGATGCTTGCGTCAACGTCTCACTTAATCGTTGCGCCATTACATGAATTTCACGATCAGTAAAAACCGGTGTGGCGGTCTGTGTCTTCTTATTCATTAAAGAAAGTAAGGACCCTGAATCCGATTGGGTGATCTTTACCTGGCTAAGAATCCGGGCTAGTTGGTCAGCCTTAATGGTGTAGGGGTGTTCTGTAGTCAGCTGCGGACTTTCCTTGATGGAAATGTAGTTAATTCCATCCCGCCAAACGGTTTTAGCGGCTGCCTGAGAGGTAACAGGCAATAAGAGCGTGGCAACACAAAGTATGTTGATGAACGAGGCACGTTTCACGGCGTTTTCCTTATTTTTATAGGTTTTGTGCATTGAGGATCGCAAAAGCTATGCCAGTGATATTTTTATTTCTATTAACTTATTGTTTTTAAATATTTATTTTCAATTTCTTGTGTTTGGGATTCAGTCATAACGGCTTTCTTTATAGGTAAACCGAGCGGCTTTATTTGAGAGGTGTTGTTTGGTCGCAGCAGTTGTTGCATCGATTTGCGACAGGTGTTGCGAGTGTCGCGGGAGTGCATTTTAGACCTTTGAAAATGCGGTGTTCAGCTGTTGTCGCATGGGTGCGACGGCTGTGGCGAACCCCGGTCGAGTGTTGCGGTCATGCTGTTGGTAGATTGAAGAAAATAGATTTACATAGAATAAGATTATTTCAAAAAATAGCGATTAAAAACAAAAGCTTGTGTTTGTTTCTGTGTTGGTTGTTGTTGGGTTGGCACAGCGTTTGCGATTCCACGTTTATCACGGTTCTGCACAGTCTTATGGCTGGCAAACCTGAAACTGAATAATGATAACTAAACGGTGAAATAAATCGTGGAACGTAGAACATTTATCAAATCATGTGCATGTATTGCAGCGGTTGGTGCAACCGAAGGCCTTTCTTCTCGTGCTGAAGCCGCATCCAGTAAACCGGAACGGGCCAGACCTGTACCAGGCGATCAATTAGTTATTGAAGATGGTCATGGAAATGCTCGTGCCATCTCAGCCTCTGAGCTGGTTTTGGAAGCCCAGCAAGTTTTAGCTTTCCCTCAGGACCCTGCAACAGGTGTTATCCGTAGCGGCTCCAGATTCAATAAAGTTATGGTCATGCGATTGGATCCAGCCTTGATGGATGAAGCGACCAAGGAAAATTCAGCAGATGGCGTCGTCGCTTATTCTGCTATCTGCACCCATCAAGGGTGCGATGTGAATTCATTTATTGAAGATAAAAAAGAGTTTTTCTGCTTCTGCCATTACTCCCGTTTTGATCCTTATGCCGCAGGCAAAGTGACCAACGGTCCTGCTACTAAAAAACTGGCAATGCTACCCATCGAAATCAAAGACGACCTGATCTATGTGAAAGAGCCTTTCACGCGTAAGCCTGGCTATAAAAAATAGCGGCTTGTTGTTCGGGTTAAGAAACGATTTAAACAGAGTCTCAATACCCCGGGGTGGGGTTCTAATAAGACAAATAAAAACAACAGGAGTGAGCTATATGTCATTAGCTAAACGATTCGGAGCGCTGGCGATTGCTGTTGCTATCACGCCCGCTGCATTTGCAGTTGGTGGTGGTAATGCTGCTAAGTCAAACCCTCTGACTAACTACAGTCCGGTTACTGAAGACCGACTGAAAAATCCAGAGCCTGAAAACTGGCTGCAATGGCGTGGTAACTATGAAGGTTGGACATACAGTCCGCTGGATCAGATAAATGCCGATAATATCGATGACCTGGTACCAGTATGGTCTTACTCTACCGGCGAACTGGAAGGTCACCAGTCTCCTCCAATCGTAAATGACGGTGTAATGTTTATCTCAACGCCTAACAATAAGGTGATTGCGTTAGACGCTGAAACGGGTGATGAACTCTGGAGCTACAAAAAAGAGATTCCAGAAGAGCTGTTCCAGCTGCACCCAACAAACCGTGGTGTAGGTTTGTATGGCGATAAAGTATATCTGGCTGCAACAGATGCTTGTCTGGTGGCACTGGATGCTAAGACGGGTGAAGAAGCTTGGGTGACTTGTGTTGCTGATTGGCAGGACGGCTACTACATGACTTTGTCACCACTCATTGCCAAAGGGCAGGTTATGGTCGGTGTTTCCGGTGGTGAATACGGTATCCGTGGTCACATTACAGCGGTTGATGCTGAAACAGGTAAAATTTCCTGGAAAACGCACACAATTCCGGCTCCGGGTGAACCGGGCAGCGAAACCTGGAAGGGTGATGCCTGGAAAACAGGTGGTGCGTCTGTATGGATCGCTGGTACCTATGATTCAGATATGGGTGTAGCGTTCTATGGTACGGGTAACGGTGGTCCTTGGATGCCAGATACTCGTCCAGGTGACAACCTGTATGCCAACTCTGTCGTTGCTGTAGAAGTTGAAACCGGTAAGTTGGTGGGTTACCACCAGTACCACTGGAACGATGCATGGGACTGGGATGAAGTATCTCCACCTCTAATCATCGACTACAAGCACAAAGGCAAAGACATTAAAGGTCTTGTGCACGCAGGTCGTAACGGCTACCTGTGGACGCTTGAGCGTAACAAAGACGGTTCTATTGATTTCGTAGATGCAGAAAAATACGTGAAACAGAACGTATTTAAGAGCATCGATCCTAAGACAGGTCGTCCAACCTACGATCCAGCTCACACACCAGGTACTGGTAAGAAAGTAACTTTCTGTCCTTCACTTTGGGGTGGTAAAGACTGGACGCCTGAAGCTTATAGCCCTAAAACTGGGCTGTTCTACATTCCAGCTCATGAGAACCTGTGTTCTGAAATGGGTGGTGTGAAACTGGGCCCACGTAAGTCCGGTGAGTTGTACATCGGTGTGCCAATTGCTGACATCCTGACCAACATCCGTTTGGCTGAAGGTGCTGAAGATCACATTGGTGAGATTCAGGCATGGGATATCAAGTCTGGTAAACAAGTATGGCAGTTCAACATGAAAGAGATGAACTGGGGTCCACTGCTTGCTACAGGCGGTAACCTGTTGTTCTCCGGTGGTGGTAATGACCGTATCTTCCGTGCACTGGATGCGCGTACTGGTGAGAAACTTTGGCAGTACCGTGCTAACTCTGGCGTCACGGCTGTACCTTCCAGCTGGTCAGTAAACGGTACTCAGTTTATTGGTGTTCAGGCAGGTTGGGGTGTTGATGCACAGCGTATGCAAGGTGCATTCGACGCTGTAATGGATCATACCACTACAGTTCCTCAGGGCGGTGTACTGCACGTATTCGCGCTTAAGAAAAATGCTAAGAAGTTGATGGACGCAGCTTCTCGATAAGCTGACATCCTCCGGGCCAGGCGGCGTGTCCCCCCTTCGACGCGCTCCTGGCTCCCCTTTCCATAAGAATAAAGAGAATAATGTCATGTCTGAAGTCCCGGTATATCGTAACTACATCAATGGCGAGTTCATGGCTGAACCGAGCAGCACTATTGATGTATTTAACCCTGCCAACGGCAAATTATTATCCCGTGTTCCAGAAGCTAATGAGGGAGAAGTTGAGCAGGCAGTGAACGCAGCAAAGCACGCGCAGAAAAACTGGGCGGCTAAACCTGCGAATGAGCGTGCAGGCTATCTGCGCAAGATTGCAAACAAAATTCGTGAAAATGCCGACCAACTTGCTCGAGTTATCACAGAAGAGCAGGGCAAAGTACTGGGCTTAGCCCGGGTAGAAGTCGACTTTACGGCTGACTATATGGATTACATGGCCGAGTGGGCGCGTCGTATTGAAGGTGAAGTGATTACCAGTGACCGTCCGGGTGAGAACATCTTCCTGTTCCACAAGCCTATAGGTGTTGTGGCTGGCATTTTGCCCTGGAATTTTCCATTTTTCCTGATTGCACGAAAAATGGCACCGGCTTTGGTTACAGGTAACACCATTGTTATTAAACCCAGTGAAGAAACACCCAACAACTGTTTTGAATTTACAAAGTTAGTTGCAGAAACGGATCTGCCAGAAGGCGTATTTAACGTTGTCTGTGGTACTGGCGCTAATGTGGGTAGTTCATTAACAACTCATACGGGTGTTGATCTGATCAGCTTTACCGGCAGTGTGGAAACCGGTGCGCGTATTATGGCTGCCGCAGCGCCGAATATCACAAAACTGAATCTGGAATTAGGCGGTAAGGCACCTGCCATTGTTATGGCTGATGCTAATCTGGATTTAGCCGTGAATGCTATCAAGAGTTCTCGTGTGATTAACTCAGGACAGGTATGTAACTGTGCTGAACGTGTATATGTTCACTCCTCAGTCGCAGACGAATTTATCAGTAAAATCACGGCGGCAATGGCAGCAACTACTTATGGTGATCCCATTGCGCAACCTGATGTAGATATGGGGCCGTTGGTCAACAAAATTGGTTTAGATAAAGTAGCCGCGATGGTTGAAACCGCTAAACGACAAGGTGGAACGGTTACGACTGGCGGCGCTGTGGCGGATTTGGGTCAGGGTTTCCATTATCAACCGACAGTGATTTCAGGCTGTAACGGTGATATGGAAATTATGAATAAAGAGATTTTTGGAGCAGTATTGCCTATTCAGATTGTGGATGATCTTGATGAAGCAATTGCTTATGCGAATGCTTCGGAATATGGATTGACCTCCTCAATTTATACTCGTGATCTGAGCCAGGCAATGCGTGCAGTGAACCAGTTGGATTTTGGTGAGACTTATGTAAACCGTGAAAACTTCGAAGCGATGCAAGGTTTTCATGCGGGTGTGCGTAAGTCGGGTATCGGCGGTGCTGATGGTAAACATGGTTTATACGAATATATGCACACGCATGTTGCTTATATTCAGTCATAAACTTAAACGATCAGTGTTTACATGGAGTTTGAGGGAGTGACACTCCCTCATTAGGTTTTCAGAAGGCGGTTATGGAGAGATTCAAGCGTAAGTTAACACTTCTGAATATTCCGGTTCTTGAGATTAACGATCTAACTGAACTGGAAGAGGCTTTGCTTGAGTTCAGGAAAGAAGGGCGAGTAACGCAATCCCAAGCTGCAGTCGCAGGTCAGAATGAAGAGTCAGACCTATGGAAGTATTCTTCGGAAATAGCTTCTTTGGATCTCTTGCTTGGCGTTGAAGAAAGTTCAATTTTATTCACTGAGAGTGAAGTGTTTAGGGACTTCGTAAACAGGAATGAAAATCGACTTTCAGCGTTGGTCTTAAAGAAGCGTCACATTGTAGAAAATATCGAAGTTGCTTTATATAAAATTAATAATGGCTCTTATTTCTATGGAAAAATTCTTGAAATACTGGAGCCAAAAGATATTCCAAAAAACTGTATTATTCTTATAACTCAAAAATAATTAATACAAAAATTATAATTTTAAAAGCGACAGTCGTTAAAACGGTTGTCGCTTTTTTGTGTTTTATGGGTTCGACTTTTGTTTAATGGTTGCGACAGATCATAGACAGTTGTTCGATCTTTATTAAAGGTATATTCAAGATCTTCTCAATAAAATATTTTATATAGCCCACTTTTATGCCCTTTTATATCCTTTTGCGCGCAATTTTATTAAATATTTGTTGTTTTAATAATTTGGCATTATCCCTGCAGTATCTAATTGGAAATTGAAATTGGCGTTTAGCCAAATGACAAACCAATCAAAAATAATTAAGGAAATGTCATTTATGAATCCTTTAACTGCTACCTCTCTCAGTATTGCTATTTTTGGAGCAATCGCGACCTGGATGGCGCTGAGTCCTCTATCCGGGTTTGTATTAATCTGGGCAATCTTTATCGCATGGGCTGCATTTGCGGCTTTAGGCGCTGATAACACAGCGTTTAAAAGTACAGTCATCTGTGGACTGTTTGGTGTGTTTATCGGCTGGATAGGCGCTTATGGCTTTTTAGCCATTCCTCTTGGTGAAACTCTTGGCGTTCCATTATGGGCGGCGATTGTAGTTGCGGTGACTGCGTTTGCAGTTGTGTTTGCATCCAATCTTTCTATATTTGGTGCGGTGCCTGCGTCCGTACTTTCTTATGCCGCTACGTTTGCATATCTATTGCAAACAGAGGGGAAAATGTCCCTGGCGACTTTAACGTCGACTTCTTTTGAAAACCCGTTATTGATTATCTCTCTATCTGTGATTTTAGGTGCAGTCTTTGGCAAGTTATCCACCGAAGTAGCGGCTAAGGTTTCTGCTGCAGAGGCAGAGGCAGAGGCTGCATAACCGTTTTATAAATTAGCGTCACCCTTCGCTCAAGGCGCTGTTCTCGCAGTGTCGACCCCGCTCAAATCACGGCGGCTTTGCCCTGAACTGCTCGGTTCAGGTTTTTTTTTGGTCAAAATTAAGTATCAGGAAAAAAAAACCGGGCAATAGCCCGGTTTTGTTTTAACCTGGATTATCTTATACCAGCGGCCTTGCGATGGTGAGATCGCGAAGATAATCATAGAAAGTCTCGGGGCTGTTTACACCACCACCTACACCACTCATATTGATACCGCCATAGGGCAATCCATAGGCAAATACATTATGAGCATTGATCCAGCTATTCCCTGCAACCATTTTTTCAGCAACTCGCTGGCAACGTTCAAGGTCCTTACTGAACACGCTGTTTGCCAGGCCGTAATCCAGACTGTTGACCAGATCCAAAGCCTCAGCCTCATCTGTGAATTTAACCAGATATGCAGCAGGACCAAAGATCTCTTCACGGAAGCAAACATTATCTGGACTGCCTCCAAGTAGATAGGGTGCTACATAAAACCCACCTTCGGAACCGTCGACTGCGATTGTCCCACCCGATAGAATTTCGGTGGCACCTTCAGAAAGGCCGCGATCGAGATAACTCATCACAGTGTCTTGTTGTGCCTGACTTACAAGCGGTCCCATCTCTGTCGCTGGATCTGTGCCGGGTCCAATGACGGTCGCTTTCAGTTTTGCAGTAACTTTTTCGACGAAGGAGTCATAAATATCTGCATGAATTAACCAGCGTGTGGCGGTACAACAAACCTGTCCTGTATTTAAGGTGATGGCGCCAGCCAATTGCTCTACTGCATTGTCCAGGTCGGCATCATCAAACACCACTGCCGCACCTTTACCGCCGAGCTCTAGTTTGCACGGAATAGGGCGTTCACCACACATAGACGCAATCTTTTTACCGACACCAGATGAGCCTGTAAATGAGATTCGACGGACTTTAGGATGCTGAATCATAGGTGTACCAACAGCACCACCTGAGCCTACAACAACGTTGATAACACCAGGAGGAACACCAGCCTCTTCTGCGAGCTTACACACGTAGAGAGTTGTTAGAGGTGTTAATTCTGCGGGTTTAATCACAACGGTATTTCCTGCTGCAATAGCAGGCATAACGTTCCACATGAGAAGGTCGAAAGGGAAATTCCATGGAAAAATAAAACCGCAAACACCGTATGGAGCTTTATGTACGCGTGCCTCCATATCAGTGACGTTTAATGTGTTTCCATAGTCGGCTTTTACAGCAAGATCTGCGTAATAACGCACACATTCAATACCAAATGGAATATCAAAACCAGAAGCATTTACCAATGCTTTACCTACATCTATGGCTTCAAGTTGCGCCAGAGTATCTTTATGTTCTTCTAGTTTATCGGCGAGTTTAAACATAATGGTCGAGCGCTCATAAACTGAGAGCTGTGACCAGTTATTGAAGGCTGCATGGGCTGATTCCACAGCAAAATTCACATCGTGTTCTGCACCTGAAGCAACGGTTGCAATAGTTTCTCCATTAGAAGGATTGATTACAGGTTTTACCAATCCAGTATGGCTATCCTGCCAGTTGCCATTAATAAAAAGCTGTATGGGCTGACTAAGGAATTGATTTGTTTCTGAAGATAAATTTCCAGACATTTCAAAGCTCCTGATTATTTTTGTTTTCAGTTAGGTAGAACTATTGATAGAGCAGAGACTGTGCCAAGAGTGAGGTTTTATTAATGGTTTTTAGCTTTTAACCTGTTGAAAAATAAAAAACTTATTTTGCTTGTTTTTGATTGCTTCATAACAGGACTTTAATGAGATGCATTAAACGCTGCATTGCGATTCATGTGCTGGTTTTGCTACAGGTGTCTAACGACCTGGCGGGATAAGCTTAAACACGATCACACTATTTGTTGGGAAAGTTACTGAAGAAAAAGGGCTTACCCCTCAGTGCATTGGGGGGTAAGCCAAGCCACGGCCTTCGTGACAAAACAGAAGCAGACAAATGGCCTAAGCCTGCTTCACGAGCGTAAAAAGGGCATCCAGGGGATGCCAAGAATTCACCGAAGGAGGTGATGGAGATGATGTACTAAAAAAATGGGCACCAGTGATGTGCCCATTAGCTGTGCGATGGTTTAGAAGGTTACAGATGCTTCTACGATGAAGCCGTCCCACTCTGAACCGCCAGCAACTGAAGAATCCACTGTAGCACCACCAGAGAATTGATCTTCTTCCTGCTTAACGTATTCAGCTTTAAACAGCGTTGCATCGTTCATCCAGTAACCAGCACTCAGCTGGATACGGTCAGATTTGTTAGGACCTGAATCACCAGCGCTTTTGTTGGTAACTTCGCCATAACGAGCAGCGACATAGAAGTCGTTGCTGATATCGTATTTACCTTCAACTGCCCAGAATTCCATCTTGGATTTTGCTGCAATGTAGCTGGTCTGAAGTGAACCTTGACCGCCTGCCCAGCTGAAATCATCCTCTGCTTCACCATAAAGAGCGTGAACCAGGAAGTTATTTGCTTTGTACTGAACATCTGTCTGCCAAACGAATGCATCTACACCCGGTACGATCAGTGGGTGAGTTGCACGAGCGCTAGGCGCTGTAGTTGCAAACTGGTAGTTATCACCATCACCGATGGCAATCAGAGAGCCAAATGGTTTGCCGGCAACTGCAGAAAGGTCATGATTGGTTTTGAATGTTCCTGCGCCAAATGACAGGCCGCCATCCAGATTTACTGTACCGCGCAGGCCAAAGTTGTAGCCGTGGCCTGGAGAGAAATCTGTGAAGAAATCAGGTGTTGCCAGAACTGCATCCCAGGTTACATTAGTACCGCTTTCAAGGTTATGTGAACCATATGCCCACAGACCTTCTTCAGCAGTGATCATGTCGGTAATACCATTACCTACAAATGGGTTGCTCTGTACTGCTGCGCCATCTGAATAGCGAATGAAGTTCTGAGTTGTAGAAACGACATTACCCAGGCGAACACCTGTGTTGTTTGGAAGGTCGAACTGAATCCATGCCAGATCCTGGCTGATCGCAGCACTACCGTTATTCCAGTCGTTTGGTTCTTCCGCTAATTCCGCAAACACAGAAACGTTTTCTGCTACCTGAGCATTAATGTTCAGAGCAAAACGCATGCGCTGGAATGCAGAGTCAGCTTCCGTATCTCCAGCAGTTGCAGCAGCACCGTCTACTTCGATACCAGTCTGCCAGGACTGCATTGCTGCGCCACTAATTTTAATTTTGCCGTCCATGAACTCGGCAGCTGAAGTAGTACCTGCTGTTGATAAAGCCAGAACAGCCGCTGCGATCTTCATGTTCATAAGTGTTCGTTTCATTAACGAATCCCCCTAACGTATTTTTATAGGTCAGTTTTTATTAGTTGGTAAATTAAATATTTAAATTCAATTACTCTAGCCATTAGGGTTATCGCAAAGTCTATGCCATAAAATAATGTATTTTTATCGTATTGATATTAAAGGATTTTATTTTTGGGGAGATGTTTTTGTTTTTGATTTTATTTTATAAGGTAATCAACTGTTGCAATTGTTGTTTAATAAATGCGACAACTGTTTTTTTATTTATTGTGTCTTTTTTGCAAAAGTTTTGTATTTAAAATGAAGCAGGTGTGTCATTTTTTACTAAAAAAATAGCACCTGATCAGGTGCTATTTATTATTAGTGGGTGTGTGAAGAGTTTTCGCTGTTTTCTCTTACAGCTATAGATATTTTATAGCCCTCAGGTTGTTTACCAATAAGATATACAACTGAACCATATTCAGGTTCTTCATCACCGACAGTGTCTTCAAAATTAATTCGCATTAAATGTGAGACTGAATGATTACTCCGGTATTGTTTCTGTCCAACAGAAAAATGTTTAAGGAAATCAGTATCGGCTTCCTCAAACTCAGTGCCTATCACCTTTCGGCCGAAGTTGTTTCGCGTATACACACGAATCATTTTTTGTTTATAACGACGAACACCATCCCAGTTAATCAGTTCTGAAATCGCATCGTAATCTTTGGCTTTATGTGCGCTTAGAAATTGATCTAACAAAGCTTCCTTAGAAGAGGGTAATTCGTTAGCAGATGCACTCATGCAGGTGATGGCTAATGCCAGTGGCAGCAGTTTTTTAATCATTTTTATTTTCTCCGAAACTTAGCTTTTACAAACCAGACGTGGTTCTGGTTAATTAATCAGCAAGTTTTATATTGCACGGGTTGTGCCAATTGGAAATAGTTGAATTCAGATGGTTTGTAGCCATACAAGAGAGTGTAATTAGAGGGTGTGATTTGAAGAACTACCGCCGATAAAGATTACTCTCCATCGGTGGTAGGTGGGGGGTTAATAGATATCGTTTGGTTGGACAATATTGTATTTCTTCATCTTTCGATAAACCGTAGAGCGGCAGATATTGAGTTCTTCAGATACCTGAGTGATATTCCATTTATAAAGCCTTAAAGCTTCTATCAGGCGCCTGCCTTCTTCGTCGCTGACAAAATCAGAGAGCGTCATTGTTTTAGGTTCTTCAACAATAAACTCTTCTTCCTTGAAGGCTTCCTGGTGTCGCTCGTATTTCAATGGGTAAGTGGTCCAGAGTGATATGTTTATCCGGAGAAATAGCCAATGCATAGCGCAGGACATTGGCTAACTGGCGAATATTTCCTGGCCAGTTATATTCATCGAATATCTGTGACACCTGAGGGGCGAAGCTCACACCTTCTGAGCCTCCCAGTTCACTGTCTAAGATGCAGTTGATGATATAGTCCTTGTCATTCCTGCTTCTGAGGGCAGGAAGTCTTAGGGACATACCATTTAAACGATAATAGAAATCTTCCCGGAATTCTTTATCTTTGATGCGCTGTACCAGATCCTGGTGGGTTGCTGAAATCACCTGAATATCCAGGGGAGTTGGTTCCGTTGCGCCCAGAGGCATAATTTCTCTTTCTGCCAGGGCTCTGAGTAGCCTGGTTTGAAGCTGGACCGGCATGTCTCCGATCTCATCCAGAAAGATAGTACCGCCATTGGCCTGCTCAAGTTTACCTTTCATTCCTTTTCGATTGGCACCCGTAAATGAACCACTGCGATAACCAAATAACTCACTCTCAATCAGTGACTCAGGAATAGCAGCACAGTTAAGAGCAATAAACGGCCCATTGGCTTTGTTACTGGCATCATGAATGGCGCGCGCAAATGCCTCTTTACCGGTGCCAGTTTCACCCGTGATAAGAATAGGAATGTCTTTGTTCAGAATATGGGAGACCTGTTGTACATTCTGACGAACTTGAGGGTCTTCACCAGCCAGTTGTTGTAATGTCGGATGGCGATGATTATGTTTCACCGCTTTTGTTTCTTCTTTCTTAGGTGCTTCAGCAGATGCGGCCGTTTTATTTGCAGGTACCCGCAGTGCAATCTCAATTTCATCCAATAGTTTTGGCGATTGGTGACGAATAGAGGTTGCGCCGCCATTGCTCTGGCTAAGTAACTGATCAACGGTTAACCCTGTAATTTCCTCAATAGATAAACCAAGTAACTGCTGACCGGGTTGCAGTAAGGCTTCATATTCGGCGAAAGCGGAACGGTTTGCGCCAATGATGATTCCTCTTTCGTTTACTGCCAGTAATTGCTCCTGAGCCAGATCAGAAAAGCTATTGGTTTCCTTTATATTCATGGTGATCTGACTGCGATAGGTCTGTCGGAAATAACTGTTTTCAATCATGCGTCCATACATGATGACCATTTGTAGCGTCAGGAATTGGGTTTCTTTGGACCCTTTAGCCCCGAGGCAAGATGCATTCAGGCAGCCTTTTAGATTTCCAAGGGGGTCAAAAATAGGTGTGACTGAGCAGCTTAGTGGTTTATTGCTGCTCATAAAGTGTTCTTGTTGATGGATGATAAGAGATTCTTTTTCCACCAGGCAGGTGCCAATACCATTGGTACCTACTCTGGATTCTCCCCAGCTTGAGCCTACCAGTAGTCCGGCATCCTGCCAGATATCTTTCATGTTCTCAGGTAATTTGGCATCCAGAGTCAGGCCAGCTTCGTCTGTGAGAAGTACAGAAAAACCTGCATTGGCTATGCGCTTTGATAAACCGGTAAGTCCGTTTCTGGCAATGCCGAGGTAGCTTTCATGTTGTTCTAGTTGTTGCTGAATCTCATACTGGGTCAGTATTTCTATACCTTGAGAGGCGTGAGGATCGAGACCGTATTTAAGTAAACTACGTTCCCATGACCGGGCTATCTGATCACCGGGTTGAATATCCCTTTCTTGAAAATTTCCAGTTACATAGGCTACAACATCCTTGGTGCCATTCAGTTGAGGCGTATTTCTCATCTTTTCGCTCCGACCTAACTAACAGCATGAGAAAACTGGGAAAGAACTCTTGGGGCTGTTGTAGGGCTTTTTATTTTTGTTTTCGTTTGTTGTTGCAATGCATATGTGCATTATTTGTTCTGAATTGCAGTTTGTATGCCAGCTGGCTTTTATCGTCTTTTGATAAGGTATTGCCTAACTGGCATATATACCGCAAAGCCGCATGTATCTTAGACCTGAGAATGTTTGGAAACAGTCATATTGTGAATTGATAGCGGTGTTGAAAATACAGTTACCAGTGCTTCGTTAAATTCAGGAATGCTACAAGTGTAGCACTGTTGCAACAGATGTGAGATTTGTGCGACAGACAGGAGGCTCAATACGGTTCGGGAAAATGTTTTACATAACCCCGCTTATTCTTGATGGCGATTTACTGCCCCGAGACACTTGTTGCGTTACATGGAAATTTGTTGCAACTTTGCGGCCTTTGTTACGGTTTCCGCTTTCCTTCATTGCCCCTTGTTACTGTCTATAAGTGACTTTTTCTCCGAAACCACGCTTACATTCTGTGGTTTGGTTACTTTATGCAATCAAATTATGGGCCAGATTTTATTGGCACGTAATTTGTTGAGTCTATTGCTTAAAAATAATTCTAACAGAGCAATAGTCCTATGAGTTTATATAAGAGTATTGAAAGAACCTTTTTTAATTCCCTTACTAAAAAAATTTCCGGCAATGTTATTTTCTTGCTTGTTCCCCATTTAGTTTTAATGCTGTTGTCGGTTTATCACAGTCGGGATATTACCGAGGTGATGGACACTATTGGTTTATCGGATCAGGATAAATCTCTTTTGAATAATGCCCTGGATGCACTTTGGTGGTCCGGGTCTGTCACTGTGTTGTTGGCGCTTGCGACAGGTATCGCGACTATTTTCTTTATGCGACACCTATTCATGAAGCCGATCGGCGATGTCACTGAAGTCTTGTCAGCGATCAAAGAACAAAATGGTGATATCTCGGCCACACTTCCGGTTGATACCCATGATGAAATTTCGATTCTGGCAACCAGTTACAATGACTTCTCCCACAAGTTAAAAGAGATCATCGCAGATACTCGCTCTCGCAGTGTCAATGTGGCATTTTCGGCGGCCCGGCTTAAAAAGGTAATAGGTCAGGCACATAAGAAGGCCAGTGAACAGGAAGACAGTGCCCACGAGGTATTTACCTCAAGTAACGAAGCTTCGAAGGCGATTGAAGAGATTGCGGCCAGTACTCTTCAGATCAGTGAACAAAACACAACAAATCTGGATGACGTTCGAGCATCTAAAGAAGAGCTGCTCAAGGTACAGGAACAGATCGAAGCGATTCGGGAGCTGGTTAACAGCTTTCAGGAAACCGTAGTCGGGCTGCATAACAATTCTCAAAACATCACCAATATTCTTACCATGGTTCAGGATTTTTCCGACCAGACAAACCTGTTAGCGCTGAATGCATCAATCGAAGCTGCTCGAGCCGGTGAGGCTGGAAGAGGTTTTGCTGTAGTGGCCGATGAAGTCAGGGGACTGTCAAAGAAGGTGGGTGATGCAACCAGTCTGATCGATCAGAATATTACTAAGATGTCTGGATTAGTTTCTGATACGGACAGCAGTGCCAAAAATATTATGGGCTACATCGAAACCACCGGGGATTTTATCGAGCATACCAATGGGCAGTTCGGACAGCTGGTAACGGATTTTGAAGAGGTGAACAGTCAGCTGTCTAGTATCAGTGCAGCCATTGATGAATTGGCATACACCAACAAAAGCTCCCTGCAGCATGTGGAAAAAATCACCACTATAGCAACTGATATCAAAACCGAGATGGATCACTCGCAGGATTTTTCCGATCAGTTGGAAGTTTCAACAGAAGAAAGTCAGGAGTTGTTGTCTCGATTCATCATCGGCTACGGTGCATTTGAAAATATTATCCAAAAGGTCAGGGCCTTCAAAATTACTCTGGATGATCAGCTTGAACATATAAAGAGACGTACTAATGTTGCGGACACAAATTATCAACGTGTTAATCCAGGCCAGGACCCCGCAAAGTATAACTGTAGCTATGCAGATCTGTTCGATCGTGAGCTGCAACCGCTTTACGATCAATTTATCACTGAGAACCCGGAACTTATTTACAGCGTATTGGTAGATCGTAATGGCTATATCGCCACGCATCATAAAAAAGTGTCGAAGTCGCTGACCGGCGATTTTTCTATTGATAATGCTAACAGCCGAAATCGACGGATCTTTTTTGATACCCGTTCTGAGCAGCGTCGTGCGACACATACTCAGCCTTTTTTATTGCAGACTTATGTCCGGGATACAGGTGAAATCCTGAATGAGTTGTCCATTCCTGTTTATCTGGATGGGCAGCACTGGGGAGCCTTAATCGTTGGTTTTGACCCAAATGTTTTACTCAATGCCTGAATATTATAAGAAATGTGGCATGGAAATAGCTTTGTAAATAGGGACTGCGACACTTTGCATCAAGTTGATCGGCAAGTCCCTTTTACGTGGTAAATGTGGTGGTCGCTGCAAACTAAAACCAAAAATAAATACTTAGGAGTTACCTATGAACTGGACTAAACCTTCTTTTAAAGATCTGCGTATTGGTTTTGAAGTAACAATGTACTTCGCAAACCGCTAAGCACTTTAATTTACCTCACCCCGATTTTATGTGGCTATATCTAATGTGGTTACATGAGACAAGGTTGCCCGGTGTTGTATCTGCCGGGCGGCCAACTTAAGAATAATAAGTATGCACATACAAGTATTAGGCTCTGCTGCCGGTGGTGGTTTCCCTCAGTGGAACTGTAACTGCAGCAACTGTGCCGGGTTCAGAGCTGGCACGCTCAACGCAAAATCTCGCACCCAATCTTCTATTACTGTCAGTGTTGATGGTGAGAACTGGATTCTGTTTAACACCTCGCCCGATATTCGTGATCAGCTGGCTAATTTCGGCCCTATGCAGCCCAATCGTTCGATTCGTGACACGGGAATTGCAGCGATCGTCTATATGGACAGTCAGATTGACCATACAACAGGTTTGCTGATGTTGCGTGAAGGTTGTCCGCATAACATCTGGTGTACCGAGATGGTTGAGCAGGATCTGAGTACGGGCTTCCCAATTTTTAACATGCTGAAACACTGGAATGGCGGTAATAGCATTAACCGTATTCCAATTGGTGAAGGTGAAAACAGTTTTGTGATTCCGCAAGTGCCGGAACTGAAGCTGACCGCAGTGCCACTGCTGAGCAGTGCGCCACCGTATTCACCACACCGTGACGACCCCCATCCAGGCGATAATATCGGTATCCATATCGAAGATACCCGGACGGGCAAAACTCTGTTCTATGCACCTGGTTTAGGCCAGATTGAACCTCACCTGCGTTCTTATATGGAAAACGCTGATGTACTGATGGTGGATGGCACCATCTGGACGGAAGATGAACTGATCACTTCCGGTGTCGGCGATAAGTTGGGCGTAGCGATGGGGCATCTGCCGCAATCAGGCGAGGGTGGCATGATTGAGTATCTGGATACGCTGGAAAAACCGCGCAAGATACTTATCCATATCAACAACACCAACCCGATTCTGGATGAAGACTCAGCAGAGCGTGCGGAAGTAGAATCGCACGGCATCGAAGTATCTTACGACGGTATGTCGATCGAGCTTTAGAAAGGTCAGGGCGGCCAAAGTTAGAGTTAAATAATAACAATGAATAATAAAGCCAATATCCAGCTACGGATGAGCCGTGATGAATTTGAGCAGGCCCTTAGAGCGAAAGGTGCCTATTACCATACCCAGCATCCTTATCATGTTGCCATGTATGAGGGGAAAAGTACGCCGGAACAGATCCGGGGTTGGGTAGCAAACCGTTTTTACTACCAGATAAAAATACCCGTCAAAGATGCTGCAATTCTGGCCAATTGCCCGGACCGTGAAGTGCGCAGGCATTGGATACAACGAGTTCTGGATCATGATGGTGCTGACAGCATAGATGGAGGCATCGAAGCCTGGTTGCAATTAGGTGAAGCCGTAGGTCTGCCGCGGGAAGAGGTGCTGTCCGGTGAGCATGTATTGCCAGGCGTGCGTTTTGCCGTTGATGCTTACGTCAATTTTGCCCGTCGAGCCACCTGGCAGGAAGCAGCCAGTTCATCATTGACCGAGCTTTTTGCGCCTACTATCCATCAGAACCGTCTGGATACCTGGCCGCAACACTATCCGTGGATCAAAGAGGATGGTTATCAGTACTTCCGTAACCGTCTGACGGAAGCTCGTCGTGATGTGAAACATGGTTTGGATATCACTCTGGATCATTTTACAACCCGTGATCAGCAGGAACGGATGCTGGAAATCCTGCAGTTTAAACTGGATGTGCTCTGGACCATGCTGGACGCCATGACTATGGCCTATGAACTGGATCGTCCGCCATATCATACGGTTACCCGTGAAAAGGTGTATCACCGGGGGTTGTTTAATGACTAGGCAGGAGCAAAAAGTCACAACTGTGGTGGAGCCGGATATGATTCCGGCTCTGAACAAAATGTTCCGGTTTCAGTGGGAAAAAGCCCAGGACTGTTACGTTTTGCTCTATCCTGAAGGTATGATCCAACTGAATGGACCCGCAGGTGAAATTCTGTCTCTGGTAGATGGTGAACGCAGCGTGCAGGCGATCACTGATGCTGTGCAGGCTAAGTTTTCAGATGCGGGTGATATCAGTGCCGATATTCTGGAGTTTCTTGGAGGCGCTTATGAGCAACACTGGATCACCCTGTAGCGCTCAGCCACAGCTGAACAGCGGAGCGACTACTCAGAGCGATGATAAAAGCCACGGTCAGCCACTCTGGTTGCTGGCCGAGCTGACCTACAAATGCCCCTTGCAGTGCCCATACTGCTCAAACCCGCTCGACTTTGCCGATTTCGGTGGCGAACTGTCTACACAGCAATGGCTGGATGTTTTTCAGCAGGGCCGGGAGCTGGGCGCGGTGCAGCTGGGTTTCTCCGGTGGTGAACCCTTAGTTCGGCAAGATCTGATCGAACTGATCGGTGGTGCCAATGAGATGGGTTACTACACTAATCTGATTACTTCGGGTGTGGGTCTGAATGAGCGTAAGATGGCTGAGTTCCACAAAGCCGGTCTTGAGCATATTCAGGTGAGCTTTCAGGCCAGTGATGAATTGGTCAACAATATGTTGGCGGGTTCGAAAAAAGCCTTTAACCAGAAGCTGAAGATGGCCCGTGAAGTTAAAGCTCAGGGCTATCCTATGGTGCTGAACTTTGTTACCCATCGTCACAACATCGACCGTATTGATCGCATCATTGAACTCTGCGTTGAGTTGGACGCGGACTATGTCGAATTGGCGACCTGTCAGTACTACGGTTGGGCCTATGAGAACGTAGAGCAGTTATTGCCAACCAGAGAACAACTACGCCGCGCGGAGCGCATTACCAATGCTTACCGGGATAAATTGGCAGCAGAAGGCAATCCAATCAAGCTGATTTTTGTGACTCCGGATTACTACGAGGAGCGGCCAAAACGCTGTATGAATGGTTGGGGTGAAGTCTTCCTGACGGTTACGCCGGATGGAAAAGCGCTACCTTGCCACAGTGCACGTATGTTGCCGATCGACTTTCCGAGCGTTACGGAAATGAGTTTAAAAGAGATCTGGAATGACAGTCCTGGCTTTAACTACTTCCGTGGTAAAGGCTGGATGAAAGAGCCCTGTCGTAGTTGTGACGAGCAGGATGATGATCTGGGTGGCTGTCACTGTCAGGCGTATATGCTGGCTGGCGATATGCATAATGCGGATCCCGTGTGCAGTAAATCTCCGGAGCATCACAAAATTCTGGAAGCCAGGAAACATGCTGAGTCTGTGGTAAATAATCCGGATCAGTTTCACTACCGCAATGAGCGTAACTCCAAGGTGTTCGCAAAAGGCGGTTAGTCGTTATAAGGCGTGTATTTTCAGGGTGAACAGGGATCAGATTGATCCCTGTTTTTGTTTTAATATTTCTTCATCGAAAAGCGGCCGGATCTTTCAATGAACTCAACCTGATAACCATCGGGATCAGTGACAAAGAAAAACCGGATTTCGCAATCGTCATGGGTTTTTAAGCTTTTAATAGGTTTAGGCTCATATTGCATGCCTGCTAATTTACTGTGGCTCTCTTCAAGATCGCTCACGCTGACAGCGATATGTCCGTAACCTGAACCGTGGGTGTAGGGTTCCTGATTGTCGTGGTTGTGGGTCAGTTCTATTTCAAAATCTGCTTCATCATTTCTCATATATACCAGAGTGAACTCTGAAAAACTGATTCTATCTGCCACCACCATATCCAAGGCTTTTTCATAGAAATTAATTGATTTATCAAGATCTAAAACTCTGAACATTGAATGGATTACTTTCGCCATAAATACCAACTTCTGAATTGTGATTATTAGTTCACAAGTCATAAAGCTCGATTCATGCCACTCAAACAGCTCGGTTATCTCACAAGCGTTGGATATTGCAGCTAATTAGTTGATTTAAAAAGTATCTATCTGTGGTGTGGAGAACACCTTATCTAAGGGATCGGGCGCAATCGCGGGCACGATACCGAATATCCATGCTCTGAGTACTGTTTCACTGAAACAGACTGTCGCAATAAGTGAGTCACCTTGAGTTACCTTTCAGGGTGGTTTTAGTATTTTCTGGATTAAAGTTCAATTAAATCAATGGGATATATACATGGCATGCAGGTTGCTCTTTAAAGCTTAACACTAAGAAATCGATTCATAGACATATTAAAGCAGATGTTAGGAGCTTGAAATGAAGCCAAGCCAAGAGCAAGAGATTTGGATGTATAAGCATATGCTTATCAGTCGCTTCTTTGAGGAAGAGATTGAAAAGATTTATATGGAAGGAAAATCACCGGCGTTCAATATGGCGAATGGACCAATACCAGGTGAGATGCACCTTTCAAACGGTCAGGAGCCTTGTGCGGTTGGAGTTTGCGCACATCTAAACCCCGAGGATGTAGTGACTTCGACGCACAGGCCCCATCACGTTGCCATCGCTAAAGGTGTAGACCTTAAGGGAATGACTGCCGAGATTTTTGGTAAGAAAACCGGTTTAAGCGGCGGTCGTGGCGGACACATGCATATTTTTGATGCTGATGTGAACTTCTCCTGTTCCGGCATTATCGGCCAGAGTATCGGTCCGGCAGTTGGTGCAGCACTCTCAAGAGTTATGCAGAAAAAGAGTGGTGTTGCCGTCGCTTACCTGGGTGAAGGCGCAGCAAACCAGGGTGCCTTCCATGAAGGCCTGAATATGGCAGCAGTGTGGAAGCTTCCTGTTGTATTTGTCATTGAAGATAACTCCTGGGGCATCTCTGTATCTAAAAAAGCCAGTACTGCGGTAGAGCGCAACTCAGATCGAGCTGTCGCTTACGGTATGCCGGGTGAACACATTAAAGGTAATGATCCAATTGAGATCTTTAGTGTGGTTGGTCAGGCGATTGAAAGAGCTCGTAACGGCGGTGGTCCAACGCTGATTGAGATTGAAACCTCTCGTCTGGCAGGTCACTTCATGGGTGATACCGAAGGTTATCGTCCAAAGGGTGAGAAAGAAGAATTGTTCAAAATCGATCCGATTCCAACCATGACTAAACGCCTTACTGAAGTGTACGGCTGGTCTGATGAGGATGATCGTAAGCTGGTTGAAGAAGCGCATGCAATTGTTGATGAGGCAATTCAATACGCGCGTGACAGTGAATATCCAGAACCTGAAGAAGCAATGGACAAAGTCTTTGTTTAAGGCCTTTCACTGTAAAACAAGTATTGAATTGAGGAGTTGAAAATGACTGATCAAGTAGTTAAAGAGCGCAAGCTGACAATTGCTCGTGCAATGGCTGAGGCTACAGCGCAGGCAATGCGGGCTGATGAAACTGTCTTTGTGATGGGTGAAGACATCGGTGCTATGGGTGGTGTGTATGGTAATACACGAGGTCTTTACGATGAGTTTGGTGGTGAGCGCGTACGTGATACGCCAATCTCAGAGACTGCTTTCATCGGTGCAGGTGTTGGTGCTGCATCGGATGGTATGCGCCCGATTGTCGAGCTGATGTTTGTGGATTTCTTTGGTGTTTGTTTTGACGCGATCTACAACATGATGGCTAAAAACACCTATTTCTCCGGCGGTAAAGTCAAAGTGCCTATGGTTCTGATGACGTCTACTGGTGGTGGTTATTCTGACGCGGGTCAGCATTCACAGTGTGTCCACGCAACATTTGCTCACCTGCCAGGTATGAAAGTTGTAGCGCCATCCAATGCCTACGATGCGAAAGGCATGATGACAGCAGCAATTCGTGACGATAACCCAGTGGTCTTTATGTTCCATAAAGCCCTGCAAGGTATGGGTTGGTTGGGTACAGAGAAAGGCGCAATCGTTCATGTGCCGGAAGAAGAATATGAAGTGCCGCTGGGCAAAGCAGCAATTGCACGTGAAGGTACAGATGTAACTCTCGTAGGTCTGACCTCGGGTGTACATATTGCTCTTAAAGCTGCGAAAAAACTGGAAGAAGAAGGTATCAGTGCAGAGGTGGTAGATCTGCGTTCTTTGGTGCCTCTGGATCGCGACACAGTGATTGAATCTGTGAAGAAAACGGGTCGCCTGATCGTAATCGATGAAGATTATCACAGCTACGGTATGACCGGTGAAATCATCGCAACGGTTGCAGAGCAGGGTGTTGAGATGAAAGCAGCACCGCAACGTGTGGCTTACCCGGATATTCCAATTCCATTTACACGCCCTATGGAACAGTGGGCGCTGCCAAATGAAGACAAAGTTATTAACGCATTTAAACAGATGAAAGGTTAGAAATATGACTGATGTAATTGTACCGGTAGACCTGTGGGAAGAAGACTCTGAAGCAGTAATCACTTCATGGTTGGCAAGTGATGGTGGTGATGTAACTGAAGGTGATGTGATTGCAGAACTGATGGTTGAGAAAATTCAGTACGAATTGGTATCACCTGCTACAGGTGCTTTGAAAATTATCAAAGATGTAGATGACGTTGTTGAGAAAGAGCAACTGATTGCAACAATTGGCTAAGGTTTAGGTAATACGATGAATACACCGGATGCACTTAAAGTTACACCCCTAAAAGGTCTGAGGGGAATGATTGCCAACAACATGCGTCGCAGTCTTGATGAAGCGGCTCAGTTAACACATCACGCTGTATGTTGTGTTGATAATTTATGGCTGCGTAAAAAGAAGATGGCCGAGCAGGGTAAAAATGTCTCTTTTGAAGATCTGTTAGCGGATTATGTGGTTGAGACTTTAAGAAAGCATCCGGTAATCAACGGCCGGGTTGAAGAGAATGAAATTCGACTCAGCCGTAGTATTGATCTTAGTTTCGCTATCGCACTGCCAGGTAACAAACTGATGGCACCGGCTGTGTTCAGTGCGGATCAGAAAGATCTGCATGAAAGAGCCGCAGCACGTAAAGATGTAGTCGACCGTGCTAAAGCGGGCAAGTTGACGGTCAGCGAGATGACGGGGGGGACGTTTACCCTCACGAATCTGGGCCGAAGCCGTGTTCGCCACTTCACACCAATCATTAACCTGCCTCAGATAGCAATCCTTGGTGTAGGTGAAACTTATAACGAACTTGCCCTGACAGAAACCGGTGATCTGGTTACGAAAAAATTGATGGGTTTGTCACTGACGTTTGATCACCGTGCAATCGACGGTGGCCCAGCTGCGGATTTCCTGACGGATCTGTGTCTGGAAATTGAAAGTCCTAAAGAGTAAGGCTTAATTTTTTGAAAATTAAAAAATTAATGCTCCTGGACCCTGTGGAAATAACCACAGGGTTGCAGATGGAAGAAGATATCTACAACGAAATTAGCAATCGTGAAGTGGATCTAGGTTACTTCCTCTGGAGAAGCAAAAAAGCCCTGGTAGTACCGAGAAGTGCTACCCGGAAAGAAAAGTTTGAGCAGGCTACAGAAAAATCAGCTCAGAAAGGCTGGCCGGTTGTGGTCAGAAGCACAGGAGGAGAATTAACTCCCCAGTGTGAGAATTTTTTTAATCTGTCTATTTTTCTGCGATGTAAAGATAAACAGATCAGCATTAAAGACAGCTACCAGATTATTTGTTCTGCAATTATCGGATGGCTGAATGAGATGGGAATCCAAGGAGATTGTGCATCCATTGATGGAGCTTTTTGTGATGGCGACTTTAACGTCAATATCGAAGGTAAAAAGCTGGTCGGGACAGCGCAACGTTGGCGGAAAGTTAAATCTGACGCCACTAGTGTAGATGAAAAAGCATTGCTGCTACATGCAGTTATATTATGCGACGGAGATATCGATAGTTTATTTGATATTTCAAATGAGTTTTATGAAATGTGTGGAACAAATCCTTTTATCGTTAAAGATAAACACATTTCATTAGGGAAGATAATGAAATCCGATGTCCCGGATTTTGTTGTGGATAAGATGAGTAGCTTTAATAGATACATGGATAAATATATCAGTGAAGTGGCTGATAAATATTATGAAGCTTGATTTTATAATATGTAATTATAGATAAATAATCTTATTAAACTGCTCAATTTTTAGGTGCTGGGTCTTTATAAATGCACTCACAGATTTAACGTTAAAGTTAGATCCAACACTTCTCTCTTATTTAGCCGTGCATAATTAATATTAAAAGTATTGAAACTTTATTTTTAAAGGGGAATGGCTTCATTGGGAGCGATTCCTTGGGGTTCTGTACGTTAAAAATTCCTAATTAAGGAGACAATAATAATGAAATTAAGACGGTCAAGTGTAACAGCGCCATTGTTTGTAGCGGCTTCGCTACTTGCAACGATGCCACTGCATGCCTCAGACAGGATGATCACAGATAAGGAATTGTCCGACGAATCAAATACAGCTGATTGGCTTGCATATGGACGAACTCACTCTGAACAGAGATTCAGTCCCCTCAAAGATATTAACACCGAAAATGTTAACCAGCTGAAACCGGATTGGTACACCCCATTACCGGACAAGTCAGATATGGTGGGAACTCCACTGGTTATTGATGGCATTATGTATTACGTCGGTGAAATGAATAAAACCCGTGCGATTGATGCACGTACCGGCAAGGTGCTTTGGGAATATGATCCGAAGGTATCTAAAGAGATTGCTGATAACGGCATGAAGAAAGTTTTCTGGAAGCACAATCGAGGACTTTCAACCTACGGTGACAAACTGTTTATCGCTACATGGGACGGTCGTCTAATTGCGATTACACGAAAAGACGGCAAGGAAGTTTGGCAAACCCGAACTTTTGATCATGACCAGCCTTTGAATATAACCGGTCATCCAAAAGCTTTTGATGGCAAAGTATTTGTCGGTAATGGTGGTACAGAGCTAGGCCCAATGCGTGGTTTTGTAACAGCTTATGATACTGAAACGGGTGAGCAGGTTTGGCGTTTCCATATCGTTCCTGGTAATCCTGCTGATGGCTTCGAAGATGCAGCGCAGGAAATGGCGGCTAAGACCTGGAGTGGTAAATGGTGGGAGAACGGTGGCGGCGGTAACGCTTGGCACGGTTGGACTTACGATGAGAAATATAACCAGCTGATCTTTGGTACAGGTAACGGCGGTCCGTGGAATATTAAAGTCCGTAGTCCAGAAGGTGGTGATAACCTGTTCTTATGCTCTGTTGTAGCGGTTGATGCGGATACTGGCGAATATAAATGGCATGTACAGACGGCTCCTGGCGATACCTGGGACTACAACTCCAACATGGACATCGTGCTGGCTGACCACCTGGAAATCGATGGTAAAAAAGTTGATGCTGCCCTGCATGCGCCTAAAAATGGTTTCTTCTATACGATTGACCGCTCAAACGGGAAGGTTATTTCGGCTGAAAAATTTGCAGATGCCAACTGGTCAACTAAGTTTGACCTGAAAGAGCAACGTCATATCATTGCAGAGAATGCCAGATACCTTGATGGTGAGAAAAACATCTACCCTTCAGCATTTGGTGCTCACTCATGGCATGCAATGTCATATAACCCAGAATTAGGCCTTACTTTTATACCTACCAACCATTTAGGTAATACCTTTAAGGATGATGGTAAAAATACTAAGTCTGACCATAAGATGGAGATGCATAAGCTCTATCTTGGTCTCTCGGGTTGGTTATTGACCAAAGATCCACACGAAACACGTGGTTCGCTGCAGGCCTGGGATCCAGTTAAGAATGAGCGTGTCTGGCAAGTGAATCAGGAGAGCGCTTGGGGTGCAGGTACTCTGACCACCGCAGGTAATCTGGTATTCCAGGGCCTACCTGATGGCAACCTGAAAGCTTATGATGCCCGCAACGGTGATGAGCTTTGGTCATATGATGTTGGCATTGGCATCGTTGCCCCTCCGATCACTTATAAACTGGATGGCAAACAGATGATTTCCCTTCTGGTGGGTCCAGGTGGTGCGTTAGCCTCTAACTTTGGTGGTTCCGGTGAACTCGGGTTCGAAGGGCATGGTTGGAAATATGGTGTACACGAACGCCGCATCATGACGTTCTCTCTTGATGGTGATGCGGTTATTCCGCCACAACCTGCCCCAGCATTTGCTAAGCCAATCCTGGATGAGAAATTTGAGATTGATGCTGATAAAGCCAGCGCAGGTGCGGGTGTATTTGCTGGTAATCTGTGTGTTGCTTGTCACGGTGGTGGAGCTGTTGCGGGTATTAAAGCACCGGATCTGCGCGAATCCCCATTACTGCTTTCAGGCAATGAAAAGCTATTTGAGAGTGTCGTTCGTGGTGGAGCTTTACTGGATAACGGTATGCCTAAATTCCCGGATCTGACTGATGAGGAGTTGGAAAGTATCCGTCATTTCATCCGCAGACAAGCACATGAAGGTGTGAAATCCGGAGGCGGGCACTAAGAAATAACTTCCTTTTAGCAGTCTTAAATTTTATTGCATTATCAAAGAGACTATAGATATTTTCTATTTTTAATGAAAAAGCCTGAAGCTTAGTGAAAAATTGAGTATTAAGTTAGTACTTAAAATCACGAAGCCTCAGGTTTTTTTTATTAATTAGATTAAAAGCTTTACTGAATTTATATTTTTCTGAAAATGGTTTTTTGATTGTATTTGAAACACATTGTTTCAGTTTGATGAGACACTTTGTTCATTAAAAATCAATGAACTATAATAAATTATAAAATATTCTTATAATTCAGTGGGTTAGTATGTGGCATGCCCTTTGCTATTTATATATTGAGCACTGTTGTTATCAGTTGCTTTGATAAATATGTGGATAAAAATTTGGTTTTATAACTGAAAATATTCAACAAAAATTTATTTTGATGGATGGATGTATGGATAAGAATAAAAAATCTTCTGACTCGCGATCTAGTGAGCCAGGCTCCGAAAAAGGTCAACTAAATAGACGTAGCTTTCTTAAAGGTACTGGGGCTGCTGTATTTAGTGCCGCAGCACTTTCCTCAGGTTTAGGTCTGTTTTCATCTGATACCTATGCTGCTCAGCGTATTGGAAAGCATGGCAATGCAACTTTGTTGCAGATGGCGCGTGATATTTATCCACATGACAAAATCAAGGATAAATATTACCAGCAGGTAGTTGCTCCTCTAGCAAAAGAATCAAGCGATAACGCTGATACGCTCAAACTGATTGAGGATGGGCTAAAGCAGCTTGATAAGTTAGCTGTTGACCAACATGGTGTAACTTACCTCAAGGTCAAAAAAGAATCTGATCGAGCTCTAATTCTTAAGACTATCGAAAGCACAGGTTTTTTCCAAAAAATTAAAGGCGCGTTGCTTATGGGTATTTATAACAACCCTGAGCTTTGGCCTCATTTTGGTTATGGCGGTTCTTCTTGGGAAAACGGGGGATATATCGATGATCCTTCATACGGAAAAGTTGATTGGATCTAAAAGAGGTAATAGATATGTCTGCAAAGTTTGATCTGAATGATGACAGCGTAGTAGTAATCATTGGTTCTGGTGCCGGTGGCGGTACTTTAGCTAACGAACTGGCGCAAAAAGGTATCAAGTCTGTTGTATTGGAAGCTGGTAAGCGTTTCAAAATGGAAGATATTGATAACGACGAATGGGGAATGTTTGGCAAGATTTCCTGGTTGGATAAGCGTTATATCGTTGGTCCGGCTCGTATTGCTCAAGATTTTCCTAACCTGCCAGCCTGGATTGTAAAAGGGGTAGGTGGTGCAACCATGCACTGGGCAGGCGTTGCAATGCGCTTCCAGGAACATGAGTTTAAAATGAAAACTGTAGCGGGTACAGTGCCTGGTGCCAACATGCTTGACTGGCCTATCACCCTTGAAGAGATGGAGCCTTATTATGTTAAGGCTGAACAAAAAATGGGTGTCTGTGGTACTGAATCCACTGGTATGCCTTTCCATCCTGAAAGTACGCACTATAAAGTAATCAAAGAAGGTGCTGATCGCATTGGTGCCAATTGTGAGCAGGCTACGCTGGCAATTAACACCAAATCTCGTGATGGTCGTGCAGCTTGTCAGGTTACTGGTTTCTGTATGCAGGGTTGTAGATTCGGTGCTAAGTGGTCAACTATGTACACTGAAATCCCTCGTGCAGAACAAACAGGTAAATGTGAAGTTCGTCCACAGTCCATGGTTCTTCGTATAGAACACGATAAAAATGGGTTAATTACAGGTGTTCTGTATGCAGATGCAGATGGTAACCAGCATTTCCAAAAAGCTCGTCTTGTAGCGGTTGCGGGTAACTCGATTGAATCTCCGCGTATGCTGCTGAACTCTGAATCAAACATGTTCCGTAACGGTTTGGCTAACTCATCTGGTCAAGTTGGTCAGAACTATATGACACACACCACTGGCGGTGTTTATGCCGAGTTGCCAGGTCGTGTAGATATGCATAAGAGTACGGTGGTGCCAGGTATTGTTCATGAGTGGAAAACTCATGATGCTGATCGTGGTTTTGTTGCGGGTTATGAGCTTGAAGCTCTGCACCTTGGGCTTCCTTTCATGTCTGCATTCTTGAATCCAGGTAAAACAGGCTGGGGTCGCGAGTTAGCTGATTCTTTAGAAAACTATGAAAATATGGCGGGTTTCTGGATTTGTGGTGAGGACTTGCCAGTAGAGTCTAATAACATCACGCTGCATCCAACTGAGAAAGATCAGTATGGTTTACCAGTGCCGGTAGTTCATAAGGCAGATCACTTTAACGATACCAAGATGCGTGAGCATGCTTATGCTAAGTCCAAAGAGCTTTTTGATGCTCTGGGTGCAACTAAGGTAAACAACTTGCCGCCTTATCCAGCAAGCCACAATATGGGTACGAACCGTATGAGTGAGCATGCAAGTGATGGTGTAGTTAACCGTTGGGGCCAATCGCATGATATTAAAAACCTGTTTGTATCTGATGGTAGTCAGTTCACAACCAGTGCCACAGAAAACCCAACTCTGACTATTGTGGCATTAGCTATTCGTCAGGCTGATTACATTGCTGATCAGATGAAACGTAAACAGCTTTAATCTTAACGGATTAAGTTACCTTTCTCTTCTGCTAGTTCTCTTGCAGCGCTTTAGCACGCCTTATGGCGTGCTTTTTTTATTTTTCCCTTGATAATAAACCTGCCTGAAACTCTACGAGATTTATTCGAAGGTTTCTTGTAATTAAATAAATTGGCATATGGATTGCTTTTGTTTTGATGACATTTTTGTCACTAAAATAATAGGAGTTAAATATGAAATGGTTTAAGCCAGAATATAAGAATCTACGGATCGGCTTTGAAGTAACTATGTACTTCGCTAATCGCTAAACCGATTTAGTTCTAAGATTATACGTGCCCGCCCCTGGTTGCAGCTGGGGGTTCTACTACCAACTCGACAGTGAACCAGGTTGTCTTTAAATAAGAGACAAACTGTCGCATTTGATCTTCTAATCTAGTGTTCCTCTCAAAGTTATCATAATAACTTTCTCTGAAAAATTAATCGTCTAACCTTGTTGTAGATATATGAAAATATATTTTGAATTTAACTAACGTTTTAATTCTAAGAGGTTTTTATTTTTAAAAGGCTCAGCGCACCGGTAATAAATTTGAAGGGAATATTATATGCGATGCGCTGAGAAGGACTAGTATGAACCCAATACCAAATTGTATAGGTACTTAAGTTTCATGCATTTTAGGTGCCATAATTTTATTCTAAGTTGTTTTCGGTTTTTAATAAATTTTAATGTTTTCCTGATACATATTGTGTCAAGTAGTGACACATTATGTGTGAGTGTTTTTCTTAATTGGTTTTTGTTTTAAGTTTTTAGATATTAATTGTTTTTATCTTATTGTTTTATATGATTTTTTTGGTATTTGTTGTGTTGGCATAAGTAATGCTTAACGGTTTTTAGAGCATTGTAATGGTCTAATGACACCGGACACTTTAATAAGAGACTATAAACGTCAAACATTGAGGTGTAGG